>NZ_PXZO01000058.1 GCF_003013475.1 Brevibacillus porteri
TGTTGTCAAAGCATTAAAAGAATATAAAGCCCTTCGTGTTGCTGTACAAAATAAACAGGAGCTACAGGAGAAGGGTATCGATCAACTGTTTCCACGGATTCAAAAGTCTGAGTCCATGAATGAGTTGAAAGCACGACAGATCGAAAGGGCTTTGCAGTATTCGTTGGATGAAGTAGAGCGTCAGATCATTGAAGAGAAGTATCTAAGCACATCAAGGGTAAAAGACATTAACATTTATCTTGAAATGGGATTGGACAAGGATAGGTATTACGAAAGCAAAAAAGAAGCTATTGCTCAAATTGCAAAGGCACTCGGTATGATCTGAGGGCCTTATTTTTTCTAAAAGACTCCGACAAAATCCCGACAAAATACGGGACAAAATCACGGATAAAAGGCAGGACGATTTGAAATTGGTTAATCGGTAATCTTGAGTCAAGAGCAAGCTACATCTGCTCTTGGGAGATACCGTCTATCCCTTATCAATGGCGTACCTGAGCGAATCTATGGGTGATGACGAATGTGACCTTACGAGAGGGGGACATTTTGAACCTGAACGCGCTAGTCTTGCGATGATCGTAGCAGGGAACCATGCAATTATTTTTCATTGTATGCATTACAGCGGTTTTCAAGTTTTGGGAACCCCTCTCGGAACTTTGGAAAATCGCGAATACTCTGCTGGGATGTACCGGACAGGGGACTACATGCGAGATCTACGGCTCCGGCCTCTCGCCCCTTGTCCGGTATCTCTCAATATTAAATAAACTAAATGTTGCTGTGGAAACCTATTAAAATTATCCATAAATTGTTTTTAATGTGTGAATTACATTAAAACGCTTTACATGTAAATAAATGGTGTTTAAAGTTAATTTGCACCATAAATCAAAGGGAGGTATTTTTATGTCAGGAAAGAAAATGTTATTGGCAGGTTTGTCACTTGTTACAGCCAGCATGGCTATACTTTCAGGAGGTGCCTTTGCAGAAACAAAGGATTCTTCAAAAGGCAAAAAGTTAAAGAAGCAACAAGTCATCAGTTTGCTAGAAAATAATGATAAAGAAGATTCTTATCTTTACATAGCATTGAGCAAAGATGATCAGGACTATGAAGGTGCGCATGATTATTTGAAGAATGAGAACTTTAAGAGGAATTTTAAGGTCATTGGGGAAGAGCTAAGTAATTATCAAAAAGATAATCCTGATGCAACGGAAGAAGAATTAAATGAATTTTTTATGGAAACTGCAAAAAAGTATAGTAAGGAAGGATCAGAAACAAGGATTGCTAAAAGTGATGGTGAATATGAATTAGAGGATTACGATATCCCTAAATTAAATGAATACGAAGAAGTATTATTTGATGATAATCCGAAAAGAGGATATTGGTCTATTGCGGCTGGAGTGGAAGCTTACGATTATACTGATTACCTATTTGGTAGCACAAAATGGCCTGGAGGCAAAAATGATGCCTTTAGACACGCGTACTGGAACATCACAATGGTAATGTTGGTTAATGATCAGTGGGCTGACGATTGGGCGACTGCCCATGAATTAGGGGCAGCAGACTACTCAAAAAATAACCCTCATGTGAAAATGGACCTCCATAACAATGATGAGGGCAGATATAAAGCTGCTCAAGATGGATTGGATTTTAATGATCACTTTACTGATGCACGGAAATCAGCACACGAACTATATGAAGGTGGAAAGCTGAAATACCTGAAAAACTGGGATAAGTACCCACGGGATTGGAACAAGCTAGATTTAACTAGATTCACGGGTAAATCATCTGATTATGAAAACGATCCAAGATACTAATTAAGTGTAAACTATAGAAAAAAGAATTATGAGGGGGAACGTTGTGAGAAAATTAATCGTTTTTACATTAGTTTTCTTTTTCCTTGGCAGCTTAACTTATCTTTTTTTTAACCAAGAGGAGAAATATTATAAGTTGTCTGAAACTGCTCCCCCTGAATATGTAAAGTACCTTAAGGAAAATGGTTTAGATGTTAAGGTAGAAAAAGACGGATCACTTTGGTTAAATGAGAAAGACAAAGCAGACTTTGTCGTATGTTGTAGTTAATTAACAGTGTGTATACAACTTTGGCGCAGCAATTTTGCTGTGCTTTTTTTATGGAGGTGGGTGAAATGTAGTGCGCCAGTATGTCGACTCAACGACGGGAGAAATATACTACACCGAGGAAGTGCTGCGCCGGTCGGATGAGATCGTAAAGGTTTTTCGTCCAGTAGGCCGTAGCTCAAAATTTGTGAAGATAAAAGCCAGCCAAAAGGCAAAGCGACGGCTCCGAAAGCTGTCACTCGCTGAGGCTGGCTTTTTCATTCTTACTGTGTTTTAAGAAAGGACTGAACAGCATGGACATACGGAAAATCCCACTCTCTATGGTTAGCGCTGCAGAGTATAATCCACGGATCGACCTGAAGCCGGGTGATCCTGAGTACGAAAAGCTGAAACGGTCCATCGAGGAATTTGGCTATGTTGAGCCACTTGTCTGGAATGAACGAACAGGAAACCTCGTCGGTGGCCATCAGCGTTTTAAAATTCTCATTAACGAACAGCAAGCCACAGAGGTTGAGGTCTCAGTGGTTGATCTGGATGACACCCGGGAAAAAGCACTCAATCTGGCACTGAATAAAATCAGCGGGGATTGGGATGAGGAAAAACTGGCCTATGTACTTGGTGAGCTACAGGAAAGTGATTTGGATATCTCACTGTCTGGTTTTGAAAATGAAGAAGTCATAGAACTACTTAGTGAATACCTGGGTATCGATGTAGAGGAACCAGTCGTTGATGATGATTTCGATGTACAGCAGGCTTTAGGTGAGATCCAGGAGCCCGAGACAAAACTGGGAGATATATGGCGACTAGGAAGGCATCTATTGATGTGTGGGGATTCTACCCATCGACATGATGTCCAGGATTTAATGGATGGAGTAAAGGCTGCCCTGGTTGTAACTGACCCGCCTTATAACGTTGCATTCAAGAGTGATTCTTCAGAGCTTGCTGCTGATGGCAGGGCGAGCATCATGAACGATGATATGCCAATGGAGAAATTTGAGGAGTTTCTAGGGTACATCTTTCAGAACTATTCGGACCTTATGGATGACAAAGCGGCGATTTATGTATTCCATCCGTCCAGCTATCAACGTGAGTTTGAAACGAAAATGAATGAAGCAGGTATTGTGGTACGTACGCAATGTGTCTGGGTAAAGAATGCAGCTACCTTTGGATTTGCTCAGTACAAGTTCAAACATGAGCCGGTATTTTATGGACATTTAAAAGGACAAGCTCCGGCATGGTACGGCGATCGCAAGCAGACTACTGTGTGGCGGTCTGGTCTACTAGGTGAGCAACAAGAGCCAAATTCAGTCTGGGAGGTCTCACGTGGTGACGTCAGCAAGTATGTTCATCCTACCCAAAAGCCACTCGAATTGTTGGCAATACCGATTGGTAACAGTAGTCAAAAGGGTGACATCGTTGTAGATCTCTTCGGCGGTAGCGGCTCAACACTCATGACTTGCGAACAAATGGGGCGTAGCTGTAGAACCATGGAACTTGATGCGAAATCCTGTGATGTTATCAAAAAACGGTTCTTCCAGGCAACAGGCATCGAACCTGTACTCATTAAAAGACTTGGAGAAGCTGCTTAAAATAGCAAAAGGGAGACGCGTGAACGTCCCCCCATGCAACCAGGCAATCCTGGCAGAGATAGTGGAACCCGTGGCCACGGAATGCATCAAGCCACTATCTCGTTTTCCATTCTACCGGAAAGCCGAGGGGTTGTCACAGTGAGTAAGGATCAACGTGATGATGAAATCGAAATCATCGATGACATCATCGCCACAAAAGGGAAGTATCGAAAGATTGTTCAGGCAGCCATCGCCCAATGGGTGAAGGACTACCAGAGTGGCAAGATTCAAATAAACACAGTCAACGACCTGCGCACATTGGTGCAATTGGATACAGAGCTTCAAAAGGGATTATTGCTCAGTAACAAGATGAAAACGAATCGATCACGAAAGAGAGGGAAATAGCCATGGATCCAAATAAACTGAGTCTCAAATTGACGTACCTGAATGAGCTTCAACAATTGAGCCATTCGCCACATTTTGCTGCTGGGAATATAGGAGATCGGATTCTCAGGGTGTGCGACAACATCGAGATAGAATTGGGTATTGCCACGTCACCCTCTGTATTAAACATCGCCGTCAAAGGTGAGGTTGATCCCCTGAAAATTGTTGACGAGGTATTTCGCACCGTTGGAGAAACCAGGGGGACAAGGTTCAATGGCATCTAAGGCAAAACGTCCTTGCTCAGAGATAGGATGCCGAGAATTGACCACCGAGCGTTTTTGTCAGGATCACAAAAGGCAAGATGACCAGCGGCGTGGATCCGCAGCTCAACGTGGCTATGATGCCAGGTGGCGAAGTGCCAGAGAGGCGTACCTTCGACAGCATCCACTCTGTGTTGACTGTATGAAGGATGGCAAGGCTATGGCTGCTTCTGTGGTGGACCATATCGTCGCGCATAAGGGAGACAAGAGGAAGTTCTGGGATCGGAGCAACTGGCAGGTATTGTGCAAGAAACGTCAAGACCAGAAGACGGTCAGAGAGGATGGAGGGTTTGGAAGATGACAGGTGTTACTTTGAAACTTGCTACTACTTGGAGTGAGCTACAGGCCGTGAAGGATGGTACATCTACCATGATGATTGCTTACACCCAAGACAAGGCACCAGCGACAGCGACCTTCAACATCAACGTACCATTGGATGTGTGTGAGGTGGTCGGCAAAGAGGTGAGAGTCAATGTCTCTCGGATCAAGGAGACCGCCAGCGAGCTCGGGGAATTGATGGGCAAGACTTTTGGTGCAGAATTGGATGAGTGATTAAAGGGATGGGGTAGAGGAACAAGCGATGAGATTTCTCCATGGGTTATTCTCAAAGCTTGGCGTCTCCATCGGAGGGGCTGAAGCCTGTTGAAGTATGGTTGCAAAGAGTATTGTGGCTATTCACTAAGTGAAGCAGCCTTTTTTATTTTTAAAAAATCCCGATAATATTATCAGAATTCAGGGGAGAGGGGATAAAATTTCTAAAAAAATTTTAGAAGTAGACCGCGGCCCCCCTTAATGCACACAAATTTCGTTTTATCTTGTAAAAGGGGTTTTCCCCAAAAAGGAAGAGAGGTGAGGCACATGGCGCGAAGAGCAAAACCGGTAGAGCTCCATCTGATTCAAGGGAATCAATCACGGCTCATCAAAAAGGAGATCGAACAACGGCAGGAAGCCGAGGAACGGTTGAAACCGAAGAAAAACAGGGTAAAGCCACCTTCCTGGTTGGACAAGGTCGCCAAATCAGAGTTTACCCGCCTGGCGAAAGAGTTGGCGGAACTTGATTTGGTGACGAACGTTGATGTGAACGCATTGGCGACTTATTGCGATGCGTACTCGGACTACGTTCAATGCACCAAGATCATTCAAGAGGAAGGGCTTGTGGTTGAACACACCAATAAAGCCGGTGAAACCAACAGCGTGCCTCACCCTCTGCTTACCAAGAAGAAGCAGCTGCACGATCAAATGCGATCATTGGCAATAGAATTCGGGCTGACTCCCAGTGCGCGTGCTGGTCTGGCAAAGCCGAAGAAGGAACAAAAGCCGCAGACGAGTTTCGAAAAAGCATTTGGTGATAGTGTATGATCAAACAGTTTCTCATAGATTACAGCTTGGATGTGCTTGATGGCGAAGTAATTGCTTGTCAAAAGCACAAATGGGCATGTAAGCGCTTTTTACGAGACATCGAACGTGAAGGAACAGACGAATTCCCATTTGTTTTCGACGAGGAGAAGGCCTTGCGCTTTTTCCAGTGGATGAATCTTTTCCGACACACGAAAGGCGTTCTGGTTGGACAGAAGATTGAACCTCATGAGATTCAATATTTTGTATTTGGCAATATTTACGGATGGATCCACCGTGATACCGGATATCGTCGGTTCAAAAAAGCATATTGGCAAGTAGGTCGGAAAAATACGAAGTCGCAAAGCCTCTCATGTGTAGGCAGTTATGAGGCAATGGCCCTTGGCGAGAACATGAGCGAGGTTTATTGCGTTGCAACATGGATGATGGTCCAGGGTTGGATACAATGCATTTCGAAACGGGACCCAATTGGGAGCTGAACCTGGATGGTAAATATATGGACTATCTTGGCAACATCTTCATAAGGGCGGGGCTAGCCAGTGAATAAATTGTTTGTTGCGATTATGGGTGTTAACGAAGCATCCGAATTGTGGGAACTTAGTAATACAATAATCAGAGAACTGTGTAAAAGCGGAAAAATTGTAGCAACACCTATTGATGACACATGGGCTATTCTGCGAGATCAACCAGCAGAAACTCTACAATTGATTGAGGATGCACGCAAGAAAGAGAGCCTATATCATATTGCTGCAGCTTCACCCGATGAACCAATTATCAATTTTATCAAGGATGACACACTTTCTTTAGAACAGTCTATCGAAGCGATTTTTATGCACACTCCTGGTCCACTTTCTACACGAGCTGCAAATTCACTTAGAAGAGTCGGTATTAGTACAGTGAAACGCCTGGTTGAGTCCACGTTCAATCAACTCTGGCCAATTCGGAATTTAGGGAACCGTGCCTTAATGCATACTCTTCATGCACTAAAACAAGCAGCAGAAAACCCGTCCCTGTTATAAGGAGACGGGTTCTTTATTAGTAACTATACTATTTCTTCTCCCACTTACCGTTTTCCAGCACGAACTCTACAGCTGTGTTCGTTCCATCCGCGTACTGTCTCAGTATGTACAGGCTCTCACAGGACTCGTGCAGATAGATTTGGGGCATTTTATCGCCTACTTCAGTTTTAGTCAGCTCTCTAACCTCTTTGAATAGGCCTTTGTCCATTTCCCAAACGTCAACTTTTTCAATTCGCGCGTATCCAGACAAATCTATGCCAGTGTCGGCAGCGATCTCGTTAGCTCTTTGAGTGAGTAGATTATCGAAGGCTTGGGCTTCCTTTTTCGCCTCTTCGTCGCTCAACTTGCTGATGGCGACATACGACTCAGCGCGAGTGATCGCTGCCGATGCGCTATTTCCAACAAGCAGCAGCGCACCGATTCCCGCGAGGGCAAACGTAGCCTTTTTGTACATACTATTACATTCCTCCCCTAAAAACTTAGTTTCTACCAGTCGGGGTCTGCGGTTGTAACGACGACTTTCTTCCAATCTGGTTCAGCATTTTGCGGGACGTTAACAAAGATGAATAGAAAAGCAAAAGCTACAAGTCCAGACAACCATTTTTTCACAGTCTGCACCTCCCCTATTAAATGGGTTCAAGCAGTGATTTGCGACAACTACCAGTCCGGTTCGGCCCCATACCATATGATTAGGTGTTCCGGTTGACTTAGTGACATTGACGGAATTGCTGTAACAAGGAAAGCAAACGCGAATATGAGCAGCTTCTTTTTCACGAGCAGCACCTCCCCTATTCCTTTATGCCCTCATTATGGCAGAATTTCTCAATTATTTCCATGTCTTCAAACGAAAAAGCCCTTTGTTGCAGCCGATGATGCTTTAGGAAGAGTCCTACGCCCTCAATAACTTTGTCAGACGCGCCTAGCTGTCGATAGTAGCTGATGCTTTGCAGGAGGCTGTCAAACCCATCCTCAACGTACCCAATCGCGAGCTGACATACCCCTTTGCGCTTGTAGTATCGCGCGGCCTGTTTGATCCGGTACGGGTGAGCGAGAATGTCTGAAGGTAGAAACTGATCCTCGGAGTCGATCAGCTCTTTTATTAGGGCATCATTGCCGCTTTCCAGATAGACCTCCAAAAGATCGCTGACAATGGTCACGCGGCTGTCCTTCCCTGCTTCTGCGAGACACTGCTCGTACAGTCTCATTGCGCCCTCGTGCTGGCCTTGTTTTGCGTGCAGCAGCGCCCGTAGATGACTTTTTCGATAGTCTGCGTATTCACTATCTTCATACTCTTTTAGATACAGTTCAGCTAGGATCAGATCGCCGAGACTCAGGTATGAATTGACAATTGAAATGAGGGCCGAGGCTTTGGGCTTATTATCCGTACCGTCTTCGCGAATCCCTTTCCCGCAAAATTCGATACTCTCCCCGTAGTAGCCTAAGATATACGCGTGCGTCCCCATACGATAGTAAAAGGTAATGCGGTCAATCGGCAGTAGCAGATCGGTGTAGTGCAGCAATTCCTTTCCTCTGCGGTAGGTTTCCTCAAACCGCGAAAAGTCGTCCCTTTCGAGCATGTAGCGATCATAGAGGCTCTTTCCGAGATATAACGGGACGCCGTGCTTCCTCGCGTAATCAATAATCACCTCGTGCAAGGCCAGTATGATGGCTCGATCCTTCGTGTCGTTTGTCGCCTGTAGAAGATGATCCAGCGCTAGAAAAGTGTCCATTTTCGGCGTTTCCAGTAGCTTTAAAGCCACCTGTTGAACCACTGGCGGGTAATTAAGCTCAATCGCCTCTTTCAGCAGTATTTGAAGTGTCGCAGGTCTTTCCGTGGTGCCTAGATACGAGGTGATTACATCGACATGCGGAATTTCGAGAGTACTTGCGATCTTTTTCCATTGGGAAAACCCTGGTCGCTTTGTTTCCCCTGACTCGATCTTGGAAAGTGCTGCCTTGCTAATGTCTGTACGCTCTGCAAGCTCACTCCACGATATATTTTTCCGTTGTCGGTAGGCATGGAGTAATTCTCCGATTTCCGTGAACATAGGAGCCCCCTAAAAAAATTTATCGTTTTTATTTTTTTTTATGATAACACACGAGGGGACAAATGGTAATAGTTTCCTTGTATGGAAAATAAGGAAACGAAATGCTGTCACCTAGACAAAAATGCTACGCCAGTCTTTAGCGGATATGTAAGTAGTTATGTACCACGAGTAAAACTGAACAGGTACCCCAATGGGTAGTGTTGGCTTTTAAACCATAGAATAAAGTAAACTTCTTAAAGCGTGTTGACCAAAAGGTAAATGTATGCAAAGATGAAAAAAATTATAAAAATGTAAAAACATGGAGGGTGACGCAATGAAGCTTAAATCTTTACTTGTCTATTGGAGTTACGTTTCTAGGGGTATCGATACCGACAGTTAATGTTTCAGCGAAAACTGAAACAGTTAAAGTTAAGCAAAGTGAAATTTGGACTGTCAACACCAAACTAGACAGATTTCTTAATTGCTTTCTGTTTGTAAACGAATGGACTCAAATACCCCAATGTTGAGTGAATTCTTGTTTCGTTAAACCATTTCACGTATGCCCCTAATTCCTGCTTCAACTGTGCGAGTGACTCAAATCTTCGATTCTTGACAAACTCCGTTTTAATCAGCTTAAAGGTTGCTTCTGCGACTGCATTGTCATATGGGCAGCCTTTCATGCTAAGCGAGCGCTTGATGTTGAATGTACGGATGACGTCACCAATCGTACGATTGGT
>NZ_PXZO01000059.1 GCF_003013475.1 Brevibacillus porteri
ATTCTAAGGGGTGCACTTCAAGAATCAGGATAGGTCCCTTTATAGTTAAGAGTCTCTGTGTAGCTACACTCATTTACATCCTATGCCAAAAGGATTTGTCATCGTGACTTTACCTCAGAGCTTCGTCAAACACAGATTCTATTTGATCAACCTCTTTCGACACCGCGAATAAAACAAACGTCCCTTTCGTCTTCAAAACATGTTTTTCGATGAGAAAATACTCCTCTGGGCGATAGTCTTTCCATTTGATTGTTTGTGCCTCGATCCGTTGTTGTATTTTTTCTTTTATATACTCGGTGTCGCTCGCATCGTTGACTTTGATCACAGCCAGTTCATCCGCTTTCACATTGGATGAAGCCGTGTACAGGATGAAATCCTCTACTTTTCCTGTCTCGATCTGATACAACTTTTGCAGTTTCTCCAGATCCCCTTGCTTCATATCCTGAAAACTTACTGTTTGTTGAATTCTTTCTCCCACTTCTGAGGCCGAAAGTTCTTCGGCAGTCCCCCCGCCACTGGAGCATCCGGCCAATATGCCCATTCCGATAGCAAACATAAGCAGTACAGACAAAAATCGCTTCATTCCATTCACTCCATAATGTTCAGAATAGAGGTGTCTTCAAAAAACGTTTTGACGTTGTAAAGGAATAGCATGTCATGAAACTGCCGATCTTGTATGAGCTTTGTTACGGATTCCTCATAATAGCGAAGGTCAACGACATCGATCTCTGTGAAGTGTTCGGCCAAAAAGGGAATCAGACTATTGGCGTACGAATCTTTCACGATCAGCAGCTTCTTCCCGTCCGGATGCTCCGTTGTGATTCGGACCAGTGCATGGTTGCCGTTGAGGAATAGCGCATACTTATCCTTTTTGGACAGATTGTCCATTTGGTACAAGGAATCCGCGGTACGGCCTTCGTACACGTACTCCACTTTCTTTTTGCTTTCCTCTTTCGGCAAATAAAGATTGATACGATCAGGCTGTAAATGGCGGAAGCCGCTCTTCGAATAGAGCGATCCGTAGAATGCATCCGTCACCTGCCGGATGTTGAACGCAGCTTCGTCTTTTGGAACAATCCCCATCTGCTTGCACAACACCCGATAAGCATAATAAGCGCCTTTGCTCGTCCAATGATGATCCGTTTTATAAAAAATGGCTTCTTCGCGTCCGGCATACAGCGCGGGATAGACATCAACGAAGCGAATATCAGGTTGAAGCGATTGCCGTACTCGATTCAGAGCAGCATGTTCGTCACCAAGTGGTGCGTAGGCGGGCAGTTTATCCCGAAGCAACGCGGCAGCGGTCGGTACCAGCATGATGTACTTGCGGAGATCGGGCGTTTTCTGGTGAATCGAATGGATGGCCTGAATTCTGTCATTCACCTCGGCGTCTTGCGGCGATGAGAAATGTTGAATCAGGTACCCATCCTTACCCAGATAAACACCGTTGCTGTCCTTTTTGCCCATAACACGATCCGCATCCGTTTTTATTCCGATCCAAACGTCTCGGAAAGCAAATTGATCGGTGATATAGGTCTCGTAATCTGATGTGAACTTCCCGCCCAGTAGTGATCGCAGTGAAAAACGCGGCCTGCTCTCGAGCACCCTGTTTTCCGATTCCGAAAATGCCTGATCAGGGGTCAGTATGTTCAAAACAGCCACCATGAGGATAAACAGCAAGAACAACAAGCCCGTCACGGCTCGCGTGCGTTTGTCATATCTGGTCAAACTGCTCCCTCCCCTCAAAACCGAAAATATAAGAATGGATTGTAATCCTCAAAGACCAAATAAGCTGACGACAAAACCAAACTGATGATAGAAAGTGCCAAAGCAGCGATCATGCCTACCGAATTCCATCGGGCTTTCATCTGCTCCAATCCTTTCCGGGGCAGCGGTGTCGCGCACAAGGCCAACAGAACGAGCAATCCGCCATACGTCGTCAGGTCGTAGAGCGCCTGGCGATCCACCCATTCGTGACCCCCGAAACCAAACATCGCACGGATGAACATCCACGCGGAAGGCAAATGTTCGAATTCAAAAAGGACCCACCCGACAACGACAATCATCAGCGTGTAGAGATGTCCTGCCCAGTTCGGCCAACGCTTCAGCCACTTCAGCAAAAACAGCTTCTCAAACGCAACGAAACAGCCGAAATACAAGCCCCATACGATAAAGTTCCAGCTCGCCCCATGCCACAGACCGGTTAAGAACCATACGATCAAGAGGTTACGGAACTGCTTTCCCAAGCCCATCCGGTTGCCGCCGAGCGGAATATAGACATACTCCCGGAACCAGGAACCGAGGGAAATATGCCATCTGCGCCAAAATTCTGTAACGCTTCGTGAAATATACGGATGCTTGAAGTTTTCTGGGAATTCGAAACCGAACATTTTGCCGAGCCCACGCGCCATATCTGAATACCCGCTGAAATCGAAATAAATTTGAAATGTAAACGCCAGGATGCCGAGCCAAGCGGAGAGGACAGTCAAGTCCTCCATCGGCGTCGAGTTCACGTTGGTCCATAGCAGTCCGATATTGTTGGCTAGCAGCACTTTTTTGGCCAATCCCCGGATGAACCATTCCGCCCCTTCTCCGAACTGCTCCAGCGTCACTTTACGAAAGACCAGTTGCTCCGCGATATCCCCATATTTGACGATCGGACCTGCGACCAGTTGGGGAAACATCGTGACGTAAGTGCCGAAAGCAACGATATTTCGTTGTGTCGGCACTTTACCGTGGTATACATCGACTACATAGGACATCGTTTGGAACGTATAGAAGGAAATACCGACGGGCAGTGGCAGATCAGCCACTTGTATATGCAGACCGAATAGATCATTCACATTCGAAACGACAAACCCGGCATATTTGAAGAAACTGAGAATCGCCAGACTTCCGCAAATAGAGCCGAGCAACACTGCTCTGGCAATCGGCTTGCGGTGACTGTACTTGTCGATCACGAGCCCGTTGATATAATCAAATACGGTTGTAAAAATCATGATGACGATATAAACTGGTTCGCCCCATGCATAAAAGATGAGGCTCGCTGCGAACAGAACAACATTTCTCAGCTTCTTGGGCGACACATAATAAACGAGCAGCACGGCGGGCAGAAATTGAAATAGGAATATCAGACTGCTGAATACCAACGTTCGCTTCCTCCCGCGCCGCTATTTTGCGCTCTTCTGACGACCCAGCTCATTTTTTACGTAATCGAGCAGGATCGGGTAAAACTCGGCTTGGAAATGAATGCCGTCCGCATCGTACATGTCAGGATGAGCGGACACGATTGACGACACATCGATGAATCCGACTTGTACCTTGCTTGACAGCTCCTTCAGTCCCTCATTGTAGTCGCCGATATTTCGATAACGGGGCTCCGCTTTTTCTGCCTCTGCCGTAACCGGGGTAACGGATAATATCGTGATGGACGTCTCTGGAAGCCTTACTTTGATGCGATCGATCAATTGGCCGTAATACGACAACGAATATTCCTTGGGATTGTCAGTCGGCCATAAAATGTCATCCGAACCTAGCTGGATAAAAATATGCTGGGGCTTTCGCTTGACCAGTTCGTCTATATCTTGTAGCGCGAATTCAGCCGTTTTCCCTGCACCTGCCAGCACGTTCTTGTCTTTCAGCACATCATGGTAAGACAATCCCTCCGTAATCGAATCTCCGAGAAAAACGCTTGTTTGATACTGTGATGCATATGAGGTTTGCTCCGGAGTGGAGATGTCTACGGCCTGCCTAGTCATCTCGGAAGCAGGTGGTTGTCCATTGGTGCTGCATGCCGCAACCGATAAGGCGACCATTGCGATCAGTGTAATATCCATCATTTTCTTTTGCACTTTCATCTTTCCCCTTTCTTCTTGAACAAGGTAAAGAGTAATCGTCGGAGATCAAGATCAGATGCAGATCGTGTGCAGATTGGGTAGAAATGCAATAAAAAAAGTGCAGAACCAAGGTTCTACACTTTCTTTTTCTTTAATTCAAAATAGAACAAGACGCCTTCCTCCGTATTCATTGCCCCATAGAACGACCCATGCAGTTCTAATATCTGCTTGGAGATCGCCAGGCCCAATCCGGTTCCTCCGGTCGCACGGTTGCGGGAGTGCTCGCCGCGGTAGAAACGATCCCATATCTTCTCCAATTGCTCGGCCGGAATATGGACGCCTTTATTTTCGATGCAAATCTTGACGGTATCCTCCCCTTCAACTGTCGAGATGACAATGTCCTCTTGCTCCGGCGTGTAGCGTATGGCGTTTGTCAGGAAATTCACGATCACCTGCTCGATTCGATGCTGATTGGCGATGACTTCGACTGGGGAGAAACGGTTGTGCAACTGCAACTGCTTGCCGGAGAGGTCCGGTGCCAACTTTACGCAGATTTGCTCCAGTACCACATCAATTCGGAACGATTCCATCTGCATTCTATACGTACCGGATTCATATTTTGCCAATTCCAGCATATCCGCAACAAGCAGGTTCATCTTCTTCACTTCATCTTTCATCGCAGCAAAATAGTAGTCTCGCTTTGGGCTGTCCGCCTTATCCTTCAAAATGTAAAGGCAGCTTTCCATGACGCTGAGCGGAGTTTTCAGCTCATGCGACACACCAGCTATAAATTCTTTACGCGTTTGCTCCAGCCGCTTTTCTTTCTCGATATCCTGCTCCAGCCGGACAATATGGGCATGCAGCATATCCGAAAGCCGATTAATATTCCGTGACAGGCTGCCGATCTCATCCTCTGTCTTGATCGGAATTTTTTCAGAGAAGTCCAGCTTGGCCATTTTTTGGGTCATGTCGTCCATGCTGAGTAAAGGAGCTGCTATTCTGCGGGAATAATAGAAAGAGGCGAGCAGAACGAGCAGCAAGGTACCCGCAATGATGTAGCCGTAATAACTTCTCATGACCTCTGTAGCTTCGTTTACAGGTTGCAATGATGTCATGGCGAATAGATAGGCGGGATTCCCTGTTGGATCGATCACGCGCTCTACGAATACTTTGTAGTCCATATCGTTCTCATTGTAGTTCGTTATGGTGCTTGTTTGCTCCACATAATCCCCGTATAGCAGATCTGCTTGAAAAGCTTTCACCCGTTCAAGAAATAAGCGGTTCGTATAACGGGATACATCCGCGCCTTGCGGTGTCCGGACCTGTGTGATGGTTCCGTGCACCAGTACGCTGGGATAACGCTCATGGTATTCGGTAGGACTCTTGAATCGCGGGACGACCTCATACTCTTTTTTGACGAGTTGCTGATTCTCTAGTCGATTTTCCTCTCTGAGATTGGAGACACTCCTCCCGATCCGCTGCGGAAACCATTGATTATCGACCATGATCCCTTCCATGGCAATCTGTTGACCCGTTTTCACAAAGGTATCGATGAAGGGGTTATCATCGCTTACATCCTCCACATCCATGACCGTGTACAGCGGAACGACAATCGACTTGCCAGAAAGAGCAGGGGTGGCGTCCGAGTGCTCTAGCCGGACCTCCATCTCGAAATCGTCGGTGTATTTCAAATGACCGCTATCATCCAATCGAGCAAACCAGGCATTCGTCTTTTGATAAAACTCCTGTTCCTTCCTGACTTCATCCTGGGAATCCCCGGCATGAGTCAACTCGTTTTGCCGATAGAATTGAAGGGCTTCCTTCACCTTCTCTACCTTTTGATGCACATAAAACTGCTCGAAAAATACGGTTTGTCCGATAAAAATACTCGCGATCACAAACAGGCATAATCCCGTTGTGAGGAGAAACAGCTTGAGTACAATGCTTGTTCTCATGGCCGATCCTCGAATTTATAACCGGAACGAACAACAGTGACGATATGCTTCGCATGCTCTCCCAGCTTGGAACGCAAATTGCGAATATGGCTGCTGAGCGTACGATCCTCGCCGTCAAAGTCGTAACCCCAGATTTTTGTAAGGAGCTGTTCTCTGGTGAGAATGATGCCTTTGTTTTTCATCAAGTAGGCCAAAATTTCGAATTCTGTGTGCGTCAGGCTATAGTTCTTTCCCTCAATCGAAACGGTTCGGGACGGCAAGTGAATCGTAATCCCGCCGCCGGACAACATATCCCCCGGTTCTTGGATTTGCCGATTTTCCAGCAACCGCTTGGCGCGTGCCAGCAGGATGGGAGGACTGCACGGCTTCACCAAATAATCGTCCGCTCCGAGCTCGAATCCAAGCAACGTGTCATCCTCATCCGCACGAGCTGTTAACATCAGAATGGGGACGTTGGAAACTTTGCGAATGCGTCTGCATACTGACCACCCGTCCAATTCCGGCAGCATAATGTCCAGAATGATCAAATGAACTTCATGCTCTTGAAATAACGTCAGCGCCTGACTCCCGTCCCCCGCTTCCAGCACTTCGTATCCTTCGTCCATCAAGTATTCCTTCATAATCTCTCGCAAAACCTGCTGGTCTTCCACTATCAGTATCGTTTTCGTCATGCTAATGACCTCTCGTCTTCTATCTCTCCAAAAGATATTTTTTAGAATGTTATCATGAGTTTGGGGTCGTCACAATATGGCAGTACTGTAAAAGGTCGTTATGGACGCTTGGCAAATGGTCTAGCGAATGGGGCTTTTCATTATTCATAAAAATTTTCCTCGATCAGCTCCTCGAATGAATCCGCTTATAACTTGATCTCCCCGGTATCGTGATAACAGATGAAAACTTTCCTGCCGGAGGTTGTAACACAAAAAGTGACCAAATGAATGGTCACTTTTTCCTATTAGATGGTTCTATTTATTATCTCGTAGGCTAACGATGGATGTACCTAGTTGACAATGAAGAAAAATGGAGTGCAAAGACATGAAGAACTTTCATTTATTAGCGCTTTGTGATTAATATGCTTGATGTAATGTCGTTAAATCCGTGGGGAACCAAATCGGGAATCGTGGTGCCCTCTAGATAAGCATTACCACTAAAACTCAAACTTCTTCCAGTAAAGTTTGCATGTTCGAATATCGTTATATCATATGGTCCGACGATACGAATGGACGAAATCTTGTCATTAAGTGGGATAGTGCTCGCGCTTGAGGTAACCTTGATCCAATCGCCGCTCATTCCGTAGTTATCGTACAAGTAAACTCCATTTAGCTCTTCTTGATGTCCAGAAAGATAAAGAGAAGAAGCTTCATCGTTCCCAATCTTTTCGTCACTCATGTCACGATCACTGAACAAATAAGTAGTGCTACGTCCAGTCCAATTTAAGTGTTCGAAAACAGTTACGTTGTATCGATTATCTAAAATCTTGATCGAGGAAGCTTTGTCATTGAAGAATTTTTCATCAAGTGTATTAATTCTAGTACCCGCGTATAGACCTAAGCAGTAACCTTGATAGTCTGCATCTTCGCACAAATATGCTACTGGTGAACCTGTCCCATTCGCTGATACTGGACCTGACCCTAATGCAATGAATGCCAACACGAACGTTGTTAAAGCACTTAAGTTCAACAAACCCCGTTCGGGACTTACACCCTAGAGCTATCGCCCTTGCTGGGCGCACAATAAAAGCCAAATCTTGTCAGCTAACAAGATTTGGCTCATTTCTACTTAATTCTACTATCTCCATATTTTCCTGCCCCATGAGCTGGACAGTCATCCTCATCGCTTATTTTTCAATTTTGTAATAGCGATCCCCGGTCTTCGGATTGAAGTATACACGACGCTTTTCCTGCGTTACCGGATCGATCGTCACTTCATTCGTGGGCTCAAATCCGGGCGGGACGACTTCTCCGTGGTCTTGGTGCAGTCGCTTGTCCTTTATTTTGGAAATGATTAGCAAGGTGATGAAAAGCAAGATCTGAAACACAATGTAATAAACAACATAAATCATTCATTATACCTTTTCAACGACAACTGCTGTACCGAACGCGACAACTTCCCCCATATTTCCCATATTTCCAGAGTCGTAACGACACATTACCACAGCGTTAGCTCCCATGGCAGTTGCGTTTTTAATCATGCGGTCAAGCGCTTGTTTGCGCGCGTCCTCCAGGAGCACCGTGTATCCTTGATTTCTCCGCCAACTACTGAACGAAGACCTGCCATGATGTCTCCGCCAATTCCGCGTGCTCGAACGATTAAACCGAATGTGGTTCCTTTTACTTCAACGACACGATATCCTGGAATGTTTTCTGTAGTTACAACTATCATTTGCTTCTCCTACTTTCTATGTTTTATTTTTCAAGATCACATGTAGCACGCTGTCAGCGCTAAAATGACTAATGATCGCAACTTCTACACCATATCGCCAATATAGGAAGCCAAACAAGATGCCCAAAACAGTCATAACCCAGACGCATGAGCACTTCTTACAGACCCCTCCGTAAAAAGACGACAGAAAGCCATAGAACACCCAGTGATCTTTGGCTCGACTGATGGGCTTGACGATAAGGAAGACAGCCATATGTTGCTTCAACGCCCAAGATAACGCTGATGAAAGTTGATGGAAACCACACGTAACGCATTTTGGTATGTAATTCGTCAAGAAATCGAACATAAATAAGCACTTGAGTTCCCATAACGTTTCTGTACTTTCTTATTTGGTTTGTCTAAATATTTTATTACATAGCACTTTCCGAAGTATGTATCATGTCGAGTGACATAAGCATTTTCTGGCAACACACAGTCAGTATTCTTGGTTACATCACTCGACAACAACTTGTCAATTACGATTCGAAACGTGAATATCTAAATGTATGCCAAATTTCATTATCATCCTTA
This sequence comes from Brevibacillus porteri, assembly GCF_003013475.1. Taxonomy (GTDB): domain Bacteria; phylum Bacillota; class Bacilli; order Brevibacillales; family Brevibacillaceae; genus Brevibacillus; species Brevibacillus porteri. Next base: position 8,744 of record NZ_PXZO01000059.1, read on the forward strand.
ATGGTTAGATAGATTTGCCCCGCACCATAATCCGCCATGGCTGCGTATACTTTTCCAGGGGTATATTCGCCTACATATTTACCATAATAATCGCTATCAAATGTTAATCTTCTTTCCGATATCTCAAAGGTTACCGATGTCCCTGTCGCTGCAATACATTTGACATTTACTTTATCGACTGCTGGCTGTTGATAGGTTTGATCATTTTGCGTTTGCACTGGGCTTTGCAGTCTAACAACTTCTAAATCCTTTTTTAATCCGTCATTCTTTTTCATACATGCTGACAAGGCTTCTTGTACTTCTGCCAAACGTCGCTCTAATCTGGCGATGTGTCTCAATAATTCGTAATCGTTGTAGCGTCTGCCTTCTCCTGCCGAAATTGGATAATAACCCTCTTGTGGATACCACCCGTACATAATTTCCCTCCTCCATTGGCTTTGATACACTTTACGTTATGGTTTTTCCGCCTATTCGTTCGCCTATTTTACCAGAAATTGGTTTTAGACTAACTCCACAAAATGAAACAGCGGCCAGCTAAGACCTGAAAATAAAGTCTTATACTGGCCGCTGTTCTTATTGAACGAACGTTTACATTAGGTTCATGTCATAACGGGGTAAGGCATCATCAAGATTTTGCCACCGCCACCAAATCGTTTCTCACTTGCGATCACAATGCTGACTTATCGCTTATCAAATTCCACGCCGTATTTATGGAAGATGGCCCTGTATTTATTCTCGAATATGGTCCATCGCTTTTCTGTTCCGTACTTTTCCTGCAACGTCTTCCAATAATGTTTAGCCGCTACTACATCATTAGATTGTAAGAGCAAATGAAAGCTTTCTTCGCTCAGATGTAAAAATGGACCTGAAGTGTAATAATCAACAATGGATCTGGCACTAGTCATCGTATCATAGAAATGAATAACCTCTTCTAATCCACTTAGCAGCGTTTTGCTAACATCATCCATATTCGTTTCAGGAGTGATTGAAAATCGATCCGGAGCAGACTCAACCATTTCTCCAATTCTTGCTCTGAAATGACACTCCGCTTCTTTAGGTGCTGTTAGAATCTCTCTCGACTGTATTTGTGCCAACTCCGCTGCATAAATGCCGCAGTTCACATAAAACATGACATTGTCCGCTGCATTGCCAGCAGATTTTTGGAAGTTGAACATGTAGATGAGGTTTTCTGTACTCTTAAGGAAATTCAAACTCTTCTTTGCGAAGCCATGCTTGGAAAGGAAGGGCTTTACGTCCTGTTTAATCATATCGTTAAAGAGCTGCTGCAACATGATCCCTCCTAGGAGTTTATTATAGATTTTTTGTTTCAAATATGTATTTGTAAAAGCATTCTGCTGGCGTTGTTCCGCCAAAAATCACGAGGGCTTACGCCAAGGCCAAGCAAGGTCGAGCAGAGAAGCGACGGCAACTCCCGCAGTGTACCGCACAAGGTCCGCCGTCAAAAAGCCTTTTCCTAATACCAACGCCCCCATAGTTGTCTCTCGGAGGTAATTGATCCAATCGGCCTGATACAATTGGCTGCCCTCGATCGCAAAGCAAAACGCGAGGCTCCACCACAGCGCGAAAGAAATCTTTTTATGAGCATACAATGTGCGAAAGCCGAAGTAGATCATGCACGCCCATAATGCATCGCCAAAATGCTCAGCTACAAAGACAGGCAACACATCAGCGAACGCTCTGGACCCTAAGCCCAAAGCCATGACAACAAAAACGGCGACGATATAGGCGACCCTCTCTCTCCATCGACACACGGAGCGCTCGTTACTTATGCTCATAGGTATCGTCCGGTAGTACTTCCATTCGGCTTTGTGCATACACCATCAATCTTCCTCTTTTATGTATCTATTTTTTTCACAGTCTAACATTTTATTTTTAAGTCTAAAACATTATTTTCAGTGAACAACAAGATTGAGCTACGTTATCGCCACCACGTATTTTCGTCTACTTACTACTTTGCAAGTTTTTCACTTTGCGTTGCGACCTTTTTGGTATAAAAACAGATGACTTAATGGTATCTATACCCATCAAGTGATCTGTTTTATGATGTTGAGCTATTTCCGCTAAAAAGTTGAACAGTCTGCCTTATCCAAGATATTAAATTCGATCATTTTCTCAAGTAATGAGAAATCAACCGGACGATCCCACCGGATACGTACCAACTCTTTGGTGTGATCATAGCCAGCCTGCACAATTTCATCAGAAAAATGAATAATCCCTGCCCTTTCTGGAGAAACAGCCAAATGATGTTTGGCAACGCTAAAGCTACTTCAGCGCTGGATTCAGGGAATCAGGTTTTTTTAGAATCATCCAACGTTTCATTAATCATGAATCGCTTCATCCTGAAACTAGATTTTAACATTTTCAGATTGTACTCCCTGTCTAGCAAGTTAACAAAGAAGGTGCTCGTGAGTGTACCTACACGATCCGTGATCAGCGATTGGCTCAAGTACGGCAAAGCTTTCTTCATCTAATAGTTAAAAACCAATTGGATAATTGTACCTTCACCCAGCTTACTTTCTATTCTTATTTCAGCGTCATGAATGTTAGCGATCTCCTTACATAATGAAAGCCCGAGCCCGAGGCCTCCTCCATTCGCTCTCGATCTCGATTTGTCGGACATAAAGAATGGCTCAAAAACTTTTGTTATGTCGTCATCAGGAATACCGATCCCTGTATCTTTCACTTCCAGAATAATTTTCGACTCAGTATCTCTGTAAGAACGCAGAAGTATTTTATCGTTGTTCTTCGATGCTTTAATCGCATTGTCTACCAAGTTTGCAAGCAAAATTTTCATCAAATCCTTATCCATTAAAACACTCAGATGCTCCGTCGATATTTCCAGATCTATATTCTTTATGTTCAGCTTTGGAATAAAGGAATGTTTGATTTCCACAAAAAGTTCGTCAAGTTTTCCCTTTTTTAACTCAAAATCTTCTTTTCGCAAAACAATGAGCTCCATAAGCTTAAATGTCAGTTTCTCTAGCCGCTTTCCTTCTTCATAGATAAAGCTTAATGAGTTGATATAAGTCTCTTCATCATATTTATTCGTTCGTAAATAATCCGCATAGCCTATGATCGAAGTTAAAGGAGTCCGAAGTTCATGTACCAGGTTATCGATAAACCTTTGTTTGTCTTCTGAAGATCTTTTAAGCTGGTTTACTTTATCTTCTACATCAACGGCCATCAAATTGAAATTTTCCGCTAACAACCCGATTTCATCTTTCGATTTGACCATGACTCTTTCGCTGAAATTCCCGCCTGCAATTATTCTTGTTGACTTGATAAGTTTATTAATCGGTTTTACTATAAACTTGCTCATTGTTATGGTAACGATGACCAAAATTGCTGAGATAAGAGCATTTAACTTGATTAAAAGGCTTAATAAGTCTTTTCTATTTTCATAAACACTCGAAATATCTTTCACGTAAGAAAGCTTATAGTGATTATTTTCCAAATAAATATTCTTAGCTATAAATAAGTATGTCTTTTCCCCTAGATCCCGTATGATGTAATTTACTTTATCGGTTGGGATGTTTAATTCTTCACGATGAGTAAGAGTTATCTTGTTATTTTTAAAATGACTAAAAATAACTTTGTTTTTTTCATCTATTACATCCAGATATACATCCTGTTCTCCAAGGTTGTCCAAGTAGGTACGAATCATTGAATCGATGCTTGGTTTGCCAACTCCTTCAGCATCTGGGGTTGAAGATTTTTGAACTTTAAGTAGATATAGATTTGATTCTAAAGAGTTAGCAAATCGATCCTGTTCACTTATCCCGGAACGGATCTCCAAATTGAGATTGAGTTCAAAGCTGCTATTAATCAGGTAAATGGATGCTGGTACAAAAAAGATTTCAAATATGATTAATGTACATAAAAATATCCTCTGCCAAAATTTCATTTATTCCTCCAGCCTATATCCCAATTTAAATACTGTTTTAATTTCATCTTTCCATCCCAGCTTTCTTCTTAGCTTTTGTATATGGTTGTCAATCGTCCGCGTCTCGCCAACGTAGTCATATCCCCAAATTTTTTCTATGATTTTTTCCCTCGTTAATACGATGTTTTTATTTTGCACTAAAAACACCAATAATTCGAACTCTTTCAAGGTAAGCTCAATCATTTCACCGTTCTTTTTCACCTGCATTTCTTGCAAGTATACTTCTGTGTCTTTAAAATGTATGATGTTGCTTTTTTTATTGTAATGTCTTAATACATTTTCAATCCTGGCCAGCAATTCAATTCCTTCAAAGGGTTTCGTCATATAGTCATCTACTCCCGCTTTTAATCCATACACCTTATCTGTGACCGAACTTTTCGCAGTTAAAAAAATGACAGGTATCCCTAAAGGTTTAATTTTTTCGAATAAAGTAAATCCATCAACTTTCGGAAGCATCACATCCAAAAGTATGAGATCAAAACGATCTCTTTCAATAATATTTAGGGCTTCCTCTCCATCAAAAACGATTGTACTTTCATAATTTGCCGTATTTAAATTCAATTTTATTAAATTTGCTACTGCGATATCATCTTCAACCACTAAAATTTTTATCATTCAGTTTTTACCTCGTTCCTTTTGTAACGGTTAGATGGAGTAAGTACCAATTTGGGCACTTACTCCATCTAATCAGTCCTACAATTTTTAATTCACTTTCAGTCCTCTGAAATTCTCACGGTAGTCTTTTGCTACGGAAGGTAGAGTGATTAATCTATCATAATTAATCTCATAACTGGATACTGAATAATTCTTCAGACTAATTGTCATTTTTACATCCCTTCCATCTCCGAGAGCGCAAAGAACACGTATGGTTCCGGAACTAGCACTCTTACTTACCTTCATCGTATTTTCCTTAACCTTTTTCTGTTGTTTACCAAAAAAGTTGATAACCGCAGATTTAACTTTCGCATCATTGATTGTTGTCTCTGAGCTTCGATCTTCATCAGTGAAAGCAGTTAAAGAAACAATTTCACCTGTTTTTTCATTTATGACAATGTTATTAGAAGCGCCCATTGGCTGGTTTAAGTCTTCAGCACGAGCAAACTGTACCACGATAACATTTGCCGTATCTTTTTTGGCGTTTTCTTTTAATACAGCTGCATCTTCTTTTGAAACTAAACCCATAAAGAACTTAAAGTCTTCTTGCGCGTTCGTTCGCTTTACATGCGCCTCACCAAAAGATTTCGCGTCAAGACCCCTATAGTCTTTTAGAGCTTTGGTTGCCATTTTTACCGCTTCTTCATCACTAATCTTTCCATTTGCTACTTTGGCTACAGTTGTTTGATTTGTGCTATTTCCTGCTTTACTTGTCATTGTTACGACGTTGTTTTTAGTAGAATGAACCGCGTTTTCGCTTGCAAATACAGCTGCTGTAGAACCGCCTACAATTGATAGTGCCATTGACAAAACGAGAATATTTCTTTTGTTCATGGTAATGCCTCCTGGGATTTTTGGGTTAGATAGAGTAAGTATCATTTCGGGCACTTACTCCATCTTATCCGTCCTACAATATCTTCATTTACTTACATTTCTCTGAAATTCTCACGGTAATCTTTTTCTTCGGAAGGTAGAGGAATTAGTCTGTCATAATTAATCTCATAACTAGATACTGAATAATTCTTCAGACTAATTGTCATCTCTACATCTCTTCCATCTTCCAGGTTGCAAAGAACACGCACGGTTCCGGAACTAGTACTCTTACTAACCTTCATCGTATTTTCCTTAACCTTTTTCTGTTGTTGATCAAAAAAGCTGATAACCGCAGATTTAACTTTCGCATCATCGATTGTTGTCTCTGAGCTTCGATTTTCATCAGTGAAAGCAGTTAGAGAAACAATTTCCCCTGTTTTTTCATTCATGACAATGCGATTAGAAGCGGCCATTGGCTGGTTTAAGTCTTCAGCCCGAACAAACTGTACAACGATAACATCTGCCGTATCTTTTTTGGCGTTTTCTTTTAATACAGCTGCATCTTCTTTTGAATATAAATCCATAAAGAACTTAAAGTCTTCTTGGTTGTTCGTTCGATTTACATGCGCCTCACCAAAAGATTTCGCGTCAAGCCCCATATAGTCTTTTAGAGCTTTTGTTGCCATTTTTACCGCTTCTTCATCACTAATCTTGCCATTTGCTACTTTGACTACATCATTCGTAGTGGTTTGATTTGTGCCATTTCCTTCTTTGCTTGCCAACGTTACGACTTTGTTTTTAGTAGAATTAATCGCGTTATCGCTTGCAAATACCGCTGCTGTAGCACCGCCTACAATTGTTAGTGCCATTGACAAAACGAGAATATTTTTTTTATTCATGGTAATGCCTCCTGAAATTTTTTGTTTTTGGTTTGGGCACGAAACCCTTGTTACAGTTAATAGAATATAGCGTTCATATGTTAAAAGTATCTTTCAGTTGTCTCCAAGTTGTAAATTCTATAAAAACCATTTCGTTCGTTGTTACAGAGAAGATTGAAAACCACCTGGAGGCTTACTTCAGATGGTTTTCAAGAGCAGTTTTCACATTCCTACCAATGAATGAGAGTAGAACATCGTAACCGAATCAATTTCTACTATTACTATAGAAAATATAAAGCAAAGAACA
>NZ_PXZO01000006.1 GCF_003013475.1 Brevibacillus porteri
GTTGGAGTTCCCGTACCCGGATCGGTAGGAGTTCCTGTACCTGGATCGGTAGGAGTTCCTGTACCTGGATCGGTAGGAGTCCCCGTGCCCGGATCGGTAGGAGTTCCCGTGCCTGGATCAGTAGGATCGCCTGTACCCGGTTCCCCGCTATTGTTAATGACAACCTCACCTTGTGTTTGGGCATACGAGGTTGTCGTGAAACCGAAAAAGTTTTGGATGATGAGCAAAAGTGCCACCACAACGACCCAAGATTTCCTTTGCATATGCTCCTCCTGTACTAAATTAAAACTTGCTCGTTCCGTCTTGCAGTAGGAAGGGTTAGGGCTGAGATGAAGTCGTTTGTTTCCATTCAGCTTGAACGATCAGTCTGTCCTTCGGATCTTTTGCTCCAACAGGGGTGCATGTGACCAAGGTGATCAATGGCTTCTTTTGATCCTCTAGAACTTCTACTTGTGTACGATCTACGACAAAGGCTTTCACGACAACGAATTGGTAGGTTGCCGTTTTCGTCTTGATCTCAATCTCATCGTTAGGTGCTAGTTCGTCCAAGCGATTGAATTGCTTGCCATGAGTAATCCCGCGATGGCCTGCCAGTCCAACATTGTTCACACCGAATTCCTTGTCTGGCTCGATCAGGCCAACACCTTTACTCAAGGCATGCTTGTCCGCGCCTTCAAAAATCATCATTTCCAGATCAATTGTGGGAATCCGAATCACGCCTCTGGCACCTTTCAACATAGCGAACGGCTCTTGTATCTGAGGATCTGGTGGGTCCTCTGATGCAGCCGTTTCTATCTGCTCGCTGACGTTGCTCAGTTGTTCGAACGCTTCGATGAGCTGTTCTTGCTTTTGTGCAGATACCGCCGTTTCCCATTGAGGATAGAAAAGGAGGAATAAGCCTGCCAGGATAAACCCAGCACTTAACAGCACTCGCACATTCTTCAACTCCCTTTTCGCACCGTTAACTCAATTCAACTTTCCCCCCCTTGTCTTAATTTTTAGTTACACTAAACTTTTTTCAGCAAGAGGATTCTTCGTTGTACAAATCATGTAGTCGAGAACAACAGATACACCCACTGTTCCAATTGTGAAAAAATGCCTAGAGCTATCATAATCTTTCGACCTAAACAATTTCTGAACATGAAAAAAGCCAGAGGAGAAAGACTCTCCTGGCTGGCTTTTTCGGTCTCATTCTATGGTTAATAGGCGACGCTTTTTGCAACAAATCCAACTAAGACTTTCCCATTTGCATCGATGGTGGAGCCGTAATACCAATCGCCACGTTCACCGACTACTTGAACAAGTGCCTCTCTGACAGCGTAGCCCCTGCCTGGACTTTCTGTCGAAGGGGTCGAGAAGAAATAGCCTTTCTCTCCTTGAATTTTGACAGTCTTCGGAGTGATCGGTGTATACGAGGTGACCACTGTTTTGGAAACGTATCCTTGATCCATGGAGATAAATTCCGGATGTGTACCTGATGCTTTGATTTCAAAACCATACCATAGGGTTGCAGTAACGACAGAGTCAAGGGATGGAGCAGAATAAACGTTAGCATTGTCTACGGCTACAATTGTTTTCGAAGGTAGTATTTTAGGTTGTGTACGGGGGGCCGATGGTTTTGGAGGAGCCGATTTTTTCACTTGGCTGTTAGAAGAACCACCGCCACCGTTGTGATAGTGATATTCTCCATACTGTAATCCCCATTTTTCACAGTTTGTTCTACAGGTGTGTCCACCATTTGCATCTGTTCTGCCTGGATGCGCTTCAATCATTTGAACAGGTAAAAAAGCAAAGCACAGAATGAGTGCGAGTACAGAAATAATCTTTTTCATAGATAACCTCCTAAGGATTGGCTTTCGCCCGCAATAGATTCAACCCCATCCCGATAAAAACAATCCCCGTCAGCTTGTTGAGTATGATAGAGAACTTCTGATTATTGCGCAATTTTTGCGTAGCGAAGGAAGCAAACAAGGCGAGGAGACTGCACCAGATGCCACCCGTAACGGTAAAAGTAAGGCCGAGAATAAGGAAAGGGAGTGGTCCTGCTTCCGTCGCGCTAACAAATTGCGGGAGGAAGGCGATGAAAAACAGGGCGACCTTTGGATTCGTGACACTTGTCAGGATCGCTTGCAGATAGACCTTTTCACCCTTCAGCTTCTTGGAATCGGCCGTATCAAAAGCTGGTGATTCCTTCGTCATGAGCATGCGAACGCCCAAATAGACGAGATAGGCGACCCCCAATATTTTGACGATGTTAAAAAGCACGATGGATTGCGCCAAAAGGAGCGACAAGCCGAAAGCAGCCAAGAGTGTGTGAATGAGTGAGCCTGTCAAAATGCCGAGAACCGAAAGAATTCCTGCCTGTTTTCCTTGCGAAATGCTGCGGGTGATGATGTACATCGTGTCTGAGCCGGGTATCAGGTTCAACATGATTGCAGTCATCAGAAATGCTTCATAATGAACGATTCCAAACATCGCTTCCCACTCCTTGTCTATCTATAAAATAAAAATAGATTATAGAATAATCTGACACTTAAAGCAATGCGAAAAATGAGGAAAAGCTCCTGACGCAGATCAAAGAAAGTGTATCATGATCGCGCGGGGAGCTCATTATTCAAGTAAACGGATTACGGCGTCGATTCAGTAGCGCGTATCCAGCCTTCTTTTCCATTAAATACAATCTGGTACCAGCCATTCAGATCGGCGATGACTTGGAGGGAACCATCTGCTACTACCTGACCGATCTTCTCATATTCATCACCCGGCCCCGCAAAAACATCGATTTTTTGAGTGGCAGGGGGAGTTTGATCCGTCCCTTCTGTTGAGCCGTCAGCGGGGGAGGTCGCTTCTCCTGACTCGTTACCCTCGGTCGTTTCTTCGGGATTCTCTTCTAAGTCAGCCAGCTTTTCTATGTAATCCAAGCCATTGTCCTCGAGCTTGAACAGAGCGATTTCCTTTTCCCCTTTGCCTACCGCATTTTTCATGATCACGTGCTCGGAGTCTTCTACGCTGAGTTCATCCGCCTCCACCGAAAAGCGCTTATCGAGTGACTCTTTTATCAAATTCGGAGACAGTGCCGCGTAGGCGTTAGCACGCTCCTTGCCGGATGCACTCACGATAATCACAGGCTTTTCTTTACTTCCGAGCGTATCGTCGATCTTCGCCTTTGCTGATTTCATGTCCACATCGAGCGACTGATCCAGATAGAGGAACGAGTCATTTGGCATTTTCGCTGCGAAATAAAGACGTTGATCTGCCTTGGAGAGTCCAAATGCGTAAAGCTTTGCTCCCCAGCGATCTGTGCCGGAGAGCATGTCGGTGAACGTTCTGTCTGGATATCTCAATTGCAATAAGCGTGCTGGATCGTATTCCAACCAGAGCTTTTCCAGATCGGACAGGAGTGTAGCTGTATCCTGGAGCGGATTTAACTGTTCGTACAATTCACGCGCTTTGGTGAACTCGAACGACTTGATATATTGTTCTGCCTGTTTGAGCTTGCCCTCCAGATAGCGGGTGATCGAATCGAGTACAGGCGAATCAGTAGAGAGCACATCCTCGATTTTGCGATAGGCGGCTGCCATGTCCACGAAGGCACTCAAATCCTTCGAACGGATAACTTCCTTGATTTCAGCTAGTGCATACTTTTCCAACTGACCCACTAACCAATCTGTCTCGATACCCAGTTTTTCGTAATGACGTATGCTTGTAGCCGTTTTGGTGATGACTTCTTCAAAAGGAGCCGAAGCGATCAGCGCCCGCAGCTTGGTCTTTTCATAGTCCTGGAACAAGGCCGTGAGCTCAGCCTGCTTCTTCTTTTTGCCGCCGTAGTATTCATCCGGAATGACCAGGAGTGTTTCGATGAAAGATTCGTCTTGATAGTTTTCCTTTTCGAGATTCGATTGTGCCTGAGCCTTCGCTGTTTGCAAGGCATTCAAGTAATAATCGGAAAAGCTCTTATCCATACCCAAGTGAGCGGACAATTGCTGGAAAAACATCCCCGGTACGTCCTTTTGATTTTGGTATTTCTGTTTGACTGCTTGGTATTGTTCATAGACTACACCGATTTCTGCGACCTTCTTTTCCGAGATGGCAGAACGTGAATGCAGGTGAAGCCCTTCTAGTTCAGCACGGATAGAAGTCAGTAGGAACATGATGGAATTCCATTCGTCATCCCCGTAGGACAGGACAGCCATATCATGCGCGCGAGAAAAGGTTTCCTCGGCTTGCAGCAGGTTCTTTTGTTCATAAAACGCCTTTGCCTGTTTATATAACGTAATCTGCTTGTACCCAAATCCGAGCTTGAACAGAACGGCGATCAAACCCAAGGCAAAGAGTCCAAGAAAAATATTACGGACCCAGAGGGACCTATGATAGGGAGAGATAGGCAGCATGAAAGGCTCCTCCTTCACAGTAAGCCTTTGAAATCCGGGTCAAACGCGTAATGCGTATCCACCCTGTTTTTGGTAGAATGATATAGTTGTTCCCAACCTTCAACCTTATGGGTTTGTACCATTTTTGCCAATCGCAGAAGGCGCTCGCGAGGCAAAAAATCGATAAATTCGATAATCAGATCCTGATATTCATCCACATAAGACTTCATGCGGAGCGCTGCACCTGCCACTTGACCGATGAGCTGATCCCCATTTTCTAGTAACAATATTTGATTTTTATAACGTCTGACATAATTGAGAACAGATTTTTTGACGAGCGAAGGCTGGACCTTGATGACTTCGCGCACATATTCCATGAAGTCCTTGTCGTACATAGACGGGATGAGCGTTTCGAGCTCCAGTTCCATGTCTTTTCGCAGGACGTAATGATTGAGGAACATGATCTTGCGTATCTTGATCGTATCGGAATCGACGAAATGCCCGATCTCTCTCGTTTTTTCATAAGCTTCCTTGAGATGTCCTTCTTTGACGTCGTTGCCCACTTCCTCCAAATGACGGAGGAGTGACTTCTTGAGCGTATCCAGTTCCTTTGTCAAAAAGTGTTGAAATTGTATGTCTCTTTCATAGGTGCCGTATTTTTTCTGCATCACGAAAAACAGAACGAACAACACACAGCCAATACCTCCTGCGAGAGCTAATTGCAAAAGGGTATCCGCAGAAAGGAGAGCAAGACAGACGAACAAGCCCAAGAGCAAAAAGCGCGTCTGCACATAACGGCGCGTCACAGCGTGGGAAACCTGGCGGATCGGTGTGTAGGCTCTCCCACAGGTCTCACAATGTGTCTCCCACAGGACATGGTACGTATGGCATCGCGTGCACGCTTGAATTCTTTCATACGTATGAGTGGTTTTACGGGTTTTGCGGAATTGGACGCCGATTCGTTTTCTCATGGTGAATCCCTCTTCTCATTCAGTAAGGCATGAAGATGCTGATCGATTTCGGCGTTGGAGAGATTGCGCCGTTTTAGTCGCAGCAGCTTGAGGAATCGGACCGCTAGCAGCAAAAAAGCCGCAAACAACAGAAAGTAAGTTAACATAAAATTTCTCCTAACGAAGTTGTCGAAATCTGTAACAAAGAATCATGTCGTATCGTATTACGAGTAAGGGGCAATCATTCTAGTACTTTTTTATCATCTGTCTTCTACTTCTTGAATCTAGTGGTAATAGTGTCATAGTCTTACTTCCTTTGCAACACTTCACAAATTCTTTGTAACGAACAAGAAAAGGAGCTCTCATGAAAATAATACGATTCCGAATGTTATGTCGATACGTAGCATGTCTTGCCCTGCTTTTGGTCAGTGTCCTCTCCGTCGCTCACCCAGGCTTTGCGCAAACGAGCGGAAACAATATGGACGCTGTCCTGGTCGTGGACGTCAGCAACTCCATGACCCAAAGCGATAAGAACAAAGTCAGCAACGAAGCGATGAAAATGTTCGTCGACATGACGTCGATCCAAGCGAACAAGATTGGTGTCGTCGCCTATACCGACAAGATCGAGCGGGAAAAGGCACTGCTTGAGATTAATTCCGAAGAAGACAAGAACGATATCAAAGCCTTCATCGACAGCCTGCAAAAAGGAGCCTACACCGATATTGCTGTAGGGGTTACGGAAGCAGTAAAAATCCTGGATGCGGGACGCAATCCAAACAATGCGCCGATCATCGTGTTGTTGGCAGACGGAAACAACTATTTGAACAAAGCATCAAGCCGTACCCAAGCACAATCTGATCAAGAGCTACAGCAAGCAGTGAAAGAGGCCAAAGACAAAGGCTATCCGATTTACACGATTGGCTTGAACGCAGACGGTCAGCTTAACCGCACGACCCTGCAACAGATTGCTGCGGATACAAATGGTAAATTTTTCGAAACAAGCACAGCGGACAAGCTCCCGCAAATCTTGAGCGAAATCTTTGCAAATCACTTGAAGCTGAAGGTTGTCCCGGTGAAAAGCTTCGTTGCAAACGGTCAGGCTCAGGAGATTCCGATCCCAATCCCGAATGGCAGCGTCATGGAAGCCAACATCTCGATCATGTCGCAAAAAGCAGTGGAAGTGAAGCTGTATGACCCAGCAGGCAAGGAAGTACAAATCCCTTCCAACCAGGTCAGACTGTCGAAATCCAATGCGTACACGATGATCAAGCTGGTCAAGCCACAGCAGGGCGATTGGAAGCTACAGGTAAAGGGTGCCCCGAAGGAAAAAATCGATATTAACCTCATCTTCAACTACGATCTGCAATTGGAGATGGAGCCAGTCACAGCCAAGAGCTTCAAGGCTGGCGATGTCGTACCGATCAAGGCTGCACTTGTTTCAAACGGACAGAAGGTAGCGAGTCCTGATCTGTACAAGCAGATGAAGGCGACACTGATCGTCAATGACAAGACGGATAATAAGACGAATGAGGTCGTCCTGAACAATACGGGCAGCGGGTTCGAAGGCAGCTTCACAATCCCGGCTGACCATGCGTATGAGATCAAAATCAAGGCAGAAGACACCAGCTTTTACCGGGAGACAAAACCACTCCTTGTAGATGCTTCCAAAACGGCAGGCTCTGGAGCGAGCAAGCCGAACACAACTACTGATCCTGCGGCAGAATCGAAACCATTTCCATGGATGACCGTAGTAGGAGGTACCGTGGTTCTCATCCTGCTGATCGGTGCAGGCTTGTACGCACTGTCGATCTATCGCAAGGCGAACAAGGGCTTCGCGGGCCAAATCGCCATCGAGATCGTGGATGAGGATACAGGGGAAAAGTCCAATCCGCAGTACAAGAAACTGAACGCGTTCAAAGGAAAAGTGAAGCTGCACCAACTCTTGCAGCTCGCCCCTGAGTTTGCGGAGACAGAGAAAGTCATCTTTTTACCAGGGAAAAACGATACGCTGATCATCGAAAACCGTTCAAGCTGCCGAATCGAAAAGGCCGGACGTGTGCTCGATGCAAGCAAAGGCAAAGAGCTGAAGAAAAACGATCGCATCAAAATTTCGTTAACGAATGTGAACAAGTCCTTATATGTAGATTACATCGTCTAGGAGTGAGTCGATTATGAAAGCAGTTGTGAGAGAACACATTCAACAATTGGACGTATCCCTCGGCGGAGGAATCGTCAGTGACAAGATTCGCGTAGATACAATCGATAACCCGATGCTCGTCATCGGTCTTGGCGGTACAGGAATTGATGCGCTATTGCGCCTGAAATACCAAGTGAACAGACGCTTCAAGCTGCCAGTAGACCAGCTTTCTAAGAAGCGCAAGGAAAAGCCGGACAATATTGAATTCATCGCGTTTGAAACGAATGAACATGACCGTAACAAAAAGTACAAGGGCATCGGACTCGATCCAGTGACGGAGTTCGTACTCCTGTCCAATCCTGAGATCGGCGGTGTGTTGCAGAATCGCAGCATTCTGGAGCCGTACATCACTGACTGGCTCTCACCAGAGCTGACGATTACGGATGGAATCAGCGGAGCATCGGGTGTTCGTCAGGCAGGTCGACTTCTTCTCTTTACGAAAATTACGCAAGTCGTACAAACCATTGAGAAAAAGGTCAAGATGCTGTGCGAGGGCACGAACAAAAAGCTGACTGTATTCCTCTTGAGCGGATTGTCCGGGGGAACGGGGAGCGGTTGCTTCCTCGACATCGCCTATATCGTACGAGGCATTTTGGAGCGCGACTTCGGCAGTGCGGGGGTAGACAAGGTGAATACGCTGGGCTACCTGTTCACGCCTGACGTCAACCTGTCGAACAAGAGTCTCAGCTCGCACACACGCGACTACATCATGAAAAACGGTTATGCGGCATTAAAAGAGCTGGACTACTGGATGAATGCGGATGAGCGAAATGAGCGTTTCCGCCAGCAATACGGCACTGTACTCACTGTCCAATCGCCAATGCCACCATTCAACCTGTGTCATTTGATTTCTGCGACCAATCTCGAAGGCAAAGCATTGGAAAACGCCTACGATTACTGCATGAACGTAACCGCGGAGAACATCACGAACTTCATGGCGAGCGAAGAAAAGCGTTCGGGTGAAGAGTTTGCGATCCACGACTATATCAGCAACATCCGTACGAACATCAACCAGATGCCAAAAGCGTACGCAGCGAACTACCAATACAACGTCATCGGTGCTTCCTCTGCTGTCTTGCCGATCGAAGAGATGACAACGTACTTGGCATATCGCTTGTTTAATAAGATGGAAAAAATGTTCACAGTAGCACCAACACAGGAAGATGCGGAGAAATTCGCCCGCAAACTCGGAATCGACATCGACTCGATTTCCCGCAAGTTCGAGGAGCGCGTTCCTGAACCGTTGCCAGGCTATGAAAACAGTGAGCGTCTGAACTACAGCAACGTGATCACTCAGCAAGTCGTGAGCATCGACCACGAGTTGGAGCAGGGTTATCTCGCCAAAGCGCGCGAAGCGTACATCAAATGCAAGAAGCAGACGCCAGGCGACATGATCTCTGTTTTCGGCGAAATGATTACGCGCGTGTTCCTGCACCCGCAGCAAGGACCATTCTATGCGTCCCGTCTGATTCATTCGGACAAAGGCTATTGCCTGATGAAAATGATCCTCTCCTACATCGAGAGCCTCAAGGCGAATCTGGAGAGCTTCCCGCGTGAGATTGAGGGTGCGCGCGAAAATGCGAATGAAAAGCTGGGCGATGCCCGCAGTGCTTTCATCTCCAAGGAGAAGAAGAAAAACAGCTACATCGAAGCAAAGATCAACGAATACCAGCTCCTGGCTGATCAAGAAAAGCTGGAGCAAATGATCGAATTCTACGAAGAGCTGCACCGTTTGTTGAATGCAGAAAACAACCGCATTTATAACGTATTTACTGAGATTTTGAACGCACTCAACCAAATTTTCGAGCAAAACGGCGACATCCTGATCAAGGGCGGCGAAGAGAGCGACCGTACGGGCAACAAGACGTACTACTGGAACATCGTCAGTGTGCCGGATATCTCCAAGGTAGTCAGCAACATCCTGGAGCAAAAAGATGCGGATGACCTGATCCGTGATTTCACCAGCGAGCTGCTGCGACACTCCGATCAGTGGGTCAAAGAGCAAGAGCTGGATATCGTTAGCTCGATCTCGGAATTCCTTTCGGAGAAGTTCGGTGAGCTGATCACCAAGTCGATGGAAGAATTCCTCGTGATCAAATACGGTCAGGACGAGACACTCGATCGCATCGTAGAGCGCAAGATTGCAAGCAAGCTGGATGAAGAGGCGATTCCGGTCTTCCATCTGAGCAACAATCTCGGCAATATGCACTTCCCTTCCTGGGGCTTTGTATCCGTGCCGCTGAAAGCACCATCGATTTTGAAGGGGATTAAAAACTATCAAGATACAGCGATTAGCGGATCACGCTTTACCGTCAAAGAAAGCGAAGTCAAAAACCGCATCTTCTGGCTGAATACGAAAAACGGTGTTCCACTGTTCGCTTACACACCGTTGAAGGTCTACGAGGAAAGCTACGAACGTACCATTCTGGATAGAGAGGGTATCGGACGCCACCTCGTTCAAACCGAAAAGAACAACTGGGCGTACCTCCCATCCCCTATTCCGGAAAAATCGTGGGGAGATACGTACCAAAATGGGCGAATTAAAGCGTACAACGCCAACGTACGCGAACTGTTTGACCGTGCGGTGCGCTATGGAGCTATCCGCGAAAAAGGCAGCGACAGCAAGACCAGCAACCGTTATGAATCCATCGTGACGAAGCCGTTCTCGCTGGCCACTTTCTTGGCTAAGCACCAAGCGCAAGGAGACGCGACCAAGCTGAGCCCTGGCGAGATTAAGCGTGCATTGGTTGAGCTCAAAGGTTTCCTGAGAGATGGTCTGGAGCAAGAATTTACGCGTGATGTGTTCGGCAGTATCAATGAAGAGATGGCAAAAGAAAACCTGATTCGCTATCCAGAGCAGATTCGCCTGATCGAACAGGAAGTGCGCAAATACGAAGAAATCGAAGCCAAAATCCAGGAGCTGGAGCAGATCGTAGGTGCCATCAAGGACGAAGAAGAGCTGGTGACCCGATTCATCGAAGCACTTTACACAAACACCATCTGCAAGCGCGGTGCACTCTACGTCTACGACAAGGATGAGGAAGAAGATGCGTGGGAGCCATTCATCAACCTGATGAAGGTCAACAAGCACGTCGAATTCGCTATCTATGAAAAGTTCCGCGCATTGGATCACAAGAACATGGCAACCATCCAGCGCAAGGCTGCAAAACGCAGTGACGCGATGACCTCCGCAGAGGATACGCAGCAACTGCTGGTAAAACTCGATGAAATTGCGGCGACCTTCCAAGAAACGAAAAACGATTTGGAGTACGACCGCGACGAATACGTAAACGGTGAAGAGCTGTTCCAGTTCTACAAAAAGGTTTGGTCAAAAGTAAACGATATGCGCAAGACGCTGCAATAAACAGTCAGGATCGTTTAATAACCGAGGAGGACGCATGAGGGATTTGATTGGAGAGTTCGCGACCCAATACGTTACGGATTTGGAAAGACAACTGGATAGCGGAAACGGACAGCGAAGCATTCAAAACCCCGTGCTCTTCCTTTTTCTCGGGGATAAGAGCGTAGAGGCACTGCAAGCTGTTCGTGCCCACAACGAGCGCAATTGGCAAAATGGTCACGGTGTTCTTTATGTCCATGCGTATCAGGACAAAACGTGGGAGCATCCGCAAGTAATCGGGTGCCGCTTGCCGCAGGCAGATGCCGACAAGAAAAAGATGCGTACTTCGATCCACGAGCGTTTTTTACTCGATGAAGCTGTCACCATGGAGCTGAACAAGGTGATGAAGCTGGCAAGCGTGCGGGTAGCGGAAATGGGCAAGTTGTTCACTGCTTTTCAGCAAGTCAATATAGCGGTCGTGGCAAGGGCGGATGACCCTGCTACGATCCTTTTGCCAGAGCTGACGTTGCTACTCAAGGGCTACCTCAACGAGCTGTTTAAAAACGTATCTGTCGACCTGTACGTCCTGCTTCAAGAAAAGAACAACGGGGAAGCATTCGGGTTCTCGACAGCGCTCTCGGTTAGCTTTTTGGAAGAGGTCAATCGCTATCAGCGGAGCGACTACAGTTATCGAGCGAATCTCTTGGTAACGGAGGATCTCGTGAAACTGCCTGTGGAGCATGTGAACGCACCGTTATTTTCACTGGCCTACCTATTGAGTGACAAGACAGAGCATGGCTTGTTTATCGAAGGCGGCATGCAGGAAATTTATGAGCTGATCAGCAAGCTGGTGCTTTTGAACAACAAAAAGGTAGAGTCGGAGTTCCATGAAAGCAATGATGGCTATAACAAGCTGCAATTTATGCGTAGCATCACAGTTGATCATGGGCAGACCAAGCTCGCGTCTGCTGGACTATCCAAAGTGAAGCGACCAACTCATGCGATTGCGCTGACAGTACTATCCGCCGTATTTGACCGCTATTGGGAGCGACTACAAGACGGCGAGGTATTGCCGAAAACAAAAGCGAGAGAAAAGCTCGGATTGACGGCGCATGATTTGCAGCGAAAATTGGCTGGCATTCTCCCTGAGGATCACATCCTGGAGGAAATGACGGGGCTCATGACTTCTGGTATCAGCTACAGCGAGCTTTGCAGTATGAATATGCGTGAAGCGGAGCTGGCTTTGTTTGACGGTAGCAGCCAAGCCTTTTTTGAGGCGAATGTCGTTTCAGGGGCGCGTAAACGTCTGGATCACATGCTGTCCCAGGAGTCCTTGGCTGATTTGATTCAGAAAGGAATTATCGAGGATGAACGGCTTGGTCTGTATGCGGCTTACTATCTCACAGCCGAACACGCCAATGGAGCAAACCTGCTGGATGAGCTGCGCACAGGAATTCGAGAGACATCTCGACAGGTTGAACAGATTAAAGCCGAGCTTGTCGATCTCTACCAAGAGCGAGTGGAGCGGCAGGATATTCGCGTAGGAGGATTTTTCACACGGGATAAGGAGCGTGTGCGGACATTCATTCGCCATTTGCTGGACGCTGTTTATGGCAAAAAGCTGGAGCTGCTGGATTGGGAGATGATGCTCTCCATCCTTGTGAGCTATGAGAAACAGGCAGAGCAGATTCACCGGCAGTTAGGTGAGCAAGTCGAGCAGCTGGAAGCCTTGCATAAGCAACTGCGGGAAATCGCCCAGACGAGCGTTCGAGAAGCGACTGACTACTTGGGCAAAAACGTCGACGAATATTACGAATCGGTGGTCCATGAAACAATCCGGTCATTGGAAGCTTCGCGCGGCAGTGATTTTTACATGGAACAACGGTATATTGGTAGCGGCGCTCTGCTCAGCGGGAATCGACTCGCCGGACTCGTGGAGAGGCTGTGTCAGTTTTGCCGGAACGAGATTCTCACCCGTGCGCCATTTGCTTTATCTTTTGAGGCGGAGCTGCTTGCGCGTGCCAACGTCGGGGCTGCTTACGATAACCGAACCGTGCTGACGAAGGAGGATTTGTTCCTCGATCTCGCATTGGTGTTGGAAGAGCGCGCAGCGGTTCACATCGAAGTGTTCCATTTCTTGCAGAAGCATCGCTATGAGGAGAAGTACTTGTTTGCTGATATTCACAACGACTTCGTCCAATATGCGCTGCACAAAGATGAGAGCACACGAACTTACAAGCTGGGCTGCATCCACGAGGAACAAAAAAGCGGGATAGAAAAAATGAACCTGATGGGTGGATTCGGCATGGAAGAGTTGATGTTCTACCGCAATAACAAGAAATACCATGCTTCCTATGAGGAAAGCGGGTTTGTCTTTCGCCGCGTGGGAGGAGATGAGTCGTCATGAGTCAGAGAAGGGTAAGCTTACTCATGCTAGTTTGTAGTCTGGTAGGTGGCGTGATCGGATTTTTGGTCGGGGAAGTCATGCTCGGCAAGCTGTCCGGAGAAATACCGCAATGGTTGTTAATGGGACTTTATTTTGGTCAATATGCCTTTTTCGTAGGACTGATGTGCCTCATTGCGGAAATGATCTCGCCAAGACTGAATGGAGTCGGTTGGAAGCAACGCTATCTGGGCTTTTCCTGGAAAATGCTCGTGCCCAGCACGTTTTTGATGGTGGGCGTAGTGGCCATGCTGCTTCAGCTGCTGTACGGGTCATCATTTCAACAGGCTAGTGGGGCCAACAATATTGTCATGGTTCTGGATACGTCAGGCAGCATGCAGTCGTCAGACCCGGATAACCAATTGTTCAAAGCAGCAGCCGACATGGTGCAGCGCATGGACAGTGACATGAACATAGCAGTGGTTACGTTTCACGATCAAACGAATGTGCTGCAACCCCTCACCGAGCTGAGCAGCCAGTCCGTGAAGGATGAGATTGTGAAGAAGCTGCTTCAATATCCGCGAACGGATGGAGGCACTCGAATCGACCTGGCTCTGCAAGCGGGGCTAGATCAGCTGCAAGCCAATCAAATGGTGAATAGTACGGTCGTGCTGATGTCAGACGGCTATAGTGATCTGGATGTCCCTGCTGCACTTGCACCCTACAAGCAAAACCAAGTGATTGTCCATACCGTAGGCATGAGCCAAATCGATGCAGACGGAACGGCGTTGCTTCAAAAGATCGCTGCTGAGACTGGCGGCAGCTACTTCAATGTTGAACACGCTGACCAAATGACAGGAATTTTTGGTCAGATTTACGATATGAGCCGAACAGACCGCAATATCGTTTCCGAGCGGACAGGAGCGACAGAAGAAAGCATGTTTTACGCCATTACCCGTGTGGTCAGTGTTCTGATCATCGGTGCTTTGCTCGGCTTGGCGCTGGGCCTGATTTTTGACAATCGCCATCTGGCCAAAAGCTTCACGATTGGCGGGGCGGTATCAGGACTGTTAGCTGGACTCGTTTTGGAAATGGGACTGTCGTCAATCGACTTGCTCGATATGGTTGTACGTTTGCTGGCGTGCTCCATGCTCGCTGTCATCCTGACATTGTTCACTCTCTTTGTGCCAGCTTCCACGAGTGGTGGATCGTCTTTTGCAAAGCGGAGACTGAACACCAGACAAAACCCTCGCGCGTTGGACGCCGGGAACCAAAGCAGCAAGCGGTTTGAGTAAAGGGAGCATGATGAATCATGATTAATCGGGAGGAAACAACAGAAACCTTCATCAAGGACGTCACCTGCCAGTATCAAGGGAGCGAATACGTGCTCAATTGGCATTGGGCGCAGGATATTCCGTGCGTGTACGTGCACAAGTCGCAGTTTGGCGCCCCTTTTGACGTAAACGAGCTGGATGATCGTCAGTTCAAGCTGTATACCCGAGAGGAATACAAAGTCCACAAAGGGCTGCGGGAAAAAACAGACGGCATCGGCCGGTACACATACCGCATCTTTCCATGCCGATTGGAAAATGGAAAGCCGATTCTGCTCATGCCAGATGGGGATGCCCATGTGATCCACGTCAGCACAGGAAAGGCCAAAATCTACTACTCGTTCAAACGGGGCGGAAGCTGGTTTAGCAAGCATCAATCGTTGCAGATTCGCATTTTTTCAGAGATTCCGATCGCGCGGGACGTACTCTGCTACGTAAAAAAAGAAGGCTCTCCTCCCGCCCACAAGGATGATGGTACCCGATACAATTTCATTCGCGATCTCGAGCCCGGTGTCAATCTGATGCCGGAGATCGAGGTCCGGAAAAAAGACGTTGTCCGCCTGTTTTTTACGGACGGGAAAAAATACGGAGAAATGTACGAACTGATTCCTGAATAGGAGGGGATGCGCCATGCTGTCGTTTTTGAAAAACATGTTTGAAAAGAAGCCGCAGGTCAAGGAACGGCTTCCTTTTTACGATATTGTCTGTCCGTACTGCTTCGCCAAATACGGACCAGACCAAGTTGTCTTCCGTGCCACACATCATCGTCAGGACGACGAAGACTACGCGTTGCAGGAGGATGAGATTCTCAATGCGTATCGGGATAAATTCGGACTCGATGCCGTCGACGAGTTGGAAGCGGTGATCGATCCTGAATCCATCCCGGAGGAAAACCATTTGTACGTTGATAACGTCCTCGCAGGTGTGACCGATCGGTATGGCATGGTTTCCAAGCGCAGATTATGCCCGAAATGCCACAACGAGCTGCCGATTACAGCTGGCAAAGCGCCGAGCAACATTATTTCGATTGTAGGGGCATCCCAAGTCGGGAAGTCCGTTTACATGACCTCATTGATCCATACCTTGCAGAATACGACTGCGAATCACTTCGATGCTGCGTGTATGCCGCTCAATGCGCAGATTAGCCGCAAGTTCCGGGAGAACTACGAGGCACCCTTGTTTGAACGTGGACAGCTGCTTGATTCTACGCAAAAAGAAAAGCGTCAGGAGCCATTCATCTTCCAGTTCATTTTCAAGGATAGCGACAAGGCACCGTTGATCCTGGTGTTTTTTGACGTAGCGGGCGAGGGAATGGTCGACCGCGAGTATTTGGAGCTGTATGCGGCGCATGTGAAAAACTCATCAGGCATCTTGTTCCTGGTTGATCCGCTGCAAATCAAGACAATTCGCGATCGGGTCATGTTGCAAGCAGGTGATGAGCCCGGGGAATTCACGGCAAGGTACGACGAGCCGCGTGAGGTCGTTATTACGCTGTTTGAGAACTTCATCGGCTATCAGGAGCAGAGCAAGACACATATTCCGACTGCTGTCGTATTGACGAAGAGCGACATGCTGCATCTGATCAAGGAAGACGACGGCGAATACATCAAGTCCAACAGCAACGTTTTCCGCAATTTCGTCCATGAACAATATTTAAATACGACTGAATTTGAGAACATCGATGGGGAGATCCGCCGGTTCATCGAAAAGGTGGATAGACCGTTTAAAGACGCGTTGGATGTCTACTTTACGAATACGGCCTATTTCGCTGTATCTGCGCTGGGGAGCAATCCCGTCAATCAAAGGGTGAGTGGTGTCGTGACGCCGATTCGCGTCGATGAACCGTTTATTTGGTTGATGCACCAGCTTGATTACATCGAGGGGAGGGAGCGGTAGTGAGCAACCGTCAGCCCATTTTGCAGCAGTACTACACCCGCGGGCGACAAGGGGTTTTCCGTTCGAACGAAGGATACGATACTGTCGCCAAAACGCCAGGGCTGGATAACCAATTCATTAAAAAGGCGCTCCATCCGTTTTGCGTGTACGACGCGCCGCGACAGCTTCAAGAGCGGGCGGAAAGCAATCTTGCGCTCTTCCCGGAGGCGCTTGTCAGCTTCCATGCCGAATCAGGAGAGATGGTTCTCGGTAGAAGTGTATTTGTCGGAGCGGATTTTACCGGTCAGCGCAATACGTTTTTTAGCCACAACTATGTCATTCCGGTAGAGCGTCGGGATGAGTTTATCAAGAACCCGGGCAAGATCTTTGGAGTGCGCTCTTTTACGGATCGTCACGACGATGCAGCGGGCAAGGAGCTTCCTACCGTCGATGACATCCCTTCAGAAAAAGGCTTATCGCAAGACCGAAAACAGCTGCTTGGGCAACTGGGCGTCGATGAGCGTTTATTCAAACAGCTCCTCTTTGCGGTGATGTCCTCGCTCGCAGCGAAAAAGAAGGTGTTCATCAGCCTGGATGTGGATATTAGTGCCTCATCCAAGAGTGCTGCTCAATTGTTGGAGATTTTGTACAGTTGTCTGCCTTATGAGATGCGCAGACATTTTGGGTTTCTCACTTTTAGCAACGAGCCACAGAGCAAGAAGCATATCCACGTCACGTTCGTGGAAAAAGGAAGCATACGCCCAGGCGGTGGGCACAGCGACAAAGACTTTTTGTTCGACTTCGCCCTTGGTCGCGTTCAGAACGTCGATTTGCAGGACGGAGGACACGAATACCTCGACTTTGCTTGGGAGTATGTGAATGAGCCACGGATTTTGGATGCGTTCCACGAATTTTGTGAGGAAGTGCTGGCTGGAGCAGACCATGCACTGGCCTTGAACATTCGCACGTACTATGAGCTGTGTGCCCTGTATTTGATTGAAAAGGGACGAATGTCTGTGTATGAGAGCAAGCGGGCGGGCGTTTGGCAGGCGTTGAACAGCTATTTGGGACACAGCAGCCTGACACGCAAGAAACGGCTGATCGAGCTTCAGGAAATGCTGATGAGGGTCGAGGTAGAGGCGCTTTCGTCCAAACAGCTGCCTGACGGTGAGACGATCAAGCAAATGATTGAGTCCTACCGTGTCACCAGGCAGGAACGCCTGCAAATGGATTTGATCCGCTTCTTGATGGACGTGTTGATGAAGGCCAAGACCTCGAGACAGAGCAGCTACGTGGCAGAAGTGTACAAGCATTTGTCCAGCAACCGGGAGCTGTTTGGCTTCATGATGCGGACGATTTTTGGCTATCCACAGTTGGTGAAGCCGCTCTTTGAGGATTATATGACCGAGCGGGTAGCCGCCGTGACCAGTTTGGACCAGATGTTAAAGGAAATCCGGTTTTGGACGGAAACAGAACCGCAAGCTATGCGCAATGCCGTTTTTGTTGCTACCACGACGGAAAAAGTATTGCGTCTATTTGCGCGTGAACGTCAAAAGCTCACTGCCGCCATTACCATTCATCAGTTCTTTGAAAGCATCGATGGGGCACGCAGCTATGCCGATGAGCTGTTGGATGAGCTGGACAAGTCCTTGATGAAGCTCGTCGCGCTAGACACGCTATCCAAGGATGATTTCCAAGTGCTCATCGCCCTCTTGGAGGAGAAGCCACAGAGCTTTTTCGGAACGCTGGATCTGGAGAGTCGCCACAAACAAGAAATGCTCTTGAATCTGGCGAAGCTGCACGAAGAGAGAAGCACGCCACACCCGGCAGAGTTTTTCCGGAAATGGGATCGGGAAGCGATTTCCGTGCAGCAAAGAATGATCCAGAATATGTTGAGTAAACCGCTCCATGCGGACGAGTTCCCGCAGATGCCGCTGGTCTTTTACCGGGAAGATCATTTTGGTCAGGAAGGCTTCCAGTTTGCAGAATTGCTGGAGTATGTTCAGCAAAATGGTGGGGAATCCGTTACGCTGTCCTTTATCCAATGGACAATGAGCCAGCGGATGTTTTTCGAAGGGAAGTATTTGCTGCCTGCATACAGACAAGCACTGAAGGCCTTCTTCCTTGAGGAGAAAGGTAAGAGATTGCGGGACAAAGAATGGCGAAAACGGTGGTATGCGATCCGAAATGCTGATTTCCGCAAGCTTTTGGACGAGGTACGCAGCGAAACAGCCAATCCGCTCGTGAAGCTGTTTCGGCACAAAGCTACGGTGATATCCAGCGTAGTTGTCTTGCTAGGTGTTGGAGCGTGGGGAGGCTACATGGTTTGGGGAGGTACGAGTACGCATGTACAGCCACCTGAAACAAAGCCTGAACCGATCCGTCCTCCGACTGTGTTCGTACCGGTTTATCGGTTGATGGTGGACGAGCCTGACATCCAACCTGTTCGTGGCGTTCTTGGGGAGCGAAGCCAAGATGCATCAACGGGCGGGCAGCCTGTTCAGACAACGACACCTTAAGTAAATAAAACGCCAACGCGGTCTGCTCTGGTAGGAGCGACCGCGTATTTCGGGGGGCGTTGTTGTACAAGAAAACGCCTTGAAAATATATTGACAAATATTTTTGTTTGTGATATAATAAAATATTTTTCTGTTGAAATAACTCCTCGCTCCGTGATAAAAAGTAGTTGTGCGATGAAATGGTGTGAGGAGGAATAGGGTATGAAAGCTAACACAGGTGTGAAAATGATTCCGTTACAAGGAGAGGCATTTGGCAAGCCGATAGTGATCTATCCCACCTTGCTTTGGGATGATGACCGAGCGGTATTAGTAGATACAGGAATGCCTGGTTCATGGGAGACCATTCGTCAGGAGATGAGCCGTGCCGGCATACCACCTGAGCGTTTACAGGCTATCATTTTGACACATCAGGACATTGATCATATTGGCAGTCTTCCAGAAATCGTTCGTGAGCTTGGCGGACAGGTTGAAATATACGCGCATGAGCTAGATCAGCCGTATATTGAAGGCACACGCCCTCTCCTCAAAGCAAACCCCAAAAGCATGGCCCCATTACTTGCGATGTTGCCTCAAAAGGAACGCGAGCACTTGCAATGGCTTTGCGAAAATCCGCCAAAGGCAATGGTGCACAAGACACTGGCAGACGCAGAGATTCTGCCGTATTGTGGGGGAATTTGCATCATTCATACTCCCGGACACACGCCGGGGCATATCAGCCTTTATGTACAAGATAGCAAGACCTTGATAGCAGGCGATGCTATGGTCTACATGAACGAAGCACTGCGAGGACCGATTCCGCAAAACACTCTCGATATGGAAATGGCAGTAAACTCATTAAAAAAATTCGAGAACTTGGAAATTACTAGTATCATTTGTTATCATGGAGGCATGTGCCAAAACAACGTGGAAGAGCAGCTTCACGCTCTGATACGGTGAAGCAGTTACACGAGCTTACACGATAAAACAATGAATCCAGGTTGGAATATGTGGATATAAAAAGCGTGGAGGACACCAAGCTGGAGTAATCCCTATGGTGTCTTTCCCATTTTATCCTTGCAACGTCTTTTGCGCTGTTTGCTCGATTTCGGTATGGGAGACTGGGGCAGCTGGAGAGGTTTTGTAGTATTTTTCCAGCGACTTATCTGAACCTGTCCAACGAGCCAGTGCAGCGAACACAGCGAACATGCCTTTTTGCAGGAAGCGCGGAATGATTGGGAGGTAAAACTGCCCCATCTGAAAGATCGTTCCCAAGAGGAGAATATTTTTCGGGATATTCTGCTTGATAATCGGCAAATAAAAGCTACGCCCATCTGTATCGAGCCCGTATCCACAGCGGACAAACGCTTCAAAAGTACCTGCCGGACGGATTTCCACATCGAAGCTGACGAATTCGTTAGAGGGATTGTGGAACCCATGAATCTTGTCTGTCGGAATGGTTAGCTTCTCTCCCGGCTTCAGGATTACTTTTTTTCCAGCAATGGTTACCTCTAAATTTCCAATTACACCTTCAAAGGTTTCGACAAGTTTTGTATGATAGTGTAGAAAAATCCCGTTATCCGGTGGAAGATCGGTACGGAATAACAAATATTCGCCATTCGTTTCTTCCGTTGTCTTCAAAAAGGTAACTACTTCATTATTGTGCGGGTTACTTACACTGCGACTTAAATTTGACAAAACTATACCTCCTTGAAAAATAGTAAAAAGAGATTATATTAAGACGGAATATAGATTAAATATAGATTAATTGTTCCGGGGCAACAATTAAAAAGATAGGATGTTCTACCTAAAGATGGAGTGGATAGTATGAGCGGCATGATCGTGGTTCCAGGGTATAGGGTGGCAGAGTTTCTTTCCACTCATTCAAAATTGGGAATTTATCGGGGTTACAGAAATAACGACAATCTCCCTGTCTTATTCAAAGTACCGATGGAAGGATCTTCCCATAAAGAATCTCTGTGGAAACTGAAGCATGAATATCGCATTCTTCAATCATTGGAATCCCATGCAGTGGAAACGATCATCGAACTCGTTAATCACAACCGTGAGACGGTAATGATTACGGAAGATTTCGGGGGAGTGCCGCTCGCCTTGCTTATGAAAATGAAAGGACTGTCGCTGAAGGAGATGCTCTTCATTGCGGTCCGCATGGCTTCCTGCTTGAAAGAAATCCATCAGCACGGAATCATTCATAAGGATGTAAATCCCGATCATATCCTGGTTCATCCTGAAACCTATGAGGTAAAGCTTGTTAGCTTTGGGTTGGCGTCTAAATGCCACCAAGAATACCAAAGTGTGATGAATCCAAAAGAATGGAAGGGGAATCTTCGCTACGTCTCGCCGGAGCAGACGGGGAGAATGAATCGCACCGTCGATTACCGCTCCGACATTTATTCTTTTGGTGTCACGCTCTACGAGTTATTGACTGGAAAGCTGCCCTTTTTAACTTCGGACATGCTTGAACTCATACATGCTCATATGGCGAGAAAGCCGCTCGCTCCCTCCAGTGTAAAACCATCCGTTCCAGAGATTCTATCGGACATTGTGATGAAGTGTCTGTCAAAAAATACAGAGGATCGCTACTTTAGCATGTCTGGCTTACTGGCAGACATGCAGCGCTGCTATGACCAGCTTGAACAAAACGGTTTGATTACGCCTTTTCCGCTTGCTTTAGAAGATCGTGCTGATCACTTGCGGATTCCAGAGAGGCTGTATGGACGTGAGCAAGAAATCCAGATGCTCATCGATGCATTTGAGCAAGTTACGAACGGCGCTACGAGGATGGTTGTCCTCAGTGGCTCTGCAGGCGTGGGTAAATCTGCTCTCGTGCTAGAAGCGCAAAAAGCGTTTTTGAGAGGCCGGGGACGTTTTGTTTCAGGAAAGTTCGACCAATATAATCAGGCCGTTCCGTATTCGGCCATCATTCAAATCTTTCAGGACTTGATCAAGCAGCTCTTGGCAGGCCACGAACGCGAGCTGCTCGCTTGGCGAGAGATGATACTCGACGCCATGCAAGGACTTGGTCAAGTGATCGTGGATGTCATTCCACAGCTTGAGGCAGTGATTGGCAAACAGCCTGCCGTACCTGAGCTACCTGCAACAGAAGCAAAAAATCGCTTTCAATGGGTGATGCAACGCTTTATTCGGATTTGGGCGCGACCAGACCATCCACTTGTCTTGTTCCTAGATGATTTGCAGTGGGCGGATTCTTCTTCGCTTTTCCTGATCCGAGAGTTGGTTGCGGATATGCAGATCAGTCATTTTCTGCTGATTTGCGCTTATCGTGAGCATGATGGCAGTACGATGAATCCGTTGATTGCCCTTTTGACAGAGACAGGTATCAAGAGCCGCATTTTGCGTCAATTCACGTTATTGCCGCTTCGAGAACCCGAATTCAATGCGATGCTAGCGGATGCGTTGCATAGTGAGCCGGATATGACGAAGCCGCTGGTTACGATTATCATGCAGAAAACAGCTGGGAATCCGTTTTATGTAAGAGAATTCATTAAAACGCTGTATGATCGGAACTTGCTGTGGTATGTGAGAGAAGAACGGAATTGGCAATGGGATTTGGCAGAAATCGAGAAGCTGGGTACTACGGAAAACGTGGCCGATTTTCTCGTAGAAAAAATGAGAAGATTGCCTGATTCCACTCAGCAGCAGCTCGGTTATGCTGCTTGTCTGGGTAACTCGTTTTTGCTTCATTTGATAGCCAACTCACGAAATCAAACGGAGTCAGAAGCCATCCAGCATATACGGCCTGCGATTGAGGAAGGTCTCATCTATCCGATTGAAGGAGCGGAATATCTGAATTACGCTGCGCTCGTGGAAGAAGAAGTGGCGTCTCAGATGAAGATTCGTTTCCGCTTTGTGCATGATCGAATTCAACAGGCCGCCTATTCGTTGTTAGCAGAGGCAGAGCGCGGACAGATTCACGTCAAGCTGGGCAGGATGATGTGGGAAATGTCCCAAGGGAGCGAATCTGGCTCCCTGTTCGAAATTTGCGATCATATGTACCGGGGCAAAGAGATACTGGAGGATCAGGCGGAGCGTATTCATGTAGCGTACTGTCATTTACTCGCTGGTCAAAAAGCGAAATCCTCTGCGGCATTTGAGTCCGCCTTGCAGTACTTCCAACGTGGTCACGAGCTGGTCGGGGAAGAGGGCTGGCAGCACAATCATGATCTGACCATGGAGTTGTGTGCGTTGACTGCGGAGACGACGTACCTCTGTAACCAATTGGATGAGGCAAAACAATTGTTTGAACGCGGGATGCAGCATGCCAAAACAGACCGAGAACGAGTACGCATTTTGGAAATGGAAATTCGCATGTATACACGACTGGCTGAATTTCCTCGTGTCATGGAGATCGCAAGCGAAGCCTTGGGGTTATTGGGCGTACCGATTCCCAAAAAGCCTGGCAAGCTCGATATCATTAAGGAAATGTTTTACATCAAACGCCGCCTCAAAGGCCGGAAAATAGATGAGCTGCTGTATTTGCCGGATGTTCCCGATGAAAATTATCAGATGGCGATGAGCATCATCAGCTACGCAGGCCCATCTGCTTACTATGTCAATCTCAATTGGTTTGCTTTAACGATTTTGCGTGCCCTTCATCTGTCGCTCGTACACGGAAACGCGGTCGCCTCGGCGAACGGTTATACCGGTTACGGGATCGTACAAGCTGCTCAATTCGGAAATTATCGAGAGGCTTACGAATTTGGGCAATTGGCTTGCCGTGTAGCAGACAGCTTCGCCGATCCGATCGCCATGACGAAGGCGTATGGCGCGTTTGCCTTACTGATCAATCACTGGTGCGAGCATGCGCGGACGAATATCCCTCTCCTGAAAAAAGCGATTCAGCTCGGCTTGGATGGTGGCGGCAACATTTATGCTGCCTACAATGCCCATGGGCTTTTGGAGGCCATGCTCTACTGCGGTGTGCCAGTGGAAGAATTGGAGCAGCAAATCGAGGAATACAGCGATATGATTCAACAAATCAAGGTCGTTGATCACGATGATCGACTCCTGTTATTGCGCCAGGCGCTGCATACTTTTACACGGTGGACGGACAAGGAACGAACGGCGTTTTGCCATGATGGATTTGACGAAGCGGCATATGTAAGCAACCTGCAAAAAGAAGGAAACGGCTACAAGCGGTACATGTACCACTACTATAAATCGATGGTTCATCTCATGTACGGGAACCACCTGGAGGCTGCAGAGCTGCTGGGCGAAGCAGAGCAATGGATGGATTCAGTCAGCGGACAAGTTCTTGTCAGCCAGCAAGTTTTTATGCAAACACTGGCATTGACGGGGCTCTATGAGAACGCCAACCGACAGGAAAAATCGAAGTATGGGAAAAAAATCAAAGCAAATATCAAAAAGATGAAGACGTGGGCAAAGGAATGCCCGGAAAATTTTCAGCACAAGTGGTTGTTGATGCATGCTGAGTGGCTGCGTGTCACTGAGAAAAAACAAGAAGCAGGTCCTTTTTATGAACAAGCGGTTCAACTCGCCAAAAAAGATGTTTTCTTGCAAAACGAGGCAATGGCAAATGAATTGGCCGCCCAGCATTACTTGGCACTCGGACTCGATACGATTGCGAAGGTATACATGACTGAGGCACACGAGGTTTACATGCTTTGGGGAGCGGTCGCCAAGGCACGAGAGATTGGGGAACGGTACCCTTATCTTTTGCAACGGGTAAGAAACTTGGGGGCTTCCGCCGAGATTGCCACGACTGACCAGACAGCAGACCTCGTCGATTTAATGAGTGTCATCAAGGCATCGCAAACGATTGCTAGCGAGCTCCGCTTGGAAATGCTGCTGGCCACGATGCTGCGCACGGTGATGAGCAATGCAGGTGCGGAGAAAGGAATCCTCCTGCTGAAAAAAGATGGTGAATGGCTCATCGAAGCGGCAGGCTCTGTCGATTTGGACGTGGAGATCATGCAGTCTGTCCCGTATGAACATAGCGGGATGCTCTCTGTCGCCGTCGTGAATTACACCATTCGTACAGAAGAGATGCTGGTGCTCCACAACGCTTCGGTTGAAGGCGTCTTTTTCCGGGATACGTACATTGCGAAGCACGAGCCGAAATCCATTCTATGCTCCCCGCTATGGCAGCAAGGAAAAATGATCGGCGTCATTTATTTGGAGAACAACGAGACGACACATGTGTTCAACGAAAAACGCTCAGAGCCGCTCAGACTGATCTTCTCGCAAATTGCGATCTTTATTGAAAATGCGAGACTGTATCATCAATTGGAGCAATGGAATCAATCCTTGGAAAAGATCGTGACAGAGCGTACCAATGAAATTCAGGCCCTTTTGCAAGCGAATAAAAATCTGTTAAACAATGCGGGACAAGGCTTTCTGTCTTTTTCCAAAAACCTGCTGGTCCATTCCGAATACAGTCGGGAATGTCTACGAATTTTTGGTCGAGAACTGGCTGGGGTGTCGGTCGCTGAGCTACTATACCCAGATCGTCCAGAGGACAGCATGTTTATTGAATCCCTTTTGGAAAAGTACTTTGAAGCAAAAGACCAAGGGCAAAAAGAGCTGTATCTCAGTCTATTTCCTACGGAAATCCAGATCAATCAAATGCCGTTGAAGCTGGCATGTAAGCCGATTTATGAAGATCGGCGAGATTCGCCAGAGGGCTTGATGCTGATCCTGACTGATATGAGTGAGCAACGGGCGCTCAAATCCAAGATGGAGCAAGAATGGCAAAGGTTGAATATGGTCGTAACTGTTGCGATTAGTCTCCCGCTCTTCCAAAAGGTACTGCGAGATTTTGATGCTTTCTTTGAGGATGGGTGGAAGCGAGTCCTCGGAGAAGAGATGGCGGATTCCGAGAAACTATTCAAAGTGGTCGCTCAGATTCATCAATTTAAAGGTGACTTCAGCCAATTACACTTGATTCATACACCGCAAAAGCTGCATGATTTGGAATCGTGGTTGATTCAATGGGCAAAGTCCGAAGAACGCCTCTCCGACGAGGATGTGCGCGCCCAGCAGTCATTCGCAGAGGTTCAAGCTGCGATGCAACAAGATTTGTCGATCATGCAGCACAAGCTCGGGGTCGGGTTCCTGGATCATAACGAGCATGTGTACACCATTGCAAAAGAGCAATGGGAAAGCTTCGAGCATCAGATCACCAGTCTGATACAGGGGGAAGCTCAGCAGGAGCTGCTCCACCGCATCCGCAAGCTTCGCTATCGTCCTATGAAGGACATGTTGTTCCGGTATGAAGACTATGTAGGTGAGCTCGCTATCCGTCTGAATAAGACCATCGATCCGGTCGAATGGGATGCAGAAGAAGTACTGGTCGATCCGGAGCGATTCGAGAATTTTGCGAGGAGCTTGGTTCACGTATTCAACAATGCCATCGATCATGGAATGGAAGAAGAACAAGAACGATTGGGATACGGAAAAGAACGCAGCGGCAAGATTCAATGCCGCATTTGGCAAGAGGATACTTCCTTGTGTGTCACGATTCGTGATGATGGGCGGGGCGGAGATAGGGAAAAGCTAAAGTTGGCAATGGCGGAGCATGCCACGGTGCAAGAAAATGCGAGTCTCGTATCGGGCAGAGGAATTGGCCTGTCCATTGTTAAGCAAGAGGTTGAGCAGTTGGGTGGAACCCTTCAGGTTGATACTCAAAAAGGAGAGGGCACCCGCTTTACCTTCCGAATCCCGTTGGAAGACATTCGCTAGACCCATAGAAAAAACTGAGGCGACCGTGCCTCAGTTTTTTTGTTTGATCGACTAAAGAGAATTCGTAATGGAAGCCAAAAGTCGTTCTTCATCGATCGGTTTTAGAATATAATGGCGCGCTCCAGCGTTGATTGCTTCAAAAACGAGCGGCTTTAATCCGTTGGTGCTGACCATAATGATGTTTGCGTCGGGGAAGGTGCCGATGATCTTTTTGACAGTATCTATGCCATTCATTTCTGGCATATTGATATCCATCGTCACCACGTCGGGGAGGTGGGTCGTATACTTTTGATAGGCGTCCAATCCATTCGTTGCTTCTGCAATGACTTGATGGCCCGCCCGTTCCAAAATGATTTTCATGTAATCTCGTACTACAAGGGAGTCGTCTGCTATCAGTATACGAGCCATAAAACCTCCTGTATCGAAACGGTTAGTTATTCTTAGTAAGTAGTCTACTTTTACCATAACACTGATAGGAAAAATGTCGCAATCATTTGATCATAAAAAGTGTGGATGAACATATAAAAAAACAAACGAATTCCAGTTCGTGATGAAACTGGATTCGTTTGTTTTATTTTCCAAATGGTTGATATAGTTGGGTTAGCAAAAGCAATCTGGCTTGCCGGGAGCATCACGATAGGCGAGCAAGGCATTGACCCCATGACTTAAGATGGCACCGGAACGTGTCACTGCGGCAACGAGTAGAGCCTCCATTATTTCCTCCATGGTGCCGCCTAGCTCTTTATACTTTTTGACATGAACATCGATGCAGTAGGGGCAGCCAGTCACATGAGCGACTACAATGGCAATCAACTCCTTCGTTTTGACCGGGAGCTGGTGGGATTGCTGGTAGATTTGTCGCTCGAAAGAAAAATAAGAAGCGGCAGCCTCAGGGGCCAATTTCATCAATTCAGGGATATGCGACAAATTTGCTGATTCATAATACGAACGTGCTTTTGACATGAAACATCCTCTCCATTCCATGGGTAGTGGCTACGATTTCATTGTAGAGAGAGAAGATGTTTGCTTCTGTAACTTACTCACCATTCTCACCAATCACCAGGAAAAAGTTTTTCCTGGAGGGCATCACGGCGAATAGCAGCGATTCGGCCTCGTCCTAACTGAAGCCATCCGGCTTTCTCAAACTCCTTGAGTGACCGACTGATTACTTCTCTGGCAGTCCCGAGTTCAATGGCAATCGCTTCATGGGTAATCGATAGGTGATTGCGAGAATCCGTGGTACGACGGAGCAATAATTCAGCGATGCGGGCGTTGATCGGCTTAAACGCGATATCTTCGACCAGAGACGTGACAGAGACCATTCGGTTGATCATGTTTCGGTAAATAAACTGACGCAGATCCTTATAGCGATCCATCCATTCTTTGAAGACATCTACAGGCAAAAGCAGCAGCTCGGTTTCCTCTTCTAGCTGTGCAGACGCTTCATAGCCCGTCTCACCTAAAATACTTGCCATCATGAGGACACAGACTCCCCCGCGCTGTACCCGGTATAACGTAACCTCGCGTCCTGACTCGCTGATGATATAGACGCGGACCTTGCCTGACAATACAAAAGCGGCATGGGCAAACAGATGACCCTGCTGCATCGTAAGCTGGGGAGAAAAGCGTTCCGCTGTTATGTCAGGATGGCGCCATGCGGCTTCCGAAACAAGGGAAAAGCACGGAAAAGCATCCGTCACAAATTGGATTCGATTCAAGTCCATTGTTTTACCCTCCGAGGCGACTTAATTGGTAAAATATTCTTACTTGTAGTGTAGGGAAAAAACGCGATCTCTACAATGGAATATCCGTCTGCAGACTGACATGAGAACAACGCTGTAGCCTGATTTCTCTTCTACGCTGTTTTGCTACGATGTTATAGAACTTATCTTGTAAAAATAACCAGTATCGAGGGGAACAACAGATGAAACAAGTGAAACAGTGGATAGGAGTAGGTCTAATCGCTGTAGGAATCGGCTTGGCCGGATGCACGATCAGCGATAAAGTGATCAAGATTGATGAAGAAAAAAGACAGCTTGAATTACCAGCGGAGTCCATCGAGGCGTTGAATATTGTTACGGATTCAGGTAATTTGATCGTCAAAGGTGATGAAAAAGCAACCGCGATTCGTGTAGAAGCCGATATCAAAACGAAAAGTGTCAAACCCGAAGAAATCATCATTACACTCGAGAAGGATGGGAATAACGCAACACTACGATCCGAAACGAACACGGAGATCGGTTTTAACTATGTGGATATGACGTTAACGGTAATCGTTCCTGCCCAGCTGCCGATAGCCCTTACCGATGGATCAGGAGATATTGACATGACGAATCTAACAGGAAAGCTCACGATTGAGGATGACTCCGGTGATATTCAATTAACGAATACGAACGGAGAGGTAGAGATTCGCGATCAGTCCGGTGACATTACGATCAAGGACGCGTCTGCCCTCAAACTGATCGAGGATGACTCGGGTGATATCTTCATGGAAAATACGGGTGGAAATGTAGAGATTCACGATCAATCTGGCGATATGGTTATTCGAAATCATAAGGGCGACATAAAGATATCCGACGACAGCGGCGACATGGTCATTGATACTGTCGAAGGAAATGTACGAATTGAAAATGACGGGAGCGGAGAGCGAACCGTTCTAAACATAAAAGGCTCGTTCACATCTAAATAAATCAGGACCGTCAGGGCTTTTGCTCTGGCGGCTTTCTTGTTCTTGTCGGTATTTTGACAGGTTGAGGAAAAAATTAGCCGACTAATGAAAAAAAGCTTTCCCTTCCGATAAAGAAGTGCTAATATAACAAAGGTAGTTCTAATTGAGAATGAATCTCTTTATTAATGATGATGAGAATTATTCTCTCTCGTAAATACTCGAGTCAATACGGAACATTACTCCAGGAAAAAGTAAGAAGAGTAGGGACGCGATGAAAAAGAGATATTTGGTTGTAGCACTTATTTTGCTATCGTTCGTTTCACTTTTTATTGGCGTGAAAGATATATCTCCGTGGGATTTGTTCAATCTCACAGATGACAAAGTGCAAGTGCTGTGGATTAGCAGGATTCCGCGTTTGATCAGCATTATCATCGCAGGGATCAGCATGAGTATCGCCGGATTGATCATGCAACAGCTGACCCGAAACAAGTTCGTTTCTCCGACGACAGCTGGGACAGAGGACTCCGTTCGATTCGGAATATTGGTTTCACTTTTGGTGTTCGCTGATGCGAGCTCATGGGTGAGGCTGCTCGTTGCTTTTGCATTTGCTCTCTTTGGAACCTTTGTCTTTATGAAGATTCTTGAAAGAATCAAATTTAAAGACTCTATATTCATCCCGTTAGTGGGACTGATGTTTGGAAACATCGTCGGATCCATCACGACGTTTTTCGCTTATAAGCATGACCTGATGCAAAACATGTCTGCTTGGTTGCATGGAGATTTCTCCACCATTATGAAAGGCAGCTACGAGCTTTTGTACATAAGTATTCCGCTGGTGATTATCGCTTACTTGTATGCGAACAAGTTCACCATTGCGGGAATGGGTGAAGAGTTCGCCATCAACCTCGGGTTGAACTACAAGCATGTCGTCAACATTGGATTGGTCATCGTCGCTTGTGTAACTTCGGTAGTCATTCTCACGGTAGGGACAATCCCGTTTTTGGGGCTGATCATTCCCAACCTGGTTACGATCTACCTGGGAGATAACCTGAAAAAAAGCTTATCTCATACCGCTTTGCTTGGCGCGGTGTTTGTACTTGCTTGTGATATCCTGGGACGCCTCATCATCTTCCCATACGAGATTTCCATCGGTTTGATGGTTGGGGTCATAGGCAGCGGGATATTCGTGTACTTACTCATGAGAAGAAAGGCATATGAACAATGAAAGCGAAGATAGGTGCCCTGTCGATTGTGGCCATTGCTTTGATAGCCATTTTTATGATGATTGACGCCGGTGGCAACTGGGATTATGTCCTTCCTCGGCGGGCTAAGAAAATTCTTGCCATCATTTTAACCGGTTGCATCATCGCCTTCTCTACGATGATCTTCCAGACAATCACGAACAACCGAATCTTGACGCCTAGCATCATCGGCCTCGATTCGCTCTATATGTTCATCCAAACATTTGTGATCTTTGTGTTTGGCTCCACTCATTTCACCTTGATGAACAACAATGTGAACTTTCTAATCTCGACAGGTGGGATGGTGCTTTTCGCAGGCTTGCTCTACAAATTCCTGTTTAAGAGGGAAGGGCAAAATATTTACTTCCTGCTCCTCATCGGATTGATCTTGGGCACATTGTTCAGCAGTTTGTCCACGTTCATGCAAGTATTGATTGATCCGAATGAGTTTTTGGTTGTGCAAGACCGAATGTTCGCCAGCTTCAACAATGTAAAAACAGACCTGTTGATTACGAGCTTTGTTCTGGTCATCGGAATCATGATTTACTTCTGGCGATACATCAAGTACTTGGATGTGTTATCACTCGGTCGGGATCAGGCGATCAATTTGGGGATTCCGTACGATTTTGTCATCAAGCGGTTTCTCGTCGTCATTGCCATTCTCGTATCGATCGCGACAGCGCTCGTTGGACCAATTACCTTCCTTGGACTGTTGGTAGCGAATCTCGCCCATCAGTTTATGAAAACCTATCAGCATAAATACTTGCTGCTGGGCTCGGCTTTAATCAGTGTGATTGCACTGGTTGGCGGTTTGTTGATTGTGGAGCGTGTACTAGCGTTCTCCACGACGCTCAGTGTCATCGTCAACTTTATTGGTGGGGTTTACTTCATCTATCTTCTGTTAAAGGAGAATAAAGCGTGATAGAAGTCCGGAATGTCACAAAACAGTATGGTAGCAAAAATGTCGTGGAAAATGTCTCTGTGAAGATTGCCAAGGGGAAAATCACGTCTTTTATCGGACCCAATGGGGCCGGAAAGAGTACGCTGCTGTCGATGATTAGTCGCCTGTTGACCAAGGATCAAGGCGAGGTTTTTATTGAGGGTCAGGAGATTGGACAGACAAAGAGCAGTGAGCTGGCAAAGAAAATCTCGATTCTCAAGCAATCGAACCACATTACGGTGCGGTTGACGATTCGTGAGCTAGTCAGCTTTGGTCGCTTCCCGTATTCACAAGGCAATTTGACAAAAGAGGATTGGAAGTATGTAGACGAGGCTATCCAATATTTGGAGCTCACGGACATTCAACACAAGTACCTCGACCAGTTGAGTGGAGGTCAGCGTCAACGCGCTTACATCGCGATGGTTGTCGCTCAAAATACGGAATACGTCCTCTTGGATGAGCCGCTCAACAATTTGGATATGAAGCATTCCGTCCAGATCATGAAAGTGCTGCGACGTCTGGTAGACGAAAGGGGCAAAACGGTTGTCATTGTCATTCACGATATCAACTTCGCTTCCGTCTATTCGGATTATATCGTCGCTCTCAAGGATGGCAAGGTCGTGAAGGAAGGCACTACAGACGAGATCATCACACGACCGATCTTGAAAGATGTCTATGACATGGATATCCATATCGAAGACATTGAAGAAAATAAAATCTGTGTCTATTTCGCGTAAGCTCCATCTTCCTATCGTTAAAATTTTGATGGCCTGCCGGGGGTTTCATCAGCAAGCTATCAATAATTTTATATACTTTTACATTCTATATAGAGGTGAGAGAAGTGAACAAAAAATTACTCATGCTGTTTATGGCAGTACTGTTGGCTGTATTCACAGCTGCATGCGGCTCCAATAACGCCGCTCCTGCAACACCTGCGGCAGACGCAACAAAAGCACCTGAAGCTGCACAAACATCCGAAGAAGTTACGATCAAGCATAAATTGGGTGAAGCAAAACTGAAAAAGAATCCAAAAACCGTTGTAGCATTTGACTACGGTGTTCTGGATTCCTTGGACAAATTGGGTATCGAAGTAGCGGGTGTTGCACAGTCTTCCAGCATCCCTGCATACCTGGAAAAGTTCAAAGATGCGAAATACACAAACGTTGGTGGCTTGAAAGAGCCAGACTTTGAGAAAATCAATGCAATGAAACCAGATGTGATCTTCATTTCTGGACGTCAACAAGATGCTTACGAAGAACTGAACAAAATTGCTCCAACCATCTTCATGGGTGTAGACAATGCGAAGTACATGGAATCTTTCAAAGAGAACATGAAAACATTGGGTACCATCTTCGGTAAAGAAGCACAAGTAGAAGAAGAGTTGGGCAAAATTGATGCATCTATCAAGGAATTGAATGCAAAAGCAACGGCAAGCGGCAAGACTGCTCTGATCGTTATGGTTAACGAAGGCAAGCTGAACGCTTACGGCGCTGGTTCCCGTTTTGGTATCCTGCACGGTGAATTCGGATTTACGCCTGTAGACAAAAACATTTCTGTAGAAAACCATGGTCAAAGCGTTTCCTTTGAATATATCGCAGAAAAAAATCCAGACTACCTGTTCGTAATTGATCGTGGTAACGCGATTTCCAAGAATAAAGAAGTGTCTACTTCTACACAGCAAACTGTAGAAAACGACCTGATTAAGAACACGAAAGCATTCAAGACTGGCAACATCATTTACCTGGATTCTAGCAACTGGTACTTGTCTGGTGGCGGATTGGTATCTACCGCTGGCATGGCAGACGAAGTTCTGAAAGAAGTTAAGTGGTAAGAGGCTAGAAAAGAAAGTGGCGACAGCCGAGGGGAGTAAGACATTCCCTGGGCTGTCGCCTTTTCATTTTTTTGAACGTGCTGATTTATACCCGGGGCTCCCGTTTTGCAAACTCCTGTAACATCCCTCTGATTTGTTCTACCAATAAAGCAGGCGCCTTCTTAGGTGAACCCGAGTCAAACGGTGGCTGGGGATCGTATTCCAAAATCAATTGGACTCCTTTACTCATATCTTCTCCCAATTCCCATGCAACTAATTGGAGGGCCATGTCGATACCAGAGGAAACACCGGCCGCTGTAACGATTTTGCCCTGACGAACGACTCTTTCCTCTGTTGGAGTGGTTCCAAGGGATTGGAGCAGTTCGAAGGACCCCCAATGAGTGGTGGCTACAGCTCCATGTAACAAGCCTGCGCCGCTCAAGATCAGAGAGCCATTGCAAACAGACGTAGTCCATTTCGTTGTTTCATGTATGTGGCGAATCCACTGTAGAGTTTCTTCGTCATTCATAGGGGTTTTATAATTGGGCGGACTGCAACCGGGAACTACAAGAATATCAGCGGACGTAACTTCAGAGAAGCTGTAATCGGCATGTAAATAGCCCATATTGGAGTCAAGCTTGATTAACCCTTTTTTCTTAGCGACAAACTTCACTTCACATTTCAGCGTAGCAGCGAATACATCGTATGGACCAATTGCATCTAAAGCGGTGATGCCGTCGAAAAGCAAGATGGCAACCTTCATGATGATCTCTCCTTTGAAATGGGATATTTTTCTTGCAAACAAATACTAACATACATATACAGGGTATATGTATGTCGGAGTTGTGACTAACTGCAAGTAGGTATAGCAAAAAGCCGGTTACACCATAAAACGTGGTGAAAACGGGCTTTTTGCTTGCGGAATCTAACAATTATCTGGCTCCAACCAGCTTGCGCTCTTCCGTGTAAACAGGTTGGGTAGTGTTTTCGTTTGGTTGCTTTTGATCCACAGCATGAGACAGCTCATACGGGAGGCAGAGCGGTACACCCGTGCGAGGATCAATTAGAATGTCTGCTTCGATGTTGAATACCTTACGCAGCATCTCAGGCGTCATGACTTCAGCAGGGCTTCCCTCAGCGACAACGGTACCGCGAGAGATGGCAACCATGTGCTGTGCATAACGGGTTGCGTGGTTCAAATCGTGGACGACCATGACGATCGTACGATTTTCTTCGTCATTCAGCTTTTGTAGGAGCTTGAGAACCTCCAACTGGTGAGCCATATCCAGGAAGGTCGTAGGTTCATCCAAGAACAGGATGTCTGTTCCTTGCGCCAGAGCCATGGCAATCCATGCGCGTTGGCGCTGACCGCCGGATAGCTGGTCAACCGGACGATCATGGAAATCGGACATGCCGGTCATGGAGATAGCCCAGCTTATGATCTCCTTGTCTTCCTTGGTCAAAGAGCCGAAGCCTTTTTGATGGGGGAAGCGGCCATAGGTAACGAGCTCAGACACGGTCAAGCCATCGGGTGCGGTTGGGTTTTGCGGCAAAATCGCCAGTTGCTTGGCGACTTCCTTGGTCGATTGCTGGTGGATCGATTTTCCGTCCAAAAATACTTGTCCGCCTGTTGGCTTCATAATCCGGGCGAGAGTTTTGAGGATCGTCGATTTACCAGAACCGTTTGCACCGACCAGTGCAGTGATTTTTCCAGAAGGAATGCTGATGTTCAAGTCTTTGACAATGGAAAGCTCACCGTATCCGATGTCCAGCTTTTGCGTGTATAAGCGCTCCACAATGGGCCAACTCCTTTTTAAAAAGTATGTACGTATATAATCAACCGTAGTAATGATAATCATTTTCACTAAGTTAAAGTATATAACGTAATGAGGTCAAATTCAATAAGTAAAAAGCCAACCTGCTCACATGCGTGAACAAATTGGCCTTGGGTTAACAAATGATTATCCAGTGTTAGTAGGTGATATGAGCGATGATCCCTTGTTCGTCGTCCAATACCAGCTCGATACCGGCGGAATAAGGGTTGCGCTGCATCTGGGTCTCCAGATAGTAGCGAATCGCTTCAATCATATTCATCTCGATGAAGATTTGTTGGCGATCCATCCAGTGTACTTCAGCAGAAAAGCCGTATTCTTCGTCCCACATCAGTTCGACGGAGATGTCTTGTGGCTTCAACTGCTTTTTGTAGGCTGCGTGAATACAGATCGCATTAATGATATCTTGTTCGGAAAATGTTATCTTTTCCATGCGTTCAGTTCCTGTTCTTTCTCACGCTTGGTTTTGAAGTAGACGATCACTTTACGGATCAGGATAATCACAGCGAGGATCGCCATCAGGTTGATCATGAAGCCAAGGATGGAGCCCAGGATACCCATGTCACCGAACAGGGATCCGAAAAGCAAACCAGCCAGACCACCAATCATGAGACCTTTCATGAATCCGCCGCTTTTGCTTGCTGTAGCAGCAGGAGTTGTTGTTGTACCTTTATTTGTTGAAGCATTTACATTTGTATCTGCTTTGTTAGGCGTTTGTGTGTTCGTAGGAGCCGTATTAGAGTTGAAGGATTTTTTCCCGGACTTATAGCCTTTCGCGTCGGCATGATCAATGAATCCTCCGGCCGGAGCGAGTACGAGCATTACGGCAACCAACATCATGATGAGTTTTTTCATGTTATTTGAGTAGCCCCTCTCAGTTTAATGACTTGTATATATAAGTCTACATGAATATCGGACGGAATTCCAACGAGCTTTCAGTGACGATCGGTCTAAATACCTACAAAAAAGCCCCTGACAAGCGATCATGTCAGGGGTTCTTCGTTTTACGCACTCTTTTTCAGTTTTCGGGCTGCCCAGTTACCCAGCGATTGAATGAGCTGGACCAAGACGACGAGAATAACGACAGTAATGATCATGACTTCGATGTCCCATTGCTGATAGCCGTAGCGCAAGGCGAGATCGCCAAGCCCACCAGCACCGACTGCGCCCGCCATAGCCGTAGCGCCAATCAAGCCGATCGTCGCAATCGTCAGGCAGAGGACGATACCAGGCCGTGCTTCACGCAGCATGATGCGAAAAATAATCTGCGTCCGGGATGCGCCCATCGCTTGGTATGCTTCGATAACGCCACGATCGACGTCATGCAGGGCCGTTTCCATCAAGCGCGAGATGTAAGGCGACGTATAGACGATGAGCGGCACAATTGCTCCTTCAATCCCAATCGAAGTGCCCACGATCAACTCCGTAAAAGGAATGATCGCAACCATCAGGATAATAAAAGGCAGCGAGCGCACAATGTTGATGATCGTATTCAGGGTGTGATAGATGATTTTGTTCGGGAAAAGGTGATTTACCTGTGTGATGACTAACAAAATCCCGAGCGGAATCCCGATTAATGTCGCAATGAATAATGAAAACCCAACCATGATGACGGTTTCTTGCAGGGATTGTCCGAATACCGGAATCATTTCAATCAAACGCTCCATTAGCTCCGCACCTCCTCTGGTGACACAATATCTACGCGGTAGACGGATTCACGCAAGAAGCGAATGCCATCCTGAATGGCCTGGTCTTCACCAGAAATGTGCAAAAGCAAAATGCCGAGCGCCGTTCCCTTAATGGTCGTAATCGAGCCGTACAATAGATTGGTGCTAATCGGAAAACGTGCAGAGAGTGTTCCTAGAACAGGATCGAGAGCGGCATCCCCGCGAAAGGCAACGCGAACAATTTTGGAAACGGGTCCGGTTTCTTTTATCTTGGACAAAATCTCCTGTGGTACCTGATCGTCGAAAACCGTTTTGATAAAATTACGTGTCGTTTGCTCTTGCGGATTGCTGAAAACATCCAGAACAGAGCCTTGCTCGATGACGACACCGTTTTCCATGATGGCTACCTGGTCGCAGATTTTTTTAATGACCTGCATTTCATGCGTAATGAGCACGATGGTCAGGTTGAACTTTCGATTGATGTCGAGCAACAGCTCTAGAATCGATTCAGTCGTCTGCGGGTCGAGAGCAGAAGTCGCTTCGTCACAGAGCAGGATTTCCGGATCAGTCGCAAGTGCACGAGCGATACCCACCCGTTGCTTTTGTCCACCGGATAGCTG
Organism: Brevibacillus porteri; assembly: GCF_003013475.1. Taxonomy (GTDB): domain Bacteria; phylum Bacillota; class Bacilli; order Brevibacillales; family Brevibacillaceae; genus Brevibacillus; species Brevibacillus porteri. The sequence continues at coordinate 37,463 of NZ_PXZO01000006.1, forward strand.
AGAAGGATAAGCGTTTGCTTTATCAGACAAGCCAACCAAGCCGAGAAGGTCTTCTACCTTGCGTTTAATGACATCTTTGGGGACGCGATTCATCCGCAAGATTTCCGCCACATTGTCAAAGACATTATAGGAAGAGAGCAGGTTGAAGTGTTGAAAAATAATCCCGATCTTTTTGCGAGCTTGCCGCAGCTCTTTTTCCTTGAGGGTCAGCATGTTCTGGCCATTGACGATCACAGAACCGCTGGTCGGCTTCTCCAACAGGTTGATGGTGCGGAGCAGGGTACTTTTTCCCGCTCCGCTAAAGCCGATAACCCCGTAGATTTGCCCTTTCTCCACCTGAAGGGATACGCCCTTCAATGCTTCTACCTGCTTGTTTCCTACTTGATACGACTTATGAATATCGGTTAGCTGTATCATAACGAGTTCTCCTTGTTGTTCTTGATGTTCCTGGCGTCGATCTTACCAGGACGGCAGTACAGCTCCTTCAAAACGTTCGTCGATGAATTTTTTCACTTCTTCCGAACGGTAAATGTCCACCAGCTTTTTGACAGCAGGGTTGTCTTTGTTGGTTTCGTTGACTGCCAAGATGTTTACATAGGGAGAGTCAGCCGTCTCAGCGAAGATCGCATCTTTTTTCGGGGAGTAGCCAGCTTCCATTGCGAAGTTCGTATTAATCGAAGCGACTTCTACGTTGCTCAACGAGCGTGCCAGGAAAGCAGCCTCCAGCTCTTTGAATTGCAAATTTTTCGGATTTTCTACGATGTCCAGTGGTGTTGCGTTGTCGCCCACGCCATCTTTGAGCTTAATCAAGCCAGCTGCCTGATAGAGCAGCAGGGCGCGTGCTCGGTTGGTTGGGTCGTTTTGAATGCCGACAACGCCGCCTGCCTGGATGTCCTCGACTTTTTTATGCTTGGTGGAGTACAGGCCCATCGGGTACGTGACGGTTTTTCCGACCTCGACAATTTTTGTTTTATGATCTTGATTGAACTTCGCCAAGAACGGGATGGTTTGGAAGCTGTTTACATCGAGATTTCCTTTATCGAGAGCTTGGTTCGGCTGTACGTAGTCGTTGAAAACGACGACTTCGACTTCAAGTCCTTTGCCTTTGGCGACTTCTTTCACTTTGTTGAGAATCTCTTCGTGCGGGCCGCCAGTGACGCCCACTTTGAGTGAGGTTTGTTCAGCAGCAGTGCCACCGTTAGCAGGAGCAGCTTCTTGTTTACCGCCGCAAGCCGTTACGAGCGATGCAGCGAGCAGTAGTGTAGTGAGCAGTAGACCAGTCTTTTTCATGAAAATACCCCTTTTCTCTGGATGTAAGATGGAAAAGAAAAAAGCCTCTTCCGACAGAAGAGGCGAAAACTGCGAGTATGTAACCACACTGCAACAATACCTCTCTTATCTGTCGGAATAAATTCCGCTGGATTTGGCACCGTATCGTTTGAGATAGGTTGCCGAGGTGTCATAGGGCCAGTCCCTCAACCTCTCTTCATAAGAGAATGTGCTATGAAATTGAAAGTCCAAACAATTGCCACTAATTCGTATTTGGATAGTTGGATTATAACGACTGATTTTTTAGGTGTCAACTGTTTTTGCAAACGAATGACTTGGTGGAAAAATGTGAAATTGATCTAAATACGAATATTCTATTGAATAATCAAAAAATCATATGTATAATGAGAGCGAATGAACCCGATACCAGCTATCGCAGGTGATGACATGACTCTAGTGGACTCCAATGAAACCAGAAAAAAGCTGTCTGCCATCTATAATGAGATAGCAAAAGAGTTGTTCGGATTTGGAACGACTTTGCTCCGAGTCACGATTGAAAACCAGATGATTACGTTCCAAGCCAAGCATCGCCGCTCTCCGCGCTCACAAGCGTTGGAAGGAGAAGCGCCGGCCCTCAAGCTCGAAGTCGATTTTCGCATGTCCCTTCTTTATAAGAAGAGACTGAGAGAGCGACTGGAGGAAGAGATGGGGTTGCCGTTGGAAGCTGTGCTACGGGACTATGATGCGCCTACGCAGTGGGCGATCACGAATGTTATTTTAGCTGAATCAGAACTGAATACCTGACGCAATCGTTCGGATTTTCTCTTTTGATCTATCTTAAGGGGAGACCGTAGACTTTGCGTAAAAACGGGTGTCACTTCTCTTTGTTTACGAAGAAAAGTGCTCTTGTTTAGAATGATACGTTCTAATCAAGGGTACTTTTCTTTTTATTGTACCACCATATTTTGTCATCAAATGAACCCAACTGGAGGAGAATTACGATGAAAAAATTACTTGCTGGAATCCTGTCTTTTTCTATGATGTCACTGGCTCTCGCTGGCTGTGGCAGCAATGATCAACCACAAGCGGGAGGGGCTGGCGGCGAAGCCAAGGGTGAGCCACAAAAGCTGGTCATCTCCACATGGGGCTTCTCTGAAGACTTTTTCCGCAAAGAAGTATATGAGCCGTTTGAAAAAGAACATAACGTGAAAATCGTACTGGAAATCGGGAACAATGCAGAGCGCCTGAACAAAATTCGCCAAGGAAGCTCCGATGTAGACTTGATCTACCTCTCTGACTACTATGCACAGCAAGGGATTGAGAGTGGCGCATTTGAAAAAATCGATCGCAGCCGCATCCCAAACCTGGATCAAATCTATGATATTGCCAAAGCACCACTGGGCGAGGAGTACGGTCCAGCTTACACGATTGGTCAATTCGGGATTGCCTACAATCCAAAGCTCGTGAAAACCGAGATCAAGGATTGGAAAGACTTGTGGAACCCAGAACTGGCGGGCAAGCTGACATTGCCAAGCATTACGTCCACAACTGGCCCGATGGTTCTCGACAGTGCTTCCCAGATAGCGGGCAGCAAAGAATTTAACGAGGATCAAGCCTTCGCGAAAATGAAAGAAGTTAACCAAGGTGTAGTGAAGTTCTACGACAAGACCTCCGAATACGTGAACATGTTTGGACAAGAAGAAATCGGCGTAGGACCGATCATGGAAATGTACTTCAAAGACATCAAAGCCGCTGTTCCGGAAGCTGTTTTCGTACAACCTGCAAGCGGCGGATATGCGGTCATGAATACGGTTAACATCGTAAAAGGCTCGAAAAACAAAGCACTCGCAGAAGACTTCATCAACTACCAGCTGAGCAAGGAAGTTCAGGAAAAAACAGCAAAAGCAAAAATCGATTCCCCTGTAAACAAAACGGTTCAACTGACAGAAGAAGAAGCAAAAGGCGTAACGTACGGGGAAGAAACCGTAAGCAAGCTGCGTATGATGGACATGAAATTCGTTAACGAGCACTCTAAAGCATGGATTGACCGTTGGAATCGTGAAATCACGCAATAACGAGCGATAGAAAAACAAGGGCGAGGGTATAGACATTTGTGGATATACCCTCGTTTTCATGAGAAATGAACGTGAGGAGGACCACTCGTGCAAAAGATCATTCTTGACGTGGATACGGGCATTGATGATGCGCTTGGCATCATTCTCGCTGTGAAGAGCGGGCAATTCGATTTGGTGGGCATTACTACGGTGAATGGAAACGTGTCGCTGCGAAAAGCCACAGAAAACACGTGCAAAATTCTCGATTTCTTGCAAGTCGGCGAGCAAATCCCTGTCGTTTGTGGCGCGTCTGAACCGTTGTTGCGGCCGTTGTTTTTCGAGCATGCCGTGCATGGTGAAGATGGCTTGGGCGGTGCTCTGGCAGGTGTTCCGGTTTACAAGGAGCCAACTGCTGGCTTTGCTCCTGATTTCATCGTGGAAAACGTACTCGCTCATTCCGGCGAGATTACGCTCATCATGACGGGACCGCTGACCAATTTGGCACTGGCGGTGAAAAAATGCCCGGAGCTTGTCCAACACGTCAAGGAAGTCATTTTCATGGGTGGAGTGGTCCGCGAGCACGGGAATGTGACGCCGGTTGCGGAGTATAACATGTACGTCGATCCAGAGGCGGCCAAGGTTGTGTTTCATGCCGGATTCCCACAATTGACGCTGGTTGGACTGGATGTGACGCGAAGAGTGCTGCTGAACGAGGAGCATATTCGTGAGCTAGGAGATACACCGATGGGCGAGTACGTAAGACAGAGTACGTCTGATTACCTCCATCGTTATTTTCAACGAAATGGCATCTATGCGTGCGCCATGCATGATCCATTGGCTGTCGCAGTCGCACTCGATCCGAAGCTGGTGGCAACCAAGAAGCTGTATGTAGATATCGAAACGAGAAGTGAGCTGTGTGATGGGCAAACGGTTTGCGACTTTCAAAACCGCCTACAAAAAGAACCGAACATAAACGTCTGTCTGGACGTAGATGCAGATGCGTTCTTTGCGCGTTTTATCGGCGCATTGAAAGCCTGACGATACCGTGAACAGGAGTTAATCAGATGAGAAAAACGGGTCTTTATTTATTACTGTTGCCGGGTGTGCTGTTTTTGACGCTGTTCATGGTCATTCCGATTGTGATGACGATTGCGTCCACCTTTTATCAAGATGGTAGCTTTACGATTCAAGGGTATCTCCAATTTCTTACCGACGCGTACTTCCTGAAAATTATGCTGACGACGCTGCAAGTTAGTCTGGTCACGACGATTGCGTGTGTCCTGATCGGTTTCCCTGCCGCGTACTACATTTCCAAGCTAGGCCCACGCAAAAAGGGCATCCTGCTGGCATTGGCGATTTTTCCTTTGCTGACCAGCTCTGTCGTGCGGTCGTTCTCTTGGATGATTATTCTCGGAAAAAAGGGCTTATTGAACAGCTCGCTGCTTGCAATCGGGCTCATCGATAAGCCGTTGGAAATATTGTATACGCCGACTGCGATGATGATTGGTTTGATTCATTTGTTCCTGCCGCTGATTATTATTACGCTGGTAGGGGTGATGGAAAACATCGACCCAGATTTGCTGAAGGCGGCGGAGAGCTTGGGTGCTTCCAAGTTGACTGCCTTCTGGAAGGTCATTGTGCCACTTAGTGTACCGGGACTTATCATTGGTAGCATTCTGGTGTTTGTCGGAAGCTTGACTGCCTACACCACGCCTGCCCTGCTAGGTGGAAAACAGCGGGTTATCTCCACGTTCCTGTATCAAAATGCGATTACGCTTAATGATTGGCATTTGGCATCCGTCATTGCCACGATCATGATTGTCATTACATTTGTCGTCATCTATTTCATGAACAAGCTGGCGACGAAATTAAATCCGAAGGGGTAGAAACTATGCAGGAGAAAAATCGCGGGTTGGCCCTGTTTACCTCTCTCGTCTTTCTATTTTTGCTAGGGCCGCTCATTATCATTTCTTTTACGTCGTTTGAGCCGGGGAGCGTCTTGAAGTTTCCGCCGGAGGGCTTTTCCTGGCGGTGGTACGAAAACATTTTTAATGTAGAAATGTTCATGACGACATTCAAGACGTCGATGTTCGTTTCCTTGTTCGGAAATCTTTTGGCGCTCTTATTGGGGATTCCGGCAGCTTATGCGCTCAGTCGCTTTGATTTTCGCGGCAAGGGCATTTTGAATGGCATTTTCATCTCACCTGTCCTGATTCCGGGTATTGTGATGGGCTTTGCCATGCTGAAATACGTCATTGTCGTGTACAATTTGCCAATTTATGCGGGACTTCTCGTCGGTCATACGGTGCTGATGCTTCCGTTTATCATTCGCGTCATTGCATCATCCTTGTCCAACTTTGACTTCGCCATTGAAGAAGCGGCTTTAAGCCTTGGGGCAGGTCGTCTCGAAACCTTTTTCAAAGTCGTCTTGCCGAATATTCGCTCCGGAATTATTGCTGCGATTCTGATCGCTTTTCTGGAGTCGTTCAACAACGTAGATATCTCTGTTTTCATGACAGGACCAGGAGTAAGCACGCTGCCGATCCAGATGTTGACGTACGTAGAAAACAACTTCGATCCAACGATCGCCGCTATTTCCGTGCTGCTCATGATTCTTACGGCTATTCTCATGTTCATCATTGAACGTCTGATGGGGCTTTCCTACTTTACAAAACGATAACGGAGGCATCAACTCATGGCATTGCTCACGCTGGATAATGTATCGGTTGCCTATGACAATCAATATATTTTGCAAAACTTCAATCTCAATATCGAAAAAGGACAGCTCATCTCTTTGCTCGGTCCGAGCGGTTGCGGAAAGACGACGACGCTGCGCCTGATTGCGGGTTTTCTCGAAGCAAAAGATGGTCGGTTCATGTTTGAAGGAAAAGATTATACGCGCGTTCCGGTCAATAAGCGCAATTTCGGGTTTGTGTTTCAGAGCTATGCGCTGTTTCCGCACCTTTCTGTATTCGATAACGTGGCATTCGGTTTGCGCCTGCGCAAGATCAATGAAACAGAGGTAAAGACCCGGGTACAGCAAATTCTCGAAGTCGTGAGTCTCGGCGGCTATGAAAAGCGTTTCCCGAAGGAACTGTCTGGTGGTCAGAGACAGCGCGTGGCGATTGCGCGGGCACTGGTGATTCAGCCCGACTTGCTGCTGTTCGATGAGCCGCTCAGTAACCTCGATGCCAACCTGCGGATCAACATGCGCGTAGAAATCCGTCGCATTCAGCAGGAGCTGGGCATTACGACAGTATACGTATCGCATGATCAGGAGGAGTGTTTCTCCATTTCCGATCAGGTGGCGATCATGAACAAGGGCGTGATCGAGCAGCTCGACGATCCAGCCACGATTTTCAAATATCCAAAGACGGAGTTTATCGCTCGCTTTATTGGTTTTACCAACTTCATCGACTTCGCAGAGCGCACTGAGCAGAACGGAGAAATCGGCCTGCGTGTCGGTGACCATCATTTTACCGCGTCCAAAAATCCGGGTACGGCGAATCCGTCCGGTAAAAAATGCGCAATGCGACCAGATGACCTCCTCGTGACGACAGAAGAGAGCGCCGAGCTGGGAATGAACCGTCTGCGCGGGACGGTAAAGGTAAGCACGTTTTTGGGACGCAGCTATCAATATGTCGTGGAAACAGAGTTGGGTGACTTCACGGTCAATCAAGAGATGGAGACGCCGTACAAGACTGGCCTAAACGTCAATCTGCTGTTTCCGAAAGACAAAGTGGTACTCGTGGACTAAAGACAGGAGGTAATTTTCGTGAAGGTCGATTTATTGATTCAAGACGTCCAAGTGTTTAACAGCTATTTTAAGAAGTTCATCAAAGGAAACGTCGCTGTTTTGGATGAACGATTCTTCTATATTGGTGAGCGGAGTACGGAAACATTTGAGGCTGCCGAGATCGTGGACGGACAAGGCCGCTACATGATTCCTGGTCTGGTCGATATTCATTTGCATATTGAGAGCACGATGGTGACGCCGGAGACGTTTTCCTATGGTTTGATTCAAAACGGAGTGACGACGATCGTACCGGAGCCGCATGAGATGGCCAATGTGTTCGGAATCGAAGGGATCAAAGAGATGATTCGTGCGAGCCGTGATTGTGTCGTTGATATGCTGTACGCGATCCCGAGCTCCGTACCAGCTACCTCAATGGAAACGACAGGTGGGTCTGTCGAGATTGCGGACATGGACGAGCTCTTGCGTTCTGAAGAGATCATTTGCCTTGGCGAAATCATGAATTACGTAGACATCATCAAGGACCCTGACTGCAAGACGAATCGCATCCTGGAGCATATCCGCAAGACGTATCCAAAGCTCGTCATCGAGGGGCACGTCCCGAAATTGCTTGATTTGGACCTGCATCGCGTCATTTATGCGGGAGTGGACTCCGATCATACGCATCAGACACGTGAGGGCATGGAAGCGAGAATCGCAGCGGGCATGTTTCTAGAGATTCAAGAAAAATCAATGACGGATGAAGTCATGGACTATTTGATCAAGGAAGATGTTTCTGAGCATTTTTGTTTTGTGACGGATGATGTGATGACCGATTCTTTGGTCAATCGTGGACATTTGAACCATATCGTGAAAAAAGCCATTCAAATGGGCATGCAGCCAGAGCGCGCAATCTACGCGAGTACATTTACCCCAGCTAGACGTATGAACATGACGGATCGAGGGGCGATTGCTCCTGGCAAAATAGCGGACTTCCTATTGCTGTCTGATCTGCATGAACTCAAGATCGAACGTGTCTACAAAAATGGGAAGAAAGCTTATGACGTCAAGGAAGAGTACCGACAAGTAGTCAAAGAGAAGCAGTTTCCTGCGCATTTTTATGAGAGCATCAAGCTATCACCACTTACAGAGCAAGACTTCCGCGTCACAGTAGAAGTGCCGGACAATCGTTATCCATGCCGGGTCATGCTCGTTCAAAACGGTTCTACTTTTACAGAGGATCACCGTGGAATTGCTGAGGTGCGGGAAGGACAACTCTTGTGGGAGGAGAGCCCGTACGGCTTGATCGCCGTCTTTGAACGCTATGGCAAAAACGGTAACCGTGGCTATGGCTTGATCAGCGGAGATACGATCAAACGAGGGGCGGTAGCCACCAGCTATTCGCATGACAACCACAATCTCTTGGTTGTCGGACACAATCCGCACGATATGATGGTCGCAGCCAATGAAGTCATCCGCAACCAGGGCGGCTTTTACGTGGTCGAGGATGGCAAGGTGATCGCGAGCCTTTATTTGCCAGTCGGAGGCATTCTGACAGAGGAACCATTGGAAAAGACTGCAAAGGAAGTCGAACAACTTCGCCGTGCCATGGAGTCGCTCGGTTACGATCACTACAACCCGATCATGTCGATCAGCACGCATTCCCTCCCGGTCAGTCCAGCCTTGAAGCTGACGGATCTGGGGTTGATCGATGTAAACGACGGGAAAATAGTTCCGTTGTTGTTAATGTAAAAAAGTTGCTTGCTGAAAAGAAAGTTTTCGGCAAGCAACTTTTTTTGATCTAATAGTCCCGAAAGAAGCATATAAATTTTCATGCATAGGTATACACTCCTGAATCATCTCCCTATTTTCTGACTGGAATTCGGGTATTTGGTAGGTTTTGGTTTAGGTATTCAGAATCTGGGAAACTGGAAAAATTTTCTGTAACATGGTATTCGATCCTAATCCAGGAAAGAGGAGATTAAATAAATGGATAACGTAGGGTTGAGAAACACACTGTTCAGTAAAGGGCTGTCGCTTTTGTTCATGCTGGCTATGATGCTGGTGGCAGGCGCAGCTACTCTCGTGTTTGCTGAGAAAGCCTCGGCACACGGGTACATCGAATCGCCAGCGAGTCGCTCTTACTTGTGTAAGACGGGGCAAAACACAGGCTGCGGTCAAATTCAGTATGAACCGCAAAGCGTTGAGGGCATCGGTTCGTTCCCCCAATCTGGTCCTGCCGATGGTGAATTTACAGGTGCAGGTCGCTATCCTGAGCTTTACACACAAACAGCAGATCGCTGGACCAAGATTACCTTGCAGGGTGGACAAAATTCGTTTACGTGGAATCTGACAGCCCCGCATAGTACAGCGGAGTGGAAATATTACATTACGAAAAAAGATTGGAATCCAAACAAGCCACTTTCCCGAGCTGATCTGGAACTGTTCTGCTCGTTCCAGGACGGAGGGAAAAGACCGCCATTCACGGTAACGCATTCGTGCAATGTACCGACAGATCGTAGCGGTTACCACATTATTTTGGGTGTTTGGGAAATTGCCGATACGGGCATGGCCTTTTACCAGGCAATTGACGTGAATTTGATTAACAATGGAACAGGTATCGTAGAAAAGCCTACCGTTCCAGGTAATGTGATTTCTGTATCACAAACAACTACAAGCATTGCGCTTGGCTGGACAAAATCCGTGGCAACTGACGGAATCAAGCAGTACGACGTGTATCGCGATGGCAAACTAATCGCATCTACCAAAGAAACAGCATACACGGACAAAGATTTGACGCCTGCTACGGCTTATAGCTATACCGTTGTGGCAGTTGATAGCAAAGGGAAAGAGTCTAACGCTAGCAAGGCACTAACTGTTCGCACAAAAGCAGAAGATATCGTGGATACAGAAGCGCCGACTGCACCAGCAGGAATCATGACTCACCATCCAACAGAGACAGAAATCGACCTCATGTGGAGTCCTTCCCGTGACAATGTTGGTGTGGTGAAATACGAGGTGTACCGTGACGGTTCCCGCGTAGGGTCAGTTGAAAAACCTTCCTTTGTCGATAAAGGATTAACGGCAGGAACGTCTTATACGTATACAGTCAAGGCAGTTGATGCCGCAGGAAATATTTCCGAAGAGAGCGCACCTTTTGCTGCAAGCACAAAGGAGAAAAAGCCTGAAGTACCAGGTGAAATCGCCGAGTGGGATTCCTCAGCTGTGTATGTACAGGGCGACCGCGTCTTGTATGATGGACTGGAATTCGTAGCAAAATGGTGGGTAACTGGAGAAAAGCCAGACCATTCCGATGCGTGGAAACTGGTGAGCGATGTCGTACTGTCGTGGGATTCCGGCAAAGCATATGATGGCGGAGCGAAAGTGAACTACGGAGACAAGGTTTATGAGGCAAAATGGTGGACCAAAGGCGAAGAGCCAGGGAAAGCCGATGTATGGAAGCTGGCTGAATAATGTTGTAAAGCCCAGGTGATCTGCCTGGGCTTTGTTTGTGTAAGTGCAGCTAGTATTTTGCCGATTCCTACTTGTTTTGATATACTTATAATTTGAACGATAAGCCCATCTTATAAGGTTAGAAGGATATGAAAAATGAATGAAACCTATTCGCTAAGAGAAAAATGGCGACAGTTTTTGGCTGTTTTGCTTCCAATCTTGATATCACAACTGGCGCTGTTTTCGATGACGTTCGCTGATACCATCATGTCTGGACATGCCAGTCCGACAGATTTGGCGGGGGTAGCGATTGGGGCTAGTTTATGGACACCTGTTCAGGCAGGCTTGACGGGGATTTTGATGGCTGTCATGCCGATGGTTGCACAGATGGTTGGGGCAGGGAAACGAGATCAGGTGTCTTACACGGTTATGCAGGCCTTATATTTGAGTGTGGGGATTGCGATCGGTGTCATCATCGGCGGTGGTTTGGTGCTTGATCCGATCCTGAACGGGATGCAATTGGAGCCGGTGGTGCGTACGATTGCTCGCGGCTTCCTGCATGCAATCGCTATTGGAATTATTCCGATGTTTCTTTATACGGTACTCCGTTGCTTTATTGACGCATTAGGACAGACGCGAGTAACGATGTTCATTACCCTGCTTTCGTTGCCGATTAACGTACTACTGAACTACGCTCTTATCTTTGGTAACTTTGGTTTGCCTCGACTGGGTGGAATCGGTGCCGGGCTTGCATCTGGCATCACATACTGGTGTATTTTGCTGATTACTCTGTTTGTCGTGAATCGCGTACACCCATTTGTTGAGTTCGGTTTGTTCTCCCATTTTCACCGGATCTCGATGAAAGCATGGAAAGAGCTGCTAAAGCTGGGGCTTCCCATCGGATTTTCGATCTTTTGTGAGGTTAGCATTTTTGCGGCCGTCACTTTGTTCATGAGTGAATACAGCACGATTACGATTGCTGCGCATCAGGCAGCGATGAACTTCGCATCCTTCCTGTACATGGTGCCATTGAGCATATCCATGGCGTTGACGATTGTCGTCGGCTTTGAGGTCGGAGCCAAAAGGTTCCGGGACGCAAAGCAGTACAGTTATTTGGGGATAGGTATCGCTCTTGGGATCGCCCTTTTGTTCGGGATCAGCTTGCTGATGTTTAGCAAGCAGGTAGCTGGTTTTTATACGACCGACATCGAGGTGTTGGAACTTGCCCAGCATTTCTTGATGTACTCGATCCTCTTCCTGATCTCTGATGCCGTCGCAGCACCTATTCAAGGGGTACTGCGCGGGTACAAGGATGTGACCGTTACTTTTATCGTTGCGCTGATATCTTATTGGGTGATTGGCTTGCCTTTGGGATACATTTTGGCGAAATTCACTTCGCTTGCAGCATTCGGATACTGGATTGGTCTGATTACGGGATTGGCTGCCGGTGCCATCTTCCTTTTTGGACGTCTGCTGTCGTTACAGAAACGCATGATTCGCAGCCATTCATAAGGAAACAGATAAGCGGAAAATCCCTAATGTGGGGGTTTTCCGCTTTTTGCATGAAGAATGAAAGCCCCGTTTACACTAGGTGAAAGACCAGATATACTTCTTATCATAGACGATGGAAGAAAACCTGACATCAAAGCAGATGGGGGGAGAGACTCATGTCACTCTCGATATTCACGACGTATGATTTTTTGCTAAAACTAGGAGTTGCACTATTTCTAGGCTTGATGATTGGTATGGATCGACAGCTCAAACACAAGCCGCTGGGGGTAAAAACCAGCATGGTTATTTCGGTTGCGAGCTGTCTCATTACGATTGTCTCGATTGAATCCGTGCATCGGTTCTCCTTGCCTGGACACACAAATATGGACCCATTGCGCTTGGCTGCTCAAATTGTGAGCGGTGTAGGTTTCCTTGGGGCTGGTGTTATTCTACGCCGGAGTAATGATGTCATTTCGGGCTTGACCACAGCATCGATGGTCTGGGCGGCTTCTGGACTTGGGATTGCAGTAGGAGCAGGGTTTTATTTTGAGGCAGTGACCGCGACGATCCTCATTATTTTGGCGATTAATTTGTTCCCGATCCTTCTTCGCTTGATTGGTCCAGAATCGCTCAGACAAAGAGATTTGTCGATCAAGATTGTGGTCGAAGGCGGGGGCGATTTGGATTTGGTGTTCAAGCAGATTAAGCACCTCGATTTACAAGTGAAACGGGTGAAGGTCAAAGACTTGGACAATAGTCTGCAAAAGCTGGAAATGATGATTACGGCATCGGAAAACACGTATACGACGGATATTTACAGTCTGCTGAAAGCAGTAGATCATGTTGTTTCTGTAGAAGTAGAAAGCAGATAAAAAAGGAATAATAGAAGACGGAGGCCATGACGTGGCTTTCGTCTTTTTTAATTGCTGTCGTGAGGGAAGAAGCGGTTTTTGTTTTTTTGAAAGCAAAGTCTATGATGCGAAAAACGCTTCTTGGAACTCCTTTGTATGACTAACAAAAGGATGTAAAAGCATCTACTAAACACAAGCTGTACGAAAGCACTGTCACATGTCTGGAAGGAGACCGCCCGAACGAAGTGAGGATACAGGCGACTGGAAGACATGTGGCAGGGCTTCCCCCGACCACAACCGTTGGAGGACAACTATTCATTTTTCTCGGTTTAACACTTCATCTCTTGATATCAAGAATGAAAATCATTATCATTTTAATAGAGAATATGAGAAAACCGTTGTTTATACAAGGAGGATGCGAGATGGAATTCAGAATTGAAAAGGACACGATTGGAGAAATCAAGGTTCCGGCGGATAAGCTGTGGGGCGCCCAAACACAACGCAGCTTTCAAAACTTTGAAATCGGCGAAGAAAAAATGCCACTTCCACTGATTCGCATGTTTGCCATCCTGAAAAAAAGCGCTGCTCTGGCGAATCAAAAGCTGGGCAAGCTCGACAATGAAAAGGCAGAAGCGATTGTGGCGGCAGCAGATGAAGTGATCCAAGGAAAATGGGATGAGCATTTCCCACTAGTTGTCTGGCAAACAGGTAGCGGCACGCAATCCAACATGAACGTCAACGAAGTTATTGCTCATCGCGCGAACCAATTGCTGCAAGAGAAGGGCAGCTCCGCTCGCATCCACGCCAACGATGATGTGAATAAATCGCAGAGCTCCAATGATACATTCCCGACAGCGATGCACATGGCTGGACTGGTTGCTGTCGAGGAGCAAGTACTGCCTGCAATCCAGCTGTTAAAAGCAACGTTGAAAGAAAAAAGCGAAGCCTATATGGATATTATCAAAATCGGTCGTACGCATTTGCAGGACGCGACTCCGCTGACGCTGGGCCAAGAATTCAGCGGTTGGGTACGCATGCTGGAAAAATCGGAAAAGATGATCAAGGAGAGCAATGAGTACTTGCGTGAGCTGGCGATTGGCGGTACAGCGGTAGGAACAGGCATCAATGCGCATCCGCGCTTCGGTGAAATGGTCGCAGCAGAAATCAGCATGGAAACCAACCACCAATTCGTGACCGCAGAAAACAAGTTCCACGCGCTGACCAGCCATGATGAGCTCGTTCATGTACATGGTGCCCTGAAAGCACTGTCTGCGGATCTGATGAAAATCGCTAATGACGTGAGATGGCTGGCGAGCGGCCCACGTTGCGGAATCGGTGAACTTATCATTCCAGCGAATGAGCCAGGCAGCTCCATCATGCCAGGCAAGGTGAATCCGACCCAAAGCGAAGCGATGACGATGGTTGTATGCCAAGTGATGGGTAACGATGCTGCCATTGGCTTTGCTGCTAGCCAAGGGAACTTCGAGCTGAACGTGTTTAAGCCAGTGATCATCTACAATTTCCTGCAATCTGCAAGATTGTTGGCAGACGCGATGAAGTCCTTCAACGACAATTGCGCAGTAGGAATCGAGCCTGATCTGACAGTGATCAAAGAAAACCTGAACAACTCGCTGATGCTGGTGACGGCGCTGAACCCGCACATCGGCTATGAAAATGCAGCAGCCGTAGCAAAGCTGGCTCACAAAGAAGGCATCACACTCAAGGAAGCGGCGATCAAGAGCAATTTGCTGACCGAAGAGCAATTCGATCAAGTCGTGCGCCCTGAACAAATGATTCATCCAAAAGAATAATATCTTCCTAAACAAAACCGATGGTCCCATGTTTGTGGCCATCGGTTATTTTTTTGAGAACCATTACAGATGCGAACCACCACTTGCATCAATCAATTGACCAGTTACCCAACGGCTGTCCGAGGAAGCGAGAAAGGCGGCAATATCCGCTACATCATCAGGCTCTCCCCATCTGTTGAAGGTGGAAAGTCCAGCGGCGTACTTCTGCCCATCTGGATTATTTTGCAACGTGCCAGCATTCATCTCTGTGTTAATAATGCCAGGCAAGATCGCATTTACCGTAATATGACGGCTCCCCAGTTGTTTAGCCAGAGCGAGCGTCAGTGTGTTAACAGCTCCCTTCGATATACTGTAAGTGAACACGCTTGGGGAAGCTGCACGAGTCACGAAGGATGAGAGATTGATGATACGGCCTTCCTCTCTTAAGCGGGGCAAAGCTTGTTGGATCATAAAAAACGGTGCTTTGACATTGATGTTCATGACCTCGTCAAACGATTCCTCGGTAGCCTCTTCCAACGTTAAGATTTGTCCGATGCCTGCGTTATTTACGAGAATGTCAAAACGATAATATCCTGTACGTTTCTGCAGTTCTTCGTCCAATGTCGCATAGAAATCGCGAATGCCGTCAAGAGTGCGCAAGTCCGTACCGATTGCGAATGCTTGGCCTCCTGTTCGTTCAATCTCCTGAACGACAGCTTCTGCTTCTTCTTGTCGTCTTCCATAGTGTACGACGACCAATGCGCCATCCTGTGCCAGACGTAATGCGATGCTACGACCAATCCCGCGGCTTGCTCCGGTTACCAATGCAATTTTTCCTTTCAAATTACGCATGGTTTCATCTCCCTTGATTCAAATTCAAGTTAGTTATAACACAAGGGCGTGTTTGAAATATTGCTCTCTCATTCGCTCGGTTGGTCTCGTGAACGGAATGGCGATAATGTTAGAGAACAATCACTTGGCTTTACCTTTTCTTTAACAATTCTTGTTATAGTGATGCTATCTATATCTACCATGCACGAGTTCGGAGGTGTTTGTCCGTGAGGATTTTGATTGTAGATGACGACAAAGAGATTGTAGAGCTGATGGCGATCTATTTGAGCAACGAAGGATATGAGATCGAAAAGGCTTTTGACGGTCTGGAAGCGATGGAGAGACTGGAGCAGAAGCCCATCGATCTCGTCATTCTGGATGTGATGATGCCCAATCTGGATGGGCTGGAAGTTACCAAGCGAATACGAAAAAACTCGACCATTCCCATTCTGATGGCGAGTGCCAAAACGAATGATATGGACAAAATCCTGGGCTTGATGACGGGTGCAGACGATTATGTGGCGAAGCCGTTTAATCCGCTGGAAATGATTGCGAGGGTCAAGTCTCTCCTCCGACGGTCGAACTACACGCAGGCAAGCAAACAGGATCATGTGATTGAGGTGGGGCCGTTAATTATCGACAGGCAAAGTCACTTCGTTCAGACAAAAGAAGGCACCCCGATCAAGCTGACGGCATTGGAATTTTCCGTCCTGCATCTTCTGGCAAGTCATCCGAATCGAGTATTCAGCTCGGAAGAAATTTTTGACCGTTGCTGGAAAATGGAGAATTTCGTTTCCTACAAGACGGTAATGGTGCACATCAGCAACCTGCGGGAAAAGCTGGAGAAGGCGACAAATGGCGAAAAGGTGATACAGACGGTCTGGGGGGTCGGCTATAAAATTGAAGCTTAGAGCCAAGGATTTTATCCGCATCCTGTTCGATTTGCTACTTGGCCTCTTGATCATCTACGCTGTTTTTCAGATGGCTGATTTTTTTGCCAACAACTATTTGTACACCATCCCGCAAATCAGAGAGTTCATCTGGAAATTGCGGATCAATTTCGATATCAACTCCTTCAAAATCCCGATCATTTTGCTGGCGACGGGTATGTTTGTGGCGTGGTCTGTCGTTCGTATCCGCAAGTACCTAGAACAAAAGCAGATGGAGCAAATCATAAACGAGCTGCATTTCATTGCAAAAGGCAATTATCATCACCAGATTTCCCTTCGTCCGAACGGCAGCTTGGGCCAAGTCGTCGATAGCATCCATGCTCTAGTCAAAAGCGCCTTGGATGCGATGGAGGAGGAGCGGCGGCTGGAACAATCGAAGGATGAGCTGATCACCAACGTTTCCCATGATCTGCGAACACCGTTGACCTCCATCATTGGCTATCTGGGACTGATTGAGCAGAACAAATACAAGGACGAAGAGAAGCTCAAGCATTACGCCCATATCGCCTACGAGAAGGCCAAGCAGATGAACGTGCTCGTCAATGATCTGTTTGAGTACACGAAGGTCCGCAATCGCGGGGCGTATTTAAACCGAACGGAGTTTGACTTGGTAGAGCTGGTTGAGCAAGTATCGGTAGGCTTTCGACTCGTAGCGAATGAGGCAGGGCTGCGTTTAGTCGTAGATACGCCTGATCAAAAAATTGAAATGGCAGGAGATACCGACAAGCTCGTTCGGGTTCTGGAAAACCTTATTTCCAACGCCGTGAAATATGGACGCGCTGGTACGGAAATTGTCATTCGCGTCTTCCAGCAAGGAGAAGGTATCGCGATTTCTGTCGCCAATAACGGAGCGCCGATCCCGGCTGAATATGTGCCGAACTTGTTTGAACGCTTTTTTCGGGTGGAGGGCTCACGTTCGAAAGAGACAGGAGGCTCGGGTCTCGGTCTCGCTATCGCTAAAAGCATCATCGACCTGCACCAAGGCAGTATTTCCGTCGAAAGCACAAAGGAATGGACGACCTTCACGGTTTGGCTCCCACATACAATTTCAAGCCTTTGAGAAAAGCTTTACTTTTTCTTTACCTTTCGTTTCCGTTTATTTTAATCCAAAAGTCTATCCTGACTGCATGAAGGTTACAGCCTTTGTTTTTGCAGGTGTAGGAGGGCTTTTTTTATGAGGAAAACAACATGGGCTTTGCTCATGCTGATCATATTCGTCGGGTTGACGCTTTTGCGCGATTCAGACTCAGTAGAAGCAGATTGGAAATTCCAAGGACCCATTACGCTAACGGAAAAAACATACGAGAAGGTCGATGCACAGGCAGCGATTCTGTTGGATAGCCAGACAGGAGAAATCATGTACGCACAAAATGCGGATACGCCTTACCCGGTAGCAAGCATGTCAAAAATGATGACCGAATATATGCTCCTCGAAGCCATTAAGGAAGAGCGAGTCGATTGGGACGACGAGATCGTCGTATCGGAGAATGCGGCTGCGACTGGGGGAGCACGGGTCCATCTT
This sequence comes from Brevibacillus porteri, assembly GCF_003013475.1. Taxonomy (GTDB): domain Bacteria; phylum Bacillota; class Bacilli; order Brevibacillales; family Brevibacillaceae; genus Brevibacillus; species Brevibacillus porteri. The sequence goes on from NZ_PXZO01000006.1 coordinate 55,407, forward strand.
GTCGCAGGAGAAGCCTATCCGATAAAAGACTTGTATGAAGCGATGGCGATTGGCTCTGCAAACAATGCAGCGGTGGCAATCGGCGAGTATTTGGCAGGCAGCACATCTGCTTTTGCGGAACAAATGAATTTGAAGGCAGCCGAGCTGAATCTGCGGTCCTCCTCGTTTGTGAATGCGACCGGGTTGGATACTGGAAATGGGCAAAATGAAATGACGGCTCGCGATGTAGGAATGCTCGCGTACCACTTGCTCAACGACTTCCCCGATATTGTCAAATGGACGGTCGAGCCATCCCATACAAACCTCATGCTCGATGGGAAAAACGCTGATTGGAGTATCGCAGGGCTAGATGGGCTCAAAACGAGTTATACCAATGCTGCGGGGTATTGCTTCACGGCTACAGCGAAGCGGGGGGACAAGCGGCTCATTTCCGTCGTGATGGGCGCTGAAGAAGATACCACTCGTTTTACAGAGACAAAAAAACTGATGGAGAGAGGGTTTGACAATGGATAACGTGCAAAAAATGGAGAGACCGACAGAGCTGCTTGCTATTGCTGGTTATGCAGTGTTTGCCCTTTACTTGTTTCTCGTCGTGAAGATACTGCTGTTTAAATTCGGCAGTTTGGATACCAGTTTGCTAGTAGATCAGTGGAAAATCATTTGGAGCGATCCGTCTGTGATTGTGAAGCGTTTGCGTTACCAAAGTAATTTGGTGCCGTTTCATGAAATCGAAAACTATGTCAAAGGGATTCGGTATTACCAAAGCTGGCATAGTGCCGTGAACTTCGTGGGCAACGTGATCGCCTTCATGCCGCTAGGCTTCCTGCTGCCACTCCTGTTTCCCAAAAAAGCTGGCTCACTGTTCAGAGTCACCCTGCTATCCCTGATGTTAAGCCTCGGTGTGGAGCTGACACAACTCGTGATGAATGTAGGAACGTTTGATGTCGATGACTTGCTCCTGAATACAGCGGGCGGGATGATCGGATATATCGTGTACTTGTTCATTTGGGTAATACAGAAAAAACGGTTCATCATTTCAGTAACTTCGTAGTCTACTTATAAGGCACCCATGTGGTGCTTTTTTTACTATTTTTGAAAAGGTATGGATGAACCAACAAAGCCGGTGAGAAGAAAAAGCACAGGGCTCGTAGACCTTGACAACGCCTACCCAGTCGGAACTTCAAAAAGGGGACCACGCTTGTCGAACACTTCTTCTTTGAGAACCTTCCGCCCGTAGGGTGGCTTTGGCTCGACGGTCCCCTTTTTGAAGTGTAGACGGACAGTCAATCCCCCTGCTGGCGTGTCAGAGTCGAAGAGAACTGTGCTTTTTCTTCTCCTCCACAATGTTGACTCAAACAAACCAGTCCCCCCTTGTTTTGTCCCAATGCCTATGTTTACACTAATAGAAACCCATTGAAAATACCTGTCGAAAGAGAAGGTGATTCTCTTTGTTAGATAAAGCGCAAGAGATTTTACGAAAGTACTTTGGCTACGAATCATTTCGGGAAGGCCAGAAGAAAATCATCACGAGCCTGTTAGCCGGACATGACACCGTAGGCATCATGCCAACAGGTGGCGGGAAATCGATCTGCTATCAAGTCCCAGCGATGCTCCAAGAAGGAGTAACCATCGTGATCTCCCCACTCATCTCGCTGATGAAAGATCAGGTCGACGTGCTAGTCAGCATGGGCATTCCCGCCACTCAAATTAACAGCTCACTGGATTATAGCGAGGTTCGCGATCGACTCCGTATGGCGGCGCGGGGAGAGTACAAGCTGTTGTATATCGCCCCAGAGCGATTGGAATCTGAAGCGTTCCAAAACCTGATTCAGGATGTACCGATCTCGTTTGTGGCAGTGGACGAAGCGCATTGCGTCTCGCAGTGGGGGCACGATTTCCGTCCGAGCTATTTGGCGATTGCTCGTTTTATTCAATCCTTGCCACAGCGCCCGATCGTCGCAGCCTTGACGGCGACAGCGACTCCAGAGGTAACCGAGGACATCAAGCGACAGCTAGAATTAAAGGACGAGCGCCTTTTTATCACAGGGTTTGGCAGAGACAATCTCATCTTGTCTGTACGCAAGGGAGAGAACCGTCGAGAATTCATCCAGGCGTACTTGCGGGCGAATAAACAGCAGGCTGGCATTATTTATGCGGCAACGAGAAAAGACGTGGACGCCTTGCATGCAGATTTGGACAAGCGTGGCTTTGCTGTGACCAAATACCATGCAGGACTGACGGAGGAGGAGCGTGCGGCCAACCAGGAAGCATTCCTGTTTGATGACGTCCGTACGATGGTCGCGACTAACGCATTTGGGATGGGCATCGACAAGTCCAATGTGCGCTACGTCATTCATTACAACATGCCGAAAAACCTGGAGGCGTATTACCAAGAAGCAGGCCGTGCGGGACGCGATGGGGAGCCAAGTGAGTGTATTCTACTGTTTCAGCCACAGGATATCCAGACACAAACGTTTTTCATCGAGCAGAATCAAGTGCTGGACGAACGCAAGGAGTTGGAATACAAAAAGCTGTACGCAATGATCGACTATTGCCGGACGCCGCGCTGCTTGCAGCAAAACATCGTGCAATACTTCGGCGAAATAGATGCTGCCGCGTGCGGGCGCTGCGGAAACTGCACGGATGAGACAGAGCTGTCCGATATTACACTTGAAGCGCAGAAGATTTTCTCCTGCGTCAAACGTATGAGAGAGCGCTTCGGTGCCGCACTCGTCGCGCAGGTACTGAAAGGCTCCAAGAATAAAAAGGTCACCCAGTTTTCCTTCGATGAGTTGCCTACGTACGGTTTGATGAAGGAATACAAGGAAAAAGAGATCGCAGACTTGATCCAGCTCCTCATTGCCGAAGGATATTTGCAAGTAACGGAGAGCCAATATCCAATCGTCAAGCTGGGGGAGCGGGCATTGCCTGTTCTGCGGGGCGAAGAGCGCGTCGTGCAAAAAATCTCGATACGTCCTGTTCAGCTGACAGAGGATGACGAGTTGTTCGAGCACCTGCGCGCGTTGCGCAAGGAAATCTCGACGCGACAAAAAGTACCACCATACGTGATTTTCCCAGACAGTACCTTGAAGGAAATGAGCAGTGTTTGCCCGACTGACAAACAGGCCATGCTCAAGATCAAAGGAGTAGGCGAGGCGAAATTTGAGAAGTACGGGGAGCTCTTTCTGGAGTGTTTGCAGAACTATGCAGCGATCAAGTCGTGACATTTACGTCACGGCTTTTTTGCTATTTTTCCTTTCATATGCCTGCTATAGTTAGATAGCAACCCAGAATTTTCTTACATAATAGAATAGGAGGACAATAAGAGCAACACTATCGAGGGGCATTGACAGATTAAGAGAGACAGAGGGGAAAACATGAAAAAACTAGCGAAGGGCTTATTAAGTGTAGCACTTACAACCATGGTGCTAGGCAGTGCGATGATGGGGATCGCCGCACCGGTAAAGGCCGCAGAAACACCAACCAAAATTACACTGCTGGGTACATCTGATATTCACGGACGATTCATGCCGTGGGATTATGCTTTGGATGGCCCGAATCAAAATGGCAGCATGACGCAGCTGTTCACGATGATTAAAGAGATTCGCAAAGAAAATCCAAACACGGTGTTGCTGGACGCAGGCGATTCGATCCAAGACAACTCGGCAGAGCTTTTCAACGACCAACCGCAGTCTCCTATCATGGTCGCGATGAACGAAATGAACTATGACGCATGGGCTTTTGGCAATCATGAATTTAATTTTGGACTGGATGTATTGGACAAGGTTAGTAGCCAATACAAAGGCTCTGTTTTGGCAGGGAACATTTATAAAGAAAATGGCGAGCGTTTCTTGCCAGCGTACACGATCATTGAACGCGCAGGTGTAAAAATCGGCATCATTGGGATGAACACGCCGATGATTACCGATTTCGAAAAAGGAACCGATCATCTGGATGGCCTCGTGATCAAAAACCCGGTAGAAGAAACCAAGAAAGCTGTAAAAGAGTTGGAAGGCAAAGTAGACGTCATGATCGGTCTCATGCACATGGGCATCGAGAATGAAAACGGAATTCCGGGTACGGGCGTAGCAGATATCGCGAACGCCGTTCCAGAACTGACCGCGATTTTTGCAGGTCACATGCACAAGCTTGTGAAAAAGGAAGAGATCAACGGGGTCCTGATTTCCGAGCCAGACAAATATGCTACCCATATCTCCCGCATTGACCTGACCTTTGAAAAGAAAGATGGCAAGCTCGTGCTGACTGACAAGGAAGCGACAGCGCTCCCTGTAAAAGGCGCAGATGGCACACCAGCGGTATCCGATGCAGAGCTGGAGACCAAGCTCAAGCCTTTCCATGAGTTCGCACGTGCAGATGCCAACATCGTCGTAGCAGAGCTCAAAGGCATGAACCTGGTACCGAAAAACGAGATCGAGGGCATCCCGACGGTTCAAATTCAGGAGACGCCTCTATCCGACTTTTTCCATGAAGTGATGCTCTACTACAGCAAAGCAGACGTGGTTGCCCACCAGATCGACAACGACAAAGCCAAGCTGGATGTTGGTCCGATCAAGAAAAAGGATATCGCCTACAACTACCAATACGCAGGAGGCGAGATCACTGTTTACAAAGTAACCGGAAAAGACTTGAAGGACTATATGGAATGGGCTGTGGGCTACTTCAATTCCACGCGCCCTGGTGACGTGACAGTAAGCTTTGATCCAAAACGCCGCGCTTCCAAATACAGCACCAACGATTTCTTCGGTGGCGTGAAATATGAAATCGACCTGACGAAGCCATATGGCAGCCGCATCACGAACCTGCGCAAGCTCGATGAGACTCCGATCAAAGCGGAAGATACCTTGAAGCTCGGAATGAACTCATACCGGATGGAAGCTTTGCAGGCAAAAGGTGGCGCGTTGGAAGGACGCAAGTTCGAACAACTGTGGTCTTCCAAAGACAATACGGCGTTTGGTGAAACGGGTGGAACGATCCGCAATCGAGCTATTGCGTATCTGAAAGAAGTGAAAAAGGGCGTTTACGAGCCAAAAGTACAAAACAACTGGAAGATTACAGGTATGGATACCACTGCACCTGAACGCAAGGACGTCGTAGAGCTGATCAATGCAGGCATTCTGAGCGTTCCGAAAACAGCAGATGGCAAATACACCAATATCGCTTCCATCAACATCAAGGACGCGGTAACCAAAGAAGAAATTGCGGAACTGTCTGCAAAAGTAAAAGTCGATGCAGCGAAGTTCGCGACCGTCAAAACCAAAGGCGAATTTTATCATCAACTGAACGAAGCGAGAAAGGCTGCGGAAAAGTCGGTCACACCGCCAACCAAAACGCAGCAAAAGAAATAACAGAGATGAACGCAAGAAAGCCGTGACGCTAGTAGTCACGGCTTTTTCTTTTTCTATGACGCCAATCTGTCAACGAACGATTCTTCTGCGATACTTGACCAAGTACAACAGGAACCCGAGCAGCAGCAGTCCTTGACCAACAATCGCACCAGAGATGGAGATACCGATATAGGTGATCAAGTAGTAAATGCCGGAGCCTACTGCCATTAGCAGATTCTCGATGAAGTTCTGAATCGCAATCGTTTTTCCAGAGCCGACCATCCGCTTGCCTTCATCCTGCAAGACGGTATTCATCGGGATAATGAACACGCCGCCCATGAACCCGACGAGTAGCAGTAAACAGATGGCAATAAAAGTGACGCTCACCCAAGGAAATAGCACGATGATGAGAAACATTCCGAATCCGTATGTCAGCGATCGAGTGAAATGAGACAAAGGAATGAGCTTGGGAGCGAGAAAAGCTCCGGCGATAATCCCGATGGATGTCGTTGCGAGAATCAGCGAAACAGAGAAGCTCTCCGGATTAATCCCCAGCGCGAGGGGAATCCAAGCGAGTACGGCCACGCGCAGGACAGCAGAGGACATCCAGAATGCTCCGGTTCCAATCAGGGCAAAGCTCGTTTCTGGGCGATTCATCAGGTGTTGGAAGTCGATGAAAAAGCGCCGTGCTTCTGCCCCATAGCGAATCGATGAATTCCCTCTCATACGCGGAATGAAGAAAGTCATACCGAGCGACAGCAGATAGATCAGCAGACAAATTCCTGAGGAGATAAACGGCGCTGTCATGTTTGCGATGGCTCCACCACCACCGATCCCTGTGAGAATCGCAAAGATCGTATAGGCTTCGATGCGTGCATTCGCATGAAACAGTTCATCTTCATTTCGAGTCAGCTCCGGCAAAATTCCGTACTTGGCCGGAGAATACACGACCGCTCCGACTCCAACTGTGAAGTAACACAACATCAGCATGATGATGCTCGACTGGTCAATGAAAAACAGCAGGACGACACCAAGCGCTTTAATCAGGTTGCCAATCACCAGCACGATTGACTTGGCATGCTTGTCGGCAAAAGGCCCAACTAGTGGCGCGAGAAAAACGTAAGGAAGAAAGAATGAAATCGATACGAGTGCAAGCATCGCGGGAGAAAAGCCGTTCTCCCGCAGCAGATTCGCAATGACAAACAAAATCATGTTGTCGGCAAAGGCCGATAGAAATTGAGTGAAGTACAGAGCTTGTAGTGGTTTTAATCGTATATTCACATCATTTTCCTCCAGTCTCCGCTAGTTGTTTCAAGCTGACGTAATCCGTTTTGCCGCTTCCGAGAAGTGGTAGAGCCTTGATGACTTGCATCGTACCTGGTATGAGCAGTGGCGAGTATTGTTTTTCCGTCAAATACGCACGCAATTGGCTCAGCTGAACCGATTCATCTGTGGTAAATAGCAGGACACGCTCACCTTTTCGCGGATCATTCACGTTGATTGCAGCAAAACCAGAGTGTCCGAAGCATTGCATAGCCAGTTCTTCAACCAGATTGAGCGAAACCATCTCGCCGCCGATTTTAGCGAAGCGCTTCAGGCGGGATTGGATGCTGAGAAAGCCGTCCTTGTCAGCTGTAACCAAATCACCTGTGTGGTACCATTCCTCAGCGGGAACAAAGCCTTTCCCGTGAATCATATAACCCTTCATGACGTTCGGACCCTTCACCAAAAGCTCTCCACCAGCATCGATTCCTTCGACTGCTCCCAGCTTGGCGGTCATTCCTGGCATCAAACGACCGACGGTTCCTGGTTTGTTAGCCAGCGGGGTGTTGAGCGACAGGATCGGAGCTGTTTCCGTTGCCCCATAGCCTTCAAAAATCCGTACACCGAACTTTTCCATCCACAGCTTGCGCACATCGTCCTTTAGTTTTTCTGCTCCTGCAAATACGTAGCGCAAGGAGTAGAAATTGTAAGGATGAGCCATACGTCCGTAACCAGCCATAAAGGTCGAGGTTCCGAAGAGAATCGTCGCGTTTTGATCATAAACCAATTCCGAAATCGCCTTGTAATGTAGCGGACTTGGATATAGAAAGACTGGAATTCCTTTGATGACTGGCACAAGCGTTCCTACAGTTAGTCCAAAGCTGTGGAACATTGGTAGCGCATTGAAAAACTTGTCGCGACTCGTAATATCGATTGTACAGGTAACCTGTTGGATATTTGCGTACAGGTTGGTATGCGTGAGTACGACACCTTTTGGCTTGCTCTCACTGCCAGAAGTAAAAAGGATCAGCTCGTTCGTAGTAGCCGAAGCTTTTTTCTTCCACAAATAAGAGAAGAGCGCGGACACTTTGTCAAAAGCAGTCGCTGATGCTTTCAAATCCTCGAGATAAATAATTTTCATGCTCGGTGAAAGACCTGCGATGATGTGCTCTAACTTCCCTTTTTCAATGAATACGCGCGACGTCAGGATCGTATCAATATGGGCGGTCTCACAGCAATCCAAAAGGGAACGAATGCCGAGCGAAAAGTTCAGGATGGCTGGAGTGGTCCCGATGCGGAACAATGATAGCAGCGTTACGAGATGGCCTACCGAATTGGGAAGAAATATACCGACAACGGGCTTCCCCAAGAGCATCGGCTGTAATTTGTTGCCGAGTAAGTAGCTGCCGATTAACAAGGTCTTGTAGTCGATCGATGACGTCAAGTCCTTGGCGATTTCCATTTTTGCACCATTCAGGCGAGCTGCTTCGAGAACTTCATCAAACAGATTCACGTTTTGCTTCATCCGGCTCTCAAACAAGCCTTCTTGGAGAATACGCAGGATACGATCATTGGCCGAGGCTTTTTGTTCGCGCATCGACAGGTTTTGATCGCGCTCGATAGTGAACGGAGTGCCTACTGTCATGGTCACATCCGGGAACCAGGAGAGCTTCAGCTTTCCTTTCAAATAGGAGAAGATCGAACGCTCCAGGCCATTAATGATGATCGGGTAAACTGGTACGCCAGTACGTAGAGCGAGATAGCCGACACCGCTGTAGATTTTCATGATGCCGCCCGTCGTCGTAATCCGACCTTCTGGAAAAATCACCAGCGTCTGTCCGTTGCGGAGGACGCGGAGCATGTGACGGATGGAGTACGGGTTGAGAGGATCGATCGCGATATGCTTGCGGAAGCGGAGGAAAAACGCAAACCGCTTGGCGATCTCTGTATTGACGACAAAGGTCGCTTCTTTTGGCAAGCAAAAGGATAGGAGTACCGCATCTAGCAAGGAGACGTGATTAGGAGTGATAAGAGATGGCTTCGACAAGTCGATTTTTGAAAGTCCAAGTACACGAGGGCGAAACCATAACATCAATATCGTTTTTAAGAAAGAATAAATAAGGGCCATGTGGACCACACCTTTACAAATGATGTAATTACTTTTCGCTTATAGCTTTTATTGTAAGGAGTGGAGCATGTAAAAAAAGTACCAACATTTATTGGTACCTGGTAATAAGACCTAGAATAGCTTTTTTTGGCTGGCTTTTGCGGCCGCTTCCTTGCTTGTTTTGACGCCCATTTTTTTCAGGATTCGGTTGATGTGATTTTTGATCGTACGCTTCGTGATGTGGAGAGATTGTTCAATCTGCGTTTGCGTCTGACCTTGGTGAATTAGTTGTAGGATGTCCCTTTCTGCGGGAGATAACAGCTTTTGATTTTCATCGTTTTTCAAACGCAAAAATTCGTTGCGCAGTGCCGCAGCTGCCGTAGGGTGAATGGCAGATTGGCTGTTGTGTGCAGCACGGATGGCATCGGGTATTTCCTTGAAGCTAGATTTGCTGATGTAGTTGACGGCACCCGCTGAGAAGGATTCCACGATTACTGCCTCGTCTGTCAGAGAGGTGAGCATGATGATTTTACTGTCAGCTTGGAGTGCCATGAATTCGATTGCTGTCTCGATCCCGTCCAGATTGTTCTCGGTCAAGTTAATATCCATCAGGACGACATCCGCTTGGGCAGGCAAAAAGCGCTCGATTGCTTCTGCTTTGAACCCGGCTTCCCCTACTACGGTGAGATCCGGTTCTTTGTTCAGGAAGTCAATGAGACCTTTGCGCCAGACCGGGTCGTCCTCTACTAAAAATACCCTGATTGGATTCATGTGTGAGCGTCCTTTCGCTATTCAGAGTCGTTTGTGATGACGCGCTTTTTCGGGAAGAACAGGAAAACGGTGGTTCCTTTGCCTTGCTCACTGTAGATTTCCAGTTGGCCCTGATGCTTTTGCATGACATTGTAGCAGTAGGAGAGCCCAAGACCAAAGTTTTGTCCCGTCCTTTTTGTCGAGAAAAAAGGATCGAGTACATGAGGTAGGTTCTCTTTGGTAATGCCTGTGCCTGTGTCCGCGACAGTGATGATGAGATGCTTGTAGGACAAAAATAGCTGAAGATGGAGCTTGCCGCCCGACTTCATGGCTTCCAGCGCATTCATGCACAAGTTGGTGATGACTTCGCGCAGTTGTACGCCATCGCCATATAAGCGAAGGGTTTCGTCTAATTCACTAACGACTTCTACCTGTTGTTTCAGGGTGTAGGGCGTCAGAGTTTGTGTGACTTGCCCGATAATTTGGCCGGGGTCACATGGTTCTTCGCGCAGCTCGACGTCCCGCAGCTGGTTTTGAATCCGATTCATCATGTCCAGCATATGCTGCGAGGATTGCATCAGGACAAGTGCGTCTTCTTTTAGCGACGGCTGGTTGGTTTCATCTGCATATGTCTCGATACGGTCGGCATATAGCGAGATTTTGCCTACTTCATTTTTGATCGTATGGTTAATGATTTGTGCACCGGAAGTCAAGGCGCGCAAGGTACTGTCCAGACGTCGTTTTTCTACGCGGAGACGGACGCCAAGGAAGCCGTATTTCAAACTAATGGCAACGATCAGGATAAACTGGATTGTGACCACGACCATGTTGTAGCGCCAAGCTTCGTAATCGTTCTGGATACGCATGACATAGATGAAAATAAAGACGAAAAACAACGGAATGATGATGAGTACGTTCGTGAAAAAGCTGTTCTTTTTTACGAGTGGATCTTTTTCTCGCATGTACTGCACGATAAGCAGCGTACAGGAGAACAGAAAAAACGGAATTACCCATGCCACCATAATCCAGTAGTTAAAAAGCAGCTCGGGATAAATGGGTGTAATCCAAAGCATCCCAAGCGGCATGAGAAGAGCAGCGTATTGTATCGTCAGCTTTACTTTGCGAGACAAAAATTCAGCTGAATGTACGGCAAACATGAGAAACGTGTACGGCAAACCCACTTGGCAAACAAAAGAAGAGATGCGGCTCACCAATATCAGGGTGTTCGTGGTCCCGGGCTTTGCGGCCAGGTAATTTGCAAAATAGGGCATGATCGTCTCGTCAATCACGCCTGAGATAAAGCCCCCAGCCCCAACAAAGGCAGTCGCACAAGCCCAGCGGATCGACGTTCGTTTCGGGTCTGTGAACAGAACGAACAGACCTAATGCCCATATGGTAAACAAGATGAAAACCATCATGGATTTGCTATCTCCTGTCAAACATTATTTATCTATTATATCGTACATAAGTCAAAGGACACGGAAAAAATAAAGGATGGACAAGCATGCAGGTGTTTATATTCAGAATATACATAGCTATCCGTAGTCTTCGAAATCGCATGTATATATGCCCATCATATTCATAGGAAAGCAGGTTTTTCCAAATATTCGTGGAAATGAAAAGGATTGGTTGTGAGTTTCGTGACTTTCTATCTATTCAACGGCGGGTGATAGAGTGAAACGATTAGATTTAATATTCCAGACGTTAGTAGACGCTGGTCCTGATAAAAAAGTAAGCGCTTCAGAGTTGGCTGATCGGCTTGGCTTGAGTCGAGCGAATGTGAGCAGTGATTTGAACCGTTTGTGGAAGGAAGGCCGAATCGAGAAGGAAGAAGGGCGTCCGACGCTGTTTTTTGCCAAGCAAGAAAACGATTCGCTCTATTTAGCGGAGACATCGCTGGACAGACTGGCGAAAACCAACAAGAGCCTGATCACGCGTATTGAGCAGGCAAAGGCGGCCGTCTTGTATCCGCCGCGAGGGATGCATTGCTTGATTTTGGGAGAAACCGGTGTGGGCAAATCGTGGTTTGCTGGGATGATTCACGAGTTTGCCGTTGATATTGGACGCCTGGATAAGCATGCTCCTTTCGTGATTTTTAACTGTGCCGATTATGCCAACAACCCGCAGCTCTTGATCAGTCAATTGTTCGGCGTCAAAAAAGGGGCGTACACTGGAGCGGAGATGGACCGCAAAGGACTAGTGGAAAAGGCAGACGGTGGCATTCTATTTCTCGATGAAGTACATCGGCTGCCAGCGGAAGGACAGGAAATCTTTTTTACCTTTATGGATAAGGGCATATTCCGCCGCGTAGGGGAAACAGAGATGGAGCGGACGGCTCACGTCCAGATTGTGATGGCCACGACAGAAAATCCGGAGTCGAGTCTCTTAAAAACGTTTATGAGGCGCATTCCCATGGTCATCAAGCTGCCCTCTTTGGTTGAGCGTGGCTTGGAAGAGCGTTTTAGTATTACGATGGAAATTTTTCAAGAAGAAGCTTTTCGGTTGGGGAGAGAGATTCAGATATCGGCCAATGCTGTGCAGGCATTCTTGTGCTATCACTGCCCGAATAACATTGGGCAGTTAAAAACGGATATTCAGCTCACCTGCGCCAGCGCCTATGCCGAATTCATTTCGTTAAAAAAGAATCAGCTGCACGTATCGGTTCAGGACCTGCCGCATCATGTCAAGCAAGGGCTGCTTTTGGTGAAGGATTACAAGCAGGAGCTAGATGAAATCATTGGGACGGAGCACAATTGCTATGTCGTGCAGCCATCAAAAGAGGGCATCTGGATCGGGCGAGAAACAGAGGATACGACGGACAGTGTCTATGAAAAAATCGAGCAAAAAATATATGAACTGCAAAACCTCGGTGTGAGTGAGGAAGAATTGGAGTTTGACATCGAGAATTATTTTACGACCTTTATCAAAGGTGTCCACCAACGCGTGAACAAGGGCGACATGGCCCGGATTATCGACCCGTTCATCATTCACCTCGTGGAAGAGATCGTTCGCTTCGCAGAGGCCAAGCTGGAGAAGATTTTGAGCCAGAAGGTGATCTTTGGTCTCGCGCTGCATATTCAGACGTCGAAGGAGCGCCTCGCACAAGGCAAGCAGATCGTAAATCCGCAAATCAACCATGTGCGAATCAAATACAAGAAAGAGTTTGCTGTGGCGCTAGAGTGCGTGCGCATGATAGAAGAAGCGATACTCATGGATCTGCCGATTGGTGAGGCTGGATATTTGACCATGTTTTTCGTGCTCGACGATGTCAGCATGGAGGAAGAACGGGAAACAATCGGGGTACTCGTTATTACGCACGGTAGCGGCGGTGCGACAGCGATGGTCGATGTGACGAACCGATTGCTAGTCACACAATATGCGAGAGCCATCGATCTGCCGCTCGAAGAAGATTCCATGAGTGTTTTGGAAAAAGCACTGAAAGTAGCCAGAGAGATCGGGAGCAAGGCTGGACTGCTGTTGCTCGTAGATATGGGGTCGCTGCTCGGCTTTGGCGAGATCATCGAGCGGGAGATCGGCATCCCAGTCAAGGTCATTCCGATGGTCAGCACGCCACATGTGATTGAGGCCACTCGAAAGGCCATGCTCGGCCATTCGCTGGAGGATGTTTACCGAGATGTCTTGGGCATTTCGCTCTACCAGCGGGAGGAGCAGCCGAAAGAGCAGGTACAAAAGCATGTTCCCGCGCTGACGATCGTCGCAGCCTGCCTGTCTGGGGAAGGTAGTGCCTTGTTTTTGAAAAAGCTGCTGGAATCGAGGCTCAGGTACGATGATAACCTGCTGGAATTTGTGCCGCTGCAACTGATCGATAAGGCACAAGCCCGCAATCAGCTTCGAAAAATCAAGGAGGAGAGGAAAATTCTCTTCGTGGTGAGCAATTACATTCTCGATCGCGAATTGCGTCACCATAGCATGGACGATGTTTTGAACGGAGAGGCGATGGCTGACATCCAGAAAGTGATCGATCTGGAAGAGGCCTATCTGAAGATGCAAGAGTCGCTGGGGGAGCACTTGCAAATGGTAGAGGGACAAGATGTTCTCGCTGACGTGAGGATGTGTGTCGGCCGTATGGAAGAGCGACTGAACAATTCTTTGGTTTTTGACACGCGAATTGGCGCCTACCTGCACATCTGCTGCCTGGTTGATCGCTTGAAAGCAGGAACGCAATCCGTAGCGTATATTCAAAAAGATAGTTTTTTGCTGGAGAACCGCAAGCTGTACAGCTTAATCCGACATGAATTATTGCCGCTGGAAGACAAGTATGAGGTCGCGATCAGCGAAGATGACGTTTGTTTTATCATGAATTTCTTTATACACAACAAAACACTGGCGTAACCAGTGTTTTGTTTTTTGATTTTTCCACCTTCAAAACAAAACACTACAGCGCTTACATAAAAACACTAATAGGGATGACAAGCGAAGAGGCCGCGAAATATGACTAGCCATGCGGTTTTTTTGGAAAGCGCATACATTTTTTGGTGTTTTGGCATGTAACTTGCTCTTACAAAAAGGCATATCGTCGAGAGGAGGGGGTACAATGAATATTTTATTGTGTTGCGCAGCAGGTATGTCGACTAGCTTGCTGGTTCAAAAAATGGAGGAAGCTGCCAAAGAAAAAGGGTTGGACGCAAAAATATGGGCAGTTTCCGCAGATGAAGTGAAGCATCATATCGACCAAGCAGCAGTGCTCTTGCTGGGGCCACAAGTTCGTTACAAGCTGACAGAGATGAAAAAAGAAGGGGCATCCAGAGGAATTCCTGTAGACGTAATCAGTACGGTTGATTACGGAACGTTGAACGGGAAAAACGTGCTTGAGTTTGCACTTCGTCTAAAACAGTAGGAGGGGGATGCGTATGGGCGGATTTGTTTCTTTTATGGAAAACCGCATGATGCCGATTGCAGGAAAAATGGCGGAGCAAAAGCATCTGCAGGCCATTCGTGACGGAATTATCCTTACTTTGCCTTTGTTGATCATTGGTTCCATTTTCCTCATCATTGGCTTCATACCGATACCCGGTTATGACGAATTCATGGGTGGTATTTTCGGCGAGAAATGGCGAACGAAGCTGTTGTATCCGGTAGGTGCTACTTTTGACGTCATGGGTTTGATTGTTAGCTTTGGCGTCGCCTATCGACTGGCGGAGAAGTACAAGGTCGATCCGCTGTCGGCTGGAGCAATCTCTGTCGCATCCTTCTTGCTCGCCACTCCGTATAAAATCATGTTCACCCCTGAGGGAGCGAGTGCAGCCCAAGAGGTTGGCGGCGTCATTCCTCTTACGCTAATGGGGAGTCAGGGACTTTTTGTAGCCATGATATTGGCGATCTTATCAACGGAGATTTATCGCAAAATCATCCAAATGAAAATCGTCATTTCCATGCCACCCGGAGTTCCCCCTGCCGTTTCTCGATCTTTTGTGGCATTGATCCCTGCGGGTGCTGTGCTTGTCGTGGTCTGGCTGATTCGGATTCTTCTGGAAAACACCTCCTTCGAGAGTATTCATAATATTGTAAAAGATTTGCTTGTCGGACCATTGAGTGTGGTCGGTAGCAGCTTGATTGGGGCCATCATATGCGTGTTGCTTATTCACGTGCTCTGGGCCGTCGGTTTGCACGGTGCTGCGGTTGTCGGCGGAATTATGAGTCCAATCTGGCTTACCTTGATGGACCAGAACAGAGCGGCGTTTCAGGCAAATCCGAACGGTGAATTGCCAAACGTCGTTACCACGCAATTTTTTGACATGTGGGTATATGCAGGCGGATCAGGTGCAACTTTGGCCCTCGTTTTCTTGATGGTATTCATGGCACGAAGTAAACAGATGAAAAACATCGGCCGGCTCTCGATCGGACCTGGTTTGTTTAACATCAATGAACCCGTCATATTCGGTATGCCGATCGTCATGAACCCGCTCTTGATCATTCCTTTTGTACTGACCCCTGTCATATTGGTCATTATCAGTTATTTTGCGATGTCGCTCGGATGGGTAGCAAAGCCTAGCGGGGTATCTGTTCCGTGGACGACACCATTGCTTGTCAGCGGGTATTTGGCTACGGGCGGAAAAGTGTCAGGGATGGTTCTCCAAGCCGTGAACTTCATCATTTCGCTCGCGATCTACTACCCGTTCTTCCGACTGTGGGATAAACAAAAAGTTAGCGAAGAAAAAGCGGGTGCTGCTTCCGATACAGCTGTGACTATGTAATCGCTAGAGGAGAGGCTATCTATGAAACTGATTGTGAATGCTGACGATTTTGGTTATTCCAAAGGCGTCAATCTGGGCATCGTCGAAGCGCATCGAGAAGGAGTCGTTACTTCTGCGACCTTGATGGTCAATATGGAGGGGTTCGAGCACGCTGTAGGGCTGGCCAAAGAACATCCAACGCTCGGAGTGGGCATTCATCTGGTACTCACATGCGGATCGCCAGTCAGTCAGGATGTACCATCGCTAACGGATGGAGAGGGGCGTTTTCGACGCGGGCAAGATCATTTGGTTGCCGCTGTACCGGAGGAGATTGAGCAGGAGCTTCGCGCTCAACTAGGGGCTTTCGTGGCGTCGGGGCTTACGTTGACACACATTGACAGCCATCATCATGTGCATGCACATCCAGCCGTTTTGCCGATTATTTTGAAGCTGGCAGAGGAATATAGAGTACCAGTTCGCTATCCGTGGATGTCCGGGACGGAGGAGCAGCGAGACCAGTCGAGTGTTTTGACGACAGAAGGCTTTTCTCATCATTTTTATGGAGATGACCTAACCGTACAATCCTTCGTCAGGATCGTAGAGGATATGGCAGATTATCCTGTAGTGGAGATCATGACGCACCCTGCTTATTTGGACGAAGCGGTACTGACAGGTAGTTCATACGCAAAGCAACGAACCACAGAATTGAAAATCTTAACAGCAGCAGAGTTAAAGCAATACATTCGTGATCAAAAAATACAGCTCGTGACTTTTAGCGAACTTGGATAGGTGGAGATAGATTTGGACCATACAGACGTTATTTTTCAACTAATACTTCACGGAGGAAACGCGCGGAGTCTGGCAATGGAAGCGATCGCCCTGGCTAAAAATAGAGACTTATCAGGCGCAGAGGACGCGTTGAAGCGTGCAGGAGAAGAGCTCGGTCGTGCACACCAAAATCAAACGGCACTTATCCAGAAGGAAATTGCGGGCGAAAAAACGGAGATCAGCATGCTCTTGATTCACGCCCAGGATCATTTGATGAACGCGATTACAGTCAAGGATTTGGCTACGGAGTTTGTTGAGATGTACAGCCAAATCCATGCAGGCAAGGAGGCAGGAGTATGAGCGGAATCAAAATTGTAACGATCGGTGGAGGGTCTAGCTATACACCTGAGTTGGTGGAAGGCTTCATCAAGCGCTACGATGAATTGCCCGTGCGGGAATTGTGGCTGGTTGACATTCCAGAGGGCGAGAAAAAACTTCAAACTGTGGGCGCTCTTGCAAAACGGATGGTGGAGAAGGCAGGGGTACCGATCGAGATCCATTTGACCTTGGATCGCAGAAAAGCACTTGCAGGCGCTGATTTTGTCACGACACAAATGCGCATAGGACTCTTGGATGCGCGGATCAAGGATGAGCGTATTCCTTTGAAATACGGGGTGATCGGTCAGGAAACGAATGGACCTGGCGGCTTGTTCAAAGGCTTGCGTACCATACCGGTCATTATGGACATTTGTCGTGACATGGAAGAGCTGTGTCCAGATGCTTGGCTGATTAACTTCACGAATCCGGCTGGTATGGTCACAGAGGCAGTGCTGCGGTATACCAACCGCAAAAAGGTCATTGGACTGTGCAATGTTCCCATCGGGATGAAAATGGGTGTTGCCACAGTTTTAGGCGTCGAGCAATCGCGGGTTCATATTGATTTTGCCGGATTGAATCATATGATCTTCGGACTGGGTGTGTACCTGGATGGGGAAAACGTCATTTCCCAGGTAATCGATAAGATAACGGGCGACCAATCGGGTATTACGATGCAAAACATTTTGGACCTTGGTTGGGATAAAGATTTCATCAAAGCATTGGGGATTCTCCCGTGCCCGTATCATCGTTACTACTATCAGACCCGTACGATGCTTGAGCATGAGCTGGAAGAAGCGGAGCAGAAGGGTACGCGGGCTGAAGTGGTCAAGCAGGTGGAGGCGGAGCTATTCGCACTCTACGAAGACCCAGACTTAGATATTAAGCCTCCGCAGCTGGAGCAGCGTGGCGGAGCCTATTACAGTGAAGCTGCCTGCAATCTCATTTACTCCATTTACAACGACAAGCGCGATATCCAGACGGTAAATGTTCGCAACAATGGAGCGATTGCCAGCATTCCGGATGATTCGGCGGTCGAGGTAAACTGCGTGATTACAAGAGAAGGACCGATTCCTTTGGCTGTTGGTGATTTGCCTGTTCCCGTGCGTGGACTCGTACAGCAAATCAAGTCGTTTGAGCGAGTGGCAGCGGAGGCAGCTGTAACGGGTGATTATCATAAGGCGCTATTGGCGATGAATATTAACCCGCTGGTGCCGTCTGATGTGGTCGCCAAAAAAATACTCGATGAGATGCTGGAGGCGCACAAGGAGTACCTGCCCCAGTTTTTCAAGCCCGTCACATAAGGATGGGACTCGTGTGAAATACAAACTCCTCGCCTTGGATGTGGACGGAACGATTTTGATGTCGAACCATACCTTATCCAAAGTAACAGAGCGGGCTATTACCCAGTTAGTGAAGCAAGGCGTCCACGTCACATTGGCAACTGGCAGGGCATACCCATCGGCCAAATCGTTGGCGCAGCAGTTCCAGATCAGCGCACCACTAGTTTCCCATGATGGCGCATACGTCGCAGATCCCAAGACGGATCAGGTGTTGTATGTACAGCGTATTCCGTATGAGATAGCGGCGAGGATGACAGATATACTCGTATCGCATGGCTTGGATGTCATGCTGCTGCATGAGTCTTATGCTGTCACGAATCGCACGTGGAAGTGGACGGACTTGTTTCCGTTGTTAAATGCCTGGACACTGCGCCAGCTCTGGAAAAATCAATACCCGCTCAAAATTCAGGCCTCGCGGTTGATAGCCGGATACGTTCGAAAACATGAAGTGTGTGCTCCGAAAATATTCGTCACGGGTGACGAAAAGCGTCTGTTGGCAGCAAGACAAGAGCTGGAGAAAGCCGAGCTTTCGGGGATTCGCGTGACGGCATCGGGCGCGAATAATTTGGAAATATTGCCTGTGGGCATCTCCAAGGCAAGTGGTCTAGCGGTAGTGAGTGAGAGACTTGCGATTCAGCCTGACGAGATCGTGGCTGTAGGTGACAATTACAATGATGCAGAGATGCTCCAATTCGCCGGAATGGGTGTGGCGATGGGCAATGCTCCTGATGATCTGAAACAGCTGGCTCGGCATGTCACGGAAACGAACGATCGGCATGGGGTAGCAGAAGTCATCGAGAAGTTTTTTCTGTAAGAGTTTGGACAGGAAGGGAGGCGTGAAATTGATCCGAATGAATCTGGAAGTAGCCGTGAGTGGAGGTCTCCATGCTCGCCCTGCTTCTGTCTTGGTGAACCTGCTCAATCAATACAGCTCGTCGGTCAAGATGATCTACAATGACAAGCAGGCGAATGGAAAAAGCATCCTCAGCGTAATGGCTCTGGGGGCAAAGACCGGAGATGAAATTATGTTTGAGGTGGAGGGGGCCGACGAGCAAGAAGTGGCTGAAAGGCTTGAGTCCCTATTTGAAAGGAACTTTGCCATCTAACAGGGAGAAAATCAAGTAAGAAAGCCAGTGCCTGACGAACGGGCACTGGCTTTCCTATTTGATCCTTACGCGTGTTTACGGAATACGACCATGACTTTGAAGTAATCGCCATCAATCTCGATCGACAGCCTGCCGCCTTGCAATTCTACGATGCTCTTTGCGATAGCCAAGCCGAGGCCAGAGCCTTCGGTATGTCGGGATTGATCAGCTCGCTTGAACCGTTCAAACAGTTCCTGTGCATCAAAGTCGATTTCATAGGCGGAGACATTTTTGAACGTCAGGATGACCTCATCCTGTGTCTCTGCCAAATGGATCAGGACGCGCGTATTCGGCATGGAATACTTCAGGGCGTTGCCGATTAGATTTTCAAATACGCGCCACGTTTTCTTGCCATCCAGAGGGGCGACAATCTTTGGTTGCTCCGTCGTTACGCGGAAGGTGAGCGTCGATTGCTCGATTTTGTCACTGAATTCTGCAATGGATTGGTTGAGCAGGGATGCGACATTCACTTGCTCGATATTTAGCTCAACCGCGCCGCTGGACATTTTAGCTGCGTCAAACAGATCATCGATGAGAACGCGCAGTCGATCTGCTTTGCGATCCAATACATCCACGTAGTTTTTTCGTTCCTCTGGCGTCAGATTTTCTTGTTTGAGCAGGTTCACGTAGTTGATAATCGACGTCAGCGGTGTTTTCAAGTCATGGGAGACATTCGTGATCAGTTCGGATTTCATGCGCTCGCTTTTCATCTGCTCTTCCATCGCGTGCTTGAGTCCCTTTGTGATGTTGTTGAGAGAGTGCGCGAGATCAGATAACTTTCCTTTTTTCACCTTTTGAATCGTAGCGTTCAGATTTCCCCCCGCCATTTCGGAGGCACCGTGCATGATGCGGTTCATCAGTCCCAAACGACGTAGCGTGTATGGGAAAACGACGACCATGTAGAACATGCCATACAAGAAGCTAAAAAACAGTAGGGCGCCAGAGCCTTCGACTAGGCCGACGAATCCAAAACCGATACTCATCCCAAACATGACAGTCAGGATGAACAAGGTGGATATTTTAAAGAACATGCCGCGGTTGGCGTAGCTTTCTTTAAGAAGAACACGCTGTCTGGCTAAAATACTCTTTTGCCACTGCTGCGTAAATCTCTCAGGTTGGTTGTACATAAGCCATGCCTCCATGAATTGTAGAAGCAGGTAAGCAGTAAACAACGAAACGAACGCAAGAGTGAAGAAATGCTCAGCATCAATTGGTAAGAAGAAAAAGCGCGTGTTCGCGATCATGATGAAATACGTAAAGCCAAGTACGAACGCCAGCGCCATTCGAATATCCAACGGGATAAAGCGGAACATTGCCATGCTTTTCGCTACAATCGGTACTTCTAGCGCTTTGCTGACTGGCAAATACCAGTAGCAGAGTGCAAGGATGAGCAGAGTGCCCCCGAGCAGGACAAACTCGCTAATCAGCCGATCCCGAATGGAATCATAGTAGAGTGCATCTGTGTGGACCTGACTATATCCGTCTGGTTCTTTTGGGACATAAAAAATACCACTTAGTTGATTCAGTTGATAAGTGCGATTGATGCTTTCCAGATCCCCGTTGGTATTAGGGAGGTTGATTGTATAGCGCGCATATCGAGCCAGTTCCCATTCTGTAGGTTCTTGCGCGAGATTGGTGTAAGCTCTGTTGTTCTTTTTATCGGTGACATAGTATTTGAAGGAGCCGCTTCGCAAGGTGAGGCTGTTTTTTTGTTCCTCGTACTCGGCATCTCTTTCGGCGATTCTGTTGTTCACCTGCTCCTGATAATGCAACGTTGCTTTCGCGATGTCTTCTTGCAAGCTTTGTGAATGTTCCTCGGTTAATTGGGCGACTCTCTCGTTGTCACCCTCACTTTTTGCCCGTTTTATCATATCTAAGAGCTGGTTATCTTCCTTAATCGATCGGAGGGTTTCCTCATGCTCTTTTTTTAGCTGATTCGCTGTCTTCTCGTCCAGCTTTCCTGGAGTGTAGTCTGCATAATCTACATGAACCTTTTTCACCAGCTCGGCAAATGTCTCTAATTCACGATTGAAGCCTGTGCTTTGAAAGTAATTATCCTCTTGGAGGTTCTCGCGTTTATGGTACAGATCGGCCATCGTCACGAGAGCGAGCGAAATACTCACGATCATAACAATGAGCACGGGCACCGCAAAGCGTTTATTTTTCGATTTTGTATCCAATTCCCCATACCACCTTCAAGTATTTAGGTTCCTTCGGGTTGATCTCTATTTTTTCCCGAATGCGTCTCACGTGGACGGCCACCGTGTTTTCCGCGTTCATATAAGGCTCTCTCCAGACCCGTTCATAAATTTCCTCGATCGAAAACACCCGACCCTTATTTTCCATTAACAGCTCCAAAATTTTGTACTCGGTAGCCGTCAGCCTGACCTCGTTACCGTCAATCGCTACATTTTTTGTGCTTTTGTTCAAGGTCAAGCCGCGTACCTGAATCTCATCTTCTGTCATTTGAGCGCTTCCCAGATTGGTAAAACGTCTTAACTGAGATTTGACCCTGGCGATGAGCTCCAAGGGATTAAAAGGCTTCGTCACATAGTCATCGGCACCGATATTGAGTCCGAGGATTTTATCGGTATCCTCTGACTTGGCAGACAGCATGATGATCGGGATGTTTTTTTTCTGGCGAATTTGAAAGGTGGCGGTCATTCCGTCCATTTTTGGCATCATGATGTCCATCAGGATGAGATGGATCTCTTTATTCTCCAGTACTTCCAACGCTTCCAGTCCATTGCTAGCCTTGAATACGTTCATGGATTCATTTTTGAGATAGATTTCGATTGCGTCGCGGATTTCAGCCTCGTCGTCGACTACGAGGACTTGATACTTGGTCATGATTCGTCCCACCTTATGAATGCATTCATGGTACTATCTTAACGCCCAGCTCTAACAAAACAGTAATGAAATGTCTTACAAATTTCTTAATAAACAGCGTTCAGGAAATGCTAGATAATAGGATCAAACCGATAAATAAGGTAAGATGTGAGGAAGAATACAAGAAAATTGGTGATTGCTTTTGCTGGAATGGACCGGGGAGAGAATCATCCCCAAGCTGTTAAAACCTACGAATGGCATGCTGCTGGAGCATATAGCCAGATATTATTTTGCCGCGCCTTATGTAAAAGGTCGAGTGCTGGATATCGCTTGCGGTACTGGCTACGGATGTCATATGATCGCAAAGGATCGAAAACGAGAGCTGACTGAACTGATCGGAGTCGACAACGATGAGGCGACGATATGGTACGCCAATCGGGAATACAACCATCAAAAGATTACGTATCAGCAGGGTGACGCGCTTGATCCGACGCTTCCCGAGCAATTGGGGTTGTTTGATACGATTTTGAGCTTTGAGACAATAGAGCATGTCGCAGACGATTTGCTGTTTATGGAAAACTTGTATCGGATGCTGAAACCAGGTGGTACGCTCGTGCTGTCCAGTCCCTTTGGCAGAGGGCGGGGCATGCAGACGAGCGAGCCCTTCCATGTTCATCAGTTGACGCCCGAAGAGTTCGCGGAGCTGTTTGTACGCTATTCTGACGTGGATATGTACTATCAGAGAGGCGTTACGTTTGAAAAACCCCCCCGCGATGGCGTACGATACTTTATCGGCATGGCAGTTTGTACGAAGTAATAACGGATAGATTTATGAATGGAGATGGCGAAACTGGCTGATTTTTGGAGATTGGGAATACATAAGGAACTGATAGATGCTCTGCAAGCAAACGGGATTAACGAGCCTACACCGATTCAGGAAAAAGCAATTCCTGTTGTGCTGGAAGGAAAAGATGTAATCGCGCAAGCGCAGACGGGAACCGGGAAGACACTCGCATTTGTCCTGCCGATCTTGGAAAAAGCGGATCCACAAGCGACACATGTTCAGGCGTTGATTCTTACCCCTACGCGGGAGCTTGCCTTGCAAATTACGGCAGAGGTAAAGAAGCTGACGGAAAAGCTGGAAGACATCCAAGTACTCGCGGTTTATGGTGGACAAGATGTCAATCAGCAACTGAGAAAGCTGAAAGGAAAAATACATGTGGTCATCGCGACACCAGGACGGTTGCTGGATCATCTGCGAAGAGGGACGATTGATTTATCGCAAGTTTCGATGTTTGTCCTGGATGAGGCGGACCAAATGCTTCATATGGGTTTTTTGCCTGAGGTAGAAGATATTATGGCAAATACGCCTTTTGAAAAACAGACCTTGCTGTTTTCGGCCACCATGTCTGAGCAGGTGCAAACACTTGCGAAGCGTTTTATGCAAAAGCCGGAAAATATCAAAGTTCAAGGCAAACGTATCACATTAGAGGATATTCGCCAAATCGCGGTGGAGACGACAGACCGAGCGAAGCAAGCGACGTTGCGTAGTCTCTTGGATGAAGTACGGCCGTTTCTCGCGGTGATCTTTTGCCGAACGAAGCGTAGAGCTAGTACGTTGAATGCTGCTCTGCAAGGTTTAGGCTATATGTCTGACGAGTTGCACGGCGATTTGTCACAGGCGAAGCGCGAGGATGTCATGAAGCGATTCCGCGAGTCTAGGATTCAGTACTTGGTCGCAACTGATGTAGCAGCGCGCGGGCTTGATGTAGAGGGAGTCACACATGTTTTCAATTACGACATTCCAGAAGATGTAGACAGTTATATACACCGGATCGGCAGAACGGGGCGAGCCAAGGAAAAAGGAACGGCTTTCACGTTGGTGGCGGGGAAGGATTGGGGGCAACTCAGGGAGATTGAAGAAGGGATCAATCTGTCTCTGGAGCGGCGTGAAATGGATCGCGGGGAATCGGGTGATCAGAAGAAGCAGACGCGACAGCAAGGGTCTGAGAGGGAGCGGTTCGGGAAGGACGAGCGTCGCGGAGACAAGCAAGGTAGAGGCAAAGGTAAGTCAGCTGGGCGAAGACAGCAAGGCTCTGGGGAACGCCGAAGAGATGAGGAAGGGCGTCAACAAAAGAGCGGCGGTTTTGATCGCAAGCCGAAGGATCGGGACGGCGCAGCAGGCGGATTCGAACGTAAGCCGAAGGAACGTGACCGAGCAGCAGGCGGATTCGAGCGTAAGCCGAAGGAACGTGACCGAGCAGCAGGCGGTTTTGATCGTAAGCCGAAGGAAGGAAACCGAGCAACAGGCGGTTTCGAGCGTAAACCGAAGGAGCGCGACCGTGTAGAAGCTGGTTTTGATCGTAGGCAGAAGGACGGTAGCCGAGCAACAGGCGGTACTGGACGTAAGCCGAAGGAAGGGAATCGTGCAGCAAGTGGTTTTGATCGCAAGTCGAGCAGCTCTGGCAAGAAGCCAGTAGCTGCTCAACGCGGCTCAGCACGCCCGAATGCAAAGCAAGGCAATCGAGCAAGCACTGCTCCTGCAAAACGTACCTCTCGCAAAAAATCGAGATAGCCATCCAAGCAAAAAAAGACCGTTCCCGCCGTAAAAAGGCAGGAGCGGTCTTCTTTTTATTCCGGTTCCGTGTCTGAAAATACTCGTGAACGTGTGAGGAAGCGTACCCCCTCAGGTCCTTCCAACGAAAACATTCCGCCACGCCCATTCACGACGTCAATGATGAGCTGCGTATGCTTCCAATACTCATACTGCGCTTTGCCCATGTAGAACGGGCAGCCACCGATTTCGCCCAACAGGACGTCCTGCTCACCCACGAGAAATTCTCCGAGCGGGTAACACATGGGGGAACTGCCATCGCAGCAGCCCCCTGACTGGTGAAACATCAGGTCACCGTGTTTGGCGCGAAGCCGTTCAATTAATGCTAGTGCAGCATCTGTCGCGAGCACTTTTTGTGGCTGGCTCATGGATCAAAAGAAGCCCAGAGCTTGATCGCTGTAGCTGACCAGCAGGTTTTTCGTTTGTTGGTAGTGGGACAGCATCATTTTGTGTGTCTCGCGGCCGATACCGGACATTTTGTAGCCACCAAACGCTGCGTGAGCCGGGTAAGCGTGGTAGCAGTTGGTCCAAACGCGGCCAGCCTGAATTTCGCGGCCCATGCGGTAGGCTGTGTTCGTGTCGCGTGTCCATACACCAGCACCCAAGCCATACAGCGTATCATTGGCCATAGCGAGTGCTTCTTCTGTATCCTTGAAGGTCGTTACAGAGACGATCGGACCGAAGATTTCCTCTTGGAAGATGCGCATCTTGTTGTGACCTTTAAAGACTGTTGGCTGGATGTAGTAGCCGCCCTCGAGATCACCTGCAAGCTGTGCACGAGCGCCGCCAATCAGGCATTCGGCTCCTTCTTGTTTGCCGATATCCAGGTAGGAGAGGATTTTTTCTACCTGCTCCAAGGAAGCTTGTGCGCCGATCATCGTATCCGTATCGAGCGGATTTCCTTGCTTGATATTGGCTACGCGTTGCAGGGCACGCTCCATGAATTGGTCGTAAATGCTTTCATGAATGAGCGCACGGGATGGGCACGTGCAAACCTCACCTTGGTTGAGCGCAAACAGTACGAAGCCTTCAATCGCTTTATTAAAGAAGGCATCGTCTTTTGCAGCCACATCCGAGAAGAAGATGTTTGGCGATTTTCCGCCCAGCTCCAGCGTCACTGGAATGATATTTTGGGAAGCGTACTGCATGATCAAGCGCCCTGTCGTCGTTTCACCCGTAAAGGCGATTTTCGCGATGCGATTGCTGGATGCAAGTGGTTTACCCGCTTCCAGACCGAAGCCGTTGACTACGTTGACGACGCCAGGAGGGAGCAGGTCGCCGATCAGCTCCATCAGCACCATGATGGATGCAGGTGTTTGCTCCGCTGGCTTGAGGACGACGCAGTTGCCCGCAGCCAAGGCTGGAGCCAGCTTCCATGTAGCCATGAGGAGCGGGAAGTTCCACGGAATAATTTGACCTACGACACCGAGTGGCTCATGGAAATGATAAGCGACCGTATCGTTATCGATTTCAGCGAGTGTACTTTCTTGCGCGCGGATCGCTCCCGCGAAGTAACGGAAATGGTCAATCGCCAGCGGGATGTCGGCCGCGAGTGTTTCACGAACGGGCTTGCCGTTTTCCCACGTCTCTGCGTTTGCCAGCATCTCCAGATTGGCTTCCATACGATCTGCGATTCTTAACAAAATATTCGCGCGCTGTGCAACAGAGATACGACCCCACGCGTCTTTTGCCTCATGGGCAGCGTCCAGTGCCAGCTCAATATCATCGGCTGTCGAACGGGCTACCTCGCAAAAGACCTTGCCATTTACAGGTGACACGTTTTCGAAATACTCACCTTTCACTGGCGGAACCCAATTACCCCCGATGTAGTTTTCATAACGATTTTTGAACGTCACCTTGGAACCGGCTTGGCCGGGCTGAGCATAGATCATTGCGAGCGCCTCCTCATTTATCACATATTTCTTTACAGCCCTCTCTAAAAGCAAGTCTCGTACCAACGTGAAAAAGCTCGAAATGACAGCGTTTTCTTGCGTGGAAGAGGGTAGAAATTGTTCCATAATGGATCATGTCGTGTTCCGTATTGGGACAAAAGAGTGGATATCTGTCGGAAAATGACCGATGACGGCTAGGGGTGTAAAACATATTTGACACATCACGTTGTCATGTTCTATAGTTTGGGTGTAAAAAGTTTTTTACACCCCGTAATTGGAAGGTGAACAACTCCATGAAAAATCGAATAAAGGAATTTCGAGAAAAGGGGAACATCTCGCAAGGCAGGCTGGCTGAACTGTGCAAGGTAAGCAGACAGACGATCAATGCGATAGAGAACAACAAATACGACCCGAGCCTTCAATTGGCTTTTGATTTGGCGCAAAACCTAGGGGTTACGATTGACGAACTGTTTCAACCATATAGGGAGGAGTGAGAGAAGCTATGAAAAAGTTCAACGTGATTGTTTCATCCATCCTATTGTTGGCGATCGCTGGGCACGGTGGCTATCGGTGGGCTCGTTATGAGATGCTGGATGTCAGCACGATCATTTTCGGCTGTATTGCGCTATCGTACTTGTTGAACTCGATCACCTGGGGAGATTACGAGGGCGGGAAATACAGTGAAAGTGACGAGTTGGACAAGCATATCAAGACGCAAAGTGCGAGAATCGGATACTATGCGCTTATGGTGCTGTCTGCTGCGGTCCTGTTTCTGTCCGAAGGGGTTACAGCACTCAATGACATTCAAAATATTCCGTTGGCAGTCGTCGTCGGTTTGACGTTCATTGTGGCGCCGATTACGGAATTTTTCTATTCGAGGAAGTTCAGGTAAATAGCAGCCAGTCGGACAAATGTGCTCGTGGTTCGACTGGTTTTTCAATAGCAAGGACTCTCATGTTATACTGAGAAGGAATGATTTTTGGGGGAGGGAATCGTGTTGTCGACGATTGTTCAGCAATCTTGGAAGCGCTGTCAGGAATCGAACCTCAAGGTTACGGAGAAGGCCAATGATCAAATCATTTCTGCCCGACGAATCAAAGAAATCATTCAAGATAATCACCCTCTGATTCGTGAAAGTCTCCCGCTTTTGAACAAGCTTGCTCCCTTTTTGTTATCGACAGAGCACATCGCACTCTTGTCTGACCGGGAAGGAAATATTATTCAAACGATCGGGGACCCGGTCTTCGCCAACCAGGCACAAAAAGTACAGCTGCAAATCGGAGCGAATTGGACAGAAGACTACAAAGGAACCAATGCGATTGGGACAGCCCTAATCGCACAACAGCCGATTCAGGTACAGGGAGAGCAGCACTACTTTTTGGAAAATCGCTTTCTTACATGCTCAGCGGCACCTATTTTTTCACCTGCGGGTGAGATGTTGGGCATCATTGACATTAGTACGCGTAAAGAATATTCCCATCCGTTTGCCCTAACCATTGCTTGCATGATCGCAGAGGCTCTGCAAAACCGCTTTTTGTTATCAGATGCCGAGCGCGTGATTGCCTTACCAGTCTCATCAAGGCGAGGAGACGGTCGAGAAAAGCTGGCACTCGTCGGCTTGGATCGGGACGAGCGTATCGTGGGCTTAAATGAGGCTGCGCAACAGCAGCTCGGAGCGGAGGCCTTGGGAACGAGAGTAAGTGCGGAGCAAGAGCGTGCCAGTCGCAATGTGAGAGATCATCGCCTGCGCTTTTGGTCTGCGGCACCCAAAGCACAGCTGAAACCATTTCCGCGTCTAGCTGGGTCATGCCCGCTCTTCTTGCAGGCAAAGATGCTCGGACAAAAGGCAGCACAGGTTGATTTTCCTGTGATCATTTTGGGGGAAAGCGGTACGGGAAAAGAGCTGTTCGCTCAAATGGTCCATGAGACAGGTCCGCGCGCGCATGAGCCTTTTATCGCAGTGAACTGCAGTTCGATTCCAGAAAATTTGATCGAGAGTGAATTATTTGGATATGAAAGCGGGTCATTCACAGGGGCACATCGGGAAGGAAGAATCGGAAAGTTTGAAGCGGCGAAAAAAGGCACGATCTTTTTGGATGAGATCGGGGATATGTCTTTGCGTGCGCAAGCGGCACTTCTGCGCGTTTTGCAGGAAAAGGTCGTCACCCCGGTGGGGAGCAATCAATCCCGCCCCATTTATGCGCGGATCATTGCCGCTACGCATCGAAACCTGTCAGAGGAGATCAAGGCGGGACGTTTTCGGGCTGACCTGTACTACCGGCTCAAAGGGGTTTCCATTCATTTGCCGTCGTTGAAAAAGCGCAGTGATATCATCCAGGTGGCGGAACATCTATTGCAGCAAATCGACACAGAACAACCGTACATACTGACGACCGAGGCGCAGGATAAGCTGTGTGCTTATGCGTGGCCGGGCAATATCCGGGAACTGCAAGGCGTGCTGATTCAAGCGGTGTTCTTGGCAGAGGGGGACATCATTGATTGCGATCACATCCAGCTAGAGGGATTGATGGAAGCCGATACGCCTGAGTCTTCGGATCATGCCATTCCTTCGTTGCGTGAAACAGAGAGAAAAGCGATCAAAAAGGCCCTCGAGAAAAGTGGCGGTAATGTCAGCAGGGCGGCCAAAATGCTGCAAATCGGACGCAATACCTTGTATCGCAAAATAGAAGAATACCAGATTGGGGCAGCGATTAATCAGGAATAGTCATAATGGGGTACATCCGAGATACGAGTAATTCTGGGTCATACACTTACAAAAAATGGTGATTGCATCTATTTGGAGCAATCTTAAAAAGCATGTTTTTTGAGGGCGACCGCCAACATTTTAACGGAAATATACGCTAAAGACGTTAAGCCGTATAAAAAGCCGATTTCTCTTACTCTAAGCGAATGACCGCTAAACATCATTATCGGTCATCAGCATGCCAGAAAACGGCCAGTTACGTCCGCTAAGGTCATCAGGAACGATGAAAATACATGTCCGCTAATGCTAAGCGTATAAATCGGTCAAACTGTTGGCGCTACCCCTTTGAACACAAAAAAACCCGACCGGAGTCGGGAGCAAATTGGCTTACCATGGGTCAGGATAGTGTTTTGCAATCGGAGGTTCTTTACTTAACGTATCTACCCCAACTGGTACGACAAATAACGCGGATAAAATACATAAAGACATCATCAACTTTTTCACGAGTATCACCCCCTTGCGGGTTTAGGTATTATGTACAGTATACAATATTTCCATTTTTTGGAGTATGCCGAAAGGTAAATTTTCCTTGTTAGCTGTATAGTACTCAAATATATACCCAATGCTTTTAATCGCTTCTTCCAATTTCATCATTTTCTTATAATACATAGCACTTTCTAATAAACTGGCACACCCCATATCTAAATCGCCTTTTTCAATGTAAAAATTCCCTTTTGCGCGAAAATATAAACCTAGATGAGTACATTGGTTCGGTGTACCAACGTTAGTCGGCAAAAATGAAGATTCTGACCGAAAAATATCTACGACCCCCAACTCATCACCTAATCTTATATAAATATCCAGCAGATCATTTACCACTGGTAACTTTTCGTTTTGCGGGCGCATGTGCAAGCAATCTAATAATAATGGTACTGCTTTTTCAATATCATCCGTAGTCTTTGCGTATAATATAGCTCGAAGATATTGAGATTCTTTCTGTACATTTAAACAATCTAATTGTTCATACGAATCCAAATATACTTTAGCAAAAGTGGACGAGTGCACACGAAGATGGCGCTTCCTATCAAAACAAAAAATCTTTAACATATAAAATGGATATGCACAATAATGAAGAAGGACGATACAAAGCAGCACAAGAGGGGATAGACAGTGATAGCAGTCGTTCAGACGTTAAAATTGCGATTGATGAGTTATACAAAAGCGGAAAGCTTAAAAAAATAAATAAACCAAACAAAAAAGAGAGTACCTGGACACTAGAGAGATTTACAGGTAAAGAAGAAGATTATGCAGATCAAGATCTTCCCCCTATTACGTAAGAAAAAAGAGAATCAGGAATAATCATTCCTGATTCTCCTTTTTGAAAGAAGGTGATATTTATGAAGAATAAATTAATCGTGTCTTTGGCTGCAACAGCAATAGTTGTGGTGCTAGTATTTGGATTTTTATATGTGGGGACCGGAAATGATTACTATAGATTTTCTGATGGAGCATCCTCAGAACAGATAGAAGCTTTAAAGAGTAATAAAATAGATTATATGATCAAAGAAGACGGATCTTTATGGATAAGAAGAAGTGATGAATTGAAAGTAGCACAATGTTGTACATAGTTATGTTGAGTAACCAAAATGAGAGATACAACAGCAACCGGATTTATGAATGGTTGCTGTTTCTTTTCCATCAAAGGAAAGCCGTAGCACATCTAGGGGTACAGCCGAGATACGAGTAATTTTGGGTCGCAAGCTTACAGCAATTGTCATTTTTCGAATGCAGTTTGTGGCATGGCAGGAGAATTCGATAAAATCATCATTTGGAAATAAAAGTAAGACTATGACCCATTTTTGCATGTATCTCGGCTGTACCCGATAATGGATGAAACGGTATAGCTTGGCGAGAACAAATGTTGCAATGCGTGTTGCAACATTTTGTTGCGTTGTTTTGCAATGTCACCAGACAAGTGATGCATGGAGAGGAACGGATGGAAGACTTTTATTCGGTCAGGGTGCATGATCCGGAGCTTGGCATTAATCATGCAAGTGAATAGCGTTGCATGAAGTCGAAAAATTTAGATTTTTAGGAGGGAGACTGTTGCTTCACTATTCCATTGCAGTAATTCCAGGAGACGGAATCGGTCCCGAGGTCATGGAAGAAGGCCTGAAGGTGTTGGGAGCCATAGAAGAGAGTCACGGCGGCATTCGGTTTGCTCGTGATGTCATGGATTGGAACTGTAGCTACTATCTCCAACACGGCAAAATGATGCCGGAGAATGGACTCCCTATTTTAAAAGACTATGATTTGATTCTGCTTGGTGCGATAGGGGCACCCGAGGTTCCTGATCATGTCTCTGTGTGGGAGTTGATCTTGCCGATTCGCCGAGCATTCCAGCAGTATGTGAACCTTCGCCCGGTCAAGCTGCTCAAAGGCCTGGAAAGTCCGCTTCGCTATAAGGGGCATGCCGATCTCGATTTCGTCGTGGTGCGGGAGAATACAGAGGGTGAGTACTCCAACATGGGTGGGCGCATGCACCAAGGTACACCGTACGAAATGGCGGTGCAAAACAATGTATTTACCCGGTACGGCACAGAGCGCATCCTCAAATACGCTTACGCACTGGCGGAAAAACGTTCGAAAAAGAGCGTGACCGCGGCTACGAAGTCCAACGGCATTAACCACTCCATGCCATTTTGGGATGAGATCGTAAAGGAAGTCAGTCAGGAATACCCAGGTATCCAGACCAATCTGTATCATATCGACGCACTTGCTGCGTATTTCATCACACGACCAGAAACGTTTGACGTCGTTGTCGCGAGCAATTTGTTTGGAGACATTTTGACCGATCTCGGGGCGGCGATCGTTGGTGGGTTGGGCTTGGCTCCGTCTGCGAACATCAATCCGGAGCGCAAGTATCCATCCATGTTTGAGCCCATTCACGGCTCTGCGCCAGATATCGCGGGGAAAGGAATCGCCAATCCGATCGCACAAGTATGGAGCCTCGCCATGATGATGGATCATCTCGATCTGCCAGAGCTCAGTGCTGTCATCATGAACGCGATCGAAAACGTGTTGCAAGATGGCAAGGTGCTCACTCCTGATCTTGGGGGGACGGCGACAACAAAAGAGTTGGGAGACGAAATCGTTCGCCACATCTATCAAACAACGAGATAAATATAAGGGAGGAAGAGGACATGGAAGCGAGATCGTATGATTTGTACATCGGTGGAGAATGGGTGAAAGCCGAGAGCTACATTCCCGTCCTTCACAAGTACACGGGC
This sequence comes from Brevibacillus porteri, assembly GCF_003013475.1. Taxonomy (GTDB): domain Bacteria; phylum Bacillota; class Bacilli; order Brevibacillales; family Brevibacillaceae; genus Brevibacillus; species Brevibacillus porteri. The sequence continues at coordinate 88,026 of NZ_PXZO01000006.1, forward strand.
GAGTGCATCGCACGTATTGCCAAGGCCCGTCAACAGCATGTAACGGAAGCGGTTGAAGCTGCGTGGGAGACGTTTAAGGCAGACAAATTGACCCCTTTTCAACGATACAAAATCTTGCTGAAAGCCTCTGAGCTAATGGAGGAACGCCGAGACGAGATGGAGCGATCCTTGATTCGCGAAGTGGGCAAAACGCGCAAGGATGCGATGAATGAGCTGGATCGGACGATCAATACACTGCGCTTGTCGGCAGAGGAAGCCAAGAAGATTCACGGGGAAATGATTCCGCTGCAAGCAACAGAAGGCTCGGAAAACCGTCTGGGCTTTACCATTCGGGTGCCAAAGGGAGTGATCGGTGCCATAACGCCGTTTAACTACCCTTTGCTGCTCAGCACGCACAAGATCGCGCCAGCGCTAGCAGCAGGAAATACGCTGGTGGTTAAGCCAGCTACAGTCACACCTATCGCAACCTTTCTATTGGTGGAGATCCTGGAGGAAGCGGGCTTGCCAAAAGGCTATGTAAATATCGTGACGGGGGCAGGCAGTCAGGTAGGGGAATGGCTGCTGGATGAAGAGCGCATTGCCATGTACACCTTTACCGGGTCAGGAGAAGTCGGTCGCCGCATCAAGGAACGAAGTGGCATGCGTCCCGTTGCGCTGGAGCTGGGCAACAACTCTCCCAATATCGTGCACCTCGATGCAGATTTGGAGCTGGCAGCCCGTCAAACAGCCGCCCGCAGCTTTCACAATGCCGGTCAGGCGTGCATTGCTGTCCAGCGCATTTACGTACATGAATCGGTTATGCAGGCGTTCAGTGACTTGTATATCTCACATGTCCATCAGTTGAAGGTAGGAAACCCGGAAGACCCGGAGACGGATGTCGGACCGATGATCAGTGAAAAAGAAGCGAGTCGTACTGAGGAATGGGTACAGGAAGCAATTAGCCAAGGGGCCAGATCGCTCTTGCCTGTCAAACGCGAGGGAGCTCTCTTCTATCCGGCTGTGTTGGTGGATACAAGGCCAGAGATGAAGGTGGTTTGCCAGGAAGTGTTCGCGCCCGTCGTTACGATCATTCCGTACAGTAATCTCGATGACGCGTTTGCCCAAGCCAACGATTCGGAGTACGGCTTGCAGGCGGGGATTTTTACCCGTGATTTGAACATCGCGATGAAAGCGGCACGGGTCCTGGAGTATGGTGGCGTGGTGATCAACGACGTATCGACCTATCGTAATGACGTCATGCCATACGGCGGAGTTAAAAACAGCGGACTGGGCAAGGAAGGCCCGCGTTACGCAGTCGAAGAAATGACAGAAGAGCGAATGGTGGTGATCAACCTATGAGTGGGCACCTTTTGCAAGGAAAAACGGCGATTGTAACAGGGGCTGCGTCCGGAATGGGCAAGGCCATTGCGAAGCTTTTTGCGGACGAGGGAGCCAACGTCATCCTGGCTGATTTGAACAAAGAGGCGGCAGTAGCGGTGGCTCAAGAGCTGCTACAAGGGAAAGGTCATGCGGTGCAAACAGATGTGACAGACGATACTAGCGTTGCTGCACTCGTAAAGGAAACGCTCGAAGTGTACGGATCGATCGATGTCCTGGTCAATTGCGCGGGTGTTCCCCAAGCGTTTACCCCCATTGAGGAGCTGACTTTGGAGCAGTGGGATAGCATCATGTCTGTGAACACGAAGTCGATCTTTTTGACGACAAGGCATGCGGTTCCCCACATGAAGGAGAAGGGGAAAGGCAGCATCATCAATATCGCTTCGATTGCCGGGATTCGCGCCCGTCCGGGGCTGAATGCGTATTGCGCGTCCAAGGGGGCCGCTATTATGTTGAGCAAGGCACTGGCGATTGAGCTAGCCCCTTTTCAAATCCGGGTCAATGTCATCAATCCAGGTCCGGCAGAGACGCCGATGCTCGGTAAGTTTATCAATGGAGATGAAGCGGAGGTAGAGGCCGGGAAAAAAGATATTTTCATCAGCAGTGTTCCATTGGGCATGTTGATTCAGCCAGAGGATATCGCGCATGCGGCTCTCTATTTGGCTTCTGATCTATCCAAAATTGTCACGGGCGAGGTCATGAATGTAGACGGCGGAAGAGGGATCTAGTAAAATGAACTAAATTTTCATATTATTTAAAAAACAAAAGAATCAACAGGGGGTACTATCGCATGTTTCGGAAGAAGGGGAGCTTCGTGCTAGCGAGCATCATGTCTGTGTCTTTATTTCTGGCGGCATGCGGAGGAGGAGGCGGTCAACAGACTGCCCCGCCTGCGGGACAAGCCGGGGGGACAGAAGCACCGAAAAGTGACGGCCAAAGCTATGTGTTCAAAGCAGGGCATTCACTGACGGAGGATCATCCATACCATTTGGCATTGAAAAAAATGGCCGAGGATGTCGACAAGCGATCGAACGGAAAAGTGAAAATCGAGGTGTATCCGCTGAGCCAGCTAGGAGCGGAGCGTGAATTGACAGAGGCGCTGACCTTTGGAACGGCGGATATGTCGATTACCTCGACTGCGCCCGTGATGAATTTCCATCCGAAGCTGGGTGTGTTGGATCTCCCATTCTTGTTTAATAGCCGTGAGCAGGCGTACAAGGTACTCGACGGACAAGTCGGGCAGGACATCCTCAAGGATTTGGAAAACGCCAATCTGGTCGGGCTGGCTTGGGCTGAAAACGGCTTCCGCCATATTACAAATGGCTCGAAGGTGATCAAGAAGCCGGAGGATGTAGCAGGGTTGAAGATACGCACACAGGAAAACCCGATCCATCTGGCTGCATTCGAAGCATTGGGCGCGAAGCCGACCCCAATGGCTTGGACAGAGGCGTTGACGGCGCTGCAACAAGGAGTCGTCGATGCTCAGGAAAATCCGGCGATTGTCGCACAGACCTACAAGCTATATGAATCCAAGCAAACGCAAATGGCCTTGACCGGGCATGTCTACTCAGCGGCGATGATTTTGTTCAGCAAGCCTGTATGGGATAAGCTCCCGGAAGATGTCCAGCAACTTCTTGCCGAGGAAGCCAAAAAAGCGGGTCAGTACGAGCGCGATTTGATGATCAAGATGGAGGATGAGGCCATTTCTAATATTAAAGCAAAAGGTGTAGTCATTACCGAGGACGTTGATAAGCAAGCTTTCCGCGATGCGATGAAGCCTGTCTACGACAAATTTTCCGGGCAGTTTGGCAAAGAGCTGGTGGATCAAATTGTAAATACAAAATAAACGGCAGAAGGGAGACGGGCCACTCTGGCTTTTCTCCCCTTTTTCCTGCGAAAGGAGATTGTGTGTGGGCAACCTTGTTTCCAAAATAAACAGCATCCTTCGTTTTTTCATCATTGCCCTTCTGGCTATTATGGTGATCGCCATCTTCCTGCAGGTGCTTTTCCGTTTTTTGCTCGACCAGCCCTTGGCCTGGACGGAGGAATTGGCCCGGTATTTGCTGATCTGGATCACGTTTCTGGGATCAGCGTACGCGATGTCGATCAAGGCACACATCGGTACGGAATACATTCAAAAGTACTTGTCGCCTCGCATGAACAAGGTGGTACTGGTTATTGCCGCTTTGTGTAGTCTGGTCTTCTTTCTCATCATGGTTCAGCAAGGCTACTTGATATCTGCGAGAAGCATGACACAAACCTCACCTACTCTGCTCGTTCCCATGGGCTATGTATACATGGTGATTCCGATCAGCGGTGCCTTACTCATCATGAACGTGATCCATGTGACGTGGAAAGACATTACCGGGAAGGAGTGACCAGATTGTGGGTACGATTTTGTTTTTAACACTGTTGGTGCTCCTGATCCTGAACGTACCGATTGGGGTGGCACTGGGGTTATCCGTGGTTGTCGTGTTTATGCTGGAGGGAAACATCCCTCTTCTGGTTGTCATTCAAAAAATGTTCAATGGAACAGATTCCTTCCCACTGATGGCAATCCCGTTCTTCCTCTTGGCAGGAAAGCTGATGGAAACAGGCGGAATCTCCGCTAGGCTGATTCGCTTTGCGAATACGATTGTCGGGAATCTGCCTGGAGGATTGGCTATCGTGGCGGTCATGGGTTGTACTTTTTTTGCAGCGATATCGGGTTCTTCTGCCGCGACAACGGCAGCCGTAGGGGGAATATTGATCCCGCACATGGTCAAAAAAGGGTACAATATTCGCTTTTCTGCGGCCTTGCATGCAACAGGGGGAACGATCGGTGTCATGATTCCTCCGAGCGTGCCGATGGTTTTGTACGGGGTAGCAGCGAGTGCTTCGATTAGCGACTTGTTTATTGCCGGGATCGGGCCGGGCATTCTCGTAGCCATTTCGTTGATTCTGTACTCGTATTGGATCAGTAAGAAAAACGGCTGGGGTGGCGGAGAAAAGCATACGCCCAAAGAGATAGGGGAGGCATTCAAGGACGCCATTTTGGCGATACTCATGCCGATCATTATTCTTGGTGGTATATACGGAGCCATCTTTACTCCGACAGAAGCAGCAGTGGTAGCCGTGATTTACGGTCTGGTTGTCGGGCTTTTCGTCTACCGGGAGATCAAGTGGAAGGACTTGGGGGAAATATTCGCCGGCTCTGCGAGTATGACAGCCGTCATCATGCTGATTATCGCCACCGCCAATGCGTTTGGTTATCTGATGACGAGGGAAAACATCCCGCAGGAAATTGCGCAATTCATGCTGGGGATTACAGACAGCACGATCATTACGTTGCTCATTATTAACATTTTGCTGCTCATTTTGGGGACGTTCATGGAAACGGCGGTTACGATCATTCTCCTGACACCGATCCTGCTGCCGATCACAAATTCTTTGGGCATTGATCCAGTGCTATTCGGGGTGATCATGGTCGTCAACTCCGCGATCGGTATGCTGACGCCACCGGTTGGGATCAATTTGTTGGTAGCAGGAAATATTGCGAAGCTCCAGAATACGGAGATTGAGCGAGCGGTGATCCCGTTTTTGGTCATCATGATCGTCGACTTAATGCTCATCACCTACATTCCTGAAATCAGCTTATTCCTTGTCAACTTGAGCAAGTAACGGAGGAGGAACCAACGTGGATTACAAGCAAGCGTTAGTAGGATTGCTGGGGGAAGAACGAGTATCGACTAACCCCACAATACTGGAGCACCACAGCCATGATGAATCGTATCATACCCCGCGTCTTCCGGATGTGGTCGTGTTTCCGCAGACAGCAGAGGAAGTCAGTCAAATCTTGAAGCTGGCCAACGAACAGCGCATTGCGGTAACGCCGTTTGGCATGGGGACCAGTCTGGAAGGCCACGCGATTCCTTATGCGGGCGGAATTAGCATGGATTTTTCCTTGATGAACCAGGTGCTGGAGGTGCGACCGAAGGATTTCCTCGTGAGAGTCCAGCCAGGTGTGACGCGTACCCAGCTCAATAAAGAATTGAAAAAGCACGGATTGTTTTTCTCCGTCGATCCTGGCGCCGACGCGACTTTGGGTGGGATGGCTGCTACAAACGCTAGTGGAACAACCTCTGTCCGCTATGGCGTGATGCGTGATCAGGTGCGTGATCTGGAAGTGGTGACGGCGGATGGACGTATCATCCGTACAGGGAGCATGACTGCCAAATCCTCCTCAGGCTACCATCTCACAGGGCTGTTTGTCGGGTCAGAGGGAACGCTTGGTGTGTTTACAGAGCTGACCTTGCGTGTTTACGGCATACCTGAGGCGACAACGGCGGCACGTGCCAGCTTCCCTTCCGTGCAGGATGCCGTCGATACCGTCGTGGATATTCTTGGAGCGGGTATTCAAGTAGCGCGAATCGAGCTGGTTGATGAACGTTCTATCCAACAAGTGAATCTTTATAAGGAAACGAGTTACCCGGAAGCACCGACGCTGTTTATCGAGTTCCACGGCAGTGAACAAGGTCTCGCGTATGATATCGACTTTGCGCAGAACATCGCCGATGGACATGGCTGCACGCAGTTTCTTTTTGAAACCGATTCGAAGGCGCGGACGCAGCTCTGGGACGCTCGTCATAACCTGGCGTATGCCTTCCTGCACAAATCCCCCGGGAAAAAGCTGATGGTGACAGATGTTTGTTTGCCGATTTCTGAGCTGGCAGGAGCTGTTGTGGATGCGCGGCAAGCGATTGATCGCGCTGGGCTGGATGGAGCGATAGCAGGGCATGTCGGGGATGGGAACTATCACGCTATCCTGATGATCGACCTGAATGACCCCGAAGAAGTGGCGCGTGCCGAGGAAGTAAATGCCCATCTGGTGGAATACGCATTGAGTCGGGGAGGAACCTGCACCGGAGAGCATGGTGTGGGTGTAGGGAAAATCAAATACCAGCGCAAGGAACATGGAGATGCACTGGACGTCATGCAAGCCATGAAGCAAGTGCTGGACCCGAACGGCATTTTGAATCCGGGAAAAATTTTTGGGAAATAACAGAGAGCCTGCATTCTGAGCGTTTGTCGGAATGTGGGCTTTTTCTTTTGCGTAATGTGTCGAAGAGGAGAGGAGAAAGGATGATTATGCAGAATGTAGAAGATTGGTAACTGGTGCATTTCATTCTGGTGTGGCAGGGAGGCAAAAATGAAGTCTATTGTTGAAATTGCCAAGAGTGCAGGTATCGAAGAACAGCATTTGGAGCTATACGGAAAGTATAAGGCCAAACTATCAGATGAACTATGGGAGCAAGTGAAGGATCGCCCTGATGGCAAACTGATTCTTGTTACAGCGATGAACCCAAATCCGGCGGGAGCAGGGAAGACGCTCACGACGATTGGTCTGTCACAATCATTAAATTATCTCGGGAAGAAAACAATTGCAGCGCTTCGCGAGCCGTCTTTGGGTCCTTGCATGGGGATCAAAGGAGGCGCAACGGGAAGCGGCCAAGCACAAATTCTCCCGGCTGATGAAATTAACCTGCATTTTACAGGGGACATTCATGCGATTACAGCTGCACATAACTTGTTGGCAGCGATGATCGACAATCATATTTTCCATGGCAATCCGCGCGGGCTCAATCCAAAGAAAATCGTCTGGAAACGGGCAATGGACATGAACGACCGCGCACTGCGTAACATCGTTGTTGGTCTGGGTGACGGCAATGGGATGACGCGTGAGGATGGTTTCATGATTACGACCGCGTCAGAAATCATGGCGATTTTATGCTTGAGTGAGAATCTGGCAGACTTGCGCGAGCGGTTGAACCATATCATCGTTGGCTACGATTTTGATGACCAGCCTGTACGGGCAGAAGAAATCAACGCGGTCGATGCGATGTGCGTTCTCTTGAAGGAAGCGATTAAGCCCAATCTCGTACAGACAATCGAGGGAACTCCGGTCATTATTCACGGAGGACCTTTTGCCAATATCGCGCATGGGTGCAGCAGCGTGATCGGAACCAAGATGGCCTTGAAGCTGGCGGATTACGTCGTAACAGAGGCGGGATTTGGTGCTGATCTGGGAGCAGAGAAGTTTTTTGACATCAAGTGTAGAAAAGCAGGCCTGACTCCATCGGCTGCTGTTGTGGTCATTACGGTTCGCTCGTTGAAATTCAACGGTGGGGTAAAAGTACCTGACCTGGCTGTGGAGAACTTGTCTGCTCTGGAAAAAGGTTTCGAAAACGTCAAGCGCCATCTGGAAAACCTCCAGAAGTTCGGTGTGCCAGCAGTGGTAGCCATCAATCATTTTGCGACGGACACACAGGCAGAGATTGATGCCGTCATTGCGCTGTGCCAAGCGGCCGGAGCCGAAGCGGCACTCTCCAAAGTATGGGCAGAAGGAGGAGCTGGCGGTGTCGAGCTGGCTGAAAAAGTGACGCGTGCAGCAGAGCGACCTTCCTCCTTCCGATTCTTGTATGAGGAAGACCTCAGCATTAAAGACAAGATAGAGACTGTCGTGAAAGAAGTATACCGTGGATCAGGGGTTGTCTTTTCGCCGCTGGCATTGAAAACAATGCAAAAGGTAGAAGAAATGGGCATGTCTCATCTGCCTGTATGCATGGCGAAAACACCGTACTCCTTTACGGACCGCGCTGATCTATTGGGGGCACCTGTTGACTTCACGATCCAAGTGAGCGAAGTGCGCATATCAGCAGGAGCTGGTTTTATCGTCGCATTGACCGGAAGCTTGGTTACAATGCCAGGCCTCCCGAAAAAGCCAGCTGCGGAATCGTTATATGTAGACGAGGATGGGCAAGTGATCGGATTAAGCTAATCAAAAAGTTTGACAAAAAGCTGACAACTGTAAAAGGTTGTCAGCTTTTTGTCCATTTTGAGGTTTATTAGCGAAAAGTTATGGGAAATGAAAGGTGAGATTGAAAAAAAGTGGACATTAACTGAAAAAACAACAAGGAATGACAAAGGCAAACCTGTTGAAAGGCAGGGACGCAAAGCCACGGGTCTAAGGACGAAAGTCAAATGACTTTCGCAGCTAGGACAGCCGGGTTGCCATACCGTAGTCATGATGGGCTGTCGGTGGGCAGTCTTTTTTTGTTGAAAAAACAGAAGGGAGAAGTGAATCGGTATGAAAAATAGTTTGAAGAATAAGCTAATTATCGTTTTGTGCCTGCTGTTGGTTATTAGTTTGGGTACGGTTTGCGGTGCAAGCTATTGGAGTGCTTCCAATCTTTTGGCAGACAGTCTGGACAAAGAAGCTGAGTTGTCAGCTAGCAATCTCTCGATACGTATCGATGGTTTCTTTCAAGAAAAAATTAGTATTGTAGATGCGGTGGGAGGGCTGATGTCGGCTGATCAAAATGTCGAACAGGACCTGAAACTTATTCAAGAAGCTCAAAAGGAAAATCCCGAGTTTGAGACGTTCTTCTTTTCACATGACTTAAGCGGTAAGAAAGTAATCAATTTCAAGGGAGAAGTGACCGACATCTCGGATCGTCCGCATATTAAAGAAGCCGGCAAAGGGGAAGGGAAGGTTGTTGTCTCCGAGCCAGTCATTTCAAAGCGAACAGGGAATAACATCGTGACTCTTGTCGTTCCATTGATGAAGGACAATCGTCAATACGGTTATATCGGTTCTACTATTCCTATCAACGAAATCCAAAAAAAGGTGTCCGAAGAGAAATTTGGCCAAGCTGGTTACGCCTTTTTAGTAAGCAAAACAGGAACATTTATTTATCATCCGAAAAGCGAGTACATTCTGAAGGAATCGATTCTCGACATGGGTATTCTTGAGCTTCAGACAGCTTTTGAAGATATCAAGCAAGGGAATCATGGAATCGCCCAATACAAATACGAGAATGTAGAGCGATTTGCTTCCTATGCTCCTACCAGTTTGAACTGGGGCCTATACATCACTGCACCCGTAGCGGAGCTGCATGCGCCTGTCGATCAATTGTCAGTCCGATTGATGGTAATTTCCCTCATCGTGTTGGCGATTGGGGTTGTCCTCGTTTATTTCTTGGCTGTACGCATGGTGAAACCAATTGAGCGTCTGAATCACGCAGTAAATGTAGTGTCGCAGGGGAACTTGAAAGAGACCGTAACGGTTGAGGGAAAAGACGAGATTGCAGTACTGTCACGTGACTTTAACCAGACGGTATCGCACTTGAAAAATTTGATCGAAGACGTATCTCTGTCGTCTGATCAAGTACAGCGTTTTAGTCAGGAAGTATCCGAAGGTATTAAACAAGCGACGGAAAACATCAACCAAATCGGTTTGTCTATTGCACAGATTTCTGAGGGAGCAGAGGCGCAGGCCACCAGCTCGCAGGATGTCGCGTTGTCTATGAATGACATGGCAGCAGGCATCGTGAAAATCGCGGAGACGTCTGCACATGTTTCAGAGGCTGCCCAGGTAGCAACAGAGCAGGCAGAGCAAGGAACTGCTGTGGTAGAGCAGGCAGTTCGCCAGATGGGAAGCATTGGGGAGGGAACATCGAAGGCGACAGTAGCCATCGAGCAGCTCAACAATCGTTCCAAAGAAATCGAAGGCATTCTCGATACGATCAGTCAGTTAACCTCGCAAATCAATTTGCTTGCCTTGAACGCTTCGATTGAGGCAGCACGTGCCGGCGAGCATGGACGTGGGTTTGCTGTGGTTGCCGGAGAGGTAAAAAAACTGGCGAATCAATCCGAAGAATCCGCATCCAAAATCGCGATGCTGATCGGAGAAATTCAGCAGGATACTCGTCACGCGGTAGAAGTCATGACCGCGGGCAACCAAAACGCTCAGCAAGGTATTCAACTGGTCGAAGAGGTTCGCGAAATCTTTGGGCATATTTTGGAATCTTCCCGTAACGTTGCTGCGCACATTTTGGAAGTATCCGCAGCATCTGAGCAAATGTCAGCGGGTTCCCAACAGGTGAGTGCTTCTGTAGATGAAATGCATAACATTGCAAAACATGCTTCACTCGACGCGCAAACAGTGGCAAGGGCGACCGAAGAGCAACTTCAAGCCATCCAGGAAATTGGCCAGTCTGTCGAGCGTTTGAACGCAGTGGCAGAAGAATTACAGCAAGGAATTGGCAGGTTTACTGTGTAAGAGGCAGCTCGACAGGTTGTACGTCCTCTTCATTTGAAAGGGGGGATGCCATTAGGGGATGAGGGAGTTTGTTTCTGATAACTAAATTCATTACCGTTTAACAGGAGGAGAAACCAGATGAAAAAAATTACAAAAACAATCTTGGCGAGCACACTCGCTGCAACTATGCTCATGACAGGCGGAACAGGTGCTTTTGCCGCAACGGCGGTTAAGCCTGTGCCAACCGTAGCTGCTGAAGCTGCTAAAAAACCGCAAACGAAGAAGTTTGAGTCTCGTTTGGACGAAATCATTGCGAGAGGCTATATCCTCGTAGGTACTCCAGGTGACTACAAACCATTTACATATTTGAATCCAAAAACGAACGAATTCGAAGGTTACGATATCGATGCGATGAAAGAATTCGCAAAAAGCCTGGGAGTAGAGGCGCGTTTTGTCCAAACATCTTGGCCAACACTGATGAACGATCTCTTGGCAAATAAATTCGATATTGCTGTCGGAGGCGTTACGCGCAACACAGACCGTCAGAAAAAAGCGCACATGAGCGATCCTTATATTATGTTCGGTAAAGCTCCGCTCATTCGTGCAGTAGATAAAGACAAGTACAAGAGTGTAGCAGACATCAACAAGCCAGAGGTGCGCATTGGTGTGAATCCAGGTGGCACCAACGAAAAATTCGTTCGTGAACATCTGACAAAAGCAACTGTAACAGTTGAACAAAACAACCTCGACATTCCTGGTCTGGTAGCAAGCGGTAAGTACGATGTGATGATCACAGATACGCTGGAAGCGATTGTGTATTCCAAAGCAGATTCCCGCCTGTATCCAGCTCTGACCGACAATCCGTTCACGAAGAGTGAAAAAGGCTACATGATCCATCGCGGAGACACCATCTTCGCTAACTACCTGGATCTGTGGATGGACGAGATGAAACTGCAAGGAATGTTTGATGAGCTTTACAACAAATGGGTAAAATAATCCGATAACAGACAAGCAGCCCGATTCTTGGCTGCTTTGTTATTTTTTAAAAACGGTAGCATCACAAAATCAGGCAATTTGGGTATATATGCAGTTTGCTTTTTCAGTCATTGCATGGTACGATTACAGCTATGTTCTTTAGGGTGCTACGTACAATCGGGGATAAAAGGGCATGTTCCGGATCGTAAGGAATAGTGCCCTTTTTTTTGAGAATTTTATAGATGAAGGTATTGATAAAGGAGACTGACATTCATTGGCGACTTTTAATGATTTTGGCTTACATCACTCCATTGTTAGAGCGTTGAGCAACATGGGCTTCGAAGAGGCTACAGCGATTCAGGATCAAACGGTTCCTGTAGCACTGCAAGGTCGTGACCTGATCGGTCAGGCACAAACAGGTACTGGTAAAACGGCTGCATTCGGTATTCCATTGATTGAACGCTTGGATGAAACAAGCGGAAATATTCAAGGGGTTGTTTTGACTCCAACACGTGAGCTGGCTGTTCAGGTTGCAGAAGAGATTAATAAAATTGCCCAATTTAAAAACATCTCTGCCCTGCCAATCTATGGTGGTCAAGACATCACGCGTCAAATCAAAGCGTTGAAAAAACGTCCACAAATCATCGTAGCAACACCTGGTCGTTTCATGGACCACATGAGAAGAAAAACCATTCGTCTGGATGCCATTGAGGTTGTTATTTTGGATGAAGCGGATGAAATGCTGAACATGGGTTTCATCGACGACATCAAGGAAATCTTGAAAGAGGTTCCAGACAATCGTCAAACGCTATTGTTCTCTGCTACGATGCCGAGAGCGATCCAGGAAATTGCGCAACAGTTCATGAACGAACCAACCATCATTCAAGTGAAAGCAAAAGAAGTAACCGTGCCAAACATTGCACAGGAATACATGGAAGTAGCTGAAAAGCAAAAGTTCGATGTACTGTGCCGTTTGCTGGATATTCACTCCCCTGAGCTGGCTATCATTTTCGGTAGAACCAAGCGCAGAGTGGATGAGCTGTCCGAAGCCCTGACCAAGCGCGGTTATGGTGCAGAAGGTATCCACGGTGACTTGAACCAAGCGAAACGCGACAGCGTGCTCCGCAAGTTCAAGGAAGGTACGATCGAAGTGCTGGTAGCGACTGACGTGGCTGCACGTGGCTTGGACATCAGCGGTGTAACGCATGTATTTAACTTTGATATTCCACAAGACTCCGAGAGCTACGTTCACCGTATCGGTAGAACGGGACGTGCTGGTAAAACAGGTCTGGCAATCACGTTTGTGACTTCCCGTGAAATCGACCATCTGCGTCTGATTGAGCGTACAACGAACCGTCGCATGGAGCGCCGTGCGGTTCCTTCGATGGCTGAGGCTTTGGAAGGTCAACAAAAGATGACGGTAGACAAAATTCTCGAAGCATCTGGAAGAGACGATCTGTCTCCTTATAAAACGCTGGCAGAGCAATTGCTGGAGGATGTCGATTCCGTAACACTCGTGTCCGCAGCACTCAAGCTGTTGACTAAAGAACCAGATATGACTCCTGTTCGCCTGACAGAAGAGGCTCCTCTTCGTGTAGGGAAGAAAAAGCTACCTCCAAAAGGAAAAGGTGGCTTCGGTTCCGGTTCCGGTTTTGGCGGAAAGCGCCCATCTCGCCCACGCAATGGCGAATATCGTCCACGCGGCGGCGAATCTCGTCCACGCAGTGGCGAATCTCGTCCACGCAGTGGTGACTCTCGTCCACGCAGTGGTGACTCTCGTCCACGCAGCGGTGACTCCCGTCCACGCAGTGGCGAATCTCGTCCACCACGCAGCTAGGAATCGATCGATATCGCAAGCAAAGACTGGTGTGCACATGTGCGCATCGGTCTTTTTTTCGGTGCGCCCAGCATGGGCGAT
>NZ_PXZO01000060.1 GCF_003013475.1 Brevibacillus porteri
TTCTAAGGGGTGCATTTCAATAAAAAATACGGGATTTTTATAAATTAGTTTATCTTGTTTTAAGCTTCACCTAGATGACGGAGCCCACCTTTATATATGTGGGGATGGAAGTCGAATGGCTACGGATGTAGAAAATACTCTTTGTCACGCCTATCAAAAAATACATGGAGTCAGTGAACAAGAGGCAAGAAATTGGTTCATCATTTTTCTCCTTGTTTTATTCGACGTAAGTAAATGGATTTATTTTAGACCAGAAGAGATCGCTTCCCAGAATTTTTGATCTTCCATACCGATCGCATATGTCAATACACCAGCTAACTCATATGTTTGCGTATAATGCGTCTTATTTTTTATACTTGTTTCGTCTTCATACCATACGACATGCTTACATCCATCAAAATCCGTGTAATAGAAATACATTGAACCAGAAACCTCATCCCTAACTGGTGTTGCTCCAGTCGTGGCAATTAGTTCCGAAATATTTTTCCACTCTACTAGGGAATTACTTTTATTTGTAGGATCAGATAAGTTCCAATCATTTCCGTATTCTGGAATACCCATGATTACCTTTTCGGAAGGAATATAATCAATTGAGAATTGGAGAGAAGATTCTATCCACGGAGCAGCACTTGCTACAGAACCTGGATCACTCCATACCCCATGCTCATCATAAGTCATCACCTGTATATAATCAGCAGCATTTTCTAGTGCCTCATAATCGTATGCTCCAGTCCAGTCATCTGAAGGATCGTCTGTGGATTTTGCTGGAACGGAGACCATCGTTAGAAGGTTGTTGGCTTTCATCGTTTTCGAAACCTCTTTAACGAACGCAGTCAATGCCGTACGGTCCTTTGGCAAAACAGCTTCGAAGTCAATGTTAATGCCTTTGTACTTATTTTTTTTCACAAGAGACAGCATATTTTTTATGAGGGTGTTTTTCGCTTTGGAATTACTGAGCACTTGATGTGCAATGTTACTATCCCACCCTTTTGCTCCATAATTGGATACCAGAGCGTATGGTAACACGTTTACCGAATTTGCATAGGAGACAGCTTGCTTTGGTACATTTCCTACAATATTACCGTTACTATCTGTATTCAGTGTATCAGTAGAAATTTGATTCATGTATGTATGGAATTGGCGAAATTCTATTGTAGAATCACCAGTATAATATCCAAGAATAATTTTAGAGTCAGCATACGATTTCGCAGCAGGAACGAAGAACAGACAAGCTAGCGTGGTTGTGATTAAAAAAACCATTTTACCTTTCTGACATTCATGTAAATAGCCTCCTTTGAGTCTTAGAGGTATTCTACCTAATCTTTCAAGAACATTGTCCAACAAAAAAACAGTTATCACAACACCTCTCTTGTAATAACTGTTTTTTGTTTGAACTCATGCGCGTCGGTATAGTCTTCTACCCCTACTGCACCCTAGTCGCTCCAGGCTTTTCTCTTGAATCTGAATATCGTGCGTAGACCTTTTATGCGTGTGAAGTTAGCGGAAAACGAAAATGTTCTGTCTCCATTTTGAACGAGGGACGAACAAATAAGACATCGTCCGTCGTTGTCATCAAAGCAGATTGGATCTTCTCATTCTCACTATCCGGCATAAAGTGAAAATGAATGATCGTTGTCTCAGCCGACATCAAATGAGAAACGACTGCTTCTATATCAACTGGTTTTTTACTTACCAAATCAAATACATGCAGTTGGTCATCTTCTCGTTCAAATAATACGATCACATCCTCCTCTTCGACATAATAGATCGCATCCCGAAAAGCGAGGAGAAAATAAAACATCAACAGATGCTCACTATCCTTGACGCCCAATCGCGATGATACGGGGATTCGCTTGGCGGCAAATTCCTTCATGACGAGATAATCAGCCTCGCTATCAACATCTAGTTTGCGCAAGACCGATTTTTGTTCTACTTGTTTTTTCAAATCAGATACCAATAAGCAAAAACTACTTTCCTGTACTCTCTCAAATCCAAATTTCGGATAAAAATCGAGCACGGTATCATTGGCATACAAAAAAATAGAATCATATTCCTTCTCATATGTTTCAAGAATATGGTTCATTAATTTCGCTGCCAATCCTTGGTTGCGATAGGCAGGATGCGTCATGACTGTTCCAATCTGAAGTACCTTATAGTCTTTATCATTGGATGTCACGATCATCTTACTTACGGAAGCGTTGGCAATAACCTGATCCCCATCCAGATAGGAATAGCAGACATAGTTATCATTCCAAAAGCCCTTGTTATACCATTCTTTAAAATTGAGCTGAAAGACCAGCATAGCGAGGTCATTAAAGCTTTCCTTGTATGTTTCGATATGCTTGTAGTCACTAATCAATCGATATTCACCCATGTAAAAACCTCCCATTGTGTTGTTTGTGCTGTTTGTAATCATTCATTCCTTTTCAGCAATCCCTTCTTTCCAATAAAAAAGACCACAAGAAGAATTCTCTTCTCATGGTCAAATTTATCGTTGTGATAAACATACCTATCCCAAATAGAATAGATATCATGCACAAACGTGAAATTTGTTTGAATGAGATATAATGCCTTCTAATCGCTTTTGAAGAAAGGTACAAAAAATAAACCAAGGGCGCGCCCTTCATTTGACCTTTTCCCCTATAAAATTCGTTAGAATTTTACTTAGCGATTATCAGTTTCATCATATTCAATCAAAACCTCTTTTCACGTTAGGTACTTTTACTATATTTGACTTTCAATAATTTGTAAATGATCGATCCTTTTCTTTCTCCTCGTTGCGAAGTATCATTATACAAAAAAGTCATTTTCTTATATAATTACAAATACTCCCTTTGCTTACACAAAGGGAAAACCGGACCTCGAGGGGGGTGTACCAATGGCGAATGCTCTCAATTTGCCACATACCGCAGCGGCTCATGCAAAGCCTAGAAATAGTGAGGCGATACTTTGCATGAGGTGGTCTCTCGTTTAATCGAATCATCGCCTTCATTTGCGTATCTCATTTCCTATTTCTTGGCTTTGCCCCTTATTTGCCTATCTATAAATAAGGAGCGAGCAGAAATGAAATGTGTGAAAGCAAATTTAATCCTTCCTGAATCGTTACTCGCAGAAATTCAAAAGTACGTGCAAGGAGAAACCATTTATATTCCGAAGACAAAAGTAACCCATCAAAAATGGGGGACGCGCACTGGCGGGAGAAAACTCCTGGATGAGCGGAATACGGCTATTAAAAGCAGCTTTCAGGCCGGGACGGCTATTTCGCAGTTAGCGGAAGAATACTTTTTGTCTACAGAGACGATTAAAAAAATCGTGTATACCAGATAGACGTTTATAAAGCACTGACGACCTTTCCATTCAGGTTGTCAGTGTTTTTTTATGGCGAGTTTTTTTACGAAATGTCTTCTCCCTTTCTCCTCTCTTGCAAACACACTAAAGTAAAGAAGAACCCACTTACAAGACAGAAACAGGAGGAACCTCAATATGGAACCTTTTATCCATACGCATCAGTATCACTTCATTAAATCACGCGTTCAAGCAATCATGAACGCCTATGCAACCAGTACAGATGTCAACGTGATTCGTGCTCGCAAAGAAATCGCCCATGAAGAAATCTTTCAGTTGTTCCCGAACATGACGGAAGAACAAAAAGAAGTTTTGCATCCGATTGACTCGATTAAAGAAAAGGCAGAAGGAAAGCAGTTTTTGCATCAGCTTTCACCGTATGTGATTCCATTCCCTGCTCCCACAGAGTCTTCCATTAAGAAGCTCTTTCCAAAAGTAAAGAAGCTAAAAGTCTCGAATTTAGCTGCGATCGATTTTTCAGAAATCTCTTATGTAAGCTGGCTAGACACTGCCACGGAAAAGAAATATATTGTCGCTTACCACGAAGGAAAACTGATTGGCATTCACGGACAGTTCACAAACGTAAACAAAAAAGGCGTTTGTGCACTCTGTAATCGCTTTGAGGAAATCGGCATGTTCGTCCTTGAAGCCAAAGGCTCTGGGGATGGAACGTATTTGAAAAAAGGAAACTACATTTGCCAAGACAGTGCGACGTGCAATCAAAATATTATTTCGCTGGATAAGTTAAACGATTTTATCTCGCTGATGGTGAAATAAATCTGCAACGAAAATGAAACAGCCGCCGGGTCTCCATGCCAGGCGGCCTTTCCTATATGTCCCTTACTTGATCTCGTTTAGACTCTCTTCCAAACGATCCCACGTTTGGGTGATGCCCTCTAGCATGCCCATGTCCATGACAGTTTTGAGGGCTTCCGCAGATACATATTCGGAACGGCTGACCAGCTTCGTCTTGCCACCCATATCGATGAATTCCATCATAACCTCTGTCGAAGGCATGGTATCATTTGTGTTGCCTTCTGCATCTGAAAAGTAATCGGTATAGATGATTTTCTCGGACTCAACAATTTCCTTATAAACGCCTTTGCCCCAAGATTCCATGCCGTAAAAATCACCTTGATTCTTATCGACGCATTTCATGCAGTAATGCCAAACACCGCCTGGTCGGAAATCGACATTACAAACCGGGAGTTCCCAGCCTTTCGGTCCCCACCAACGCTTGAGATGCTCAGGCTCCTTAAACATCTTGAACACGAGATCTCTGGGCGCGTCGAATACACGCTCCAGTACCAGCACCCGCTCATTCTCTACCCGTGAAACCATTGCGTTTCTTGACATAGCAATTCCTCCTCATTCATTTGAATGGATCTCAAGTATTTTCCTTGTTTTGCAGTTCCCGCAAATAGTCTTCCAGATTATCGAATCTTTCTTCCATAACACGCTGGAATGACTTCACCCAAGAATCCAGCGCTTGGAAGGGCTCTGGCCTGAGTTTGTAAATGCGGCGGTTGGCTTCGGCCTTCATATCCACGATCCCGTTGTCACTAAGCACCTTCAAATGCTTCGAGGCTTGGGGCTGGCGAAGCCCCAGTTGTTCGGCGATTTCCCCTACAGTTAGAGGACCGTCGCGCAAAAGTTCGACGATTTTTATACGATTCGGTTCAGCTAAAGCACTTAGCGTCGCCATGTCCATGCCTGGATTCATCCCTGACATGTCACTCACCTCGTTACATGATGGATTCTACGTTCATCTCATCCCCTACAGCATTATTGTGATCATCTTGTTAGGCAAAATATACACCAAGGAGAATATTCCTGTAAAGGAATATTTACAGGAATTGCGGCAGGTTATTTATTAGTGATTAATCAATAACTAACAGCTATCATTTATTTCATGGAAGTACGATTCTGCAAATGCTGGATCGTTGCCGTTATACCCTCCTCGAACTTCGTCGCTGGGATTGGTCCAATAAGCCGTTTATATTTTTCTCCGCTAAGGATCAACGGTTTTTCTGTTAAGTACAGCATCTCAACAACCTCCTTCATCACTGGGACAAACATACCCAACAACGACAACCCAATTTTCCCAAGAGGAATGACAGGTTTCACGGTGCCGCTTGCTTTTTGAGCGATTCGGACGATGTCTCGACCGGAAATGATACCTCCACCTGGAATGTGCCAGTTTTGCCCATAAGCAAACTCTCGGCTGGCCAACTCTACAATCATCTTTGCCGCATCCGGTAAATAAACAAACTCGCGCGGAACATGCATATTTCCAATGAAAAGTCCCGGTTTTCCAGCCGCAATTGCCTCAAGCGTGGAACCCAAATACGATGCTTGATTAGCAGTAGGTCCGTAATAATCCGGTAATCTGACAATCATCGTTCGCACATGATTCCAGCGGCTGCTAAACAGCATCTGTTCAAATGCCAACCTGATTTTCCCTTTCTTCGTATGCGGTTGCTTTGGATGCTCCTCCGTCACTGGTTCCATCTGCTTTTTCCCGTATGGATAAATGCCATCTACCGCAACAACCTTCAAACCTCTCATGTTGGCGGCTTCCATGATCGCTTCGCCAAGTGGGATCAGCTTATTTACCATCTCGTGATAAGGAACGTTTGCACAATGGAATAGTACATCCGCTCCCTCCGATGCTGCTACGATGTCTTGGGACCGGAATGCATCCCCGACGGCCAGTGACAAATGTGCTGGATTACCCAACTCTGACGCCATTTGTGCTAGCTTTTGTCGAGAACGCCCAAAAGCAATCGTTTCAATCCCTCGCTCGATGAGCTCCGCCAAAATTGCTGCTCCCGTTCCGCCTGTTGCCCCGACTACAATTGCTTTTTTCATTCGGATCATCTCCACTCGTTTTATTTGTGATTGATCAATCACTAACCAATTTGAACTATAACGTTTTAGTTAGTGATTAGTCAATAACTAATTGTCGCAATTTTTCCCCTCTACACCTCCATCAATTCTGGCATGTCTAAAGCTGCTGAAATATTACACAGCATTCCTCTTGCCAGGAAAATAAGCGTTCTCTCTTCCGGACTCGCGATGCCCGCTTCACGAAAAGCTGTTAGGACGATCTGTCGAACCTCCCGAAATCCTTCGCGCATTGCCTCTCGAATCGAAGGCTCTTGAATCGTCTGGGACTGCATTTGAAGAAGTATTTCATTTTGATGGGAAGCCAAGATCTTTTCATATGCCTTGATTAAATCTGTTTCCAATTGCTGTTTGGATGCGGACTCCACAACGAGACGGAAAGAGTTAATGATCCGCTCCCACGACGCCTCCAAGGCTGCTTGTAACAAAGCTTCCTTCGATGAAAAAAACTTGAAAATATACGGTTGAGAAATCTTTGCACGCTCTGCAACTTGCGCTGTCGTTGCCCGGAAATATCCGATTTCAGCAAAAACTTCAATGGCTGCAGAAATGATTTCCGTTTTACGATTGACTGACGTCATTGCAAGATCGCCTCCCTTTTAGTGATTCATCAATAATACCTGATTATACGTCAGTTTGTGTTGGGTTTCAAATGACGTGTATTACGGATTCTCGACAAAATCTCCTAAAGCAAAATTAACAAACATTAGATAAAGTCGTATATACTTGAATTTTTATCGATCTATCATGCTGGCAGTAAGCTCTGTTGTCACGATACCAAGTTTAGCCACAACCGCCCTAGGAGCTACTCTCCCTTTACAGGAGAAGCCGATCACCTTCGCAGCAAACACTCCCCAGAAAGACTGGAAAGGGAAAGAACCTTCTTCAAAATCAATAGGTGCTAAGCACGAAACCACTAAAATCAAAAACGCTGCATTTGGTGAACAAATTTGGGTGATGCTGGCCTCTCCTATTCCACCTGGCTGGATCATGGTTCAATCAACAGGGACAAGAAACCTGATCAGGTATATTGGCTAAACAAGTAGAATAAGTTGTCAAAACAACAAGCTGACGTCGAAACTCCATCGACATCAGCTTGTTTCTTTTAGCTACTTTCTTACTTCAATTTCTATCGCGATTTTTGGAAGGAATATTGTATTTGGTCGCAGACACGGGGTCTATGTTATCAGTCAGCATTCAACAAATTCCGCTCCCTGTTATCAAAATTCGTAGTACAGATTTTTATTTTCTGAATTTTTTGCGTTTAATATGTTAACTAGAGTGCGAGTGTGTTATTATTAGATTGTAAGTTATATTTTTCCAATTCAGGAGGTGAATAACAATGTTGAAGAAATTACTTCAAAAAATAGGTGCTAACTCAATCCGCCCATGCCCTCGTGAGTGCATACCAGCAGGAAAACATTGCATGTGTCCCGCGTAATGTTAGATAGTACTTAAAAAGGCCGTCCCTACAGCTATGTGCATGGCATAGGGATGGTCTTTTTCCGTCTACCTATCATCCTAATTTCGTTCGTCTTTTATTGCGGAAGACTCTATAAGAGGGGGAAAATTTATGAAAAAATTTGCTCTGTTTGGTATTGCTGCTGCTTTATTTCTTTCGCTATCATTTCCTGGAGTAAGCAGCGCAAAAGAACAACGTGTACCATGTGAAGCTGACGGGTATTGCGGATGGCCGACCTATAGCGTCTAACACCAAATGAAAGAGTAAGGTAAAAGAAACCATGTGAATTCTACATCGTTTATTTTAATCAAACATCATGCACCGACTGTTTAACTATCGGTATGATGTTTTTCTTTTTTCATTCGTGTAAAAGAACTTGCTTCATTTGCATTTTCTATTGAATCGTTTTCTCTGTGTTCCTCGTCTTTATAAACAAACGCATTTAGCAGGGAGAAGAAAGCATGAAAAGTCTTTTGAAAATGATGATTGGTTTGGTCTTTGCTTTTTGGTTCTTTATTCTTTGGGCCTGTAAATCGCTTCTTTCAAACGATACTCCAATTACCATCTCGACCTGGGACACGATCCTTTTCTCTTTCAGTTATCTCGTTTCTACCGTTGTAGCTCTTATCTATGTCAGGTTCACGCCTAACGGAAAAATACATATCTTTTTGTCTATTCCTACACTTTTGTGGGGTCTTTCTACTGCTCAAGTTTTTACCCATCAGTATCACCCCTATGATACGCTGATGAGTGTTATTGGCTTACTAGGTTCTGGAGCGATCATGTTCTTTTCGATTTTGATGCAGCGTAAATCTCCGAATTTTACATAGAGCACATACTCCACTACTACATCCATGTTTGGCTGAGGTTGTGTGGAAATCACATCAGATTATTTCCAAGTCCTTCGAACCTGCTTGAAACTCTGACACCGTACACAATTTATAAATAAAATTCATGTTCTTATAATCACTTACCCACGATAAGATGGTAATACATGGAAATCAGATCTACCAAGGAGGTGAATGATCATACTGAAGAAGCTCCTGAAAAAGTTAGGTTCAAAATCTTCAATCGAGCCTTGCGGAGACTCATGCATTATTTATCATGGCAGATGCTTATGCCCTTGGTAGTGTTAGCTAAGTTCAAAGAAGACTGTCCCAAATGCCATGAATATGGCTATGGGATAGCCTTTTTTCGTCGTATATCCCCCCTGCTGATTTAACATTTTTGAGCTGTTGGACATGACAGGTAACTGTTTGTTACATGCCCAAATTTTCCACTTACTGTGATATCGCCCTTACATAGCTACTCAATTTGCATAGCTTGAGTTTGAGGTTCTTCCTCATACACTTGAAGGGGTGATATCGATGGGATTCTTTGACGACAATTTTGCTTTAGTTTTGGTTCTTTTCGTTTTATTAACAATTGTTGCTTGCAGCTGTGATGACTGCTAATTTCTGTCCAATGTTTTGGGCGGCTAAGCTGCCCTCTTTCTCCCTCTTTGCCATCATTGAGCTTTGAGCCCATCTTTTGTCCACTCCTCTCACGTTACGCTTTAGTAGAAGGAGTGTAGTATGTGGAGAGGTTAGATTTGGACACTCTGTTCTATCACCTACGATTTCACCAAAAGAGCCGCCCGGTTCTTTCCCCGAGCGGCTTAACGCCTTTCACGTTCGTACCTTAAAACCCAAAATTCTACAGCCTCATCACAATTTCTCTTATGTTACATGGCATGCTCTGTACGCTGCCTATCCAGGATTCTCCACTTCCATCGTCATCACGATAAAGGGGGTCCCATTGTTAACGAATGAAGCCGTTTCTTTAAATCTCGTTCTTGTATAAACTTTGATTGCTCTACTATTAAAGCTAGCAACACTTAACCGCAGATTTTTTGGTTCAAATTGCTGTTTGGCAAATTCGATTCCAGCCTTTAAAAACGAAAAGCCTATCCCCTTCCCTGTCAAATCTGGTTTCATTCCCAGCCCAATATCTAACACGTTCTCGCCCTTGTAAAGATTTTGCTTTCGACCTTCTGGGACTTGAGCATTGTGCCCAAAACAGAAGAAGCCCGTAAGCTGACCATGATTATCTCGAACTGCATAATAGGTACCATCTAATAGCTCCTGAAATGTTTCTGGACTATCTTCAAAATCATAAAAAGAATATTCCTGCGGATATTTCCAAGTTGCGACTTGCTGTGCATCTGTAATTGTCATCAAATGAAAGTTCATTTATTACCCCTCCATAAAACCTTTACACTCAGTTCGTTTTTCATAAAACGATCCCCTGCTTTCTCACAAGCAGTGTTACGTTACATCCACTTTAACCGCACTAGGTTCCCCGATAAACCATCCTTGACCAACCACTTGCCGCAGTTTGCGCATTGCAGTGTAATCCCTTTCATTTACTCACCTTCTTTACAAATCGAATGGTTTGTTAACGAAATCCAAATGTTGTAAAATAATAAAAAACTAAGTGGTGGTAATCCAATGAAAGTGTCGGTCGAACAGCTTTATATATCGCTACTGTCTCATTTTGCATTCAGCTCCTAATAGGAGTATTAAATTTTGTGTTATATGCAAACATTACTTTCAAATAAGCGAGTGTTATCAAAAAATTCTTACAAGTTACAAGTTACATATCTATCTAACTATTTTGATAAATCCGATCGGTTAATTGTTTATTTGGTTATCATTAGGTAAACCTTCCATGTGCTAGATACTCTTAATTCAATGAATATTGCTACTGAATTTTTCATTCGTATTCGATCCTTCAACCGTGATTCGACATGAATCTGAGAACTATATTGGACAAGTAATTGTTTGGGCGTCTAAACGTTTGAAATTTTTAATATCCATACAACGGAAAGATTACTTTGGAACTACATAGAGAAGGTCCCCGACCAACCCAATTTCGACAACATACTAATAACGTACTTTACTAATGAGGGTGTTTCGTAGGTGCCGCCAAACCTTCCTCTTATTGTTTTCACTACATCCACGAAATGAAAAAAACTCGCACCAACTGGCACAAGAGAAACGCCGCGCCTTTCGACATAGGAATTAGCTTCTTCAATGCCTTCTGGGTAGATACCCCAGTTACAAGATATTCCGTGTCATTGTGGTCAAGAGATATGAATGGGCAGCGTTCTGTTTATAATTACCTTTAGTTCGTGTATTTAGAATTTGATCAGAATTGATACGAAGGAGTGTACATGGTATGAAAAAACAGCTTCTCTCTATTTCGATGCTCGCTCTACTCCTCTCTGGCGCACCTGTAAATGCTTCCGCTTCTACCCATGCTCAAGTACAAGATGAAGCAGGCAGAGTCACCATGGAGCAACAAAAACAAGAAAAACAATTCACCAAATATTACTACCTTACACCTGGGCAGTTAAGTCCAAAAGAAGCGATTTATCTAAAGAAAGGGCAGGAGCTCCGTATTAGTCCAAGAGGCAGCTTTGCAAATTACACAGTGTATAATGCTCAAAATAAACAAATTTGGAGCGGTACGACAGGAATCATCATTAAGGCTGATGCAGACGGGTATCGCTACGTACAATTTCAAGCCCCCTATTCCTATGAGGATCAAAATGTCATCGTAGCTACTTATACGATTCAGTAAAACATGTATAGATTTTAGCCCGTCTTGATTGTGAAGACGGGCTTTATTACAATTTGCATCGCTTTTCTTCCCTACTCATTATGTCAATGTCAACCTACTACCGTGATGTTCCTGAATACTGATCTACATACATTTTCGATACATGGGGATATTTGGCCAATCAAAAGGATAATGGAGTTCGTACGCTATCTTAGATCGTCATCAGGAGGGGATACCACTTGAAAAAGAAAAAATCTAAGTCTAAGCGATTCAAGAAAGTGAATGGTCAATTGGTTGAATTTCTTCCAAGCTTTCAAGAATGTATGAACGAATGTAGACGTGTAAGTCCGCCTCATGAAGATTGTGAAACGTTATGTCTCCCGTATCTAGACTCAAGAAGAGTACGATTAGATGTTGAGTGTTACGATCGTTGCCGTCGCTGGAGATCTCACGGGATTTGTGATCACATTCGTCAGGTGCCCTATTGAGTATTAAGTTAGGCTCAAATTTATCTCCCCAAGGCTGTTCGGGCAGTAGATAGAGCGATTTTTTAATCAATACCAATGGTCCGTGAATAGGAAGTAACTGAAGCTGATTCACGATTTTTGAGCTACGACTTACTGGACGAAAAACTTTTACCAGTTCGTCCGACCGCCGCAACACTTCCTTTATTTTGGTGGGACTTCTTTAATCAACCTCAACAAAAAACACCTCAACGGTGGTTTCTGGCATGTTATATTCAACTACTTTTTTTTCGAATAAAAAATGGGAAATGATAAAACTATTCCCATTAGTAGCCTTTAATGCCCCTTGTCAGGGGCCTTTTGCTTATTACATCCGATTTACCTAAAAACCGATCATTCTTCACTCTCATCACAATCTCTCTTCTGTTACATGCCAGAAAAACATTTTATGGGATAGAAAAATGTAACTTTTCTGTAACGCTCTTCATATGTTGTTTGTTTATAATGACCTTGCAATCAACAATACACCTTGCACAAAGAGAGAGGAAATCAACATGAATTTCAAAAAAATCATCGTCGGCACCATACTGACATCCGTCATAGCGATCGGCATCACATTCGCTGTTAACTATGGCAACGTAGAACACTCTGCACAGCCTGTTGCGCAGGAAAGCGGAAAAACTGACCTTTATACGAACCCTCAAGCAAATTTCAGCTTTAAGCCGCCAACTTCTTGGAAGGGACATTACAAGGTGAACCAATATGCAGGTGTAGATGCAAACAAAATTCTGCCATCAGCCAAGCATGTAGTGCAATTCGATTATACGACGAAGGATGGAAAAGGTTCTGAAACGCTGCTGATGATCTCCGTTTTTACAAAAACGGATTGGACTCGCCTCACTAGCGAAGAAGGCCCGCCTGTAGGGACATCCATTGCAGAATCAACTGACATGGTGTATGTCTATACAACTCCACAATCCAATCCATTTGATTCCCAATCTGAAGACGGCAAGCTGTTTGACCAACTGTATGGTGATTTGAAATTAAATGAATCCTTTGCACTTCTAAAATAAGACTGTTCATATTTGTTGTACTCTGAAATGACATACACTTACTTTTGCGGTAGATACATAGATAATCGTTACAGATTGCACCCTTCGTGGTGCTTTTTCTTTTCCTGTCTTTTCATTTAGATGACGTGGCTGGAACTGCTCGAATGCTTCCACTATAGCCGTGAGATGTATGTCCATTGATTCCCCGCTGATGATTCCAGCTTTTTCATGTGTTCCGTGGTTCTAAAAGCAATGAAGCTGGGAAAAACATCTCGTTTCTCTCCAGCTTCGACTTCTTTATTGGTTTCGATTAGCTTTTAGGAAGGTGACTAGGAGAATGGGCAACCCCATCTTTTGTGTCGATCGCATGATTATTGCTTTTTCAGCAACATGCTATCAATCTCGTCTAAGAGCATTTCCTTTCCAATTGGGCCAAAGGCTTTGATGTTGAACGTTTCATTGGTTACTTCATAAAGATGGCCTTGTTGAACTGCCTTGTTGCTTTTCCATACTGGGCTTTTTTTCAGTTCTGCGTAAACATCATCCGCTTTTCCGCCGAAATTGACGAGGAACATATGATCTGGCTGAAACTTCGTCAGTCCTTCCAGTTCGATCATTTCCATTGTTTTATCGGCAGGTGTTCCGGCTGCTGGCTTCAGTCCGAGATCAGTGAACAGGATATCTGCATAACCATAGTTTCCGTACACGCGGAACAATTTAGGCGTTACGGCCAGGAACATAAAGGTCTGGTCGCCGTACGCTTGCTTGAGTTGCTCTCGCATCCCCTTCGTCTTCTCGTCGTAGCTAGCCAGCCATTTGTTCACGTCCTCTTCTTGTCCAAACAGGCGACCGATTTCTTTAAACTTATCACGCCATTTGTCCATGTCTGTCTCCAGAACAACAGTCGGCGCAATTTTGGATAGTTGCTCGTACATCTTTTGCTGGCGGTTATTCATAATAATCAGGTCTGGCTTTGTTTCTACCACAGCTTCCAAATTGATAGAGTCATCCCACATCCAGCCAACCGGTTTTACATCTGTCAGCTTATCAGCTACGTGGGACATGATTTTCGTCTTGTATGTATTGGCCGTAGCAACCGGCTTGTGTCCCAAAATTAAAAGCTCCTCTGCTGCTCCCGATACGTCTGCAATCCGCTTTGGTTCCGCTGGGATCGTCACTTCCCCCATCAGATGCTTGACTACGCGTGTCTCAGACTTTTTGGGTGCTTCCGAAGCCGTTTGGCTGCTTCCGCACCCGGCCGACACGGCAGTGACTACTGCAACCAAGCAGGCCAGTACGATTCGTGTTCCTTTTTTCATACGCTCATTTCTCCTTGTCACGTGATGTTTGGTGTGAAATTTACCTGATAATGATTATCATTATAAGTGACAGAGAAGATAATCACATATTTGAGCGTGTATGTCAATGATTTTTATATTTTTTGTGTATATAAAAAAAGAGCATGCCCCATGTTGCAGATAGGGGAACTAGACGTTGTGCTTGATGTACCTTCCTGATTCAATGTTCTAGATCACCCAAGCTATTGATTACTCCCTCCCCTTCTCACAAGTAATAGTGTGTAAAGTTCTATCGAAATGAAACAGCAAAATAACGAAAAGAATCATGATTATAATTTGAGATAGGTCTCTTATTTGAGACGATGGAATCATAGTGGAGGGAACGCGACTATGCACAGGGTAGTTGAACCAAAAATTCTTTACTTTGGGACGCCAGTTGTACTTATCAGCACATTAAATGAGGACAATTCTGTTAACCTTGCCCCTATGTCTTCTGCATGGTGGCTGAATCAATCATGCATGCTTGGCATGAGTAGCTCATCTCAGACCGTTACCAATTTGTTGCGCGAGCGCGAATGTGTTTTGAATCTTCCTTCGTCTGATCTTGCTCATGCGGTGGACCGTCTAGCTCTACTTACTGGGCGAAATCCTGTCCCGGAGCGCAAGGCTAATGTAGGATACCGATTTGAACCGGATAAATTCGGAATGGCTAAGTTCACCCCCCAAGTTTCGGACCTGATTCGGCCTCCACGCGTTGCGGAATGCCCGGTTCAATTAGAGGCAGTGGTAGAACAAGTCCATCATTTTGAACTGCCCAGCTCTTTAAAAACTATTAAAGTAAAGATAATACGTGTTCATGTTGATGAACAAATCCTAATGACTGGCGAGAAGAACTACAATTGGGGTGCTATTGAGCACCCTACCTGTTCAAGCAGCATCGGAGAAATAAACATGTGGTTACCTCGATACAAAAAAATCCCCAATTGCTTTAAGCAAATTGGGGTACACAAGAAGTAATACGTGAATAAAAAAGTAGTCATCAATATAGTAGGTTATCAGCTCAATATTTACTACAAGTATATATAGGTATGCATACCTTCTCTTGCCACAAAAAAATAGCGCAGACTCATCTGCACAGATTAAGTCGTACGCCTTATCCCCAAGAGAATCTACACTAGATTTCATATTACATTACTTTTATCGGTTTGATTGGGTAGCTATTTCATGTATAAATATCGCTAAATCGTTCGTAATATTTCCTTACTCGTAGATAACCTTCATAATGTCCATGAATGGTATTTTCCGTATTGTTCCGTTTTCATCTATAAAACAAGAACGCTCGTTTGCATTTTATAAGAACATGTCATGATTTTAGGATGGAATCAAGCTAATAAGCAATTGGACGGAAGTAATAACTACGATTTGAAGGAAGGCTTTTTATCAAGCGAGACTAATCCAAAATGTACTCGGCCAACACGCTCTGTATCTGGTAAATATTCAAGTTCTTGTTAAATTGTTTTTGGATCGGTACTGCACTTCCAGAAACCCAAATTTTTAATTCCGCATCCAAATCAAAATTTCCAGCTGTCTCAATGCTAAAATGACTAATACTTTTGTAAGGAATGGAATGGTACTCTATCTTTCTACCAGTAATGCCTTGCTTATCAACCAGTATTAACCGCTTGTTAGTGAAGATGAACATATCACGTATTAATTTATACGCCTTTTCTATGCTCTCATTGTTCGCTAAGATTTGAGCATACTCTTTTTGAACATCTGCAATGTTAACTTCCGAAGCGTTACCCATTAGACCGTCTAACAAGCCCACATTAATGTCCCCCAATTCGAATGTTTGATAGTTCATATTCTCCAAATCGTTCAAATCTCCTACTGAAGCGGTTACTATTACATCAAGGCGGCAGTGATTGCATTGAAATTCAAGATACAGAAACGAAGCCTAAAAAAAATTTCCACTTGCTGATGGAGTTTTTTGGGTAAATCACATCGCTGCCGCCCGCATTTCTTTTTCAAGATTTTGTGATTTGGAGATCGTGTTTCTGTTCAGTGCTAGAAACATTGCTTACATCACGAAAGACTGGTCAAAGTTGGACTGTACATGGTCCCTACTGCGTGGCGCAAGATATTTGGCATTTTGAAGGTCGAGGACCCGAGTATTTAGTATGTAATCTCTTGACCCTACTCTCAATCTCTTGAGTCTTCTTGTCCAAAAAGAAATCCTTTTCTTCATATAGGGTAGCTGTCATCACCCGCAAATAATTGTAATAAACTGTAAAATACAAAAACTTCGTATCCTTAGTTTATTAAAGGAGTGATGAATATTTGAAAGTGTATACTGAGTACGCTCACGTTAGACCATCTACCACTTTACAGAGAGGGATGTTTATCCCAAGTGGACAATTCCTTGGCACTGTAGACTTTTCAGGCGTTTCGACAGGACCTAATCTTCATGTTGGACGCTATGCTCGCGGTGATGCTGCCACTTGGTATAATAGGCCAATTTGTGATTGGTCTATAGAAGGGGTCCGTCCTATCCGTCGTTTGGGTCGTATTCGTCCTTAGCGTCCTGGACTTGACTTGTGTTTCGTACAACTCAACTCACATGAGGGGCGGAATACTGTTAGATAAGGATTGTCAAAGCATCCTTCAAAATGGTAATAATAGTAGGATTGAAAGGGAAATTATCTTGCCTTCCGCCGCACTCCTTGCCTCGTTTGGCTTAGTCATGGCAGGACTGCGGAACGTCTTTTTGTAAGGAAAACTGTGTGACATGTCGGATTTGCTCCCCTGTTGGGGAGCTTTTTACTTGCTGCACTAGAAGCTATATACTTCATTGCTTGGATAATCGAACAGATCATTACTTACTTTGGCTAGTTTTTCACCATGGGCTGGGAGTCAATCTTGTTGTTTCCCAGCCTATTCAAACGTAAAGCTTCGACAACAATCTTTTTGACTTCTCTCAATCTGCGATTCCAGAAATGACAGTTTCGTTTGTGCGCTCATCTTCGCTTTCCCTTATAGTTGGGCACGCATAGTATAATTTATTCGGTGAAGTAATTATCCGGATCTTCCACAATAGGGTTATTTTAATAGAAAGCGGTTGATACGATGATTTATTGCTATCAATTAATCCGAAAGTAGCAAAGGATAAACGAAAAGTCTTTCTAGCTTGTCTATACCTTTTAGTAGGTGATGCAGTCGGAATAGGAAAAGATAGAACCCACCTTGAGGAAGTCCGACTTTTTGTAGAGCAAGCATCATCCAATCGAAATTATTACATCCAACAATGGGTTTCTCGGTCATTTCAACTCATTCAAAACCCTGAGCTTTCCGATTACAAAAAATGGTGTGATGGGATTGATATCTTTTCTTTCTGGGAAGATTAAGTTTTTCTTTATTCCCGAAATGTTGTGTTGAATAGTCTGTATAAGCCTGGACTATCGTGTAAAATTAACTCAATCGTTCTTAACATTTTGTAACTTTTTTACTCCCCCCTCGTCTTATCACCGGGGGTGTTTGTTGTGAAGAAGATAATGATTATCTTATCGCTGATTTTTGGACTACTACTGTTACTCGGGATAGGAATTTTAACCGTACTATTTTTCAAAGTTGAGAGCGTACTGATTATCGATAAGATTGGCTGATTTCATTCGCTACACATCGTGTTAGGTACCGAACTCGAAAATGTTCATCTTGACCGTTTCACGCTTGTTTCGTTCGTACACTATCAGAATGTAAGATGTTCCCATCTCGATCAAGACGTATTTTTGGCCTAACTTCTTGGATACAACCCCTGTCGTTCTTGAGCCCCTGAAAAAATCAAAATTGCCCACCAAATAAAAACCCACTCGCACATACAGGCAAAGGGGTTTCGCCTATTAATAAGCAGTCATGTATTGCTCGCGCTCCCAATCTTGAACTCGTGTGCAGAACATGTTCTAGGCTTTCAATCGGTTTTATACTCCCTAGAAATCGTATAAAATCAACAGTTTTAGCTACTGTTATTTCAAATGACTTCAAATCATTTCATCATTTTGTGGGTCCGTTTGTAGGTTACATGTAGAAATGCCCAATATAATGCTGCTTAGAGCACCTTCAATTTTGAAGGGCTCTTGTTTTCTTTTTAAAAGCTGAAACGGTACATGATTGCACAAGGTAAACATTTCATTTACACCTCTGATTACTTGGACGGTTATTACTAGAACTACCCGTCTCCTCAAAACAGGAACGGGTCATCTATTACTTGAATTCTCTAAGACACTTCCTGATTACACCTTCAATTTGTAATTTATTCCTTTTAATGTTTTGCTCAATTTATGGAACTGTATTATTATATTTGAAGCATTCGATGGTCAAGAATGGATCGTATTAGATACACAAACGAATCAGACAGACTGGGCAACAAATTTCAAAAGAGATTACACATTTAACAATGACAACTTCTATAGGCAATACCGTATTAATATAACATCGAACAATGGATTTTCTTCATTTACAGTTATTGAAGAATTAGAAATGATGGAGAAAATAGGCACACCGACGAATCCCGATCCTAATCCAGAACCTGAACCAGAGCCAACTGGAGATAACGCACTTCTTGTTATTAAAATGATCAGTGGTCTCGAGAAGGAATTTGAGCTAACCGCATCCGAAGTACAGGACTTCATCGACTGGTACAATGGCCGTGCAGATGGACGTGGCAAAGAAACATATATGTTCGATAAGGACTTTAACAAGGGGCCATTTACTTCTAGAAAAGATTATGTAGCATTCAGCAAGGTTCAATCGTTTGAAGTTATGGAATATACCAAATAACACGACGAGACGAGGTACCTCCTATATTAACAGGCAGGTGCCTCGTATTTTTCATAGATTCCGATTCTCTTCGATACGATCTGGGTCGTCATTCTTTGGACTTCCGACGCACTCCTCTTTCACTTTAGACCTAAAAACATGGAACTTACTGATATCAATGTACTTGTGGGGAAATATCGCGTTTCATATGAGGGGATAACTCGGGTAACCATAACACTTCCCGCTCCTGATAATGGCTTACAATAGGTTATAGGCAATCATACCCCTTCGCCAAATTCTGGGCGGTGTTTTTATTTGAAAAAGAACTTATATTTGGAGGACAAAAGCATGACACAGAGAAAAATACTGATGTTGATTGTGGTGCTGCTGATCGGCGCTGCCTATCTCTTTGGACTTGTGCCAATAGAGAACAAAACAGTCAGCAATGGGAATGTAGACCATACGATAGTTTTTCCGTCTGATCGATACCCAGAGACAGCAAAGCATATCAAAGATGCGGTTGCTTCCGGGAAGTCAGCTGTATGCACAATTGACCGAGATGGAGCCAATAAAAATCGCGAAGAATCGCTCAAGGGTATTCCTACAAAAAAGGGGTATGATCGGGATGAATGGCCGATGGCAATGTGTGCAGAGGGTGGCACTGGGGCAGATATCAAATACATAAAGCCATCAGATAATCGCGGCGCTGGATCTTGGATATCCAACCAATTAGAGGATTTTCCAGACGGGACAAAGGTTGAAATCGTGGTCAAATAAAGTCTCTGTTTCGTGTACCCGCAAAATCCGGATATGAATAAACATTTCGCAATAATGAACCCGTCTCCTTAACACAGGGACGGGTTCGCTATTTCTTGAATACATTCTGGCAAATCGTTTTTCGGGCTACCAACCATTGTTGATACAGGGTATGCACGCATCATAAACGAGTCATATGGTACTAGCAATGATTGGAGCAAGTCAGAATCAAACTTCTCACGATCTAACCATATTCCCTCGTCTTCCTGTCTCAGTATTACAGGCATCCGGCCTTTTCAAATATCTCCATCTCAAACATCCTCATCGTCTGTTAAGCAGGATATCTGAAAAAGATATAACAGAATTTGAAAATGCCATTGAGGATTTTAATCAACACGATGAAAAAGACCTTCTGTATCCTAATAACCTGTTTGAACAATCTATAAAGGAGTACAAATCAGCTTTATTTAGACTACGAGTTGTCTTATATCACCTCGGCCAAATTACCAGTGAACCCAAAAGGGTTTATAAATATACTAGGCAAACTCTTATTCCAAAACCATTTGAAGATCTATTAAATAGGTATATCTATGTACGAAGAATTCAAGGAGCTCGCCCCGCAACACTTGGCAAAATTAGCTCTAATATCCGTTCACTTGTACATTGGCTCGTTAATACTTTCCCAGAAATAACCTCGTTCAGAATGGTGACTCGTGATCATATCCTTGCGTATGCCCAGATGTTGAATGATACCTTATCTCCTCAGACACATCGTCCTTATTCATTGGAATCAAAACTGACTCGGCTTTCAACCATCTCTACCTTCTTTCAGGATATGGCATCTTGGGGATGGGAAGATGTCCCTTTGAGACCCTTGTTAGGCCCTCGGGATTTGCCGAAACGTCCGATCCGAATACCCCGTTACATTCCCGAAGATGAATTAAATCGGCTTATGGACCAGATTCGATTGCTTCTCTGTCCGTATCAGCGTACTGCGCTATTAATCGCTCGTTGGTCTGGAGCAAGACGTGGAGAGATAAGAAATCTGGAGCTAGATTGCCTTGATTCGTACCCCGATGGTACACCTAGACTCAGAATACCAGTTGGCAAAGGTCGAAGTGAGCGAATCATCCCTCTAAACGAAGAAGCTGCGGAAGCCATTCGTGATTTGCAAAGTCAAGTAGGTAGTGTACGAGGTTTTACGGATAACCAAACCGGCAAAGTTGCTAAACGATTATTTGTAAGACGAGGTCTGCGCCTTTCGGCAGCATACCTTTTTGAGACGTCTCTTGGAATAGCTTGCAGGGGTGCTGGACTAACCGACGATGAAGGTAATCCAACTGTCAACGCGCATCGATTTAGGCATACAGTAGCTACTCAACTTGCAGAGCGAGGGGCTAAAATCCATACTATTATGCGGGTCCTTGGTCATACCAGTGTGGAAATGACAATGGTATATGCTCAAATTAGCGATCGGACAGTACTTGAAGATTATCAAAAGGTTCTTGGCCCTGGGGCTACCATTGCGGGGCCGCTTGCAACCGCATTACGTTCGGGGACAGTAAGAAATGAAGAAATTGACTGGATTAAGAAGAATTTTTTCAAAACAGAATTGGAGCTTGGGCACTGTTTACGCCTTCCACAAGAAGGCCCATGTGAATGTGATCTTTACTTATCATGTGCGAAATTCGTAACAACAAAAGATTATGCGCCACGTTTGCGTGATAGAAGAAAACGGGAGATCGAACTAATAGCTGAAGCGAAAGAAAATGGATGGGAACGAGAAGTTGAACGACACATGTG
Source organism: Brevibacillus porteri (assembly GCF_003013475.1). Lineage (GTDB taxonomy): Bacteria > Bacillota > Bacilli > Brevibacillales > Brevibacillaceae > Brevibacillus > Brevibacillus porteri. The sequence goes on from NZ_PXZO01000060.1 coordinate 21,503, forward strand.
TACAGTACAGCGTATTGACAATTTGTTGCTCGAACTTGATGAACCTGTTGAAGATTAGCTTTTTAGTCCACTATTATACAATATCGATGCATATCGCTGTTGAAAGAGCATACAGAGAGGCATAAACTAAGAATATCTTGTTGCAAGGAAGTGATTATCATGGAAAATTCATATAATAACCCTACAGCTAATAACTCTGAGGACACTATGAAAGAAGCGATTGTTGTAGGTGAATCATACCACTTCTGGTTGGATGCAGAGGAAGATGTATATGATCAAAAGTACAGAAAATAAGAGTCGGTGTGTAGAGAAAGTCCCCTTTCGTCAAAAAGGGGACTTTTTCTCGGACATTAGATGGATACAGCTCGCTTGCGGAAAAATTTACTCCCCTGTTTCCGCAAATTTCTTTATACGGGCACCGATCTCGTCACGAACTCGTTGAAACTCAGGCCATTCTTTTCCCGCAGGATCGTCAAATCCCCAATGGACACGGTTTACATGAGTAGGAGTGGTTGGACAAACGGAATCGGCATGGCTGCATAGTGTCACGATCAGATCAGCCTTGTTTAAAATATCAGAGTCGATGACATCTGATGTTTGATCGGAAATGTCTATGCCAACTTCTTTCATCGCTCGAACGGCATTTGGATTCACACCATGGGCTTCAATCCCAGCAGAAAAAACATTCCAGGCGTTACCTAAGTATTTTTTTCCCCATGCTTCCGCCATTTGGCTTCGGCAAGAATTTCCTGTACATAAAAAGTAAATCGTTTTTTTGTTTTCCATGATGTACACACCTTTTAGCTTCAATTAGGAAATGTGCTACTAAAATATTTGCGCTTGAACCATAAAGCTACATTAACTAATGCAATCATCACAGGTACTTCCACAAGAGGGCCGATGACGGCTGCAAAGGCGGCACCTGAATGAATCCCAAACACTCCGACTGCCACAGCGATAGCTAATTCAAAGTTATTACTACCTGCTGTGAAAGCAAGCGTCGTAGTAACGGGATAATTTGCGCCAATCTTTTTCCCCATGTAGAAAGAGATAAAGAACATGAGGATGAAATAGATGAGAAGTGGAATGGCGATGCGAACAACATCAAGTGGAACGCTTACGATGTTTTCTCCTTGTATTGAGAACATGACAATGATGGTAAAGAGTAAGGCAATCAGAGTCATGGGGCTAATTTTTGGGATGAACACTTTCTCATACCAATGTCTGCCTTTAACTTTTACAAAAGTAAAGCGCGTCAGCATCCCGGCAAGAAAAGGAATACCTAGATATATAAACACCGATTTTGCCACTTCCGCCATCGTAATACTAATGACTGCACCCTGAATACCAAGCCATTCCGGGATTACGGTGACAAAGACATAAGCATATACTGAAAAGAAAAGCATCTGAAACAAAGAATTGAAAGCCACAAGTCCGGCAGCATATTCTGCATCACCTTTTGCGAGGTCATTCCACACAATCACCATGGCGATACAACGTGCCAATCCAATCATGATTAGCCCCACCATATATTCTGGTTTATCTGGCAAGAAAATGATGGCTAATAAAAACATCAAAACCGGGCCTATAACCCAGTTCTGAATAAGGGATAGCAAAAGAACCTTAATGTCTTTAAATACACGCCCCATTTCTTCATATCGAACTTTAGCTAAAGGAGGGTACATCATCAGGATTAAACCTATAGCAATCGGTATGGATGTTGTACCAATTTGTAAGCTATTTAATCCATTGGTGAAAGCAGGAAAGAAAGTTCCGATCATAGTCCCTACTGCCATAGCAAGGAAGATCCAAAGGGTCAAGAAGCGATCTAAAAATGATAGTTGTTTCATTGAGCCTCCCACTTTGTCTTAGCAACAAGAATTGGTTGCTTCTGTTTTTGAATCTACGCAGCAGGATGTGGACTCGATTTTATGAACGTCACTGTCAGACTTTGTGTAGAAAAATTCCCACTCATTACCGTCTGGATCAGTAACCCAAAATTTATCCTGCACAGCATAACAACATGTCGTATCCATCTCGTCACGAGCGAAAAAGCCTTCTTTTTCTAGTCTTTCCTTATGAGTCAGGATTTCATTTGCACTTTCAACCTGGAATCCGAAGTGATTAACTTGATTTCCGCTTACAGCGTCCCGAACATTCAATGTAAAGTTTAATCCTGGGGTTTCAAGCAAGAACTTAGCATAATCAGGCTTTACCTTTACAGGGTTAACCCCAAAAACCTTTTGATAGAACTCAATAGATTTCTCCAGATTGGTAACGTTAACGCCAACATGTACATACTTCATTTAAGATTCCTCCTTTAATTTATAAACTATTAATCAAAAAAAATTGATATAAGGTCTAAAAAAATTAGCAGCAGCTGCCTTTGCCTGTTTTCCTGAAGATACAACAAAGCTCTTCCGATAAGAGGTGGTTCACTTCATCATCATTCAAATCGTAGTAACTCCAGGTACCTTTTGTCTCTTTGATAATTAGGTTGGCATCCAATAATATCTTGAGATGATACGATAATTTAGATTGAGGCATGTCAAAAACCTCTGTCAGGTCGCATACGCATGTTTTGCCTCTTTGACAAAGCTCATACATAATTTCAAGGCGCTTCTGATCGGAGAGAGCTTTGAATTTCTTCTCATATTGCTCCAATTTGTGCTTGATATCGTTCATCGATTACAACCTCATTCATCAATTTTTTTTGATGCATTTATTATATGCACGATCACCAAGAAGATGCAATAATTAAATCAATTTTTTTCGATATAACATCCTTTTCGATAGGTGATAGCTACACTAGTAACCCTCGACGCCCAAAATCAATGGTGCAAATTTTGTCCACATAAACTCGTAGAAGCTGTCTGCAGGGATGATGCACCGTTTTCGCTCGAAAAGTCGTCGGAATGCCGGCTTTTCTGTTAACGTTTCAGACCTTGCATTGATCATTTTATATCCGCTCTTCTCATCCTGCACCCACGACGGAACTACTCCCCATTTTAGCTGACCGATCCGCCGCTTACCTTGATCGGAAATAATTGCTGGGATTAATTGACCCGGTGCGATATTATATCGTGGCTGTATTTCAAAAGGTATAGCCTCGATTTGGAACCTTGCATTCCACAACTCCAAGTTAGTCACCAGCGTAAATCGTCCGCACATAAGATCACCTCTTACCACCATAATTGCCTAATGCTTATATAGTTAACCAGGACTACGTGGACAATATGAAATCAACAAAGACTGGTCAGCGAAGTATACCCCTCTTTGTCCAGCTCCTCTTTATTTCTAGCACGATATAACAATCTGTGAAATCTTTATTAGTTACTACCTGCGATCCCGATGCACCGAAGTGTTTCCTTGCGCCGACGACTTGCTAAATTGCATCAATCCCAACCCAGGAATGCATTTGCCAAATGAAAAGCGCCTGCCATAACGACAATCGCCAAAGGCAGGTTAGATTGCTTTTTACCTGATCCAATCGATGATGCACTGACTTCCACAATAAAGGGGAGCCGCATTATCAGCTCCCCTTGAAAAAAAACGCCCTCTCCCTTTTGGAAAAGGCGCTCTATGCGCTTTGCTGTAGTTGTGCCATCTCTTTTTTTCTGGTTCTGTGATGTACTTCTTGGCCACTGCTGTGCGACTTTTTGTAGAGCAAGCATCATCCAATCGCAATTATTACATCTAACAATAGGTTCGTTACTTACTTTGTCTCTGTGATGGTTACTCCATGAGAATCAGCAAGTTCCTTTATGGCCGCTTGATAATCCCGCATCAACTTTCTTCCTTCTGCCAATTTCTCATTAGCTGTAGCAATCTTAGCATAGTCTTGTTTCTCAAGAGCTGATACCGTCGTTATAAAACCACTATGTTGGGTTGTAGCTGCTAAAATAAATTGGTCGTGAATTTTTTGTACTTCTGGCGTAGCCGGTTTAATCTTTTCAAGCTCTTCTAGAAACTGTGAATAAGTCGGAATTATACTTTTTGTCATCGCTTCAAACATAGCTAAGTCATTTGTATAGTTAGCGCCCGTTATAGAAGAATACTCTTCAGTAGCCTTCCTTTCGAGTGATGTAACTTTTGGCAACTCGGTGTTTAAATAGTTAATAAGATCTTCTTGTACTGGGTCTGTTCCACATCCCTGTACTACAAATATTGAAAATAATAAAAGAAACGCTATGACTAACTTATTCGATTTAAGCATTGGAACCACCTTTCAATAGGATTAATTACCTAATTATTATCCCATCATATAAGTTATCTTTTCTTCTATATATTCCGACATTATTCTAATTGCCGCATTTTGAGTGGACCTCTATTGGATTCTCCTGAAGTTTGTTCAAATGATCAACTAAGGAAGGAATAAGTGAAGTTGCTTCCGAAGAAGGCGTAGTGGGACGGATCATTTCCTCAACCATTTGCTTTTTGTAGCTACTCTTTAGGAGGATTCATATTTCACCGTCCTTCTCACAAGTAATGTTTTGTTTAATAACCTCAGTCCTAACCATTTACACTTGTTCACGCACCTTTTTTACGTCTGCCCAGAACCTCTCGTCTACATAGATTTCTATAAAACAAGGAAAGGAGGGTCACACTTGAAGATACCGAAAAGGTTATACGATTGTTTAGCCAAAATTCTGGGTGGGACAGGCATGTCAAATGATACTTGTTCTATCACGATTGAACGCAATCTCAATGCAACGAGCTTGAGACGTGCTTTGAACGTATTGAAATAACCGATCCTAGTGGCGCTAAGCGTATTGCAGGCTTAGGGCCTCTTTCATTGCCCTCCACTATCGTTTATCACATCGATGGTTGTGTTGCCTCCTAAGATAGAGTAAAATGCGAATACCACACACTAAATTCCAACACTTCCGAAATGGGTGAATTCATTTTTTGAATGATCATGATCATGAGATTCATGGCGATAGAATTTTTACAATAATCGTCAATAAACTTCGAGCAGCTGGGTGTGTTTTCGCTGAAGATGAGGCCAGGTTACTAATCGCCTCAGCAGGGACAACGACTGAACTATCGGACATGGTAGAATTGCGAACAACTGGCATGCCTCTCGAACATATTATCGGCTGGGCTGAGTTTTGTGGACTGCGGATTATGGTGGATAAGGGAGTTTTCGTTCCCAGACAACGTACAGCATTTCTCGTTAGACAGGCTGCCGACCTCATCCGTCAAAAGTCGGTAGTGCTTGACCTATGTTGCGGATCAGGGGCGGTTGGGGCGGTTCTTGCTTACTTGGAACAGATCGAATTGTATGCTACTGACATCGATCCAGCCTCGGTGCAATGCACCCGTCGCAATGTTACTACCGCAGGAGGTAGCGTTTACGAAGGAGACTTATTTGAGCCTCTTCCTAGCATACTTAGGGGACACGTTAACGTCATCGTTGCCAATGCTCCCTACGTCCCCACCAATGCCATTGATTTTCTTCCACCTGAAGCTCGCATACATGAGGCGAGAATAGCACTCGACGGGGGACCGGATGGGCTTGACGTTCAGAGACGAGTATTGGCTGCGGCTCCACTCTGGTTGGCTCCTGGTGGACACTTACTAGTTGAGACAAGCGAACGTCAGATACATCAGACAGTCGATATCTTCACTTGTTGCGGGCTGATTACACGGGTGACAAGGTCTGACGAGTTGGATGCTACCGTCGTAATCGGAACCAAGCCGGTTCCCTAAAGCAGTTTAGGAGTCTAAACCTGTTCACATAGGCTAGAGTTCAAGAACTCGTCAATATATCTCCCTAAGAAGGACCTAATCCCTATAGAAACTTCATTCATCTCTTTTTTCCACAATTACCGTTGTGTTAACTTCAAATGGTTGTAAAATGATAGTTATCATTTATTGCTATAACGACTGATTAGCACTCGGTCATAATAAGATGTTGATTGAAGTGACAGGTCACTTTACTGATGAGATTATCCTTCATGGGAAGATACACAGAATGCATGAATTGAAGAATATGTTCGCTTTTACGTTAGAGCAGAGTGAACAAATAAGTGATTTCCCTCATGTCTTTTGTAAGCTTTTTGACTTCGAACTCCCGTGGGCCGCTGGAAAAAAGGTAGAATCCCCACGCTTAGAAGCGAGCTTGATCAATTGCTCCCACTCGTCTACTCTCGCGATTTCGTCTGGGGAACCTCCCTTTCCATAGGCAGAGGTCAAGAAACGGGATTCCGGTAGGATACAAGCCCCTTACGAAGCCTCTTGTTTGGTCATTCCTTTCTGGAGGGGTTGCCATACCCAATCCCCACTTTTCAAACCTTGATCGTTTTATCTTACGGCTCCTATTCTGGCGCTGACAGTCGTTCTGTGCGGACTTAAATTACTTTTTCTCTGTCGTATAATAAATCAACGCAATGACCGGTAAAGCTATTCCAATCAACAAGGCTGCTTTCCAGCCACCCATAGCATATGCCCATCCACCTGTCGCAGAGCCTATAGCACCACCAGCAAAAAAGATTGCCATGTATAAACCATTAAGCCGGCTTCGAAATTCTGCTCCCAATGAGAAAATGGCACGCTGGCCAAGAACCAGATTTGCTGAAACTCCCATGTCCAATAGAATGGCCGAAATTACCAAGGTTACTAATGAGGAAGTTGAACTGCCGTGGATTACAAGAGGTAGAATTCCAGAAATAATAACGAAAGCTAACGCTAATCCTGTGGCTGATCGAGCCCAGCCTCTATCGGCAAGACGGCCTGCCACTGGTGCAGCTACCGCCCCAGATACTCCAAGCAATGCAAACAGGGAAACTTCCTTTTGTGAAAAATGGAAAATCGGACTGGTCAATAACAGCGGAACCGTAGTCCAGAACAAACTGAAAGTTGCGAACACACATGCGTGGTAGATGGCTCTACGTTGCAGGATTGGTGTCGTTTTGAGTAAATGCAACATAGAACCCAGAAGTGCCGGGTACCGTGTGGTGTTCAACGGCTGTCTTGCAGGAAGCACCATCGCCATTAAAAGAGCCAACACAAGAATCGCTATGGCGGATAAATAGTAGACTGCTCGCCAGCCCAAAAACTCCGCCACCATACTTGAAATGGGACGAGCGAGCATGATACCGAGTAACAAACCACTCATGACATTCCCCACATTGCGACCGCGTGTAGCATCTGGCGAAAGGTGAGCAGCGTACGGAACAAGTACCTGAGCCGCAACTGATCCCAACCCGATAAACAGTGAAACAGTGAGAAAAAGGCCAGCGCTTTTGACTACTGCTGCAAGCGCCAAAGCTATTGCAGTGAGGAACAATGACACTACAACAAGTTTTCGGTTTTCAAGTATATCTCCCAAGGGTACGATAAATAATAATCCAATTCCGTAACCAATTTGGGTAAGTGTGACGATTAAGCCAGCTGCCTCAGAAGATAACCCAATTGCCGAACTAATCGGAGCCACTAAAGGCTGCGCATAATAGAGATTAGCAGCGATTAGTCCGCATGCGGCAGCAAGAATGAATATCATCCACGCCGAAAAAGTCTTTTCCATTTTTTCACCTTCGATTGAACTCATCGTTAACGCTCCTTTTTGTGGAAGTAGTCATCATTACTGGAACGATCGTTCCAATAAAATTAAAAAAATTTTGTTTATAGCATCTCAATAACGGTGTTCATCATGTCATAAATAATTTTTTTGTCAGTTTTCACCTTTGATACTACATTGATACTATGATTTAGGTTAAGCAATAGGTGTGATAGAGCCTTTATATCTTTCTTGGAGTCGATTTCTTCCGTCTGCTGTCCTTGATTTAGAAGTTCATAAAAGGCATGTTCCAATTCTTCGAAACCGTCTCGTATCAATTTACGTAGTTGTTCATCTGGTGAATCCAAGCCAAGCGTTGCGTTAGTAATCATGCATCCTTTAGGCAAATCCTCATCAAATGCGGAAGTGATATGCTGATCAAAATACTGCCGGATTCCAGCTTTCGCAGACGACGCATATACCAACAGATCTCTTTTTTTCTGACTTATTTTTTTGTAATGTTGTATCGCTTCAACATAAAGCGTCTCTTTGTCTACAAAGGTTTCGTACAAACTTGATCTGCTTAATTCCATTGCTTTTAATAAATCCGGTATGCTTGTGGCTTCGTAACCTTTTTCCCAAAAAACTAACATTGCCTTATGAAGTACGTGTTCCTTGTCAAACTCTTTTGAACGTCCGATAATGATTCCTCCTTAACTGTAGAAGCAGTATAACATTTCGGGAACGATCAGTCCATTATTTTTACTATGGTTCCAGGCGAGCTCCATGAAACTGCCCGTTAGTTAAACTTAGCCACCAGTCTAGAACTTAATAATCTTTGCACAATAGATACTATCGAGAGGAACGTAGAGAGCCACGCGGTTACGGCGATTTTAATGGTGACCACGAAAAGGACGACGAGCCGGAGATATCTGACCACTTAATAAATGGCACGACCTGGACGATACTTGCCAAGCACGTTTTACAATCCGGCAAATAACATTTTGTCTTGTGTACAATCAAACCATGGCGCCGATATACAAAGGTGAGTCCACGAATACGAACTCAAGCTGAACTTCACCGTTCAACTTGCTGGCTCTCTTCCGCTTGATGTGAATTACTAATCTGAAACGTGGTAAATCAATAATAAAGACCATGAGATCGACTCAATTTGGATGTGTCAACCTCATGGTCCTTTTTGACGAGATACGGATTAGTCCCAGTTTCGAATATACCCTTTTGCCTTATTAGTGCTATAGTTTTTTACTTCGAGTTTGTACGTGCATCCGCCTTGCATGTATACGTTAGTGCTATCTTGTTTGTAGCTAGAGTCTGTACCAAGTTGAATCTGTGTATCCACATAGTCAATGTCTCCTGCACATTTCTTCCATACAAAAGCCCCAGCCAGTCCAGTACCTTCCGAAATCAATGTAACTCGGCCATATTGATGTTGCCCACTTACCGCACTCGTCCACTTGGTATCATTACTGTATTCAACTACAACTTCTGCTTGCTGATTTGCAGCAAATACCGTATTAGATGTAAACGATGATACTAATAAGGTAGCAAGACTAATAGACATGAACTTCTTTTTCATTGCAAGACCTCCTAATATTTGGATGTTAACAAAATGAATTATACCAAATTAAGGTAAATTATCAATTGTTTTCATTATAGTAGCAAATTCACAGTGCGCGAAGTTATATGGAGGTTGTGGACACTACAGATCGATTTCTTGCTCCATTGAGTAGTGGGGTGTTTGTCTCTTTAGTCCAGATAAACCGTTTTGCCCGCTCCCGATTAGGTAATCAATCCGTTTTTCTCTTCAGCTTCGATTGCCATTTCATCCACTTGCTACATGCATAATTTTTCTTATGCGGTCGAAGAAACGAATCTTCATTGAGCATTTAAGGGTTTTCGCATACGATTCAACTCGCTTTTTTAATCCCATACTTACCCTCCTTTACAAATCGTGTGTTGTGTCACATCCTTCACATAGCTGCACTCTTATCTCATTAATAATTTCTTTCAAAAACGTCTCATATCCACATTTTCGTGGTAAATTTCTCCAATCTCGCTACCTGGCATATCTAGCCGATTTTTCTGGACTGCAAATGCGATTTATTTACTTATTACTATCCTGTTATTTAATTGGGATGCCAAACGAACTGCTAAGAAGAAGCAACAGGCTAAAACAAAAGTTGCACGATAGACGCCCTTGTTTTTGGGCTTCTTTTCATTTTTGCCGTTTTGTTAAGCGACTAATTCCACCGCTGCTGTGCATATCCCCCATGACCTTTGTTGCAAGTGTTTCAATGATCTGCTGATCTGTCATCCGGATCCCTCCTCATCGCACAGGGTGTACTGTTCGAAAAAAATCATCTGCGGACTCTCTATACTTCTGGTCAAAATACCAAAAATCGAAAATTGTGGTGATGCCCTTGTCCACCTCTGTACCTCCAACATAGTTTGGTACAAGGAGGTGGTAAGAAAATGGCAATGAACCCGCCAATTTTTATTGGAGCAAATAGTATTGCAACTATCGGAAACCGATTTTTCCTAATTGTTGAGGTTGAGGCAAAAGTACCTGGTGTCGAAATGACCCAGTATTTGCGGTCCGCATAACTCGCGAACAAGCACGAAGGCTCCGAAATGCAGGTGTCATGAGAACGGTTATTCAGAATACACGTCCACGGCCTAGGTCTGGATTTGAAGTGGAGTTTAAAGGTGTACTGTTCGCTAATGGTCGGTTTTCTCAGTTTTCGACGTTGAAAATTCAACCGATACTTCAGTACTTGTTAGAATCAGCCGTGAACGAGCACAAAGGCTTATTCGTTATGGAGCACGTAGAATCCCAGTGATTAGAAGAACTTTTTAAATGTCTCGGCTGGATTCTTTCAGCTACTGCGATGGAAACCTGTGGAGAAACTGCTGCAGGGTTATTCCTTTTATACCGAATGTTAAAATGTGAAAGCGACTTTCAATCTATCCTCCTACAAACGCCTTTTTCCGGTTTCTTCGGATTTCGTCGCGGCCATCACCGCACTCCTGGTTGTCTGCCAACTTCATCTGTTCCGGTCTACCTTCAAAGAAACGTATTTATCCAGCCAGTACCATCGATGTCGGATCGAGCTGCCATTGTTGTAGGTCAACGATTTCGACGAGACAAAGTGAGGAGAGTTTTAGACAAACATCCATTTCTCAGGATTTCCATATCTGTCATATTCACCTTAAGGAAGAAAATCATATCCTATCTGGAAAGTCGGACACTCTGGCCAACCTGTTCAGACACATATGCTTGAAACTGGTTAGCGAAAAGGAGTTGAGAAGTTGACACGTTCAGCAAAAAGCACCTTCAACAGCTCTATTAAAATTGATGTCCTGATCCCAGCAATTGAGAAAGACCTCGGTACTCTTCCTTATGTCATTGACAGTATTCGTAAGCAAGTGAAGCATCCGGTCGGTAAGATCATGGTTGTATCGCCACCAAGCAAACGAATCCAAGCGCTTTGCCGGCGTAAAAACTGCACCTTCATCAATGAAAGACGCGTCCTACCGATTACAAAAAAAGACATTCACTACCAAACCAAACGCACCAATCGCTCAGGCTGGCTGCTCCAACAATTGTTGAAGTTGGCAGGAGGAAACTTGACCAAAAAAAGGTATTATCTTGTGATTGACGCCGACACCATTCTCATCCGCCCTCATGTTTTTCTCGTCAACGGGAAAACCGTTTTTTACTGCCGGAACTGGAGTCGTCCCGAGTATTTTCGCACCTATAGGAAATTAATAGGAACCAAGCCAACCGCTTCGCGCTCTTTCGTTGCCCACTATATGCTGTTCGACAAATCGAAGCTCTCCCGGCTGAAGTCTAAAATTGAGGCTAGGCATAAGACTAGATGGTACTGGGCGATTATCAAGAAAACCAATAAGCATAGTTATGCCGGCTTCTCTGAGTTCGAAACTTACGGTAACTTCGTGAAAGCTCACTACCCCGGTCATCTGGTTGTAAGAAGTTCCCTTAACAAAAGCTTATCTTCAAACCCAGCATCACTTACTCGTAAACGAATCATCAGACTGGCCCAGAATTACAGGTCCATCTCCTTTCATAAACGCGGCTGGTATATCCGGAAGAAGAACGTGAGAAAATAAAGAGATGCCGAGTCCAACTGTTTGTGATGTAAAATGGTCTCCAGACCTTTGCTGAATGTGTCTGCGGGCAATCTTGGATTCGTTACAGGTGTATGCGAAGAGAGATGGGCCAAGTGCAAACTGTGTGAATCATTATACGCTTCGCAAAGCTTTATTGGGCTTGTTCCAATATGTAAGAGCCTCCAGTCCATTTCGAGTCAACCATATGGAGCCTTATCAAAATGAGCATTTTGTTCAATCGATAGCGCCAACTGTCCAGCCGGCTGTTCTTTATACTTCTCGAATACCGCAGCGTTCCCAGCCCCGACACAATGTTCTAGTAGATTTGCGCGGACCAGAGCTTCCACAATAGAAAAACCCCTCGTACCTACAGGCACAAGGGGTTTCGCTTATTAATAAGCAGTCATGTATTGCTCGCGCTCCCAATCGTGAACGCGTGTGCGGAACATGTTCTTGGCTTTCAATCGGTTTTAATACCGTCTAGAAATCGCATAAATTCAACAGTTTTAGCTACTGTCATTTCAAATGACATCAAAACATTTCATTATTTTGTGGGTGAATTGTGGGTGCGTTTGTGGGTGCGTTTGTGCCTGCTAAAAATCGTATCATATAGAACCTCGCCTCATTTTTAGAGGCGAGGAAATTCTATTTTTGCTCATAAACCCATTTCTCCAAAAAGGCTCTAGCGTCCCTTGCTGGAAAGTACCACTTACTCCCAACTTTATATTTTGGGAACCTTTGATCATAAAAAAACTGATTTAATATAGTGGGCCAAGACATCTTTGTATTGCGAATTAAATCTTTTCTATCCCAGAATACTTGTTCAGCCTCTACTTCATTAACAAGTTCTGAGATTCTTTCACGTATAAGTTTTACAACTTCATCCTCATCGATCTCAATTCTAAATATTCCTCTTTTATTGTTGTCGGGCACGATTGATCTCACCTCACCGATCCCTCTTCCTTTACATAGACCAAAAATCATCTAGGTTTACATTTGGATCAATTTTGCGTAAGGCCTTTACAATCCCATTTGCCGTCTTTAGGTTTGGTGAATATTCATCGCTGGACGCAGCCCTTGTAGCTGTGTCTTTGTTTATTCCTGCCTCTTTGCAAAGCCACTGCTGAGTAACCCCGCGTTGATCTATCCACTTACCAAGCCTTGATCGCTTTTTTCCTAAACCGAACATGCAATCACCTCATCCATCATTCTGGACAAGTATTCATAATTTCATACACAAATTTCCGACATTATCGGAATATTGGACAAACCGTTGTGCATCACTTAGTAGCACAGCAGCTCACAACGCTGCACAACACAACGGGAGGGATAGGCGCATGGCAACCGAAAGAAAGCCAGTATGCTTTAACGTCAACGATCCTGTCGAGCGAGAAATGTTTGAGCTGGCAAAGAGTATGAACTTTAGTGGCTGGGTGAAAGAGAACCTGAAACCTCTTGCTCTTGATAGGATCGCTGTCCGGGTTAAAAAAGGCGTCGGTACTCCAGTGCCTGTTCGAAAGGTGGCGAATGTCGATGGGACGAAAGCGTAGATACTACCGCGAGGATCGGAGACGGCCTGAATACCTGGAGGAGGATGACTGGGAAGATGACGAGGAAGATGACGAGGATGATCTCGGTGATATCGAGCGATCAGTAAAGAAAACGTCTTGGGGGCTGCTGGCTGTTTTAAGTTTTGGTGTGCTCCTCTCCATCGCTCAAGCCCTCTACGTTCCCTCTGGACCAGTTCCCTCGGGTGACACCTACCGAGTAGTTTCAGTCAGCCGTGGACGTCTACAGGCCGAAGAGATAGGCACAGGGCGGGTGGTAAGCTTAGACGATCAAAAGCTTATCAGAGCAGCTCTTGATGGTACGATAAAGCGCGGTGACGTCATCCATCGATAGTGGTGCTATGCAACGCTACATATCCTCTGCCGGTTGCATGGGGCACTATCAGTGTGCAGTGTGCGGAATGAAGTTTAATTTTCTGGTGATTTCGAATTGAGAACAGGAGGGAAATGCGTGGATATTGGGGAAACGCATGTGGAGCTGCCGCGAGTGTCATCGACTCATTCACGAGTGATGTATGGAAATTTGATTCAGATTGCTGACAACCTTGACTTTCGGAATTCGATTTTCAATGGACGAGCGAAACGGAATAGGTCGCTAGGAAGTGCCCAAGCGTTTGTTGTTGAGCTGGCTCTCGCTGATGGGGTGTTTCGCGAGAAGCTGAAACGGTACATGATCGGTGGTGGAAAGCACTTCGTCTATCTCGCAGATTATATGGATCGGTACTAAAACAGACGTAGAAAATATAAAAATAATTGTTGAACTAAGTTAAACTAAATGGTATAATTTAGTTATAAGGAGGTGAACAAATTGGAGTTTAAAGAATGGTTAGCCTTGATTGCTTTCCTCTACGTGATCTTCAAAGATCGAGTAGAGCCACTGCTGAAAAAGTGGTGGAAGAAAAAGCAAAAGCGACGCCCCTCCACCAAGAGTAAACGTCGCAAATAGCTAGGCAGAAGGAGGAGAAACTCCTCCTTCTTATAACCAACCTTACTCCAATTATACCATGAAAACAAGGAAGTTAGACGTCACAAACTTGTTGTCGCCGCGTGGGATTCTGGGAATTGCTTTGGCTCTGACCTATTCACCGGACGGCTCCTGGTGGCAGCAAGCTATCTTGATCGTCTCCGTCTCGTACATCCTGATCACGGCCTTGTTTGGAAGAAGGGATTAACATGCAGGTCAACCTAGACGACATCATGGGTCTTTCAGAAGTGTGTGAAATGACCAGCAAGACCAAAAGCTACATCAAGGAATACCAGAAACGTGGACAATTCCCGGAGCCAGTGAAGAGCCTTGCAAGTGGTCCGCTCTGGCTTCGGGGCCAGATTCAAACATGGATGGATACACCGAGACCACGAGGGCGTAAGAAAAAGACAGATGAATAGGTTTCAGACCGCAATCACTAGGGAGCGTGTATGGACATGGATTTGCAATATAAAGGGATAATAAACGGGGGCGTATGGAATGGATTGAACGTGATCTCGCATCTTCATTCCGTCCAGAAGGTTTGGTAATGGAAGAATGGCAAGTTGAGCAATACAGACCGTTTGTACATGGTATTCGGGAATGTATCGGCCGTGATTTAACAAAAGATGAGCTTAGTACGATCGCTTGGTTGGCTGGTTCCGAACAAAGTACGGTTGACAAGATCATGGGCGTTATCAGAGCAGCTTATGAGCATGAAAAAAATGTAAAGAATTAATAGAACAACCCGCCTCATTCAACAGGGCGGGTTGTTCTTATGCGGTCAGGATAAAGTCTACGAAAACTGGCGATCGAAGCATGCCGCTCTTTGTCCAGTTCCGAAATTTTACCTTTGCTTTTATCTGCGGCTGAATGTAAACATGGTCCCTATCCTCACTAGTGATAATTGATTTTGCGACGCCATAAAACGCCTGCTTATGAGTAGGTGGAACTCCAAGTTCAATCACGCCTGCTGGTTTGCCATTAAAATGTGCAAGCCAGCCAAAATCACCTTTGCGGTAACCAGCGATCTGAACATCCAAATACGTGTAGTTGATTATTTTTATGAAATCATCCGTACGCTTATCTATGTGGTATCTCCCGTCCTTGCGCTTGGCAACGATACCCTCCATATTTCGAGCAACAATTGCGTCCCATAAGTCTTCGCCTCGTCCATCAATGTACGCTATTTTACTCATGGTCGGCGTGTCCGTTATCGCATGTTCCAGGACGGCTTTGCGCTCCATGAGAGGAAGTCCTTTAAGGTCAGCTCCATTATAATGTAGGATATCGAACACGACGTAAGATATCGGCAGACGCGATCGCTTCGACTGGAAACGCTGCATAGTCAGCTCAAAGTCAGGGATTCCTGTGTCCGGGTCTAATACCACCAACTCACCGTCCAGTACGATGTCAGGTCCGTCCGATATGAGTTCGGGGTACTTCACAGTTACATCGTTGTTGTGTCTTGTATAAAGCCGAGTTTCCCCATTGCTCCGTATCAGTATCAGTCTATGTCCGTCGATCTTAGGCTCATAGATATAGCGACCGTCTGAAAACGGTTGATCCATCTGTTCGAGCAGCATCGGGTATATAAAATCCATATAGCATCACCGCTATAATTGTATCAATACAATAAGAGACATGCGCTGGTAATTACTTCGCCTGCTGCTTGGCGTCGTACAGATAATTGTTAAGCCGCACCTGGCATTCAGCTTTCAGGTGTGACACATTGTAAATGCACTCTTCTTGACGACCTTTAACCGTAACAAGAACCAAGTACAAAAAGCTATCTGTCGTTTTCTGAACGTGGATTTTGCCCCCCATCCTCCCAAACTGACTCCGGTATTCATGGTGTTTCCGCTCTGCCCACATCGATACCGTGTCGAACATTGGGCGGTATGACATTTTGAGCTGATCCTGATTAAGACTTTCTGCATCAAACGCGATCGCCTTAAACAGCATGCCATACAAGATCGTTTCATGCAGGATTTCTCGCCATTTGTCAGGTTGAATCATTGTCTAATACACCCGCTCAACCTGCAGCATTTTTTCAATGGGCACCCACCACACACCATCAACGCGGACAAGCTTAATCTTGTTCTCATCACGGTTGATGTCTTTGATTACTCCCCATTCCCTACGAATACAGTCCTCGTGCCAACTGACGTTGACCGCATAGTCTTTTCGTACGGAGTCGTAAATAATGACATTCATTTCAGCCAAGGCTTCTGAATCAACCGGTGTTAAATGAGTCATAACTTCCTCATAGTGATGTTCATACAGTAAGGCCATTCGAAGTGTCCTCCACCAATCCAGCCTCTACCAAATCCCGGAGAATGTCAGGGGCGCATCCATGACTTGTCCCAGTAGGGATTTTGCTTATTGCTTTAAGATGCTTTGGAGTTAAAACCGGAACAGCTTGGAGTTGGCCATTAATTACAGCGTTGATTCTTTCCATAGTACTCACCCTTGATAAGAACGTTTGTTCGTATTATATACGAACATCTTGTGGCTATTCAACCACGAAATCTTCAAAGCATTTTTTATTTCACAAAAAAAAATATTGTTATATTTGAAAACATATACTAGTATTTGATTTGTAGTTAAATTTTTACATAATAGGAGGATTTTCATGACCGTTTCATTGAAATTCAAAAGTTTCATTACTCTATTAATGGCCGCAGTTCTTTTGCTTTTGCCAAACAGCCCTGCCTTTGCCGCTAAGCTAAACCCTCAAATAAAAATTCAATATGTACCCCAAGACAAATCAAAATGGTGCTGGGCTGCCACCTCAGTAATGCTCTTGAATTATTATAATAAACCAATGGGATTGGAAGAATATGTTGAAAAAGTATTAGAAGAAAAAACTAACAAAGCTATTCCTGAGTTTCGATTCGAATCCGAGCTAAATGAAATGGGCATTTATGGGGATTCTATGAATAAGCCTGCTACTTGGAAACAAGTTACATCATCAATTGATAAAGGTTATCCAGTTGTCGTATATCAACAAAGGACAGGAAAAGTCGGACACATGCTTATCATCAATGGTTATTTCGATGATAACTTAATAATTACCAACCCATCTAACACTGGTGGTCAGTATGAAATAACATACGATGAACTATTAGATGATGGAAATAATAAATGGACAGGAACTTGGCTCAATGTAAATAAAATTGAGAGAAAGAAGTAAGGTGATGGAGCGTTATCCATCCCCTTAATGATGTTTACAGTTTTCCACCTCGCCGTACTTATTTGGGCGACAAGGTATACCGGAAAACCACGTTCAACGTGTTCTCTTGGTTAAAAAGCTGTTGAAATAGAAAAAGCCCTCCCCGGACTATGAATTGTGAAGTGCCCCCTGTCAAGTAGAACGTGAAAAAAACAAAAAGCTTAGACACCAATCTGAACTTAGGTTGGTGTCTTCTTTATGCCACAGAACTTTGTAGATATTGCCTATATTCTAGTGGTGTCATACGGTTTAGCCGTTTCTGGTACCGATGATTATTATAGTAATTTATGTATTCCGTTATGGCTCCTTCTAGCTCTTCGTATGTATTGAATTTATGCAGATAGTACATCTCCGATTTTAACATTCCCCAGAATGATTCCATTGGACCATTGTCGATGCACCTAGCTACCCTCGACATGCTCTGAGTCATTCCTGTATCATCCAGTTTCTTCTTAAACGTTTTGTTCGTGTATTGAAATCCTCGATCACTGTGAAAGATGGGTTTCGCATTAGGATATGCCCGATGGGCAATATCAAACGTTCTAAACACAAGCTCGTTGTTGTTGGAGCGCCCGATCACAAAAGAAACAATACTTTTATCCGACAAGTCCAGAATTGCGCTCAAATAAGCCTTGCTTTGAAGGCCGTACTTCATTTCCGTTACGTCTGTGAGCCACTTTGTACCGAATTCCACGGATTTGAAATCCCTGTTCAAGACATTTTCTGCCGTGATTTCAGGCGTTGTCGGAACGTAATTCTTTTTCTTTTTGCGGCATACGGATTTCAATTCTAAAATACCCATGAGTCTGTATACACGTTTATGGTTGATAGAAAGATGGAACTCTCGATTCAGTTTCATGGTCATCTGGCGATAACCAAGAATACCGTTTTTTTCTTCGTAGGCACGTTTAATCATAGGCAGCAACACTTTGTTGAATTTCTCATTATCACTTTCTTTTCGATTTCGCCACTTATAATACGAGGAACGCGGAATTCCTGCGATTTCACAAAGCTGGCTGATGGAATATGATTTACTGTCGTACAGATCACGAATGGCAAGATAAATGGGTTCATTGCGGACTTGGTTTATTGTCGCCCCCTTTGAATTTCGTCTAGCTTTTTTAGAAAATCGATCTCCATTTGCTTTCTGCTATTCTCGGCTTGAAGCAGTGTATTTTGGGCTCGTAGGTTCTCTAGCTCAGACATCTCGTTTTCAGATTTTCGTTTCCCACGTTTGTCCTGAAGCGCATCTACGCCAAATTTAATGTATTTATTTGTCCATGAGTAAACCTGCTGATAGGACACCTGAAATTCCTTTGCTGCTTGGGCATAATTATGCTGATGTTCTACGCAGAATTTCACAATTTCGATTCTTTCTTCGAAAGTAGTCGCTCGTCCTTTTGTCATGATTGGTGTTCCTCCTGTTTCGGAAGATTTCAACTGTTCATGACCATTATACTTTAGAATCCAATTACGCAGTTGGCGGGTTGATTTAATCCCATATCGCTTACATAGCTCCATATGAGAAGAACCGCCAGCTAGATAATCCTCCACAGCAGATTTCTTCAGTTCTGCGGAATATGTTCTATTCTTAGAAGTACTGAGTAGCCCATTTGGACCTAATGATTGATAGGTTTGAAGCCATTGTTTCATGGAGGGAAAGGTAACATTTAGAGCACGTGCTAGATGATTTAGAGAATCTTCCCCGCGAAGATATTTTTCGATAACTGCAACCTTTTGTAAACGCTAATCAAAAAGTTGACCATTTTTGGGGCAAACGCTCATCTTCGAGTTGACCACCTACGATGCTTCATTTCACACCAAGTAGCACTTTATTTCCTGCTCCAATGATCGTCAAGGATAAAGGGTAAACCCCTTGCTACACAAGTCCTTGACGATCCTCGGTTCAGCAAAAACATTTGCTAATAGGTGTGAAAATGATGATGTGTGTTCAGTCTTCCAGGTGGGTAACTTTATGTTGAGCAAAGTGGTCAACATTTTGGCGAGCGTTCACAACCTTTTCTGGCCCAGCTATTTTTGCTTTATGGGACATAAAAAATGCTCCTCCTTACAGGTAGACAGTTTTATTATTTCAACTGTCTACCTGAAGGGGAGCATATCATAAAAATTCGAGGAGGGCTTTTTGGTTATTGCCTCTTTTCAGTTGGGCCTGGCTGATCGCTTGTATCATTCTTATTATGAGCTGCGTCAACATACCCTTCGGCCACCATGTACGCGACAACAGAGCCGAGAGCCGTAATCATGGCGGTTACCTTTGTAATCGTGTCACCGTCCATTCCAAACAGTACCAGCACGCTCGTGATAAAGGCAGCCACTGCCATCCACAGTTTGCGTGATGAAAGCTTGCGTTTAAACTCTTCGTTCATGATCTACATCCTCCTCTTGTTGGACAAGAAAATCTAGTGTATTGGTAGATCTATCCACAAGTACAAAAATGAGCCAAGACATGTCTTCTAAGACTGCCTGTGGCTCTGTTCGCAATCGTTTTTTCCACTCTTCTGCGTTGTTTATCAAGGCTTTGCCTTCTGTATCCTTCTTGCTGGCAAGGCTGTCTAACGCCTTGTCTGCGAGTTGGAGCTTCCACGGTTCCAGTGCTTTCACTGTGTCTTCATCTCCTCTATCCACAGGTTTATCAACAGATTGGTAATATTCTCGCAAATACGCTACAGGATCGGTATGTGTCCCGATTCCTTTACGTCTAACCTCATAGTGCAAGTGTGAGCCTGTGCTTCTGCCAGTACTCCCCTGATAGCCGACAACGTCACCACACTTGACCCGCTCACCTACCTTAACCGACACGCTGTGTAAGTGAGCATATAGGTGTGTGCAGCCTTTATCGTCCCGTACAGCTACAACAACCCCAAAGCCACCGTAGCCAGAGCCTTTTACACCTTCTTTTGCATGAGTGACGACACCGGATACAAAAGCGTAGATCGGTGCCCGGTGACGTTTAACAAGATCAATTCCAGTGTGCATAACAGGCTTTTGGGTGAATGGATCATCACGGGGGCCATATGGACTGGTCACACGGTATCCTTTGAGCAGTTCGTCCACTTTAGACACGTGCATCGTAGTCCTCTCCTTCCATGTCCTGCTCACTGGATCGTGGTTTGCGTAATTCTTGCACTGCTCGTACACCGAACACGCCGCCTGCAACCGTCATTAGGACTGGAGCCATCATATCCAATAGTGCAAGGTAGCCCGAACTTACAGGCTTACCTAGCAACGAGAGAATAAGCCCAATCGCTACGAAAAGAAAAAAGACAGTGCTTGCGATCAGAAGCAGATAGTCCTTCTCACTGACGCCATCTCTGTCATTAAGAAACGTCTTCATACCGCCATCCCCTTCCACAGCAATGATATTGCTCCAAGAATTAGCGCACCAATAACCGTACGCCAGAGCCATCTTTGGTTGTCAGCCACCTCATTCAAACGGTGGTGTGCAGACTTGCCGTATTGAAGTGCTTCATTCGCTTTCTCTTTCGCCTCTTCCGCAGTAGCACGAACATCTGTCATAGAGTCCAGTTTTGTCTCTACTCGGACAATCCGCTCGCGGATATCAGATAGTACCTGCATCTCATTGTTTGACATGAGCTTATCCTCCTCACCCCCTGGGGGCAAAATAAAAGGAGCCGCACACGCAGCTCCCTATGAAAAAACGCCCTCCTATTAAGAAAAGCGTTATGCCAAAGGCTTACCGTCTGTACCCAAACCCAATGCCTCCAGGTCAGATTTTACATCTGCTTGTAGATTCGCTGGAATCTTATCGAAGGTACGGCGACCGTTAATGATCAAGCTCACGCATACTGTTACCATCGTTGCTTCACCTCCTTTCAGGCATAAAAAAAGAAGCCATATCCATAGTCGTTTCAGCATCTCTGCTCCTCCTATGTGGGCTTACTTGGTTGCTGGTACTGCGACCAGTTCGTATAGTTGTAACACAGCTTCCTGCGTATCCAGATTGGACTTCTTAATAGACTCTACTTCTTCGGACAGTGATTTTCGATAAACTGGCTCTGGTGTCGGTCTGTTTGGATCAGGATAGCTAAACTCCAATTCCAACGTTGTAGGGTTAACCCTGTAAGTTTCGCACGTATTAAAGTCCTCATCATATTGTCCGTACTCCAATTGGATAACACCAACTGTTTCCCGTACTCGTTGATTCAACGCTGCATAAATCTCGAAATCTTGATCAATCGTTGAATTACTTTCAGCTCCTAAAATGGCAGGTGTCCGAACGAGAACAACGCCCGTTTCTTTGTCAAAGTAAATTTTCCTACCAAAACGATTCATGTTTTATCCTCCGCTTATTCAAATAAAATGATATCCGCTATAAGATTAAGTCCCTCAATTCCTATAATGGTTCTTGTTAAACTAGAATACATAATGTTCTCATGTCTATTAAATGGAAGTTTATTGGAATACCCGAAGTTGTAGCCGTTTTTTTGTGTGACCAACGCATAACGTGGTTCAAAACCTAAATTCGGAATTACCCAACCGTTGTTACTGTAATCTCCTGTTTGGTCGTGATTTCCCCAGAAGCGATAAAAACCCATTTGAGGATCGTATGTCCCTCCATTTGAGGCAGATGCCTTTTCGCTTGATATACCTGTCACTATCGCGTATCTTTTTGCCTCGTAGGAACCCGCAACACCGAAAATATTACTTCCGTTCTTTATATTTCCAGCAACCAAATCAGGATCACCTTCAACAGAGAACGCTTGATAGTATCCACCTCCAAAGTTCTGTCTTGCAGTTGTGGGCATGATTACACCCTTTGCCCCATGGTTTTGCATTGTTCCGGTCTGTTCGCCAGCATCATTAGAAAAAGTTTTCCCTACTAAAACGTCACTTGGGATTGCGTTACCTGTCCCCCCTTCACCCTGTAGAATAAAATTTCCCGTTGTGGCGTTGTATCTAAAGGTATAGATTCCGTTTAATTTCAGGTTAGTTGCATCATATCCGTTAGCCTTTTTTAATGACTTTGCCCCAAGATTATTGATATTGATTGTCGAAGCTCCCACCTTCGAATCTGAGTGGAGCTTGAGCACAATTTCCATTCCATCTGTATACCCGCTAGGGGGCGGATCGAAAGAAATCACATAAGCGTTTGCTGTACCTGCTGTTGTTCCGTACAATGGGTGTTTCTTGTTGTCGTTGACATGACTGTCAAAATTGAATTTAGCAGCAGCCTTTTCCTGTAACTCTTTCAAAGCAAGGTAGGCATGATGAAACAGCCAGTTAAAATAATCAGATGGCGGTTTGTCACCTGGCAACCATCCATTTACCTTTTTACTTTCTGGCGGCTCCGTTCCTGGAGCCAACCACTCCGGTAGTTTTTCTTTGAACGACATTTCTCATCACTCCTTTAAATCGGCAGGTCGGAATCATCGGAAGGAGTATAGGCATAGCCGAGTGTTCCGCCGATAGTTCCTTCTAAATTGGAGAATCCTCGATTTTCGTCCACTTCGGTTTCGCTTCCGCTTGCAAATTCAAATGTTCCTGTGAGCTCAATTTCTCTGACTCGTACCCCGGCTACCACCGTTTTTTGAACCAGCCGGACAAATTGCCCAGGCGGCATTCCTGCCTGATTAATGGCTTCAATAGGTAACCGGATAATGCTGATTCCTGCCGGCTCGGGATCGACGGGATCGTTCCAGGTCTCTTTGATCTCAATGGTACTCGGGTCAGTGGAAAGCGCCAGCGCTAGGATGCGAATGATTGTATTAATGTCCCCTGTAGAGAGGTTGCGAGCGATTTTTGACTTCAAAAGGATTCGGTACACCTCGTCGGTAGCTGCTCCACGGGGTTGATTGACGATGGTCCCAATATTGTCTAAAGTGGTGCCTTGTGCCTCGTCAATGTCTCTCCACGCTTGTATCCGATCGTGTGTCTCTTCCACCTGCCGGATCTGTTCAGACAAAATGGTAAAGAGTTTCCCCAGGTTGCTGTTTGGGTTCTTCGCGAACACATCCATCAGCTTTTGAAGAAAATCATTTGTGGCGATCATGATTGAATCACCACGCTGATTTTATCGAAAGATGTTTGGGCCACTTCATGCGGAGCGATTGCGATGTTTCCTTTCGTCCACGTAGTGCCGTCTTTGCTCAGCTCAACGATTAAATCAGCGATTCCTTCTACTTCTGTTCGAACAGCGACGAGGGCAGAATGGATGACTGTCATACCGAGATTTAATCCTGTGTAGATAATTCCATCCTCGTCTTCGCCACCGATGTATTTGATTGCGGCTGTTTTAAGCAATGAAACTCCGTTGGAGGGGAAGCTGGTAGATCGAACTACCGTCATTCGCAAGTGAATAGGCACTTCAATGGCATAACTGAACCTTACGGTGTGTTCAAATCCTGCATCATCTTTTACGGTTTCGGTCTGATTGCCATACGGTTCGATCCCTCCGGCTTTGTTTTCAAAGATCGCCTGGGCAATCTCCTTGGGATCTCCACCAAGCACGTATACTTCAATCGATTTCGGGGGACGGCCTTCGCTGTCAGTAACATTTTTGTAGTTCTCGACTACTGCTGCAGCTCGTACGCCCGTAACTTCCAGCATTGCCTTTCTAATGGCCGGAACCGTTGCTTTTCCACGGCCCTCAGAAGAAATGGAGAAACGTTCTCGAAATTCGAGAGGAGTCTCTAAGTTTCGTCCTTTGGTCGTCGGTATGGGATTGGTTACGCTTGTGATATTGCCGTTCGGATTGACGATAGTTGTAATCACACCAGCAGGCTTATTTCCCGATGCGCCAGTTTCAACCGCCCTTATAGCCACGGTACCAGTCCCATTCACCCCAAGCGTGATGGGTTCCGTTGTTTCAAAAACCACTTTTTTATCGGAAACTCGAAACCCCTTCTCAACGGTGTATCCAGGTGTTCCTGTAATGGCAATTAGGCCAATCGCATACTCTGCTAGCAATCGTTTGATCCCCGAATAAGGACCGAGGCGAAACAAACTAGCTCCTTGCGCTGTATGGGGGTAGGCGCTGTTGTACACATCTTCTGTCACTTGCCAAAGCTTGGAGAGAAACCAAGCAAAGAGCCGCAAAATGATCCCTAGTGGTGAACGCTCTGATGTGTTGATCTTCTCTCCATAAGCTTCTTTCGACTTGGCTTCCATCTCTTCGAAGAGATCAGCAAAACGTTTTCGCTTAAAGCCTTTTTCATCAAGCATTGACTGTCACCACCTCGTTGATCACGTTCCCGTTGATAGTTGTGGCAGTAAATCGCACTTCCATTTCCCGCTTCTTTAAATCCATGGAAAATTCGATGGATTCTACTGTTTTTATCCGTGGTTCTTGAAATAACCCTTGGCGAATTTCTTCGCGCATCTCCTCTTCTGAGAGCTTTTTGCCAAGAAATTTTCGGAATGTAATGCCCATTTCCGGGTTCAGAAACCACTCTTTTTTGTTGGTTCCGAGCGTAATGGCGGCGCATTGTGCGATTTCTTCGGGTCCTTCAACCGTCAGCAGCTCGCCACTTTCATTAAAGGCTAGATCACCGTTCACTAGTTTCAAAGAGAGCAAGGGAACACCCCCACAATTACCGCATCGTTTCGATGATGAATCCGTTGGCTGCTCGGTTTGGTTACGGACCCCGTTAACGTATCCCGAATCTGTCGATCAGCACAAACGACATAGACGACATCGCCGTTCTCCAACTCAGGGAAATGGATCTCTGGAGGCGTGATATCATCTACATGTTTCTTCATTCCCAAAGCCTGAACATTTTGGATGGGTGCAGGAGGTTTTTCGGTAAGCTGTAGTAATGGCTGAACGACAGCGATGCCTCTCTCCTTGTTGTACGAGATTACGCTGCATGGGAAGGCTACACTCATTTCGGCAAGGCGCTTTTGGACCAGTCCGTCGATCAATTTGGCTAGATCTCCTGCCGGATCTACTTTCATGGTAATATCGCCTCCACTTCTGTCGTAAAGTCTCCCGTTCGGCTAAAAGTATGGGTGCCGCTGCGCACGTGTACACGGCCTTGAAAGTCCTTGCTGGTCAGATCCACAACGGATGCTGTTGTGATCCGGTACTGTAATTGTGACTTGATGCGATACCCTTTGAACTTCTCTTCATCAAAAGGCTCTGGGGAAGCAATAAGCCCAGTTTCTATGGAGAGAGCAAAAATATCATCTGCTCCCCTGCGTAGATTCCGGACATAGAGCTTCCCTTTGTTGATATAGGCAGAGGTCCCGCAATCTTTTGCTACCTTGCCAATAATGTCTGTAACTTCCCCGCTCGCGGTGTACCCTTCTTCATAGCGGTAGTCCTGATTGAGGTCAAATTGAGCAATGGGAAGACCTAATATAGCAGCCATTTGTTTTAGGATGTAGCTTCCCAAGGTCCCCTCCGCGTAAGCGATGTCCTCCACCTTCCGAGAGGAAAGGTCATGAGAATCTAGAACGTGAATGCTTGTCACTGCGTCTACGCCCTCTCGCTTGGTTACAACCTTGGAAACAAATCCATGCAGAATCACACCAACGTCTCCGCGATAACCAGCATTGATCATGAGGGTATCATTGCGTTTGATTCGGCTGATTGTGTCTTTTGACAGGTTCCATAACTTGATTTCGCTTTCGTTGGGTAACAGGTCATTGTCAAAAGGTATGGTGCCCTCCAAATTGTACTTGTCCATGGAAAACAACATATTGCTGACCATCACCTCGATCACCCTGCCGAAGTTTTTAGCCATCTGAATCACCTTCAATTACATACAAAAATATGGTTTCGCCCAGCGTTGACCATGTTACTTCCTGGTTGATGCCAGATACATCGAAAGGGATAAGTTCCTCTTGGGGAAAACGATGATCCATACAATCCGCAAAAAGAGAAATACCGTAAACCAATTTGACTCCTGTTGCCAAAATCTCTCCGTCACGTTCGAGATCTACAGTAAAAAAGTCAAATTCGCTGTTGTAATGGATTTCGAACGTAAAAACCGCATCGCTGAGAGAAACCTCAAAGCGATACGGTATCAGGTCTTTTTCGATATCGATATATTCCGCCATTCCATCACCTACTCATCCGCCCATGGCGTTCCTGCTTTAAATTTCACCTTTTCGACCTTCTCTTTCTCCTTGTCGCCTTTTTTCTGCTTGGTTTGCTTTCTGCCAGAGCTGATTACTGGGGCAACTGCCGCTTTGATCGGCGTGGGTAAGGTCTCCACATAGGAGGATTTGACAACCCGAATTTCTTTCAAGGATAGAGAGAAGGCAAAGCCATTTGCGACTTTGTAGTCATGCTTTGTGTTCAAAGACTGAATGACACCTGTAAATAAGTTTCGCCCAATAAATACGACCGTCTCGCCCTTATCCGCTAAAGCAATCAGCCTCTCACGAATCTCCGCGGCATCATCCCCCACAATAAAGCCACTTACGCCCATTGCACGAGGTTTGCGTTGCACGTGGTCACTGGTGTCAATTCCGTCCTCAACTGGCTGGTCAGTGATGTCTACCTCATAAACAGGATCTTCACTTTCTGCCAGGACATACATACCGTTAATTGTCGCCATTATGCTTGTTCCACCACCAAAGAGACACCCAATCTACGCGCGGCGCTCTGAATGATTTCTTGCAGGGTAGGTTTTAGCTCGGTTGCAATCGCTGTACCTGTTTGTTTCGCGTCAGCACCACCTGTTACGTCGAGCTTGATCACGATTTCCATTTTCATTGTTCCGCCAGTAGCTCCAGGTGAGGCTCCTGCCACGGTTGCTGGCGGTAGTTTTGCTGCTGGCGTATCGTAGGAATGGGGTGTGGTTACATCATCGGCAAGACCCGTGGAGGCGGCTGCCACACGCGCTTGTGTGTTCTCAATCCCTTGAGCCAAGCCTTCTCCAGTGAAGTATCCGACTTCCATCATGACGCGAGACGGCGAGTGAATGCCCAGAATCGCCTTGATTTTATCGGTGATACCGTCGCCAATGGCTTTCATCTTGTCCATGAGGGCTGTTGCCATCGAGCCAATTCCATCGATCATGCCTTGGATGATGTTTCGGCCTATTTCGAACAAGTTGATTCCGGAAAGAAACCCGGTGACTTGGTTCCATGTGGACTGGATTTTCATCCAAATGGTAGTTCCTGCGTTGGTCACTGTTGCAATGATGTTGTTCCATGTGCTGGTGAGGTAATTCCAAATCCCGACGAATATAGCAACAGTGAAAGCCTTAATCTGATCCCAATATTTATAGATCAGAGCTGCCACCCACACAACCGGACCACCCAGAATAACCAAGATGGTCGATCCCCATGTCTTGAAGAACTGAACGATACTATTAAAAATGTTGACCGTCCACGTCTTGAAAGCTTGCCATTTCTGCGCCAACCACGGGCCGATTGTTCCCCAATTCTTGAAAATCAGGATTACACCAGCAATAGCAGCTCCTACAAGTAGAGCAATGGCAATAAGGGGTAAGAACGGTGCCATCATTGCCCACCCAGCGACGGCTGATGCCCACATAGAAGGAACCAATGCACCCAATATGACGGCAGCAACGCCACCAATTGCTGGACCAAAGACATCGATGTGCTGAATGAAAAAACCAATCCCTTTCGACGCTTCCATAAAGATAGGAAGAAGAAACTGCCCAATTGGAATAAGCAGGCCTGTTTCAATTTGCCGTCCGATCAAAGCGAGGGCTTGTCCAGGAGAATCAATCTTCACTTGATTGATTTGTTCCATGGTGTTCTTGGTCATATCAAATGTTTTTTTCACATTTCCATAAGCTTTGATGACCCGTTCTTCTAAGTCTTCTGCTTGCGTACCAAATAAAGCAACAGATGCAGCGTTACGTTGGACAGGGTCTTTCACTTCATTGATAGCTTTTACCGTCTTGAGAAATGCTTCCTGAGCAACTTTTCCTCCAGTAGCAAATTTCTTTGTCATCTCTTCGCCGTTCAGACCAATTGATTTATAGGCATCCATTGAGGTTTTGGACCCATCTTTTGTGCGAATACCGAATTCTTTGATACCATCCCCAACTTTGTCCAGATTGAAAGCCCCTGCTTCCATTCCAGAACTAAAGATGTCAAACATCTCATTTGCAGAAAAACCAAGCTTGCTAAAATATCCACTATATTCATTTGCTGTATCTAACAAATCACCGGATTTATCTAGACCTTTTTGAGCCCCTTGGGCAAGCAAGTTATAGGCTTGCTCTGATGTGATACCGAACTGTTTCATCATCGTGTCGGCCGTCTTTACTGATTCATTCACATCATATTGAAACGCATCCCGCATAAGCAGTGCATTTTTTGTTGTTTCTTTTAACTCGTTTCCAGCTTGCCCCGTGACTGTTTGAAC
Organism: Brevibacillus porteri; assembly: GCF_003013475.1. Taxonomy (GTDB): domain Bacteria; phylum Bacillota; class Bacilli; order Brevibacillales; family Brevibacillaceae; genus Brevibacillus; species Brevibacillus porteri. Next base: position 50,255 of record NZ_PXZO01000060.1, read on the forward strand.
CGCTGAAATAGCGTTACCTAGATCATTCCAATCCTCACCAAAGTTTTGAGCATATAACTCTTTTGCAAATTCCTTTGTAGCAATCATCTGATCATTGGTAGCACCCGTAGCCATTTGCACTTGTGACATGGCTTGTTCAAACTGGGATGCTGCATTGACGGCAGCAAGTCCAAATCCGGCCAGTGCAACTCCGGCTGCAATGCCAAGACCAATGACTGCTGCTTTCGTTTCCTCTACCTGGTTTTGGGCGTCCTGCAGTCCTCTATCCGATACCTGGAAGCCTACTGCAAACATTAGATTGCTGATTACACCCACTTATTCCACCTGCCCTTCGGCAACAAAAAGAGCGCCCGCTAGGACGCTCCTTTCTTATCTATCTCTTTTTTCTGTTGCTTGAGGTGTATGTCCAGCGCTGCGTTTGCTTCGGCAATATCGTCCTCATCCATCTTGTCCAAATCGCTATAGGTGATGTTCATATCGGACAAAAGCAGTCTCCAGTATGGCCAACGTTCCTTAGCTCTCCGCTCCGCTTCCTTCTTGTCGATCATCATGGTCACCTGCTTGCTTGTCGTCGTCCTTGTCCTGCCCTGAAATAAAAGCATAGGCGGCGTTGATCGTCTCTTGATACTCCTGATAGTCGCCAAAATCGTCGATTTTCATTTTTGGCTGGACAATGACGTGCTTGAGAATTTCTTCTGACAGTCGTTCTTCCATCATGACCCCATGCTTGTTCTTGCTGGCATCATTGATTTTGGATACCATGCGAACGCCTGGGTGCTGAAAAACGTAGGTATTTCCTGCTTCCGAAGTGAAGTTTTTTTGTTTGAATGCACTCATTTATGATCGTCTCCTCTTTTTTTGAATAGGTAATTACTGCATATCGATATCAAGGCACTGAACTTCGTACTCACGGTCGGCAGCTTCATTCCCATAGGTACGAGTCGCTGGTTTGACCACATAGGCCTCTGTTGCAGTTGTTGTTTCTTTCGGTGTTCCAGCATGAATGACACTCACAGGAACTAACTTGCCGGAATTAGCGAGTTTATCCAAGTAAGCTACTTGTGGGCTGCTCGGGAGTAACGTAACTTTAATCGTTGCCAACGGGTTGTTGACTTTGGTACGGACAACATCCCCTTGTGCGCCTACCTTCGTTTCGTAGTTATTCTCAGCCTTTTCAATCTCAATCATGTCTTCTGAAAAGCCTGTTAAATAAACACTGTCTACCGTCATGGTAACGTCCTTTGGATCATAGGTTGCTGCTTTACTCATTCAATCTCATCCCCTTTACAGAACGATGGTTCCTTTGACTTTAACGGCATGGATGGCGCCCGCTAGTTCAAATTGGAAGGTGCCATCGTTATACTCGCGTTTCTCCCGATCTGCTGGGTCTACTTCTGACCGAGACTTAAAACGGGTACTAAAAATAGCCTGTCCGTCATCATCATGGGCAATCATCCCATTCAAATCAGCTCGTTTTAAGATGGTGCGAACCTCGCCTTCCAGTTGTGCAATACCTGTGTTGTCATAACGAATTTTAGGGGAGCGATTCAGTAGCTTCTGAATGGCGTACTGAATACTGAAAACCAAGTAATCACGCGAATGGATGATATCGATGTATTCGCCGGATACTGTTTTCCCCTCGCTAGTAACATCATCACCAGCTTTCGTAACATAGGTATTTGCTCCAGCTTCGTGAATGGCCATTAACTCTGTTGTGCTAATATCGAGGACTTCAATCGCCTTGAGCGTTTTGAACTTCCATGTGATACTCCCCACTTCGGCAGAGGCGCAAGCCCCTAGCCAAGCTGCTTCCGGGTAGTTATCTGTGGTCGTATGATAAAACATGGTTGTTCGTGTGTATTTCTTTGCCTTGATGGCAGTCAAGTCTTCGAGGTTTGAAGAGCTTGCGAAAAATTGGCGAGAGTTATTTTGTTCAATAGCGTCAGCAATTGTCAGGATGTTCGCTTTCTGACTGCTTGTAGAAACGAGAAAATACCAATCTTTTTCAAAAATCTTGGGTAGGAAATCTGCCAACGTCTCGCCTTCCGTTTTGTGAAGCATGACGGCGATCTCTGCCGGCGAATTATCTCCTTGATTCAGCAAAGAAAATGCCGCTTTATAAACCTCCGAAGTTGGTGCGAAATCTTCACGTACTGCTTCTAGATCGTAATAGGTTTTGTAATCCATCCCCGTTGCGCTGGAACCAATAATTAATGGCTTCCCAAAACCCAACTTCGGGGTTGGTCTTTGAATATCAATCGTTACGGTTACATCACTTTTAACCGCCAAATCCATCCACTCCTCTCACATTTGCTTTGTCGATTGTAATGAGATCGCGTTTTGTCTCATCAATCGTTCGAAATTCTATTTCAAATCCGTGACGACGCTCCCACTCTAAACCGATTTTTATATCCCGGTTTTCAATTGATCCGTAGCTCGTCACAATGACGTTGACTGTGTCTTTCAGCACCTCATAGCCTGATGTTTTGAACCAGTCACGAGCTTTCATGGCATTCTCAACGCTTGTTGCCTTGTCATCGGCATACGACAAAAAAGAGACAGTAAACGGAACTGTCTCCACTTGCCTGATTTTATCGCCCGCTTCGAATTCAATAGGGAATCCCGTCGACTCGCCATTTGCTTCATCAAAATCGTAGGTGAGAAAAGCAGTTTTTGGGATGTCTCCCCCGCCGTTTAATTCAATCACTGGCAAACTCAGATGTTTGGACAACCCTTGGACAATGGTCGAACGTATGGCCCTAAACGGGATCATTGGCAACCACCTTCTTTACCAGATATTTATTAACATCACAGTAATCTCGGTCATCCGGTCCATCCACAGTGTACTGAACTCCTTTGTACTCAATTAAATCACCAGGAGTATGAATGTTTGTGGTGTAAAGTGCACGGTCGTCTTCGGTGTATTTACCACCCTCTGCTTGCTGCAGCTTTGCATTTACTGGCTGAAAGTGTCCCTTCAGAGGAATTTGTATTGGCTTTGCTGGCTGCCACACCCCGTCTGGATCATGTTCTCCAGTTCCTGGACGTATCAGAAGATATGGTCTGTTGTACTTCTTTACCATAGGTGCAAATCTAAAGAGCATCATGTTGCACCGCCCTTTTGGACGATCTTAAATGTAAGTGAATCACGTAAATCCTTGTCTCTCAGAAGAATTTTCCTGCCAGTTTTTACGGCTTTATATGATGGAGAAAGGGGAGGTTGACGAATTGAATCGAACCGTTTGAGTGTTCGTTCCAATCCGATCTCACCGATCTCACGTAACAGATCATCTGGTGACACGCTACCATCAGCAATACCTTGTATCTTGGTCTTTACAAGCTTTTTTATCGGGGCAGTAGATCGTTTCTTACCAACCCAAATAAAGCTCCGCGCTGGAATTTTCATTTTAGCGCTACCATACTCATGGACACCTGCGATCATTGCAAGCTCCGCGTCACCTTGCATGCCGATATGCGCCTCTTTTGCAGCCAATCTTTCCAATGCCCTTGTTATCTCTGGTATGTTTGAGTTTTCATCTATGGTTACGTTAGCTCTTGTTGATCTTTGTCTTCTTCTTGCCATTCAATCATCCCCAACGTTTATAAGGATTGACCAAGCTTTTGACTGCTGCCGGCAAACCTTCACCATCATTTGAGTAGGAAACAGCCAGATCACCAACGCGTTCTGAGGTAACTCCCGGAGTACGCATAAGAGTTTGGCAGAACAAAACGCATGCTAATTCTAAGGACTCAGGCAAAGTCTGAGGCTTTTCTGGTGTAGCATCACTAGGTAGAACGTATCCAGCTGTGTAAGTCACTGTGATCTGCCGCTCTAAGGCCTTCCAACCGTCTCTTCGGAAGAGAATCCCTTTTTCTGCGACAGTTTCGTAGTCAGATATGTCAACACCATCGATCTGCATCTTGGATACCTGGACAATCGGGTATCCTTCTAGAAGCAAATACTTCCCTTTTGTCCCATCATGCTTGCTATCCTTGTATTCTTGTAGTCGGAACGACCTGCGGCAGTAAGTTTCTATAGCTGAGGTGGCTGATGCAAGGTAGAGAGTCAACTGACCGTTGTCTGTTTCATCATCTGCTGAGATCCCGAGCAGTGACTTGGCTTTATCGACGGTGGTCAACATTATTGTTCACCGTCAGTTTTTTGATCCGCTTCTGTTGTATTGGCATTCAGCTTTTTCAATGCCTCAATGGCGTTATCTTTTCCCCTCACCTTGTCACCATTTGGCAGCTCATAGTATCCGCCCGCCAGCTTTTTCAATCCATCCAGATCAGCATCGTCTTCTTGTTGCTCCTGTACTTCCTTACCAATGACCTGCTTTTCTCTCAGTTGTTCGGCTCGATCATCATCCGCTTCAATAACGTCGCCAGCCTTGACCAACTCGTCAGTATCTTTATTAATAAAATCAGATATAACATGGAATTTTTTCATGTTCATACCCTCCTGTTAGAGAAAAAGGAGCCGAAATTGGCTCCTTTCTACACTTTTGGAATATCGAGTGCGACATATGGGCTTACCTTTGTCACCTTATCTTCAAGGGTAAGTGGAGCAATAACCCATGGCTTACCGTCCACGTTCCAGAATGCTTTGATGACTGTTTTGTTCTGTTTGAAATAGACATGCTCAGATGCCGCGATGTACGGGCCAGATCCGTCTTTGATCAGGTAGTAAGACAGATCAACAAGCACCAGGTCGCCTTTCTGACCTTTTGCTGGCGTTTTGCCCGTGAATCGGATCGGAATGCCCAACAATGTAGCCGGGATACCTTTTGTCGCGTTGCCTTGGATGAAAATGTAGTTACCTGCAGGATCTCTCAATTTCACCAGGTCAGGCATGATGGATTGGTTCGCAACCCAAATGGAGCTACTCGCTGAATCCGGAAGCAAGTAAGCCAGCAGCAAGACGATATCATCATAGGTAACGGTATTTGCTGTGGCACGATTTACCGTGAGGGTTCCCGCTGCCCCGACCACACCAGTTGGTTTGTTTGTTCCGTTTCCAGTCAGGAACGCAATGTCTTCTGCAGCCATCATGGCTTTGGTGAGCAAAGAACTAATAAACGAGTCAGCTGCTGTCCAGTTCCGAAGCAATTTGTCCGTTACCACAGTAGTAGCCGCTACTTCATGCGGTTGCAAAGCGACCTCTTTCAAGGCACCATCAGTATCTGGCTTCTCTTGTCCTTCTCCGATCCATGATACCTCTACACCACCGAAAACACCTTTAGTCCCTTGATCTAGGGCAGGCATCGTGATCTTCGTGTCTGGTGCTTCTTCACCTGCAGGGATTACTGTTGCGCGAGAACGAACAATAGCAGCTTCTGGACTAATCATCAAAACGTCAGGACGGAATTCAACTGGAACCGCGAAACCACCTTCGCCTCCTGTACCCATGGACCATTGATTCAATACTTGACTTGGCAAGATCTGACCACGGAACGCGTCTGGTACCTTGTAGCCGCCGCCCTCGCCTTGACCTACAGGAACTTCTGCCAGCCGGCCTTTTGTATCTCCAAAGCGAACGGCATTAATGAACTCGCCCAAAGATGTGAAGCCGTTATCGTTTTTGGGCTCAGGCTGCGTTGGGTTTCCGCCAAAAACAGCACTTGGACGATATGGCGTTACTGTTTGATTTTGAATCGAGGCAGAGCGAGCAGCTACAGTATTTTCCCTCTGTGTTTGCTTCTCTTTTGAGGTGATTTTGTTGTCTAAATCAACAATTTCTACCTCAATTGCATCGAATTCTTGGTCCTCTTCGTTAGTTAAATCGCGGTTGTTATCCGCTTTTGCTGCTTCCAGGATTGCACTTTGACGTTCGATCTTTGCAGCGCGTGCTTGCAACAAGTCTTGTAGGGTAGCTTCTGCAAAGTGCTGCAGATTCACTGGGAAAGCAAAAGACAATACATTCGATTTGGTCATTTTCATACTCTTAAAACCTCCTGTGTTTGTTGTGGGCAAGCCTTTTCTCATATAAAGAAAGCGACCTATTTGGTCGCTCTGTTGCTGGTGTCTGTTCTTTTTGATTCATTGGTTGTGACGGCTGGGGCTTTAAGCCGTTCGCCATTTCGTTTCTCATTTTCTCGATCACTTCTTGCGGAAGCAACTTTGCCACTCCTGCGTTGGCTACCAGTTTAGGCTGGGAACTGTCCTCGAACATGATCTCGTCTACCAGTTTTTTCTCCAGCGCCTGTTGTGCTGTGAACCATGTTTCTTGATTCATCAGATCGAGTAATTCTTCTTGACTCATTCCACTTTTTAACATGTAGGCGTTGGCTATCGAGATATTGTAGTTTCTGAGGAAATCGGCACCATGTTGAAAGTCTCGATAATCTCCTCGAGCGACAGAGGAAACGTTGTGAATCATAATTTGTGCCGTTGGCGAAATCATCACTCGATCACCAGCCATTGCAATTAGCGATGCTGCACTTGCTGCAAGACTCGGGATCTTAGTGATAACTTCGCCTTGATAGTCCTTTAAAGCTGTATAAATTTCTGAACCAGCAAATACACTGCCGCCTCCTGAGTTGATGACCACTTCCAAGGTGTCTCCGTTGGCTGTGTTGATTTGCTCAATGACCGATTTGGGGCTAGTAGCATCCATTTCAAACCATTCGTAGATCCACAAATCGTCGTTCGAAACGATAACTCCTTTGATATCAATCTTCACACTCATCCTTTCTCACCTCCTTTGCTGACGGCTATTGTGGTTGGGATCATATTCCCGTTCACCAGGTATGCTGTTCCTTCCGCTCCGTCGATTGGGTTGTAGTCCTCTTTGTCGCGCCATTCGTTAGCGTTGATAACTCCGTTCTGACGCTGGATTGCAAGCCCTTCTTGGCGGCTCTTATAGTCACCACGGAGGAGACCATCGACATTTGCCTTCACATAGTAGCCAGCTGCACGCTCTTTCTTGGAGAATAATTTCCAGTTGATTGTCTGTTCCCACCGGGTTACGTACGGGAGCAGCGAGTGCTGCACAAAGTCGATGCTCAAGTGCTCGATGTTGGAAAAGGTCGCTCTCTCCAGGTTAGCGATCATGTGCGGTGGAACACGGAACAATCCGCAAATCTCGTCCCTCGTGAACTTCCGTGTCTCGATAAACTGGGCATCAGTCAATGGCATAGGGATGCGATTAAACTTCATACCTTCTTCGAGAATAAGTGGCTTCCATGAATGAGCCAGACCTGACCCTTTTTCTTCAAGCCAATTCTGCAATCGAGTGTACGCTTGATCGCTCAAAGCTTGGGGATGCTCAAGGACACCACCAATATTCATACCTTGACCATAGAAACGAGCAGAAAACTCAGTGGCTGCCATCCCTAGACCGATTGCTTCGGCAGCCATTCGGATCGGACTGTAACCTTTGATGCCATCAAAGCCGAACGCTGGTATGTGGAACACCTTTTCTGCTGGAAAAACATCGATCTTACCTCGGTCATTGATCTGGTATTCGATCTTTCCAGTTGAATGGTTCCTGCGTGGTTCCACTGTGTTCCAGGGTACCGGATATAAATCGGTCACTTGTCCTTTCCCATCCATGGTGATGATGGAGTAGGTGTTTCCTGACAAGACCAAGTGACCCATACTTGTTTCACGCCATGTCTGTGAGGTCATTTCGTCATTCGGTGCATCGTGTAATAGTCCATATAATGGATGATCAGTCGCTTTGTCGCTGCCTTTTCCGTTCTCTCTTGGGCGGAACACGAAAAACGGGAGAGATCCCAACGTTTCAGCAAGAACCCGGGCGCAAGAAAAGACCGTAATATAGCGCAAAGCTGTCTCCTCGTTGACTTTTTGCCCTGATTTCGTGGAATGACCACGCAACAAACTGCGAATATCTTGGTTAAAATCCGCCATTGAATAGGCTGATTTATCGACCAAATCGCTTAAAAATCCCATCAATCACCCCTCCTTTTTGGGGGAAATCCAACCCAAATTAGGATCGATCCGCACACCAGCCACATGGCTGGAGGGTAAATAAGCCACAAACCATACGCAAAACTAGAAAAACCCACCAAAAGGCAGGCTTCTCGGGCTGTTTCCAGTATGTTTTTTGGTTTTTTCACAGTGACCTTGGCCCCCTTTTCTCGTAAACTGAACGATTGTCTTCTTGACCCATCGCCCGAGCAAATGCGTTCATAATTGCCGCGATTGGGTCGATACGGTCCTTCGATTTCTTTTTATCGAGCTTCATATTTTCCTCAGAATCCGTTTTTGTCACAGCGTTTCCAATGGCCCAAGCCAGCATCCCATCGCCAGCGTGGATAATTTTCTTCTGATACACATGATCTCGGAAGGATTTTGTTGGCTCTGACAAATGTTTAATCGATTGAGGAATCGCCACCATTTCAAAACCGTCACTGTCAAGGGTTTGTGCTAAGTGAGTGGCGTTATATTGGTCGTAATCGACCTCAAGAATTTTATATCCTTCTTCTCGAATGCGTTTTAGGTAAGCCTCGACAAAGCTGTAATCAACGACTTCACCAGGCGTTACCTCTAGCCAACCTTGTTTGATCCATAAGTCATAAGGCGCTTTATCTGTTTTCATCCTCTCAGCCAGCTTTTCTTCTGGGATGAAAGAGTGTTGCCAGACATAATACATATCCTCACCGAGGGGGTGTACTCCGCCAGTACTTGTGATGTCAGTTGTGATGGATAAGTCCATGCCGATGTAGCAAGGGAACCTCTTAATATCTACAGTAGGTAAAATGATTGAGCATGCATGCCATTTGTTCATTGGCATGTAGGAAGCAGCGCCATAATTAACCCAGACATTCATGTTTTTAGTGAGGAACTTACTCATTTTTTCTGGTTTTTCTAGCGCCTCGTTCAGTTTTGAACGTAGATTTTGTATACCTTCTGGATAAGACGTAGCTATTGGATTGGGTTTTACCCAGGCTTTTTCGTCCTTGATGTCATCGATCAGGTTGCCCTCTTCGTCTTTATCCAGCTCATTCACCATGGCGAAATACTCTTCATTCTCCGTTTCATGACGATTCGGATCCAGAAGCCGCGACACATAATCGTATTCACTACGATAACAAGGTGCATTCAGGTTTGTGCCAGCTGTGGTGATAATCATCAGGAGTGGTTGCGCCCGAGAAATCATACCAGAATCAATGACTTCGTAGATTTCATCTGTATCATGGGCGTGGTATTCGTCGATGATCCCGCACTGCGGATTCAAACCATCACCCGTTTTGCCGTCCTGCTTGCTTAGTGGCTTGATGATCGACTGGCTTTTTGGGTGAACAATTTCACCATAGGCGACCTTATATTTGCCCTTCAGCTCAGGGCAACCATCTAACATCGCTTTTGTCTCTTTCCAGACGATCTTTGCTTGGTCTTTCTTTGTGGCAGCGCAATAAACCTCGCTCATGTTCTCGCCAAGGGCCATTGCCTCATAGCTGGCTACACACGAGAGGCTTTGTGACTTCGCGTTTTTCCTCCCGACTTGCCAGTATGCTTTTTTAAACCGACGATATCCAGTATCACGGTGGACCCATCCGTAAATATTGCCAAATACAAAGTATTGAATCTCATGGGGCTCTATCTTCTGTCCAACCAGAACGCCTTTCGTGTGTCGGAAAAGATTCATCCACTGGAAAAAGCGTAAGGCCTTCTCTTCGTCGAAAACAAATGGGAATTCGTCCGTTCCTTCGCGCTCGATGTCTCGTAAAAAGCGCTGGCATGCCCATTTGTGCTTTTGACAGGCGATTACTTCGCCATCAAGCACATCCAAGCTGTAATCTATGAGAAACTGTTTGATCATACACTATCACCGAAAGCTTTATCGAAACTCGTCTGCGGTTTCTGTTCCTTCTTCGGCTTTGCAAGACCAGCACGCGCACTAGGAGTCAGCCCGAATTCTATCGCCAATGATCGCATTTGATCGTGCAGCTGCTTCTTCTTGGTAAGCAGAGGGTGAGGCACGCTGTTGGTTTCACCGGCTTTATTGGTGTGTTCAACCACAAGCCCTTCCTCTTGAATGATCTTGGTGCATTGAACGTAGTCCGAATACGCATCGCAATAAGTCGCCAATGCGTT
>NZ_PXZO01000061.1 GCF_003013475.1 Brevibacillus porteri
ACAAAACTTTTGACAGACCCGTTGGCGCCCAAATCAGCATGTCTCGCCGAGGCAATTGTTATGACAATGCCTCCATGGAGAGCTTCTTTTCACATCTGAAAACAGAAGCACTCTATCCCTATGATATACGAAGTTTAGACGAGGCACAAAGGCGAATTGAGGAGTTCATTCCCTTTTACAACCATGCTCGTCCACAGAGAAAACTAAACAAGCTGACGCCGGTTGAGTACCGACGCCAACTTGCTGCCTAGGGCTTTTTTCAATGTCCGCTAAACGGGGTCTTGACCAATCTCTCCAGGGGTTTCTCTTTTTCATATACAGTCCTTTTCAAACCTCATGGCTTTTCTCGAATAAAGAAATCAAGAAGGACAAAATTTTTCTGCGGATCTTCTATTGCCAATGTAGCTTTACTTAGGTGATTAGCAGGTAACTGATTTATGGGAATGCGAGTTTGAAAAGTTCCATCTTGATTTACTTTGATCGTACCCGTTATCAGATCTTGGACACCATCGCTCACAGAATAAGATAATGTATCAGGATGTCCCACTTTTCCTGTAATTTCTAACTCCTCACCAACCAGTATGTTTGTATAGGGAACAGGGTTATCTATGGTTACCCAGTCGTTACTATTAGTTTTAAAAGCTACTTCATGTTCTGTATGCCAGGCATTTTTAGCTTCCTCAGAAGATACCCTAGCAGATATAATTACTTTCCCATGCAAGGTTGAGGGGATTTTTTCAAGTGTGATTTCTCTCATGTATTGGAAGATTTTACTTTGAGGGTTTATTTCTTCCTGAAACAATATATTTTTAAGATCATCTTGTACTGTTACATTGTAGGAGTAATCAGGCACTCCATAAAAATGGAGAGTCATTACTTTGTCTTCAATGACTGAAAAGTTCTTTGGACTCCGTATTTCAGCCAAATTGGACTGATCTTCAAATAGATTCGTAGGATTCTCTTCGACAAATGTAACATAACCATTTGGATGATCTATGACTCTCTCATTGCATCCAAAGAGAAATAAACAAAGCAACGTGAGTAAAGAAAGATACACCCTGTGCACAATCGATCAACTCCTCTTTTAGTAAACGCGTGATTATGAAGACAAATATAAGACGTGTACTTCCATAAAAAGGTTTCTCTCACAGAAATGGGTTCCAATACTAGAGGGCCTAGCCGGTCGCAAGCGCCCGACAAAGCCCTCTAGGTTCCTGTGTGCCCCTCCGCCCCCTAACGCAGAAAGAAGGAAGAGCCTAGGAAGCCTTGAAAAGCTCCTGTAGGCGGCTCTGGGAGCACCTTGGGGGAAAAGGAAGGCTTTCGTCTGCGCCGAAAGCCACGGCCCCTAAAAGCAGGCTCATCGCCTTGTGACACAGCCTACCAAAGGGCGCTTACTTGCTACGCAATTGCTCCTTTTCGTTTCGCCCCTCCGGGTTTGGAGAGCTGCTGCTTTCTGTGGTACGACATAGAGGGTGGTTTTTTTTGTTTTTTGGGGGGGATGAAAATGTGTGTCTCTGCTTCGATACGGATTTTCTAAAAATGCCAACACCTATGTAATTCCTGCGTGTCTGGCGTTGCGTTGATCGGCTGCGCCGCCCAACGCCGGGGGTCGGGGAATCCCGCGATAACCAGAGGGCCTATCCATTCGACCCCGCCCGACAAGATCCTCTTTACAAAAACAAAAAGATCTGGAACCACCCCGATCTCAGCCATAATCGAACCTTGAAAAAGGAGCGATTATCGCTATTGTATCAGAAGAAAACATGGTTGGAATTCCCGGGCCGTAAGGAACTAAAGGGCATAGAAAAGAAATTCCCAAGCGCTTGGGAATCTCCATCATGGCATCTACGTAATTATAAAATCACGAGATTGGTTTGATCCATATCTAACCAAATATCAAGCCAGTCAAAACACGAAAATGTCATTACTTTAACTACGAACTTGCAGCAGCAGTTGCGATGTCTTTTGCAATCTGGGTATTCTTGATTATCTCATAGACACCATTTACCTCTTCTGTGGTTTTAGCGATCTCATCTAGGATTTCTTTAAATGATTTTGGGGTGTGTCTTTGATAGATATAGACTTTACGTGTTTTCAGCAGTTTATCATTAGGGATTTGTTCAGTAAAATTATGTTTTTCTTTTCTCGCACTAGATAAATACGCTGCATTAATACCATAGCTGTGATCGGCTTGTGTATTCCATAAAATATCGTTTTTCTCGTTAAGCAGAAAAACAATTACCTGACCCGTGAAACCTTGTCCATTATTTGTACACTTCATTTCTACAAAACCATCTAACCGCCCTGTCTCGGATACTATAATTCTTGTTGTCATATGAAAACCATCTCCGACACGGTCATGCTGTTCATGTTCAATCGGGAAAACAGGTATGGTAGAAGCATTACCATCTATGTCAAGGTACCAGTTAGTAAAATTAGTATCAGCTGTATTTTGCAGACTTACTGTACCATCAGCGTGGGTGGTTTTTTTCCAGTATCCACCCCTACCCAGATGTTCCCACAAGATTACGCTGCCTGTACGACCATCTATGTCAAGATACCAGTCCTTAAAATTTGTATCAGCTGTATTTTGCAGACTTACGATATTGTCACCGTGATCAGTTAATTTCCAGTATCCACCCCTACCCAGATGTTCCCACAAGATTACGCTACCTGTATGACCATCTATGTCGAGATACCAGTCCTTAAAATTAGTATCAGCAGTATTTTGGAGACTGACAATATTGTCGCCGTGATCGGTTAATTTCCAGTATGCACCCCTAGCAAGATGACGCCACAAGATTGCGCTAACATTAACGGCTGTTGCAGTAGGCAAATCAGTTCATCCTTCCTCAAATATGCTTATTTACGGACGAGCACAGTTAGTGTGCCTAAAGTAAAATTAATCATTCCATTGGATTCACCTACGAATTAACCAGCCATCGGTGGTCAACAAGCAGAAATAATAAAGCGATACCACTACATAGAAGGTGGTTTTTTTGTTTTTTTGGGGATGAAAATGTGTGTCTCAGCTCTTGATACAGGTTTTTTAAAAATGCCAACACCTATATAATTCCCCGACCCCTAACGCCAAGAGAAGAGAGAGCCTAGGAAGCCTTGAGAAGCCCCTGTAGGCGGCTCAGGGAGAACTAGGGAAAGGAAGAGAAGTGGAAGGATAAAAAAGTCTTGAAAACCTGTTTGTGTTAGCTGTTTTCAAAGATAGTCATCTGGCTTTTTAAACAAACCATATTTAAGCTAAGGCCAAGAATGCAAAAAACCCTCCATTTTGGAGGGTCTACGACTTAACTTCTTGCCGAGTTAGATTCTAATTTTTCCGAAGTAAGCCTAAATATTTTCGTTTGTATTTGTTTACTCCTTGTTGAGATATACCCAAATGCTGTGCGACTATTTCTTCTGGAACTCCATGAATCACTACTTGCTCAATAATGAATCTTGCTTTAGCTGGAAGGGAATTCAACATTTCTTCTACATGCAACTTAGCATCTACAGAAGACATTTGATTCTGCGCACAGGCATTTTCTATGATCGGAAGTTCTCGAGCTAAAAACGAACGTAAATACGTACTGTTTTTAATTTTATACGTTTGTTTTTATTGATATATGGTTTATTAGCCAAGATACTACCCTGGGACAAGCTGATGAGACAGAACTGAACTCGAGAGTTGCACGAAAACAGAAATGGCCTAAGTGCGCTAACTACTCAAGAATCCCACTTATACCGATGGTGCAAGGGCTGGGATTCTTAATTTATGACCAGCCTAGACAGCCTAAAGTCTCCCTATTTACTTCTCAAGGATCCGATTAGAGTCCCTCCCTTTCCCTCCCCAATACGTTCACAGAACAAAATAAAAAGCCATTATAATGGCTCTCTTCTGAATAAATTCCATTTTTGCGGACAAACTGGTTAACTACGATTCAAGGTGGAGCTCTTCTTTCTTCTTACCTGGATCACAAGGTCAAGCAATTTGGAGGAGTTTCATTATGGCCATCTGTACAATCTGCAAAAATAAGACAACCTTAAAAGGATTCGAAAAACGAAATGATCGCTGTCCGTCTTGTAACAACTTGTTTAAATCCCTGTCCAAAACCTTAGAAAATATTACACCCATCAACATTCGAAAAGGTGTTTGATCACATGTTTCCCATTCTCTTTCACCTTCACAGCGTACTTGGGGTGATCGGATGGTACACCGTATTTTTTCATAAGCCAGCCAATAATTTCAGGCGCTTGTACGCAGGCTTCCAAGATGTCTTCGGCAATGTCGTGAATTGAAATCGCTTTTTTTTCGTGTTGACGGACTGTCGAATTTTATCTAAATGCGAGTAAGTGTCATGATCAAGATACCGATGTATCCGTTTCTTTTTATCTGAACGTTCGGCACGCTGTTTGGTTTGCACGCTTCCCCACTCCTTTTTCATTTTTTACCCCCTCCCCCTCGACCACATGGAGAGAAAACGCGTGAAACGGCATCCCTTTTAAGTAAGACCCGATGGCGGTTACTTCTCCTTGGGCGCTGTCCGTTACGACGACGCTCCTATCCGTTCGCAAGAAAATATTCCCGTATAAAATATACGAATCTTCTAACGAAATTTGTTCCAAAAGCTGGCGTTGTTCATGACCTGTTCGCAATTTTAGCAAAGAAATCACTCCTTCTAACGATTCCCTATTGACGTTGTCGTACTTCACGGTTAACATGGTAAAAATTTCTCTATTAAAGAGGCAGTTCAAAAAATCGAGACCAACTTCACCTAGGAGGAGAGAATCGTGGCTTTTTATTACACAGAACCATCTCGAACGTTTAATGAGTTTTTGTTGTTGCCAAATCTCACCACAAAAGAATGCACTCCGAACAATGTGGACTTATCCACTCCGATTACCAAGTATAAAAAAGGTGAAAAGCCTGCCATCTCACTAAACATACCGTTCTCATCCGCAGTCATGCAAGCAGTTTCCGACCATCATATGGCGGTCGCATTGGCTAGATGTGGCGGTATTTCGTTTATTTTTGGCTCCCAGTCCATCGAGAGCCAGGCAACCATGGTTCGCAAAGCAAAAGGCTACAAGGCTGGTTTCGTCGTGAGCCGCTCCAACCTGACACCAAGCCATACGCTGAAAGACATTTTGGAATTGAAAGAGGCATCAGGCCACTCCACCGTTGCCATTACGGAAGATGGTACGGCAAAAGGCAAGCTGCTCGGAATCGTAACGGGTCGCGATTATCGCATCAGCCGCGACTCTCAGGACAAACTCGTCAGCGACATCATGACACCATTCTCGAAGCTGATCTATGGCAAATCTGGCATCTCGCTCTCCGAAGCCAACGACCTGATCTGGGAGCACAAGCTCAACTGCTTGCCAATCGTAGACGAAAATCAAAATCTCGACTTCCTCGTTTTCCGCAAGGACTACGATTCCCGCAAAAACAATCCGCTGTCCCTCTTGGACGCGAACAAGAGCTATATCGTAGGTGCCGGTATCAATACAAAGGACTACAAGGAGCGCGTCCCTGCGTTGGTGGAAGCAGGCGTTGATATTCTGGTCATCGACTCCTCCGACGGCTTCAGCGAATGGCAACGCGAGACAGTTCAATATGTAAAAGAAAACTTCAATGTTCCGATCGGTGCAGGTAACGTCGTCGATAAGGAAGGCTTCCGCTACCTCGTGGAATCGGGTGCAGATTTCATAAAAGTAGGTATTGGCGGCGGCTCCATCTGTATTACCCGCGAACAAAAAGGAATCGGACGCGGCCAAGCCTCTTCCCTCATTGAAGTGGCAGCAGCTCGCGACGAGTACTTCAAGGAAACAGGCATTTACGTTCCGCTCTGCTCCGACGGCGGAATCGTACATGACTACCACGTGACACTGGCTTTGGCTATGGGGGCAGACTTTGTCATGCTGGGACGTTACTTCGCTCGCTTCGACGAAAGCCCGACCAAAAAAGTGAAGATCGGCAACAACTTCGTGAAAGAATACTGGGGAGAAGGCTCCAACCGCGCTCGTAACTGGCAACGCTATGACACTGGCGGCAAAAGCAGTCTCGTCTTTGAGGAAGGCGTAGACTCCTACGTTCCATACGCGGGGACCCTGCGCGAAAACATAGACCGTACCTTGAGCAAAATCAAATCGACCATGTGCAATTGCGGGTCGCTCTCCATCTCAGAGCTTCAGCAAAAAGCGCGAATCACCGTCATCTCTGCTACTAGCTTGGTAGAAGGCGGCGCACATGACGTTATCTTGAAAGAAAGCAGCATGGCTGCTGAGTAATACAATCGACACGTAATCACAAAAAACCAGTCTGCGGCTCACAATGCTAGCAGACTGGTTTTTTTCTTAGGGCCCCGACACTCAGTAAGAGAACGGGCAGGAACAAACCGTACGTCAAGGAATAAGGCATCCAAATGTCCGAAACGAAAGAGTCAAAATACGGGCGGTTAGGCATTGTCGTCAATGCCACTACGATCATGATCATCCCCAGCGGAAGTGTCAAATGGCGGTAATCCCGCAGCCCCAGTGTATATGCGATTCCAATGTTCGTCGCATAATAGCAAATCGTAATTTTGACAAAGAGCGTAATAAACCAGATGACGGCCATCAACACTTCTATTCGCTCAAAAAAATTGCCGATACTGATTTTTTGCGCAAGTGTGTAGCTTGGGTAGGCGAGCAGTACGGTAATATCGGCACCCAAGACCAAGATGGCCACAGCAGTAATTATCGTCAGGAAGAAATTAGCCAAAAGGATGCCCAAGATATAAGCTTTGGCCGCACGCGCTGGCCGTTTTACCAAGGGAAATATCACGATCATAATGACCGTTTCCAGCAAATAACCCGCGTACCTGAAGTTCCCCCCGAAAACAGGAGCTAATCCATGCGCAAGCACAGGCTTCACATTTTCTATTTTGATCTGGGGGGAAATAAATGCGATCAAGATAAAAAAAAGCAACAGAAAATACGGAAACAACAGCTCGCTCACTCGAGAAAAGGCTTCTGGACCACTGCGGACCCCCATGACGATGATCACCAGAAAAAGGACAAGAATAATTTCAATGGGGGTTTCCTGCATAATCTGCGTCGTGACAAAATCGCCAATCTCCATCAGCATGAGCGAAGCGTCGATGAAAAAATAGCTGATGAACAACACAGCCACCGCTTTCCCCAGCCACTTCCCCAATATTTCCGCGCTGTACTGAAAGATCGACTTGTTCGGATACCGCATACTCAGCGAAACATACAGATAGGTTAAAAGAAAGCCTTCCCCCCACCCGATGAGGGCGGAGATCCAGGCATCTTGTTTGGCAGCGGTAGCAGTAAGGGATGGTACGTACAAAATCGCATCACCAATCCCAAAAAGCGCCACGAGTATCATGAATTGCCTTGCGCTAATATGGCCGTTGTTTAACAATTCCTCTCGCTCCCCCGCCTCGCTACTGGCTACTGCTTCATTCCACAGTTCCCAAAATGAAGTCGCTGAATGGTTTATAGACAAATGTGATCCAGTCCAACGGGTTCGGAATATTCGCCTCAAGCGATTCCGCTATGCCAAGTCCCGTCGCAACTACTAGCAAAATGAAAAAAACCAGCATTTCCCTTTTCATCGCGTTCTTTCTCAGATAAGGCACCTCAAAGAGGGCAATGAGTAGGCTGATCAGCAAAATCATCATGATGGTCCACATGCTGTGCAGTGCACCTACTTTTTTTGCAGGATTACTTTTACCATTTCCATGGATGGAAAAAGTTATGCTCTACTCCTTTTTCATGAAAGGAATAAACGAATTGCCCACTTTTCCTGTCCGCCTGAGCTTCACGTCTGTTTTGATTTTCACTTTCAGGTTGGAGAATTGAGAATCCCAATCCTCTTTCACCTTTTCCCACCCTTTGGGGTCATTTTGGTAGATCGACTGCCCAAATCCAAAAACATCTGATCGGTATTGCTTTTGCGCTTTATGGATGGCGCTTAAGATTTTGTCTCTGATCTGCTTTTCTACGTCAGCTTCCAATTTGTACATGGTCTTGGGATCGGACAAATCGATACGGCAAGCCACCTCGCCCACAGTGCCTTCTGCGGAAATGCTCACCTCTACTTGTGGTTTTCCTTTTTCCACCTTGCCTTTCACAGTTGTTTTGTTTCGGATGATCTCAATGACAATTTTATTGTTTTTGTTACAAGGAATTTCTTCTATTGTACTGTCCACCCTGTCCGTGATGTAGCTGAATCCGATGCTTTCCTCTTCGTTAAACCACCCCCGCAGCTTGTCTTCTTTGAAGACACCGATTTCGTGATACCTTAGCAACGTTGACTGGCTTTCTTTTTGGGAATTACCAATAGAAGTACCCGTATGTACCTTCCCTTTCAGATTAACGCCTACCAACACTGGCTCGATCCCTTCCCGTAGCAAATCCGCAATAAATTCATCCAATTGAATGGAGACAATTGATCCCCAAGCACTCTCTGCCGTTTCCAAGCTTTTATAGAGCTTCGTCGCCGGGATTTTTTCCAGCGGGTCGATCATGCTGAGAATTTGTAGTGCTGTCGCGTCCTTGGCCAGAATGACATAAAAATCGGGCCGGACCTCATGATCGCGAAATAACAAATCCAGCACTTCCTTTGTCCCTTCTTTTGCTATCTGCTCCCCCAAAACCAGCACCTGGATATGGGAAAAGTAAAGCCTTCTCGGCGTTACCGTTGTCATTTTCCGGATTCCCTCAAAAATGCTCGATGCCCGCATGCTGTAAGTCGCAACAGCTGATTGGCTCATCCCCCCGCTCTCCTTTGACGCTACCCCTCCCGGATTGACGATTTGGGCGGATATCACATACTCTCCATCAATCTTGTCGATACCCGTTCCCATGACGATTGCCAAATCATTTAATTCCCTGCGGTTCCAGCAGCCTGTCAATAAAACGAGAAGAGCCAGAGCCAGGAGGAACACTCCTTTTCGATTCATGCCTTCTCCACCTCGGCTATCGATTTATCATCACATCGGCACGATACTTGCGCTATATTTTACTTTTTCGTTCTCTGACGCTGTTTTTCTGGCGCAAAAAATGGGGACGCGTATGCATCATCCAGATTGGCAGCCGAATCAGCGTATCCTTTTGGTCCGCTAAATTCACTGGGGCAAGCGGAGCCATATAGGGGACACCAAACGAACGCAGGGTGCACAGGTGAATGCACAAAGCAATCATCCCCACAAATACGCCGATCAGACCAAAGCTGGCGGCGAGTGCGATCACCCCGAACCGCAACAGCCGGATCGGAATGGACATAGAGAAGGAAGGGAAGACAAAGCTGGTGATCGCTGTAATAGAAACGACGATGACGGTAGCGGGTGAAACAAGCCCTGCCTGCACGGCAGCTTCCCCCAACACGAGTGCTCCCACGATGGAAATAGCTGACCCCACGGCCCTCGGCATTCGTACCCCCGCCTCTCGCAGCATTTCAAAGGTAAACTCCATCAACAGCGCCTCAATTGCTGCCGGGAAGGGCACGCCTTCACGTTGGGCTGCAATGCTCATGATCAGGTTCGTCTGTAGCATTTCCTGATGGAAGGTCGTAACGGCGACATACAGGGATGGCGCAAGTAAAGCGATAAAGAAAGAGATAAGGCGCAAAATACGCAGAATCCCAAAATCCGCACGCATGTAGTAGTCCTCGGAGGACTGAAAGAATTGGACAAAGACAGCTGGTACCAACAAAACGATCGGTGTACCGTCCACCAGAATGGCGACACGACCTTCCAACAGCCCAGCTGCCACCGAGTCGGGGCGCTCTGTATTGTAAATGGTCGGAAACGGCGTAAAGGTATGATCCTGAATCATTTCTTCGATGTTTCCGCTCTCCAAAATACCGTCGATCGTGATTTGCCCCAAGCGTTCTCGGACTTCTGTCACTACGCTTTCCTGCACGACTCCTTTTATATACATCATGGCGACTTTGGTCTGTGTCATGTCCCCAATCTGCATGGTCTCCAACCAAAGATTGCGATTATTGATCCGCCGACGAACCAAAGCCGTATTGGTCCGGAGGTTTTCCGAAAACGCTTCTCTGGAACCCCGAACCACCGTTTGTACGGAAGTCTCCTGAACACCACGATCTTCCCACTGCTTCGTATTTGCGATAAAGCCATACGAATACCCATCTACCAAAATAACGGTATCCCCCGTCAATATCGCATCATACAAATGGTCAAAGTCATAGACCTCTTCCACTCCACCGATCGTGAGCAAGAAGTCCTTCATCAGCATCAACGGATTGGCTTCTACGGGGAAGTCCTCTTTCCTGGCATGAAGCATGAGAGACTCCATGAAGCCGCTAATCATATTTTTGTCGACCAGACCCTCGGTGTATAAAATCCCCACCTGCATCTGATCGACGGCCTCCAAACGCACTTGGCGCGTCACAAGATCCGTGCTGTTGCCGAGCTCTCGCTTCACCTTTTCCAGATTTTCGTCCAACGAGTAAAGGAAGGGCGCAGCTTGTTTTTCTGTATGGATCATTTCAAATCACTCTTTTTCCAGTTCGGGATATGTTTACTATCCCTCATGGCTCTGGGGTCTATGCTGAACACAAAAAAGCCCCCTATTCTAGGAGTGGTCAAGACCCCATTTAGTGGACATTGAAAAAAGCCCTAGGCTATAAGCTGACGTCGGTATTCAACTGGCGTCAGCTTGTTTAGTTTTCGTTGTGCTCTTTTCTCGTTATAAAAGAGAATAAATTCTTCTATTCGCCTTTGTGCTTCATCTATACTTCGGATATCATAGGGATAGAGTGCTTCGACTTTCAGATGTGAA
>NZ_PXZO01000063.1 GCF_003013475.1 Brevibacillus porteri
TTCTAAGGGGTGCACTTCATTCCTCTGGTCTACGATATTATGTGGGTTTTGCTTGGAGATTATCATCACTGTGTTTTTCTGAATTATTTGACGATAGGCCCCGTAAGCCCTTCCGCCCAATCCAATATAAACGCTGCCTGACCGGGATTGAGTGTTTGCGGGAGGTTGTCCCGTGTAAAAAACGTATGTTCAGAGCTCTCCGGGCCTTCCTGCACCAGCTCTCCATGATACGAGGTGACACGAAAGATGATTTGCACGCTGAATATCTTGTCGCCGTTCGGGTATTCCCTGCAACCCGATGGGCCGGAGTATATTCCAAACAGCTCTGGCGCCTCAATGATCAGATTGGTTTCTTCTTCTACTTCACGAAATAGTGTTTCTATGAAGGTTTCGCCGATCTCCATCAGCCCGCCAGGTAGACACCAGTTATTTTGGTCTTTGCGCCTTTGCAGCAAAATACGTCCCAGCTCGTCCTCGATGATAGCTCCACAGCCCACAGTTATCAGACGCTCTTGCCCGATCAGACGGCGCATGGTCTGTATATAATCATTCATCTGGAAAAATCACCCTTTCTATCCTTGGATTATACAAAAAGAAAACCTGTTTGACCATCCGGCCAACAGGCTTGTGTTTTATCCCATATGCTTTTTGTACATCCATAGCTGACCGCTCTTGATGACACGAGCCATCTGACCGACCAGAGACATTTTTCCCATGCTGGCAAAGCCTTCCTTTTTGCCGAGGGAACCGAGGAAGCCTTTGTGCTTGAGAGCAGGCAATGAAGCTGGATACTCCTCACCTTTGATGTCTTTTTTCAACATCAAGGCAACTTGATCGCCTTGGATCTCAGCTGTTTGTGCGCTCGGCGCGATGATGGTGCTTGCACAGTCACCTACCACATACACGTTCGTATGGGATGGGATTTGATGATACTGATTTAATTTGGCGCGTCCGATGTTGTCTGTTTCGATCGGCAGAGAGCGCACGATTTTGTTCGCTTGAATACCTGCTGTCCATACGATAACATCACTTTCAACAGGCTGGTTGTGGTTGTACACGATCCCATGCTCGATGCCAGTGACATTCGCCATGGAAACAAGCTGTACATCGTGTTCAATGAACCATTGAGATGCGTATTCCTGAAGCTTTTTCGGGAATGGGCTCAAAATGCTTTGACCGCGGTCGATGATGCGTACATTCAGGTCGGGACGGCTCTCGCGCAGCTCAGCAGCCATTTCCACCCCGGAAAGACCACCGCCCACAACGCTAACCGTGCCGTATGGGTTCACATTATTGATTGCCATGTATGTGTTGCGGGTAGCTCCCATGGATTGAATCGAACACGTAAATTGTTCAGCACCAGGGATATCATGGTAACGATCCTCACAACCCAATCCGATTACAATCCAATCGTAGGAGAGGGTGTCCCCGTTAGCAAAATTGACGACCTGCTCGTCCAATTCCACACCAGCAATTTCACCGTATTTGACGGTCAGGCGTGGATCGTTTGGAAAATTAACACGCAGGTGAGATTCCGGTGTAGTACCTGCCGCCAGAGCGTAATACTCTGTTTTCAAGCCATGAAACGGCATACGGTCTACGAGGGTTATAAACACGTCATCTGGTAAATCAGGGGACAGGACTCGCTCAATAATACGAAGACCCCCGTATCCTCCTCCAAGGATCACAAGTCGTTTCATAGAAGGTCTAGTCCTTTCTTCTGTCCGTTTTTTACAGCACCCACTCTATTTTTAGTCTCTTTCACTAAAAATGCAAGCAGAATCTTTTTCCCGTTTTCTCCGCTGGATTTTTATCAAAGTCGAGGTACAATAAAGTACGTGATGATGTCGAAATAATCGGTAGGTGACAATAGATGAAACCACTTGTAGAATTTTGCGCGAGCAATGTTTCCTCCTATACGCAATCCGTCGTGGATGCATTGGAAAATGATCCTGATCTGGACGTGGACGTACTCGAGTACGGGTGTCTGGGGTATTGCGGTGAATGCTACATGGAGCCATTCGCGCTCGTAAACGGCACATTGGTACAAGCCCCAACAGCCGATGAATTACTGGTGAAAATCAAGAATAAATTACGGGAGGAAGAAGAGCTGCTGGATGCAGATTTCCCTCTGTAGGTTGTTCTCTTAGGATGTTCATTGGGGAGCATGATCAACCGTGCACGTATCAAAATAGTAAAGCTGATGCCCAAGTGATTTGGAGCATCAGCTTTTTTTTGGATTAATGTTCTTTAATCACGTTGTAGAAGGTATCGCGTTCCAACGCGCGTTTTCCTGCGCCTTTGATCAACCAAACCAACTCATCTACAGTCAGAGCTTGCTGGGTGAGTGCACCAGCTGAGTGGCTGATGCGCTCCTCGATCAAGGTTCCGTGAGCATCGGAAATTCCCATTTGCAGAGAGAGCTGTGTGAGCTGGGTACCGATGTTGATGAAGTATGCTTTGACATGCTGGAAGTTATCGAGCATCAGACGGCTAATCGCCATTGTTTTCAAGTCATCAATGGCAGAGTTGCGGCGTTTGATGCCAGCTGTTGCTTTGATCGGTTGAACAGCCAATGGAATGAACACCATGAAGCCGTTTGTGTCATCTTGGAGCTCCCGCAGGCGGAGCATGTGAATCACGCGCTCTTCCAATGTCTCGATGGAGCCGTACAGCATGGTGGTATGTGTTTTCAAGCCCAACTCATGAGCCGTGCGGTGTACTTGCAGATACATGTCTGTACTTGCTTTTTCCGGGCTCATTTTCATACGATAGCGCTCAGTCAAAATTTCAGCGCCACCACCAGTAAGGCTTTGAAGACCAGCTTTCATCAGCTCTTGCAATACCTCGCGGATGGATAAACCGGAAATGCGGGAGAAGAACTCAATCTCTGCACCTGTATACGATTTAATCGTCACATCCGGGTACGCCTTTCTCAAGGTACGAATGGTGTCGAGGTAGTATTCAAATGGCTTGTGCTGGTTATGTCCGCCAACGATATGGAATTCACGGATACCCGGATGGAAGCGTGTTTCTACATAATGAAGCAACTCTTCCATGCTCATTGTGTAGGCACCCTCATCTCCTTCATCGCGGCGGAAGCCACAGAATCTGCAATGAGCTTCACATACGTTCGTTGGGTTGATGTACAGGTTCTGCAAAAAGTAAACCTTATCCTGATTCTTGCGATAGTTAACAACGTTCGCCAATTGTCCAATCGTCAAAAGATCGTTGGAATTAAAAAGGGTGACACCGTCTTCCAAGGTAAGTCTTTCGCCATGCATAACTTTTTCTGCGATTCCGGCGAGAGATTTGTCTTGTATGGCAATCGTTTCAAGCGCCATTCCAAACACTTCCTTTCAAAGTCAATGGTTCTTAGATGAAAGAGCTTTAATCCAGTCGTACCCAATCGATATTCGTTCCATGGGAGTGGAAAGGCTCTATAGGAATAGAGTAAATCTCGGGCAACAAGAGCACCTATATTATAAACCTCTTGGTAAGTACGAACAATATCATAAGTTCTCCAACTCTCTTGCAGGAAGTTACGTATGTAAAAATATAATAATTACCGTCGTATTTTTGGTATATTTTCGGAAATAAAGTAATTTTTGTTTGCGAAATTCTAGCTGTTCTTGTAAAATATAGTAAGAAATCCTGATCTATTACTAGGAGGAGCTTCAAATGCGGGACGTTTTGCTCGAGAAAATCGAACTCCTTCGACAGCGTATGGTACATATGGGGTTAGAGTTTGGGTTAGATCATCCAGATGTCCTAGAATACAGTATACAAATTGATCAACTACACAACGAACTGAACCAGATCGATCATAGTCTGTCTAAGGCAGGGAACCGGAAGAAAGCTTATAGATTTTATCTAATGGAAAATAATGCACATTTTGCATAGGAGGGGGAGACCCTTCTTTTTTATTTTGAAAAGAATGAACGCGTAAAGTGCAGGGGAACCTTGTGGGAAGAAGCGTTTCTTAGTAAACTGAATATACTGGTTGTAACAAGTGCAGGAATAATGAGCCTGTGAAGGAGGGAAAGAAGCATGATTACATTGACAGAGCGCGCCAGTCTGAAAGTAAAAGAAATGCTGGCAGCAGAAGGTAAGCCCGATGTGTTTTTACGGGTAGGTGTCAGAACTGGTGGTTGCAGCGGCTTTACCTACGGGATGGGCTGGGACGAAGAGATAAAAGAAGGCGACGAGACCTTCGAGCAAAACGGTGTGAAAATTGTTGTCGATAAGGACAGCTACCCATACATTAAAGGTACAGAGATTGATTTCAAGGAATCGATGATGGGCGGAGGCTTCTCCATCGAGAATCCGAATGCAGTCGCTTCTTGTGGGTGTGGATCTTCATTTAAGACGGCACTCGCTGAAGGTAAAGCGGAGAAATGTGACGACTAATTGGCGGCATATCAACGTTTTTTGGTTCCGGTGATCTGACCGGAGCCTAGTCGGTAGCCTAACCGGAATTTTTCGGGAAGCCTGCCGTGGGTTGAGGATTGCACCCGAATATCTGCGGATTATCAATCGCGCGAATGTACAATAACAACCCCGAAATGTACGTTTTAGGGTTGTAGATAACGGCCTTCTTAACGGTGGATTGCGTAAAATTACCGTTGAGGAGGCTTTTTCTTATGGTGTTGAAGAAGCGCGCAAAACGTACACCAATCGGAAGGCGGCAGGCGGACACTGGGTATCCGCGACTGACATTTGATCAAGCTTTTGATCTAGTAGTTTCCGCTAAATGTGCGGAGGGAGTACGAGAGCGGACTTTGACGGGCTACAGCAATCATTGGAAGCAGTTCACAAAGTGGTTACGCGATAACTACGATGTGGAGTACGTTGACGAGCTTACGTCGGATCACTTCCGCGACCACGTAAACTACATGCGGTATGACGCGAAGAGATACGATGGGCACAAGTTTATCACGTCAGAGCAGCGGATCGGCCTTTCGGATACGACGGTAAATATACGGCTTCGTACGTTAAAGGCCGTGTTCAACCATCTATCGCGTGAAGAGTTGATCGAGGTAAATCCGATTACGAACGTAAAATTGATTCGCCAGGACGTCGATTTAACAAATTGCTTTACGGATGATGAAGTGAAGGCTCTACTGGAGCAACCGGATAGGCGCGATTTTGTAGGTTTCCGCGATTTTGTTGGAATGACGTGTCTTTTGGATTCCGGAATGAGGGCGTCAGAGTTGCTCGGTCTTCGAATTCCGGACATTGATTTTCAAACGCGATTCATAACAATCCCCGGCGAACGTTCAAAAAATCGAAAGCCGCGCCACATCCCTATCTCCGCTCATACTTCGAAACTACTACTACAGCTCATCAGTGAGAATCGCGAACACTTTACGACCGATCGTTTGTTTTTATCTTGTTACGGCGAGCCACTATCACCGAATCACTTTAATAAACGGTTGAAGTATTACGGAGAGAGGGCGGGGATAAGCGCCAAGAAAATGACGAGCCATGTGTGGCGTCATACGTGGGCAAAGGGAATGGTGCTTAACGGCGCTGATCCGTTCACGATTCAGAAGATGGGAGGTTGGGCCGATATCCGAACCATGAGACGGTACGTCCAAATGGATACGGAAGACATACGCAACAGTCACGACGCGTACAGTCCGGTAAATCGCTTCATAAGGAAACGTTAGCCATTCCGGCTGGCGTTTTTTTTGCCTGAAAGTGCGCGAAAACGAACGCTATTAACGATAAGCACACGTAAGCACCGCGAGTTTATTGCGCGAGTCTACTTGGTTATCCTGATATTTATTTGGGAGGTAATCACGTATGAGTAAGCGGATGGTGAAAGGTAGGAGCACGACTTCGGTACAAGCATCAAGAAATTATACGCTGGACGAGGCGTTCCAACTGTTTGTCAAGGTAAAGGAGGCAGAAGGGAAGAGAAAAAGAACGCTCCACGATTATCGCAAACACTGGGGGTATTTTCGCAAATGGCTTGAGGAGAGTCACCCACAAATCGAATACATAAGGCAGGTAACATCACCAATTGCTCGCGATTATCACTTGTACATGGCGAGCGATCGGTCGAAGTACCAGGGCGTTAGTGAGCGGTACTTGCCAGGAGTTAAGCTGGCACCTGCGACAGTTGCGATAAGACTACGCACATTCCGGGCGATGTTTCGATTCTGGAAAAAAGAGGGGGTCATTACTGAAGACCCGACGACAAACCTTAAGCCGGCGAAGGAAGACGAGGAAGAGATCGTAGTATTTTCCGAGGAACAGTTAATGAAGATGATGTCAGCGGCTAATAAGAAAAGTTACAAGGGGTACAGGGATTGGGCCCTCATGATGACACTCGCGGATACCGGGCTTAGAATTCAAGAGGCGATGGCCTTGTCAGTTGATATGCTCGATTTTCCCAACAAAATGATTAGATTGCCCGCTTCTCTGAATAAAAATAGAAAAGCACGAGTTGTCCCTTTTTCAGAAGAGGTATCGAAGGCTCTTAATGAATTGATCGAGGAAACTGGGCTGCATTTTGAAACTAAGAATGTTTTTGTTGATGTATACGGTAAGCCGCTAACATCTGATGCAGTTCGAAAGATATTTCGAAGATACGCAGAAAAGGCGGGATTACTCGGAAAGGTAAAGTTTAGCCCGCACATATTTCGGCATTACTTTTGCACGCAATACCTGCTAAATGGAGGAGACATCGCGACTTTGCAACGCATCGTAGGTCATGCGAACATATCAACCACGCGTAAATATCTCCAAGTAGATTTCGAACACATCCGATCTCAACACGATAAATATTCGCCGATTACCCGCTTACTGAGCGATAAGAACAATTCAAAATAGATAAGCCCAGCGTTACTTTAGTCCGGTACAGTACGTAAGCATACGCTAGCCTTTCTGACCGCGATAACCTGCGCTACTATCGCAATTAAACGTAACAAAGCGAACGAGCACGACCGCACATTTCCGTACAAAATCCGCCATTACATCCGCTGCACGCTCCCGGCACGGACGCCCTCCGAAATCTCAGGGGTCACGCTGCATAAACGGTGCATAAACGGATGGGAAATAAAAACGGTCGAATCGCGCGAACCCGTGTCATTATCACGTTTGTATAAACGGTGCATAAACGATAATTATCCACACCACGCAGGAACCGCGCCGTTATAACGTTTGTGAAAACGAGCTGAGTCCGAGGAGAGATCTTCCGTAAACTGGGAATGGATATCAATTGCATAACGGAACGATTACGGTTTGACCCCCAAGGCGGTATGCCGAAACCCCGCGGTCAGACCGTTACACCTCGCGCGAATCAAATTTTACCTCGGGGTCCGTGAAGAGACGGTGGTTCACCGTGAACCAGTGATATTATGGTATAATTTGGGTAAAAATCGGAGGGTCGACGCAATGAAACGTTCATTGTACATACTCACTGTAGTCGCTATACTGACGGGATGTGGTCCGGAATTCAAAGATACAAATGGGACTATGCCGAATGAATTAAAGGCATCTGTAGAGCAAGAACACAATACGTCCGCTGTGAAGTCCGAATCGTCTACGCCGGAATCTGATTTGTCCTCAATCACGATAAGTGAAATCGCAGGCAAACCGGAAGCAGACGTAACCGCGCTACTCGGCAAGCCTACCGCGACAGAAACCGGAGAGTGGACGTCACTCTCAACGGAAGAGAAGACGCCATTCGTTCGTCACACGTACAAAGCGGATACAGGCGAGATAAGCGTCATGTTCATCGAAGGAGTCGCGGCCAGGATCG
The DNA here is from genome assembly GCF_003013475.1 of Brevibacillus porteri. Taxonomy (GTDB): domain Bacteria; phylum Bacillota; class Bacilli; order Brevibacillales; family Brevibacillaceae; genus Brevibacillus; species Brevibacillus porteri. The sequence continues at coordinate 7,772 of NZ_PXZO01000063.1, forward strand.
AAGTACGCCCGTCTGAGGCATTCAAGTATCCAGATGACGCGATTAAGGCGATGCGTGCGGTTGGGTTAACTGTAGAGGACGGGGTGGCTCCAGAAAGGGAGAATCCGCTGTATCTCGACTTCGGTCGCGTGGACGACTTCTATAACGTTCGTGTGGTAAAGGACGTCGAGGGAAATCCGGAGAATGTCGGTTACGTGAAGATTGTAACGGAAAGCAGGTTCAAATAGTAAGGCTGTTTTCTAAAATATTGTTGTTAAGCATGTAATTGTATAACACTTACTTTATTTGGTAAAATTAGTGCAACAATAGTTACTAAGGGAGAGAAAACAATGGAATTATATAGATTCGATAAAGAGATTGGCAAGAGAATTACAAAATTCAATTCCGACTTTATTATGTCTCGGATTATTCAAACTGAAAAGATTGCTCATATTGGGTGTATGCATTTAGAAGCGAATGGTATTATAGGCTATCACCAAGCTGTTGTGCCTCAACTACTCCTTATTATGGTTGGTGAAGGGTATGTTAGAGGCGAAAAAAATGAATATTTTAAAGTTGAAGCTGGAGATGCTGTTTTTTGGGAGAAAGATGAATGGCACGAAACAAAAACGACAATTGGATTAATTGCAATTGTAATTGAGAGTGAAGAACTAACCCCTTCATCTTTTATGACTTTTAAAGAGGCATCATCAGTCAAGCCGTTTTAAATGACCGAATCGGAGTGAAATTAGGTTTTTGACACGATGCCAATAGAAAAAAGGCCGTTCCCTAACGCGAGGGAGCGGCCTTATTCTTAGTCTGGTATATGCTCAAAGAGATCAGCAGGCGTCAAAAATCCGCGTATCAAAAACTAACTTTGACTTAGCGGGGTGTTAGCGTTTGTTTTACGTAATCTCTTCATGTATTTACGTTGGGCATGCGTTAAGTATCGCTTATATCGTTAACACGCGTCATCTAGCGTTAGTTATAGTTGCACATATTTTTATATCGGCTAAAACTAACAAAAGAATCAGACTGTTATTTCGATGATTTCTACTGTAATTTTAAAGCATAGCAAAATTACGTAAGGGATGAAATTACTTGATTAATCATGAAGAAGATCAGCATAGATATACGCTTGATGACGTTTTTGAATTGCTTAAAAGGGTGGAAAATGATTATGTAAGGAGAGAGCAGGATCGAATAGAATTACTCGATGACCTATTCGACATTTTCTATCGCGCTAAAATTGCGGAGGGAATAGCGGAGAGAACATTAGAAACATATCGTGAAAACTACCGCTTTTTCTGCGGATACTTAAAAAGCAATGATTTTGAGTTGAAGTTGAAAAGCGTGACGCCGTCAGTGATAAGAAATTATATTACTTGGATGCTGAAATCAAAACGTAAATGGAATGGTCATTCGCATAAGCCAGAAAAGTATCAGACAGAGGGTCTTTCACCGGTAACTGTTAATATGCGTCTAAAGGGACTCAGAACCATGTTCCGGTTTTTACATGCTGAAAAACTAATTAATTCTAACCCCTTCGCTAATATAAAAAATGTTAAGGAGACGGAAGGGGATATAAATATACTGTCAGTAAATCAACTTAAGAAACTTATTCGAGCCCCAGACCGCACTACATATAGTGGCTACAGAGATTTCTCCATGCTAATTCTCCAAATTGATACTTTTTGCAGAGTTGGTGAAATTGTTTCGCTCAAGAAGAAAGACATCGATTTCGAACGGGGGATAATACGCCTCAGATCAACGATGACCAAATCGCGGCGATCAAGAGTATTGCCAATATCTGAATACACAATGAGATTATTGAGAAAGTTGATAGACTACACGAGCAAAAAATCAAATTCTGAGTACGTCTTTCTAACTGTATACGGAGAAAAAATGAGTGCAAATCATTTTCGAAGTCGACTAAAGAAGTACGCCGAAGCAGCGGGACTAGATATGCGTATCTATCCTTATCTTCTTCGCCACACCGGAGCAACTATGTTTTTGGAAGCGAATCATAATACGCGGTTACTCCAATTACTACTCGGTCACGTCGATCCGCGCCAAGTTCTTAGGTATACACATCTGTCGAGTACCTATATAAAAAGCGAGCATGAGAAACATTCGCCGCTTAATCAGGTGGTGAAATTAGAAAATCGGGAAAACTATAAATAAGAGAGGGTTGTAACGAGGAAATGATATAAGTAACAAACGCCCACTAATCGGAGAAATTCCGGTCGGTGGGCGTTTTTCTATCCTTTATCGGTTGATTTAAGTTCGATTAATTCAGTAATGTCCGTTATCCCCATTACTTCTGCAATCTTTGCGATGTGCTCTTTATTGATAACCGTCCGTGAGCCGCGAACGATCTCACTTATCGTACTGGGGCGGAGCCCTGTTTTCTCCGCTAGATCAGCCTGTGTCCATCCTCTAGCGCGTAATTGTTCATCTACCTTAACGATAAGTACAAAGCCCACCGGTACCCCTCCGCAAACTATTTATATCTGTATTGTAAATTATCCGAAAAAATAACGCAATAACAGTATTGACGAATTCAAAATAACGTTATACCATATATTAAAATACAATATAACGTTATTCAAAAAGGATGATATAAAATGAGAATGAAAGCCGGAACGTACCACCGCCTCTCACTTCGGACGAGACTGCGTTGGATGCTCGCAGTAATCGCGGAGCAGGAACGAAAAGGGATGTGCCGACCATGAACGCCACTGAACGTGCTTTGATTGAATTGATCCGGAACGACTCCGAGATAGTCAACACTACGATCGGATGGAGGCCGGGATTATGACACCGATCACGCTACGATTTTACGACGACGAGGTGGAGGATTACTTTACTGCGTCAGGGTGGCTTATCGATGACAAGCATTGCTTTTACGTAGCCAGCGAGGACTATCTGCCAAATCGAATACTCTACTGGTGCCGCGTTAAGAAGGCGGGAGATTATTACGAGTCAGACCTGCGCGAGCGACCGCTATTCGAGGGGCCGGAGATTACCGAGCATATAGTACAAGCCTTCGTAGATAAACTCGCAAGCATCAGCGGACTCGACATGATGCGCGAGTACCTCAACTATTCGATATACGGTCATTACTTCAAATACCACGAGATGCTGCCGGAACAGTTCCGGAGCCAAATCCAAGGAGGAATTTAATCATGAAGAATGTGAAGATTTTGGTGTCCTACGATGATACAAATGAATCAATTGTCGCGGATATCTTCGATGGGATACTAATCTCCGACCGATACGCAATTACCTACGATAAAATGTCACTTGCGTTCGCAACGGTATCACCGGTTTATGGACACAAGGGGGTTTACTCTACGGACGCGGAGCTATTCGAGATAGAGGTCGGAGATGATTTTGATATATCGTCTCTTTACCACTTCGGACTTACGGAATTTCTAATGTGCATTGCAGAGCATAACGTGATCGCCAAAGACATGAACGTATAATTACCGCATGCCCGACGATCTTGTGCGGGATAGGCAGCCGCATAAGGGAGGGACTACGTAATCATCCGGTAACTGCGCCAACAGAACGGAAATTGATAGCGTAGATGAACGCAAGCGCCGCGCCAACGGCGTTTATTTTTTTGTTCGGAAAGTGTGCGCGACGATTTGGCGTACGAATAACAGAGTAGAGGGCAGGTGATCCGCCATGTGAACGGAAGCAAGCGGTCGGATGTCGGACGAGCCAACGGAAAATAAAACGATATGGGAGAGATGTTGAATGGAAAACAAAACACGATACCTTGAAGTTGGATTTGTTTGCTATTGTGGCTGCGGTGAAGTTGAGGAGCTTGATGTCATGATCATCTTTGAGGATGACAATAGGTCACTAATTGAAATCCAAGAAGAAATAGGAGTTGAAGACTTTCGAGTATTTCGAGAACTAACAGACCCGATGGAGATAATTGAGGCATTAACAGAAAGTCACATTGATATGACTATTAGACTTATGGAAGAAAGTAAGGATTATGAATAAAAACCACGCCGTTAAGCTGGCGGGCTCGCGGCGTGTTCCCACGGTAAATAAACGATTGTACTACGATATGGACGGAGGGTGAACGAATGCAAGCACGCGATCCACGTTACCAGAAGCTTATCGAGCCAGCGCGGATGGCATTGGCGCAGAAACATCGATCGCTATCGGAGGGGGGCGGCGGATTTACGCCGATTCCCCACGCCATCTACCGTGAAATAATGCCGGAGCTTACCGCGAAGTATGACGGTGCGACCGCTCGGGACGCGTTGACGATCTACATGTACCTCCAGGCGCATGCTCACGGTAAAGAGACGAACGACTTCTATATGTGGGCGTACCCGACCGTTGAGCAGATTCGGAGAGATACCGGGATTCACGGCGACCGGATCAGACCGCTAGTTTCCGTGTTGGAGACGGAAGGGCTCGTCGTGACCGCGCTGGTACCTTGGATGGGAAATGTGAAGAAACTCTACCTGCCGCTATACTACCCAAAAACGGAAGAGTCCCATATACGGGATGGCACGGATTCCTAAGAACGGGAACTAACAGAATCCCGCCTATAGGAAAGTAATAATAACGAATTAACAAGAACGAAAGAACAAGAACGATAAAAAGATATCGCATCAATCAGTCACTACGTTCCTTCTATCGCGAGGTCAGTCATATATGAACTAACACATATCTTATCGCGCAAAGAAAAGACCAATTAAAAACGAAAGAGCCGCCGTCCCGAAAACGGGAATCGCTCGATAAGGAGGTCGTTGTTTGCAGAAGCAGTCGATTCAACACGCAGGACTCACGGCCATCGCCCGCCGGGGCTTCCCGAATCACAAGCGTGCACACTATCGCAAACACGCGGAAACGCCGCTCGCCTCTCGTAACGGACTGACTCGCGAAATTACCGACGAGCTCATTTCCGAAGAGTGGGCGCAATTGGACCATACGAAAGTGGAAGACAAGCCGCTACTCGCGGTCGGCACGTCTGCCCATACGCTAATCAACGGGCGCCCACCCGTGCCAGCGCTACTCGAGCATCTGGCGGACTACATACTTGCGGAGGATCATTCGCGCGGCCTCAAAAAGACAAGGGTGCCAGACGAGTACGCGGTGGAGGATCGGCCATTCATCGGGTCAGGTGCGGCGGACTTCGTATTGCTCCGTTATTACGGTCGTCTCCGGATTGGGCCGCGCAACCGTCACCGGATTAAGCGCTGCGAAGTCTGCGAATGGTTTTTTCTCGACCGGAGTCGGAACAATCGCGCCAAGATATGCGGCGGCACGTGTCTGGCGTATAAGGACAAGATTCGTCAGCGGGTGGGGCGGACGGGCGACGAGCGGTTAAAGAAGGATCAGGAGCGACATACGTTAGAGTATCCGTTCTATAGTCCAGTGGAGCTGCGCGAGATACCGTTTTATTCGGAAACTCCGACAAAGGATTCGCGGATGGGACGAAATGAGACGCGAGGTAGCGATGATTACGCAAAAGACAACGCGGGAGATATGGACAAGCGGTTTCGGAACGGGAGACGCGCTCCAAAGTGGGTTCCGGAATCGGAATACGAGGGTAAACGGTACAATCCGAAAGGTAATCCGAGATGGAGAGACGCGGAGGAACCGGGCGAAGTCGTGACGTACAACATGCGGGAGGTATCGGCGGAGTGGATGGAGGCGCGCAAATGGCAAAACTATCGGAATCATCGCCACAGTCTGGACAACCGTGTTATATAGTGGGAAGGGCTACAAAGGGTTATTTATTTTGCCCTTGTAGTTGAGTATGCAGTAGGAAGTTGACTAAAAGGGAGTGAGTGAAGTGGTCAAAGTTGATAGTGAGCTAGTGATTCGGTTGCGTGCAGTAGAAGGGCTAACCCAGGACGAGTTCGGTAGACGGATCAAAGTAACAGGTGGAATGATCAGTGAGATTGAGCGTGGAATGAAACAAGTTAGCAGGAAGTTAGCAATCCGGATCGTGGCCGAGTTCGGACTTACGCCCGAAAGCGCGCAGAAACTTCGTGAATTGCCAGCCTAATTATTTTTTGATCATTAAATGATAAAAGGTTGTAATTATCCAATTTAATTTTATGTCAAATGAGGTGAAAAAGTCAAGAGATGACTAATAGCCTTTGGCGCATTAGTCCCGACCATCTCGCAGCTTATACCGAGGACATCGGAATCATGGCACGAATCCGGCGCTATTACCCTGATGTAGAGCCGACGGCGCGCTACTATCGTGACGGTGAACGGATCGCGTTGCAGTATCGCGTGCCCAACCGGAGGAAGCGGTCGATGCGGCGGATACTCGGTGTGGATGTAGACCGCGAATAGCCGAAAACTTGTACGCAATTAGGCGATTTTGGCGGTTATAAGGCGCGGGGATATCGTAACCTTCCCGTCTATCGGACGCCATCAAAAAGCAAGCTGAAATAGGGCGAAATCGTCGTTTTGCGTACCAAATACACACATAAAAAGGAGAAATGTTAGTGAAAACTTGGAACCAACCTGATCCGTTTCCGTGGATCGCGTCAACCGGATTCACTTCGCCTCGCCACGAACCAAAGTCGCTGTCAGCCATCGGAAACCGCTGCGGAAAGATGCATTGGTACAACGATGCAAAAGGCTTCGGATTTACTGAATGTAACGTGTTCGTTCACTCGCGCAACGTAGTCAGCGGAGAGCTCCGGTCAGGCGCGAAGATCAAATTCGACGTAGCGGAAGGTACGAAGGGACCGCAGGCCACGAATGTCCAGGTGCTCCGATGAGGCAGGCGCGCGCATTATTAGCGGAAGCGCAACGCCTACAGACGCTTGTTAGCGATGACGAACGATTACGCAACGAGTTCCCACGTATATCCCGACCGATTGCCGACACCTTCCGCGACTACGAAGATCATTTCCGCTATCAATGGCACCAAGATAACGGACGCGGACGCCTGTTATACGCTCGCTACCTTTCTATCGCGCAGGATTTACGCATATCAACGACAATCCTACGTGGTGCAGTCCGGTACAAGAACGCGGGGTCAATCGAGGTCAAGCGCGCAGAAATACGCCAGGCGGTCCGTAAGTTGGCAGGGCTTATTCGCGATGGAGTGCGGGACGAGCCGGACGAGGTTGAACATATGGGAGCAATTGAAGCGTTGATATAGCGCCAAAGCTGGAGACGGCAGAGGCGTTTATAATCATTAAAAAACGGAGGAGAATATTTATGCCAAAAACAATCCAACAAGTTCGAGAGCACATTGAAAAGGCTCGTATCGTCGAGTCAATGACAAGCACAGAAGCATTAGAGCGCAAAAGAAAATTTCAAGATGATATGGCCGAGATTTCGAGGAACCGCGACTTATCAGACATTGGGAGAGAGAATGCTGTGAGTAAACTCAAGCTTCAACACGGAGTTGAGTTTTTACAAGACGCCTACCAATTAAAACAGATTTATATGGCAGAGTTGAGAAAAGCAAGGGAAGGAGCTGACGCGATCGTTTATGCGAAGCCAAGGAAACCCGATCCAGTTAAATTGGAGAGATTTGAGGACGAGCTAAAAGCATTAAAGACAACTCTGATGCTCACTGGCCGTGCAGATGACGCAAAGCGAAAAGTAGAGGAGTTCGTAACAAAGTATGTGAAATCACCAGACGATCGATACCTTGCGTTAAAGGTACGTGAAGACTTTGCGCAGATTGCAGCACCGATCCTTGAAACGGCAGGGGTTGACAAGGCGAAAGTAAGAGTGCAACTTAGCGAAATCTTTGAAGGATTGGAGCAACGAACACTAAGTGAAGAGGTACAAGAAGCAGTACAAATTATCGGGCTCGCGGACTCAATGATTGAACGTAACTCCCTTTTTCCGAGCCTCGTAACCGAAAGTATGACCACTACACTTGGGAGAGAGTATGCTGGATTCTTAAATACACCAGAAGTATTTTTCGAAGACAAAGAGGCTTTGAAGCCAGAGGATTACGTTCACCCCGAAGATACGCCGCAGGCTAAAGCCGCGAGAGCATTGGAAGAGAGACGCGAGCAAGAAAACCGTGAGTTTGCGGAAAGATGGCGCAGCTTGAATCAAAGAATAGAGGAATTCAGACGAGGGGGAGAATAATGAGAGTTTTTACAACAAATAAAACAACAGTGATTGATAATGATGCGACCGTAGTGGATTTAGCCGCTGGTTTCGATCTTGCGACCGTATCAGTTAGCAACGAGAGGCTACACTCGGACAATCTATCAGTAATGTACGGTAAAGCGTTGAAGACGAAGAAGCCAGAGGACGCGGCAAGGTACGTGAAGATGAAGCAACGCTATCTCGACCACTGTCGTAATCGCGATGAATTAGGAAATAGATACGAATGACGCAGAGCGCTGCCCTAAAAGGGTGGCGCTTTTATTTCTTATACAGGAGGGGATTAGATGGCATGGATGCCTGCAGGTAGTCCGACAATCGAAGAGTTAGAGGCAAGTATTGCGGAACTCGACGCGGAGCTTGGAGACTATGAGCCGATAGAGGACTTCGTTGAGTGCGATCTCGGACCAGCACTATATGAGGAACTGCGTCCTTTCTTCAAGCCCGCTACTTAGTACGCACAGATCATTGCAGCCGGTCAGCTTGTACCGGTAGATATAACACAGTTCAAGAAGTACCAGAAGGCGGCAAAGCTACTCGCAAGATGCAAAGATTTCGACCTAAACCTAGTGGGATCATTCGCGAGTGGCTTCATTCATTGCATGGAAAGAATCAACGAAGAGTCTGACCTGACGTCTGAACTGCAACACATTTATTTTTGTCTGGAGTTTATGTTGGACCACCCATATCTAAGGTCAGAAGCAAGGCCAGTAACCCCCGAAGAGGGAGCACGAATCGAGGCGGCGTGGGAGCGATATCTCGAACTTGAGGAGGAGAGAAATGGACGACCTTAAGGCACGTTTAGAGCAGCTACGAGAACGTACGAGAAATGCACGGAAGGAACGGGGACTGCTGGACGATCCGCCAGAGCCATTTATCGAACTGCCTTTATCGTATGTCCTTTTGGATGAGTTGGAGAAATTTTATAAGATCACGGCTCAGTATGCAGCCGTTCTTGTTAGTGGCGGTATGGTTCCGGTTGATACGTCTAAATTCGAACAGTATGCGGAGGTTGCGGGCTTACTCCGTGGCTCTAAGTCGCGCAGCTTAAGTTCAATAGGATCTAGTACCCTTCACATTATCACAACAATGGAACGACTAAATACGGGCAACTGCGACGATTTATCGTTGGAAATCCGCGTATTAAATCTTCGACTTAGAAGTTACCACAGGAAAAACTTCGAGGATAAGTCGTGTCTTGATGGTGCTAAACAGCTCAAAGACGATCGCGTGGCGCTCGATCATGCGCTGAAAGAAGCGCGCGAGCATTACGAAACCATAAAACATTTGTACTAAGGAGTGGTGAGAGTGTCAAAAAGGGATTACTACAAGGCAAAACTGACTCCACAGCAACAGAGGGCAGCGGAATTGTTGATTGACAACGAGTTCGGGCTACTTTCCGAGGATGGTAAGAAACTCCCGATGGAAAAAATCGCCGATATGTGCGGGATATCTAGGACAACTCTCTATGAGTTCAAGAAGATTCCAAATTTCATCGGCTATAAGAATTACTTGTCTGACGACCTCCTGGAAACACACCGCGAACAGATTTACAAGGCGCTGCTTGATTTAGCATTAGGTCGCGTCGGAAACAAGGTTCCAAGCGTGAAAGCACTAGATTTATACCTCCGTCGTTTTGGCCTTCTTACAGATCGTGTGGAACATGTGGACAATACATCTACGTTTACACCGAAATCGCCGGACGAGATTCAAGCAGAGATTCTAAAATTCAGCCGAATGGTGAACGGGGAGGAATGACCGTGGACTATTACGCAATGGCAGTAGTAGCAAGCGCGGCAACCACGAAACTCGCCGCGGTGATTGAAGGAACACGCAGATTCTTTCAGTCCGATTACGTCCAGTTCCGTCAGATAGTGGCGGAGCTCAAGCGCGATAGGGTCGAGGAGACTGCGGAATTCGCACGCCACATGGACGAGGTGTACCGATGCGTAGCGCGATTGGACGAGTTGAGACGAAAGTGGCCGGAGAACTCGCGACCGATCCGGAGGGAAATGGCGAAAATTGCGGTGTTGCTTGGCGCGATTGACCTAGCTCGCGACCATCTTATCGCTAAAATCGGTCAGAGGGTAGGTGGGTAAGCTATGGCATTTGACCTTATGGCGCGATTGAGGTTGAGAGATGACGCATCCAGCAAGCTACGGCAGTTTATGGGCGGACTCTCATCGGTAGCAGCAGTCGCCGGGACTACAGCGCTTGCCATCTCGTCTATTAACAAGGCGATGGACTATGAAGCACAAATGTCGTCGATTAAGGCGCTCACTGGCGCATCCAACGCCGAAATGATGCGGATGTCGAACCTTGCAATGGAGATGGGTGCCTCCACTAAATACTCGAGCCTAGAGGCAGCACAAGGCATCGAGGAGCTTCTCAAGTCGGGGCTTACACCGGCACAAGTCGAAGCAGGCGGACTCCAATCAGCCTTAAACCTCGCAACTGCCGGTGGATTGGAGCTTGCGGACGCGGCCGAGATCATGTCAACGTCGCTGAACGCGTTTAAACGTGATGCTCTCGCGGCGGAAAATGCAGCGAATATTCTCGCTGGTACTGCAAATGCATCCGCGACAAGTGTCCAGGACCTCCGTTATTCACTCTCCGCGGTGTCGGCCGTGGCATCCGGCGTGGGAATGAATTTCCGCGACACCAACACGGCACTCGGACTCTTTGCGAACAGCGGGATTCGCGGAAGCGATGCCGGAACCTCGCTGAAAACGATGCTTTCGAATTTGCAGCCGACGACTAAAGACCAAACCGCGTTATTCAAGAAACTGGGTATCGTCACTCAGACGGGAGCCAACGCCTTCTATGACGCACGCGGACGGTTGAAGGGCCTTGATCAGATCGCAGGTATCCTACAGAAATCGCTTGGCAAAATGACCGATCAACAACGTATGCTCGCGCTTGAGACAATGTTCGGATCAGACGCTATTCGCGCCGCTACCGTTCTTTACAACGAAGGCACCGAGGGAGTCCGGAAGTTCCAGCAGGAAATGTCGAAGGTGACAGCTCTTGACGTGGCAAGGCAGAAGATGGATAACGCGAAAGGTGCAATGGAGCAGTTGAGCGGCGCACTCGAAACCATTCAGATTTCAGCGTTACAACCGTTGCTCCCAGTAGTCAAAGACATGGCGCTGATGTTCGCGGATATGGCGCAGGAATACGGCCCTCAGATCACGGCGACTTTTGAACAGGTGGGTAAGAGTATCCGCGACTTTATGGACCCGTACGTCAACAATCCGCAGAGATGGGAGGTCACTGGACAAGCCGAAATGAAATTCAAGCAAGCGGAGATAATGGACAGGGCAGGCGGACCACCTCCGTTTTGGAAGCACCTTGTCGGCGGGTTCGAGGAATTTTACAACTCATCGGGCAAGCAGATGATACAGAGTGGCGCGTCGAGAGTAGCCAAAGACTTCGGCTTGTTCCTTGAGGAAAACGCGGCAGACATTGCAAAAGCTGGCCTCACAATCGGCGCTAGGATTGCCACAAGTATCTCCCAGGGCATCCGAAGCGAGATGGAAAATAGCGTATTTGGCAACGCGATCCTCAACGCCAATCCAGCGCTCAACTTCGGTGATAAGGTCGGTACATGGGCGGTCGATACGTTCATGCCGAGCACATCGGAAAAGACGGACGGTTCCCACTATAATGGGATAAGTTATATCCCACGTGACGGTTATCGCGCAACCTTGCACCGAGGTGAGCGCGTACTGACCTCGCAGGAAAATCGGGAGTATTCCGACGGCGGTTCGGGCGGCGGCGCGCCAGCCGTGAACATCTCGATGAACGGCGTTACTATACGCGAAGAGGCGGACATCGACCGGATCGCGTACAGCCTGGCACGTCAATTGAACGCACTTACGTAGAATGACGAAAGCCCACCGTCGAGAAATCGATAGTGGGCGTTTTTTTGTTTTAGAACTATTTATTTAGACTGAGGAGTAATCGCTCTCCACGATCACGAAAACTAGATCCCGCCAAAAAGTTCGTAAAGTATCGCGTTACTCCTTCGACAAAAATTGTATATTTCATCTATTGTATTTATAATTATCTTATTAAACATAAGATAAGATGGTGATTTGGTTGGAAAACGATAAAATGCAGAAATTAGATTTAAAATTTGGACAAATTTGTATGCTTATTATAAGCATTGCCATAGTTACTATTGCAATCTTTCGTCTTGTATTTAATTTCACGGTTAGTCCGTTCACTTTGTTATTACTTTCGATGGCCTCTGTCTCCTTTGCTATTGGTGATATATTTAAGAGCTATGCAAAAATAGGATTGTACGCATTCTTTTATGTGATTGCATTTACTTGGGGAATCTTTGGATTGATGGCTCCTAATTTTACCAGCCATGGGCCTAATCAGGACATGTCACGTTATACGGATGGTGCTACATTGATCGCATTCGCAGCACCTTTTTTCGTTAGAGGCCTAGGAGCTGTTTTGAAAGAAAAAAAGAAGGAGTAATTAACGTAAACACCTACGCCCTGGTAGCGGAAACTTCCGTTGCTGGGGCGCTCTTTTTTTGTCCCAATCTTTCGGAGTATACTCGTTCAATAAACGTTAAAGGAGCGTGCCCATCCGTGACCTACCGCGATTTCGACCCGTCATTCTACTTTACCGTACCCTTGCGCGATGCCACCGCCATCCGCCGCGAACTCAACGATCGATGCATACCGTATGAGATTCGTTCGTTACCAGGCGGCAGGATCGCGTTTGTTTTTCCGGATTTGCCTCCGAGAACTGTAGGTGCAGGTGCGGAAAATATTCGGAGGGAACGGAATCCCTATTGAAAATTTCGGAGAGTGGGGCGTGGTTCGCGAGATTGATGCGGTGAGCAAACGTTTTAAACTCGTATGCGATTGGGATGCGCAATGGATTAACGTGGAGGACCTCGTGGCGGTGACGAAGTGATCACCGTCCGATTTCGGTTGCGAGAGCTTGTCCGTTTGGGTATGATAGTAGTAGCGCTATCCACCGTTATCTAGGCGCGCGATTAACAATCCCGAAAGCAATCCGCAATCATCCGTAAACGTAACAAAACGTTGATCTGACGCGGTTTTAGCCTGCCGATAGCCTAACGTAAGCCGACCGGAGGCTTCTCCATCGAGAATCCGAATGCAGTCGCTTCTTGTGGGTGTGGATCTTCATTTAAGACGGCACTCGCTGAAGGTAAAGCGGAGAAATGTGACGACTAAGGCCTTTTGCTAGTATTTGGTGATTAAGAGTAATAGAAACCTCTTTGACTTGTGCAGATATTGCGCATGAGTTGAAGAGGTTTTTTTGTTGGTTAAAAAAATTTCCAAATCATGTCACAAAATGACGCCTTTGTTTGTTATACGTGCGAATCGGAGGTGAGAGGGATTGGATCATAACGAAATGGAGCAAGCGCTAAAGGAGGTCAGAGCCGGGGATATCGACCAATTTGGATTGATCATCGATGCGATGCAAAAGCCGTTGTTCGTGTACTGCTATCACATGCTGGGACACCGACAGGAAGCGGAGGATGCTGTCCAGGAGGTTTTCTTGAAAGCATTCGAGCAGCTGGACAGCTATCGGCACACTGTTTCTCTTTCGGCATGGATGTATAAGATTGCGTATCATCATTGTCTGAACCTCTTAAACAGAGCGAAGCTGAATCGTGTGTTCACTTTTTTGCGAGCGGGGATTCAGACGGTCAGTCGCCATGAGGGAGAAAAGAAGGTAGAAGATACGGAGTATTTGAACAACCCTCTTCATGTAGCAATAGCAAAGCTATCTGTAAAGGAGCGCAATCTCCTAATTTTGCGTGTGGTGGAAGACCGAAGCTACGACGAGCTTGCCTTGTTGTTTGATACGAAGCCAGCTACGCTGCGCAAACAGTATGAACGGGCATTGAAAAAGTGCAAATCCTACATGCTCGTGAATGAAGGCGGTGATAGACATGACTCGATCTCAGCAACCCGATGATTGGAAACAACAGTTAACTGCCGCCGCCGATGATTTCGATGTCAAGGAACAGGTCCTTCAAAAAATGAAGGAACAAAAAATGAGGTCGGAGGGGAAGCAAGTGAAAAAAAGATTGGGATTAGTTGTCGCAGCGATTCTTGTGTTTGGGGGAACATCCGCTTATGCAGCCATGAAGGTATACGAATTGAAGAATGAAAAAGGGGAAGCTGTTGTAAAAGTGCAGCAGACTGCTACTCCACAACCGCAAAGTAAATCTGGAAACTGGAAGAGTTTTCAAGATGTAAGGGATTCGCTAAAGCAAGGAGAGGGAGCAGCTGTATATATGGCTGGCCCAGACAATCCGAAAAAACGTGTTTCTTTCACCTATATTCCTGTTATTCATGAATCCACACGGCCACTACAGAAAGAAGTGGGGAGCTTTTATGAGGTACCAGCTGAGCTAGCGGGTGGTTACAAATTTGTAAATGGGCATGTAAATTACCCATTTGATTATAGCCAAGCAGAATTATTCGAAGAAATGTACAAGGAAGCAGAGAACGAGAAGAAGCAAATCGTTGTGCGAAAGGTATCTCCTAAGTCACATTTTGATAGAGTCTATACGTTGTACAAAGGGAGTGAAGGAAAAGAGCGGGACGGGGACGTATACATCGCCATCACGAATTTTGAAGGTGTGAAATACATCGAGGAAGAAGCAGGGCAGGATGCCATCGTAGAAAAAGTGAAAGTGCAAAACTATGAGGGACTGTATATAGCTGGCAAGCTAATAGATGGAACCGAAGAAAAGGTCGTAAAGGTCTATCAAGAGGACAAGAATAGACTCATCGAAGTGGTTGCCATGAATCCTGTTCTGACGAAAAAAGATTTACTGATGATTGCCCAGAATTTAAAATAAATACACCTAACCAAAAATGTAACATTTATCCAGATGTGCGCGTATTTACAAGAGCAGCTCCTTATGGGAGTCTGCTCTTGACTTTTTTAAGGAAAAAGCATGAGTAAGGAGTGAAAAAGGTGGCTGATGTTACGCAAGAACAAAAAGGCTTACAGTGGCTATTGCTGGGGGCATTTGGGATCGGCTTACTGTTTGACTGGATGTTTTACGGTAAAGGATTTGGCATCTCTTATCTATTGTTCGTAATCGGCTTGTATGGTCTTTTTATTTGGCAGGCTAGGCAACGCATTCCTATACGCTTTTCTCGAAAGCAAGTATTCGACTGGATATGGACGCTTCCGATTTTTCTATTGGCCTTTACCTTTTTTCTATTTTCCAATCCGCATTTTCATCTGTTCAACCTGTTACTGATTCCGTTTTTATTCGTGATCCAAACGATTCTGATCACCAAGCGTCATCAAGCGAAATGGTACGAGGCAGGCTTTTTCATGGAGATGTTGGAGATGCTGCTCCTTTACACCCCGAAGTATATGCGGATGCCTTTTCGGTTGTCAAAGGAATGGATCAAGGGTAGGGTGAATCAGGAGAAGTATGGGGTGATGAAGAAGGTTTTCATCGGAATCGGCATCTCGGTGCCTCTGCTGGTGATTGTACTCTCCTTGCTCTCGAATGCGGATAGTGTGTTTGGACATTTTCTGGGTCAAATACCGCGAAGGGTCATTGATATCCATTCACTTGAAGCAACCTTTCGAATGATGCTAATCGCGATCATTACGATCCTCGTGTTTGCTTACATGTATTCTCTTTTCGGGAAACGAGAAGAAGTAGTGGAATTGCCTGTGCCTGAAGATGAAAAGAAGATCGTCTGGGACGGGGTTATCCTTGTAACGATTCTGGCGATCATCAATATGGTATACACAGCGTTTACATACATTCAGATATCGTATTTGTTCAGCGGGGCGAAGCGAGTTTTACCAGATGAATTGACGTACGCCGAGTATGCTAGAAATGGCTTCAATGAGCTGGTGACGGTTACTGTTATTAATTTCTTGATTCTCCTATGTTCGATGCACTTTGCATCACGGGCAAAATCAATGCTCTACCGGATCATTCAAGTTCTGCTGAGTATGCTGACGATTTGCACAGGTTTCATGCTCGTGTCCGCCTATTTTCGCCTCTCACTGTATGAGGATGCTTACGGATATACGCATACGCGGCTGTTAGCTCACGTTTTCATGATATTTCTGTTTGTATTGTTTATCATTGCTCTCTTGAAAATTTGGCGCGACGGTTTCTCCCTGATCAAGTATTACGCGATTGTGACACTAGTGAGTTACGTCATTCTGAATTACATCAATATGGACGTCATCATTGCCAAAAACAATGTACAGCGCTATCATGCGACTGGACACATCGACATCGAGTATTTGAGCGAGCTGTCTTATGACGCCATACCAGTGGTTATGGAGCTTGTGCGGGATAAAAAGGTAGAAGAGAGGTTTATGGAGATGCTACAGGAGCGAAAAGAGATTTTGTATGAGGACAATAGCTGGCAGTCCTTTAATCTCTCGGAGTATCGTGCAAAGGCTTATCTTCCATGAAATTAATGAAAGCGGAGACGAGGTGATCTATCGTCTCCGTTTTGTTTGGAACCAAAAGAGGTAGAACAAGACTCCTCCTGAGATGATGATGACAATAACAATAACTATGGCTAAAGAATCATTCCAATTGAGATTTGCTGAAGGGACAGGTACTGTACCAGACCCCAATACTTGCAAGTCTTCTCCTGCATCTGCTTTGAGGATTGTTCGTGTACAGATGTTGGTTTCTAGCTCATTTAGCTCCCCATAAGACGCATAGACAAGATATTCTTGCCCCAATTGAAACGGAATGCCACATGCGCCTCCAAGCCCATCGCTGACAATCAAGACTTGTTGCTGATCTCCTCCTTTCCAAGTGGACTGTACCTCGAACATAACGTCAAAACCTTCCCGAACGGGTTTATCCCAAAACGAAAGCATACCAATCCAGTCTGTACGCTCATTCACCTGTAGCACCTTCCCTGTAAAAACAGCAGCAGACAAGTTCTTTGCCGTTAGTGTGTCGGGAGGTCTGGCACAGCTACAGGCTGACGCAGGGAAAGGGTGGATGAAAAAGGTAAAAAGAATCGCTATCGAGAAAAGAACTGCTATGGTACCACGATTTTTTTGAAGCATCATGACTGATCCACTCCTATTAACCATAAGACGGGTGAGAAGGGGAATTGTTCCAAAATGATGACGACGATTGTTTTGTGTATCCTGATGGGAATGATATTTTTGGCCTATCATACGACTTATGTCAAAGCAACGACAGTGAAGCTGACACTACCTGGTGTATCTCCCCTTACTTTGATTCACCTGTCTGATCTCCATGGACGAACACGCTTTTGGAATGGAGAGTTGCACAAACTGGTGAATGCTTATGATCCGGATATTGTGATAGTGACGGGGGATTTGACACAGCACAGGGGGCAGTTGACACGTGTGTTGAATGAGCTAGCGAAAATAAAGAGCGAGGATGGGATATTCTTCGTCCCTGGCAATTACGAGAGAGAAGCAGGAAGATTTCGCAAAAAGGCCTATTCCGCTGCTGGTTTCCATTCCCAAAAAGAAGCTTGGCAACAGGTAATGACAGTGTTGGAAAACGAGAGTACCGTGATCGAAAAGGACGGCAGTTGCATTTGGATATACGGCTTCGATAATTCGATGTACGGCAATGAACGGCGTCCTAGGCAAGAGATCCAGCAGGCGAACTTGACGATATTTTTGGCCCACTCTCCCAATATAGTCTCATTGATTCACAGTGAGAGTTTGAAAGCTGACCTTCTCTTGACCGGACATACTCATGGGGGTCAAGTTCGCTTATTCAATCGGACTGTTGGTGCCTACAAGCATTTTCATGTGGGGCAAAAAGAGGATCAATCCGTTGGTGTATTTGGCATCAGTCGCGGGCTTGGTACTTCCAGATTACCAATCCGGCTGAATTGCTTTCCAGAGATCACGGTATACGCGATCAATGGATCATGAGCGCTCGTGTTCATTAATCGTTCCCCAATTCGTCACTGTTCGTTCACACGATCCCAGATTTTGGATTGATTTCATCGAGTAAGATGGAAGTGTAGAAAAAGAAGAAAGAAGGGGTCAAAAGTGAATAAGAAGTGGGGTCTGTTGGTTTCTTCAGTTGCATTGTCTGCAATGTTGATTACAGCATGCGGCGGAGGCAAGGAACAAGCTGCTAGCACGGATGCAGCGGCTCCTGCAGCGACTACTGGCACACAAGTGAATATCGAAGCTAGTAACTGGAAATTCAATCAAGAAACCTTTGAAGTAAAAGCTGGCGAAGAGTTCACGCTCAACTTCAAGTCGACAGAAGGCTTTCACGGTATTGGTATCCAAGGGCTGGATGTAGACATGCAAAAAGATGGCAGCAAAACAATGAAAATCGATACAGCTGGTGAGTACACCATCTTTTGCAACGTGATCTGTGGACCGGATCATGGAAAAATGGTTGCAAAATTAGTCGTGAAATAATTCGATTCTCTTATTGGAATATAACAACAAACAAGCACTTTGGCCTGCATAGCGGGTCAAGGTGTTTTTTCATTTCAATGGTAGGGACATACTACATGGGTAGCCACTCACGAGTAAGGGAGGGAACCACATGTCCAAGCACAACAACAAAGACAAACGTCCAACAGAAGCATCCGCCGGCTCACGTAGCACTCCTCCGAAAACGGGAGAGAACACCGGGCATAATTTGCGGAAAGAAGATCGATCGTAACAGATAGGCTAAGCAGGAAATAGGCAGAAGTCCTCCCATGACGGAGGGCTTTTTTGCTTGTCATATACATGTTTTCGAGATTTTTGCACAAGGTAAGGAGGAAAAGTTTTCAAGTCGGTGATGCGATCCAAAAAGGAGATGAGTGACACTGGATAAGAAACACTACTACGTGACCTTACAAGCAGGAACGACAGTGGCAGAAATCCGTGATGAAAAAGGCTCTGCCACGTACGATTTTGAGATCGAAGCGACCGATGTTCAAGTAGGCATGATGCGAGACTTGTTCAATAACTGCGTCCATGGGGATTTCATGATGTGGATGCATGGGCATACACTATGGTCTGACATGCCGGATCGGGACAACGACGAATACGATGACAACCTGAGGGCCATCTACCAACTCATTTATCAGTATGGCACCGAAAAAACAAAAAGTGATCTCGAGCAAATGGGTCTTGTAAAGCTATTGGGGCTGGATAGAGAAGAGTTGCGCCCTTTTTAACGGTTCAATGATAGACGTTTTCTACCAGAAGGAGTGAATCGTATGAAGATGTGGAAGCAAGGAATGATGACAACAGCGCTGGTAATGGGTCTCGCCATGCCAGGTGTTGCGTTGGCCCAAGATGTATCGGCAACTGTTGCCCAGGTGATCAAGCCGACTCACAGCCATGATGAGCATGGAGAGAAGCACATGAAGGTGCGAAACAGCTCCAACAGAGGCGTTCATCAAAAAATGTACATGCTCTTGCTAGCGGAAAAATATGCACCGGATAGCGTGGAGAAATGGCAGGCAACGTTTAAAGAACGCGATCGTTTAATGAGCGAGTTCGAGGCGCTGAGTGACGACCCGAAGTGGCAGGCGAAGCGTGAAGAACGGAAGCAACTGATTAACAAGCTGAATGAACAGGTAAAAAAGGGCGAAATAACCAACGAACAGATGGAAAAGCAGTTCAAGGAATGGAAAGACAAAAACATGGGGCCAAAAGAAGAGCGTGACGCCCGAAAAGCTCGGATCGAGCAAATGAAAAAAACACACGAAGCTTTTGACTCGGCGATCGAATCTGGCGATACAGCCAAGATTAAGGAGTCACTCCAGCAAATGCTAGAACAAATGCAAGCAAACAATTCTCGCATGGCGGAAAAGCTGGCCATGAAGAAAAAATAACGTTTCGAACAAAAAAAGGACGTGACCGACTTACTGGTACGCGTCCTTTTTCATATCGGTTACAAGCATAGCGGGGGTCCATTCATCCAGGAAGACCGCCTGTTCGGTTTGGCAGGAGGGACACCAGCCTGTATGGACGCATTGGTGCCGCGTACGATCTATGTAGCCGTTGTCCATCTTGGCATCGTCTATCTCCCGGTAAGGGCTGTAGCTCCCATAAAAGTCATACAGACGGCCTGCATCTTGCAGAGCTTGACCGCACGTTGAACAGGTTTGTTGGAGCGGTGTGAAGCCATTGCAAACTGGGCAGAGATGATTCAAAGCGTAATCGCCTCCTCGTTGTTGCTTCTACTGTGCACGCCAACAAAAGCGGTTATGCAATGGAATGAAAAATCCCTGTCGCAGCCAACGGAGGCACAACAGGGACGAAACATTTTTACGATTTGAAGTTGTCCATGCTTGAAGAATGACCAGGCTGCAATTTGGCATCCGGATTAAAGTAGGAAACCGCGTTGTTTACAGCGGTAGGGGCCTCACCAAATCCGACAGCGATCAGCTTGACCTTACCAGGGTAGGTTGCGATGTCGCCTGCTGCGAAAATGCCTGGAATGTTTGATTCCATGCGGGTATCGACCACGATGGAGCCTTTTTCGAGCTCCAGCCCCCAGTTCTTGATCGGACCGAGAGAGGAGATGAAGCCGAAGTTGACAATGACTGCGTCGACTTCCAGATCGACTTCTTCTTTTGTTGTGCAATTGGCCAGCGTGAGTTTTTCGATGCGCTCCTCGCCGTGCAAAGCTGCAATTTCGTAAGGTGTCGTGACGTTTACTTTGGAGGACATGAGCATTTCTACGCTGTGTTCATGTGCGCGGAACTTGTCTCTGCGATGGATGAGGTATACTTCTTTTGCGATAGGTTCTAGCATGAGGGACCAGTCCAGAGCGGAATCACCGCCGCCAATAACAGCTACACGCTGTCCCTTGAAGGAGTTCAGATCGGTAACAAAATAGTGCAGATTGGATTTTTCATATTTGACGGCATCTGGGTGTTCCAGCCTGCGAGGTTCAAACGCTCCTACCCCAGCAGTGATGATTACGGATTTGGAGTAGTGAGTGCCTTTGTCCGTTGTGATTTCAAACACATCGTCTACTTTTTTTACGACATTTTCCACTTTCTCTTCCAGGCAAACGGTTTGCTGAAAGCGGGAAATCTGATCTTTCAGATTATTGATCAAATCTTGTGCTAAAACCTTTGGAAATCCGGCTACATCATATATGTACTTCTCCGGATAAAGAGCGGATAATTGCCCACCTAGCTGGGGCATGCTCTCAATGATTTTTACACTGGCCTGCCTCATCCCGCCGTAAAAAGCGGTAAATAACCCGGCAGGGCCGCCACCAATGATCGTAATGTCGTAGATTTGCTCGTCCTTTTGCAGAAAATTCAATCCAAAGCACCTCCGAATTAATCGTAAGCGAACTCCTCAACCATTATAACCCATACAAGTGGAAAAACAGGAGAGAAAATTCGAAAGATGATAGGCAAAAAACCCTTGCAAATCCAATCGGCAGCCGATAAGATGAGGATGACTGTAAAGAAATTGTCACATTTTTCTACGTCTGACTTTGTGCATTTTTTCACAGAGTGGTTCGGATGGCAGTACAGGGCAATAATTCCGATACTACAGGGATCATGAAATGGGGCATCTTAATAGGTACCAGACCACGTGAAAAATCGCACAATCTTCCTAAAGTTACCATGAACTATGACATCATACATGATTGGAAGGGATACTGATGGGTACACCCAAAATCCTGATTCTTGGCGCTGGATACGGTGGTTTGCTCACAACGTTGCAGCTACAGAAAAAGCTCAACTACAATGAGGCAGAAATCACCTTGGTCAACAAGCACAACTATCACTACATCACGACTTGGCTACATGAGCCGGCTGCAGGTACAGCACCAGCGGATCATGCTCGCGTCAGTCTGGATGGCATCTTAAACAAGGACAAAGTCAACTTTGTCAAAGGAACGGTGCAAGCCATTCAGCCAGAGGAGCAGACCGTAGCGCTCGAAAATGGCGAGGTGCTGTCGTATGACTATCTCGTCATCGGATTGGGTAGCGAGCCAGAAACGTTCGGAATTGAGGGACTCAAGGAGCATGCGTTTAGCATTCGCAGCATCAATGCAGTCCGCAATATTCGCGAGCACATTGAATACATGTTCTCCAAATTCAAAAATGAGCCGGATCGTACGGACTACCTCACGTTTGTTGTGGGTGGAGCTGGCTTTACAGGCATTGAGTTTTGCGGAGAGCTCGGCGATCGTCTGCCAGAGCTGTGCCGAGAATTTGATGTCGATCCTGAACTGGTGAAAGTCTACTGCATTGAGGCAGCACCAACTGCATTGCCTGGCTTTGATCCAGAGCTGATCCAATACGCAATGGATGTATTGGAGAGAAAAGGCATCGAGTTCAAAATTGGAACACCGATCAAGCAGTGCACCCCGGATGGCGTGCTGTTGGCTACCGGAGAAGAAATCAAATCGAAGACGGTGGTTTGGGCAGCAGGTGTCCGCGGCAACAGTATCGTGGAAAAAGCAGGCTTCGAAGTCATGCGTGGTCGCGTTAAGGTAGACGAATATTTGCGTGCGCCTGGTCATGAGAATGTTTTTGTGGTAGGGGATTGTGCCTTGATCTTCAACGAAGAAGGACGTCCTTACCCGCCAACTGCGCAAATCGCGGTACAGGAAGGCGAGACGTTGGGTGAGAATCTCGCTGCCTTGATTCGTGGCGATCTCCCTCAAAAATTCATCCCGCATCTGCAAGGGACACTTGCCTCTCTTGGAAAAGGTGAGGGCATCGGGCAAGTTGGTTCGAAAAAGCTGTTCGGCAGCACAGCAGCCATGATGAAAAAAGCGAGCGACCTGCGCTACTTGTACAAAATTGGTGGCGTCGGTCTCGCACTGAAGAAAGTAAAGCTGTAAAACGATGCGTCACGCGAGCATTCAAGTCCGGGGGCTCATGGTCCGCGAAGAGATGGATCGGTACAATGCCTTGATGGAAGTGGGAGCTTTTCTGGAGGAACAGGGGCGACACGATTTGGCATGGCATGTACAGCGTGAAGTAGATATTCTCATCCTGCCTGCCATCGACCGGCTCAAGGAAAAGGGCCGCGAGAGGGATCGGGAAAATCTGCGATACATGATCGATAATGGGCTCCTTGATGACGAGGATGATTGATAGGTACCCCCGGCGAAGAAGAGCCGGGGGTTTCGTTTAGCTAGGACGTGGAAGGAGCGAGCTGGATGCGGGAAGGGAAGGTTTGGCTAGGCGCCTGCGGGATTGTTATTCGCGGGCAAGAAGCACTGGTTGTCAAAAAAACGTACAGCGGATTAAAAGGACAATGGTCATTTCCTGCGGGATTCGTGCAGGAGGGCGAGACTGTAGATGAAGCAGCAGTGCGTGAGGTGCTGGAAGAAACGGGTGTCGAGGCAGTCGTACGACAAGTAGCGGGAATCCGTTCTGGCGTCATTCGGGAGTCCATTAGCGACAATATGGTCGTTTTTTGGATGGATTACATAGGAGGAGAACCGCGCCCGCAGGAAGGTGAGATCGCGGAGGCGAGATTTATGCCGATACAGGACCTGCTTCAAGACCCGCTGTCATCGACTTATTTGAAAATCATATTGCCGGACTATATCAAACGTGAGCAAGGAATGACAGGTCAATCATTTGATATCGATCCCATTTTTCAATACACATCCTATAAAATCTTTAAGTAATACTGCGAATAAGCTAGATAAACTGCAATGTTTCCGCTTACATTGCGGTTTTTTTATGGTTTTTTCGCAATGAACTGTATTGTGAACCAAGGGGAAATTCTGATATAGTTAGATACATCAAAATAATCTGAAAATACATGTAATTAATTCTCACGCATGTATGCCGAAAGGGGAGCTCAACATGAGACAAAAACAAGAACAGTGCCCGTACTGCCACGGCCAAGGGTATTTCCAACTGCTCCTGGGGGGCTCGGAGAATTGTCCTAACTGTGACGGAGCTGGTACACAGGAAGCTCAGAAGGAAGCTGTTTCTTTTCATCAATAGTGATTAAGGAACCTCGCATAGAAACCGTCGAAGCGAATGCATCGGCGGTTTTTTCTGTCAGGCCATACACATACGATAGGGTTCTCTTATTGACCGATCCCTCGCCTTTTTGCTACACTTAATACCGAAAATAGCCCGTCTTTCCTGTATTTGCCGAAAAAGTGGCAAAAGGTGGAGAAGGTGGCAGGAGGTCTTTTTCGTCGATGAACTTGATGCAATTTATGGTATCCATTGTTCTGTTCTCCGTGCTAGGGTTTGGCATTGGGTTTATTTTAAACATGATTTTGAAAACAACATGGTTTCCAGTTGTGATCGGCGTGGGTGTAGTTGTAGGTGCGCTTGTCTATCAACAAATCGTTCCGGGAATATGGGATTCGCTCATTCTGGGTTGCGGCATGGCAGGTACAGTGGCGAGTGGCTGGACCATTCAAACGCTTCGCAAAAAAGGATATCGGATGTTTTAATCAAGTACAAGCAGGCCTTTGTTTCGGGCCTGTTTTTCTTTTGGTATTTTATTGGAAAAACATGCAACTGACTGAATATTTCTGTAATCACCCAAAATTTGTGTATACTTTCCTCCTCGTCGGGACATGACTAGAAACGAGAGGAGGTTTACCAAGAAATGAATGGAAAGCAGTTCGTAGGTATCGTCGCGCTGTTCATCCTGGTCTTGACGGCCTTCGCAAGCGATGGATACAGCTATAATGTTGTGGGAGACCACGGAGTCTCATCCACTTTTGGAATCAAGGAAATGAAAGAGGGGCAACATGTCGTCAAAAAACGGACGGTATCAGCCAGTTCTCTTACTCAAGTGATTGATAAAGCGGATGTATTTCACGATCAATATCCAAAAGTACGTGTAGTTGCGACCGGCTACTATGCTGGATACGAGTCGACGGGCAAAAATCCATCTCACCCGTCCTATGGCATTACATATTCAGGTGTAAAAGTTCGTAGAGACGACTATTCCACGATTGCAGCTGATCTGCGCGTTTTCCCGCTGGGGACCATTTTGTACATCCCCGGTTATGGATATGGCGTTGTAGCTGACAAGGGTGGAGCGATTCGCGGCCATAAGATTGACCTGTATTTCGAGACCAAGCAGGACGTATTCTCGCAATGGGGGAAAAAATCGGTGGACGTGTATATCGTAAAAAAAGGCGAAGGCAAAGTAACGGAAGCTTTTCTGAATAGCTTGAATGAAAAAGGAATCGCAGCCATGGCGGAACCCGTCAGCGGCCAACAACAAACTGAATAGCAACTAACGAAAACAAATGAATGCCGCATCGGTGGCATGAAAGAAAAAAAGAAAAAACGTTCAAGGCACAGGCTTTGAACGTTTTTTGTGTCATTCTGTATGAATCAAATCAACCAGCTTCTCCAGTCCTTCCAAAATGCGAGGAGAAGGGCGGCAATAAAGGCCCTCTTCCAACAAGTGGACCTGATTGTTTCGAATCGCAGTCATGTTCATCCACTCTGGGCGGTTTGTGATCATGTCAGGCTTGATTCGCTTCAGTTCAATTCCGCACCAGACGACACAAATATGATCGGGATCGCGTTCCATGACCATTTCTCGGGTAGCCTTGACGTTCGCGACAGGATAATCTGCAAAAATATTAGTGGCACCCGCAATCTCACTTACATCAGTCAGCCAGTTTTCCTGACCAGGTGTGTAGATGGGATTCGGCCACCATTCCCAGTACAGCTTCGGGCGTTGAGTGTACTTCGCGGCCTTTTGTCGGATGCTTTCAATGGTTTCGTCAAATTGAACCGCAAGCTGCTCGGCTTGCCTCTGTGTTCCTGATGCCTCCCCGACGAGTCGGATATCCTGAGCGATTTCTGCGATCCGGGAAGGGTTCAGGACGATATGAGGAATGTCTCTATCGCGCAGAGCCTCTATATTTTTCTCCATGCCAGGAACAGAGAGTGACGCTACGACCAGATCCGGTTGGAGGGCAGCGACCAGGTCCATATCGATTGTCAAATCGGGCCCAACCCGGGGGAGATGCTGCCACTCCAGCGGCCAGTCAGAGTGATCATCCAATCCGACGACATGCTCATGCAGGCCTAAATAATACAGGATTTCGGTATTGCTGGGACAGATGGAAACAATGCGCATGGGAGCCCTCCTTTAAAAAAACGGATGGAGCAATAACGCAATCATGACGCCTAACCAACCGCCGATCAAAACCTCGATCGGTTGATGACCGAGTAGTTCTTTCAGTTTTTTTGCTTTTTCCTGGCTAGGGCGTACTTTTAACGATTTCATTCCTTCTAACAGGTGGTTGAATTCATCGACCAGCTTATTTAAGACAACGGCTTGCATACCGGCATGGCGGCGGACACCTGCGGCATCAAACATCACGATTACGCCGAGAATAGCGGAAATAGCGAACATGTTGCTGCCGAAGCCTTCACGCAGTCCCACGGCTGTGGATAGTGCCGTCACCGCAGAAGAGTGGGAGCTGGGCATACCGCCTGTACTCATGAGTAGTGACCATTGCCACGTTTTCGTTGCAAAAAAATGGAGGGGAATTTTGATAAATTGGGCGATCCCTATGGCTAGCAGTGCTGCCCATAAGGGGAAGTTTTCAAAAAAATCCGCCACGGAAAATCCATTCCTTTCTACTGTGCGCTTATCTCTAGGATTATTGTAACAGAAGGGCGTTGTCTTAATCCGTGAAGTTTTTGTTTGGATGTAAAGTCATTGCCAATCTGTGTTACCATGAAGACGGAAGGTTCGAAACGGAGGCATGCATCCATGGGGTATCCCGAGCAGTATTTGCAGTTCATTGAAAAATTCAATGATGGAGAATACTACGAATGCCACGATCTGTTGGAAGACATCTGGATGGAAGATAAGTCAGACAAGTTTCTACAAGGATTGCTGCAATTGTCAGTCGGACTGTATCACCAAGAGTACGGCAATATAAAAGGTGCTCGCTGGATGTTAGGCAATGCACGAAAGTATTTGACCCGTTACCAGCCAGTTCATTGGGGACTGGACGTAACAAGAGTTCTTCGTTACATAGATGAATGCGAGAAATTGTTGCCGGAAAAGGATGTCATTTCTTACACAGAGGCAAAAGCCATGACGTTTCCACCCTTGCGCTTATATGTCGACACATCATGTTAAACAAATGTGCCCATATAGTATCCTACCACACAGAAAGAGGGAAGAGTATATGAAAGTAGCAGTAGAAAAACGCATACAGCTTGTGAATATTGCGTGTGATGAACTGATTGTTCCGCTGTGGAAGGGTGAGGAGATTTCGCAAGTATACCCGGAATTGGACGAAGCTTTTGGAGGCAGTCTGAGTGGTTTGCAGCAGGACAAGGAAGTTACGGGTGAGGCAAAGGAAATTACGGTTGTTCACGGAATGAGCAACGTAGCTGCGAAAAAACTGTTGATCGTCGGGATGGGTGAACCAGGGAAATTTGATTTCGTCGCAGCCCGAAATGCATGGGGACGTGCAGCCAAAACGGTTGTGGGAAAAGGCAAAGGCAAAACAGTAGTTATTGATTTGCCAACAACAGAGCATCTGAGTGCTGATCGTCTGGCGCAGGCAGTGACAGAAGCCTTTGGACTTGCCGAATACAATTACGAGGGCTATCGTCAAAAGCCAAAGCGTGAGTCTGACCCAATTGCGACGGTGCAAATTTTGTCAGCAGATGCCGATGCTTCATTGGTACAGGCAGGTGTTGCACGTGGTTCGGCGCTCGTATCTGGGACGAATCTGGCGCGCACGCTCGTCAATGAACCAGCTAACTACTTGACTCCACGCGCTTTGAAGGATGCGATGGTCGAGGTAGCAGAGCGCTATGGCATGACTGTGGAAGTAATGGAAAAAGCGAAGCTGGAAGAGCTGGGGATGGGCGGAGTGCTTTCTGTAGCACAAGGCAGCGAGCTTGAGCCTTACGTCGTGGCAGTCAAATATCAAGGAAGAGACACGTGGGACGATGTCATTGGCCTGATCGGTAAAGGCGTGACATTTGATACAGGTGGAATCTCCATCAAGCCAGTAGCAGGCATGGAAGACATGAAGTCGGACATGGGTGGAGCGGCTTCGATGATCGGCGCATTGGAGGCACTGGGACAGATTAAACCAAAAGTAAACGTACTGGCTGTCGTCGGTACCGTGGAAAATATGCCATCCGGAACGGCATTCCGTCCAGGGGATGTCATCACGACCATGAGCGGCAAAACGGTAGAGATCATTACGACAGACGCAGAAGGTCGCCTCGTACTGGCTGATTGCATCACCTATGCAAAAGAGCAAGGTGTGTCTTGCTTGGTAGATGCCGCTACCTTGACAGGTGGTATCGTGGTTGCGCTCGGTCATTTCTGCTCTGGCGCCATGACTAATGATAAAGTACTGTTGGATGAACTGATGAAAGCAGCAGATGTGGCAGGTGAGCGTTTGTGGCAGCTCCCTACCTTCGATGAGTACCGTAGCCTGAACAAGAGCCGTTTTGCCGATTTGAAAAACTCGGGTGGACGTTATGGCCACGGTATCATCGGTGGTGTTTTCCTGCAAGAATTCGTTGGCGACACACCGTGGGTACATCTGGACATCGCGGGTACGGCGTACACAGCAAGTGCTGGCGACATGCAACCAGCTGGCGGAACCGGAGCGATGACGCGGACCATCGTTGAATTCGTTTCCAGTCGTAGTAAATAAGAGGTAGTTCAACTTCCCATTTCAAAATAAAAAGGAGTGTTTTCACATGGCTCAAAATCCAAGCAACGAAGCACGTCGTCAAATGCTGGAGGATGCAAAAACGATCGCAGTAGTGGGGCTGTCCAACAAGCCGGACCGTACCAGCTATATGGTATCGCAAGCCATGCAGAACGCGGGCTACACGATCATCCCGGTCAATCCTGTTATCGCGGGTGAAACGGTTTTGGGTGAAAAAGTATTGGGGAGCCTGACTGAGATTGATCAGCCAGTCGACATCGTCAACGTGTTTCGCCGCAGTGAAGACATGATGCCTGTTGCAGAGGAAGCATTGAAAATGCAGAACAAGCCAAAAGTGTTCTGGATGCAACAAGGCATTGCCAACGAAGACGCGGCTAAATTGGTTGCAGATCAAGGCATCGAGGTTGTGCAGGACATGTGCATCAAGGTAGATCACGCCCTTTTGCGGGTTGGAAAATAAGAGACTGACAATCGAGGGAGTGGAAACAACATGTTTATCAACCCAGCGGCAGATACCAAGCGCGATCGCATTCCACCGAATCAAAAACAGACGACAGGCTTTCCTGTCCTGCACTATGGAGAGGTTCCGGAATATACAGATCTGTCTACGGAGTGGAGTTTTCGCCTTTTCGGTCTCGTCGAAGAAGAAGTCACGCTGGCCTACGAACAAATGATGGCTCTGCCAAAAGGCGGCACGACCAACGATATTCACTGCGTGACAGGCTGGAGCAAGCTGGACAATGAATGGGAAGGCATTCCCGTGGAGGAAGTTCTGAAGCTGGTGAAGGTGAAGCCGGAAGCGAAATACGTCATGCTGCACGCTGAGCACGGATGGACTGTGAACATTCCGTTGGTCGACTTCATGACAAATGGCAATCTGTTCGCCACGAAACATAACGGTGAAGACTTGACGCCTGAGCACGGCTGGCCGCTGCGCTTTGTCATCCCGCATCTCTACTTCTGGAAAAGCGCCAAGTGGGTGCGTGGGATTGAGTTTATGGAGAAAGACAAGCAAGGGTTTTGGGAGAAGAACGGGTATAATATGTATGGAGATCCTTGGAAAGAGCAGAGGTTTGCTTGGGATTGATTGGGGAAAAGAGGCGGTGATTATCCGCCTCTTTTTTTGTTTTAAAGGATTTAATTTCACAAGCTACTCGTCGTCCTGGTCTATCTACGGCTTCACCATATGAGTTTATGACTATTTCAGAAAACAGGGTATGCATAATAAGTTTTTTGTGTTCGAGTTCAGGATGGCCACAGTTTTCTTTCATAGTACGTGCCATATCGATGACTTCTTGATTTGTTAGCTTAACAACTGGTTTTGCAGGTGCTACCTGCGAAGTTAGTTGATTGCGAATAGCTGTTTCCCGATCGTTTTCTTCCTGCATACGCTGGCGTAAATCTTCTGTTGATATAGCCTCGTTAGCGAATGCCATTTGCCATTTCTTTTTTCGTTTCTGTATTTCAGAAAGTTCATTTTCGAGATGGCTGTTGTCTATTGTGTCAACCTCCATTTCCTCTCTTGCAAAATTGATATCTTTTTTCCATGATCCACTAACAATTACATCTACTTTTTGTAGTACAAGCTTTTCGATGGTGTCCTCTGAAATAATTGGCAAGTCACATACTCCAAGGGAGAATCTGCCACGACAACCATAGAAACGATAGTTCTGGAGCTTTTGCTTCTTTTCGCCGCCGTTGATTGTATTTCCGCATCTTGAACATCGCAGTAGCCAGGTAAAGGGGAAGCATACATGAGTTTTTTCTCGGGTCAGAAGCCTTCTTTTTGCAATTGAGGGAACTGCTTCTTGTTCTTCAATAGAGATAATGCTTTCATGTTCTCCATCGATGATTATTTCCTGTCCGTTTTTTTTACCACCTAAATGGCGATAGTTCCAGCGTATCTTCCCAGAATAGACAGGGTTATCTAAGATATATCGGATGGTATACTCGGCCCATAATGCACCATCTCTAGTTCGAAGACCTTCGCGGTTAAATACTTTCGATATATATCGGTGCCCATGCTTTTTGTACATTTCAAAAGTGCGTCTCACTATAGCTGCCTCTGGTTCGTAAACGATCAACTTCCCATCCTCTAAGTGATATCCGTATGGAGGTTCGCCGCCATTCCATCCACCTTTACGAAAATTTTTTTTCATACCCATTTTCACGCGTTCTCCAAGATTTTCTCGTTCCCATTGAGCGATAGCTGCAACTAATAATGTATTGAAGAAACGCCCAATAGCCGACGTTGTATCATAAACCTCAGTTGCGGATTTGAACATGACAGCATGTTTGTCCAGGTGTTCCATAACGTTCTAGAGATCAATTACGTTTCGAACTTATCGATCCAATCGATAAATGAGCAGCACATCAAACTTTTTCTTTTCACAGTCTTTTAATAGTCGCTGTATGGTGTGTGGTGGGTGCCCATTGAAAAAAATGCTGCAGGTTGAGCGGGTGTATTAGACAATGATTTAACCTGACCAATGGCGAGACATTTTGCATGAAACGATCCTATATGGCATGCTTTTTAAGGCGCTAGCTCTGGATGCACAAAGTCTAAATCAAGATCAACTTAAATTATCGTACCGCCCGATGTTCGACACGGTATCGATGTGGGCAGAGCGGAAACACCACGAATACCGGAGTCAGTTTGGGAGAATGGGTGGCAAAATCCACGTTCAGAAAACGACGATGGTACTTGGTTCTTGTTACAGTTAAAGGTCGTCAAGAAGAGTGCATTTACAATGTGTCGCACCTGAAAGCTGAATACCAGGTGCGGCTTAACAATTATCTGTACGACGCCAAGCAGTAAGCGCAAGGGCTTGCATAGACTGAGCAGAGGGATTATACAGCAAACGACCCGCCAGGCTTAATGTCTAGGCGGGTCGTTATATGCGAATTATATTTTTGATTGACAAGAAAAAAAAGGAAATTATTATATAATTATGGAAGTAGTTATTTCCATTAACTGTATGCAACAATTTTAAAAAAGGAGCATAAAAATGAATAAAAAAAGAGTATTTAGTTTAGTCTTACTAGGAGCTTTTTCTTTAACCAATGTCGCATATGCAGAATTGACGAGGGGCGATGCATTTTTTGATACTACTCCAACAGCAAGTTATGTCAAGGACATTGATACCTATATCACTGCTTCAGTCTCAGATGAGAATCTACTAGGTGCTGTTACCGAAGCTATAGCAGACTATGAAGGTATTTCTGGAGCTAATATTAGCTATGATACATCCAATGTGTCTTCTTCTAATTACGATTTGAGGGTTACTGCAGGTCAATATGGATTGGATTATGCTGGAGAGACTCGCTTATATTATTTAGACAACAATGATAATTACGAAAGACATTACGGGACTGAATCTTGGGATAGGGTGAAAATACTTTTAAATCGTGAATATATGGATTACTATAACTACAATTCTGCAAACCGCAGAAAAACTACAATTCATGAATTTGGGCATGGACTTGGATTAGTCCATCAATCCTCGAATTCTATAATGGAGCAAGGAAAGTTGAACCTTACAGATCCTACAACATTAGACGAAAATAATTTATCCTGGAAATACTAGGAGAAAGCAGGTGGAGTTATGAAAAAATTGATCGCTGTTTCTGTTGCTACAATTGCTTTGTTAATAGGAGGAGCATTTTCTTATAAAGAATTCAATACTACTGATAAAGATTATCGAGTTGCTATAAGTCAGGCTGATTTTATTGAGTTTGAAAATATTGAAGAGGTTGAAAAATACTCGGGCTATATAGTGCAAGCTGAATTTACAGGAAAGAGATCATTAAAAGAATGGAATCTTGGCGAAGGTGATGTAAAAACTGCTTCAGAGTCAGAAGTAAAAATACAGAAGGTTCACAAGGGAAGTCTTGAAGAAGGAGATACAATCTCTGTATATGAGCCTGCATATTTCGAAGGTAATGTTTTTGATACAGTTGAAGGTTATAATCTCATGAATGAAGAAGGTACCTACGTATTATTCTTGAGAGATACAGGTGATAAAGAAGGATATGCAATTATTGGAATGTATCAAGGTAAGTATGATATCAGTGCAGGTATGCAGAATACAAAGGCTAAAAAAGCACAACCAACTGATACGTACCGTAGTTTAGAGGAAAGTGAATATTTTGGTGAAAATGTTGAGCAGTTTAATAAATTGAAGAAAGAAGTTCTAGAAAAGTATAATTAGTCATTAGTTAAATTGTTACCCCGAACTATTCGGGGGCTTTTTTGTAACGGAAGGTGTACTCTCGCAAAAATAAATAAGCGCAAGTACGGACGATATCACTCAGGTAAAAGAACGTATGACTTCATAAGGGTCATTAATTATTTATATGCTGATGTCCATATTGCCGGCTACAGAAAAGGTGACTTTGGCTGGCTTGCACACTATAATGGTCGGCCTGCAGGTGTCATTGAGCTTGGTGTTCCGCCTACTCACAAGCAGGTGTTTTATGGAGTTGCGAAACAGTTGATTACTGGCGAGGATCGGGACCATGTTTATGTTCAGCCTCAGATAAAGGCTCGCGTCAAAATGAGAAACTGGACAAAGAGCGGCATGCTTCGCTCACCAGTATACGTCTATTTTACTCTAGCTGGGTAGAAAATAAGCCGTCCTTGTTTTGGAGAGACGGGTTGTTTAATGGTTACATTAAAATATGTATGGAGATCCCTGGAAAGAGCAGAGGTTTGCTTGGGAGTGATTTGGGAAAAGAGGCGGCGATGATCCGCCTCTTTTTTGTTTTAAAGGATTTAATTTCACAAGCTACTCGTCGTCCTGGTCTATCTACGGCTTCACCATATGAGTTTATGACTATTTCAGAAAACAGGGTATGCATAATAAGTTTTTTGTGTTCGAGTTCAGGATGGCCACAGTTTTCTTTCATAGTACGTGCCATATCGATGACTTCTTGATTTGTTAGCTTAATTTACACCACCTTCTAAAATGAAGATATGGGGAAAGTAAGGCGAGTGACGTCCCGCTGATCGCAAGACAGGTCACTACCTTGCCATTATGTAAGCTTTTTCGCACGTGGCTTGACAATTTGTCTTAAAAAAACGAGTGAGATCAAAAATAGATCAGCATCGAAAAATCCTCGCTATCTGTGCAGATGTGAGGATTTCCATTCATATCGTTATGCTATCGGATTAACCCCTTGAATTT
>NZ_PXZO01000064.1 GCF_003013475.1 Brevibacillus porteri
TGTTGTCAAAGCATTAAAAGAGTATAAAGCCCTTCGTGTTGCTGTACAAAATAAACAGGAGCGACAGGAAAAGGGCATTGATCAACTGTTTCCACGGCTTCAAAAGTCTGAGTCCATGAATGAGTTGAAAGCACGGCAGATCGAAAGGGCTTTGCAGTATTCGTTGGATGAAGTAGAGCGTCAGATCATTGAAGAGAAGTATCTCAGCACATCACGGGTAAAAGACATTAACATTTATCTTGAAATGGGATTGGACAAGGATAGGTATTACGAAAGCAAAAAAGAAGCTATTGCTCAAATTGCAAAGGCACTCGGTATGATCTGAGTGCCTTATTTTTTCAAAAAAGCTCCGATAAAATCCCGACAAAATACGGGACAAAATCACCGATAAAAGGCAGGACGATTTGAATTTGGATAATCGGTAATCTTGAGTCAAGAGCAGGCGACACCAGCTCTTGGGAGATACCGCCTATCCCTTATCAATGGTGTACCTGAGCGAATCTATGGGTGATGACGAATGTGACCTTACGAGAGGGGGACATTCTGAGCCTGAACGCGCTAGTCTTGCGATGATCGTAGCAGGGAACCATGCAATTATTTTTCATTGTATGCATTACTGCGGTTTTCAAGTTTTGGGAACCCCTCTCGGAGCTTTAGGAAATCGCGAATTACTCTGCTGGGATTTACCGGACAGGGGATTATGCGAGGCATACGGCTCCGGCCTCTCGCCCCTTGTCCGGTATCTCTCATATTCTTCTTCGCTAACCCTGTCAAAGAGTGCAGAGGCTTTTTTCCGGTAAGCAGGGGCAAATGCTTACTGATTGTTCTGCAATGCCTCCTAAAGCCTGTGACCGCAGTAGGCGTAAGGATTGGCTCGCGGCGGAGGCCCCTGCAAAAAAGAGTGGGGCTTTTGATATAGACAAGCACCTGCCATTACCTCAGAATGGAAGTATAGGGGGTGATATTTTGCCAGAAATTTATCTAGGAATTTCGATACCTGATATTGTTGCTAGTTCGAAAACTATTCTTCCAACTGTCGCAGGGGTTATTGTCACAGTGATACTAATAAGAAATAGTTTAAATTAAGCACCCACGCGGTGCTTTTTTCATGGAGGTGGGTGAAATGTAGTGCGTCAGTTCATTGATCAGACAACAGGAGAAATATACTACACGGAGGAAGTACTGCGCCGGTCGGACGAGATTGTAAAAGTTTTTCGTCCAGTTGGTCGTAGCTCAAAATTCGTGAAGATAAAAGCCAGCCAAAAGGCAAAGCGACGGCTCCGAAAGCTGTCACTCGCTGAGGCTGGCTTTTTGTTGAAGATCGCTCCTTATGCCAGCGAGGGAACTAACCTCTTGCAAGGCGACAATGAGCGCGGGAAAAAGGGGACGCCACTTACTGTCAAAGACCTTGCCCGCATCGCAGACTGTTCCTATCAAACAGCACGCAAGATCGTTAAGACATTCATTGAGCTGCACATCATGCGTCGAACCGACTTGGAAGGACGGTCAGCATTAGCTATCAACCCCCTGTATTCTCTCAACGGGAAGACAGCCGAAGCGTGGCTCCTGCACCTATTCAGCCAGGAGATCACAGAGGCAGGCGAAGACCCAAATTTGGACTAGGGGGTCGCCAGAAGCCAACAGGCAGCCAAAGCATATGGCTCTAAGCTTCAACCTCATTTTTTGCGGTGAAACAATACATATACTTTTCCGCTTGAATAGTAGTCGTTTGATTACACCCCCAAAACACGTAACCAGCCCTACAGCATCAAGGCATGCAGCAATTCAAGGGCTGGCAATATTCTTTATTCTTACTTTATTGCCACGAAGGAGCTGAACAGCTTGGACATACGGAAAATACCAGTCTCTAAAATTAACCCGGCCCCTTATAATCCCCGTGTGGATTTGCAACCGGGCGACATCGAATACGAGAAGCTGAAACGATCGATTGAGGAATTCGGTTGCGTCGAAACGCTCGTCTGGAATGAACGGACCAGTAACTTGGTCGGAGGTCACCAACGGTTTAAGATTCTGGTGAATGAGCTGGGATCCACGGAGGTAACAGTTTCCGTTGTTGATCTGGATGACATCCGAGAGAAGGCGCTCAATATCGCACTAAACAAGATCAGCGGTGCTTGGGATGAGGAAATGCTCGCCCAGGTGCTGGCGGAGCTCCAAGATAGTGAACTGGATCATGCGATTACGGGCTTCGATGATAAAGAAGCAGCAGACCTCATTGCACAATTCACTTTCAAAAGCGATGAAGACACGGAGTTTACCAACGAGGAACTGGACTTGGATGAATTTGCTGAGGACAAATTCGATTGTCACTGCCCGCGGTGTGGCTTCGTCTTCAAGCCCAAAGACCCCAATCCATCCGTTGCGGAGAGCGACCATGATACGGCCTGAGTGGGACTGGAGCCTTTCTGATTTAGCGTCCGTTCCCAAGAACGGGCGAAAAGTCTTTTCCTGCTTCTCGTGTGGTGGCGGTTCAACCATGGGTTACAAACTGGCAGGGTACGAAATATTGGGCAACGTCGAGATTGATCCGCAAATGATGGCACTGTACAAACGGAATCAGGACCCGAAGTACCCGTTTCAAATGCCCATTCAGGATTTCAAGAACATCCCTAATGAACAACTACCGGCAGAGCTCTTTGATCTGGACATCTTAGATGGCTCCCCTCCATGCAGCGTGTTTTCTACATCTGGAAAGCGCGAGAAGAAGTGGGGCAAGGAACATCATTTTAGAGAAGGTCAAGCAAAACAGAAGCTTGATGATCTATTCTTCGATTTCTTGGACGTGGTTGAGAAGTTACGCCCGCGGATAGTGGTTGCGGAGAACGTTAGGGGAATGATCATTGGATTAGCGAAAGGGTATGTGTCTTTGGTAGCCAAGCGGTTCCGTGAAATGGGGTACGAACCTCAATTATTCCGACTCAATTCAGCAACAATGGGTGTGCCTCAGAAGAGAGAGCGCATCTTTTTTATTGCTCGGAGAAAGGACTTGGAGCTTTCTGATCTGGCACTTGAATTCAAAGAACGACCTACTCTCTACAAGGAGATACGATCAGGAAGAGGAAGGCCGCTTGAGCCAAATACCAGGACGTACAAGCGTTGGTTGAAAAGAAGACCGATTGATACGAGTTTCGGGGACATTACGGAACGAGTGGAAGGCAAGGTAAGCAATTTCAACTCCATCCTTGTTCATAATGATCGAGTTCCTAATACTGTCGCAAGTAATTCCTGCTTCATTCGCTATGATGAGCCACACTACATCAGCGACTCGGACATCATCCGAATTCAGACGTTTCCAAAAGACTATGACTTCCTGGATGCTGACGTGCAATATGTCTGCGGAATGTCTGTCCCTCCGGTAATGATGAAGAACATTGCTCAAGAAATTTACAAGCAATGGCTGTATAACCTTCCTGCTTAAATAGCAAAAGGGAGACGCGTGAACGTCCCCCCCATGCAACCAGGTCACCCCGGCTGAGATAGTGGAAACCCGTGCGCACGGAATCCAAAAGCCACTATCTCGCTATCCATTCTATCATGGAAAGCCGAGGGTGTCACAGCTATGAATAACAATGAAATTGACAAGGAAGTATTGCTTTTACAACATGAAGCCGAAAAATTGCAGCAGGTCATGGAGTCGAGAGCTCAGTATCGTAAGGTAGTACAAGCAGCTATCGCTCAGTGGATCAAAGAGCTGAAGGCTGGCGAGATTAAGATAAGTACTGTAGACGATTTCCGAAAGCTCGTAGAGTTGGACTTGGAGTTGCTCAAAGGCGAGTAAGGTGGCGTCAATTAAGTAGCCACGTATTATTCGAGTGAGTACCCATCCAGCTACTTTCAGAATGACAGAAATGAATCTGTCCTTACTTTGGGTCTTAGTTTTAGCTTGATTGTTTTGCATAATAGAATCAATCTCCTTCATAATTTTTGTCTTCCCCGAGTAACAATCGAGATGAGTAGGCTTTTTGTTGTGAAGAAAATGAAATTTTGTCTTCAAGGCGAAAGCTCGCCTCCTTCCAATAGTGAAATGTCGCAACAGAGAGCCGTTTGTGACTTGCAGCGGGAAAAAAATTTTTCTTTTCTCTACTTGGAGAAGTCAAAGCCAGGGAGGTAATTCTATCTGTCTGGCTAAAACAACACAGACTCTACTGCGCAGGAGGCTGTCTGCTAACGTTTGGTAGTCGAATGGCTATTAGTGGGCGAATAAACCTACAAAACGCAAAAAAGAGGCAATTCTGATGGTCTCGTGATGACCTGAATTTGCCCACTGAGGTGGAACTTTTTATGCAAGTTTTATGCAGCCTCGACCTCGGGAAATAAGCGAAAAGCCAATGAAATCAACGCTGCATATTCATACAAGCAAGGATGCAGAGTCAAAAATTATACGGAGCCATTGGGAACTCAACAATTCCATGGCTTCTTTCTTTATACCACTGAGTCCGATAGCGGTTATTATGTCAACAGTTTTACGGTGTGAATGCATAAGGTATTCATTTCTGGCATGCTTCGATTCCATCCAAATCAAAGGCGGTGAGGTGAGATGTAATGGCAAGAGAACGAAGCCCAAACCGTGACAAGGCATTCGAGTTGTGGCAGGAGAGCAGCGGAGAAATGCCGTTGAAAGAGATTGCCCAAAAGTTGGGTGTATCTGACTCTCAAGTTCGCAAGTGGAAGAATCAAGACAAATGGGACGAGAATCTCAAAGGTAACGTTACCAATGGGAAAAGTAATGTGACCAATGAATCGAAAGGTAACGTTACCACTCGCGGCGGAGCGCCAAGGGGAAACAAAAACGCCCTGGGTAATCGCGGCGGACATGGTGCCCCCAAAGGAAACAGGTATGCTGTTGGCAACAATGGCGGCGCACCAATACGGAATCAGAACGCCATTAAAACAGGTGAGTATGAAACTATCTGGCTTGATACGCTCGACGATGAGGAGCGCGAACTATACGAGCAAATTGACCTTGATCCACTGGCTCAAGCAGATGAGCAGATACGTTTTTTTAGCATCAGGGAACGCCGGATGATGAAGCGTATCAAGCGATTCACAGAGGGATTAACGGATGTGCAAAGGCGAGTACTGCAACAGTTGAAGACCACTAAGGAGATCGTACCCATTACCGATCCAAAGACAGGAAACACCACTACGATGACTGTCACCCATGATCGAATGATGGAAACGGAAATTGAAGAAACTGTACTCCCTGCCATCCAACGCATTTTGGAATTGGAAGATTCTTTGACGAGGATTCAAGACAAAAAGCTAAAGGCAATCCAGTTTAAGGCTCAACTATTGAGCAATGGGGGCGGTCCTGAAAAGCAGATCACCGTCCGGAGGTGGTCGCGTGACAAATCTAGCCCTTGAACTCGATCTTGATCCATTCGATGGCTGGACACCTCATCCGAAGCAAATCGAAGTTATGGAATGCGATGCCCGAAACGTAGTCATGAACTGCGGTCGTCGCGGTGGTAAAACGAACGTGGGGGCGCGGAAGTTTTTCGATAAAGTCCTATCAGATATTGAGGCAGACAAAGGCTTGCCATACAAGCCCCCTCGAAATCTGAAAGTGATGAAGAAGCCTAAGCCAAGGCTTGAATACTGGTGTGTGTCTCCGACCTATTCCATGTCAGAAATTCAGCAGGAAGAGCTGGGAGCGGTCATTCCAGAGGAAATGATCGAGAGCTGGGATTTATCCAAGAATCGGGTGTGGCTGAAAGGGTACATTCTCATTCAGTTTAAATCTGCCGACAACCCAAAGACACTAGTTGGTAAAGGGTTGGACGGAGTATGGCTTGATGAGGCTTCCAAGATGAAGGAGCAGACATGGAGTGGATATCTCTCTTATGCTCTCGCTGATAAAGGCGGCTGGAGCGTTTGGACGACGACGCCAGAGGGAATGAACTGGTTTTACCATGACATCGTTTTGAATGGCCAGCATACGCAGGCAGGCGGTCAACTGGACGAATATCGCAATGATCCAGAGTGGAGAAATTTTTACTGGACGAGTAAGGACAATCCGCTGCCAGAATTACAAAAGAATATTCAGCGCATGATCGAGACCATGCCGAAACGATATGTGGACCGGGAGATTTTCGCCCGGTTCGATGTGTTTTTTGGGCAGGTCTATGAGGAGTTTGACCGCTCGATACATGTTGTACCGCGCGCGCTTTGCGAGCAGAAGTTCAAAGACGGACATTTTGTGCACATTGAGGCAGGTAAGGACTGGGGCTTTACAAACCCTGGTGTTACTCTCGTCGGGGCAATGACAGCCAACGGAGAGCTATGGATTGTTGATGCCATCTACAAGGCTCAGATGGAGATTCTTGTTCCCGGCAGCTCAGATTGCTGGGTGGCTCAAGACAAGGAACTCATGAAGAAATGGAAGATCAAGTTGTTTTGGTGCGACTCAGAGAACGCCAGCAACATCAAGACGTACCTGACCAATGGTTTGCCAGCCAGGGCAGCACAGAAGCACTTGAAAGAAGGGATACGGGCTGTCTCCATTCTGTTCAAAGTGAAGAGTGACAACGGCAGGCCAAACATCTTCATTTCTGATCACTTGAAAGAAGTCATCCAAGAGTTGACCAACTATCGTTATCCAGAGGGTACTACTGGTGATAGTGCTGAGGTGCCATTAAAAGAAAATGACCATGCAATGGATTCATTGCGATATCTGGTTTGGAACAGCAAAGTGTTCCGCCAGTTTCTTATCAGTCGTTTCAAAGTTATCCCTTGGAAAATACCTGAAAAAGACTCATGAGAAAAATGAAGGGGGTGAGAAATCATGCAAACGATGCTCTTGGAGCAGTTTTATGAAGAAAATAAAGCCAACAATTCGTGGCGGTGGGTATCAGACCTGATAAAAAAGCATCAGACGAAGGACTACTCGCTCATACGAAGGTATGTCGATGGAGACCAGGACATTCTCCACAAACAAGAGGAAAAGGGCAAGCCGAATAACAAAATCGTCTTAAATTTTGCTCGGAAAATTATCGACTTCGGTACTTCATACATTGCTAGTAACCCAATTCGCTATTCTTCCAATGAGGCAGGAGCAGACGTGGAAGAGTACGTTAAAAAGCTGCAGGCTGTCCTGATGGATAACGATGAAGAGAGCTTATCTTACGATATTATCGAGGACGGTTCGATCGATGGTGAGGTATTCGAATACTACTACTTTGACGAGGATGGACAGATTTGCATTACTGAGTTCAAAGTAGACGAGTGTATCGCTGTGTATGACACGACGGTTAAAGCAAAGCTGATTGCGGTTATTCGGTACTATACGATGACGGATGTTAGCAGAAACAACAAGACTATGTTGGTTGAAGTATACGATGAAAACGAGATTACTTACCTCCGACAAGAAGGGACTGCATTTGTTCTAGATATGAGCAGGGAACAAAATCCCGTCTCGCATAACATCACTGTCCGCGTAAAGAACCAAGATGGTAAGTTTCAGCAGAAGCCCGTTGTCCCTTGGACGCACTACGTCAATCGGCGTCGGAAACATCAGCAAAACCGCGATGATGGGATGGTTGAGGGGATGGGCGATCTTTCAGACCTGAAGCAGCTTATGGACGCGATTAACAAGGCTGTCACGGGTAAGGTAGATGTGCAGGAGTATTTCAAGAATCCAAAAGTCATTTTTGAAGATTTGGATCTTGATGATCTGCTCCTGTATGACGCAGAGGGAGAACTCATCACAGATGTAGAGGAGAAAAAACAGTATCTCGCTAAGATGTGGTCTACTTCTCAAATTCTTGTAGGCAAAAAAGCCGTTCCGGTCACGTGGGACCTACAGGACACTCATGAGGAAAACACTATCAACCGATTGATCGAAACGATTCTTGACCAAACTGGAACACCTCACCTGCGACCTGACCAAGTGGGGACAGCTCCATCCGGAATTGCTTTGAAGATCATCTTTTACCATGCCGACATTAAGGCGGGCATAAAGATGCGCCAGTACGGAAAAGGGTTTCGTAATCGAATTCGTATTCTTACTGGGATGCTGAATCAGAAATATAGAATGCAGTGGGATTACCAAGCTGTCGATGTGAAATTCAGTAAGAACATGCCAGTGAATGTGGTGGAAATGGTGGAAATCGTGACGAAACTGGTTGGTCAGTTGTCCCATGAGGAAAGGCTGGCGCTGCTACCGTTTGTGGATGATCCGCGGGCATCTCGTGAAAAACTGCTGAAAGAACAAGACGAAGAGGCCGAACGCAGAATGAAGATACTTGACCCGGACGCATTGGAAGATAAGGAGCCGGTAGATGATGACACGCCCCCTGACGATGAAAAGGGTTCAGAAGGTGACGCTGCATGAGCAGAGAGGAGCGTTACCAAGAGGAACTGGAAACGAGAATCGAAAAGCATGGAGTAAAATTAAAAAAGCTGTTCTCCAAAGCCAATAAAAGCATTGTACAAGAAATCACTGACCTCTACGCCCGATTTGCTGAAAGCGGAGAAGATCTAGTGTCCTTGATTTATAATGCTGCACGCCTCGACCTCATCATGACAAGTATAAAAACCATCTTGCACACCCTCCGTATGGAAGAAGAGCAGCAACTACGAATCACATGGGCGGAAGAGTACAAGGTCAGCCTGTTCCATCACCTCTATTTTCTTGAACAGGACGCACAAGTAGAGGTTCGACTTCCACAGATCAATACCGGGATGGTAATTGCTGCATTGGAGCGACCATGGAAAGGCAGGCATTTTTCCAAACGGATTCGCATGCGTACTGACCTGTTGGCGGCAGCCATGGAAGATGTAATCACTCAGGGGGCAACTCAGGGATGGGGTGTGACCCGAACAGCTAAGGAGATTACGAAAAGGACATCAGAGAGTTGGTCAAGCGCCCAACGCCTTGCTCGTACAGAACTAAACCGGGCTGCTGCCCAAGGGCAAAC
The DNA here is from genome assembly GCF_003013475.1 of Brevibacillus porteri. Classification (GTDB taxonomy): domain Bacteria; phylum Bacillota; class Bacilli; order Brevibacillales; family Brevibacillaceae; genus Brevibacillus; species Brevibacillus porteri. The sequence continues at coordinate 8,940 of NZ_PXZO01000064.1, forward strand.
GATGGCCTACCAAGCCAATTCAGATATTGTAGGCGAAAAGGAATTTTGTGCCACGTTAGACAAGCGGACTTCTTCGGAGTGCCGCAAACTGGACGGCAAAAGGTATCCGCTTAATTATGATACAGTCGACAACCCAGGGCGTGAGGGTGAACGCATACCAAATCATCCAAATTGTCGATCGTACTGGCGGCCAGTAATGAAATCGAAGGTCTTGGAGACGCTGGAACGCGAGCGCTCTTACCGGATTGATCAGGAGAGAGGCTACACTTCAGCACGCACCTATAAAGAATGGGCAGAGGCAAAAGGATTGCCCCAGTAGCATCACGTTGAAATCGTGGTGTTTTTTTATTGCCTGAAAGGAGGCGAGATCGATGTGATCAAGATTCAAGCGTATCTGGACAACGGTGAAATGAAAATACATGCGGTGGGTCATGCCAATTATGCAGAGCATGGAAAGGACATTGTATGTGCTGGGGTTTCTACCATCATGCAAACCGCGTTGCTGGGGATTCAAGCAATAGCACAGCAATATCCTGAACATGTTTCACTTGAAATTCAAAACGAGGAAGGGGAAGAAACCAAATGAAAAAGCTCCAATCAAACTGGACCTTTAGGATGCAACGATTTAACGACGGAGGCGGTGCTGCTGGTGATGGAGGGAATGGAGGTGACCAAGGTGGACAGGCAGGGGATAACGGTGGTGGTACCGGAGCAGCTTCAGGTGCAAATGGGGGAGGTGGTCAAGCACCTGCAGGAGGCGATAAGGGCGGGGAAAGTAAACCTGCAGTAGCTTTCTCCTCAAAAGAGGAATACGATTCCGCCTTACAAGGAGCAGTCAGTGATTTCCTCAAAGGCTTGGGCATTGAGAAAGCTGACGATCTGAAAGGGATTGTTGATTCCCATAAGCAAAAGCAAGAGGCTGAAAAAACTGCGGAACAAAAGCTGGCTGAGCGGGAAACCGACCTGAAAAACGCGAATTGCACCATCCAATCTCTCCGCATTGAAAATGCCTTCACCTTGGAGGCAATCAAACAAGGGGTCGACCCGGATAAACTGTCCGATGTCATTCGTCTGGCTGATCTTTCTAAGGTCGAGGTGACGGATGCAGGCAAGGTTAAAAACATCGACAAACATGTTACTGAGTTAATCAGTTCTAAACCGTGGTTGAAGGCAGATGAAACACCGCGGGGAAATACTCCTGGAGCAAAGCCACCAGCCAATCAAAAGTCTACCATTCCAAATATCTCAGACCTGCGTAAATTGCAGCGCATCTAAAAGGGGGCAGTCATTCATGAATAGCATGGCATTAGTAAAACAAGCACCACTTCATTTCGATTTGCAAAGATTCAATGAGGGAGTAACGTTCAGCAGCAGCCTTAGCGGATTGATTCCGGAAGAGACATCTCAAGAGATCATCAAGGATGTAGTCCGGGGTTCGGCTATTTTGAAACTTTCCGAACTGGAACCAATGACAACAGCAACAAAAAAGATTCCAGTATTTCTGGATAAGCCTGGAGCTTACTGGGTAGGGGAGGGAGAACGTATCAAAACCTCGACAGCTTCCTGGACACAGGTTACATTGACCGCTAAGAAGCTGGCTGTCATCATTCCAATGACAAAGGAAGCGCTAGATCGCTCACGAATCGATGTGTTTGAAGAACTGAAGCCGTATATTGTTGAAGCATTCCATACTAAATTGGATGCAGCTACGATCATGGGGACGGAGTCACCGTTTACCTCTAACATCTTAGGGGCAGCTATCAATGTAGGGAACAGCTTTACTCGCGGTTCTGTCGCGGATCAAAATCTGGCCGATGATGTAAACAATGTCATGGCACTGATTGAAGCTGATGACCAAGAGCCACGAGCGTTTGCTGGGCATACCGGATTGAAGACATCCTTGCGCGGATTGAAAAATAGCCAAGGTGATCCTCTTTACCTTTCTTCTGTACGTGAAGGAGTAGCTGAAGATTCGCTGTATTCGCTGCCGATTGAGTACTGCAGAAATGGTGCTTGGGACAAAACAAAAGCTGACTTGATTGCTGGTGACTTCAAAAAGGCCAAGACAGGCATTCTTAAAAATATCGAGTATGAAATCTTACGTGAGGCGACTCTTCACTCAATTACTGGAGCAGATGGGAAGCCTCTTTCTCTTGCTGAGCAAGACATGGTTGCATTGAAAGCTACGTTCCAAGTTGCGTTCCTTGTAATCAAAGAAGGGGCATTTGCTGTCCTGCGTCCTACCGGATTTGTACCTACACCTTAATTATTGAAAGGAGCAATCGTTCATGAAAAAACCAAATGATATGCTGACAATCACTGGTGGCAAGGAGAAGAAAAAAATTAAAGTGACGCGGAAAGCATTTGAAGTAGTGTACGAACCATTGGGATACAAGCTGGAAGATGACCCTGTTGCAGATGAAGAGACGCCGGTGAATACCGATGGCAATCCTGACAAGTAGTGAGCTGATCGGATTTTATGCTGAATTTGCTTCGTGGGAACTGAGTCGTCTTGGTCCAGTCATTCTACGGGCAAATGTTTATGTAGAGGGACAGGTGACGGTACCTGATCCTGTTCCTCTCGAATTGAAACTGGCCGTTGCAATGGTGGTCAAAGACATGGCCCAAGATCGACGATTGAGCAGTACCAAGCAAGGGGATTATCAGGAGACGTTTTCCTATGTGAACAATGACCCAAAAGTCGAAGGTATCCTCAACAAATATCGGAAGAACAGGGGGCAGAAGCTGTGGATGATCTAACCGAATACAAGCGGCTTCTGTGCCACTCTTTTACCCTTCTGGATGTCGGCGGGGAACCTGACCCTTTCACTGGGGGAAAAGATCGCTCGGAATGGCTTCCTGTTGTTCAGAAAGTGCCCTGCAGGGTGTCCGGTTCCCCAGGTCGCATTCAGCAGCTTACGGGGCGACAGGCTACGCCTCAAGACTTTCTCATGCACACCTTGTACGCAAATTTAAGAGCTGGTATGCGAATCCAAATAGAGCAACCTGAATATGCTGGCAACCTGTATAAAACGGGATTATCATATCCGGTCTATGGCGCTGAAAGCTTACATCATTACGAAGTAGTGATTACAATGATCGATCCTGCTACAGGAGAGGAACCGGAAATCTGATGGCAAAGGTAGATAAGAAAGACCTGGAGCGTATGTACAAACGTTTGAAAAAGCATCACAAACGCGAAGCACAGGTTTCTATGGATCGGGTTGCCCGAATGGCAGGTATGCAGGTGTTGCGGGGAGCTCAAGATAGGGTTCCTGCACGGGACGGGATTCTTCGCGCCTCACTGATTATTGGTAGCAGGGAAAATATCTTTGACTTGGTGCTGGGTGGATTGCGAGCTGAAATCACTGTAGGTACCAACCTATCGTATGCGCGTTATGTGGAAGAAGGGTTCACTCAGAGGAAAGGGCAATTTGTGCCGGGATACTGGGATCGAGAAAAATTTATCTATGTCCCTGATCATCCAGAGGGCATGGTATTGAAAGGGAAGCGAGTTCCCGGTGTTCACTATCTTGCGAGATCAGTAGCAGAGGTCGAGTCAATCATGGACGAGTTGGTAAAAGAAGAGCTAGATGATTTAGCAAGGAGGCTGTTTCCCGATGGGTGATGATGTGCTGTCTGTACGACACTGGCTATTTTCCCTGACAGGTATCCAAACAGAGAATCTGAATGTACCCAAGGACTTTAAACGGCCTATGTGGTTTGTAGAAGAGCCATTTCGTATTCCAGAACCACGGCGTGCTGATGCCTACCGTGAGAAAGGGACAATGAACTTTGTTCTGATGGCAAAGGATGCTGAACAGCTTTTGTCTCTCTCGATAAGTGTCAGGCAAGACCTTGCAGATCGACGATGGACTCTTCCACTCTACGGCCCTAACAGGCAGCAGGTAGGTTATTTACGAGAATGTCGTTTGACCATGAGCAAGCCCGATAACCTCGATCGATCATTTGAGCTGAAATACACTGTTTATATCCCATATACCCCAGTGGTTTACGACCCGTTAGAAGCGATTCATAGACGTTACGATGAATCATTGAGGAAAGGAGGCAAGCCTCATGTCTCGCAAACAGGAGCAAGAAAAACCAACTTATAAAAAAGAGCAAATCTTGAAGGTAGCAGAGCAAAAGTTCGGGTTAAACCGAACGGAAGCCATTGCTACCTTTTTTGATGCACCAGACGAAATGACTGTCGATCAGGCAGAGGAATTCGTGAAGAAATTCAAGGAAAGGACGGTGAAGTAAATGGCTGGACAATATCAGTTGGGAGAAAACAAGGTCTTATCCGGTGTCTACTCCTTTTTGAAGTCATTCATCAAAGAGCAAACGACAATTGGCAATCGTGGAAAGCTTGCATTACCAATCGTCGCGGATTGGGGACCGATCGGGGAATTTGTAACAGTCCGATCTAAGGCTTCCGCTGAGAAAATCTTCGGGGTCACAGAAGCATTTCATTTGATTTGGGCAGCTAACCCTTATCCAACAGAGGTCTTGCTATATCGCGTGGCAGGGGATAATGCGGCTGTCGCAAGTGTGACTTTGAAGAGTGCTGCAACCGAAGTTCTACTTGTGGAAGCCAAGTACAAAGGCGAGGCAGGCAACAATTTGAAAGTCGTAGTGCAGCCAAGCTTGTTGGATGCTACCAAAACAGAGTTGCTGATCTATCGGGGAGCGGAGCTGGTGGACAGTCGGGCAGCGAAAACGGTGGATGCGCTGGTTCAGGCTTTCAGTGATAGCGAGTTTGTTGTCTTGAAAAAGATAGCTGATACGCTTCCCGAATCAACGGCAGGTGTAAGTCTGACTGGAGGTAACAGCGGAACAAGCGTAGAGGCGACAAAATATACCGCCTATCAAAGCGCGTTGGCTACTCAAAAAGGCAAGTACAGTGTGTTTACGCTTGGGATTGCTGATCCTGCCCTAAATGGGGCAGCGGAAGACTGGGCTAAACAGCAAAACGCGGTGGGCAATTACATCAAGTTTGTTTTCGGCGGCGATGCAACAAGGGATAGAAACAAGCAAACCATCATGAAAGCATCTACGGATGTGAACCACATGGCTATTGTCAATGTAGGAAGTGGAGCACGTTGGAAAGGCAGCACCTATGCGAGTTCAAAAGTGGCAATTTACATTGCATCCCTGATGGCTTCACTACCTCTTAATTACACGATGGCATTGTATATTACCCCGTTCGAATCCTTAACGCATGAGTGGGACCCGGATACAGACTTAATCGAAATGGTACAAGCTGGCGTACTCATGCTGAACATGGACAATCGGCAGGTTATCATCCAGGAGCCTGTAAATACCCTGACTATTCCGGGGCCTGATCAGTCAAAAGATTACGGTAAGATTCGGGTGGCTGACACCTTCCACACGATTCTCCATGCCGAAGAAGAAGCAGGCAAGGAGTGGATTCGTCAGCAGCCAAACATCAACAGTCCTGCCCGCCGCGCTGCCTTTTGCCAGATGATGAAGCAAGAGGTTTTCAGACCCCTTGCCACGCTGGAAGTGATCGCTAATGATTATGAGTTTATCGAAGACCCGGAATATCACGGGGAGGACCCGATTTACACAACTGCGCGTAATGCTGGTCATTTCATTGCTGGCTTCCGCCATCAAGATGCACTCGAAAAAATTTATATCTACAACAAAGCGAAGTGAGGTGATACAGCATGAAAGAAACGTATTCCGGTACCCATGGGCATTTTTACGACCAAAATGGAAGGGAACTTCCCGAGTGCATTGGCTTCGAGCTCTCTGAGGAATTTGAGAAGGGAGAAAGTAAGAGGGCTGGGCAGCTTCGTAAAAGACATCGTGTGCTTGCATCATCCGTTAGCATGACAGCTACGTTTGAACGTACATCGGATATCCAGCAACTCATCATGGAAATCGCGGCAAACCCCGAAAAGAAAGTGAATTTCATTGGGGAACTCGACGACAAAGTTGCTGGTAAGTATCGAGTTGCAGTGACTGGTTTTTGTCCTGACTCACTGTCATTAGCAAAATGGAGCCACGGTGAACTTGATGAAGATACGTCTCTCGAAGGAACAGTTGACGATTACGAATTCATCTAATATATACGGGGCGACCGCCAAAGAGGAGGCAGTGTAATGAGTGAATTTTTGACCATGGAAGAATTTTTGACGATGAATACTCAAGCCGAAGAAAAAGGGGAATGGGATTGGAAACGCAATAAAGTGAAGCTGCCGATTCGCTCTGTACCCGGCGATGTGTATTACAAAGCTCGCAAGAATGCCATCAAAGTATCAGTTACTGGAAAAAAGAGCAAGGCCGAACGTAAAGTCGATTTTGATGACCTTCGCTATAAGGCTGAAATCATCATTGCCGGAATTGACACGGAACGTACCAACTTCCGTATCGACTCGCAACAGGTGCTCGCGAAGTTCGGAAAAATAGCCGCCATCGATGTCGTCCCTTGCATTTTCCGTCCAAACGAAATCGACTCGTTGTTCGAGGCGATCGCTGAAATCAGTGATTTCGCTGAAGATGAGGAGGCGGAGGAAGCAGTAAAAAACTCATAAAAGAGAGCCCTGATCTGGCTCTCTATTCTTATATTTGGCAGGAAAAAGGCATGGTGCCATCTGTAATCCTGAACTTGCCGGAACGAGAGAAACAATTTGTACTTGTTTCAACAGCTTTGGAGATAGAGAAAAAGGCAGAACAAGCGAGAAAAATGGAACAAGCAAAACGGCGCGGCAAGGGAAGGAGGAGATAGCGGATGGCAGTGACGACCACTTTAGAATTTCAAGATAAAATGACTCGACAGCTAGCCAATCTCCTCCGAAGTATCCGAGCACTTCTGAATGGCTTAGATGATATTGAAGATGCTGCTGAAGATGTAGAAGATATCTTGGATGATCTGCTTGACGATTTTGACCCTGGACCAATCGAAGATTTGGACGATGCGATCAGTGAGGCTGAACGTGAGGCAGAACGACTCAGGCGGGAATTGGAGCGTATTCAACGAGCTGAAGATGATATTGACACTCAGGACATTTCAAGATTAGAGCGCGCCTTACGTGACGCTGCTAGAGCTGGGGACCAGGCATCTGAGTCTTTGGATCATGTCGAAGCAGCGGCAGGACATTTGGAGGAAATTGGCGGACTGGCAACAGCGGGCGGCGCGGTCATTACAGCGGGATTGTCGGCCGCTGCTATTGGAGCACAAGACATGAATCAAGCTCTTGGTATTCTTCAGGCGAATGTAGGTGCTACTGACGACGAAATGATAAGCATATCCGAGTCTGCAAAAGGACTTTTCGCGACTGGTTTGGTAGAGACGCCAATGGAAGCAGCAGAGGCTTATGGACGGCTGCGTCAGTTACTAGAAGGGACGGACGAACAGATTGAAAAAGTGGCTGAAGGAGCCCTTTCTCTTGAAAAGGCGTCTTTTGGTAGTCTCGATCAAGTAAGTACTGCTAGAGCTCTGGATATGATGCAAGAACAATGGGCAAAAGATCCGATTAAAGGGTTGGATATGATTACAGCAGCGTATCAACGGGTAGGGGACAAGGCTGAAGATCTGCTTGATACCATTTGGGAATATTCGCCGCAATTTAAAGAGGCAGGGTTAAGTGCAGAGCAAATGATGGGCATGTTCGTAGCTGGAGCTGAGGCTGGTGCTCTGAATTTTGATAAGCTAGGTGATGCATTCAAAGAGTCGTTCGGTATTCGATTGAACAAGGCTCTGGATGAAAACGCACTTGGGTCTCTTGAGGAAATTTACGGTGAGAAAAAGCTATTCAAAATGCTCGACCAAATCAAGGCAGGTGGCAAAGAGGCTGAACAAGCAATTTTTGCTATAACTGCTGGGATAGCTTCTATTAAAGATCAGAAGTTGCAAGACGAAGTCTTAGGTAACGTTTTTGGAACACAGTTTGAAGATGCGGGACGGGACGCTATCAAATCTATGTTTAACGCTGGGCCACTCGAAGATTTTGCAGGAAAAACAACAGAAATAGCTGGCCAAGTTTCGAATGACTGGCAAGCGATGGCAAATGAAATGAAGTTGGCACTTTATCCGATAGGAGACTCCGTATTAGATGTCGCAAAACCAATCGTTAGCTTGCTTGCAAAGATTGCAAAATGGATAGGGACTTTTACACAAGAGCACCCTTTTATCACGAAGGTAGCTGTTTCGTTTTTAATGGTGGTTGCAGCTCTTGCCATGATAATTGGCCCAATCGTACTGCTGGCCGGACTTTGGACACCAATTACAGTTGGATTACAAGCAGCAAGCGCTGCAATGAGTGTCTTTGGTATCTCGTCAATTACTGCATTATGGCCGATTCTCCTGATAATCGCAGCAGTCATTGCGTTGATTGCTGTTGGCTGGTGGCTCTATGAAAACTGGGACATGGTCAGCGCTTATTTGGTAGCAGGGTGGGAATGGGTAAAAGCAGCAGGAATTGCAGTTTGGGAAGGACTCTCTGCTTACTTTGGAATGGTCATCGATTTTTGGAAAGGGCTGTTCACTGCATTCATTCAGTTTTTAACTGGCGATTGGTCGGGGGCATGGGAGACAATTAAGGAAACTTTTTTCAACGCCTTTACTACGATAGACGGCTGGTTTGATGGGTGGATAAGTGGCTTGTTTGATAGCGGCAAAAAAATCATACTGACAATCGTTGACGGGATCTTATCTGTTAAGGACGAAGTAGCAAATGCTATTGCCAGTGCATTAGAATGGGCTGATCAATTCCTACCGCATTCGGATGCTGAGCTAGGTCCCTTTTCTCGCTTAACAGCTAGTGGGATGGCTATTCCTGAAACTATGGCAATCGGTGTGGAAGCCTCGGGTGAATCATTAGCTGCAGCGTTAGATAGCACTTTTAGTCAGGTTCCAAGTTATACACCTTCAATAACAAGCGGAGCTCAGGCACAGTATACAAGCCCAAATGAGCAGCCAACTCCTTGTTATATTGACTTCCGCCCCACTATTCAAATGACTGTGCAATCAACAATGGAGAATTCTGAGGAAGAATTAGAGAGGCTATGTGAGAAGATGGCAGATTTGCTTGCACAAAAAATAGGACACGTATTAGCAGGTACAGGTTCTATCGTACTTGAATAAGAGGAAATGTATTCTCATACGGAAGCTTTCACGTGTTATAATCTTCCATATACAACAGAATCGGCTCCTCAAGGGTGGTCGGCTCATCTCCCATGTCGGAAACGGGGGAGGTGACGCCTGTGACAGTGTTCCAAGCATTGACGTTGATGATTTCATTCGCAATGCTCGTGGTAGCGATCCTGTCTTTCCCAAAAAAGAAATAGACCTCCCTTGGGTCCAAATCCGGAGAGGTCTATCTCTAGTTAATCCTTGAGCCGCCCCCATGTAGGGAACGTCTGTTGTATAGGCCGTAGGTGCTGGAACACCTGCGGTCATTTTTAGTGTAATCCAGTTATATAACTTATATTACTGGATTTTTTCCATTACAGCAATTGTCAATCAAAATTGGACGTTTCCACTTAAATAGGCTACTAGATTTATAAAGTAGAAGCACACTCAAACGGGTGTGCTTTTTATGTTGAGAGGAGAGATAGAGAAATAAGTGAAATACAAACATCTTGAGTTCTGGTTAACCTGGAACAATAACGTTGAAAAGCTTCGTCTTCCTGTCATCCCGCCTAAAATAGCAGTAAAGATCGGGCATAGTTACATCGATATTGAACTGGTTGCCATTGGGGAATCTACTATCATCGGGGAGTCAACCTTGGAAGAGTATTCTTTTTCTACGTTTTGGCCTGAGTCATATGATCCGGGGTTGTGTGAATACGATGGTTTTCCGTCTCCAGAAGAATTTGTGGAGACTTTGAAACGGTGGAAAAATTCGGGTTACCCGATTCGCTTTACAGTAACAGAAAATGAACAAGATATTATCAATGTTCCAGTGACCATACGTGATTTTAGCTACGAATGGGACGGGTTTGACATAGATTTCAAGTTGGCACTGAAAGAGTATCGTTTCGTGACCATTGAGAGTACTGAGGTGAGTATTCCTTTCCAAACAACAGGTAAAGGGAAGCGGCCGGATACAAGAAAAGCGAAGGTGTCAGCCACCAAGAAAAAAGAAGAAAAAGAATCATTGGTTGACAAGTATAATTCACGATGAAATCTTGGGCGGAAAGGTGGGAGACTGATGCTGCCAAAATTTCATTACGAGGTTCGATTCCAAAAGCCGGGTAAGCAAGCGCTTCGCCTTCCCTTCTCAGAAGCAACATGGTCTGGGAGTCGTCAGGAAGCAAAGCGAACTCTGGCTGTTAAAACCAATAATGGACGGGACCGCTTTTGGCCTGATGTGAATGTAGATGAAGGGGACTTGATACAGTTGATTTCCTTTACGTCTGGCACTCCTCGCTCACTTTTCACAGGGATGATTGTTGACTTAGGGAGGACAGCAAAAGGAGATATCAATGCAGTAGCATATGATTTCGGCTTTTATTTACTAAATAACGATGTAGCTATGGTTTCAACAGGTGAAGCTGCCGATCAGCTTCTAAAGCGCATTTTCGCGCAACATGGCATTCCCGTTGGGGGTATCGGAGCAATGCCTGTCGTGGAAAAACAAGTCATTCGCGGAAAGAGTGTATGGGATGCAGTTGCAGACGTCCTCAATCAAGTATTTCGCTCTACTGGTGTTCGGTATTGGTGCTGGGTTGACCAAGGAAAGATTTATGTCGGAACACAGCGAGGGCAAACGATTCAGTGGAAAGTCCAGCAGGGAAGCGATCTATTAAACGCTGAACGTAAACGATCAATTGCAGACATGAGAACAGTTGTAAGAGTGGTCGGGAGCGACAGTGAATATATTTCTGTCCTGCATGATGAAGTTGATTCTATCAACGCTAAACGATATGGACATCTTGTTAAGGTTATAGAAATTCAAGATGAAGACCGGGGAAACAAAATTATGGTGGCTAAGCAAGAATTACAGAATCTAAATCGGGTCAAGGAGCAGGCATTGGTCACATCCTTGGGAATTGATGATGTCATTGCCGGGACAAAAATAGAAGTCTACGAGGAAATCACGAAACTGCAAGGGGTGTTTACTGTTTTCGGCGACAGCCATACGATACGACCTGGTTACCATGAAATGAAACTCGATTTGCAGATGGAGGTGAATGGAAAGTGAATGGCTTTCAAAAGCTTGCTCAAGTTCTTTCAGGTGCCAATCAAACACAAGGAGCTGGCGGGGCAAATCCACCCCCAAAGGATGTACGGATAGAGTTGGCAACTGTCATTAAGCCCCCACCAGATTTGAAAATCTTGATAGATGGTATGACAGAACCAATTGGGAAGGAGTTTATTACTGTCTTAGAACATTTGACTAGACATACACGAATTGTCACGATTACGCATCAAGAAAAAGCAGAGCGTGATCTGGGTGACATGAAAAAGGAAGATTTTTTAGACACGGATGACTTGGCTGCGCCGTTTACTTCGTTCAAACATAACTATTTGTTACTGCAATTTGAGGACGTTTTGAAATTAAACGATAAAGTACACGTGTTATCTGTGGACTCTGCCTATTACATTCTAGATAGGGTGAAACGCCCATGAGTATTTTTCCGGTTTTCCCGGTGACAGATGATAGCCCAGCACGGGAACTACGTCCCATTAAAAATGTTCTCAGGACGTATAAGTTTGATTTCGAAACAGGGCAGTTTGCCGTGCGACCTGACGGCAAGTCATTAATGATTGATGGAGAAGAGGCATTACTCCAAAAAGCCACAAAAGCATTACATACTGATCGCTATATGTTTTCTATTTATTCCTCAGATTATGGGAATGAACTGAAAGAGTTGATCAGGAGTGATGGAACGAGAGCGTGGAAGCAGGCAGAGGCTAAGCGCTTAGTACGCGAGGCATTGGAATATTTGTACGGGATAGAGCGTTGTGAAAAATTCTCTTTTCAGTGGGAAAGTAACATCCTGAAAATTTTCTTTGAAATCATAACTGAGGAAGGGGTGTTGGAGATGGTGATCGATGTCTGAAACTAATCTTAGCTTTTTGGAAAGCTCAACTTTCGAACGAATTTTATATGACATGCTTCTAACTGTCAAAGAAGATGTAGACAGAAGTGAAGGCTCGATTATATACGATGCTCTTGCTCCGATTGCAAAAGCGCTTTTTAAGCATCAAACGGAACGTGGCAAGATTATCGAACAGGCCTTTGCTGTAACTGCAACGAGGAAGTACCTAGAGCTCATGGCAATAGATTACGGGTTAGCACTGGATAAAAACGAGCCTACGGAGGATTTACGCAACCGAATATTGCGCCATAAACGTAATCCTGAGCGTGGGGGAGCGTTATCTGACTATGAGCGCTGGGCGCTGTCAATACCTGGTGTAAACTACGCAAGGGGACTGAACCTGATAAGAGGGATCGGCACTGTTGACCTGGTTGTTGGTGGCACCATCCCTAACTTATTGGAGACAGTTCGAGAATTAATCGATCGTCGTAAAACTCCAGGGCTTGATCTTGTCGTTAGGCATGTCAGTAGACAAACTGTACCGATTGAAGTTGTGGTAACAGGAATAGACAAAGAAAAAGCCAGACAAACAATATTGGCATATACCAATTCGATTGGAGTCGGAGGAACGCTGTTTTTAGCGCAGATATTTGCTGTATTAGTTGGTGCTGGTGCAACGGATGCCAAGATTTTATTACCAACAACGAGCATTACACTAAAGCCAGATGCTCAAATTGACGCGGTGGTGACGGTCGTATGAGCGAAAATCAGGTTAATGCTCTGATGAGTGAATTACCTAGTTACTATAAAAAAAGTAGACATATGCGTGCGATTATGAGCGCTGTCTCCGACTATTTGCCAGTGGATAGTGATATATGGAAAGCCTTTTTTCTTCACCTCATGTATGAGGACTCCTTAGAGCTCTGGAGGCGCGAATTAGATGCCGCCGATGATGAGGACCTGCTTGCAAAGCTGAGAGCAACCAATGGCAGGATGACAGTAGAATCCATTCTTTCACAAGGATATGGCTTACAAGAATCTTATCGCCTCATGCCGGAGGATGGTGTTGAACTCTCTGAGTTTGGAGTGATGGCAGATGGTTGGGAGTTTGCCCCGTTAACAGCAGTCATCTTCACAACGCCTGAGACACTTGGTGTAGCACAAGGAATTGTCAAATTAATGGGACCAGCAGGCTTTCGATATTTATTTTCGATTGCGTTATCCCACAAGATCGAGTATGAACGAGGATCAGCAAGTCAAAGCATGGATAGATATGGGGCAATCCTTACCGCTGACCATGGGGATGATGAGCTGAGCGGTAAGGAAAAAATGACAACCCACTCGCGAACGCATTATTCATTTCAAAACATCAAACATGACCGCAAGAGTTGGTGGTCACCGAATGTATTTTTTACGGATGACGTAACGTTTGCTGACGAAGTGTTCTATATTCAACAATCAAAGGTTACGAAAACAATATAGGGGGTGTAGGATTTGCCTTCAAAAACAAGTGATGTAAAAGGCATGAAAACGTATCAGACCTTTAATCTGTTCAAAGACAGGAATGTGTTTATCGCTGTGGGAAAAACGTCTCCGTGGAATCCTGAAAACCCTGAGAAGGTTCCGGATGTTTCCTATGGTCAGACGATGACAGAGATTGTTGCGTTGAAGCGAGCTGACCAAGTGAGGTTTGTAACGCCAGATGATACAAATGGAACGATCATACAACTTGGTCAGAAGTGGCGCATCATTGAGGAAGTTGAAGCGCGGGCAATTGATTGCCGTTGGCTATATGTACAGGCATGGTTGAGGTATGACGAGTTTCCGATATGTAATTATCGTCAAACAGGAGTATATGCTGGCACGATCTTGGTAGATGGGTTACCAGTAAATAAACAAGTAGTCAAACCGGATGAAGTGAAGGATATGGGTTTCTTGTTAGCTGTGACGAATCAGTCGCCACTACAACGGGAAGTCAACCATCGGGAAAGCATTGAATATATCTTGGAGCTGTAAAGGAGGGTAACGATGGCAAAGGAAGTATACAACCGATTTGATCCAACGAATAGATGGAAGTCTGTTGATTTTGTCGGCGGTCGCCGGGTTCAAACTGCTGAGCTAAACGAAATGCAGGCTATGTCACTCTATCGGGATAAGCAAATAGGGGACGTAATTTTCGGATCAGGTCACATCTTAGAGGGCGGGCAGTTATTGATTAATAAGGAGAAAACGCTCGTCATCGTATCGGCAGCACGGGTATATCTAGGGGGAATCATCCACGATGTACCGGAAACAACACTGACGATAAAGGGAACTGGAGAGGAAAGCATTGGGTTGCGGGTCAATCCACAAACAATCACATACGAAGACGACCCAACCCTGTATGATCCAGCGGTTGGGTTTTCTAATTATGGCATGCCTGGTGCTCAGCGAACCATTTTGAAACCGATTTGGGTAGTAGATGATCCAGAAGCAACTCATATGTATCGGCTGGTGAGCGGAGAACTCATCACATCCAAATTACCCCCTGAGCTTGAAGGCTTCACCCCGATTCTAGCTCGTAGAAGCTACGACACAAATGGTTCATTTTTGGTCTCAGGAATGGATGGATACATTGAGCCGAAGGATGGTGCGAACGTAACGCTCGTAATCGACGCGGGCAGAGCCTATGTTCTTGGGTATCAAATTGATAAGTTGGTTCCTCTGCGATTTGCCATACCCAAAGCATTGGATACCCGTGTGGTTGTTAACGAAACGAAGACGTATCTGTCTAATACATCCTTTTACTCGCTAAATTCAAAGCCTGTGAAAGCTTTACAGACGGTTACAGCAACAGTAGAGAAGACACAGACAATTACTCGGGGAAATGTGGCAGGAACCTCAGACCTTTTACCAATGACACCTGTTGTAGATATTGTTTCCATACAGGCGGGCAGCACAAGTTATGTCAAAGGGACAGACTTTCAACTCTCAGGCGATGCCGTAGACTGGTCATTGGCAGGTGCTGAACCTTCAGGTGGGACGTCGTATTCAGTCACGTATCGCTATACAAAACTTATGGTTATTGGGACAGATGTAACGTTGGAGAACAACGGGGTAAAGTGGCTTGGTAGTGATCGGCCTGTACCGAACTCGACTTTCCAGACGACCTATGAGTTTTTTCTCGGGCGGAAAGATGTTTACTACCTTACTTACCAAGGCGAAGTTCATGTCATCCATGGTCAATCGGACATGAATCCTTACCCGCCTTCCTCACCACCAGATGTCTTGGAGTTGGGAGAACTTTATCTACCGCCAAATTCAGATGCTGTTGTGGTTACGAATCGCAAGCCAAAACGTTTGACGATGCTCGAGCTGCGTTCTCTCCTAGATCGTTTGGAACGAGCAGAGTACAACCAAGCGGTGGCAGACCTCGACCGGCAGGCGCAAAACTCTGATCCGTCACTTGTGAAAAAGGGTGTTTTTACAGACAACTTTACTAATTTCGAACGCTCCGACGTTACTCATCCTGAGTTTGATGCAATGATTAACCCGCGTGAAAAAACGGTACAGTTAGCAGTTGAGAATAGTTTTATAGAAATGCAAGTAAATCAGGCTGCATCTACAGTGCGATTCCATGAGCGGTTAATTACCTTGCCATATACCGAAGAGGTGCTCATTGATCAACCTTTTGCAACAGAAACCATGAATGTGAATCCATATCAAGTATTCGGGAATTTGGCCACAATTCGTTTGACTCCTTCTCATGATACCTGGGTGGAGACGTCAACAGTTACACAATCCGTTTGGGGATGGTGGGCTGACTGGAGATCGACAGGAACCACTCGGACTGAAACAAAGGTCATTTTAGATGAACAAGTTCCATTCATACGGCAGCGTGAGGTAACAGTGGTCGGGGAAGGTTTTGAACCGAACAGTGACAATATCAAGGCGACATTTGATGGCATCCCGGTAAACCTTACTCCGATAAACGGATCGGCAGCCGGTACGCTGCCCAACACAGTGAGAGCGAATGCCCAAGGACGATTCAGTTGCACATTTATGATCCCAGCTAATGTACGCACAGGAACCCGTGAAGTCTATTTCTGGAACGAGGTGTAAGGATGGTTACCAAACAAAATGAAGCGAAAGCGTCTTATGTAGGGACTGGTAGGAAGCAGGTGGTCGAGCAGACATTTTGGCAGATTCCATCTTGGCGACTGACTGATCCACTTGCACAAACCTTTATGCTTACAGATGAGCGGTTTGTGACATCAGTTGATTTGTACTTGGGCACGAAGGACCCGGTAGCGGACTTAACGGTACAACTTCGCACAGTAGTGAATGGTTATCCTTCTATGACGATCTTATCTTCAGTCGCGATCAATTCTTCTCAGGTGAACGTATCCAATGATAGTAGTAGGGCAACAAAGGTAAGGTTTCCTGAGCCGATCTTACTACAGGCGAATACGGAGTATGCGATCGTGCTTCTGACACCTTCTAGTCAATATAGAGCGTTTGTAGCGCGAATGAGTGCACAAGACCTCATATCTAGGAAAACTGTTTCACGCCAGCCATATGACGTGGGTGTCCTGTTTTCAAGCTCCAACGGTTCGGCATGGACAGCACATCAGGACTCCGACTTGAAGTTTAAGCTTTACGGAGCAAAATTCATGAACGACGCAAAACTCCAATTTAATCCGGTGTCTGCCAACCAAGTGACTCAACTTGTCCTTTCAGCAAGTCAACTTGTACCTCGAAATTCGGCGCTGTTGTGGCAATACTCCATAGATGAGCGAAATTGGTATGCACTTGATGATCTGGATGTGACATGGTTAACGCAGCCAACGAACAAGGTGCATGTACGGGCTTTATTTAAGACATCTGGTTCGTCACCAGTCGTCCAGTCAAGTGTAAGTCTAATCCCGATGGCTTATAAAAAGAATGGCGTATATTTGAGTCGAGAAATTACAGCAACGGCCCCGTTTACGAAAGTTACTGTATACGTGGAGTTGAGTACACCAAGTGGTACGTCACAAACTGTTGAATATTCCATCGATGGTGGGAAGACATGGACGGCTATGGGATCAGCAACCGAACAAACGCCTATTGATGACGAGTTTACGCGATTGAAGTTTGAACGCACTGTTTCATCCTCCACAAAGCTGAGGATTCGGATAAAGCAGAACACGACTGTGAAGACAATAACTCCGAAAGCGCGGGCATTGATGGTGCATACCTCATAAGGATGTGACGTAAATGAAGAATCGTATATCTATCGATCCAAGCGCCCCTGACAGTCTTTTGACAGGGGCCAAAAAAATCAACGAAAACTTTGATCAGATCGATTCAAAAATAGAGCAATTTGAAACTGTAGCAAAGTCAGAGATAGCTCATCTGCATAGGAGGGCAGATATTAATAAAAAAAACATTTTGGAAATGGCTCTTGAGTTGGAGACCGTAAAAGGGGCAGTTTTAAATGGGTTGACAAGCAATATTTATATTGAATCATTTATAGATTTAGAAGATGTCAACCTATTGAACGGGGCTACGAAGCATGACAGCACGAATAAGAAAGTGTACCTAGCGTAGAAAGGATGATGAATACATGGGCTATCCAACGGGAATAGAAAACATTCCCTTTATTAAAACAGGTAAGCGTACGACTACGATAGATGCCCACACGTTTCCAGACGACATTGTTCACGTAGCCGTCGGTCTTTATTCTTCGTCTTCTAGTTTGTATGGCGTTGTTTTGGCAAATGGCGATTTATACATTAAGTCGAATACGGGCATGACGAATCAAGACGCTATAAATTTCAGAAGTGCGTATGGTTTTACGGGAAGCTGGCAGAAGTTTAAGACAGGAGTAGCAAAAGTCGATACAGGCGGGCCGTACCTTCATGTTCTGTATAAAAACAGAACGCTTGAACGGTACATCAGTTCAAACACTATGCCTACCAACCTGGGAACGGCTCAAGCGATGTGGGACGGGATTAACAGCGAATTCGTTTATGTTAAAGCCGACGGTACGTTAAATAACACAGTTTTCCCGACAAACAAAAGCTATGTTGCGGTACGTATCGGGCAAAGAGGTACAATGGCACTGGCAAGTGACGGTACGTTATATTACGTATATTCATCCAGTGTTGTACAAATCGGCACCAATGTAAAAGAAATGTCTATGTCGGGTGGGAGTACAGGACGACTTAACTATTTGAAACATGATGGTACAGTATGGTCAGCCGTCGCTGTAGATAACCCGTCATTTGCACAGGTAACGGGCTTCCCTTCATCGGTTAAGTCATTGGTAGACGTAGTAGACGGACAAACCTATGCACTATTGGTAGATGGTAGCGTTTATCGCTGGTCAGCTCCGGGGGCTGCGGTTGCAACGTCTATCGTAACTGATTCGGGCTGCATTTCTATTTACGGAGATGGGGGGGGATTTATCACCAATAACATTCCAGGGAAGCCAATACCCGACCATATCCCAGATACGCTGCGGGTGGGGAAGCGACCCGTTTTCGAAGCAACAATAAATGACGATGTAGAAAACGACTCCCAGGCATTCGTTTTGCAGTTGGCGACAAACAGCGCGTTTACCGAAAACCTTTTGGATTTCAGAAGCGACTTTAGGATAGAGGGCTGGGAAGCCTTCGACGGCACCGTATGGGACACTTTTCAACCTGGCGGCAAAATCCGGCCTGCGCAGCTAGTAAGGGACTACGGTTTCGAAGGAGTTCTCGGAGGAATTTGGAAATGGGACGTAGGACCGCTGGGTACGGGCGACAAAATCAACAATGCGCACGAACAAAAGCGTAACGGAAACTACTCACTACGAATTGTTGCGGCCAGCGGAAACAATATCGGCGTACAGCAGGAATTAAAGGGCTGGAAACCAGGGGATAAGGTAACTCTAGACGCCTACGTTAATATCACGAAATACGCAACTGGAAGGCTAAACGTCGATTTAGTGGCGTATGATGCGAATGGTAAGAACTTGATAGATACATCCGGTATCGTCGTTGAAGGTATAACGACAGGCTTTACGAAAATTTCAGACTCCAGCATAACGATACCAGCAAACACTAAGACCTTACTGGTACGGGTTTTTGTAGATGGTGCACCGAATATGACTGCATACATTGACGATGTAACCGTATTAATAGATGGGGTGAAGAAGTACAACAAAGTTCGCTATACCATAGGGGTAGACGCTTACTACGGAGAACCGCTTACCGAAGGAAAGACTTACTACTGGCGAATGGCTGCGAAGGATGGCCTTACGGGTACGTTGTCAGAATGGACGGATCAACAGACGCTTACAAACCGATTGGGGACAAGCGGGAAATGTGAGAGCGCAGCAGATTGGGGCGCGTACAATTGCACCGTTATAACGGATACGACAAACAAAGTAGATGGTAATGCCAGTATTAAGGTAACGGCTACCAATAAAAATGTAGCCGCAGCTTATAAGGACGTAGGAGGATGGAAAGCGGGCAAGTATTACGTAATTCTAGGTTTTATTAAAAATGGAAACGCGGAAAATGGGGCGCGTATTATACCGAGCGGGCCTACATATAGTGCTAGCTGGCAAATCTATGACAAAACGAAATTTAATTTCTACTGGTGTAAAACCGCACCTACGACCGACTATCCTGGCAATCTGGATTTAGGTTTTACACCGACCGAAGCAGGGCAGTACGCCTACTTTGACCAGGTAAGGGTGTATGAAATCTCGAAGGCTGAATATGAGCTGATTAGTGTTGATCCGTCATGGAGTGGTGAACTGCTGGCCCTGCGTTACCCGTATGTCGATAATACCCAGACCATCCAACGTAAAACACGGATACGCTGCGGAACAACACTGGCACTACAAACAAAGCCAATCAAAACGACGGCCCCTGTAGATCGAAGCGTTTTTTCAAAATTTGCGACGCTACCTATTCACGTACCAGCAGTAAAACGGGTAGAAAACACCGACTCAAGAATCACGTACAGCAGCGGGGGGCTTGCCTGGAACAACATTAACTATGTAGACGCTGGAAGCAGCCAGGGAACAATTGCATACATAGCAGGGGTAGCCGGGGCCTGGGCCGAGCTGTCTTTTATCGGTACAGGCATTCGCTTTGGCAGTTGGTTAAGCCCTTGGTATGGGCTGGTAGACGTTTATATAGACAATGTGCTGGTTAAAACCGTCAGTCAGTATGTACCTGAAGGGTACGTAGGCAATACAAAGCAGCAAGTCGTTTATGAAAACACGAAATTACCCTATGGGCCGCACAAAATTAAGATCGTCAATCGAAATGAAAAAGCAGACCCCGCAGCACTAGGGATGAGCTGCGCCCTGGACTTCTTCGAAATCTTGGACACAAAGGCTCCAGCCGTCTTAACTGTCCAATCTTCAAATAATGCAAACGACGCAAACCCGACCTGGGAGGATGTAACGGACGTCTTTTTATCTGGAGACTATTTCAGATACAAGAACCTGATTAAAACCGCACCTGACTGGGGCTTGGCGCTAAAGATTACGGTAGATGCAAAAGAACGGCTAGGTCCGATAGAAATTGACGGTTTCGGGATCAGTTACGAATAGGAAGGTGCGAAGCCATGGGCAGACACTTAAAACAAACCGATTTGGCTCAACTACGTACAAGTGAGCAAGCAAAGGTAAATATAGAGCTCCAATCGGCTTATGAAGCGATAGCTGCATTACATGAGACTGTTGAGGTATTGCAAAAAGAAGTTCAAACATTAAAAGGGGGTGAAAAATGATGGTGGTAAAATATATGATTCCGGTTTATGCCTACTTAGTAAAATGCGGCTGGTCACTAGAACCGACTGGGATGGAAGCAGAAAAAGTAATTCCGGAACCCTACCGCTTACCTGTTGCTGAACACTTAGCTACAGTACAAACAACTTAACGCCTTCTCTCAAAAGAGCGAAGGTGTTTTTTTATGGGGAGCTGCTCCTTCTCCTTTGAGACTTTCCCGGAACCCAGAGCGTCTTATCTTTTAAGAATGAATCAGGGGAGGACATTACATGAATGGTGATATTGGATTCACATGGGACTGGGGAAGTTTTCTTTGGTTAATCATTTTCGTATGGCTGCCAGTGAGTGTAGTCACTTATCTTCTCATACGAACATGGTTCAAGAAAAAAATGAGCGAACTAGAGAAACGAATCGAGAAACTTGAACAAGAAGGTTCAACAAAATAAGGATTTCATAGGGGAGCTGCTAACGCGGCTCCTTTAATTTTTGCCCCGTGGGGGTGAGGAGAAGATGAGCTGATGAAATTTCTTCAAAGCCTAGAAAACGTAGCAACCCCAGCAAACGCTTGGGCGACAACAGCGGGTGCAATCGTGTCTCCCGTTTTTCATTATCTATACGGTACAAACCGCCAAGACATCCTGATTGTGCTCTTTTTCATGATTGTCTTGGATTGGATCACAGGTATTTCCGCAGCAAAAAAAGATCAATCCTACTCGTCTGATTATGGCCTATCCCGAATCCCACGGTCGCTATTTCTTTTTGCACTGCCTGCCGTAGCAAATTTGCTGGATCGGGTGATGGGCACGCCCGGATTTCTGTTTTATGGAGTCACTTTCGGTCTACTCTATCACACATGGAACAGCCTCACAGCAAATGCTCACCGAGCTGGCTGGCCTGTTCCGAAATCGATTGTTAACTTGGTCGGATCAGAGATCAAAGCAAAGGCTGAGAGAGCCGCAAGAAAGGAGCAGAAATAAAAATGAATATGACTATTCAAGGTGCGCGCGTGGTCGACGTTCGCTCCTCTTTACCACGCCACAAAACACTAAAGTATGGACGGCGTAAGCTGACGGATATCCGTTCGGCAGCCGTCCATCATTCGGCTACATTGAGCGGATCACCGGAGGCATTCGCACGCTATCACGTTAACACAAACGGCTGGCCGGGCATTGCCTATCATTATGTGATTCAAAAGGATGGGGTGATTTATTGGTGCAACGATCCAGAGGCAATTTCCTACCATGTCGGTAACAGCAACCGTCATGCGTTAGGCATATGCCTTGTCGGGGACTTCCGGACACAGAAACCGACGCCTGAGCAACTTGATGCCGCCAATCGCCTGATCCAGCACTTGCAGGTACAGATTCCATCCATGAAGCAGGTGTTTGGTCACCAGGAGTACCCCGGCTATGCGTGGAAAAACTGTCCTGCATTCCCGATGGGTACATTCCGAACAAATTACTCACAATTCTTGCAAAAAGCTGTGAGTAAAGTGGATAAGCCAAAGCAAGTCCCGGTTGCAATCAGCCTGAATGGTTCGTTGTTATCGGTGACTGGTTTCCTACAGGATGGTGTATCCATGTTACCTGTCAGAGCGGTAGCTAATGCTGCTGGCGGAAAAGTGGAGTGGATTGAACAGACGAAGGATGTTCGTGTTAACGGCAAAGACCTAAACGAAAAGCTCATTTCGGGATCGGCATATGCTCCAGCTCGTGAGCTGGCTGCTGCACTTTGTCTACAAATCGAATGGGATCAAGCAACAAAAACAGTTCGGATGATGAAAGGAAGTGTTAGTAAATGATGATGCTCGATCAAGTGGTAAGTTTCTTCGTGGAGTGGGGCTGGCTGATGGCTCTGCTCCTTTTTATTGGCGGTCTCATGGCTGCTGACTTCTTCCCTCGGGTATATGCGTTTATGGCGCATATCGAAAGCAAATATCCACAGTTTGAAACATATTTGTTTACGAAAGAGCAGGAGCTCATTGGAAAATATGATCAACTCCCATCGCGAATAAAAAGTGGTTTTGCTCTCATTGGTGGAAAGGTCGCGTGGGCATGGCTGGTGACAAGGATGTATCGATATTTAAGAGAACGGACTTAGAGAACAGAAAACACTATTAAGTAAAAGATTTAAGCTGAATGCCCTTCTTCGGAGAAATCCGGGGAGGGCATTTTTTGTTTGCGTGTTAGCATTCTGTTCGCATGTAATACAAACAAACGTTCTTATTTGGAGGGGTGGCGCTTGCTCACGGATATTGAGCGCAAGGTATTACGAATTATAGGAAATTACTATGCGATGAAACCGAGACCTCCGAGTATCGACGAGATATGCGTAAAGACCGGGCGTGATCGCGAAGGTGTAATGACAGTGCTTGAAACGTTGACGCGCGAAGAATACATCGAGTGGAAGAGGTCGGAGCCTGACAAGATGGAAGTCATTGAATCGTGGGAGCGAAAGGGACGGAACTGACGATCAGCAAAGGATAACTCTACAATGAAAGCTTGAGTGTTTCCAAAGCTAGCTGTTGTGTCCTTCCCTCCACAAATAGCCTGAGAAATGGTTCATTGCCTAAATCACCCAGTAGACATTACTGAATATATATGAGTAGGCACCAATCACCTGAATCACCTAAAATTTGTAAACGAAAGGAGTAAAGATATGGGTTGCTTTAATTGTTTTAATAGACAACCACCACGAGGTTGCCCAGGTATTTTTCCAGTACAATGTAATTGTCCCCCCGGGCCGCCAGGCCCACAAGGCCCAATGGGCATACCAGGCCCACAAGGGATACCAGGACCACAAGGGATACCAGGAGGTGGAGGATTAATTCCATTTTCAACGGGGATCATCCTCGTTGGTGCTACAGTAGTCTCAGCTGCTCCAAGGTTAATGGGTTTTGGTAGTTCTGCGGTTGAAGTTATTGATGGTTCTGGAGAATCAACTATGCCACCCGAAGCAGGTGGTTTTGCTTTCCCCATTCCCTCTGCGGGTATCGTTTCAAATTTACAAATAAGTGCAGATTTATTGGTTGCTGCTGTGACTTCTATAAATACGCTCGGCCTTCAATATGATTTTACAGTATTCCGCTCACCGTCAGTTCCTAATAATGGGATTGATCATCCCACTTCACCTTACGTGACCACTCCTCTGACTAGTTCGGTTAGATTTGGATTTCCGAATAATGTTATTACACCTGGTATCCCAAACGGTTTCCGTACCGCAACGAATAAAAATGACGTGGTATCATTAGTTGTCGCTGAGGGTGATCGTATTGGTATTCGTGTAAGGACTCTTGCGGCGACTGATCCCTCAGCAGCCGATGTAACCCAACTCTCATTTAGTGCCAGTCTATCTTATACTCCTTCTTAATAAGCCTCCAGCATCGTAATCCCCCACACATACGCAAGTGTTGCCAGAGATATGGAGGGTGTAGTCGCCAAGCTGAAAGACGGGCGATACCATTCGGATAAGCGGACAGTCAATTTCATAAAGGTAATCAACTACACGTATGCTGATGTCCATATTGCCGGCTGGCGTAAAGGTGACTTTGGATGGCTGGCCCATGTGAACGGACGACCTGTAGGTGTAATTGAACTTGGTGTTCCCCCTACTCACAAGCAGGCGTTTTATGGAGTGGCGAAACAGTTGATTACTGGTGAGGATCGTGAGTATGTTTACATTCAGCAGCAAATAAAAGCACGTGTCAAAATGCGAAACTGGACAAAGAGCGGCATGCTTCGTTCACCAGTATTTGTTGATTTTATTCTTGCATAGTAAAAAGCCGTCCCTGTTTAGAGGAGACGGTTTTTTTATTAGTACCTATACTATTGCTTTTCCCACTTGCCGTTTTCCAGTACGAACTCTACAGCCGTGTTCGTTCCATCCGCGTACTGTCTCAGTATGTACAGACTTTTGCCGGACTCGTGCAGATGGATTTGAGGCTTTTTATCACCTACCTGGGTCTTAGTCAACGCTCTAATCTCTTGATACAGGTCTGGATCAATGTCAAAAACCTCGCCTTTGTTAATTGGCGCGTATCCATCCAAGTCTACGCCAGTGTCAGCAGCGATCTCCGTAGCTCGTTGGGCGAGTAGATTGTTGTGTGCTTTCGCTTCTTCTTGCGCCTCTTCGTCGCTCAACTTGACGAATTTCCAATCAGTCGGATTATATGCGACTGTATCCTCCGAATATTCGGCATCGGTCTGTTTCCTGCCTACCGTCTCAAAGTGATCCGTTTCGACTTTATACCTGATCTTGTGTCCATGCACATCAGTATATGTGCTTGATGCCCTGACAGAGCCTTCCGCGTCGTCTACGTGTTCATCGCCTTTATACAAGGTTGATTGCGTTGACAGCTTTGCTTGCGGGTCATCGTTGAGTGTTGTAGCGTAAAACTTTATCGTGTAATCCTCTTTTGTCGAACTCTTTATAGTCACATATGATTCATACTCTGTAATTTTTGCCGATGCGCTATTTGCGACGAGCAGAGTTAACCCTAGAACTAGGGGAATTGCAATCTTATTCCGCATTATCAAAACACCTCTTTACCTAATTTTTCAAATATACCTAATTATACCATTTACTTAAAATAGAGAAATAGTTTCTTTTTCCTATACGGCAATTGGACGTTATAGTAATCTCTTAATCACTGGAACTGTAACAGTAAAGCGAGTGATACCCTCTTGAGAATATACTTTGATTGTACCGTAGTATTTCTTAACAGTTGCGTGGACTACTGGAAGACCTACACCTTGACCCCCGTATCTTGTAAAGCCAAGTTCAAAAAGGTGTTGGAAGTCCTCTGCCTGAATGGTAGGCCCGGTGTTTTCAATGGAAACAACCTCTTCATTTCCTTCAACGCCCCATTTAATGATTATTTTTGGATGTTCAACCTCTATCGTTGCGCGAATCGCGTTATCTAATAGATTACTGAAAACAGTGACCATATCGATATCTTTCCACCCCAGCAGCTGGCCCGCATTTGGAGAGAGATGGAACTCGAACTCGATAGATTTGGAAGCACATTCAGACTTTTTCCCCATTAGTAGTGCAGCCAGAGGCTTGCTATGTACATCTTGGAAACCCTGAGCTATTTCTTCCGCTTGATCGATAAGGCTGTTAATGTATTGTAAAGCTTCCTCTTTTGTTCCAAGTGAAATTAGGTTCTTGATCGCAGTGTATTGGTTGTGAGCGTCGTGTCTAATTTTTGATGTATTGAGGGCAAGATCATTCAAATAATCGAGGTACGGTGCTTCCGTTTCTTTCTCTACATGTGCAATTTTCGCTTTAATATACTTCCAAACGAAAAATGTTGTACACCCGGAAAAGACGAGCGCAAGAAACTGATAAACGGGTAAGTCTTCGGTTTCCTTTGCAATTTCATATGATGGAATATTAGTAACAATAGATGAAGCGTTTAGCAGCAAAAGCAGTCCTAGAGTTAAAAAGACAAATACAATGATTAGACCTAAATAGTGATCATAGTGACGTCCCTTTGTGTGCAATAGGTCCCCGAGATTCCAATTAATTGTCCGAATAAAAATCCCAACCGATAATAAGCTGACAAGGTAAATCCAGCTATAAAAAATACGTGTGGGAGAAAATGAGCTAAATTGTCCCATATCTATACCGATTCGTGCATATACGCTGGATATAACAAGTTCAAAAATGACCATCAAGCTTGCTGATGTTATTCCCATAAGTATCGCTGTTTTGATGCTGTATCCAAGAACAATCCAAAACAAAAAAATCAGAAATAGAATGAAAAGGGAAATTTTTAGGTAGTAGTCTACCCCGAATGAATCTAAAACAAAGACCCAAAACGCTAATGTCACTGATGCAATCAGAAGCTGTTTCCATTGCCGCAGTATCGGCAAATGAAAAAAGGACAGCCCATTGAATATTAAAACCGCTGCTTCGGGTAAATTGAAAAGAAATACCAGCAATAATCGATCCATTCGATTTCTCCTCTGCCAAAACATAAAAGCGCCACATTACCTAATATTAATTAACCGCTTTTAGTCCTGTTAACAAAAGAGGATATTTTTTGAACGTTTATGCAGTTTTCATATGACTGATGATTCGCTAAGTCCTTCTACCGGATGAAACTGCAATATGACCTGAATCTGAGCAAAATCTACGAGCTCGTCATCAACTCCAATCCTTGTTACGCGTTTCTTTTGGACGGCAATTCCTTGATCCAAAACAAGCTCATTGTGGCTCACGTGCTTGCTCACTGCGACTTTTTCAAAAATAATGTGCGCTTCTCCAACACCAATCGGGATATGGTCGAAAGCATGGCGGCCAGTGGAGAGCGGATTCGTCAGTATGAGATCGAGTACGGCAAGGATGCTGTCGAGAATTTGCTCGATGCGAGCTTGGCGATTCAGGAACACATCGATCCGAGCTTGCTACGTCCAAAGCTGCGTTGGAAACGAGAACCAGAGGAGCCGAACAAAAAGACGAGGAACGGACGGCAATCTCCTTATGACGATCTCTGGGGATTGGACCGCAAAGCAAAAGAGGAAGCCGAGCCGGTAAAAGCACCACGCAAATTCCCGCCAGAGCCGGAAAAAGACCTATTGCTGTTCATTATGGAATACAGCAATATCCTAGACGATTGGCAACGGGATGTGCTGACGATCATTCGAGATGAGATGCTGTATTTCTGGCCGCAGATGGAAACGAAGATCATGAACGAAGGCTGGGCCACCTACTGGCATATGCGCATCCTGCGGGAAATGGAGCTGACGGAAGCGGAGACGATCGAGTTTGCCAAGCTGCATTCCTCCGTCATTCAGCCTTCGACGACGAGTATTAACCCGTATCATTTGGGTCTGAAAATTTTGGAGGACATTGAAAAACGCTGGGATAATCCGACGAAGGAAGAGCAGGAGCGCTTCGGGCGCAAGCCAGGAGAGGGACGCGCGAAAATTTTCGAGGTGCGTGAGCTGGAGTCCGACATCAGCTTCATTCGCAACTTCCTGACCAAGGACCTCGTCAGTGATCTAGACTTGTATATGTTCGGCAAGCAGGGCAACGATTGGGTTGTCGCGGAAAAGCAGTGGGAACAGGTACGCGATGGTCTTGCAGGCACACGGGTTAACGGGGGATTTCCTTATGTACTCGTGCATGATGGGGATTACTTACGCTCCGGAGAGCTGTACTTGAAGCATCATTTCGAGGGGCTGGAGCTGGATGTCAAATACGTAGAAAAAACATTGCCTTACGTCTATACCTTGTGGGGGAAATCCGTTCACCTGGAATCGATGGTGGAGGATCGACAAGTGTTGTTTACGTACGACGGCAAGAAAGTGCACCGCCGCTTTTTATAGGAGAAAAAAGGCCGCATGCCCGGTGGAAGCTGACCGAGCGTGCGGCTTTTTCTACGTGTCCGAACTAGGACAACTGATCCGTAATTCCGATGTGACTGCTGATCCCGCCGTCCATGGTGATGCTCGCTCCGTTGATGTACCCGCTATGCGGTCCGACGAGATGATAAATCATCTGGGCGATTTCCAACGGCTGAGCTACGCGTTTCACCGGGCTTTTGACGATGACTCGATTCATGTAATCCGAAATATCCTCCGGACGTACGCCCATCGCGGTATCCACATATCCCGGACAGATGGCATTGCAAGTAATCCCATGCTCTCCCCATTCCGCAGCTATTGTTTTTGTATAGCCGATCATGCCGTGTTTGGAAGCGACGTAGGTGGAAGAATGTGCAGAGCCTAGCAAGCCCTGAATAGATGCGATGTTTACGATCCGCCCGAAGTTCCTTTCTTTCATCTTGGGCAACAGGTTTCTGCAAAACAGGAATACACTCTTCAAATTGGTATTCATGATCCAATCCCATTCTTCATCGGAGACTTCGTCCACCCGGTGGAATGGACCGCCCACTCCTGCATTGTTGACCAAGATGGTGATATCTCCGAAATGCAATTCCGCAAGCTGGATGGCTTCTTCAACTTGCGCTCGTTGACCGACATCACAGCGAATGGACAAGGCTTGACCGCCTGCCTGATTAATTTCTTGGGCGACTATTTGTGCCTTTTCTTCTTGTACATCAAGAACAGCGACACGGACCCCATGCTGAGCCAAAAGCTTTGCTGCTGCGGCCCCAATCCCATTGCCTGCTCCTGTGATCATTGCTACTTGCTGCATTTGTAAACTCTCCTTATTAATCTGTCATCTAGAGAATGCCTTTAGGAGGAAGGATTTTGACTTCATCGATTCGAACGTGTAGGGGACGGGAGGCGATATCTAACACGGTATCTGCCACATCTTTTGGTACGAGCATCGCACTCGGATCAAAAAAATGCCGGTCCTCCGTCATGTTTGTATGAACGGCGCCGGGAAAAATGGTAGAGACCCTTACATTGTCGTTTTTCCATTCTTCATTGCAAATTTGAGAAAAGCCTTGGACGGCAAATTTCGAAGCACCATAAACGCCGTTTTCCGCAATGGGAATATATCCGGAGACACTCGCGATATTGATGATTCGGCCTCCGTGAGCTTTCATTACCTTGTATCCTTCACGGCTGCAAAGAAAGAGTCCGGTTACATTGGTGCGGAAAACATTCTCCCATTCTTCTAAGCTTGTTTGTTCAACAGGCTTAAACACGCCGACTCCTGCATTGTTGACGAGGACATCTAGACGTCCGTATAACCTTTGTATTTGCGCAAATAGGGCAAGTACACTTTGCTCGTCTGTCACGTCCAGCTGTATATTCGTCACACTTCCAGGTTCAGCGTGTGCGATCTCGTTCGGATGAGGCGCGGATCGAGAGGTTGCCCAAACAATCGCTCCTTCTTTTGCCAGAACATTTGCCATTTCAAGACCCAATCCTCGACTGGCTCCTGTGATGACCACGATTTTATTCAGTAGTTTCATGTGTACCTCCATATACGAAACATCCATCCAATAATTGGATACTTATATGTTGTTTAATGGTACAGAAATTTGACTTCCCCAGCAAGCGCCATAGGGATGAATTTCGGTAAAAGTAGTAGGAATTTGCTGGGCAGGAACTAGGTATTTGATCGTGGAAAGCTTTGTTAGTAAACCTATTTCACCCCTGGGAGGCTCTTTCTATGGAAAAGCATGCGGCTGTTATCGGATCAGGTGTTATGGGACATGGAATCGCGCAGCTATACGCATTGGCTGGATTTCGTGTTTTTCTTTATGATTTGCAGGAAGCGTTTTTGATGAAAGCGAGAGCTAGCATCGAGCACAGTCTTTCCCTTCAGGTTGCAGAGGGAGTGATTGCAGACCAGTCTAGAGTAACGGCGCTCGAGCATATTGTCCTGACCACGGATTTGCGAGCGGCAGTATCTGATGCAGAAATCATCACAGAAGCGGTACCAGAAGTCATCGAGCTAAAGTGGGAGCTGTTTGAAAAGCTGGAGCAATACGCGAGGCCAGATGCGATTATTGCTTCCAATACGTCTACGTTTTCCATTGCACGATTGATCGAAAAAGCAACTACGCCACAACGCTTTATCATTACACATTTTTTCAATCCAGCCCAATTGGTTCCGTTGGTTGAGGTAGTCAGGCACGAGAGCACGGCGCAGGAAGTGGTTCACAAGACGATGCAGCTGATGGAAGAGATCGGGAAGTCCCCAGTTTTGCTGAAAAAGGATGTACCGGGCTTTATCGCCAATCGGCTGCAAACAGCCTTGATGAGAGAAGCTTTTCACTTGCTTGCAGAGGGTGTGGCAGATGCAGCCCAGATCGATACGGTGATGAAGGATGGAATTGGCTATCGTTGGGCTTTTGTCGGGCCTATTGAGACGATGGATTTTGGTGGACTCGATACGTGGAAGCGTGTGATGGATAACCTGGCGCCAGAGCTGGATGCTTCGACAAAAGCACCCGCCATTATTGAAGAAAGAGTAGCAGAAGGCAATCTCGGTACCAAGACCGGAGCAGGTATATACTCGTATATGGATACGTCTGTCTCAGAAAAGCTTCGTGTACGTGACGAACAGTTCATCCGCTTGGGGAAAATGAATCGCGGTTGAAGTGACTTACAGAAAAATACTTTATTCGTAAAAAATTCACTACATACGCATTCATTCCTAGCCGATATTAGATTGGGGTTATATCATGGAAAAAATTTCCCCAATACAACCTAGAAAGTAGTTGAGAATGAGTGAGAGTTCGCTTAATAAATTGGAGTAGAAGCTTTAAAACGAGGTTAATCTCATCCTTCCTGTTAATTCTGCTTGTTCCTACTATTGTCGTTGGAACACTGGCTTCCAATCAGGCGAAGCAGGAGATGGAAAAGGAGATCTTGAGCAGCGCCAAAGAAAATGTCGGGCTGGTCAATTCGATTGTGACGAGTACGTTTAAACCCAAGCTGGATACTATTGAGTTTTTAGCAAAAACCATTAACAAAAGCATGTATCCTACCAAAGACAGTGCAGCGCTCGTTATGCCGCATCTGGATATTTACAGTGGAATGCTTTCGGACACGAATGGCGTAGGTTTGGGCACAGTGGACGGACAGTATTATCAATCCCCGAAGGTAACAGTTAAGGCTGGCTTTGATCCGCGAACGAGAGAATGGTACAAAAAAGCGATGGAAAATAAGGGGAAGGCTGTCATTACCGAGCCGTATGTCTCAGCAGCATCAGGCAAAGTCATCGTTACCATTTCTAAAACGACGGATGATGGATCAGGTGTAGTCGGCATTGTGATGGGCGTCGAGCAGATCAAAGGTCTGGCGGACATGGTCAGTATCGGAAGCGACGGTTACGTCATGATTTTGGACAGCAACAAGAAGTTCGTTGTTCATCCTGAAAAAGAGTCTGGCACTGTGGCTGAAGAGAGCTATTTTGAAAAAATGTATGAAGGTGCATCAGGTGACTTCCGTTATGACGAGCAAGGTAACGAACAAGAAGTGCACTACACGACGAATGAGTTGACTGGCTGGAAAATCGCTGGAAAGCTGGATCGTTCGGAGATACTAAACTCTGTACAGCCTATCTTCACCTTTACGTACGCGACAATCGCCATTTGCTTGATTGTAGGAGGACTGATCGTAACCGTTGTTCTTCGCTCGATTATCCGATCGATTCAAGCGGTCAAGGTACATGCAGTCAAAGTGAGTGAGGGCATACTGACGGAGCCTATCCAGGTTCGATCCAATGACGAGATTGGGGAGTTGGGCCGCGCGTTCAATACGATGCAAGACAACCTGCGCACGCTTATTTCAAATGTAGAGACAAGAGCAGAACAAGTGGCCGCTTCGTCTGAGCAATTAACTGCGAGTGCGCAGCAGACGAGCATCGCCACTGAGCATGTTGCCACAGCCGTGCAAGAAGTTGCTGGCAGCGTAGAGAAGCAAACGAATGGAATTGACCAAAACGTCCACTCTCTCCAAAATATATCAGCCGGCGTAGCGCAAATTGTAGAGAGTGTGCATGGATTGACGGATATCGCTGAGCAAACAACCATTCACGCTGGTGAAGGCGGCGAATCGGTTCAGAAGGTGATGGGCCAGATGAACTCGATTCACGCATCTGTGGAACAGCTCAATCACATGGTCCATTCCCTTTCTGAACGTTCCAGAGACATTGTTGCCTTCTCCGAAGTGATCAGTGGAATTTCGCAGCAAACAAACCTGCTGGCACTGAATGCAGCGATCGAAGCGGCGCGGGCTGGCGAGCATGGCAAGGGGTTTGCGGTTGTAGCAACAGAGGTAAGGCTGTTGGCGGAGCAATCGCAGGAATCGGCCAAGCAAATTTCCGACCTTATCGTAGAAATTCAACGCGATACGCAAGAATCCGTTGAGACTATGGAGAAAGTCAGACGCGATGTCTCGGAAGGCTTAAGGATTTCCAAAGGTACGATTGATAAATTCGAGGAAATTTTGACAAGCACGAAACAAACAAATCCTCGTATCGAGGAGGTCTCGTCGATCGCTCAACAAATCGTGGCAACTGTTGCGGAAGTGAAGGTAACAGCGAACGAGTTGGCGATGATTGCAAAAGGCAATGCTGAGACCGCAGAGGAAGTAGCCGCTTCTACAGAAGAGCAGCTCGCATCGATGCAAGAAGTCTCAGCCTCTGCCCAATCTCTGTCATCGTTGGCAGAAGAGCTAAATGCGATGATTAATAAATTTCGCTACTAAATAGTCATTCAATATCGACCGTCCTGTCTATCATACATAAGCAGGGCGGTTTTTCTATGGCCTCGGGGGCCGTATACTCCCCGCTTTTTTTATATCTATTACAGTTCTATATATTTTTTACTTCATTAAGTTTCCTTCGTTACCGATATAAAAAATTAGGACTTCACCAACATGAATCGTTTATCCAAATACAACTTAGAAAGAAGATGAAATGAAGTGAAAGTTAACCTTAGGAATTGGTTCAGAAGCTATCGAACCAAACTTATCATCACATTTCTCTTGATTCTGCTAGTCCCTTCCCTTGTCGTGGGAAGCCTGGCTTACCATCAAGCGAAACAAGAAATTGAAAGACAGATCATGGACAGCGCGAACGAAAACGTCGATTTGGTCAACTTCATCGTCAGCAATACGTTTGAGGGCAAAAAGAAGGATGCTGACTATTTGGCAAAAGATATCACACCTAGCGTGAAATCAGCTGATGTTCAAGAAGAAATCATGCATCATCTGGAGATGTATATGGGTATGCATGCGGAAGCGTCCAGTATCAGTCTGGGAACGGTTGACGGACAGTACTTCCGCGCTCCCAAGCAAGAAGTACAGGCAGGGTTTGATCCGCGTACGAGAGACTGGTACAAAAGAGCGATGGAAAACAAAGGGACTGTCGTCGTGACAGAGCCCTATATTTCGGCGGTATCAGGTGAGGTTTTAGTAGCGGTAGCAAGAACGACGGAGGATGGTGCAGGGGTTATCTGCATTACAGTTGGGATTGAACAGATCAAACAACTGGCAAACTCAGTCAGCATCGGTTCCGACGGAGATGTCATCGTAGTGGACAGCAATAAGAAGTATGTCGTCCATCCGGAAAATCAGGCAGGAACGCTGGCACAAGAAAGTTATTACGATAACATGTATCAAGCAGAAACAGGTAAATTCAATTACGAGGAGCAAAGCATCCCGAAACAGATTTACTATGTGACGAATCCGGCTACTGGTTGGAAAATTGCCGGGTCGATGTACCTGTCTGAGGTTGAGGATGCTGCACAGCCGATTTTCGCGCAAACGTTTTGGACGATTACGATCTGCTTGGTGCTGGGAGGACTCATTGTAGCAGCTGTACTGCGTTCCCTTCTCCAGTCCATCCAGGAAGTGAAGATACATGCGGTCAGAGTGAGCCAAGGTATTTTAACTGACCCGATTAAAGTACGGTCAAACGACGAAATTGGTGAGCTCGGCCATGCTTTTAACACGATGCAGGATAACCTGCGCGCGCTCATTTCCGATGTCGAGGCCAGAGCGGAGCAAGTAGCAGCGTCTTCGGAGCAATTGACTGCGAGTGCGCAGCAGACGAGCATTGCAACCGAGCTTGTAACGACTGCTGTTCAGGAGGTAGCTGGCAGTGCGGAACAACAAACGAGCGGAATCGACCAAAATGTTCGCTCATTGCATGACATTTCGGAAGGGGTCACACGGATTGTAGAGAGTGTCAATGTGTTGTCGGATACTGCTCAGCAAACAACGGTTCAGGCAGAAGAAGGTGGCAACTTTGTCGCTCAGGTCATGAGTCAGATGAAGTCGATTCATGAATCGGTAGAGCAGTCGGATCGCATGACCAAATCGCTCTATGATCGTTCGAAAGAAATCGGTACGATCTCGGATGTCATCAGCGGAATTGCCCAGCAGACGAATTTGCTGGCATTGAATGCTGCGATTGAAGCGGCGCGGGCTGGTGAGCATGGCAAAGGCTTTGCGGTTGTTGCTACAGAGGTGCGCCTGTTGGCTGAGCAATCACAATTGTCGGCCAAGCAAATTTCAGAATTGATCTCAGAGATTCAGCGGGAAACTAAGCAATCCGTCGACAACATGGAAAAAGTCAGACTGGATGTTGCAGAAGGCTTGAACGTTTCGGAGGAGACGATTCACAAGTTTGAAGGCATCATGGAAAGCACCAGACTGACCAATCCACATATCGCAGAGGTCTCCGTGATCGCACAGCAAATCTTGGCTGCTGTTCAGGAAGTAACCGCGACAGCCAATGTGCTCGTCACCATTGCGAAAAGCAATGCCGAAACGGCCGAGGAAGTAGCAGCTTCTACCGAGGAGCAGCTCGCCTCCATGCAAGAGATCTCATCCTCTGCTCAATCCTTGTCGTCATTGGCGGAAGAGCTGAAAGTATTGATCAATAAGTTTACCTATTAATCTGTGTCCCTAAACAAACGAAGCGCCCTGTCTCTAGTCATACGAGCAGGGCGCTTCGCTGTATAGATGTGATAACATATGGGCAACACAAGCGATATGGATTTAGGAGATGGGAACGATGAACATGAGGATCAGAATAGAACAGGTAGATGATTATTCCGTTACTGAAAAGGTCGTAAAGAGTGCATTCGCGAATGCGGAGTTCAGCGATCACAAAGAACATGAATTGGTGTCTCGCATCAGAAAATCTGATGCATTCATCCCCGCGTTATCTCTAGTTGCGATTGATGAAGAAAATCAACAAATCGTTGGCCATATTCTTTTGTCGAAAATCTCCATTCGCAATGACAATCAGAGCATAGAGTCACTTGCACTTGCCCCAGTGTCAGTCCTGCCTGGTTATCAAAGCAAAGGAATCGGAAAGAAATTAATTCTCGAAGCCCTCCAAAAAGCAAAAGAACGGGGATACCAATCTGTTGTTGTTCTCGGGCATTCCGAATATTACCCAAAGTTTGGCTTCCAAAAAGCTTCGCACTGGGGAATAAAAGCACCTTTCGACGTACCGGATGAGGTATTTATGGCTTTGGAACTGCAAGAAAATGCACTGGCTCAAGTCTCGGGCGTTGTTGTATACTCCAGTGCTTTTTTTGAATAGGTAGGGATAGTTAATGAAAAGAAACGCAGATTTCTTTATTCCTAATTATGGTAATATAAAGTGCCTACCAATTCGAGAAAAAACGGAATCGTATGTCGGAGGGGAAAAGGAAGAAATGGAACTCAGGCGAAACGAATCGATTGTGCTAGAGAATATAGCAGCATACCTATTCAGAGGAATGGAAGGAGTAGGTGGGAGGTTAACGATTACGAGTGAAAGACTTTATTTTCAACCACACAGTCTCAATATTCAAACACAACCTCTCGAATTAAACTTGAAGGATATGGCGGCAGTTGAAAAGCGGAATACGCTGTTCGTGATCCCAAACGGAATGAAAATCAAGATGCATAACGGACAAGAGCATAAATTTGTTGTATGGAAACGAGCGGAGATCATCGGAATGATCCAGGATACAAAAATGAAGCAAAAAATGACGGTGATCATTAAGACGAGGTAAGCTATCCGTTCAATGAAAATCGCCCTGCTACAAGCAATGCTGCGCAAGGCGATTCCCACATCTTACAAGTCCTTTGCAATGTGCGGTTTGCTATAATGACTGGTACCCCCACCGCCAACCAATACTCTTCCACCTTGTCTGAAGATGAGCAATTTCCTAGATCCATTTGAAAGCAGTACAGTAATTTTTGCTCGATTCGCTGTTGCAATATAAATAACGTAACCAGTTCTGGAGATTACCGTACGCCAGTTGCGATCGAATTCAGAGCGCAGAACCCGATTGGAATACACTTGGTTTTCCACGCGTCTCGCAGTGATTCTTTTCTTTTTCATCGAGACTTAACACCTCCCGTCAATCTATCCTATTCAGGGGGGAGAAAAAGGAATGGACAAGAGTTGTAGGCGATTTTACTATTTTCGTTGCAACAACACAGGAAGCGTTCTATGATAACACCAAGGACGGTATCCATTGTAAGAGCCGTAAAAAAGGAGTGAAAGACAATGGCAAAAAGCGCAGCACGCAAGCAACGGGAAAAGCTGGCCCGTGAAGGCAAAAGAAATCCGGATCTCAACAGAAGCATTTTCGCTTTTGCTGACATGAGACAGCGGACGACGAAGACCAGAGCAGAAAAACTGAATCAACAGAAGCACAAAAGGTCGTTATCCTACCAAAGTGATGATGGCCTTTTTTATTTTATGAAAGCTTCTAGTAGAAGCTTCCTGCATATATCCTAGGTAAGCGATCCCTTAACTGATGGTTAGTACGCCGAGCTCAACTGCAGAATATGATTTTAACCATCAATCATAATAATGGAATAATGCTCTGTCTTAGAAAATGTTCCCGAAAACAAAGCTTGGTGATAAATTATTTTATATGGAAAATTGAAATGTGGGTAGATGAAAAAACAGGGGTTCTATTAAAATTAATAACAACAGATAAAGGTGGGAATGTAAAAAATAGTATTGAAGTTTTAAATATAAACTTTGAGACTAATTTAGCGAAAACCACCAGCAGGATGTTTGATACAGACGACACCAAAGGATATAAAGAATTAAAATTAGATGACAAAAAACCATCCGACAAGAAACACAAGAAATAGAATGAAATGTCGGATAGCAAACCTTACTTCTTTCATATAACATGGAGTAAGGTTTTTTATTTTTTCCAGGGCGGTGAGGGATTAATGAATAGAAAATGGTTTATTGTTATCATAATGCTAAGCGCTCCTGGGATATTAAGTGCCAATATGGGTATCTCTCAAATAGAAGACTCAATTACAGCTCAATATTCAACTAGTTCTCGTTCCATTATAGAAAATACAGCATTTGATTCTGAAGAACCGAATTGGCTCAAAAAATCGGAAGACAATTCAAATGAATATCTTGTCCATGATGGATACTTCTATTTTCCGGTTGAAGAGGATCTTACCGAAACCAACATAGATAAAGTTCTTGGCACGGTGAGTAGAATAGGCGAATGGGAGGAGTTCAAAGAGGGGGATACTCCCTACTTCCTCCCGGGTAGTATATACTACACAATAAAAAGCGTACCAGATAAGAACAAAATCGCAATCGAAATCGTGAAGAATGAAACCAAAAAATATCAGGTGCTGGAAAAAGGTCATCCGGTTCCAAAGTGAGGCATCGCATCATGAAACACAGCTACATAAATCTTCCAGACTCATCCATTCATCCCGAATGCGCGAGAGCCATTCAACATCTCCTCCAACTGAAGGACCCAAAACGCGAAGACTTTTTGGCGCTGAAAACGTACGGTACTGACCGTTATTCGGCAATGGGGTGGGAGGAGCTACAGACGTACATCAATGAAAAGACCGTCATCATTGTCGAGCAGTTTGAAAATGAACAAAATATTATGTCTGCCTTGCGCTGGGTAGCGAGAGGATTGCCGGTTTGGCTAGCGATTCGAAAAGTGCGAGCGGATTATTCTGTGTATGGATACAAGAAGTAGCCTGTCTTTTAAAAAAAATATATGTAAATAATAGAAATAATACTGCGCTAACGAAAAGATAGGTCTATTATTGTCAGTATCAGCAACATTGGAGGGAGACATCATGACAGAATACTTACTTAGCTTACTACAAATCATTATGATCAACCTGGTCCTGAGTGGAGACAATGCAGTCGTTATTGCTCTTGCCTGTCGGAACCTGAATCCAAAGCTGCAGAAAAAAGCCACCTTTTGGGGGAGCTTCGGTGCAATCG
Source organism: Brevibacillus porteri (assembly GCF_003013475.1). GTDB lineage: Bacteria > Bacillota > Bacilli > Brevibacillales > Brevibacillaceae > Brevibacillus > Brevibacillus porteri. The sequence continues at coordinate 47,386 of NZ_PXZO01000064.1, forward strand.
GATTGCGGATCATTCTTACCTTCATTGCCATCTGGCTGTTGAAAATCCCGTTTGTCCAAGTCGTCGGAGGACTTTTGCTCATCTGGATTGCGGTCAAGCTGTTAAAAGGTGAGGATGAGGACAGTCACATTGGTGGCGGAGCGAGTTTTGTTGAGGCACTTAAAACCATTATTTTTGCTGATCTGATTATGAGTCTGGACAATGTCATTGCCGTAGCGGGAGCAGCGAACGGGAACCCGGTTTTGGTCATCATCGGTCTTGCCATCAGCATTCCACTCATCATTTGGGGAAGCCAGTTGCTGATGAAGCTGATGAACCGTTTTCCGATCATCGTATTATTAGGGGCGGCTTTGCTTGGATATACAGCAGGAGAAATGATTGTAGGAGACAAAGCAGTTGGCAGCTTCCTAGATGGGGTAATGCCTTCGTTGCATATGATTTTGCCGGTAGCATTGGCACTTCTGGTGATCGTGATTGGAAACTATTTGAAACGGAAGGAGAAAAATGTGTTAAATAAAGAAGTGACAAATAATCATGCGGAGACACTATAGCTATGGAATATCGCGATTGGTACATTCTCCAAACCTTGTACCAGGAACAAAACATCACAAAAACAGCCGAAAGCTTGTATTTGTCCCAGCCTGCGCTGACCAAACGACTGCGGCAGATTGAAAAAGAATTTGGCGTACAGATCGTGCAACGGGGGAGTAGAGGCGTTCAGTTCACTCCGCAAGGCGAGTACTTGGCCAAATGCGCAGATGAAATGCTGCTCAGACTGCGCAATATCAAGGAGCATGTCTTGAACATGGGAGACGAGGTCAATGGTACGCTCCGGCTGGGGGTTTCCAACTATTTTGCACGGTACAAGCTCCCGATGATCTTGAAAAAGTTCAAGGAGATCTATCCAAACGTCGAGTACAAGGTAATGACAGGATGGAGCAAAGACGTCTACAAGTCCGTGTATAATCAGGACGTGCACGTAGGCTTTGTCCGGGGAAGCTACAACTGGTCCGACCAAAAGTACTTGCTGTTCGAGGAATCGGTCTATGTCGTTTCCACGGAACCCATTCATATCGACGACCTGCCCAGCCTGCCGCGAATCGACTATGAGACCGATCCGATGCTGCGGGCGTTAGTGGACGACTGGTGGACCGAACGATTTTCCCAACCACCGCTGATCGGCATGGAGGTCGACAAGTCGGATACATGCAGTGAAATGGTAGCAAACGGTTTGGGGTATGCCATCCTTCCACGAGGCATGCTGAATGGCAAAGACGATCTGCACATGATTGAGCTGACCAGCGCAGAGGGGGAGCCGATCAAGCGAAGTACCTGGATGTTTTATCATGCCGACTCAATGGACTTGCAAATGGTCAAGGCATTTGTACGCTTCATGGAGCAGGGTGAGATATCATTCATCGATTAAGCCGGGAAAAAGGAACTGCTGGGAACTCTCTGAATGGGAGCCAGCAGTTTTTTTGTGAAAAACGTCTCGACGTTTTTCATAAAAGTAGATAAGACCGCTTGCGGTCAAACAAAACGGTCATGACCGTTTTGTTATTCATACAAGGAATCGCCAACGATAACCATTTTGTATTTTTGCTGCGAGCACAATTGTTTTACACTAGGTGTACCCCCACCCTAGAAGCTTCATACAACGTCGGAGAGTAGGAGAGGGAACGCTTATGCTGCTACGTATTCTGTTTACATTGCTGCTCGGATCACTGGGAGGCTGGCTGTTTGCTACCATCCACAGCCCACTTCCTTGGCTGCTCGGAGCGCTAGTCACCACCGTTATCTGTAATATGCTTGGGGTCAAAAATCTTTGGATTCCCCGTTGGTTTCGTCAAGCAGGATTGACAGTGATTGGGATCACCCTTGGTCTGCGAATGACACCTGAAATCGTCGAGACGATGACAGGGCACATCGGTTTGATGCTCATCACCACGATTTTGACCATCTTGATCAGTTTGGTGAACGCTTGGATATTTTATAAGGTCTGCCGAGTAGACGGAATAACGGCGATCTTCAGCAATATTCCCGGCGGATTATCGGAAATGGTGTCGGTGGGGCAAACGGCGGGAGGAAATCAACAAGTCATCACGATTTTCCACTCGATCCGTGCGATCAGCGTCGTGCTTTGTACCCCTTATCTTGTGACATTTCTACCTACCCATGCTGCCATACAGACGGCTACTACAGAACACACGCTGGGGATTGGGCAGACAGTCATGCTTCTTGTGGTTGGTGTCATTGGAGCATTGATTGCGTCACGCTGTTATATACCCGCTCCGTTCTTGCTAGGTGCCTTGCTCGTGACCGCTTTGATTTCGATGAATACATCGCTTGTGGGAGAGAGTCCTGCGTTGCCAAACATCCTGGTCCAAGGGGCGCAAATATTCATCGGGGTCAGCATCGGTCTTGGCTTCAAACGAGAGGACATCGCCAAAAACCGCCGATTCTTTCTGTTCGGTCTCATGCATTCCCTGTTTTTGTTCGTTATGGTGATCGTGCTTGCTATCGGCATTTCTTACGTGACTGCTACCGATATCGTGACGGCTATTTTGGCTACGGTGCCAGGTGGACTCGCCGAAATGAGCTTGACTGCCTTGGCGACAGGAGCCGATCCGCTATTAGTAACGGCGTTTCATCTGTTTCGTGTGGTTCTTGTACTCACGTTGTTTTCCTTTGGTGCTCGTGCATGGACGAACCGCCACAGCAGGATAAAACAGCCAAAGGAGACCAGCGCCTGACGCAGTTTTACAGTCGAATCAATGGCAAGGCCTGTACGTTCCCTAATCGGAAACGGCAGGTCTTATTGGCGTGAAAAAAATGAAAATAATCATAAATATGGTGTTTATCCAAATTATCTGAACAAACTAGGAAGCGTTTTCATCGAATGCTATGATCTCCTTAACTTATTTGAAAACGCTATCAATCGAGGGGGTTATAAAGATGAAAAAAACAAACAAATGGACAAAATGGACCGGAGTACTCCTCACTACGGCAATGGCACTTAGCCTCGCAGCCTGTGGAGGCGGCGGTGGGCAGACGGCATCCACTGGAGGAGCTTCTACCTATCCAGAAAAACCAATCTCGGTTATCGCTCCGTCGGGGGCAGGCGGCGGCTTGGATAAAACAGCGCGTTCCCTTGCAAAGGTGATGTCAGCAACGAAGCTGGTAGACAAGACGATCTCCGTCGAAAACAAGCCAGGTGGCGGACAGGCAGTTGGCTTGGCTGATTTCGTGACGCAGGACAAGAAGAACAACTATAAGCTCCTGCTTCCCTCTACACCAATCGTCATCAACAATGTGAAAAAAGAAGGAAACAGCCCGCATTCCTACAATGATATGACTCCGTTGGCACAATTGACGAAAGATTACGGCGCGATCGTAGTAGCAGCCGATTCTCCATACAAGGATCTGAAATCGTTAATGGATGCAATCAAAGCGGATCCAACCAAAGTAACGGTTGCAGGCGGTTCTGCTCCTGGCTCGCTTGATCACTTGACCTTTTTGATGCCAGCTGTAAAAGCGGGAATTGATCCGAAATCTGTGAAATACATTTCTTACGATGGCGGCGGAGAAGCGATCGCATCTCTCTTGGGTGGCAATGCTGACGTACTGGCTACAGATGTATCCGGTTCCGGTGAATACTTGAAATCCGGCAAAGTAAGAATCTTGGGTGTTTCATCCCCTGAGCGTTTGAAAGGTATGTTCAAGGACATCCCGACGTACAAAGAATCCGGTTATGACACGGAGCTGATCAACTGGCGCGGTGTATTTGGACCAAAAGACATGACGCCAGATGCTGTTGCTTACTGGGAGCAAAAATTGAAAGCGATGACAGAGACTCCTGAGTGGAAAGCAGAGCTGGAAGCAAACGGCTGGGACGATGGCTACAAAAACGGCGCAGACTTCAAGAGCTATCTGGGTGAGCAAGAAAAAATGTTCAAGGAAATCTTGGGCTTGCTCGGAATGGCGAAATAAAAAGGTTTGATGGGGGATGGAGAAGGAGCGATTCTTCTCCTCCTTCATTCTGGATTCTTGTACGAACAGGAGGGAACATGCGTGAGCAAAACATTTGACCGCTTCGCCAGTCTGGCTTTTCTCGTGTTAGGCGTAGCATTTGTGGTCGGGAGTCAAAACATCTCGGCGAGCGCTTACGGCAGCAATGTCGGACCAAACATTTTTCCGATGGGACTCGGAAGTCTTCAGATCCTGCTCAGCCTGCGATTATTTTATGAAACGTTCAAATACAAGCAAGAGGGCGAGAAAGAGAAGCAAAAGCTCGATTACAAACGGTTCCTCATCATTCTTGTCGCGGCATTATTCTACGTATTGCTTTTAGAGGAAATCGGCTACGTGATCAGTACCTTCCTTTTTCTTTTGGTTGGATTCCAGACGATGCAAAAAGGAAAATGGCTCAATAGCGTGATCATTTCCGGTGCGTTTTCATTCGGTGTCTACTTGTTGTACGTGGAAGTTCTCGATGGCACGTTGCCCGGTTTACCAACATGGTTAGGCTTGTAGGAGGTGGATGAAATGGGTGCGATTGATTATTTGCTGGACGGATTTGCCACTGCCCTGCAATGGCAAAATATCATCTTTGCGTTTGTCGGCGTCTTGATCGGGACAGTAGTCGGGGTATTACCAGGGATTGGGCCAATCAGTGGTGTGGCCTTGTTGATTCCAGTGACAGCTTCGTTGACGAGTGGACTGCCGCCAGAAGCAGCGGCGACCAGCGCCATTATTTTGCTGGCAGGGGTTTACTACGGAGCGATGTACGGTGGCTCTACCACTTCGATTTTGTTGAATACACCTGGTGAGTCATCTTCTGTTGTTACTGTACTGGACGGATACCCGATGGCCAAGCAGGGAAGAGCGGGAGTTGCTCTCTCCATCGCTGCGATTGGTTCGTTTTTTGCCGGGCTTGTCTCGCTTGTCGGTCTGGTATTTTTGGCAGAGCCACTCTCTGAAGTAGCGCTCAAGCTCAGTCCAGCAGATGAGTTTTCGCTGATGATCTTGGGGTTGTGTGCACTGAGCGGGTTGGCAGGCAAGTCCGTCACGAAAGCATTGATGATGACGGTTTTCGGCTTATTGATCGCGACGATCGGGCTGGACAATGTATCTGGCGTGGCGCGTTTTACCTTTGATATGCCAGAGCTTTATTCCGGTTTGGAATTCTTGACGATTGCCGTTGGGGTATTTGCACTCGGGGAAGTGTTCAAGACGATCCTCGAACGTGATATCAATGAGGGGGAGATCGCCAAAATCTCCCGAATTTTACCGACCAAGCAAGACCTGAAGGAAAGTGCCGGACCGATTCTCCGCGGATCGCTGGTTGGCTTTTTTAAAGGTATTGTTCCTGGTTCTGGTGCAACTCTGGCATCCTTCCTCGCTTATTTGCTGGAAAAGAAAATCAGTAAAACGCCTGAAAAATTCGGCAAAGGGGCGATCGCTGGGGTAGCGGCTCCAGAGTCGGCGAATAATGCAGCATCTGGCGGAGCGATGATACCACTTCTGACCTTGGGGATTCCGGGTACAGGGACGACAGCGGTATTGATGGGCGCACTGATTATGTACAACGTGCAGCCAGGTCCGCTCTTGTTTGAAGATCATCCGAGCATCGCTTGGGGCTTGATTGCCAGCATGTTCATCGGAAACGTGATGCTCTTGATCCTCAATATGCCGCTCGTAAAGGTGTTTGCGAAGCTGATTGAGACACCGCCTAAATATTTGATTCCTATGATCGTTGCCATTTCCGTGTTTGGTGTATACGCAGTCCGTGTCTCCGTATTTGATCTAGTCTTGCTGCTCCTCTGTGGACTCGTGGGTTACTTTTTGGCGAAAAACGATTTCCCAATGGCTCCACTCGTTCTTGGCTTGGTCTTGGGTCCGATGATTGAAAATAATTTGCGACGCGCGTTGACGACGTCCAATGGTGATTTTTCTATCTTTATTCAAAAGCCAGTATCGCTGGTGTTTCTGATCATTGCGGTTCTCTGGATCACCGTTCCCTTGATCATGAAAATGAGAGGGAAGAAAGTAATCGTGAACGAAGAATAGAAGAATAGGGGAGGGCGATTCTCATGCGCGATGACAAAAAGATCAAAGAGGAAGTCAGACAGCAGTTCGGTGCGAATGCCGAAAAGTATGTGAATAGCCAGACGCATGCTACGGGAGAGGATCTCGCTCTCCTGCAGCCTTGGCTGAATCCTTCGCCTGATTGGGTATTTCTCGATGTGGCAACGGGTGGCGGTCATCTAACCAAGGCAATTGCTCCACATGTCGGTCAAGTCTTTGCGACCGATTTGACGCAGCCGATGCTCGCAGCGGCGCGAAACCATCTGAAATTTCACGTAAGCAATGTCTTTTATGTAGTCGCGGATGCGGAAGCACTTCCGTTTTTGAGTGAAACCTTTGATGCAGTCGGGTGCAGAATCGCGGCTCATCACTTCCCGAACCCAGAGGCGTTTGTAAAAGAAGTGGCCCGTGTCCTAAAGCCGGGTGGAAAATTTGTGCTGATCGACAATATCGCAGCAGAGGATGAAAAGCTCGATCAATTTGTGAATACGCTGGAGAAACTTCGAGATCACAGTCATGTACGAAGCTACTCACGGTCCGAATGGTTAGCATGGATAGAGCAAGAGGGACTGGTGGAGAGTCATTCGCGCATCCGCAAAAAGACGTTCCCGTATGCGACTTGGGTCAGACGTACGACTGAGACTGAGGAGCAGGTTGAGCAAGTAACCGCGCATATCACAAGCGCCGATGAGAAAATCCAAGCCTACTTCGCGGTTGAAAAAGAAGGAGAGCAAGTCGTTTCCATCCAAGTTGATGAGTGGATGGCGTTGTTTGAGAAACCAGAATGATCAGGACGATGCTTCTAAGCTGGTCCCCGCTTACAATCAAGCGGGGGCTTGTTCTTTTTTGTATGGGTACCTAAGTAACGATTCGTAATGATAAGGGGCCTTTCAAGACGGTTTTTTGGCATTATATTTTTGATATCTTGCTTCTGTATTTACTATTCGTTTGAATTCGGTCAATATAGAGTACAAATGGTCTATATGAAGGAAAATATGCTACTATAACCACAGGAGGTATGTGATGGATGAGGTTGACCTGAGAATTGTTCAATTGCTCGAGGAAAACGGAAGGATATCTCACGAGGAAATCAGCAAGCTGCTGCACATCTCGCGACCAGCTGTCCACCAACGGGTTTCCAAGCTTGAAAAGAATGGCGTTATCAAGGGATACCGTGGCGTCATTGACTGGAGAAAATTAGAGCAAAGGCTGAAGGTATTGATTTTCGTCAAAGCAAGATGTCAGGATTTCAAAGAAATCACAGCAAAGATTGTGAACGTTCAGGTACCAAACGTGACCATTATCGAATGCCAGCGGCTCGCGGGAGAGTGGTGTATGATGCTAAAAGTACGTGCGACGGCACCGGAAGATATCACCAATCTGATCGATGAAATGGTCCAGTATGACGAAATACTGGAAACCTCCACGACCTTCATCTTGTCGACGATCTACGAGGATGGTAGGAAAGAAATTTGAAAGCCAGGGTGGAAACACAATGACAGGAAAAAAAGATTCGAAATTATTTGTCGTTACAATTGCGTTGCTAGCGGTCTACCTGTTTTGGGGAGGCACTTATCTCGGAATGAAGATCGCTATTGAATCGATGCCACCCTTTATTATGGCGGGGGCGCGATTTTTTCTGGCGGGATTGGTCCTGTTCCTGATTGGGCGTTGGAAAGGAGCAGAGCTGCCGAGTGCAGCAGAATGGAGAGGGGCTGGAATAGTTGGGGCGCTGCTGCTTCTCGGTGGTAACGGTGTAGTTGCATGGGCACAACTCAAGGTACCGTCAGCAATCGCGTCCTTGCTAATCGCTACGGTTCCATTATGGATTCTCGTTTTCAACTGGATCGGTGGCAGCAAGCAAAAGCCAACTGTTGGAGTCATGGGAGGAATCCTGTTTGGCTTGGCGGGGATCGCTGTGTTGGTTGTCCATCCCGAGGGAACAGGCAATAAAGGGATCGACACGATCGGAATCGTGGCGCTTCTGTTTGCCTCGATCTGCTGGTCAGTGGGATCGCTGTATTCGCGCAATGCAAAGCTCCCAGCATCGCCTGTGATGGCGACGGCCTTGCAAATGATCATCGGAGGAAGCTTGCTGGGGATCGCGTCGCTGTTTCTCGACGATTGGACGAAGCTGCATATAACGGAGATTTCCCTGCGTTCCTGGATTGCTTTTGGTTATTTAGTTGGATTTGGTTCTATTGTCGCCTACACGGCGTACATTTGGCTTTTGAAAAATGCAGAGCCTTCTCTGGTCTCCACGTACGCCTATGTGAACCCGATTGTCGCAGTATTTCTAGGCTGGCTGATCGCTGATGAACAATTGACAAGCCAAACCTTGATTGCTGCTGTCATGATCATCGCAGCCGTTGCCATCATCACGATGTTTCGGGAAAAGAGTCCAGGTGCGACAAAACCAGTAGCAAGAAAAGAAAAAGGGAAGCTTCAGGTTCATAAATGAAGCTTCCCCTTCTTTTTGCCATCAGGCATTATTTGGCCGTTTTTTGCGGTACCCAGCGGTATTTTCGTTCCGGACGCCCGACGGTTCCATAGAACGTCTCGACAGTCACTTCATTAATAGAGACGAGAAATTCGAGGTATCTGCGCACCGTCGAATGGCTCATGCCAGCAAGTGCAGCCAAATCATCGGCATTCATGCTTTGAGTGGTCTCCTGCATCTTGTCCCGGATCAGCTTTAACGTCAGCTTGTCGATGCCTTTCGGGAGTGTAGTGACAGTCTCAACAGTTTTGGTAGCAGGAGTGTGTGCGGCTTTTGTAAACAGCTTGTCCACTGCTGTTTGATCAATGGTTGTATGCTGCTGCAGCTGACGTCTCGTATTTGCATATTGCTCCAAGGTAGACATGAATTTATCGATCATAATCGGCTTGATGATGTAGCTGTATGCCCCGCCACGTATCGCTTCTCTCACGGTTTCCACATCGTTTGCGGCTGTGATCATGACGACATCGATCCCGCGAAAATGCTTCCGTACTTCACGCAACAGGTCAATCCCGTTCATATCTGGCAAATAAATATCCAAGAGCAGAACATCCGGCGTAACGACGTGAAGCATCTCCAATGCCTGTTTTCCAGTCGTGGCCGTGGCAATAATCTGGAATCCTTCCAGTTTACTTGTGAATTGTTCATAGATTCTAGCTGCAATTTCGTCATCTTCCACGATCATGACGGTAATGGGTTTCTCAGACATGGTGGATTGCCTCCTCTCTACTTACTTCGTCCCATTTCTTGGGGACGACGACGGTGAAACGCGCTCCGCCAAGGTCACTTTTTCCGAGTGAAATTTGCCCCTCTAACACCTCGATGGCGTTTTTCACAATAGCCAAACCGAGTCCTCGATTTTCACCTGATTTCGTAGTGACACCGCTTTCAAAGATGCGGGGCTCCAATTCTTTTGATACCCCATGTCCATTGTCTTCGATGTCAAAAATAATATCGCCACCTAAATCAGTAAAGGATACGTGGACCATTGCGTCAGAGCCTTTGTATTCGAGGGCAGCTTCCATCGCGTTGTCGATCAAATTGCCGAGAATAGTGACCAATACCTTTGTATCCAAGCTGTCAGGTACATTTCCCAAATAGCTGTCCTGATCAATTTCGAGTAGTACCTTCAGCTCTTTGGAGCGATTGATTTTCCCTAGCAGACAAGCTGCGATGAAGGGCTCTTTGACTGAACTCATAATAAAGGCGAGAATATCTTGCCGTTCCTTTACTTCATCGGTGATGAGTTCGGTTGCTTTGTCGTACTCCTTTAGCTTGAGGAGACCGTAAATGGTGTTCAAACGATTTAAATATTCGTGATTTTGTGCACGCATATTGTCCGAAAAGGAACTGATTTTCGTAATTTCTTCGGTGAGTTGCTCGATCTCAGACTCTGGACGAAATGTGAAGACCACGCCTCTGATTTCATTATTGCTCAAAATAGGAGAGTAGTCGGTTATAAAAATTTCATGCCCCAGCAAAATTTTGTAGTTCATTTCTTGTGTATTTCGATTGACAGAATGAATGATGTCGCTTAATTGCGGGCTAGCGATCGATTTGCCTACGGTCAAATCTTCTTGGAGGAGGGAACGTGCGCGTTTATTCATCGAGACGACACGCCCTTGCATATCGACTGCTACCGTAGCATCGCGAATCGATTCAAGAATAGCTGCTTTTTCCGTAAACAAAAATGAGATTTCTTCTGGCTCCAGACCAAAGATCAATCGCTTGACTCGTCGGGCAATGATAATCGCGCCAATAATTCCGATAACCAGCAGCACCAGGGATAAGGCAACGACCCTTTCCTTGTATTCCGCGACCTTTTTCTCTACATCACTCATCACATAGCCGACAGAGGAGACACCGATTGTTTCCCCTTGCTTGTTGACGATCGGTGTTTTTGCTTTGATGGCTGGACCTGAAATGCCTGTCCCCCGATAAATGACCGAGCGATTTTCTAAGAATACGGGGTCATTGCTGGTTCCCATCGGTAATCCAATCTGCTTTGGGTCGTAGTGAGAGTACCGAATACCGTCCTTGTTTCCAATCACGACATAGCTGGCGCCCGTTTCCATCCGAATGGTTTCGGCTATCGGTTGAATGGTCTTGGAAGGGTCATCCGTTTCAAAAGCTGCAATAATGCGTTCGTCCATGGCAGATAGCTTGGCGACCGTCATGGCTTGCTGTCCAATATATCGATCCAAAATGTCATCTAATATGAAGGAAAATAAGGCAGTTCCTATTCCCATACTGATCAGGACAACGATGGAAATGAGCAGAACCATTTGAGTCAAGAGGCTGATGCGGGCTTTTTTGGGTGTATGAACCATGGGCAAACCACCTTCGATGACAGTTCAAGATGTTAGGAATGTTGAAACCGTTTTCTTTATTTATTATAACAATAACGCTTTCACATTTGTGACACAAAGTAAAAATGTAAAAATACGATAAACAATAGGTTTATGAAAAAAGTTTTGACAATTTTTTTATAAAAAATTGAACAAAATATGAACAACAAGTGAATATTATGTTACAATAAGAGTATCAAACAAAAACGGTCACGCAAAAAATCTATGATGATAGGGGTTTTGTGTTATGAATAACGATCGAAAAGCAGCGGATGTATTAAGATGGATGGCATGGACAGCACTATTTGCCGGTGCTATTATTATGGCTTTCACTGCAAGCGATTTCAGATCGCAGAACTTGCCGTTGATGGTGTCGATCGGATTTTTGATCGCTGGCATGAATATTTTCATTATGAGCACGGTGTTTCGCTTAATGACACTAAAAAGAACGGACGCCTAACAAGATAAAAATAGTCCCGTAGAGAACCTCTCCATTTCTTCATTATAAAGAGAGGTTTTTTATTTATATGGAATTTTACCGCCAGCCAAATGCGCTGGCGTTTTTTTGATTTTTTTATTAAAAGTGAAAAGAAAACTTGACATACAGGATTGGGTGAGATGACCAAAAATGGGTGTTGGACTTCATTAGAGGAGAATCCTAACAAGAATATGATCAACTCGTGACTGCTATGTGAACACTTTGTAACAGAAAAGCTACGAAATATTGAACGTCGTTAAAAACGGGTACAAAAGCTCGCCGACTCTGATAGTATGTATATGCGGTTAATAGTGAAGTTCACTTGTGTTAAAAAACCTCTATTGTAAGGAACTCTCGAAAAGTGTGAATGCACGTTAAAGAAAGAAGGTTTTCCAAAACCTCGTTCGAGACCTCTCCATAGAGAGTGACTGCACTATCGACATATGTGAGGCGAAGTTCACCTGAAAAGAACTGCGCTCTCAAAGTATTACATGCTCGTTGTTTGTGACTAGGAGGGATTAGGAGAATGAGCGGAGGAAAAATGCTGAGACATATCCAGTTTTGGATCTTGGCAGTGTTGGGCACCGTTCTGCTTACAGGCTGTGGTAGCGAATACCTCGTCTTGAATCCAAAAGGACCTGTAGCAGAAACGCAGTACAATCTCATTATTATTTCCACGATATTGGTCGCTGTCATTATCGTTCCGGTTCTTGCGCTTACCGCTTTCATTGTATACCGCTATCGGGATACACCGGGCAATAAAGCAAGTTATAAGCCGGAGTGGGCACACAGTACAACCCTAGAGGTAATTTGGTGGATTATTCCTATTATTATCGTTGCATTGCTGGGTTACTTTACTGTCCGTGATATTTATGTGTTAAAAGAGAACCCGAATAAAGAAGTTGCCCCTATGACCATTCAGGTTACGGCTTTGGACTGGAAATGGATGTTTACGTATCCAGAACAAAATATCGCAACTGTTAACCATTTGGAGATTCCAGCAGGTGTACCGATTCGCTTCCAGGTATCTGCTGATGCACCGATGAACTCTTTCTGGGTTCCAGAATTGGGTGGACAGATTTATGCGATGGCGGGAATGGCTACCGAGCTGTATTTGCAAGCAGATGAACCAGGTACATTCGCTGGATTTAGCTCCAACTTCTCTGGTGAAGGCTTCGCCAAAATGCAGTTCGATGTAGTGGCAAAACCAAAAGACGAGTTCGATAACTGGGTCAAAGAAGTAAAAGGTACGACTCCAGCTATGACGAAGGCAGATTATGAAGAACTCCGCAAGCCTGGCGTGACAGATAAGGTTACGTATTCTGCATTCCCAGAAGGTATGTTTGAAGAGATCGTTGCCAAATATGGCCATGGTCACGATATGGACTATGTGATGGAGAAACCCCCTGCGCCTGCAGGTGACAAGTCTTCTAATGAGACTTCAAAAAATACGCAGCAACAGACTGAATCGCACAACATGCCTGGAATGAATCATTCCAGTATGAACCACTAGGCGAGAGGGAGGAGGAATACCACGTGTGGGAGAACATTAAGGATTTTGCATCCACGTTCTTTGTAACAGGTGACCCGCTGATTTACGGTGCGGACGTATCGATTGTACTATCCATGGTTGCGATCGTATTCGTTCTGACTAAGTATAAAAAATGGGGTTGGCTATGGCGTGAGTGGTTGACTACGGTTGACCATAAGCGTATTGGTATTATGTATTTGATCGCATCGCTTCTGATGCTGTTCCGCGGTGGGGTTGACGCCCTGCTGATGCGTTTGCAACTGGCATTCCCGAACGTAGAGTTCCTGAACTCGGATCACTATAATGCCATCTTTACGACTCATGGTACGATCATGATTTTGTTCATGGCGATGCCGATGATGTTTGCCTTGTTCAACATGGTAGTACCGCTTCAGCTCGGTGCTCGAGATGTAGCGTATCCGTTCTTGAACGCACTCAGCTTCTGGCTGTTTATGCTCGGTGCGATGCTGTTCAACATTTCGTTCGTAATCGGGGGCTCCCCGGACGCTGGTTGGTTGTCTTACCCGCCACTGTCACAAAATGAATTCAGCCCTGGACCCGGTCAGAACTTCTATATTTGGGGGATTCAGATCTCCGGTATCGGTAGTTTGGCGACAGGGATTAACTTTATCGTAACGATTCTCAAAATGCGTGCACCTGGCATGAAGCTGTACAAAATGCCATTGTTTAGCTGGTCCGTATTGTCCAGCTGCATTATGATTATCTTCGCTTTCCCAATCTTGACTGTAACACTCGCATTGCTGTTCCTTGACCGTTTCGCAGGTGCCCATTTCTTCACGATGGACGGCGGCGGTAACCCGATGATGTACCTTAACCTCATTTGGATGTGGGGTCACCCAGAGGTATACATCGTAGTAGTACCAGCATTCGGTATTTTCTCTGAGATTGTAGCAACCTTTGCTCGTAAAACGATCTTTGGTTACAAATCCATGGTATGGGCAATGATGGTAATTGCGATTGCATCGTTCTTCACATGGGCGCACCACTTCTTCACAATGGGTACAAGTGCTAGTGTTATCGCGTTCTTTGCGATATCCACGATGATTATTGGTATCCCGACCGGGGTTAAGGTGTTTAACTGGCTGTTTACGATGTATCGCGGTAGGATATCCTTCCAACAGCCTATGCTGTGGACCATTGCGTTCATCCCGTGCTTCGTTATTGGTGGAGCGACAGGGGTAATGCTCGCGGTAGCCCCAGCAGACTATCAGTATCACAACAGTTACTTCTTGGTTGCCCACTTCCACCAAGTATTGATCGGTGGGGTAGTATTCGGTTACTTGGCTGGTATTTACTACTGGTGGCCAAAACTGTTCGGCTTCAAGCTCGACGAGAAGCTGGGCAAATGGGGCTTCTGGTTCTGGAATATTGGTTTCTACGTGTGCTTTATGCCGCAATACGCGCTCGGTTTCATGGGTATGACTCGCCGTTACTACACGTACGGTTGGGACCGTGGCTGGGCAGATATGAACCTCGTATCCACTGTTGGGGCATTCATGATGGGTATCGGTTTCATCTTCCAAGTATGGCAAATCGCTTACAGCATCAAGCATGGTGAGCGCGACACAACAGGCGACCCATGGAATGGTCGTACGCTGGAGTGGTCGATTCCATCACCAGCTCCGTTTTACAACTTTGCTGTTGTACCAGAGGTAAAAGAAGCCGATGATTGGTGGGCTACAAAACAAGCCAAAGCAAATGGCACCTATAAAGAACAACCGGCGAAACTTGAGCCGATTCATATGCCGAAGAACTCTGGAATTCCGTTTATCATGGCGAACTTCTGGTTCTTGGTAGGTTTTGGTTTCACGTTTGGTTGGGTTTGGATGGCCGTCATTGGATTCATTGGAGTATTCGCATGCATGTGGGCACGCTCCTTCCAATACGACACGGATTATTACGTACCGGTGGAGGAAGTGCGTCGCACTGAGGCTTCACTGGGGAGGGTGGTGTAACGATGGCGCAGCATCATGACCATGGTCACGGCCACGACCACGACCATCATGAAGAGCATGAACAATTAAAGGTTCTTGGTTTTTGGATTTTCGTTGTTACAGACTGCGTGCTGTTCGGTACATTGTTTGCAACATATGCGGTAATGATGAATAGCTTTGCTGGCGGACCAACTGGACAGGAATTGTTCCAGCTGCCAGGTGTTATTGCTTCAACCTTTATCTTGTTGACAAGTAGCTTTACCAGCGGTCTCGCTGTTCTGGCGATGAACAAAGGCAACGTTAAGCAGCTGATTGCTTGGCTGGCTGTAACTGGTCTTTTGGGATTGTCTTTCGTAGTGTTGGAAGTCACTGAGTTTATGCACTTGATGAGCGAAGGCGCAACCATGGCGACTAGCGGCTACTGGTCCGCTTTCTACACACTGGTTGGTACGCACGGATTGCACGTAACGCTTGGTCTGTTCTGGATGACTGCGTTGATCATGCAGCTGAAGCGTCGTGGAATCTCTGCGGTTACTCGCCGCAAAATTACCAACTTTAGCTTGTACTGGCACTTCCTTGACGTTGTGTGGATCTTCCTCTTCACAGTCGTCTACTTGATGGGGGTGATGTAAGGTGGCACAACATCAAAACCATGGCGGACATCATAGTCACGGATCGATGAAAGAGTACGTAATCGGTTTTATCCTGTCGATCGTGCTCACCATTATCCCACTCGTGCTGGTCATGAACTCGATTTTGAGTAAAACGGCGACCATGATCGCGATCTTGGTAATGGCGGTCTTGCAGTTCGTAATTCAGTTGGTCTTCTTCATGCACATCCGCGAAGGAGAAAAACCGCGCTACAACGTACAGACATTGATTCTTGGACTTGTGATTGTATTTACAATCGTTGCAGGTTCCCTCTGGATCATGTTGTTTAACAAATATTAATCAGTTAAGAGCGTGGCACAAGCGATTCGATGCTTGTGCCGCGTTTTTTTGTTTATGATTTGTAGCTGTCGTGGAGGGAAGAAGCGCATATCCAGTCTACGCTTCTTCCTACGCGGCTTTTAGTCAACCGATGGAAGTAATTCAAGAAGGTAGAAAATTGTTTAGCTGGTATCACTCTCTTCTTGCAGCTATAATAGAAAGAATTTTACGGCAAGGGGAGTGAAGGTGATGGCTGGGCAACTGTATGTAACGAAGCCTTGTGCAGAACTTCAAGCAGAGTATATTTCCTTTTACGAAGAGTGGAAAGAAAGTGGAGAGCCTATCGTACCGTGGGTGGTGGATCGGGAGCCCTATGATTTTCCTGCGTATCTGGAATTTCTGGAGAGTGAGAGCAGCGAGGAAAATCTTTCGGATGGCTATGTTCCCCATTCGACGTATTGGCTCATGAACGAGGAGCGGCGCATAGTGGGGGCGGTGAACATTCGGCATCGACTCAACGAGCGTTTACGAAAATACAGCGGGCACATCGGATACGGAATCCGGCCTTCCGAGAGACGCAAAGGATATGCGACGGAAATTTTAGCGCAAGCCCTAAACATCACGAACGAGCTGGGGATAAACGAAGTATTGGTGATTTGTGATTATGATAATGTAGGATCGGAAAAAACGATTCGGAAGAACGGGGGCGTCTTTGAGTCGGAATGTACAGACGAGGATGGATTGGTCATTCGCCGCTTCTGGATTACACGACCTTCGTAAAAGAAGAGGGCTATCTCATTGTCAGTTTACACGACGTTTGAGATAGCCCTTTCCCTATTTATTAATCTACCTCATATGCAATCAACTTGCGAACCCATTGCTCCATCTCGTCAAGAATATAGTCTGGGGGTGGAGTTTTGCCGTCCTTTTTTGGTAGGACGAGCCATTGTAATGGTTTGGGGACATGGCAGATCTTCCTAAGCAGTTCTCTTCCGTGATTGTCAATAATGATATCACGTAAAAAGATTAGCACTCTATTGTCTATCGCATGGATGAGCTTACCTTCATATTCTATATCAGAGATAGTAACGGAAGGGTGACCATGCCGCTCAATTCCGCCTAGTACTTCAACCCATACAAAATCATATGACTGGGAGAGTTCAGCTTCTAGGAGATCGGGATCTTTAACGAGTACCTGTTCTGTGGAAGAAAAGGGACGACTTAAAAAAATATCTGGGTCCATCTCCATATAGTCTAATACGACCTTACAAGATGCAGCTTGTTTGTTTTCATAGGTGTATAAAATCTCTTCAATTTTTTCGATATTTAATTTTTTTCCAATCACGAAGCCTATTTGCAGATCGATTGTCACTCACTCCTTCATGAAGAAGAGAAAATCGTGTTAACTCGATTTCCTGTCCATTAATCCTCTCCCCAATGTTCTGGGAATTGATTACTTTTCGTAATTTTAGTTTGGCCATGATGCCACTCGAAATTATCATCCTTTTTATGCCAATGGAAGTCAATGCTTCTACCTTTGTCCACTCTTTTCATATGAAATCTCAATAAGTGTTTATTTGTCCTCTTGTGAATAATATTGAAAACCTTTTCTCCTTGGTTAATGCCATTTAACTCATTTTTATCTTCTGGGCCGTCATAATCAATATCTCCATTATATTGTTCGTGCAAGGCTTCAACCTCCGCCCATATCTCAGGCTCTATTCTTTCTTCAAATTCGTCATAGGCCATTCTTTTTATTTTCTTCCCCATTTTTTTCTTAACCGCTTCTTTAAGAGCCAGTCTTAGGAGAATAGGTAATATAGTAGCTTGAACTTTATCTTCGCTTTTAATGCTTGAGTTACTTTGCAACAGCAGGACTTCTGTTATTTCGGGCAATACCGAATGATTTTCAGCTATTTGGTCTTTTACATCACGAATTAAATTGTTCAGCTCTTTTTCATCATCTTGACTGTTGGAAAAATACTCCTCCAAATCCCTTTTCACATCATCTTCAAGTGAAGTCTTTTCTAAGAATGCTTCTTGAAGATTCCTCTCGGATTTCATACCTTTTAGAACAAGGTCCAGGTTGTCGAAAGTATCGGTAAGTGATTTTTCAAGATCATCTTTGTCTACTGACATGACTTCACTTGAAAATTCGTATTGAAGCATTTCATTCACGGATGATTTGGTTAATACATCAGTCTCTGCAGCAAAACTAGATGTTAGAACAGTGCTGAATAGCATCATTGAGGCAAGAGAGGTTAAAAACAACTTTTTTCCTTTTTTGATAAAATCAATCATTTTAATCCTCCTATTTCAAATATTTACCAATTAATAAGATAATATAAATTTATGATTATATCAATTGCTTTTTGAATATTTTGTTCGAAGCTAAAAATCACTGGATAAACTAGTTAAAAGATATTGTCATATTTCTCATACTTAGTATATAATTATGTTGTGAAAGTTATTTTGGAAGGGAGAGATTTCTTTGTTTGATATCGTAATTATTGGAGCAGGCCCGGCAGGAGGAAGTGCAGCGTTGTTTGCTGCAAAAGCAGGTAAGAAGACGTTACTGATTGATAATGACAAAAGCATGACCAAGCGCGCGTGGATGGAAAATCACTACGGCATCATGGAAATCTCAGGCCCAGACCTCATTGAGATCGGTAAAAAGCAAGCAGCGAAATTCGGTGCGGAGCTGGTAGCCGACCAAGTAAGCAACATTACCAAAACAGAGCAAGGCTTACTCGTAGAGACAGCGGAAAAAGGCAGCTTCGAGGCTAAGCATGTGATTCTTGCAACGGGAGCGCTCGTGACTTTGGCAGAAGCGATTGGGGTAAAAACCAAAGAAGGTACAGAGCCACGGATTAAAACCGTTGTCGATGTCGATGCACAAGGAAAGACGAACATCGAAGGAATATGGGCAGCAGGTACGTGCGCGGGAGTAAGCGTACATACGATTATTACATCTGGTGATGGCGCCAAGGTTGCAATCAATGTCATCAGCGAACTGAATGGCGAGCGTTACGTCGATCACGATGTTTTGAAAACAAACTAAATCAGGTTCAAAAACACCTTCTTACCATTTTTGAAGAAGGTGTTTTCTTTTTTCTTCCAATCGACGATAGCTTGTATCGTGATCTCGTTTTTGACATAATGAAGCTAATTGTGCTAATCGACGTGAAGAATCCTGTCAGGTTGAAGAGCGTTCCTGTTGCTCTGGAAAATTGATACGGATTCTATTTTTATCTAGATTGCCCTATGTAAGAAGGGAGGGAGACAGGTAGCATGTTCGTCAATCATGTGGTGATTAGCTTGATCGTTTCTTCCTGTACGATCGCACTTATTTTCTTGATTCGAAAAGTATTTCGCTCACAGATGTCGGCTAGATGGCAGTACAATTTGTGGTTTCTCTTGCTGGTCGCTTTGACGCCAGTTTTTATCCCGAATTACTTTTTTGATTTTGGAAATGTTTTTGTTTCAGGGATGAATCAGCGCAATGAAGCTGGCAGCTCGCTGCTCGCTGCGAAAGCTCCTGTGTTTGAAAATGCGAATTGGGTACAGGATTTAACGTTGTCCGTAAATCGCTATACACCCGACTCCTTTCCTACGATTCTCGTCGGCATATGGGGAGTCGGCATGATCATTTGTGCTTCGATCACGTTATCAGCCTGGTTAAAAATCCAGCAGATCAAGCGGACAGCATCTGTGATCACCAATCAAGAAATCATTGAGTTGTTTGAACAATGCAAGAAGGATGTAAAAATAACGCGGAACATCGTGTTAGCAGAATCCAAGCACGTCAAATCTCCGATGACGTTTGGCGTTTTTACGACGTATGTTGTTCTGCCCAGTCATTTTGATGAATGGCTGTCGATCAATGAAATGAAGTATATCTTTTTGCATGAGCTCATGCACAAAAAAAACAATGATATCGTCATGAACTACGTGACTGTCGTGTATCAGCTTTTGTATTGGTTCCATCCATTGGTCTGGCTGGCTTTTCGGGAAATGAGAGTAGACCGTGAAATTGCTTGTGATGTAGCTGTATTGAACTTTTTAGACAAGCGAAATTATCCGGAATATGGTCATACCATCATTAAGTTTTTGGATAAAGAAAGTCGAGCCGGAAATGTCGTTTTGGCCAATCAGTTAAACGGTTCCAAGAAAGCAGTGAAAAAACGAATCGAGAAAATTGCATCCCATAATGCCGAATCAAAGCTGTTGCAGTTGAAAAGTACGTTCATTTTTTCCATGATGGGCATCTTGGTTGCCAGTCAGGTTCTTGTTGGTTCCGCTTTAGCTGACGATCGCAGTCGCTATCATTTTCAAGATGATCGAACGATTTACGAGGATTTAGACAACTATTTCCGTGGTTATGAAGGTAGTTTTGTCTTATATGATTGGAAAGCCGACCAGTATCGGATTTACAACAAGGCAGGAAGTACACAACGAATTTCACCGAACTCCACCTACAAGATTTTTCTCACCTTGTTTGGATTGGAGACCGATGTGATTTCGAGGGAAAGCTCCCTGTTAAAATGGGATGGAATCCGTTATCCGTATGAGCAGTGGAATCACGATCAAGATCTATTTACCGCGATGCGATACTCCACGAACTGGTACTTTAAAGAGTTGGATAAGAGCATTTCTCCGGATACATTGCAAGCTTTTCTGGAACAATTGAACTACGGAAATTACAATACATCTGGTGGAATCGGCGAATATTGGATAGAATCTTCCTTGAAGATTTCACCGGTGGAGCAGGTACAATTATTAAAAGCGTTCTATACGAACCAGTTTGGTTTTCAAGAAAACAATATCCAGACGGTGAAAGATTCCATCCGGTTATCGGAAAAGGCGGGTTCGATTCTTTCCGGGAAAACAGGTACGGGCGCCGTCAATCAAAAAGATGTGAACGGTTGGTTTGTTGGATATGTAGAGAACGAGGAAGGCACCTACTTCTTTGCTACAAATATACAAAGCGAAGATGACGCGAATGGATCTGCAGCAGCAGAAATCACCTTGTCTATTTTGAAAGCGAAAGGTCTTTTCTAGCCTTTGTTGTTTCAGTCATGAATATCGAAAGGGGGAGACTTCATGTCTACATCCATGCCAAGTATTTCAGAAGCGGAATGGCGAGTGATGAATGTGCTATGGGAAAGGTCACCGCTGACAGCCAACGAAATTATTTCCTCCTTGGAAGGTCAAACGGATTGGAACCCAAAAACAGTACGTACTCTTTTGAATCGTTTGGTTCAAAAAAATGCCGTTGGAGTCAATCAAAACCTAAGAGTCTATACGTTTTATCCGTTGTACTCACAAAATGAATGCCAGCACGCCGAGGCACAGTCCTTTCTGGAGCGGATTTACAGCGGAGCGCTAAAATCGATGCTGGTACAGTTCATCCAGAAGGAATCCTTATCGGACGAGGAGATTCAGGAGCTGCGTTCCATATTGGATGCGAAACAAACATCGACTGATCCTCCTAAAAAATAAAGCACGCCCTTTCAAGCTGACTTGGAGAAACCATTTACGGTTATCAGTTTTCTTGAAAGGGCGTCTTTTTTATTTTTTAGAAAGAATG
Source organism: Brevibacillus porteri (assembly GCF_003013475.1). GTDB lineage: Bacteria > Bacillota > Bacilli > Brevibacillales > Brevibacillaceae > Brevibacillus > Brevibacillus porteri. The sequence continues at coordinate 68,805 of NZ_PXZO01000064.1, forward strand.
GATGTAGCTCTGTTCCTTAGCAAGAAAAAGGAGATTGACACTAGTGGATTACGCGTGTAATATAATCGTGAAATCAGTTGATTACAAACGTAATACAGTATTACAAAAGTAATCTATCGTTGTTATCTTCCTAGAAAGAGGTACGTCATCCATGAAAATTCACCAATCTAAACGGATCGGATTCACAGTGAAAACGATTATTCTCACACTTCTTACGCTCACTGGTTGCTCTTCTCCAGAAGCACCTGTCGTTAAAACGGAAACGCCAGCATCTGCAATGGATCAAAAGTTCGCTGCGCTGGAAACCAAGTTTGATGCGAGGCTCGGCGTATATGCGATCGACACCGAAACCGATGTGGTAGTTGCTTATCGCGAAGATGAACGATTCGCTTTTGCCTCTACGTACAAGGCTTTAGCCGCAGGTGCAGTCTTGCATCAGAAACCGTTGGAAGAGCTCGACAAAGTCATCACCTACACGAAGGACGATCTCGTTACTTATTCACCCATCACAGAAAAACACGTAGCGACCGGGATGACTCTTCGTGAGGTTGCAGACGCCGCGGTTCGCTATAGTGACAACACGGCGGGAAATCTGTTGTTCAAAGAATTGGGTGGACCGAAAGGCTTTGAATCAGCCCTTAGACAGATTGGCGATAGTGTGACGACGTCCGAGCGTTATGAGACGGAATTGAATGAGGCTAAACCAGAAGATATTCGCGATACAAGCACACCGAAAGCACTTGCAACGAACCTGAGAGCCTATACGGTAGGGGATGTGCTGTCGTCGGACAAGCAGACGATTCTTATCGAGTGGCTGAAAGGCAACACGACGGGAGACAAGCTGATTCGGGCGGGCGTCCCTAAAGACTGGAAGGTCGGAGATAAGACGGGAGCCGCAAGCTACGGAACACGAAACGATATCGGTATCATATGGCCACCGAATAAAAAGCCCATTGTCATTGCAGTGCTGTCTAGCAGAGATAAGCAGGACGCCACTTATGATGATACGCTCATTGCTGAAGCTACCAAGGTTGCTGTTGAAGCACTGACGGCTGTAAAACCGTAATAGATCAACAAGTGAGGTGATCACCAGATGATAGACAACGGTGCATACTTACTCGTAAAAAAAGGGGACCCCACCCCATTTACCACACGCAAATATCTCACCAAGGATCGCTGTACAATCGGGCGGAGGGGAACTGGTTTTCAACTGGACATTACATTTTCCAGTCCGTACATTTCGAGAATGCATGCAGCCTTTCAAAGGCTCGGGAATGATTACAAGATTATCGATCTGGAAAGCAAGCATGGCACAGAGGTAAACGGGACTCCCCTTCATTATTCCTCTCATATTCTGCGCCACGGGGATCAAATAAGCTTGTCAAAAGGGGTAGCAGAGCTCGTCTTTTTACGAGAGGCCAATAGACTGGATGATACAGTGGAGCTCCCTTTCACGCAGTCAAAGAACACGTCGCTTTTGCCAGGATTGGAGTTTCATTTGGAGAGAAGAGAAGTTCGTCTCGATGGGGCTAGACTGCATTTGATCGGAAAAGATATGGATTTGCTGAAGCTTCTCTACCAAAAGGCGAACAGCGCCGTTAGTTTTGAAGAAATCATGCTGACAGTATGGCCAGAGCGAATGCTGCATGAGGGCAACGTCCCGGATGTCGGACGAGTGGAAGTCAATGCGCTCGTCTATCGATTAAGGAAAAAGCTTCGGCGCTACGGGCAGCAAATCACGACGATTCCGCGGTATGGATATCGCTTAGATGTTTGAAAGGTGAGATTCATTTGAAGATTCATAAAGGATGGATAGGGAAAGCTGTATGTAGTTTGTTCCTGACAGTCGCCGTTGCTCTGACACCGTTTTCTCATCAAACGATTGCCCAATCTGAAACAGCATCTCCCACTCAGATTACCAATCCAGGGAAAAGCATTGTGTTATCAAAATTAAATGACAAATTATGGTTACATACAACCTATAATGAATGGAATGGCACAACCTATGACCACAATGGCTTAATCGTTTCTACGTCCAATGGGATCGTCCTGATTGATACAGCATGGGGGGACACCCAAAAAACGGAAGAGCTATTACAGCTGATTAAGAAGCATTGGAAGAAAGACGTTGTGTTGGCGCTGATTACACATGCACATGATGACAGCATTTCAGGTATCCGTGCGTTACTCCATCAAAAAATAGATGTACGCAGTACACGTTTGACGGCAAAATTAGCCAAAGAATATGGATATCCTTCGCCCAATCCGACACTCGATGAAAAGCCCGTAATAAAGGTAGGCGACACGATCTTAGAAGCCTATTATCCTGGGGAAGGGCATTCGAGTGATAACATTACCGTTTGGCTTCCCCAATCCAAAATATTATTTGGTGGATGCTTCGTCAAAGCATTAGATGCCAAGGATCTCGGAAATCTTTCAGATGCCAATGTAGAACAATGGGATGACTCCGTTCAGAAGGTAATCGAAAAGTATCCACAGGTCGAAACCGTTGTACCTGGACATGGAAACACGGGAGGCAAAAATTTGCTTGATCACACCATTGAGCTAATCAAACAACATTCCCAGAAGCAAGCAGCTAAAACAAACTCCTTCTCAAGATCAACATGAGAAGGAGTTTGTTTATGTAAGGTGTTTTCTTTTTTCTTCCAATCGTCTAAACTTTTGATATAGGCCAGAAGTCATTGCTCTATTACCACAATGATTCAGTCATAGGAGTCCTCATTATGAAAAAAATCGTAGGTATTGCCTTGATGGTCGCTTTACTAGGCTTCAACGCCTATTTGTGGCCGACCCTGATTCACGCGGTAAAAACAGATGGACGAACCGATGTGAAAACAGCATCTGTCTCGCAAAAAGCAGGTACGGCAAAGCCCGCTATGGATTTGGCGAATCAAGGTCCGCGCGCCGAAAACGTTTCTGCCTATCCGGTTGAAAAGCCTGTGGCTGTGTCAGCACCTGTACCAGCACCAGCGCAGAAACAAAGCGAAGGAAAGCCAAAAACAAAAGCGGTAGCAGCTGCTAAAACGAACACACCGAAGAAGAAAACACAAAAGACGAAAACCGCAACAAAACCAGTCAAAAAACAGACGGCACGTCCTCCGGTAAATAAGGTGCCAACGTATCCGGCCTGGGATGATAACGGTCTCTATGTCGTAGACGATGGAGGACCAGGAAGCAATTGGGTGAGGCTGTCGGATGGTTCTTTACTGCGTAAGAGCGATGGGACACGGACATTTAACTTGCCCTATGATAAGAATCCATTCACTGGAGAGATTAAGCCGACAGTGGAACCGATGTCAGAAGCGGCGTATAAAATGTGGAAGGGCAATCAAGCCCAGCAGCCATCGCCATTCAGCCCGTCACCGTTCGGGCGATAATGAGTCGCGAAAAATTGCTCCGAGAAAAGGAGCAGTTTTTTTCGATAAGTAGTCAAATTTGAATATAATAATGTATAGTACTTTGATTTGACCACTCAGGAGGGTGAGGCAATGATTGCAAGGGAAAGTAAAGTGAATAGGGTGTTGGCGGGGCTTCTGCTTGGTCTCCTGATGGCTTCCATGGACAATACGATTGTCGCGACGGCGATGGCTACGATTGTCGGTGAGATGGGCGGCATGGATAAGTTTGTTTGGGTGACATCAGCGTACATGGTCGCTACGATGGCGGGGATGCCGATTTTCGGTAAACTCTCCGATATGTATGGGCGAAAACGTTTTTACGTATTTGGTCTCATTGTATTTTTGTTAGGGTCCATTTTATGCGGGACGGCAAACAGCATCGTTGAGTTGAGCATTTATCGGGCGATTCAAGGGATTGGCGGCGGAGCGCTGATGCCTATTGCCTTCACGATTATTTTTGACGTATTCCCGCCGGAGAAGCGTGGAAAGATGACGGGACTTTTCGGAGCTGTATTCGGTACGTCCAGCGTATTTGGACCTTTGCTGGGGGCGTATATTACCGAATATGTCAGCTGGCATTGGATCTTTTACATCAATGTACCGATTGGTGCTGTGTCCCTCTGGTTGATCTCGATGTATTACAAGGAGTCGCTGGAATATCGCAAGCAGAGCATTGACTGGTGGGGAGCGATTACGCTGGTCGGGGCTGTAGTGAGTCTGATGTTTGCACTGGAGCTGGGTGGCAATCAATACGCGTGGGATTCGATGCAGATTATTGGATTGTTCTGTTCCTTTTTCTTGTTGTTTGTGATTTTTCTATTTGTCGAGAAGCGGGCATCTGATCCGATTATTTCGTTCTCCATGTTCAAGAAGCGGTTATTTGCCACGACAAATGCGATTGCACTGTTGTATGGAGCTGCTTTCATTATCGCTACGGTGTATCTGCCGATTTTTATCCAAGGGGTATATGGCGGGTCAGCGACGAATGCCGGATTACTGTTGACACCGATGATGCTCGGTTCGGTTGCTGGAAGCCAGCTAGGCGGATTTTTGACAACGAAGACCAGCTTCCGCAATATTATGCTTCTGTCCGCAGTCTTTTTCATACCAGGTATTTTCCTTTTGAGTACACTGACGCCTGATATTCCTCGTTCAATCGTTACGCTTTATATGGTGATTGCAGGGTTTGGTGTGGGCTTTTCTTTCTCCACCTTGGGAATTTCAGCGATTCATGGCTTTGATATGCGTCAAAGAGGATCGGCCAGTTCGACGAACTCTTTTTCCCGTTCATTGGGGATGACATTGGGGATCACCGTGTTTGGTATCTTGCAACGCAACTCGTTTGAAAACGGCATGTTCTCTGCCTTCGGGGGACAAGAGATGACGAATGCCATTACGGATCCGCGAGCGATTTTGACACCAGAAGCACGCGAATCCATTCCGGGTCCTGTTTTGGATCAAATGATCGATATTCTCGCGTCATCGATTGCGAACACGTTTACGTGGGCGCTCGTTCCTGCTGTTCTTGCTCTCGTGTGCATTTTGCTAATGGGAAATGATCGGGCGCTGGCGAAATCGCCTTCCGAACCGAAACCGGAACGCGGGTAGAGGAGAATCGTCATGAGTCTAAAATTGCTTGTTCTGGGATTGCTGATGGAAGGGGAGAAGCATCCCTACGAGGTTCAGCAGCAGGTGAAGGCCAGGGGAATGGATTGTTACATGAAATACGCCAAAGGCTCCCTCTACTATGCCTTCGACCAACTGGAAAAGAGCGGGATGATTGAGGTCAAAGAAGTCATTCGTGAGACTAACCGCCCAGATAAGACGCTGTATGGGATCACGGAAAAAGGCGAAGAGCAATTTCAACAGCTTCTCTTGGAAGAACTGCAAAAACCGATGCAGCTGACCCATCCGATCTACGCGGCTCTTACTTTTGCTTCGTACGGTGATCCACAGAAAATGGATGAGGCCTTGGAAGTGAACATCCAGGAGGTAAGACGGTTAGCTGGATTATTGGAATCGATCCAGGAGGAAAAAAGAGAGAGGCTTAGCTGGGGAGCACGAACGATTCTGATCGGTGCCATTGAGCATTTGCACGCAGAGATGCGCTGGATGGAACGTATCCGGGAAGAAGCTTGGGGCCGTTGATTTTGAATATATTATGAACATTGGACTATTTTCATCATTATGATAGTTTTTCGTTTATAATAGTGGTAATTTCAATGGCAAGGATGGTACCCGCACATGATGAAATCTGCCCTCGGACGTTTCCGTCTCATCGGCCTGATCGAAGGTATCTCGTATTTGGTACTTCTCGGAATTGCTATGCCGCTTAAGTATTTTTGGGATTATCCAGCGGCAGTAAAAATTGCCGGCTCGCTTCATGGATTGTTTTTTGTCCTGTATATTTTGGCGTTGGCACATGTTACAATGACCAATAAGTGGTCCTTTTTGAAAGTGATCGGGGCATTTATTGCTTCATTACTGCCATTCGGCAACTTTGTTCTGGATGCACGCCTGAAAAAAGAGCAGTAAGTATACACATTACACATTATGTAAGGAACTAGAAGGCGGGTCATTGTACCCGTCTTTCGTACATATTCAAAAGAGAAAAAAATGGAGGGGATCTGTGTGGAGACCAGAATTTTAGCAGGAATTCTTTTGTGGGACGAAGAGGAACAGTACGTTCTTGAAACCGTGATGGAGGACCGTTTCAAGCTGGTTCTGCCGCAGATTATCACGCTTGCAAGCACAGAAGAAAAGGTAGCGACGGATGAATTGAACGAACAATACTTCGGTCAAAATGTCATTGCCAGATGCTTTGTTTGATATGAACAGATAATTCAGAAAAAGGTGTGGATAGGTGTGGAGCTGCGTGATCGCTATGCTGGAAGTTTGCTAGGGTTGGCCGTTGGAGATGCACTCGGCACAACTTTAGAATTTCGCAAACCGGGTACCTTCGAGCCGCTTACAGAAATGATCGGGGGAGGACCATTCGATTTAAAGGCGGGGGAATGGACGGATGATACGTCGATGGCCCTGTGCCTGGCTGAGAGCTTGATTACGAAAAATGGCTTCGATCCGGTTGATCAGATGAACCGATACATAGCTTGGTTTCGAGATGGGTATATGAGCTGCAAGGATCATTGCTTCGATATCGGGAATATCACCAAAGAAGCGCTGTGGCGTTTTGAGCAGACCAAAAATCCATTCAGCGGATCTGACCATCCGATGTCGGCAGGGAATGGCTCCATTATGAGGCTAGCACCAGTCGCACTCTATTATGCCAATCAACCGGAGCTCGCCATCGATTACTGCGCGCAAAGTTCTCGCACAACACACGCAACGGCAAAGGCAGTAGACGGCTGTCGTTTTTTCGGGGCATTGCTCCTGGGGGCTCTACAGGGTATTTCCAAAGAGGAGTTGCTTGCTGATTCGTTCTCTCCTGTAGCCGATCTATGGGAAAAGCAACCGCTTGATCCTGATATCGCCCGTGTCGCGAATGGCTCCTACAAAGAGAAAACTAAAAAAGAGATCAAAGGATCTGGATATGTCGTCGATTCGCTTGAAGCGGCGCTTTGGGCATTTCATTCCAGTCGTTCTTTTGAAGAAGGCCTGTTCCTAGCGGTAAACCTTGGTGATGATGCGGATACGACGGGAGCTGTCTACGGTCAATTGGCAGGTGCTTATTACGGAGTAGAAGGCTTGCCTCAACGGATGCTTGCGCTGTTGGCCAAGCGGGAGTTGATGGAGGAGTTCGCGCGGAAATTGTACGAGCACGCTAACCACTAACCGGCAAAATTGAAAATAGGTGAAAAACGATAAGCACTACCAATCAGGCAGTGCTTATCCTCAAGTTTAGGCATGGACAAGTTCTGGCGCTTGCATATGAAGTGGCGGCGGAACCAACCAGCCTTTTTCTTTTAAAATGCGGAGCAATCTGAGGCCAAATTGGGCTTTTGCAACATGGTACTGACCAAAAAGCATTCCGATATCTTCTCGAATGGATTGAGCCATTATTTGACTGCAAGTAAGCAATCCGGCTGCAATGTCCCTTGATACACCTGCTGCGATTTCAGGGTCACTGATACGAGCACCGGCAGGAATGCTCTCTAAATCAGCTACAGGGCGATCTGGCGGTGCAGGAGGTAATCCAATGCCATTTACTTTGAGTAATTCATCCAGTTGTTCCACTTCTTGTTTCATGCTTCGCGTAATGTCTTCGAGGAAGCTTTTCAGATCATGATCACCAGTATGGTTGAGCGCTGTTTGATAACCAGCAATCAATCCTTTTGTTGTTGCCAGATACATCCATACTCCAAAAACCTCGCCATAATGCATCGGTTCATTCTGAGGATTGCCTGATAAAATACCCATTAACGTCCTCCCAGTACTCAGTAGAGTTTTGATATCCATTCGGGTTCTCCTAACTTTGTGATGTAACCCAAAGATAAGGTTAGCAAAAGGGACGAGATATAACCCTTTTAGGAAATTACATATAAAGGGGAATGACGAGTTATTTTCCAGGTTCCTTATTAATACGATTGTTGTCGTAAATCCCCAAAAAGCGATGGTACACAAGTTCTGCTACACCTAAAAGGGCTACCGTAATCATTAACTCTCCAAAGCTTAGTGGCCAATCCATCCATCTGGCAACGAACCATAAATAAAAACCAGCGATTACTGCATCTGCAATTGTAGCCGTAATATTGTTGGTAGCACGTAATATTAATTGATCTCCAATCAGATAAGCGATGACAGTCAAGCCGAGTGCCGTTAAAATAGCGGAAGCCCAGGTTGCATTGGCAAACCACCATAAACAAATGGCAACAATCATACCGGTAACAGCTGCTTTCATTAAAAAGCGAGACATGTATTCACCCTCCTCTACTTACAGTCTGAAACAAAGAGATTTTCAGCCAGCGTTCCTATGGAAAAATAAGTGTTCTCGATGCTTACTGTTTTACAAAACAACAAGGTTTATGCGGATGCTGTTTGGCCTAATCAAACACCCTTATCATAGAAAGGGTGTTTGAATTTATAGGAAAAAATTCTTTGATAGCCGAATTTTACCGCTGTTATAAAAATACCTTCAATTATATGATTATCACGATTACAAAATCATCATAATACCCGGTCTGGGTGGGGGTAGGAGAGCAATGGGCTTGGCGTTTGTTTTGATCATCATCGGGATCAACATTTTGTACGTTTCGTTTTTTACGCTGCGACTACTGATGGTGATCAAGGGCTATCGGGTGTTGGCATCCCTATTAGCGATGGTGGAAGTATTCGTGTATTTGAAAGGGTTGGAGATTGTTCTGGACAACCTGGACAATCCGATCAATCTCGCAGCCTACTGTATCGGTTGGGGAATGGGTGTATTCATCGGCAGCAAGATCGAGGAGTATTTGGCCTTGGGCTATGTCACGCTGCAAGTAGTTGTGGATTCCGTTGACTTGGAGGTTCCTGTGAAGCTGCGTGAACACGGCTTTGGCGTTACTTCCTGGGTAGCAGAGGGACGCGACGGACATCGTCTCATGATGCAAGTGTTGACGAAGCGCAGCAACGAGAAAAAACTGTGGAATCTTATTCATGAGATTGCACCAAAAGCATTCGTAATCTCTTTTGAGCCGAAACATTTGAAGGGCGGCTTCTGGGTGAACCGCCTACGGGGATAATCCCTTGTGACGAAAACAAAAAAGCAGCCAGCCCTCTTTTGCAGATACAAAGCAAGAAAGGGCTGGCTTTTCGTATGGTTACTGCTGGCTTGCTTTAGCAGCCTGGAGCAGCATTTCTTTGGAAACTGTTGGCGAATCGGTAGCTACACGATACATAATCGGTTGCTCTCCATCTTGATCCAACCAAGACAGCTCTTGATACTGACCAGATTCACTAAACAAGAACTGATCGTTTTTTGTGTAATGCGCTTTTTTTCCGCTAACAGTTACTGCGTCGTATTTCGTTGTTTCTGGCGTGCTCAATTGTACATCTAGCTGTTCCTTCGGGAATTTCTCTACCGTGACAAAGATGCGTTCTTTTTGCTTGTTCTCATACAGGCTCGTATACGCTTCGATAGGTGAAGTCGCTTGTGGAACGACTTTCCATACGACACTTTTACCTGTTTCCTTGCTTTCTTCTTGAAGTTCATGCAGCCACTGCTGTCCTTCTTGACCCATCATGACACCGTAGGGGGTGCCTTGTTTGCCCTCAAGGAATGAAAAGCTGTCAGGAAGCTCGTGTGGCAAGGCATGTGAGAGAGAAGCTTCTTCACTGAGGACGGCAGTCCATGCTTTCCAATCTTTCACGATATCCGGCTTTTCTATGCCGATCGTGGGGTTTTGTTGAAAGAGAGGGTGCTTCTCTTTTTCCAGCGCTGCGAAATAGACGAGGGCGGTTTCGCCTGTTGCCAGTTTGTTCTCTACGTTTGCCAATCCCAGCCGTATTTCTTCAGGGGTTATTTGCGTCAATGTAAAATCCTTATGAGCTTGAACTTCCATACGGACAGAGCCTTCATCAATTTTGTACAACAAGCTGTGTGTCGCATAACCAAAACCAGTGAGCAGGGCGAACGCTGCTGCAACATGCACCAGCTTTGGACGAAAGCGCATCCCTTTGTGCAAACGCCACTTGCCAGCCAACTCCATTTTGGCTACTCGTTCGATTTTGCTGTCCAATGCAGGATCAATGTGTAGCTTCCCTGCTGCGTATTCATACTCATTTCTCACCTTTTTTTCAATGAACATGAAAAGATGCCTCCTCATGATTGATTCGATGCTCAAAATGCTCTCTCAATTTTTTCATCGCCAAGTGGTGTCTCGATTTTACCGTTCCGAGCGGGATTTGTAGAATCGCTGCAATTTCCTCCAAGGAACAGTTTTGATAGTAACGCAGTACGACGATTTCCTTGAGCTTGAAGGATAATTTCTCTACGGCGGGAATGACCTCCAGCTCATCACTGATTGCCCCCAGCTTATCCTCCATACCCGCGACAGGTGCTTCGTAGCCTTTTTCCTTAACCCGCTCCAACAGGCGGAATCTTCGCCAAATGCTTCGATTCCAGTTGCGAACCTGCCGCACAATCAATCCGTTGAACCATGGGATAAAGGGTTGCTCCACATCGTACCTGTCGATGCTTCGAATCAACTCTACGTACACTTCACTCATCATGTCGTCTACATCTTGTTTGTGCGGCGCCAGAAAATAGATCAGGTTGTAGGCGTACGTGCGAGTTGCTCGATAGACTTCTTGAAAAGCTTCTTCCTCTCCTCGGCGCATCCGGATGAGCCAAGGCTTTACGTTTTCCTCTTTCATAGGCCGGCCTCCATTCAGGTGTTACATGATATATTGGCTCCCATTCAACTGGTAGGTTCACTTTATTTTTTTATTGCTCGTTATTAGAAAATTATAAACAGAAAAACTTTTCTTTGTCTTTTTCAGTAGTTTTGGGTAGTTCGACATTAGTATACAAAATAAGACATAGAGCAAGGGGGGATTTAAGGTTGATCAGTTTTCATCAAGTAAATAAACACTACGGAAGTTTTCATGTCCTCAAAAACATCAACCTGCATATCAACCAGGGAGAAGTCGTCGTGGTCATTGGCCCGTCAGGATCGGGTAAAAGCACGATGGTTCGTTGCATCAACAGATTGGAAACGGTTACAAGCGGAGAACTGGTGGTAGACGGGGTGAAAGTGAACGATAAAAACACCGATATCAACAAGCTGCGTCGGGACATCGGTATGGTGTTCCAGCACTTCAATCTATACCCGCACAAGACCGTACTGCAAAACATTACGCTGGCACCAACTAAGGTTCTGGGCGTATCGCAGAAAGAAGCCGAAGAAACGGCTCTCTACTATTTGGAAAAGGTAGGGATTCCGGAAAAGGCGGAAATGTTCCCAACGCAACTATCTGGCGGTCAACAGCAACGCGTGGCGATCGCACGCGGACTGGCTTTGCGACCAAAAATCATGTTGTTTGACGAACCGACCTCTGCGCTTGATCCCGAGACGATCGGCGAAGTGCTCGACGTCATGAAGAAGCTGGCAAAGGAAGGCATGACGATGGTGGTCGTGACGCATGAAATGGGCTTTGCCCGCGAGGTGGCAGATCGCATCGTGTTTATGGATCAAGGCACGATTCTCGAAGATTCTACACCAGAAGAGTTTTTCGCAAGTCCGCGTGAAGAGCGTGCGCGTTTGTTCTTGAGTCGGATTTTGAATCACTAAATATATAAAACGATAGAGAAAAGGGGTATTCAGATGAAAGCAAACAAGCTTTGGAAAAAAGTAGCAGGTATGGGTCTCGTTCTGATGCTGAGTGCAACTGCGTTGGCAGGCTGTGGTGGAGGTAGTAAAACAGAAGGCGGCGCACAAGGCACACCAGCCGCAGCAGGTGCGGGAACATTGGCAAAAATCAAAGAAAGAGACAAATTAGTAGTCGGAGTTAAGTACGACCTGAACCTGTTTGGGTTGAAAGACCCGGCAACCGGAAATGTAGAAGGCTTCGATATCGATATTGTAAAAGCAATTGCGAAGAAAGTACTCGGGGACGAAAACAAAATCGAGTTGAAGGAAGTAACCTCCAAAACGCGTATCCCGATGCTGAAAAACGGAGAAATTGACGCGATCATCGCAACGATGACCATTACAGAAGACCGTAAAAAAGAAGTAGACTTCTCTGACGTGTACTTCCTGGCAGGTCAATCTTTCTTGGTGAAAAAGGACAGCTCCATCAACGGTCTGAAAGACATGCAAAAAGGCATGAAAATCGTGACCGCGAAAGGCTCTACTTCTGCGAAAAACATCAGAGCGAGTGCTCCTGATGTAGAAGTACTTGAATTTGAAAACTACGCGGAAGCCTTCACAGCACTCAAAGCTGGTCAAGGTGACGCGCTGACAACTGATAACGCTCTCCTGTACGGCATGGCGAAGCAAGATCCAAACTACCGTGTAACAGAAGAGACCTTCACGGAAGAGCCATACGGTATTGCAATCAGCAAAGGTGACGCTGAATTCGTGAAAACCGTGAACGATTTGCTAAAAGAAATGAAAGAAAACGGCGAATACGACAAGATTTATGAAAAATGGATCGGAACAAAACCTAAAAAATAATGCGGTTCGACTCCATAAAGAATGAGCGGTTTACTCTGCCGCTCATTCCCTTATATTCCTAACAGAATTTTGCACACAAGGGGGATCGCATAAGAGATGATCGATTTTTCTATCTTGTTTGATCACATGGATATGTATCTCGAAGGCTTTTGGAACACCTTGCAGGCGAGCCTGCTTGCTCTCGTCGGGAGCTTTGCACTGGGGACGCTCTTTGCGATCTTTCGGATTTCTCCGATTCGACCACTCAAGTGGATCGCTACGGTTTACGTCGAGTTTGTACGTAATATCCCGCTGATTCTCGTCGTTTTCCTCTTTTTTGTGGGCTTGCCGGCAATCGGTATCGTACTGGAGCCCTTTATTGCAGGTACGCTTGGCTTGACGGTGTATACGGCAGCATTTATCGCGGAGACGATCCGCGCAGGCATTTTGGCGATTCCAAAAGGACAGACAGAAGCCGCTCGTTCCTCGGGATTGACGTACGGACAAACGATGCGCTATATCATTTTGCCGCAAGCGATCAAGGTCGTGATCCCGCCGATGGGCAACCAGTTTATCAATCTCGTTAAAAACTCCTCGGTATTAGGTGTGATTGCAGGTCTTGACCTGATGTATTTTGGAGACCTGATCGCGGCTGATACGTTTGTTACCTTTGATGTGTACATTTTTGTAGCTGTTTTCTATTTGATTCTGACCCTTCCGTTGAGCGCGTTCGTCAGTTATTTGGAGCGACGCTTGGCTGGAAGCCGCTAAGAAGGAGGGGACATCATGGACTTTATCGGAGCCTATACGCCCAGTCATTTGACCTTCCTGCTCGAAGGCTTTTGGGTCACCTTGCAGGTCGCTTTCTTGTCTATTGTCTTCAGTTTTTCCATTGCGATTGTCGTAGGGGTTTTGCGTTACGCAAAAATTCCTGGAGTTTCACAAGTTCTCGGGACAATCGTAGAGCTGATTCGCAATTTGCCGCTCTTGTTGATTATTTTCTTTACGTATTTTGCTCTCCCGGAAGTGGGAATCAAGATGGACAAGTTTTGGGCCGCTGTTCTGGCGTTGGTTATTTTCGAAGCAGCAATGCTGTCGGAAATCGTGCGAAGCGGTTTAAATTCGGTCGAAAAAGGACAAATTGAAGCTGCACGTTCTTCTGGACTGAGTTATGTCCAGACACTGTGGCATGTTGTCCTGCCACAGGCTCTCAGAAGAATGGTCCCGCCGATTGTGAGCCAATTTATTTCGCTCTTGAAGGATACGTCGCTGGCCGTCGTAATCGCTTTGCCAGAGCTGATGAACCATGCGCAAATCATCAACGGACGCAATGTCAATTACGTCATCCCGACCTTCCTGATGGTGGCAGTGATGTACTTTGTGGTCAACTACGCGTTGTCAGTCGTCTCCAAGCGACTGGAAAACAAGCACGCTTAATCGTTCTATCTTTGCAGATCTCCGATTCTTAGTAAAATAAGAATAGGAGATCTTTTTCCGTAAGAAAGGAGCAGCTATGCGAGAACGCCTTTTGATCCTGTTTATTATCATGCTGGCAACTGCTTTTTTTGGAGAGATGAAGGTAAACCCCGTAGGCGGGTCATTTCGTTTTTCCTTGGGCATCGCTGCTTTCTTTTTCGGGTTGCTGTGGTTTTCGTCCGTACCTGTATTGTTGACGGGATTTTTTACAGGGACGTTTATCTTCGGATTTCGCGTCGGAATGGATGTCTTTTTTGCATACCGTCCGTACATGGAGAGTGTGGCTGCCCATCTTCCCTCAGCCTTTTACTATTTCACTTTTACCGTCCTGTTTTATTTGCTCCGAGCACGTAGCTATCGTGAGTTCCCCCTGTGGCTGGGGTTGATAGGTGCATCCATTGATTTCGTCTCCAATGTGGTAGAGATCCAGGTGCGACAGTATTTCACTGATTTTCCGCCGATCACTTGGCAGAGCTTTTTGATGCTTCTCTTCTTTGGAGTCTTGCGCAGCTTTTTTGCTGTCGGCTTGTACAACAGTTTTTCGATCAGGCAGTTGCGGGCAGTGGGAGAGGTGCGTCAGCAGGAGCTGGAGCGTCTGCGGATGATTAATACGGAGCTGTATGAAGAAGCCTTTTACTTGCGCAAATCGATGACGCATTTGGAAGAAATCACGCGCGAGAGCTACCAGCTCTACAGACGTCTGCTCACCTCGGATCATGCGGAATCCCCGACAGCTTTGGCGATTGCCGAGAATGTGCACGAGGTGAAAAAAGATTCGCAGCGGATGCTGGCGGGCATTTCCAAGCTGATTAATCAGGAGGGGCTAGCACCACAGCTGCCGATCAAAGAGCTGTGTGAGTTGGTTGCCCGCGCGAATCAGAAATACGCAGAGATGTTGGGAAAAGATATACGAATGGAGTGGAGTTGTAACATCAACCTGTCGACCAGCCAAATCTATGCACTGCTCTCCGTGCTAAACAACCTGGTAGCCAATGCGGTAGAAGCGATTCCCACGTCGGGACGGATTGAGCTGAATGCGAAGCTGATTCATCGTCATCTGGTGTTCAGTGTACTTGACAGCGGTCCGGGAATTCCGCTAGAAGAGCAGGAATGGGTGTTTCAGCCCGGGTATACGACCAAATACGATGAACAGGGAAATGCATCTACCGGAATTGGTCTGACGCATGCCCGTGGAATTGTCCAAAGCCTGCAAGGAAGCTTGCGTATTTTACCGGATCAGAAGCAAATGACGCACTTAGAAGTACAAATTCCGACCGACCAATTACTCGGAAAGGAGGGAGTGTAAGCCATGATACGTTTCTTTTTAATTGAAGATGATGCTGTAGTGCGCCGCATGCTCGAACGGATTATTCAAGACAGCGGGTTGGGCGAAATTGTAGGGCAAGCCAGCGACGGTAGTCACGTATCGATTGATCAACTGTATGGGGTCGATGTCATTTTGATCGACTTGCTAATGCCGGGGCTCGATGGCATCCAAACGATCAAAAAGTTGCAGGCAGATGGCTTCGCGGGCCGCTTCATCATGGTGTCACAGGTGGAAAACAAAGAAATGATCGGGGAGGCTTATTTGCAAGGGATTGATACCTTTATTCAAAAACCGATCAACCGCTTGGAAGTCATGGCTGTGCTGAAGCGGGTATCGGATTACTTGTCGCTGGAAGCATCTCTGCAAACTATCCGCAAATCATTGCAAATCCTGGATGTCAAAGCAAAAGAACCGCATACCAGCGGCTTGAAAAGCCAGTCTTCCGATCAGGAAAACCTGGCACAAAAAGCGAGAAAATTGCTGTTGCAGCTAGGGATCGCGAGTGAAGCCGGGGCTCCCGATCTACTATTGATCATGGAATGGCTCGTACAGGATGAGCGACAGGGAGACAAGCTGCACGAATTGCAGCTCAAGGAACTGTATACACAAATTCTGCTGAAGGTGCATGCCAGTCTGGATGAGCATGGGATTACTAAAGAGGTGCGTGCCATGGAGCAACGGATTCGCCGGATGGTCCTGCAAGCCTTTACGCATCTTTCCTCATTAGGGTTGACCGACTATGCCAACCCGACCTTTGAACACTTTGCACCACGACTGTTTGACTTTCAAGAAATTCGCCAGCGGATGCAAGAGCTGGAGGCGGGCGAAAAAACGACGAAGTGCCGGATTAGCGTGAAAAAGTTTTTATCTGTTTTTTATATGGAAGCAAAGACGCTATAAATAAAAAAACGCGGGAGCCGATCATAACGATCAAATCTCTCGCGTTTTTCTTATTTATGCCTTTGCCTGATGAACAAGCTCGGAAAAGGCACCATACAAACCAATTGCTCCATACTGCTGTTGGTACTCCTCTATCGACCCATCACGCACGATTTTTCCGTTCATCAGAAAAATCGCCCGATCTGCTACCGCATCTGCTACCTGCAACTGGTGAGTCGTAAAGAGAACGGATTGACCCGCGAGCTTTACTTCCCGCACGAGATCGACGAAGGCATCCATCCAATACGGATCGAGTCCATTGGTCGGTTCATCGAGGACGACGAGTGCAGGCTTTGCCAATATCGCTTGGGCAAACAAGAGGCGCTGCTGCATTCCTTTGGAGAACTGAGACACCCGTTTGTTTCTCACATCATGCAGTCCCACCATTTTCAGCAGTCGATCCGCCTCTTCTGGGGTACGATTGCGCAGGGAAGCGTAAAATTCGAGCGTTTCTTTCGCGGTAAGTCCGGCAGAAAACGTAAAGTGATCCGGCATATAACCGATTTCTTGAAGATACTCCACACGATTATCGTTCCAGTTCAACCCGTTTAGCTGAATGGTTCCCGAAGAAGGCGGGAGAATACCGACCAGCATCCGCAGGATCGTACTTTTCCCTGCACCGTTACCGCCGCATAAGGCGACGACCTGACCGGGTGCAATGTTCATACTGAATGGGTGGACGATTGTTTTCCCATTGATTTCCTTGGTAACCTGGTCGATGGTAAGTCCTGACATATTCATCTCATTACCTTCTTTCCCATACCCGGATGGCTATGAACAAGGTCGCACTGATCCAGAGTAGACTGAGTGCGACAAAGATGAGATCACCAAGCGGAGAATCAGCCCAGTACACCCATTTGTAGTATTCAGGTCCAAAGATCGAGCCACCGCCTAATCTGGCAACGGAAAAGATGCGTACAAACTCCGCTGGGTTGAGAAATGTTGCGAGCTGAAGCAGAGGCTTGATCCATGTATAAGGGACGAAGCTGAGCACCGAGATGAGTAGAGTAGGCCATGCCAGAATATAGAAGAACCAGATGCTGACCCCCATTGTCAAAGCCTGCCAACGGTTTTTACTGATGGCGCCAATCAGCATGGCAATTCCCAAAAATAACAGAATGAGACAGATGGAAAAGGCAAGCAAAAACAAGAGAGTCGAAAATGCAAAGCTTTTTCCTAACAGCATGCCAGCTACACCAGACAACCCATACCCGAAGCTGACGATCGCGACTAATACGAGTGCTTGTCCCAAGTATTTCCCCACCAAGAAGGAGAAGGTTGTCATGGCGTAGGTAGAGAGGAGCTGCCAGCTACCCTCTTCTTTTTCCGCCGTCAAAGAAAAAGAAGAGAGAAGCATCGTCATTAGTGGCAGCAAATACAAAATCAGATTCAGCATGGTACCTGTCGTATACGTATAACCCTTCATGTAGGACTGCGATTGGATGATCAAGAGTCCCAAACTAAACAGGGAGAACAGAGCCATAAACGAGTAGGACCATGGATTGCGAAAGCCTACCTTCACTTCTCGTTTGGCAATCAGATTGATGTGCAAAGACTCCACTCCCTCTGTTAGTTGTGTGTGGTTGGGGTAGTACTGTTGCTTCCGTGATCAGCTGGTTTGCTTTCGTGACCGCCATTATGTTGACCTTCGGAAGACTGACCGTCTTTGTTCATGTGCTTGCTCATGCCGTTTTCCCAGCTATGATTTTTCAATTCCTCTGCACTCATGACAATGCCTTTCTTTTGCTCTTGAACAAAGCTGTCTGCAGCAGACTTCTCTTTGAAGGAATAGATGCCATACGTCATTGGCGTTTTGAAATCTTTGTCGTAAGCGTAGGTAGCTTGCTCTGCTTTTGTCCATTCTGCTGTGTAGTAATCGCGGACAAATTGTACAGCCACGTTATCGGTTCCATTTTCTTTCGTCCAGTTGTGTAGGCAGCCGAGATCATCGAACTTCAGGGCTTTTCCATCTTTTAAGACGATTTCAGTAGCATTGTGATCGTTAGGGACATGCATTTTGCAAAGGTCGCATTTGTCTACGCCTTCCGCGATATCTACTGGTTTTGGCTCTTCGCTTCCGCAGCCGACCATAAGCAGGCTGATACCGATAATTGCTCCGACTGTTGTGCACCATTTTTTCATTTTGTTCATGATTTTTTCACTCCTATATAAATGATAGAACAGCTTCCTATTAACAAAATAAGTCCAAGAATGCCAGCACCCCAACCGCTCGTTTCCCCGGATTCAATGAGCATGGTGTCCGAGGGTTGCATTAAAGGAGATGCGTCCTTGATTGCTGAGCCGGCCCCACTTGTAAACAAGCCTTCCAGAAACACGAATCCCGGGGCTTGGAAAAACAACTGGTAGGCAGGAACCGCATCGGTCAAACCCAGATAAAAAGGATTCATCTCGTACGGCAAATCACTGCGGGAATCTCCGTTCACATCAAGTCCTTGCAAATTGTCCCAGTAGTTTTTATTTAAGTTGTTGTTCTGACTATCCTGAGCTTGTGCTTGGATGACGTTGGAGACAAATTGGTTATCGGTTAATACGTTTTCAGAAGAGGACAAAAACTGCATGCCGATAAAGTTGAGACTGAGTAAATTGTTTTTAACCGTAATTCCGGATGATTGCTCTAAATACAGTCCAACGCGGTTCCCCTCAATCGTGTTGTTTGCAACCAGCGTATCCTGTACGGTAATGAGAAGAATTCCTTGCGAACCGGGATTTTTTTGCTGTTTCAAAAATTGATTCCCGGTAACCGTCAATTTGCGAGACTCCATAAGCTGGGAGCCCGTCACATTTTCCATTCCAATGTTGTTGATGACCGTCGTATCAGAGGTGCCCATGAAGTGATAGCCGTACCGCGAATTCGTCACCAGATTTTGTTCCAGATGGTTTCGATCGCTATTTTCGACGTAAAAGCCATCCTCGACATTCGTCACCTGATTTTTAATGAAACGGTTATGATGCGATTCACGCACGTCAATTCCGTTTCCTCGTTTCGCTTTTTCCGTTTGCTTTGGTTTTACTTCAGGCTGTGCTCCGTGATTATGTCCAGTACTGGTCGTTGGACTGCCATCGCCTTTGATTTTTCCGATGACTTGAACGTTGTGCAGCGTGTTGTAGTCTGCTTGCCGTAATTGAATGCCGATCCCTTTCGTTTCAACGATGACATTCTCCAGAAAGTTTTGATCGCCACGGATGACAAGAGCGGCTACGTCACTGTTGATTCGCTTGTCCACGATATGGATTCCTTGCACACTCACATTGTCGCTTTCAATCGTGAGCGTTGCCTCCTCCTCGGTCGGGTTGATGATCTTCACTGGATCATTGGCCACCAATTGAATCGGCTTGGTAATGCGGATAGGACCTTTGTACAATCCATACGGGATGGTAACAGTATCGTTAGGACGTGCTTGATCAATCATCGCCTGCAAGGAGTCAGAATCTGCAGGCGTCGCCTTGGCTGTGATAGGCAGCTGTAGGGCAACGATACAAATGACGGAGACGAAAAGTAGCGGGAGAGATAATTTTCGATTGTTCCATCGCAATGACAGGGTGCATCCTCCCCTATTCCACTAGAGAGCTCTCTCGTTTATTGCCGGATAGTCGGCTGCTAGCTACATTTAGGATAACAGCCTCTTTTCATTTTCGTATGACTCAACCGGGCTATAAAACGTGTCAAAAAACGCAACGATTTTTAAAAAATGGAAGGTTGCGAGCGGCTTGCACCTGAGGTGGCATTGTGAAATCAAAGCGGTCATACTAAAGGGAAGAGGCGAAA
This sequence comes from Brevibacillus porteri, assembly GCF_003013475.1. Taxonomy (GTDB): domain Bacteria; phylum Bacillota; class Bacilli; order Brevibacillales; family Brevibacillaceae; genus Brevibacillus; species Brevibacillus porteri. The sequence goes on from NZ_PXZO01000064.1 coordinate 88,845, forward strand.
AGGAGAGACGATAAATGGATACAAACATAGAGAAAGCACTGCGCACGACACTGGAATATTGGGATCGGATGAAAAAGAGCCACGAGGACGATGCGGAGGACGATGCGAATCAGTTTGAGGCTTCGTTTTACCGCATGATGGAGCAAATCCGCGAGTGGTACGATCAACTGGAGACGAAGCCTGATACGATAGAGGATGCACTGCTTCTGCCGGACATGGCAGAGGTTGCGGAGCAGTTACCTGTAGAAATCATGCTGAATTTTGAAACGGAGCTGGAATTAATCGTAGATGGGCAAATACGGGAGGATGATGAGAAATACGATTAAAAACAGAGAACTTGTTGCATCCTATCCTTGACATGATTTACTAGAATATTGTGTTTGGGGAGGGTAAGCACAAGTGGTACCTACTCTGTTGTGCGTCATTATCTTCATCATTCTTTTACCACCCATTGTATTTTTCGGTTACATGTATGCCTTGTCTAAACAGCCAAAGCACTCCATTATTCGGTCCCATCCATTTTTGGGGTGGATGCGTTATTTGCTGGAAAAGCTCGGGCCAGAGCTTCGCCAGTATTGGTTTGACGATGATACAGACGGTAGACCGTTTTCCAGAGCCGACTTCGTGGGCCTCATGTATGCGTCAAAATACCGGACGGACCTGATCTCGTTCGGAAGTAAACGTGATTATGAGAAGCCCGGCTTCTATTTGTCCAATGCGATGTTCCCGAAGCTGACGAGTGAACTGCGTATTGATAATGAAAAAGTCGTCCCCGGCAGAAAATACGAGATTACCCACGAAGGGCTGTTCACGAGAAGGGAAAAATTTATCGAGGAACAAGAGGTAAAGCCGTGGTTGCTACATGATGAGGACGTCATTGTCGTGGGAGAAAACAGAAGGCAGCCTTGGCGGCTGAAAGGGATGTTTGGTGCTTCGGCTACCTCCTTTGGAGCAGTGGGAGAGAACTATATCATGTCCACAGGGTATGGGGCACGTATGGCAGGCGGCTCTTGGATCAATACAGGAGAGGGTGGCGTCGCAGAAGTTCACCTCTCGACAGGCGCGGATATCATTTCGCAAATCGGGCCGGGGATGTTCGGCTTCCGTGATGACAAGGGCAAGTTTTCGATCGAAGAATTCAAGAACAAGGCTAACATTTCTAACATCAAGGCATTTGAGCTGAAGTTCCATCAAGGGGCCAAAATACGCGGAGGTCACCTCGAGGGCTCCAAGGTCACGGAAAAAGTCGCGGCAGCAAGGCTGGTACCAGTGGGACAAACGGTCAATTCACCGAACCGCTTCGAGTTTCTCACCAATCCTGAGGAAGCCTTGCGATTCATCGGCAGTTTGCAGGAGGCGGGGGGCAAGCCTGTCGGTGTGAAAATCGTCGTCGGCGATCCGAAGCGATTGGAGCCGTTTTTTGAGAAGATGGTGGAGCTGTCGATTTATCCGGATTTCATCACGGTAGATGGCTCTGAGGGCGGGTCGGGTGCGATGTATAAGGCAATGGCAGATGGCATGGGCTTGCCGCTTTTCGCCGCGCTCATCATTCTCGATGATACGATGAGGAAGTTCGGCGTACGGGACCGCATCAGAATTTTTGCTTCCGGCAAGCTCGTTACTCCTGACAAAGTAGCTATCGCTATGGCATTGGGAGCGGATTGCGTCAACTCCGCGCGCGGCTTCATGATTGCAACTGGCTGCATCATGGCGATGCAATGTCATACGGGTAAATGTCCCACAGGGGTCACTACGACGGATTCCAAGTACCAGGAGGCGTTGGTTCCGGCAGAAAAGCAGTGGCGTGTCATGAACTATATTTTGCAGTTGAGGGAAGGCTTGTTCTCGCTGGCAGCAGCATGTGGCTTGGAGAGTCCGACTGAGCTGAGAAGAGAGCATGTCGTGTTTACCAATGAAAGCGGGGAGACCATGCGTGTCGTTGACTTGTTTCCGTACCCGGTCGTGACCAGATAAGTATTTACAAAGAAGATAAATAATGGTAAGGTGAATCAATCAGGCTATAGTACACCTTCCTTCTAAACCAACTAGCGATTAGGGGTACTGCTTTCCTGATTTTTTTATGCCTATAATTAAAATGGAAAGGCCGTATGATCCTGTGTAAGCGATCATGTGGCCTTTGTTTATGTCTATCGACTAGGAGATCGTGTTTTGCCCCGGCTTCCAGTCCATTGGGCACAATCCGCCTGATTGCAGAGCTTCGATCACACGGAGCGTCTCATCTACGCTTCTGCCAACCTTGGAGTTGGAAATGACTGCGTATTGCAGGATACCTTCTGGATCGATGATGAAACTGCCGCGCAGCGGAGCTTTGGTTGCTTCGTCCAGCACACCGTATGCAATGGTCGCTTCTTTGCTGTAATCGGAAGCGAGCGGGAAGGAGAGCGGCCCGATGCCTTCACTCGATCTCATCCATGCTTTGTGTGTATGTATGCTGTCGCCGCTAATGCCAAGCACCTCGACATTTAAATCCGCGAACTCCTTGATCCGGCGGTTGAGGCTGAGGATTTCCGTCGGGCATACTTTCGAAAAGTCAAAAGGGTAAAAGAACAAAAGAAGCCATTTTCCACGATAATCTACCAAGCTCTTTGGCAGGGGAAATCCGTTGTCAAACGTTACGGTGTCCATCGTAAAATCAGGTGCAGGAAGTCCAATACGCGCTGTCATAGATCGATCTCCTCGTTTCTGATACCGTATGTCGGGTACTGGTATCAAAGTATCACGAAAGATCGAGACAATCAATTAGTTCTGAATATCAGAAGTATGGTGGAGGTTTTTTGCATTGTTCTTTTGTTGAAGGAAGAAAACGATTGGAAAGAAGGCAACCAAGAAACAACAGGCGGCGAGAATCGGAAATACGGATATTTCCAAAACAGCACGACCGAGATAGGTTTGCCAGCCGATTGCACCTAAACCGAGCAAGTAGGCGATACCTGCGAGATGGATGAAGCCAGTACGAGCAGTGGACACATGCTTTTTACGTTCAGCTAACCAAGCGACAAAAGGTACTGCTTGCAGAGCATGAAAGCCAATACCATGGAGCCAAATGATATTCCCTTGTTGCCCGACCACTCGACCATCATTGAATGAAATCCAGAGGCCTGCCGCAAACGATAGCATAACCGCAATCATTGCATAGCGGATGCCAACTGCCAGCTCTGGGTGTAGGGAATAAGCTTTTCTGCGGAAAAACTGAATGGCAATGAATACATAAAAGAGGACCAAGAGAAGAGCCACAAGAGTAAAAATGGAACCGACAGCGACGTCAAAGGATGTGCCATTTTTGACGAACCTCGGGTCTACGCCGCGGAAGTTTTGTACGGTTTCCGCTCCGTACGAATAGAAAGCAAGCAGGATATAAGACCAGCGAAAGAAAGCTCTACTTCGCGTGCCCAGGGCAGATAACGGAATGATGGCAGCTGTCGACAATAAAAATATTCCGAGTGCGGCATTAAAGGAAAACGCTTTCGAGACATCGCCATTAGGAGCGACGGGTCCTCCGTAAAGCATGACCCAGAGTGCGCATATGGCAGCCAGTAAGAAGCCAAGCAAGCCGCTATACACTAACCATTTCTCTCCTTGAAAGAAAGGGGGGGCTGTATGATTTTTCATAACAGATTGATTCATGAATCGAGTTCTCCCTCCTGTAAAGTTTTGGTACTCTGCTACTCACTTTACAGGGATGAAGAATAGGGAATAACAGGCAACGGATTGAAATCGAATTAGGTCCGGGGACGGATTTATTTCTCGTTCCTCCCGGAAAGCTTTACCATCTGGCAAAATTGAAGTAAGATGGTGAAAAATTACAAAAAGGAATAAAAAATCAGGCTATTGTACACCTTCCTTCTGAGCTAAAGGTTTGGTTCACCATTAGGGGTACTGCTTTCCTGATTTTTTCGTGATGCCAATGAAAAATCAAATCTACCTTCGCCGGAAAAATAAAATCATCGTACATCAGGGGCAGCAGCATGAACTGCCTACCTCTTATTTAGCTGCGGCTTTACGTAATATTGAGAGCTTGGGCTATACCTTTTCACTGGAATTGCTAGAAAGAATCCGGACGCTGTCGGAAGGAGAGTTTTTTGCGCTCTATTCGGACGTGGTAGCTGTGCTCAAGGTAAAGATCGGGGCATCCCGACAGTACAAGCCGATGTATCCGAATTTTCCTAAGCAAGTCATGGAGGCCAGCGAGGGTGAGCTGTTTGTAAATGCGATCATTCACTATTTGACGTTGGACCTTCCTGTGCACGAAGTGAAAAAACGTTTGCCTTTGCTGCGAGAATCTCGCCTGAAGTTGATACATCTGGGCACAGACGAAGAGCTACTACAGGTAGGAATGAACTTGCTCCGCTCCAATAGCTCGCTCTCTGCTACTGACAGGGAAGACTTGGAGGGCTTGATTCAGGCCTATGAAGGAATCGCAGAAGCTCTCCCAGCCGAGATTCCCCAAAAGGAAAACGTGGCGATTGCTGCTAGCCTGTTACTCAAATATGACAAGCTTCCTGCTACTTTTTTTGCCCACTATTGCAAGACAGCGACAGATGTACTACGTCTTGCAGTGGCGCTGTCTGACGGGGATGTGAGCTTGGCGGAGCCTGCGAAATTTCGCAAGTTTAAGCGCGGCGAAAGAAGACTGCTCCTCGGCCTGCTGGAAGCCAGCTCGAATATCGTAGAAGACATGAATCGTTACAAAAACAGATGGATTCGTCTCGGGGAAATCTTGCATCCGTTTGAATATAAGGATCGCTATCCGAAAGCGGCAGAAGCATTCGATATTTTGCGCAACAATCACAAGGTCGAGACGTTCAATAGCCAAGTAGAGCAGGCGTTGGTTCGTGCGGATGTGAATATGGCGATAAAGCTGCTCGAACAGCGTCCAGGGGAATTTGCCCGTCGTCTGGATCATTTGTTGCGTTTGACGGAGCAGGGGAGTTCAGTCCTTTCTGCCTTCGAGAAAATTGCGCACGGTGTATCGACTCCAGTTCTTTTGCAAGTCATGAATCACTTCGACAAACGGGATAGCTACGGGGAATGGCGGACCTTTTTTCCGAAAGGGCAAGTGGCGAAAGTACAGGCAATTGAAAACCGAGTGCCAGGACTGCAAGAGGACATTAGACAGAAGGCAGCGGATATTTGCCGGACATCGTTGTTGAACCGTTTTGCCCAATTGCCCTCGCTGGGTAACGTCTATATCGACCCGCGGCTACAGGAGCATCTCGTTCCGTTTTCGATGCGATCCGCCAGCAAAGCACTACGCACGATTGCACGCGGCTCCCGGTTATCGATCCCGGATGGAGGGACGATTCGCTTTTTCCTGTGGTGGAAGGAAGGGATCGTCAACGATGTTCCTACAGGCAGAGTCGATATCGATTTGTCTGCCGTGCTCTATAACGAGGCTTGGAAGTACATGGAGCATATTTCCTATACCAATCTGCGTTCCGACAAGTATCAAGCGTGCCATAGCGGGGATATTGTGGAGGCTCCCAAAGGCGCGTGCGAATTCATCGACATCGACATTGATTCTGTCATCCGCTATGGCGGTCGATATGTCGTCATGAACCTGTATTCGTTTACGAGTCAGCCTTATTGCGATTTGCCCGAATGCTTCGCAGGCTGGATGATTCGTTCGGCGCCACAGACAGGGGAGATTTTCGAGCCGCAGACGGTACAGGACAAGGTTGATCTCGCCGCCAATACGCGGATTTGTATCCCGGTCATTCTGGATCTCGTGGAGAGAAAAGTGATTTGGACGGATATCGCTCTGAATTCAGATCCGAGGTTTGCCAACAATGTGGAGTCCAATGCGGGAGGGGTGGAGCTGATGGGAAGAGCGCTCACCTCGTTGGTGAAGCCTACCCTGCATGAGTTGTTCATGCTTCATGCGCAGGCGAGGGGGACGCTGACTGATCAAGCAGAAGAGGCAGATACGGTATTTTCTTTGGAAGAGGGAATTACGCCGTTTGATACGGAGATCATCATGGCGGATTTCTTGCAGTAAGGTTAGGGGATGTAAGGCTTGGGTTCGGTATTGTACCGGACTCAAGCCTTTTCAGTTTGTCTATTCTAGCTAAAAATTTTTCTCCTTTGTTCATGAAAATTTCAAATAAAACCCAATTAATAGTCAGAACGAGCTATTTTTTTGCTAGTAACTGGAACTCTATAATGGCAAATGTAAATGGTCAATTGAAATTGGAAAGAGGAGGAAAAAGAAGTGGAAGCGGATTCGTTTTATTGGGAAATGGTCAAGAAAAATATTGGGGTGTATACCGCTGAGGAACAAAAACGCTTAAAGGAAGGAAAGATCATCATATTTGGACTCGGCGGGGTTGGGGGGATGGAAGCGATTCTTTGCGCCCGCATGGGGATCGGGCAGGTCACTGGAGTAGACCCGGATGAATTCGAAGTTTCTAACATCAATCGTCAAATGCTGGCAACGGTACATTCATTGGGTAAATCAAAAGCGGCGACGGCTGAAGAAGTTCTTCAGTCCATCAACCCATACATATCTGTTCGATGCGTCCAAGCAAATGTTGATGAAGACAATGTGCTTGAACTGATGAAAGGGCATGATCTGGTGATTGAAGCAGTGGACGATATACCCTCCCGCGTCATCATCCACCGGACCGCTCGTGAGCTGGGCATACCAAGCGTGGGCATGTCAGGGAGCCCCCCAACCCGCGGGTTTGTCTCTTCCTTTTTTCCAGACGGCATCTCGTACGAAACAGCATTGAACATTCCAGGAGCAGGGGAAAAGTTGACCAATGAAGCGTTACGCCAAGAGATTGCTGACATAAAAAAAGCCAGGGCCTGGCACTCTGTCAAAGAAGGAGCTCCAAAGGAATGGGCAGAGGATTTTTGTGAGGGAAAGGCTGGCTGGATTATTACACCAGTTCGTGCCCATCTCATAGCGCTTTTCAGCTTTCATGAAGCTGTGCAAATCTTGACGGGCAGAGAACCGTTGGCACGTGCACCCAAAGGAGTTCTCATTAATCTAGATACGGACACACCGGTAAAAGTGACAACTCCCCCTGATGGAACGTGGAACTATGCAACACTATAACGATTTTGAAAGAACAAAGGAGATGATCGCATGTCATTGATAGAAAATAGGGAATTATATAACAATAGTTTTACCCGCAATTTCGGAATCATTACGAGTGAGGAGCAAGCCAAACTGCGAAATGCTAGGGTAACGGTGGTAGGTGCAGGCGGCGTGGGAGGAATCACATTGATTCAACTCGCCCGGATGGGTGTAGGGAAGCTTCATGTCATCGATCAAGACTCGTTTGAAGAAAGTAATCTCAATCGCCAAATGCTCAGCTTTGTCAGCAAAATCAACTCTCCCAAGGCGGAAGTAGCGAAGGAAATACTTCACGATATCAATCCAGAGCTGGAAGTAAAGGTAACAAGGGAGTTTGTTACCGAAGAAAATGCACATGATCTGCTGGGTGATACAGATGTGATTGTAGATGCTACGGATAATCTGGTTGCACGGGTAATCATCCATAGAACAGCAGCCGATATGGGTATTCCCTCCATCTGGATTGCGGTAACACCACCTTTCCGCGGAGGAGTCATGTGCATGACACCCGACTCCTTGCCCTATGAGGTCGTCATGAGACACCCTTCCTATCAACAGCCTCTCACGCCAGAGATGCGTGAAAAAATTAATCAGATCAAAGACGAGCGTGCAAAGTATTCCGTATCGCAAGGCGCCTTGCCTGAATGGGCAGATGCCTATGTAAAGAGAGAGGCTCCATGGGCAGTGCTTGCTCCGGTAGCGAATATCGTCGGAGTATTGGCTAGCTTTGAGGCATTCAAACTAATCATTCAGAGACCAGACCTATTGCCAGCCGTTGCTCCCAATCTAGTCAAAGTCAATTTAGCTTCCGTCCAAATGGTACAGGTGGAAGCCCCGGCAGAGGGAAGCTGGGATAACACGCTACTATAAAGACTCCTATGTTGCATACCACCATTATCTTACTGGTAATCGCCCTCTTGTCATTAGTGGCAAAGGATCTGGTTCTCGTCTACGCTTCCCTCTTGCTGCTCGGATTATCTTTGCTAAAAGCAGTGCCTGTCATGGATGCAATCCAAAAACCAATTTTCCATGTGGGTCTGTTTTGTCTAATGGTATTCTTGTTGATTCCGATTGCCAAAGGAAAATATGATTTCATCTCCCTTGGCAAGGAAATGGTCAGTTGGAAAGCAACGATAGCCATTTTAGCAGGTTTTATCATCTCTTATGTCGGGGGAAAAGGCTTAAGTATTTTGCCAGATCAACCGGTTGTTTTCATAGGCGTAACACTTGGAACACTTTTGGCAGTGCTACTGACTAATGGGCTGCCTGCAGGCTTAATCATTGCAGCAGGATGCATTGCGTTGCTGTCAAGAATCTTCAATTTCTAGCACCCTCTAAATCTACTTTGAAAGAAGTGCCAAACTATGAATCTCAATCATCAAATGAAAAATCATTTTCTTATGCTAGTCCTATCTTTAGGGCTGCTTGTTCAAGGGTGTTCAATTCCTGATTCCCCCAATCAAAATAGTACAACACAAGCTCAATCTGTAGTGGAATCAACCAGTGAAATCGTAACGGAAGAACTGAAAGTGCCAAGCATCGATCAGGACGTCTCCTTATATGTGAGGCATATGAGTGCCAAAAACAAGGAAAAGTTCACCAATAATGAGGTTGTATTGTTTCTTGAACCGTTTAGCGTACCTACCGCCCAAGCATTTGATGTTCCGGGATACTCCTGGATGGAGGAATACGCAAAGCAGGGTTACGACACATGGGCGATGGACTTCCGAGGGTTTGGGCATTCTACCCGACCAGTTGAAATGGATCAACCACCTGTAAAGAATGCTCCTGTCGTCCGTGCCACTGAGGCGGTAAAAGATCTGGAGGCTGTCGTCCAGCACATAAAGAAAACGCGACAAGTAGATAAAATCAGTATCGTAGGATGGTCTTGGGGTGGAGTTGTTGCGGGGATGTACGCGACTGAACATTCCGATGATATTGAAAAACTCGTGCTTTATGGTGTTATGCATGGTTTTTCTTTGCCTTTGATGGCAACTCCATTTGAAGCAAAAGGGAAGCCAGGTGAAATCAATCCCCAATTACCAGCGTACCAGGTTGTCCAGTTTGACAAGGCCATGCACCATTGGCACATGATGCTAGATAAACGTGATCTGGTTTCTGGTGAGGCAATGAATGCTGTATCCAAGGTCTTCGTAAATTCTGATCCTAACAGCAGCAAGCAACCTGAACAATCCATCCGCCGTCCAATGGGACCTTTGGTAGATCTGTATTACATCTGGACGGACAGACCCATTTTTGATGCAGCGAAAATTACAACGCCAGTGTTGATCATTCGAGGAGATCTGGACTTTTTTGCCGATAAGTCCCTCTTCCATAAGCTAACCAATGCATCTGCAAAACAAGAAGTGGTTATCAAAGATGCAACACATTGGGTGTTGTATGAAAAAAATCGTGATCAACTCTTGCGCGAAACAGACGAATTCCTGAAAAAGGAAGTAAACCCGTAAGGATGTGCTGGAAATGAAGCCGTTTCAAATTTTGGATGCAACACTGCGAGAAGGAGAGCAGCAATCAGGCGTGCGCTTCACATGCGAAGACAAGATTCGCATCCTGCATCTCTTGGAAAGCTATCAGATAGACCTCATAGAAGTGGGCCATCCTGGAATTTCTGCCCTGGATGAAGAAATCTGCCGAAAAGTGGCTCAATCGGCAAGACGAGCGCAAATATTAATGCATGCGAGAGCTACTGTTGAAGAAGTACATGCAGTAAAGCGCGCCAAAGCAGACTGGGTGGGGATTTGGGCTTCCATTAATGATGTGTCTATCCAAACCAAATTCAGTCATCACCAGGAAAGCTATATACAAGAGAAAGTCCAACAAGCTGTTATCGAAGCAAAAAAGCTTGGCTTACAGGTTAGATTCACGATTGAAGACGCTTCACGGACAGAGTGGGAAAAGATATCCAGCTTAGGTCATGTTGCTTTGCAGGCAGGCGCAGATCGCATTAGTTTGGCAGATACTGTCGGGATATGGGAGCCTGATACATGCAAAAAAATTGTAACTCGTGCCATTGAGGAATTTGGATGCGAAATTGAAGTTCATCTGCATAATGATCTTGGTCTTGCTCAAGCGAATGCGTTGGCGGCTATTGATGCAGGCGCTTCTGTCATTGATGCGACAATTTTAGGAATCGGCGAAAGAGCTGGTATTACTGACTTGATCCAGCTTACTGTTGCGTTGCAAAAGCTTCGAAATGATCATCGTTATTCTTTGGATAGAATTCCCGAGCTTGTACAAGTGATACGTCTGACGACAGGGTATAGACCGGACGAACTGCGCCCAATCGCTGGGCAAAATGCCTTTACGCATACATCGGCTTACCATGTTCAAGCCGTAAAGAGGAATTCCAAAGCGTATGAGCCATTTCCTCCCGAAACAATTGGAAGAACACGGCTTCTCGAAGAAAAGCGTCCTCCAATAGGAAGCCCAAAGCTGCCTGTTTCTTTACAGGTAGGAAAGCCGTTTCCAAAAGGTGCTTCAGAGCTACAGTATCATCGTGATGGTCCAGGGATACGCTGGGTTATGATGGATTCGCGTGTTGATGAGCGAGCCTCATTCTATGTGATCCAAAGGATATTTGGATTATGCGATTTGTCCGGTATTCCTGAAAAACATGTAGACAGACATGCGCATCATTGTGACAGTGCCTTCCTCTTTTGGGGAGATGCATCTGATGGCACTGGTCTGGTGTGTCATGTTCAACTCGGTGAAGAAGAGAAGACTGTTGAGAGTCCTGCAGCTATTTTTATCCCAGCAGGCGTCGAGCATTCCTATCACTATGTGTCAGGGCACGGAACTTATACAAATATTGTATTGTCACCTGAATACAACAAAAGCCTTTTGGTTTCAGCAGCATCTTCTGAAATACCAGTGACCTAAGAGGTACAGGAATTTGTTGAGTTTGAAGAGTGGGCGGCCATCTGGGCATGAGTACGGTATCGACCGGGCTCATGCCTTGCTTGATTATTTGTGGTTACATCGACAAAACCCCGCCATAGATCGGCTCTTGCTGCGTTTTTTGTCCCCAAGTGCGCGTTCCGTATTCGAAATGCCACCATTCTTTCGGATAGTTGACGAATCCGGCAGCCGTCATCAAATGATAAAGCAGTCGGCGATTGTCTCGAATCTCGATGTCCTTTTGCTTAGACTGTGCCAACTCTTCATAATAGCGAGTGGAAGCCAGTTCACTGAAATCATCGAAGTCTGTCCCCATCTCCAGCCAGCCATCAGGCCCTGCGATAGTCAGATCCACTGCACCGCCGGATAGGTGAGGGGACGGTTTGGAGAGGTCTGTTGTTGGATAAGCGACGAATTTGCTCAATTCTTCCGTGAGGGCGGGTCCTTCCTGCCAGCCTTGTAATAGCAAGGCTTCGCGGAAACGATCATACAAGGATGCCTGTACCTCAAATGAGCGCCAGCCGTCCAACACGACGAGCTTGTAGCCAACAGGCAGTTGCGCGGCTGCCATGGCGAGCTTGCGTGCTGCCCCTTCTCGCAAAAAGGCTTCTGGCTGTGTTCCGGCATAGCCCTCGTGGTAGTAGGCTGGATAGACTGTGATTTGAGCTGAAAGGGAAGAGAGGGGAATCATCGGTTCGCCGCATTCCTTGATCGGCAGTGGGCTAGGCAGGACCATGTCTGGTATTTTTGGAATCGGAGGAAATAGCATGACTGCACACCACTTTCGATTGTTTTGCCAATAGGGTAACGAAAAACATCAGGCATGTAAACGGTCATTATCTTAAATTTTCTGCTAATAGTCACCAGCGACGAATCGGCAGCTTTTGCTTGAATCCTCGGTAGCTTTTGCTATTATTAAAGCAAGTGCTTGTCAACGGAACGAACGACATTTATATATGGAAGAGAAACAGGTCCTTGTTTTTGCGAAACCGATTCGCAGGAGCAAGGTTAAAAGGGAAGTTTGGTGAAAAGCCAACGCGGTCCCGCCACTGTAAGAGAGTAGCTGTTCTTCAAGGCATCATGCCATCCACTGCCCATCCGGGAGCGGGAAGGAGAAGAAAAGCGATAATCCTCGAGCCAGGAGACCTGCCTGTTTTTATGTTTACACTATTTCCTTCGGGTCAAAGGAAGAGGTGAGGATTGTTGCTTTTCAGCTATCCGCGCTTTGTTTTTCCTTACGTACTGGGGGAAACAGGGCGCTTTTTTTATGCTTCGGAAAGTATTTGGAGGAAACAGCGGAGTAAAATACGTCACTTTTTGAGGTGGTCATGATGGAGAAAAACGATAAGAAGCGAGGATTGACCCTCGTTTACACAGGAGACGGCAAAGGAAAAACGACAGCGGCAGTCGGGTTGGCTGTGCGGGCGACAGGGCGCGGGAAAAAGGTGCTGATGGTTCAATTCATCAAGTCGCCGGAGCGTACATACGGAGAAAAGATTATTTTCGATAAATTGGGCATTGAAATTGTGCAAATGGGCGTCGGCTTCACATGGACGAAAACACCGGAGGAGCATCGTCAGGCATTGAAAGAAGCTTGGGCGTTTGCGAGCGAAAAGCTTTCTTCCGGAGCGTACGATGTCGTCATTTTGGATGAGCTAAATAATGCATTGGCGATTGACCGCTTCCCGATTGATGATGTGTTGCCATTGTCCGATGTGTTGGAAGCGATTCAAAATAGGCCAAGTCATATTCACCTCGTGATTACGGGACGGGCAGCAAAGCAGGAGATTTTGGATATCGCAGATTTGGTGACAGAGATGAAGCCAATCAAGCATTACTACGATGAAGGGATTCCAGCTGTGCTAGGGGTAGAGTTTTGACAAGCGCAGGTGTAATAGAGACGTACGGTCATGGCGGAGACTTGCTGACCGCAGCGCAGCGCTTTGGTCGAGAGCCCGGGCAGTTTCTGGATTACAGTGCCAATATTAATCCGCTGGGGATGCCAGCAAGCGTTCGTGAGATGCTGCTGGCTTCGCTGGCTGCTGTAGCGCATTACCCAGACCCTGGACATCGTGTGTTTCGGCGTGCGCTGGCGAAGCGGCTGCAAGTGCCGGAGGAATGGTTGCTGCCTGCCAATGGTGCCGCGGAGGCGATGGCACTGGCCATTCTCGGTCTTTCGCCGGAAACGGTTGGTGTGGTATATCCTTGCTTTTCGGAATACGCGCAACTTTCCGAGCAGTATGGTGCCCGTGTCATTGGCTGCTTCGGGAAGGAAGCGAACGGGTACAAGCCCGATCCCATAGAGCTGCACACTCTTTTTACGCAGTCTGATCTCGTATTTGTCGGGTCACCAAACAATCCGACGGGAATCCTGTATCAACCGGATGAGCTTCGCCAAATGGCGGAATGGACGAGTAAGACCAACACGTGGCTCATCGTGGATGAGGCTTTCCTTGATTTTGTGGAGGAAGATCGGCAATATACATTGGCGACGCAGCTCGAGCGCTTTCCCCGTGTGATCTTGATGCGCTCGATGACGAAAATGTACGCGATCCCGGGATTGCGCCTGGGTTATGCGATTGCGCATCCGGATGTCATTGCGAGGATGCGCCAGAAGCAAGTGAGCTGGAGCGTGAATGCACTGGCCCTTTTAGCTGGAGAACTGTGCTTGCAGGAGCAGGCATATGAGGAACAGACGCGCAGGCTCATAAAAGCAGAACGTGCGTATTTGATCGATTGCATCAGCGATGAGTTGGGCTGGCAGGTATGGCCGGGGGAGGCAAACTTTTTGCTGCTGCGCTCGCCAGAAGGATTGCCAGCGGAACAATTGCAGGCACGGCTCGGCAAAAAAGGCGTTCTGATCCGCAACTGTGCGATGTATCCTGGTTTGACGGCACATGATGTAAGAATCGCAGTGCGTGGACGAGAGGAAAATGAAAGACTTCTGGCAGCGCTCCGCGAGGTCCATGCGGAAGGAAGTGAACAGCGATGAGCTTGGTGCTGGTAACAGGCGGTGTCCGTTCAGGAAAAAGCCGCTACGCGGAAGAGCTTGCGATGATGTTGGGCAGTCGAGTCCTGTACGTGGCGACAGGCAAGGCCTGGGATGATGAAATGAAGCAGAGAATCGAGCTGCATCAGGCACGTCGTCCGCTGGAATGGGGCTGTGTGGAGGTAGGAGAGCGATTAACCGATTACCACGCATTCAGTGAGCAGTATGATGTGGTTTTAATCGATTGTCTGTCCACCTGGGTGAGTAATCGATTGATGAGCGTAGATGAGTCTGAATGGAGAAGTCCTTCACACACGCAAGCCCTGCTGCAGGAGGCAGAGGCATGGCTGTCTCTCGTTCACAATTCCTCGCAAAAAGTTATTGCCGTCACAAGCGAGGTCGGATTGGGCGGTGTAGCCTTGAGTCGTTTGGGCAGATGGTTCGCGGATGTGCTGGGCGATGTCAACCAGAGAAGTGCGCGACAAGCGGACGCCGTCTACGCGGTTTTGTCTGGGATACCGTGGAGGATCAAAGGATGAATGCATTTTTACACGCGATCTCGTTTTTCACGCGTATCCCGGTTCCGTGGCTTCGTCCTTCAGAGGAGGCGTGGAGAAAAAGCGTCAACTGGTATCCCGCAGTTGGTTTGGTCATCGGTTTAGTGCTATGGGGTGTATATCAGGCAGGACTGGTGCTGTTTAGTCCATTGATCGCCGCTATTTTGACGCTGGTCGCATGGGTCTACGTGACCGGTGGTCTTCATATGGATGGGTGGATGGATCTCGCGGACGGTCTTGGCAGCAGCAGACCGAGAGAGCAAATCCTTACGATTATGAAGGATAGCCGCGTAGGAGCGATGGGCGTTCTTGCTGCGATTATGCTGTTGCTGATCAAGGCGGGTGCAGTCGCAGAGCTCGCACATCCGGGATGGGGCAGCTTTTTGATCGTAGCACCAGTAGCAGCGCGGACACATGTGCTTTTGGCGATTAAGCTCTGGCCGTATCTTTCGGCAGATAAAGGGATCGGAAAAGGCATCAGTGCTGGGCTTTCCGTTTCCTCTATCATTGTGAGCTACATCATCGTGTTTGCCGCAGGTTGGTATCTTGGGGGCTTGCAGGTCATCACAGCCATTTTCCTGTCACTGTTGTTCGCTCTATTGTTTTCATGCTCGGTTTCAAAAAAATTGGGTGGACTAAATGGAGACTGCTACGGGGCTGTTATCGAAAGCAGTGAAGCAGTCGTTCTCTTGGTGTTAGTCGGGAGCTGGTGGTTATGAAGCTAGTTTGGATACGTCACGGGGAGACAGACAGCAATCGTGAGCATCGATATTTGGGGCATAGTGACGTTCCTTTGAATGAACACGGGTATCTGCACGCGAGTGAGTTGGCAAAGGAATTACCTGTGCTGATCGGGCAACCTGCTGTGATCTATTCCAGTGATCTGCTCAGATGCATCCAGACTGCCGAACCGCTCGCAGCTGCTTGGGGGCTATCGGTTAATCCAGAGCCAGCATTGCGAGAGTTGTCTTTTGGTGAGTGGGAGCTGATGACCTACGATGAGCTGATGCAGTCGGACCCTGTGCGAGCTACAGGCTGGTACGACGATCCTTTTCGAAATCGACCTCCACAAGGGGAGAGTCTGGAAGAGCTTGGGATGCGCGTGGATGGTTGGCTACGGTTCTTGTTGGAGAGAGCGGGCAAGGAGGAGGCATCCGATACAGTCGTCATCGTCACACATGGCGGCGTGATCCGCTGGTTCCAGGCCGCGTGGCTCGAAAACAATCCTGACCGATATTGGCAGGTCGATGGCATTAAGCATGGGGAGGCTCTGGTAGCGGAATGCTTGGATGCGGAAGGACAGAGCTGGATGCGACAACCCCTGAAGAGTAAGAGAGGGACAACATGACAGAAGTATGGATTTTATGCGCGGCCTACTTGATTGATCGAGTCGTAGGAGACCCCCGGAGCCTGCTGCATCCAGTGATCATCATGGGCTGGTGGATTACACGATTGGAGCGGGTTATTCGTTCTCTCGTCAAAGAGGAGTCGCATTTGAAGCTGGCAGGAGTCCTGTTCCCGCTCGTGATCGTAGGCGGCAGCTACGCTGTTGTTTGGCTGCTTTTGTGGGGAGTCACGTTCATCCATCCGGTGCTTGCCTGGATCTTGGGTGCTTGGTTGATATCCACGACGATTGCAACAAAAGGCTTGGCTGATGCCGGGATGGAGATTGCCCGTCATCTTGTGGCTGGGGATATGGAAGCGGCGAGACGGTCCTTGTCCATGGTAGTTGGTCGGGATACAGAGCGGTTAGATGAACCGGAAGTATGTCGGGGAGCGGTAGAAACCGTGGCAGAAAACATCGTCGATGCGATCGTCTCTCCGCTGATTTTCGCAGCGATTGGGGGAGCGCCGTTGGCAATGGCGTATCGTGCCGCCAACACTCTCGACTCCATGGTTGGCTATAAAAACGAGAAGTATAGGAATCTCGGCTGGGCATCCGCCCGCTTTGACGATGTACTGAACTACATACCCGCCCGTTTGACAGCTTTATTGCTCGTTGCCGCAAGCTGGCTGCAGCGATTGGATTGGAAGCAGTGCTGGGCAATGATCAGAAGAGATGCACACTTGCATCCGAGTCCTAACAGTGGATTGCCAGAAGCCGGAGTCGCTGGGGCATTAGGCGTGCAGCTCGGGGGACTGAATTATTACCAAGGTGTTGCATCGAATCGGGCAAAAATGGGAGATGCGAAACGACCATTGCAGGCAAGTGATATTGTCGCGACGATTCGTTTGATGTATCTCGTTTCGCTCTTATGTCTGCTCGTTAGCGTGATGATATCGATTTTATTATAAATAGGAAGCGAAAAGGGGAGGGGCCTTATGAGCGGCAAGTTGTTTGTGATCGGATTTGGTCCAGGAAGTTTTGAGCATATCACCAAGCGGGCGCGGGAAGCTCTGCAGGAGTCCGATATCATTATCGGCTATTCCACTTACGTAGATTTGATCCGCGGACTTTTGACGAATCAGCAAATCGTCAGCACAGGGATGACGGAAGAAGTGACGCGTGCACGGGAAGCTGTGCGTCAGGCGGAAGAGGAAGGCAAAAAAGTAGCGGTCATTTCCAGTGGAGACTCAGGTGTTTACGGGATGGCAGGTCTCGTATACGAGGTGTTGGTGGAAAAAGGCTGGACAGAAGCAACCGGTGTACCAATCGAAATCGTACCGGGCATCTCGGCGATCAATTCCTGTGGGGCAATCCTCGGGGCGCCTATCATGCACGACGCATGCACGATCAGTCTGAGTGATCACTTGACGCCGTGGGAACTGATTGCCAAACGGATTGACGCAGCAGGGATGGCTGACTTTGTTATTGCGTTGTACAACCCGCGCAGCGGACGACGTACCCGCCAGATTGTGGAAGCGCAACGCATTCTTTTGCAGTACCGCTCACCAGATACGCCGGTTGGTATCGTGAAAAGTGCTTATCGCGAACGCGAAACGGTTGTCGTGACGACGCTGGCGCAAATGCTGGAGCATGATATCGGCATGTTGACCACCGTGATTATTGGAAATACATCGACGTTTGTATACGACGGCAAAATGATTACGCCGCGCGGCTACCAGCGCAAATATACGCTGTCTGCCGATGAGCAGCCACTGAAGCCGCATCAGCGTCTGCGTGTAGAAAATGAGCCGTGGTCGCTCGAGGCCTCCGAGGAGAGCAGCCTTGCGTCAGCTCCGGAAGCACCAGTGACACCGAAGGCAGAAAGACCAGTAGCCGTTACCGAGGACAGAGTAACTGCTACAGAACCAGCAAATTATGCTGCAACAAGCACGGCCGTACTGGAAGCGCCGCCTGCAACAGAGGTAGAGGCACCAAAAGCTCCTTTCGCATGGGCGATGGAGGCGTTGACTGCTATCAATGCGGCGAAAGGCATTGAAACCAAGCCCGCTTCCGGCCAAGTCCATCGTCCGGTATCTACCTTTACGCCAGAGATGATTTTCGAATGCGCGATAAGTCCTGGTGTCGCCAACAAAAAAATCACGCCGCTGCAAATGATGGCGATTGCCGAAGTGGCTGGAGAAAAAGGCGAGATCGAATACACCCCACACCACCAGATGATTTTGCGCGTGCCGACGGCCAACCCTGCCAGCATCACTAGCCGCTTGCGAGAGCTTGGACTGATTCTCAGCCCGATCGGAGACGTTTTGCAGGTAAAAGCTTGCGATTTCTGCGACGGTGAGAAAAAAGACAGTATTCCTTATGCCGACGAGTTGCACCAAAAGCTGGGTGGAAAAGAAATGCCGAAGGAACTGAAGATCGGATTCAACGGCTGCGGGATGGCGTGCTACGGCGCGGTTCAAGAGGACATCGGGATCGTATTCCGCAAAGGAAAGTTCGATTTATTCCTGGGAGCAAAAACGGTGGGACGCAATGCACACTCCGGTATTCCAGTAGCAGAAGGCATCGAAAAAGAAGAGATTGTTCCACTCGTGGAGCGAATCGTGAACCGATTCAAAAAAGAAGCATTTCCGAATGAGCGTTTCCACAAGTTTTTCCAACGTGTAGGTGAGCTGGAGGGCTACGCATGGTACGAGCCAGCAAAAGCTGAGATCGAGAATGCTGCCTGCGGAGATTAATGCAAGAACACTGAATAAAAAACGAGGGGGATATAAAATGGACGCAGTATTATTTGTAGGTCATGGAAGCAAGGACCCGGAAGGTAATGAAGAGATTCGCCAGTTTGTGGCGACACTAACGCCTGACTTGGATGTTCCGATAATCGAGACGTGCTTTCTGGAGTTTGCCCGTCCTGACATGCTGCAAGGATTGAATACATGCGTGGCACGGGGGGCAACCCGCGTGGCGGTGATTCCAATCATTCTGTTCTCTGCCGGACATGCAAAAATTCATATTCCAGCTGCCATCGACGAGGCAAAGGAGCTGCACCCACACGTTCAGTTCATCTACGGACGCCCGATCGGCATTCACGACGAAGTGATCAATATTTTGACCGCGCGTATGGAAGGGGCAGGCTTTGCCTCCGGGGAAGACCATGATGACCTGGCTGTACTCGTAATCGGACGCGGTAGCAGCGATGCAGATGCTAACAGCGATATTTACAAAATGTCCCGACTGTTCTGGGAGCGCTACAAAGCCAAGTGGGTAGAGACTGCCTTCATGGGCGTGACGTATCCGCTGTACGACGAGGGCGTTGAGCGTTGCCTGAAGTTGGGTGCGAAGCGCATTGTTCTCTTGCCGTACTTCTTGTTCACGGGTGTGTTGATCAAACGGATGAGCGATCAACTGGAGAAGTTCCGTGAGCAATATCCAGAAGCCCAGTTCGAAATGGCCGAGTATTTTGGCTTCCATCCGTTGTTGAAAGAAGTGCTCAAGGATCGTGTGGTGGAAGCGTTGCAAGGGGAAGTGAAGCTGAACTGTGATACCTGTCAGTACAGGCTGGCAGCGATGGAGCACATCGACCATCACCATCACCACCACGATGACGAGCATGGACATCATCACCACCATGGTCACCATCATCATCATCATCACGACCATGACCACGACCATGATCACGACCACGATCATGACCACAAGCACGACCACGTTACCAAGTAGGAGGGAGACAGCATGATTCTGGTACTGGCTGGAACGAGCGACGCGCGCGAGTTGGCTTTGCAAATCAAGGACAAGGGCTACGAGCTGTTGACGACGGTCGTCACTGACAATGCTGCGAAAAGCATGGAGGAGGCGGGCGTGCCTGTCCAGGTCGGACGCCTGACCGCCGAAGATATTCAGCAGCTGATTCAAGAGAGAGCCGTACAATGCGTGGTCGACGCGAGTCATCCCTTCGCAGAGGAAGCCTCCAAAAACGCCATGGCAGGAGCACAGGGCGCGGGAGTCCCCTACATTCGCTACGAGCGTGAAAGCCTCTCCTCACCGGGCAGCGAGAAGCTGATTGTAGTAGAAGACTACGTCCAAGCGGCTGAGCTGGCGGCAGAAAAGCGTGGCATCATCATGCTGACGACAGGAAGCAAGACGCTGAAAACGTTCACGGATCGTCTGTTGGGCCTGCCGGATACTACGGTGGTCGCCCGAATGCTGCCGCGTCTTGACAATATGCAGAAATGCGAAGAGCTCGGTGTCGAGCAAAAAAACATCGTCGCGATGCAAGGTCCTTTTTCCAAGGAGCTGAACAAAGCGCTCTACGATCATTATGGTGTTACGCTGATGATCACCAAGGAGAGTGGCAAGGTAGGCGCTTTTGACGAAAAGGTGGAAGCGGCACTGGAAATGGGCATCGAAACAATCGTCATCGGTCGTCCGAAGATCGATTATGGAACGAAGTTTTCAGATTACGCAAGCGTGCTGGGCGAACTTAAACAAGCGACTGGAGGAAACTAACCATGGATTTCAAAACGGAATTTAAACCAATGACCGTACAACCGCAAGAGATTGAGGAATTGAGCTTTCAAATCATTACAGATGAGCTGGGCGAGCATTCTTTTACGGAAGAACAATATCCGGTAGTACAACGCGTCATCCACGCATCCGCAGACTTTGACCTTGGACGCAGCCTTGTTTTCCACCCGAACGCAGTAAAATCGGGAATCGAAGCAATCCGCAGCGGCAAAATCGTCGTAGCAGACGTACAAATGGTGCAAGTCGGCATCAGCAAAAACCGCATTGAAAAATTCGGCGGAGAAGTAAAGGTGTACATCTCTGACCGCGATGTGATGGAAGAGGCGAAGCGTCTGAATACGACCCGCGCGATCATTTCCATGCGCAAAGCGATCAAGGAAGCAGATGGCGGAATCTTTTGCATCGGAAACGCACCTACAGCACTCCTGGAGCTGATCCGTATGGTAAAGGAAGGCGAAGCAAAGCCAGGACTCGTCATCGGGATGCCAGTTGGCTTCGTATCTGCGGCAGAATCCAAGGAAGAGCTGGCGAAGCTCGATATCCCATTCATCACGAACATGGGACGTAAAGGCGGAAGCCCAGTAACCGTAGCAGCATTGAATGCCATTTCGATTATGGCGGAACGGTTGGGCTAAGCAGATGGCAGCCAAAGCAGCAACGGACGAAAAAGAGGCAAAACCCCTCCGCCACGGATATACGACTGGATCATGTGCAACGGCGACGACCAAGGCTGCTTTGATCGCGCTGATTACTCAGGAAGAGCAAAGCCAAGCGACGATTCGCCTGCCAATCGGCGAGGACGTCACCTTTCAGATGGAGAGCTGTGAATTTTCATTGGAGAGGGCGACAGTAGGCACGATCAAGGATGGAGGAGACGACCCTGACGCGACACACGGTGCCCTTATCCTTTCTACCGTAGAATGGTCGGATGAGCCCGGCATTATTTTGGATGGCGGACTCGGTGTGGGACGGGTGACCAAGCCAGGTTTGCCCGTTCCGATTGGCGAGGCAGCGATCAATCCCGTCCCGCGCAAAATGATCAGGGAAACCGCGCAGGCTGTTCTGGATGAGTACGGGACGAAGCGCGGGATCAAAATCGTCATCTCCGTGCCTGCGGGCGAGGAAATCGCCAAAAAAACATTGAATGGACGACTCGGCATACTCGGCGGCATCTCCATTTTGGGGACGCGTGGAATCGTGGTGCCGTTTTCCACTTCTGCCTACAAGGCAAGCGTAGCGCAAGCGGTCAACGTCGCCAAGGAAGCCGGCTGCGATCATATTGTGCTGTCGACGGGTGGAAAGAGTGAATCCTACGGGGTCGCTACTTATCCAGAGCTGTCGGAAGAAGCATTCGTGGAAATGGGCGATTTCGTCGGCTTTTCCCTCAAGCAGTGCAAAAACAAAAAGATGCGCAAAGTGACCTTGGTCGGGATGATGGGCAAGTTTTCCAAGGTAGCGCAGGGCGTCATGATGGTTCATTCCAAAAGCGCACCCGTCGACTTCGGCTTCCTCGCCCAAATGGCGGCAGATGCGGGAGCTTCGCAGGAGCGTATTGACGAAATTTTGGGAGCCAACACCGCTTCACAGGTAGGCGATATGATGGTGGACACGCCCGCCTTTTTCGAGATCATGTGCGAAAACTGCTGTCGCGCTGCACTAAAGGAAGTGGGCGGCGGCATCGAGGTTGAAACCATCATCATCACAATGAAAGGGTCCCTGTTGGGAAGGGTGACGATCAATGACACAGGCGATGAAAGTAATTGGAATCGGGGATGATGGACAGCAGAGCCTGCTGCCGTTGTACCGGACTTGGATAGAAGAAAGTGAACTGTTGGTTGGAGGAGAGCGACACCTCAGCTTTTTCCCGGAGTATACAGGGGAAAAGCGTGTGCTGAAGGGCGGTCTGACTGCCATGGTGGAGGAGCTGCGCACAGAAACGCGCAAGACGGTCATTCTGGCGTCAGGTGACCCGCTCTTTTACGGCATCGGCAGCTTGCTTGCCAAAAAACTGAACGTGGAGATTTACCCGCACCTCAGCTCCATTCAGCTCGCTTTTGCCAAAATGGGAGAAGTATGGCAGGATGCGACACTTGCCAGTGTACACGGGCGCAGTATCAAAGGTCTGGCACAGCGGATCGACGGAAAGGAAAAGGTCGCACTGTTGACGGATCGGGAGAACTCGCCAGCAGCGATTGCCAAGTACCTCCTTTCGTTTCAGATGACTGAGTACGATGCGTTTGTGGCGGAGAATCTGGGCAGTGCCGAAGAGCGGACGGGCTGGTATTCCCTTGAGGAAATGGCGGACGGTGTCTTCTCTGATCTGAATGTCGTGATTTTGAAAAAACGCCGTCCAAGCCCAGTATGGCCGTTCGGAATCGCAGACGAGGAGTTCTCTCAGCGCAAGCCGGACAAGGGACTCATTACGAAAAAAGAAGTGCGTATATTAAGCATTGCCCAGCTGCAATTGCATGCCAAAAGCATTGTCTGGGACATCGGCACCTGCACAGGCTCTGTCGCCATTGAAGCGGCACGAATTGCGCGTGAGGGTGAAGTGTACGGCGTAGAGAAGAACGCGGACGATCTGGAAAACTGCCGCCAGAACATGGCGAAGTTTCGCACGGATTTGACAGTGATCAATGCACGCGCCCCACATGGCCTCGATCAATTTCCAGACCCGGACGCTGTATTCATCGGGGGTAGCGGTGGAGAATTGCGTGAGCTGTTGAATATCTGCTGCACACGAATGCGCCCGAATGGCCGGATTGTGGTGAACGCAGCGACCATTGAGACATTGTACGAAGCGACACAAGCATTCGCGCAGGAAGGATTCGAGACATCGGTGACACTGGCGCAGCTATCGCGCAGCAAGCCGATTTTGTCCCTGACGCGCTTTGAAGCATTGAATCCGATCTACATCATTACGGCTTGGGCCAAGCAGGCAGAAGAACAAGGAGGAGACATCAAGTGACTAAGATCGGAACATTGTACGGACTGGGCGTAGGTCCCGGCGACCCTGAATTGATTACCGTCAAGGCATTTCGTCTATTGCAGCAATCGCCAGTGATTGCGTACCCGAAAAAACGGATGGGCAGCAAAAGCTACGCACATCAAATTGCGGAGCTGTATGTGCAGTCCCCAGACAAGGAAATGCTCGGACTCGTATTCCCGATGACGCGGGACAAAGAAATTTTGGAGCGCGAGTGGAACAACACGGTGGAGATCGTCTGGGAGCGTTTGTCTGAAGGCAAGGACGTCGCTTTTGTAACGGAAGGCGATCCGATGTTTTACAGCACGTTTATCCACATGATGCGCGTCATGCATGAGGAGCATCCGGAAGTGCCAGTCGTGTCGGTGCCAGGTGTGTCTTCGTTTTTGGGAGCAGCTTCCCGCTTCAATCTGCCACTGGCGGATGGCGACGAGCAGATCGGAATCATCCCGGCAACAGAAGACAAGGAAGCCATGCGCAAAGCGCTTGAGAACCACGATACCGTCGTGTTCCTGAAGGTAGCAAAAGTACTGCCAATGATCATTGGCTTGCTGAAAGAAATGGGGCTGGCTGAAAAGGCAGCGGTAGCAACCAAGGTTACTTCCTCCGAGGAAATGGTTTGGACCGATATGCGTGAACTGGAGCGGGCAGAGCTTAGCTATCTTACACTGATGGTGGTGAAAAAGTAATGAAACTGTACATAGTAGGAGCGGGTCCCGGCGACCCTGATTTGATTACGGTAAAAGGCTTGAAGCTGCTGCAAAAGGCAGACGTCATTATGTATACAGACTCTCTCGTGAATGAGGAATTGGTAGCAATGGGCAACCCCGAAGCAGAAGTACTGCAAAGCTCGGGTATGGCATTGGAAGAAATGGTAGAGCAGTTGGTAGACCGGATTAGCAGTGGAAAAACAGTCGTACGCTTGCATACGGGCGATCCATCGATTTATGGCGCCATCATGGAACAAATCGCACTGTTAAAGGAAAAAGGCATCGAGGTAGAAATCGTACCGGGTGTGAGCTCCGTATTTGCGGCAGCGGCAGCAGTAGGAGCCGAGCTGACGATTCCTGATCTGACGCAGACGATCATCCTCACCCGCGCGGAAGGTCGCACACCAGTGCCTGATAGAGAAAAACTGCGTGCACTCGCTGAGCATCATTGCACGTTGGCTCTATACCTTAGCGCGACTTTGACGAAAAAAGTAGTCCGCGAGCTGGTCGAAGCTGGCTGGAGCGAGGACACACCTGTCGCAGTCGTACAACGTGCAAGCTGGCCGGATCAATTGATCGTTCGCACGACGTTGAAAAACTTGGACGAAGACATGGGGAAAAACGGTATTCGCAAACACGCAATGATTTTGGCTGGCTGGGCATTGGACCCGAACATCCACGACAAGAGCGAGCAGTACCGTTCCAAGCTGTACGACAAAACCTTTACACACGGGTTCAGAAAAGGTGTGAAGGAATAATGAAGATCATCGAACTGATCGAGGGAGAAATCCCTGTCATCGAGCAGCGCGGAGACTATGCGATCGTCGCCATCACCAAGCACGGAGTAGAGATGGCGCGTGATTTGGCACAAAAATTTCCTGGAACAGATCTGTACTACATGAGCAAGTTCGAGCGGGGAGACGAGGAAGCGCGCGGCATCCAGCTTTTTTCAAACAGCGTGCGGATGCTGTTTCCAGCTCTCTGGCCTGCTTATAAAGGTTTAATCATCATTATTTCTCTGGGTGCGGTTATTCGGATGATCGCACCTTTGCTTGAAGATAAAAAGAAAGACCCGGGTGTCGTCGTCGTCGATGACCGTGGGGAGAATGTCATCAGTGTGCTGTCCGGTCATTTGGGCGGTGCCAATGAGCTGGCTCGCGAGGTAGCGGCAGTCATGGGTGCTCGTCCGATTATCACGACAGCATCTGACGTACAAAAGACGATTCCGGTCGATCTATTCGGTAGACGTTTTGGCTGGGAGTGGGATTCCGCTGAAAAGCTGACCCCTGTCAGTGCTTCTGTCGTAAATGAGGAGCGCGTAGCTGTCATCAATGAATCCGGTGAACGCGACTGGTGGATGCATGACACACCGATGCCGCCATCCATCAAGGAATACGCGACAATCGCTGAGGCAAAAGCCGATCAGCCGCAAGCTGCTCTAGTCGTTTCTCATCGCTTGCTCACACCGGAGGAACAATCGATTTTGGACAACGGTGTCCTTTATCGTCCGAAGGTCATCGTGCTCGGGATGGGCTGCAACCGTGGAACCTCCGCAGAGGAGATCGAGGCAGTCATCAAGGAAACGCTGGATGAACTGCAATTTTCAATCAAAAGTGTCAAAGCATTGGCGACCATCGAGCTGAAAAAGGATGAAGCGGGTCTCATCGCCGTCTGCGAAAAATACGGCTGGCCATTCGTCTGGTATTCGCCTGAAGAGTTGAATCAGGTAGAAATCAGCGATCCGTCTGATACCGTCTTCAAATTCACCGGAGCGTACGGAGTGAGCGAGCCCGCCGTGAAGCTGTATACTGGCGCAGACGAACTCGTTTTGACCAAGAAGAAGTCGGGCAACACCACCATTTCGGTCGGATTGATGCCCCATCATGAGGAGGAGCGCGCATGACGGATAGCCGCCGTATTGTGATTGCCGGAACAGGCAGTGGAGCGGGTAAGACAACCGTTACCATCGGACTGATGGCTGCTCTGAAAAGAAAAGGGCATACCGTACAGGGCTTCAAGTGCGGACCTGACTACATCGATCCCACGTATCATACGGCTGTAACGGGGAGAGCTTCGCGCAATCTGGACAGCTTTATGCTGGAGCACGAGATCGTGAAAGAGATTTTTGTCCGTGGCAGCGAGGGTGCAGACATCTCGATTATCGAGGGCGTTATGGGCATGTACGATGGCAAGGAAGCGACCAGCGATAAAGGCAGCACGGCCGAAATCAGCATCCTGACTGGCTCCCCGGTTTTGTTGGTGGTCAATTGTCAGAGCATGGCTCGCAGTGCGGCTGCGATTGTCAAAGGCTTTCAACTGCTCAATCCACAGGCGAGAATCGTCGGTGTCATCGCGAACAAGGTCGGCAGTGAAGGCCATCACAAAATCGTGAAGGCAGCGATCGAGCAGGAGTGCGGGATTCCGGTCGTGGGCTACCTGAAACGGGAGAACGAGCTGGAAATACCGGAACGTCATCTCGGATTGGTGCCATCTGTTGAGCGTGGAGAGCTGACACCGCTGTTTGAAAAGCTGGCTGATCTGATTGCGGAGACAGTCGATTTGGAGCAAATCTGGGAGCTGGCAAAGGCAGAGCCGCTGCAAGCAGAACCTACGTTGTTTGCTCCGCGAAAAGCATCTGCCGATGTCACCATTGCTGTAGCGAAGGACCCTGCTTTTCATTTTTATTATCCGGAAAATTTGGAGCTGCTCGAAGCATATGGCGCGAAGCTCGCGTTCTTTTCTCCACTGGCCGGAGAGGGAGTGCCTGAGGACGCGGATGGCTTGTACATTGGGGGAGGCTTCCCGGAGGAATTTGCGGCAGAGCTATCGCAAAATGAAGTGGTGAAACTATCGATCCGATCTGCGATCACAAAAGGCTTGCCTACCTTGGCTGAGTGCGGCGGCTACATGTTTTTGACAGAGGCAATCGTGACGACCGAGGGCGACAGCTATCCGATGGTGGGGCTCATCCCAGGCAAGGTGACCATGCAGAAAAAGCTCGCAGCGCTTGGCTATCGGGAAGTGCGCGGCAAGGAAGGCAATTTCTTGCTCGGCACCGAAGAACAGGCAAAAGGGCATGAATTCCATTACTCGACGTATGCTTCGGATCAACAATTACCAACAGCCTACGAAACAAAAGGACTTCGCGGTACGAAGCCGGAGGGCTATGCCCAGGGGAATCTGGTCGCAGGCTATACTCACTTGCATTTCGGCTCCAATCCCGAACTGGTTGAGCGTTGGTTGAATCGTTGCGCGGAGGTGGCCGCTCGTGCCTAAAACCCTCCCGTTGATGGTGCAAGGCACTAGCTCGGATGCAGGAAAAAGTGCGATTGCTACAGCGCTGTGCCGGATTTTTGCACAAGATGGCTACAAGACAGCTCCGTTCAAATCGCAAAATATGGCGTTGAATTCCTACGTGACGTTGGATGGAAAAGAAATCGGCCGGGCACAGGGCGTTCAGGCAGAAGCAGCAGGAATTCTGGCGACGACCGACATGAATCCCATTTTGATCAAGCCGACCCGAGACTCCGAATCGCAAATTGTCGTTAACGGCGAGCCATATGGCAATATGAAAGCTTTTGCCTATCGCACGGAATTTTATCACGAGGGCTTGCGGATCATTGAGGAAGCGTATCAACGACTCGCCAGCTCCTATGAGCGGGTCGTCATTGAAGGAGCTGGCAGTCCGGCAGAGGTTAATCTGAATGACCGCGAGCTCGTCAATATGCGGGTCGCTCGTCTCACGAACGCGCCCGTCATTTTGGTGGCAGACATTGAGCGTGGGGGTGTGTTTGCCAGCTTGGTCGGTACCCTCCAGCTGCTCGAACCCGAAGATCGGGACCGCGTGATTGGCGTCATCATTAATCGTTTTCGCGGTGATTTGACACTTTTGCAGCCGGGGCTGGACTGGTTCGAGGAATACACAGGCAAGCCTGTCCTTGGTGTCGTGCCATTTATTCCAGACTTGTGGATCGATGCGGAGGATTCGCTGATTTTGCACCGTTATCAAGGTCAGCGTGAGACACCGCGAGAGATTGACATTGCGGTTTTGCGCTACCCGCGAATTTCCAACTTTACAGACGTGGACCCATTTTTTGTAGAGCCGGATTGCCGGATGCGCTTTGTGACACGTTTGGAAGAGCTGGGTGAACCCGACCTGATTGTCTTACCGGGCAGCAAGAATACACTTGAGGATTTGCAATTTCTGCGAGAGACAGGTCTTGCCGCGGCGGTCAAAGACCTTCATCATAAAGGGAAGACGTATATCGTCGGTTTGTGCGGCGGCTATCAAATGCTGGGAGATTCTATTCACGATCCTGCTGGGGTCGAGTCTCCATTGCAGCAGCTTGATGGGCTGGGTCTCATCCCGATGATCACGACGATGGAGCAGAAGAAAACGACAGTTTTGTCCCGCGGTGAAGCAGTATTTGCGAAGGAAAAACTGACGGTGGAAGGCTACGAGATTCACATGGGGCAATCTGCTTATTCGAGCAATGAGTTTCCTTTTATCCAGATGGAGGGGCGTACGGAGGGCTATTGTCAGGAGGAGCGTCAGATGATCGGCACGTATTTTCATGGGCTGTTTCACAATGACCACTTCCGCACTCTGTTGCTGAATACCATCCGTGAGAAAAAAGGTCTCCCACCCATCACGGATCGCCCATCCTTTGTCGCTCTACGAGAGCAGGGGTACGATCTGTTGGCGGATACCGTTCGTCGCCATGTGAAGTTGGATACGATCGAAGAGTACATGAAGGCTTTTCAAGAAAAAGAGGTGCAGGTGTAATGTCAGTCATTTATCCGGCGATTGAGCCACGAAATCAGGAAGCAAGTGAGCAAACGAGACAGCATGTGGATCAGTTGACCAAGCCGCTTGGCAGCCTTGGTCGCTTGGAGCAATTGGCTATTGAGCTGGCTGGGATGACAGGTGAGACGATGCCTGTTGTGACACCGCCGGGCGTGCTTGTTTTTGCGGCCGATCACGGTGTGGCACGGGAAGGTGTCTCTGCCTATCCGCAGGAAGTGACAGCGCAAATGGTGCTGAATATGGTTCATGGCGGAGCTGGAGTCAACGTCTTCGCCAGACAAATCGGAGCCATCCAAAAAATCGTAGATGTCGGTGTAGCGGTCGAGGTCGAAGCACCGGGTGTTTACAACAAGCGAATCAGAGCAGGCTCGGGCAATATGCTGAAAGAAGCAGCGATGACAGCAGACGAAGCGCAGCGCTCCATTGCAGTTGGCCTTGAAATGGCAGAAGCGATTATCGGGGAAGGCGCCAAAGTCCTGATCGTCGGTGAAGTGGGGATTGGCAACACGACAGCTAGCAGCGCGATTCTGTCAGCCTTAACTGGAGCTGATCCTGAGCAAATCGTCGGACGAGGAACAGGACTGGATGACGCAGGCTGGCAGCGTAAAAAGGCAGTTGTTCGTGACGTGCTTGCGCTGCATCGCCCGGATGCAACCAATCCATTGGACGTTTTGGCAAAAGTCGGCGGACTGGAAATCGGAGCAATGGCAGGGGCGATCATGGGAGCAGCTTCTCGCCGTGTCCCTGTGCTGCTGGACGGCTTTATCGCTACGGTAGCGGCTTTGCTGGCTGTTCGCATGGAGCCACTCGTTGCTGATTACTTGATCGCGGGTCACCGTTCTGAGGAGCCGGGGCATGACTTTGTCCTGCAAGCATTAGGCAAGGAGCCATTGCTCAGCCTGAATTTGCGACTGGGCGAAGGAAGCGGAGCAACATTGGCGTTTCCAATCGTGGAAGCAGCGACACGGATGGTTCGTGAGATGGCGACATTTGCATCAGCAGGAGTAAGTGACCGATGAGCGGCGCGGGCAAAGTCTATCTCGTAGGAGCTGGCCCTGGTGATCCAAAGCTGATTACTGTAAAAGGAATGGAATGCCTGCAAAAGGCAGAGGTGGTTGTGTATGATCGTCTGGCAAATCCAGCTCTGCTGGAGTATGCGCCACAGACGGCAGAACGCATCTACTGCGGCAAGCTGCCGGATCATCACACGATGAGACAGGAATCCCTTAACGAGCTGTTAGCGGAAAAGGCGCTGGAAGGAAAAATTGTCGTTCGGTTAAAAGGTGGCGATCCTTGCGTGTTTGGTCGTGCGGGAGAAGAAGCGCAGCATTTGGCTGAGCGAGGAATTGCCTTTGAAATCGTCCCGGGAGTAACAGCTGGAATTGCAGCCTCGGCGTACGCGGGTATTCCGGTAACACACCGCGATCACGGCTCTTCATTTGCTGTCGTGACGGGACATTTGCGAGAAGACAAGCCGGAGTTGGCTGTAGAAAAATGGCGTGCTCTCGCGAATGGCATCGACACCGTTGCCTTTTACATGGGGGTAGCCAATCTGCCGTTGATCCGCACCCAGTTAATCAAGCATGGACGCGATCCGCATACGCCAGTAGCTGTCATCTCTTGGGGAACACTCCCGCAGCAAGCGGTGGTCACGGGTACCTTGGCTGATATTGAGGAACGTTTGGCCCAAAACAGTCACATCACGAATCCAGCTATCATTTTGGTCGGTGATGTCGTGAAGATGCGTGAGAAAATCAACTGGTTTGAAGCTACGCTTGGAATGGAGCAAGTGCAACAATAGGAAGCCGAGGGGAGGGAACGCTGGTGACGCACTATGCCATGATGGTCAATCTAGAAAACAAGCGTTGCTTGGTGGTCGGTGGCGGGCAGGTAGCCGAGCGGAAAATCGGCAGTCTGCTTGCTGCTGGTGCGGATGTCACCGTTGTGAGTCCCTCCTGTACGGCAACCATCCTTGAATGGGCACACGCTAAGAAGCTGATGGTAGCACTGCGACCCTTTACCCCACAGGACGTAGAGGAGGCAGTGCTCATTATCGCGGCGACGAGTGATCCCGCCGTCAATCTGGCTGTATACGAAGCGTGCCGTCCGCAGCAGTGGATCAATATCGTTGATCGCCCAGACCTCTGTTCTTTTACCGTTCCATCCGTCGTAGCACGTGGAGACTTGCAGATTGCTATCTCTACGGGTGGGAACAACCCAGGTCTGGCAAAGAAAATGCGCCGTCAGCTCGAAGAGTGGGTGGGACCAGAATACGAGGACTACACGCTTTTTCTCGGCAGCATGAGAAGACAAGTACTCTCGCTGGCGGTGAGCGAAGCGGACAAACGGGCAATCTTGGCAGAGCTTTTGGACGACCGATTTTTACAATGGACCAAAAACGGCGAAACCGACCGAAGGGATCGGGAGGCAGAAGCGCTGCTTAACAAAAGACTAGATCAACGCTGAAAATAGGATGGCTCTCACTAAGCTACTTGGTGGGAGCTTTTTTAGTTCTTTAGCCAGATCATTTCCAAATGCCTCACGACCTCTTGAAAGCCGAGCTTGCTATACATTTCTTGCGGCGTATCATCTGCATAGGTCGTCAAGTACATATGGGTGGCGCCGAGTTTTTTGGCGTCCTGCATCATGACCCGGATGATTTCCGTGCCGAATCCTCTACGCTGCCAGTCATCCAGTATAAAAAATTCCTCCATTCGAACGAGCTCCTTGTAAAGATGCCATTCACATGCACCGACCGGCTCCTGATCGACAAAGCATACATACGGTATGATCTCGCCGTTTTCATAAATCTCTTTTTTCCGGTTCGCTTTTCGGACAGCAAAATCAGGATTGATCGTGACGGAATCACTAGTAGTAAGACAGCGAATGCCTGCTTCCATGACTTCGATTGAATCCCCACGTAAAACGGAGCATTGTGGATTCGGCGCCAGTTTATCGGCAACATCCAGCGGTGTAAGCATGTACAGCATCGTATTTACTTCAAACCCAAGCTGAGTGGCAAAAGACACGAACTCTTCTGAAAAAGGTAACGACGGGTGTAGTTCCAGCTTCAAGTGGCCGAGCTGCTGGTCTTTGGCATGTCTTAGCTCTTGCTCAATGTAAGCTCGTAGCCAGTCTTGCGTGGGAATCGACATAATTTCTGTATAATTATGGCTATACATGTCTGGGACCGATTCATCGCGATATACGCGCACTTGTGGATGCTCTGTTCGCGTAGAAAAAGCAAGGGCATAGCGCTCCTGCAAAGTAAAAATATTCGTGAGCATTCCTTTATTCCCCATTTCCTGATATGGTGATAATTGTTTGGATACTTGTCTTCCTTAGAGTAAGACATTTTCTAGAAGGAGGAAACGAAAATGTCCGATGCTTTTCAAATGGGTCCCTTTTTGTTGAAAATGAGCATGCTGGCGGTCATTGTTTCGCTTTCGCTCGGCTTTGTGGCCATTTCCGCTCAGCTTACACATAACCGAAAAATGAAATCAGCCATTATTGAGCTGTTGAGTAATGCGCTGGTGCTGGCATTTCTCGTTTGGAAGTTCAGCTACGTCCTGTTTCATTTTTCAAAAGTGGTGGAAAATCCCTCGTCCATTCTTTATTTTTCAGGGGGAGAAAACGGAGCCATGCTGGCAGTCATGGCAGTTGTCATCTACCTCACCAAGACGGTACGCAAAAAAGCGATTCCTGTTCATTTCGTCGCCTTGGGAATGGCGACAGGTTTTCTTGCTGCAACTAGTGTTTACCAGCTGCTCACGGTCGTGTTAGAACAGAGCAGCATGTGGTATCACGTACAACAGGTCGCGATATGCGCCTTCTTTCTTTGGTGGCTGCATCGGGCAAAGGAAGGACTCATTCATCTTGTGGCTTGGCTTGCACCCGTGATGTGGTTTGCCATTAGCCAAGTCTATGTGCACTTTTTTGTTCCGAATCGAGAATCTATGTTTGCAGGACTTTCCGGCTATCAGCTCATGTACTATGCATTCGCACTCTTGCTGCTCTTTTTGTCCAGACGAGTGAAGCCGATAGGGGGAACGACCGATGAAGAAATATCATAATGCATGGGCGATCGTCGTACTCTTGGGGCTATTGGGATGGGGCATTTTTGATGCGGAATTCTTGAACAGGCAGGAGCCCATCGCTTCATCTGGAGAGCATGGCAACGGGCAGATTGGGATTGAAAAAGGAAATACCGCTCCGGATTTTGAACTGCAGCAGGTAGGTGGCGGTACGGTCAAGCTGTCCGATTTACGGGGGAAAAAAGTTATTCTCAATCTGTGGGCGACGTGGTGTCCTCCTTGCCGTGCAGAAATGCCGGACATGCAGCGTTACTACGAAGAGAATAAGGAACAAGGCGTAGTTATTCTCGGGGTCAATTTGACTGATACGGAGACGAGCCCGGAAGCGGTAGCGGATTTTGTGAAGCTGTATGGCATTACCTTTCCAATCTTGCTCGATCCCGAGAAAGAAGTGGCGAATGTGTACAAAGCCATTTCGATTCCGACCAGCTACATCATTGATTCGAACGGCGTGGTCCAGAATAAATACATCGGCCCGATGAGTGAAGAAATAATGGAGAACATGTTGTCTGCGATCAAATAGAAAAACCGACAGCAGGCATATCTGCTGTCGGTAGTCATGTCTCTCCTATTATCCAGCGTCTGCTTTGTTATCTGGTTCTTTGAGTGGTGCCTTTCGATCCAGACGAAACACAGCATTGAGCAACTTGTAAATGTGCTTGGATTCCTTGGTCAACAATGGACCTAAAATGGCGAGAATCAAAACGTAAAGAGCCGCAAATGGCTGCAAAATTTCCATGAGTGCGCCCGCTTTTCCGAGATTAGCCATGATAATGGAGAACTCACCGCGAGAGACGATGGTTAGTCCAATATTGGTAGAAGCCTTGGGAGACAATCCGGCACTGCGTCCAGCCAAAAGTCCGGCTACGACGTTACCGAAAAGGGTGATGGCGACTGCCGCAATGGACAACCATACGGCTCCACCCAGCTCCAATGGATCAATTGTCAAACCGAAGCTGAAGAAGAACATGGCTCCGAAGAAGTCACGAAACGGCAAGATGAGATGCTCGATGCGCTTCATGTGTTGTGTTTCTGCCAAGACGAGACCTACGAGTAAAGCTCCGATGGCTTCGGCAACATGGATCGTTTCGGAAAAACCCGCAATCAGAAACAGAGCGGCAAACACCGTAATCATAAACACTTCGTTTGATTTGATGTTCAATGCCCGATTCAGGAAAGGTACGAGTTTGCGGCCTACGATAATGAGGAGGAGCATGTAGCCGAGTGCAATCAATGCGGATGAGAGTACGCCAGCAAGAGAGGTTGCACCGCTTAGCACCAAGCCGGACACGATCGAGATATAGACGGCCAAGAATATGTCTTCGAACATGATGATCCCCAAGATCATCTCTGTTTCGCGATTTGCTGTACGTTTGAGATCCACCAGTACTTTTGCCACAATGGCACTGGAGGAAATAGTGGTAATACCGGCGATAATCAATACCTCTTTGAGAGGGAAGCCAGCGGCCCAACCAAATACGAGGCCGAGGGTAAAGTTAATCACGATGTAGATCGTACCGCCTACGGCAATGGATCGACCAGCCTTGATCAGACGACCTACCGAAAATTCCAGTCCGAGGTAAAACAACAGGAAGAGTACGCCAAGTCTGCCCATAAATTCGATGAGCGGGGCGCTTTCAATAAAGCGGAGATCAAACAAGCCGATGTCGGGAGCGTGTGGACCCACGATCATCCCGACGAGAATGTAGAAGGGTACGATGGAGAATTTTAACTTCATGGAGAGGAACCCCGCAATTGCTATGAGTGCGAGGGCAAGACCGACTTCAAAAACGATGTGCTCCAATATCACTCACCTCCGTTGCTGAGAATAGTCTTGAGAGCCTTCACCTGCTTCCGTTCACCTGCAACGACCAACGTAGATCCTGTACAAAGGACATACTCGGGGCCGGGATTAATCGTTTGTTTATGGTCTTTTTCGATAACAGCGATGATGGTAGCGCCTGTTTCTTGACGAATGTTGAGTTCCCCAATCGTCTTGCCAATGGCAGGAGCGTTCGATTCAATTTTGTACCATTCGATCATGAGTTTGTCTAACGCAACCTCGACTGTTTCCAGTGCAGATGGTTTGTACGTCAAGCCGCCTACGATGGCAGCAATTTGTCTCGCCTCATCATCGTCAAGGGTAACCATGGATATTGTTTCGTCCATATCATCACGCTCAAAGTGATACATTTCCCGGCGGCCGTCATCGTGAATGACGATAACCAGCTTGTCGCCACTTCTGGTTTCGACCTGGTACTTCCTACCGATTCCTGGTAAATCGGATTCTCGAATAGAGAACATATAAGATCCTCCTTTGCGCAAAACACTGTATTGGCATAGATAGCTGCTCTTTTTTTCAGTGAGCAACAAGTCGTCAATAATTATTTGGAATTATATCCATTCCGGTGATATTTTAGTAATAATCCCCCCTGTTATGCGGATTATTGTCGACATTCATACCTACATCCACTATTATACACGAAATGACGTCATTTTCCTTTAAAATGAAACAATTTCATTAAAAAATGACACACTTATAAACAGACAGGAATATTAACTTTCCTCTAAAACAAGATCACTCCTCATGAGTGAGCTTCGATAGAGGTTATTTTAAGGATGATGAAACATGGCGAACAAACAGTATCGATTAACAGAAGCTGAATGGGTCTTTATTCAAGACATGCGGTCCATGGATATGGATGAGCTATTAGACATCGTGATCGCATTGCGCAATGAGGTAAAGGAACTGGAGAAAAAGGCGGAGCTGATTAGAGAGCGCGAGAAAGAGGGCTGGCAGGAGGAGTATCAGGCAGCACAGAAGCGAATTAATCACCTGCGCCAATTCGAGGTTGAGCTTCGTAAGACATGGCCAAATGACTAAAGCAAAAAGAGGTTCTCTCTGAAGTAGGAGAACCTCTTTTTTATATGGACTAGGCCGTGATCGGTTTTGCTTCTGAATCGTTGTCCGACTCGATGGCGGTTTCGTCTGTTTGTTGGACGCGTCCCGGATGGAACTCATTTTCATGCTTGGCTATGACCACGGTAGCTACGCCATTTCCGATCAGATTCGTAATGGCACGAGCCTCTGACATGAAGCGGTCAACGCCGAGCAAGAGGGCAATGCCTTCGACCGGAATGACAGGGAAGGCTGCCAAGGTAGCGGCGAGTGTAATGAAACCAGAACCTGTTACACCGGCAGCCCCTTTTGACGTAATCATCAGGATTCCTAAAAGAGTGACCTGTTCCCAGAAGCTGAGCTCGATGCCATATGCCTGGGCGATAAAAATGGCAGCCATAGATAAATAGATGGAGGTACCATCCAGGTTAAACGAGTAGCCCGTCGGCACGACCAGACCGACAACGGATTTGGAGCAGCCGTACTTCTCCAGCCGATCCATCATTCTCGGAAGAGCAGACTCTGAGGAGGAGGTGCCAAGCACGAGCAGGATTTCCTCTCGAATGTATTTGATAAACGCGAAGATGCTGAATTTGTAGTAGCGCGCGATCCCGCCCAGTATGAGAATAATGAACAAAAACATCGTGATGTAGACAGCCGTCATCAAAAGGCCCAGTCTGGTCAGCGAACCGATGCCGAATTTGCCAATCGTGTACGCCATTGCGCCAAATGCAGCTAGCGGAGAAACCTTCATGATCATGTTGACGACACCAAAAAATCCGTGTGCCAGCTTATCAAACAGCTTGATGACAGGCTGGGACGCTTGCCCCATGGCAGCGAGTGAGAGACCAAACAGGACAGCGAAGAACAGAATAGGCAACAGCTCGCCTTTTGCCATAGCCCCGACGACATTTTCGGGGATGATCCCCGTAATAAAATCAATAAAACCGTTGTTACTCTGAGCAGCAGCCTCCGTGTACTTGGAGACGTCCCCGCTGGTCAGACCCGTTTTGTCAAAGCCTACCCCAGGCTTGATCAGGTTGACAACCAACAGTCCGATCGCCAATGCGATTGTGGTAACGATTTCAAAATAGAGCAGTGCTTTTCCGCCGATCTTTCCGACCTTTTTCATGTCTCCCATACTGGCGATTCCATTTACGACAGTGAAGAAGACAATCGGTGGGATGACCATTTTGATCAGTTTGACAAAAATATCGGCCAACACCTTCAGCTCTGCGCCAAATTTGGGTGCAAAATGACCAACTAAGATACCGAGAATGATGGCAATTACAACCTGTACGGTCAGATTTTTAAAGTTGATCCGCATGAAATTCGTTCCTCCTCCAGGTTTTGAAAACGCTTTATTCCTCTTTTTCGCATTGTATAAATTGGCTGGAAAATTGAAAATAATGCGGTCATATTGGTTGTTTTGGTCCTTTTGGTCACAGAAATCCCCTCAAATTGGAAAGGAAAAAATCAATTGTTGACATACTCTCGACACGAACAATAGGTAAAGTAGGAAATGTACATAGTGACACGAAAGAAATAGACAACCGGGAGAATGGAGGATTTTCTATGTTCAAGAAGCAATATCTGGCGATTGCCTCAGCGTTGATTCTGACTACCACGCTTATTCCGACGAGCTCTCAAGCAGCGACTGGAACGAAGAATCTGCAAGCTAAGTACAACAACATTAAAGTTATTTATAACGGCGCAGCTGTTCCAACTACAATCGAACCATTCATCGTAAACGGAACCACGTACATTCCACTTCGCATGATGGCTGGCGTATTCAACAAGGATGTAGCATGGGATGGCACGAAGTACACCGTTACGGTAAAAGACATGCCTAACTCCCAACACGCAAACGAGTTGGCTGCACGTGATGCTCAAATCAGAAGCATGCAAGGCACAATTGACAGCCTGAACAAACAGATTACTGATTTGAAAAACAGCAAGAGCAACAGAGATGATGACGATGATGTCCAAGATGACCTGGACGACCTGGAAGATCAACTCGACAAGGACTACGATGACTTCAAAGATATCGAGTGGAAGTTCACGCTGAAGGGCGATGAAGATGATATCGATGTAGAAATTGAGGTTGACCTGGATGAGTTCCAAGACGAGTACGATGATATGGATGATTCCGATTTCGAAGACCTCGTTGAAAGTGTAGTAAAAGACATTTGGGATGAGTTCGATGATGCTGACATTGATGGCGAAATCGTTGACGAGGATGGCGACAACCTGCACGATTTCTCTGCTGATGCCAGCGATGA
This sequence comes from Brevibacillus porteri, assembly GCF_003013475.1. Taxonomy (GTDB): domain Bacteria; phylum Bacillota; class Bacilli; order Brevibacillales; family Brevibacillaceae; genus Brevibacillus; species Brevibacillus porteri. The sequence goes on from NZ_PXZO01000064.1 coordinate 127,055, forward strand.
CGAAATCTTTTTCGAAGATGAAAAAATCTAATTAATTTCTTTATAGTGGGGACGTTTCTCACAAAAAAAGCCTTGCTCCTTTACATGGGATGCAAGGCTTTTTTCCTATTTTCCAAAAACATCAAAGGCAAATTTTAATACAAGGTTGTAAACTGATAGAATAGAAGTACGTAGAGTATAGAGGACCATGCGAGAATTCGCGAATAGGAATGATTATATGTCTGTAAATCAGGTAGGGAAGATATGAAAAGTATTTTATTGGTAGAAGATGAACTAGTGATATCGCGCGTGCTGAAGGCTTACTTGCAAAAGGCAGGGCATGAGGTCTGGCAAGCGAATGACGGGATCGAGGCCGTGCAGCTTTTTGATGAAAAAAAGCCGGATTTGGTTCTATTGGATGTCATGCTCCCTGAACGCAATGGTTGGGAAATCCTCCAGTATATTCGCGAAAAGAGCTCCTGTCCGGTCATTATCATGACTGCGCTCGGCCAGACAGACCAAAAGCTCAAGGGACTGAATCAAGGAGCAGATGACTACATAACGAAGCCTTTTGTCGCGGACGAAGTAGTGGCGCGAGTAAATGCGGTGCTGCGGCGCTCTGTTATTTTGGTGAAAGATCAAGAGACCCGACTATTTGGAAGCTTGAAAATAAACTTTCAGTCCCATCACGTGACGTTGCATGGTCTCGAACTGACGTTTCACCCGCGAGATCTGTCCTTGCTGCTTTTTCTGGCACAAAATCCGAATCAGACCTTTACCCGTGAGCAATTGATTGAACAAGTATGGGGAATAGACTACGGGGGAAGTGACCGTGCCGTAGACCTGGCGATCAAGCGAGTCAGAAAGACTCTGGAGAATTGGCCGGTTCATGAGGGTGAGATCAAGACGCAAAGAGGGGTTGGGTATCAATTCTGTGTTTATAAAAAATAATGAGCCTGTATCGCTGCTGCGTTATTGGACCACACGCTATCTGCTCACCCTCGTGATCGGGTTGCTCATCATTGGGGCTGTCTCTGCTTATTGGATCAAGTACGCTGCGATTGAAAAGCAGATCGAGGTCACGCGATTGTTTGCAGAGGAAGTAGCTGATCGAGTCGTCGATGATGTTGGAAATATTCTGGTGGGGGAAAAACTTCATCAGGTATTAGATAATCGGCGTAAGTTTATGGGTGTTGATCGCAACCTGATTTTGTTCATTGAAGATGTAAAAGGAGAGGTCGTTTACAGTCGACCAACCAAGCTTCCCCCTCCCTTGCAGCAGGCAGCACCTGAGTTGTTGGAGCAGGCAGATAGGTGGGATAAAGTGAGGCATCCGTCAGGTGAGACACTGTATGTAGTGAGGAAAAATTTGGAATACAATGATCAAGTCATTGGCAAGGTGATCTTGCTTTTCCCAGAAACAGATATCAAAGTAGGTAAAGAAGAAATCCAATATTTGGTCATCATGCTGGGCAGTTTGGGTGTGCTTGGCTGGGCGGTTATTTATTTTCATGCGCGGAAGCTGTCTGAGCCGATTCAAAATGTGGTGATGTCCGCTCGCCAGATCGTAGAAGGAAACTACGACGTCTTGATCAATAAAACGATCAAGGAAAAGGAAATTCACGAGCTGGTGCATACGTTTGCGGAAATGGCCGACCGTCTTCGGCAGCTGGAAAGTATGCGAACAGAGCTTTTGGCTGGAGTAACACACGAGCTGAAAACCCCCGTTACGTCGATTAGTGGATTAATCCAGGCAATTAACGACGAGGTGGTTTCCGGTGAGGAGCAGAAGGAGTTTTTGGAAATCTGCTTGAAGGAAACGAAGCGCCTGCAAAAAATGGTAGAGGATTTGCTAGACTTCAATTCATTTGCCGTAGGAGCGATCACCGTTTGTCAGGAAGAGCAAAACGTGAACAAGCTGATCCGCGAGATCGCCTCACAATGGCGGATTGTCCACGACCTCGGTCACGTCACGTTTACCGTTGAGGTTCTGGAAAAGCAGACGATGATCTATGTCGATCCGGGCCGTGTACAGCAAATCTTGATTAACCTTTTGAACAACGCAAAACAGGCTGTTGGTGAGAATGGGAGCATAGCGCTCACTCTCTACGAGACGGACACGGATTTACGAATCGACGTCAAAGACGATGGGCCGGGAATACCCGCAAAGGAACAGCCTCTTGTGTTCGAGCGTTTCTTTCGGGGAAGCAATAAAAAAGACAAAGTACGTGGGCTCGGTTTGGGGCTGTCCTATTCTCGCATGATGGCGAAAGCTCTTGGCGGAGATCTCCTCCTCGCAAAAAGCACGTCAGAGGGATCAGTTTTTACGCTGATTTTGCCCATGCGCAAGGAGCAGAGCGAGGAGATTGACTGAGAGCTTCACCTGCGTTGGTGGAGCTCTCTGATTTTCTGCATCAATGGTTCTCCGATACTCGGAGCGAACTGATCGTAGACTGGCTGTAACGCTGTGATCCAGGCCGCACGTTCTTTTGCTGTCTGTATGTGGATGTGCATTCCCCCATTTTCTTGGAGCAAGCGCAGCTGTTTGTCATTCATCGAAACAGCCAATTGATTATTGTAAGCTGTCGCTTCTTGCATCGCTTCCGATATGGCCTGCTGAATATCGGCGGGGAGATTGTTCCAAAACGTTTTATTAATCACGACGGCGTAGCCCAGATAGCTGTGATTGCTGATGGTCATGTGCTTTTGTACTTGGTAAAGCCGCTTGGTGTACACATTGGAGATTGTATTTTCTTCGCCGTCTACTTTTCCGGCAGCTAGCATGCTGTATAATTCATTGAAGGAAGAGCCTACAGGGATTGCCTGAAGCGTGCGAAACTGAGCTTCGATCACGTTGCCTGGAATGATACGCAAACGTTGGCCGACAAAATCGGAAGGCATGACCAACGGACGATTGGCTGTCACTTGCTTAAAGCCGCTTCCCCAGAAGGCCAGTCCTTTCATATCAGAATCTTCAAGCTTGTCGAATAGTATTTGGCCGATTTCCCCATTGAATACCGTTTCGACATCCTCTTGCGATCGAAACAGATAAGGCAGATCAAGGACAGCCCACTCGGGAATCGTGTTTGACAGATAGGAGAATGCAGGGGCGATCATCTGGATTTCGCCGTTTTGCAGTGCAGCCATCTCAGTTTTCTCGGTGTGGAGGATACTGTTGGGAAAGACCTGTACCTCAACACGTCCGTTTGTCTTTTCCTTCACTAGCTGGGAAAAGCGTTCGATAGTCAGACCCTTTGGCGTGTTTTCCGCAATCACATGGCTAAACTTGATGATAATTTGATTGGACAGCCCCACCTGTTCTTCGTCGTATCCTCTGTTTTCCATCAGGAAATCTGATCTGAAGCCTATAATGACAGCGCTCACAAGTCCGAGCAGGACAATGAATGTACTGGTTACCAACGATTTCATTTTCATACACCTGCTTACGTTTAATGAATTTGAGTATAAACCCAATGGAAAGGAAAGAACGAACCTGTTTGAACGATTAACAATCAAATGGAAGATAATGCTACTCTCCGTAGGAATCGTTCTTTTTTCCTTGATCATCGGAAACTTGATCATGGCCGGAGGGATTATTCGGATTACGGAAACCCAACTGGGACAACGGCTGATGACCACAGCGCGCACGGTTGCGACGATTCCCAATGTACAAAAAAGCATTCAGGAACCAGACGGGTGGAAGGTCATCCAACCGACAGCAAACAGCCTGCGCGTCGTCAATGATGTGACGTATATCGTCGTACTGAATAGGGAGCGTGTCCGTTACTCAGACCCAATAGATGAGCGGATTGGTACCGTGTTTATGGACCCTGCGGTTGATGAGGCCTATGCCGAGCACTCCTATTTTCAAAAAGTCAAAGGAGAGATGGGAACGGCTCTGCGGGCCTACGTGCCGATCATGGATGACCAGCATCAGCAGGTGGGTGTTGTCTTGGTCGGACGTGTGATGCCGGATGTTTGGGGGATCTTGTACAGTGAGCGAAACAATATCGCGCTGACCTTTTTCTTCTCCTTATTGTTCGGGGTGTGGGGCTCTTATCAGTTGGCCCGTCACATGAAAAAGCAGATGCTCGACCTAGAGCCGGACGAAATCGCACGAATCCTGGTAGAGCGAACCGCGACCTTCCATGCCATGCACGAGGGAGTTATCGCCATCGACAATCGGGAGCGAATCACGATCTTTAACGACAGAGCGAAGCAAATTTTTGGCATAGAAGGAGAGGTGCTGGGCAAACACATACGGTCTGTCCTGCACGACACCAGATTACCAGAAGTGCTGGAGCTACGCCAGAATTTTACCAACACAGAAATTCACGTCGGCAATACACTGCTCTGGTCCAACCGTTTTCTGATCAAGGTCGAGGAAAAGATCGTCGGCGCCATTGCGATTTTTCAGGACAGAACAGAGGTGGCGAGAATGGCGGAGGAGCTGACAGGCGTAAAAGAATTCGTCGGTGCACTGCGGGTACAAAATCACGAGCACATGAACCATTTGCATACCATCGCAGGTTTGCTCCAGCTCCATCAGCATGAAAAGGCACTCGCGTATTTGTTCGAGGTCAACGAGCAGCAGGAGGAGCTTACCTCCTTTTTAACGACGCGGATCATGGATGAGAATTTATCTGGGCTCTTGATTGGCAAAGTAAGTCGCGGAAGAGAGCTGGGCATCCGTGTCGTCATTGATCGCAGGAGTCATCTGGAATGCTTTCCACCGTACATGGATCATCATAATTTCGTGCTCATTTTGGGGAATCTGATCGAGAATGCCTTTGATTCACTGGAGCGAATCGAACGCGAGGATAAGGAGATCATGATCAGTATCGAGCAAGACGAAGAGATTTGCTCTATTCTGGTGGAGGACAATGGAATCGGCATGGACGAAGAGACGCGCCAACGTATGCTGGAACGGGGATATTCTACGAAAGAACGAGCGCACCGTGGACTTGGTCTGCATCTGGTGCAGCAATTGGTCAATAAAGGGGGAGGCGAGCTGGTATGCCATTCGGCACGAGGAGAAGGGGCCAGCTTTCTCATTACGTTTCCGATGGGGGAGGTGGAGAGTTTTGGAGAAGGATAACGATAACATTCGCGTACTGATTATGGAAGACGATCCGATGGTACAGGAAATTAACAAGCAGTTCATAGAGCGCGTCCCGGGCTTTGTTGTGGTCGGAATTGCAGCCAACGGGGCAGATGGACTCAAGCTAGTGAAGGAGCTCACTCCTGACTTGGTGATCATTGATATTTTCATGCCGATCCAGGACGGGGTGAAGGCGCTGATGGAGTTGCGCGCCGCCAAACATGCTGTGGACGTCATCGTTGTGACAGCTGCAAAGGACAAGACCACGATTCAGTCCATGCTGCGCAATGGGGCGATGGACTATATTATCAAGCCGTTTCAGTTTGAACGGATCAAGCAGTCGCTGGACAACTATCGAGAGTTTCGCCGACGGATTGATTGGGAGGGCACCGCATCCCAGGATGAGGTCGACCAGCTGTTATTCCGCAAAAGTCCAGAAAAAGAACAAGCCGATACGAATCCAGGCAGGGCAGTGCTGCCGAAGGGACTGCACGCTGTCACCATGGAGCAAATCATGCGTCAAATCGAGAAAGAAAGTCAGCCACTATCGGCAGACGATGTGGCCGAACGCGTAGGGATCGCGAGAGTGACGGCCAGAAGGTATTTGGACTATCTGGAGAAGAGCGGGAGTGTCAGAATGGATGTCAGCTATGGTGGGGTAGGCAGACCGACGAATCGCTATGTACGTGTCACTCCACAAGATGCGGGGGGCACGGGAGGTAGAGAGCGCCATGATCGATTATGAAGCCCTGATAGGCTCGCTGTTTGATATCGTGCACGTAACAGACGCAGAAGGCAGGACTTTGTATGGCTCGGAACGATATGAAGAATTTTTCGGAATCGATCCCAGGGAGATGATGGGCAAGCGTATCGAGGAGTTTCATCACCTCGGCTATTTTGCTCCAACGATTACGATGCGGGTCATTCGCGACAAGAAAAAGGTACACACGATTCAAACCACCCGCAAAAATCACAAGCTTTTTGTGGAAGGCACACCGATTTGGGATCAGGACGGGAATTTTAGCGGAGTGATCCATACGTTCATTGATATCACGAGCCAGGAGCAACTCCAGCAGGAATTACATGAAGTCAAGTACGTCAGCACGGTCTTGCAGAGTGAAATGACGAAGGAGAACAACAGACAAAAAGGAGAGACGAGCTTGATCTACCGCAGTCAGTCCATGGAGCAGGTCGCGATGATGGCCAAAAAACTGTCGCAGGTAGAATCATCCATGATCCTGTTAGGAGAATCAGGTGTCGGAAAAGGCGTGCTGGCAAAATACATCCACGAGTGCAGTCCGCGGGTGGACAAGCCTTTCGTGCATATCAACTGCGGAGCCATTCCTGAGACATTACTGGAGTCAGAGCTGTTTGGCTATGAAAAGGGTGCTTTTACAGGAGCGTTCAAAGATGGTAAGGCAGGTTTAATTGAGAAGGCAAACGGAGGCACGCTGTTTTTGGACGAGATCGGGGAAATGTCACTCTCCTTGCAAGTGAAGCTGCTGAATGTGTTGCAAGATAAAACCATTACGCCCGTAGGCAGCTCTGTTTCGCGAAAAGTAGATGTAAAGCTGATCACAGCCACGAATAAAAACCTGCGGCAAATGGTCAAGGAAGGCAAGTTTCGCGAGGATTTGTACTATCGCATTCACGTGGTACCATTGGAAATTCCACCGCTGCGCGAAAGGCAGGAAGAGATACCCGTGCTTGTTCATTTCTTTCTCAATGTCTTTTCGCAAAAGTACTGTTTGGAAAGACAACTCGCAGATACCTGCTATCGCATCCTCAGTGAATACGATTGGCCTGGCAATGTGAGGGAGTTGGAAAATGTGGTGGAACGGCTCGTCGTCACGTCTCACGATGTCCTCATTACGCCCGCGCAAATTCCGCGTTATATTCATAACCAAGAGACTAGTGTGAACAAAGGGATCAAGGTCGATCGTGTAATGCAGATGCAGGATGCCATGGATGAGGTGGAACGCCAGCTCGTGCACCGGGCGTATGAGCAGCATAAGACGACGACAAAGGTAGCGGAAGCGCTCGGAATCAGTCAGCCGTCTGCAAGTCGCAAGCTGCGAAAATGGCTATGCACCATGTGACACAGATGTACGATAATGGGGAGAGAACCCGGAGGAGGAGACTGGACAGATGAACAAAGGGAAAGCATTGCGAGCGGGAGATACAATCGGAGTAGTGGCAACCTCTAGTCCTGCTACAGAAGAAGTACTGAACAAAGCAATGGCAGAGCTGCAAGGTTTGGGATACAAGGTGAAAATATCGGATACGTGCCGAGAAGCGTACGGTGGGTATTTGGCGGGAACCCCTGAGCAACGGGCAGCTGAGCTGAATGCCATGTTCGTCGACGTGGAAGTGGACGGGATCATGTGCATGCGCGGCGGTTACGGCTCCCCGCAAATACTGTCCTTGCTCGATTATGACCTCATCGCCCAAAACCCGAAGCTGTTTATCGGCTACAGCGACATTACGGCGCTGCATACCGTCTTCGGACAGCGTGCGAATCTGGCTACCCTTCACGGACCGATGGCAACCTCAGACATCGCACATGGACTGGATGACTGGTCCAAGCAATATTTGCTGCGTGCCATGACTCGCCCGGAGCCATTGGGAGCGATCATTAATCCGCCGGGGGAAGAAATCGTCTGTCTTGTCGAAGGTCAGGCAGCTGGACCCGTAGTCGGCGGGAATCTCGCCCTCGTCTCTGCTTTAATGGGGACGCCTTACCAGCTCGATACGAGAGGCAAGCTGTTGTTCCTCGAGGATATCGACGAAGAGCCGTACCGGATTGACCGCATGCTGACACAGCTTGCTCAAGGCGGCTTGTTTGATGATTGTGCGGGCGTCGTCATCGGGACATGGACCGATTGTGAGCCGAAAAAGCGCGAAGGCTTCTCTGTCTGGGATGTGTTTCAAAATATCGTCGTGCCGTACGGAAAACCGACCATCTGGAACATTCAGATCGGACATGGCGCATGCAACATTGCTCTCCCTCTGGGCGTAGAGGCCAGTCTCGATGCGACAAACGGTGAACTGGTCATCGAAGAGAGTGTAACCATATAACGAGAATGCTTTTTCTTTCAGGAAGGCTTCCCCAACCATTGCAGAGTTGGTGGAGGCCTTTTTGGGTTATTTAGAAAAATAAGGAAACGGGACGTTTGACCCATAAATTACTTTCCAGTTTATCCCGATTATTAGATGGAATGTAAAAATAAGACGGAATATGGAAGTTGCTTGCAGAGGATTTTTTTGGAAAGGGGGATAGGTCTAAAGATGCTAGCGTTACTTCAAGTACTTGCAATGGGGTTGTTCAGCCCCGAGTACTCATATGTCGTGCGGGGAGCGACCCTCAAGTGTAGCAAGGGAACCGACCCCGGCATATTGAATTTGCCCTTGTGCCATGGCGTTTATAGCCTAGATAAGCCTGTCATGAATGTTGCCGATCATGTCCCTGGTGTGAACATCGGATGCTTTGGGTTTTGCACAGCGGCAGGAGGAGGACTGTGTGTGCCACAGACGACCTCGAAATGGACAGATGGAAAGCACGATGTGCTCATCGACAACGAGCATGCCTTGCTGAGCAAGTCGCAGCTAGTCTGCAATCTGTCAGGCATCATCACGATTGAAACAGACGGTCAGGATTGACGCTTCCCATTGCTTGCTAGAGAAGGAGGGGAGAGAACATGCAGCGTACAAGCGGGGTCATGACCTATCAGGATATAAAATTCGTTTGGCCATATGGACCGATCCGGCTAGATCAGCTGGAGTTCGTCCATCAGACAGGCACGCATGCCAGGCTCACGATCACAGGAATTGTCCCGGAAGAAAAAGAGGACGAGATCATCAATCGTGCCGGCACCCACGATCCCATCGAGCTGTACAAGGTGGAAGGCGGGCAAATACTGCCCATTTTCATGGGACGGCTGGATCATGTGGAGATCGAGGTCGTACGGGACATTCACTACGTCACGATAAAGGCCGTGTCGCATACATATGCTTTGGACATGAGCCTGAAAACACGTTCGTTTCAACAGGTGAATCGGTTGTACCGGGATGTCGTAGACGAGATCATGTCCATCTATCACGGCGTCTCGGTGCGGTCGGCGGTGCGGAAATCCTGGAAGAAACGGCGCTGCAACTGCCGCGACCTAAGACCTGAAAACAATCGCTTAGACTGCCGCTGTTGTAAATAAACTAGCAAACCCGTTGGCGCATTGAGGTCGATATCCAGCACCGTGGTTTATCTACGATCGCCTGTTCCGTTTTTATAGACAGTTTCTTCGAAGAATTGAGTATTAACGTTGGTGGCTTTTGACCAATGCCACCGTTGTCTTTCAACTTATTAAGTAAATTCCATCCCATATTCAAACCATCTGTTCTCCTGCTCGATAATGGAAGACGTTTTCTCAACATACCACTCGGGTTGCGGTTCTTCAGGGGGGATCTCGGGCAGTCGATAGATCATGTCAATGATAGCCCCTTTCCAAGAGGCTATCTACCTTTTTGATTTAAGGAGAATGCGTTGGATTTTATGCACTGAGGAAAAAATTGTACTTACAATAAAAGAGGTCTAAATGTAGCTCAATGATATCACTGATAACGGCTTAGAGTGCATCAGTTGAGAATCGTATTTGGTGAGTCAATCTGTATAGGTTATGGTATAATCTACCTGCTACTTTATCGGGAGGGCAGAAAACATGTCAATTAAATTGAAACGAAGTTTACTTTTAGGATCAGTTGCTGTAGTTTGCTTATCCATATGGGCTATTGTTATACAGAACATTACAGGGACAAAATCGTTATCATCAAATTCAAATTCGAATGCTCAGAACCAAAATACCGCAGCGGATAAAGCACCTAATCTGAAAAAGGAAATCAATCCAAACCCTGACGTTCCAACTCAAGACGGAACCCCAAGCTTAAGTAAAGCTAAAGATGAAGTATCTAATCAAGTGGCCAAGTCCGGAAAAGATAAATCTAATCAACCTGAAGTATCGATGAACCTCAATTATGATCAAGTAATTAGACTTACAAAGGGTGATAAGATAGTTGCCATTGCAGATGATCAACTGGCTTCAGAAGAAGCAAGGAAGGCAAGACAAGAAATAGACGATTCTTGGAGTCGGTTTGACGCCTTAACTTTTAATGCTTCAGCTCTGGATAATAAGATAGACAAGGTGAAGCTATATTTGAAAGCTGGAATGGACCCAAATGCATACATAGAAGGGGAGGTAGGAAGGAAGAGTCGTCCCATTCATGCCGCAGCTAGTAATGGCCATTTGGAAATGGCTAAACTCCTCCTTGAACATGGAGCAAATCCAAATCACCTGGAAGGAAAATACTCAGTGATCACTTTGGCAATTGACAACTATGACATGTTGGACGTGTTACTAAAGTCAGGTGCTGAGCCTGATTTAAATTATCAGAACCATCGATCACCACTAATGCGAGTAGTACAGGATGATAGCGTAGACCTAGCAGAGTTGTTATTAGAGCACGGAGCAAATCCGAATCTTTCGACTCCTTACCACCCAGATTATCCATCCACCTTTATGACTCCGTTGGAGGAAGCAAGAAGGAGGGGAAATCAAGAAATGATTGCTTTGCTTGAGGCATACGTCCGCAACTAGAACTTGCGAGATGTCCTGCTCGGTGTATTGTGGACCGAGAAAGGTAGTGATGTCAGGCATATCGAAGCCGCTTGAGTAGGTAAGCATGTCGTACATGGTGAGCGGTTTTCCGGTCGTATTGGGAACCTTTAGCCCGCCGAGATATGCCTCTACATTATGATGCAGGTCTATTTTGCCCGCATCGACTTGCTGCAAGACGGCCATGGCGGTAAAGGTTTTCGTTACAGAGCCAATTTGGAACACCGTGTCTTTAGCAACAGGGGTATTCTTTTCCTTGTCAGCGAAGCCGTAGCCTTTGTTCACGATAACCTTGCCATCTTGGACGACAACAAAGTTGGAACCATTCACATTGAATTTTTTCATTTTCTCTGCAAACAGTGGATCGGCAAACGCTTCTACTTCTTTGGCATCCAGCGGTCCTTTTATCGTGGTGGCAGCAATGGATGCAGTCTGATTTATTTCCATTGCACCGAGCGGCTGCGTACATACGGCAATCAAGGTCGGGGAGAGAAGAAAAACCGTGAGACTCATTTTTTGAAAAACATTTTTCATGCGAGATTCCCCTTTTGATTTATGCTTTTATGCTAATACGTTTTGGGGCATCGACTCCGAGAGTGAGCGCTTGAGCACAGTATGGCAAAGCTAGCGCCATATTCGGTAGTTACTTTGTGTCATATGACATTTTTGCACTCGCTCACGGCATGCTCAACGGATTACGGAGCAAATGAAAAAGGCTGCCGAGTTTCTCGACAGCCTTAAAGTGGGGGAGAATAGCTATTAATCTTTCAACTCTGTAATTACTTTTGAAGCACGTTTTTCATCTGGGGTAGGGAACATTTGATATTGATGCTGAAGCTCGATTTCCTTCTCATTCAAGTCACTTGAATCTCTTTGCTCAGCTTGTCCCCTGTGTTTATCGCTATTTTCCACGACCAGTCACCTCCCTCAAAGGAGTAGGGTATACAACAAGTTCCTACTTTATCCCAAAAAGAGGAAAAGGATGCTTATCGTTTAATCGGCAATGAATAGTAACCAAATGCTAAGTCAAGCAAGGCACTGGCTTCTTGACGCTTCAGTAAATCTTGTGCGCGGAATGTGAAAGAGCCATCTGCGTTTACCTTCGTGTCAGGATCGACGATGCCTTGTGAAACAAGAGCAGTGATCGCATCTTTTGCCCAGGCGTCGGCTGTGTCTTGCAGTGTCACTTTGCTGGTTGCCACAGGTTCAAGCTGCTTCAAATTTTGGATCATGGCAGCAGCGACTTGTCTTGTGATTGGTGCCGATGGGTTCAAATTAGGGATGCCCGCGGCCAATTGCTCTCTAAGCCCGTCTTCACTCCCGGCCATTACGTACTGGCCTTGTGCTTTGATCAGGGCGTCAGCAAATTCGCCTTGTGTCATGGTCCCTGTAGGGTCAAATTTATTTCCTGTTGTCGCTCCCATAATGGAAAAGGCGCTGAGGTTGTTGATATGGGTTTTATAGCTGCTGGTGTTAGGGACGTCTGAGTAGGGCTTTTTCATTTCCATTTTTTGCGAATCGGCAGCAAGGCTAACGCCTTTTGGCGTTGTATGATAGAAGTATTTGATGTTACCGTTTTTGTCTTCCTTGAACGCGACTTTTTCGCCTTCCTCATCTACAAATAGCAATGGGTGAATCATTCGCAGCTTTTGTTTTCCGGTTGCCTCACCCTCAAGCACGAGTGATCCATTCTCATAGGTAATTGAAGTGCGTGTCCAATAGGCACGCGTATTTTGATACAGGCCGAAATATTTTTGCGCATCTGCTTCACTCAAGGGCAAGTAATCAGGCTCTGGATCTGCTTTTGCTTTTGCTTTTTCGGGGAAATAATGATCCATGAATTCTTTGTAAATATCAGCGCTAACCATTGAATCATTGTTGTAGGACATGAAAAAGCCGGTTTTTTGTTCCGGGATCAATACCATTAGGGAAGAATGGCCTGGCATGTTTCCGCCCTTCAAAACAACGTGCTGACCATTTGCATACTGTGGAAAATAGTTTTCAAAGCCTACGGTTGTGATCGGGATGTCCTTATCCGCGAAAATCTGGTGCGTATGCATCAATTCCATACTTTTTTCGCTGACAATTTCCTTGCCGTCAAATTTTCCGTTTTGCAGTTGCATGATCATGTACTTTGCCATGTCTTCTGCTGTTGATAGAATACTTCCCTGCGGACCATCCGTTGGAGCGTGTCCTTCTGCCGGACGTGGCTCGCCATTAGGACCGTAATGGGCAGCCATTCTCTTCAAGAGCTCAGGCTTGAAACGTACACTGGTCGAGGTCATTCCGAGAGGCTTGAACACTTTTTCATCCATATACTGGGCAAAGGGGATTCCACTTGCTTTTTCCACGGCATAGCCAGCGAGTAAGAATCCTGTATTATCATACGTATAGGCTTCGCCAGGTGGTCGGATGACGGTCGGCATGTGCTTTGAAAGGAATTCATCCATAGAGATGTCCTGCCCGATGTATTGTGGACCGGTAAAGGTAGTTTCGTCAGGCAATTCGAAGCCGGTTGTGTAGGTGAGCAAGTCGTACATGGTGACCGGTTTTCCTGTCTTATTCGGAATTTTTAGCCCACCGAGATATTCCTCTATATTGCCATGTAGGTCAATTTTACCCGCATCGACTTGCTGCATGGCAGCCAAGGCGGTAAAAGTTTTCGATACTGAGGCAATTTGGAACACCGTATCTTTATCAACAGGGATTTTCTTTTCCTTGTCAGCAAAGCCGTAGCCTTTGTTCACGATGACTTTGCCATCACGGACGACAACAAAGCTGGAACCAGCCACATTAAATTCTTTCATTTTATTTGCAAACAATGGATCGGCAAACGCTTCTATTTCTTTGGCATCCAGGGGTCCTTGGGCAGCAATGGAAGCAGTCTGAGTGGATTCCACAGCACCGAGCGGTTGCGTGCATGCGGCAATCAAGGTCGTGGAGAGAAGAAAAACGACGAGACTCATTTTTTGTATCATTTTTTTCATGTGCGATTCTCCTTATTGTTTTGACAACATGTTTTGACGCACCGACTCTGAGAGTGAGCGTTTGAGCACAGTATGGCAAAGCTCGCGTCATACTCGGTAGTTACTTTCTGTCATCACTTTTCCGACTGACAAAATGATTTTGATGAAATGACATGGCTTTGCCTGTCATATGACATTTTGATACTGGTTCATGTGACGTGCAGTGGATTATGGTAATGGCAGACCGTCATCAGTGTGTCGGAAAAGATATAGATAGGAGAGAATTAGCTTAAATGAAAAGAGCGATCATGCGTAACGTTCAAAATGTTATCTTTTTGCTGTATACATTTGTCTCGGGGGTATTTTATCTGTGTTTTTACATGGTCAGTATCGTCCTTGGCTTGGGCTTGTCATTTACCGTAGTGGGAATTCCATTGCTTACCAATGTGTTGCGTACAACCCAAATCTTTGTCCAGCATGAACGTATTCAGACGAAAATTTATACCGATATTTCGATAGAACCTTTAGCAACGAGACAAAGAGCTGAGGGAAATCAATGGAAGCAGGCAAAGGCGGAATTAATGGATGTGAGAAACTGGATATCCGTTTATTGGCTGATGAAAAAATTTGTCATAGGCTGTATCTCCCTGGTGATCGGAGTGCTCATCTACATTGCACCCATATGTTTTGTTGTCACACCGTTGCTCTATCCTTATTTAGAGTTAACTTTTTTCGAGATCCGGGTGGATTCAGATCTGATGGCATTGCAAATTATGAGTTTAGGATTCATACTCATGATCGGGTGCTCCATGATTGGGAATGGACTGGTACAATTAATTGGTGGGTATACCCGCTTGATGTTCAAAGCAATTAGGAGATGATGGTTTGTTAGATATCGTAAAACAATGGGCCTGGTATGACTGGGTGATGCTTTTTTTACGTCTGCTCATTTGCTTTTCACTCACCGTTACGACTATACAATTGGGAGATTCTCTTACTCTGCCCGTATGGATTGTCATTTCGTGGGAAATCATGGTTTTTTCCGTCCCGTGGATTTGTTTACTGCTGAACTATCGTTACTACCTGATTGCAGAAATGCTCATGTTTGGCGGATTATCGATTTATCTCACGTCTATGTTTCCGGAGGCGTACCTTACTTTTTTGATGCCAGCTTTTTTGATTGCCGCCAATAGTGCGGAGAAATCGTATCGCTGGTCGGCTCCTATTACGATTGTTTTCATCCCACTGCTGATTATGTTTTTTTCGCGGAAAATTGAATTGCTCGAGATAATCCCGCAAGTAGGGCTTGCTTATGTGGTGGGGTTTGCCTTTCATTTGCTTATCGTCAATCATCGGCAAAATGAAATTATTCGCAAGCAAAACAGTGTGCTGGAGCAGTACCTCACCCAAATTGAGAGAGTGACGCTGCTGGAGGAGCGGGACCGGCTTTCCAAGGATCTGCATGATACGATGGGGCATTCCTATGTCTCGATTATCATGGGGCTGGAAACCTTGCGTCAGGATGTGGTGTCGCAGGAAGGGACGCAAAAGCTCGACTCCCTCTTGAAGCTTGCGCGAAACGGCATGAAGGAAGTGAGAGGGTACTTGCATCAGATGGGGTCACCGCAAGAGACGCTTCCCTTGGTTCATTCGCTGAGGCAGCTTGCGGAGGAGTTTCAGACACATGCAAAGGTGAATGTGCGGTTTCGTGCGATCGGAGAAGAGTATCCTGTTGGTAAGCAGGTGAAAATGACCTTATTTCGCTGCTTGCAGGAATCTTTGACGAATGCGGTCCGCCACGGGCAGGCTACGGACATCGTCGTTTCCTTGCATTTTGAGCAGCAACAGACGAGGTTGGAAGTACAGGATAACGGTCACGGGGTGGAAAACTGGAAGGATGGCTTCGGGATCACGACAATGAAAGAGAGGGCCGCTCAATTGCAAGGAAGAGTATCCGTATACTCAGAGCGGGGAGAAGGAACGCTCATTACTTGTTTTGTGCCGAGGCTGATGGAGAGCGCCGATGAAATCATTCGTTTGTTTATCGTAGATGATCACTCGTTTATTCGGGATAGCTTGCGCACCATACTCGAGGGACAGCGGGACCTGCGGGTAGTCGGGACGGCCGAGGATGGGGCGAAGGCTGTGGAACTGTGCGAGGAGCTAGAACCAGACCTAGTGTTGATGGACTTGGAAATGCCGAATATGGACGGGATCACTGCGACAAAACGAATCAAGGAAAAATGGCCCGGTATTCGTGTCCTTGTCCTATCTACGTTTCAGGATACGGAAAAAGCCAAGGAAATCATGCGCAGTGGTGCAGACGGCTATCTCTTGAAATCGATTGAATCACGCGAGCTTGCGGAAACGATTCGCCTGGTCCATCGCGGCGGAACGATGATTGCACAGGACCTGTTTCATAAAATGCTGGATGAACAGCCAGAAACCGAACAGGAAGATTTGCTTGTTGCACCGAAAATAAGCGAAAAAGACGAGAATGTTTATGGGTTAACGAAGCGGGAGCAGGAGATTTTGCAGATGCTTTCCCAAGGCATGCGCTATAAAACGATCGCTTCCAAGCTGTATTTGTCAGACGGGACAGTGCGTAACTATGCATCTGCCTTGTATGACAAGCTCGGTGTGCGAAATCGGGATGAAGCGGTACAAAAAGGGCAAAAGGAAGGACTTCTGTAACGTATGACAGCCAGGGAGAGTAGCCCTGGCTTTTTGCTTTTCCTGAGCTGGAGTACCGTGCCACGAACACCATCAACGTATTCTGCCTAAATTAGGTAGTTTATTGTAAATATTTCTTGTTCTGTTAATATAAAGCGTGGTGCAAATTATGGAAATCGAAAGAGACAGCGCAAGAAGACTATCAAGGAGAGTACTGGTGGAGGAAAACAATGAAACGATGGATGGCAGCATTGTTAAGCCTTGTGTTAATCCTGACGGCTCAATTTAATACGGTTCAAGCCAAAGGGAACGACACAAGAGACGTTTACGAACAGCAATATACACGTATCGGGGAGGATTACCACATCCTGAACGATAATGTGCTACTGTCGAAAACAGATGGAACCGCATGGACTTGGTACATCTATGGACATCCTCTGAGTGCTTCAGATCCATTCTATGAAGCCAAGCTGATGCAAATTCCGGGCTTGCAGGATGTCAAAGAGATGACAGTCAAAAGGAAGTCGGCCCGGGGTAACTATATTGTTAACTATGCGGCGCTAAAAAAAGACGGTACGGTGTGGTATTGGGACGCCGCCCACGTCACTACCCTTGAAACGAGTTCTGCAAGTGCTCCGAAGCAAATCAAAGACTTGAAAAATGTAACGTCACTAGTCGCCCATTATACGGGTGCCTACAAAGTCTTGTTCGTCTTAAAATCAGACGGTTCCGTATGGAGTTTGGGAAGTGAAATAGGTACCACTAAGGGTGGCTCACCTACTACAGTCCGAACAAAGCTACTAGATGATGTCGTATCCATAAAAATGGCGAACGGCATCGTATTCGCTGTGAAAAAGGACGGTACGGTTTGGAGATGGAAGGCAAATTCGTATCTGCCGAATAACCGCTCGAAAAACACAAGTCCGGAGCAAATGAACGGATTTGCTGATATCGTCAAGATAGAGCCGGGCATTTCTACTAGCTATGCCTATATGAAAGATGGCACAGTCTTGTCTTGGTCAACCGCTGACACGAAAAAATATCCTTTGTATTTGCATGCAGCAAAAGACGCGCGAACGATGGTCCAATTGGATTCCATTCGAGATCGGAATATCGACGAAGCTTATGCCCTCCGAGAGGACGATCAGCTTTGGTCAGTGGACAACAACCATAAAGTTTTCCCAGAGCTTACAGACATCGCTTCTATACACCATAGCGACTTTTCCCCACCCAAAAGGTATTACTATGTAGTAAAAAAGGATCAGACTTTGTGGGCTTGGGCAGATTCGATTGCTTTGCCGAAGCTAGTTGTTTTCACGGGAGAAACGGCAACTAGCAATCGCCCAGTGAAAACAGACAAACCAACAGCCGAACGCCCTAGGACAGCAGACAAACCAACGGGCAATCACCCTGGAACAACAGCTCAGCCTGTGATACGAACTACGCCGGAAATGAGTCTCTATCCGTATATCACGATGCTGCAACCTGGGAACAAACAGTTCATTGCGGTAAATAATTTGCTTCCCGGGACAAAAATGACGTACACCATTGACGATCCGAGTATAGGAACCTTATCGAATGTGAATGGCACACAGGTCGTAAAAGCGAACAAACCCGGGCAGACCATTGTACGGGCAACTGCAAGCAGAGCTGGTTCTCCGGACGTGACCGCTTTCTTTTTGTTGTATGTCGTCGACAGTAACACGTTGTCCGAGACGTATTACACTGCCGTCCGATCAGTACCTGTCGCTGACAGACAGCGTCCGTTTATTGTGGAGGGACTGACCCAAGCAGGAGAGCTTGTGATTACAGCCGCAAGCAGCGAAAAGCCAAAGCTTGTTGACGGCCAACTCGTCATTACTTCTGACTTGATTGACCGCGTAGCTGACAATGCGCGAAAGGCTAAGACTGCGGTGGAGCAGACGCTATCGGAAAACAACATTGCTCTTGCTAGAGAGTTGGTCGTGAATGGGGAAATTTTGTCGTTGCCTGACCAAAATGGTTTTACAGTCAAGCTTTACAAGGATAGCTTCACGAATCGTAAGGATGTCGACTATCTTACCATCCATGCGGGGGATGCGAAACTGACGTTTAACCTTGCGACTGTAAATCGCCTGTTCCATTCGCTCCCGGTTATCGTTATTCGCTTGGTCGAAAACAATAACGGCGGATATCACGTACAATTTTTAGATGAACAAGGGCAGGAGCTTTCGAACGTATCAAGCAACATCCGGCTCATTCTGCCTGCAAATCAGGCGGACGCGACAAATAATAGCGTGTTCTATTCGAATGGGAAAAGCACGCAGCCTATCGGTGGAAAGTTCAATCCGTACAATAACGGTATGGAAGCTGAAATAAATCGTTCCGGAACGTATTTCGTGGACGATAATACCAAAACGTTCCCTGATGTTGACAACCGGGATCCTGAGCTACAGCAAGCCGTACAATTTCTGGGATCGAAAGGAATCGTAACCGGGAAAGAAGATGGCAACTTTGAGCCTGATTCACCGCTTACCCGTGCTGAGTTCACGGCGATGCTGGTAAGAGCTTTTTACGCTTTGGACGAAACGGCGACGGAGAGCTTTTCAGACGTGAATCCGCCACAATGGCATGTTCCATTTATCGCTTCATCTGAAAAAAAGGATATCGTGAAAGGTTATCCAGATGGCACGTTTAGGCCGGATCATACCATATCCCGGGAAGAAATGGCTGCGATTGGCGCAAGATCATTACATGAAAAGAAGAATTACTATTACCCTTCGAATACAGAGGACTACTTGAATCAATTCACAGACCAACACACGATTTCCGAATGGGCGAAACCAACGATGGCTTTGGCTGTGAAACAGCGCTTGATCGATGTTCCTGCTAATAAACAGATTAGAGCTGGCGAGGCTGTCACTCGCGGGGAAGCTGCCCGAATGCTATATCGATTATATTTGCAGCTTTGATACTGTTCATAAATTGCGAAAGGCTTATTCCAACTTGAATGATGAGGGGGAATGAGTCTTTTTGCATGAGAATAGATGGAGGATTTTATATGTATTGGGAGTACGAGGAGTTGTTTGAGGCATTCAATGAAATGTACCAAGGATATAGAGCAGAAATCATGAGGAGTACTGAAGCGCTATCTAGGACCCTTGGTGAATTTTAAACAACGATGAACCTTGGTATCTTTGAAAAATCCATAGTAATGATTGCATATGGAGAGATATTATTAACCCATTCGGAGGTATTTCACAAATCCAAAGAGTATCTTTTAAAAGAATTGGATCGTTTGGATATGCAACAACTAAAGGAAAAACTGTCACTGGAACAATTCGATGATGTTATGACAAGAAAAGCCTTGTTATTAGAAAAAATTGAACAGAAGCCAATTGCATATCATTTAGATACGATAGTTTAAGTGGAAATTTTCAAACCAATCCCCTAAGAAATTTGACAGCTATTTACATATAGTTGTATAGTAAACTACCAAATGTATGTAACACTCCTATACATAAACAATTCTTCTATCAAAACTCCACGAGGAGGAATGACACGATGGAAATGTCTATTACAAGAGGACTCTCAGAATTAAAATTACTCGATAAAAGAATCCAAAAAGGAATCAATGAAACGACTTTCATGTCTTCCGCAATTGGACCTAAGCCTGTAACTGGTTATACGTCAACAGAGCTGTATGTGGAAACGACAGAGCGAAACTACCAATCCGTTGTTGATCTAATAAAAAGAAGACAAAAAATTAAGTCGCTGATCGTCGAGTCCAACGCAAAGACGATGGTAACGATTAGTGGCAAGAGAATGACAGTGGCAGAAGCAATCGAGCGAAAAACATCCATTCAATATGAGAAATCACTGCTGGAGAAAATGAGAAGAGATTACAACCACGCCGTCACGCAGGTTGAAGAGAAAAATGAAGAAGTACAGCTGCGATTGGAAAGGCTGCTCGAAGCGAACTTTGGCAAAGACTCCAAGGTGAAGGATACGGAAATGGAAGCGATCTCCAAACCGTTTAAAGAGCAAAATGAAGCGAAGCTCGTAGACCCCTTGAAGTTGAAAGAGAAAATGGATACGCTTAGTAAAGAAATCGATGAGTTTGAGTGTGAAGTCGATTTTATCTTAAGTGAATCCAATACGATGACCAAAATCAATCTTGTGGATTAACAGTGTGGTCTGCTAGTCATTTGAATAACTGATAAACGAGAGTCCCTTGCCTAGTGGGTTAACTAGGCCATCCTACAAATTATTTGGCGAATACGAGGATGAAAGCTCAAAGATGAACGTTCAGATTTCAAAACTTACGGGTCAAAGCTCTTTAGGCTCAAAGGTTAGGGTTCAAGATGTAAGAATCGATGAAATCTTGGGGCATTGGTCCATAAAAGTACACTCTCTGGACT
This sequence comes from Brevibacillus porteri, assembly GCF_003013475.1. GTDB lineage: Bacteria > Bacillota > Bacilli > Brevibacillales > Brevibacillaceae > Brevibacillus > Brevibacillus porteri. The sequence continues at coordinate 147,837 of NZ_PXZO01000064.1, forward strand.
TTTCAGTAACCACCAAGCTAAATGGTTAGCAACTAGGACTCATTCGAGGTAGAGATATGTTGAGAGAAGATCCTCAGCGTATCTCTACTTTTTTATTTTATAAACAAAACGGTTAAGAAATAGAAATGATATGTCGATACAAATAGGAAGAAAAGGAAATAAATTGATTGTGCAATACAAGGAAAGTCAGGGAGTGAAGCAATGGAATTTGAGTTTCATGTTACCTTTAACGATCTACAGCTTGATGAAAAGGAAGCTTTTATCGATCTCTGCCAATCGGAACAAGTAAAGCCGGTCATGATCGTCTTGGATCAGGGAAATTACATCAATCAACCGATGATAACAGGAGTAATCAAACGACCTGATTTTCATGAAGTGAATAAAGAGATGGAAAAGATTGCAGCTACGTTTCAAAACAACGGTTTTACCATCGTCCGAAAAAAAGTAGAGATTTCTCCAAAGGAAGAAACGTATTTTCACCAGCCCATCATAAACTCGAAGCCTTACTTCGAATGGCATGGCAAAGTACAGGTCGATGATGTCGCCGCGTTACGAAATTTATGTGAGGGTCATGGTGGACATATTTCGAGAAACTCTTTGAATGCGAATGGAAAAGTGAGATTTATCACCGTCCGAGAATATGAGAGCCCGAAACAGTTTTACGATCGAGTAGAAAAGATACATACCATTTTGCAAGCAAATCAGATCGGGCTAATCAAAGAACAATATGAACTATGTATTTATGACAGCCGCGAAGAACTGGACAGCGGCTGGATTTCCTAATTTTTAGATGGAGGATCATGATGATTACGTATGATGATGTAGCAGAGTTGGAATATGAAGCGAGAGAGCTCGTTGTTTTGGAAGCACTGTTGAGAAGAATTGCTCTAGTGAATATGCCCTTTGTATTAAAAGGCAGCCTTCTAACCAGACAATATTTGGACAACCGCCAGATTCGGGACGCGGATGATATCGACTTATTGTATGCGGGGAAAATCAGGGACGTCGAACATGCCCATGAAGTATTTACACAATGGATGATTCAAGTAACCGAAATGGATCTGAACGATGGCGTCGTGTTTAGAAGTTTTCGAAAGAATGCATTTTGGAGATATATCGACTACGCTATGGCAGATGATTTTCCGACGATCAATACGGATATTGCCTATTATTTCAAAGGTCAACCAAGGGAAGCGGATGACTATAATGAGCTGAATCTGGATATTTCGTTTCACTTGGAAATGGATGCAGACCCGGTTCCGCTCGAGTACCAACCTGTCTTTGGAGAAAGCTTTCTTGTTCCGTACACTGTGCCCCTGTCTATCCAGGTTGCTTGGAAGCTGCATCAAACAATCGTCAGGCCGAGGTTTAAAGACTTGTACGATTTGAAATTTTTACTCTCCCATCCGGCCTATGACAACGATGCGCTCAAGGAAACATTACAGGCACTCGTGAACGAATGCAGTATCGATCCATCTATTAAGAAAACGGATATGAAAAAGGTGCTTGTTGATGATTTACAGCCCATATACGATTCATTATCCTACGATTACGAACTGAGAAAATATGCTGGTAGCATGGATCGTGGCCTTTATTTTACACAGTTTGTCAGTGATTTGCGTAAAAAGATGGATTTTGCAGGGATTAATGGGTATGCGTTTGAAAATTTGCCAAGCCCAACACCGAAAAAATTGTAACAGGATAGTAAGTAAAAAAGGCTTGTTCCATCTGACGTCGTAGAAGGAATGAGCCTTTTTTAATAAATATCAGAGATGAATAGACCGACCCTTACTAAATGAAACAGCGGCTACCTAAGACCTGAAAAGAAAATCTGATAGTACTACCACGTCTTTAGCTGCCACTGTTTGCTGTTATTGGTTGATTAACCCAAAAAAGCAATAGAACGCTTCACTTTCCTTGCGAATGCAATGGGATTATCAATTGACTCCCAATGAATATACATAAGACGCGGGTTTTCAAAGAGCCAGTGATTATGGACTGCTGTTACCTTTATCCCGTTTTTGCGAAGGTTTGACAGCAAACGGTTTACCTGGTTTTGGAAGAGAGCCGTTTCTCCTAAACATAGGGCACGTCCTGAACTGTTTAAGGATTCGAACGAGAACAGTTGATAACGGACCAATGGGGATGTGGTTCTTCTGTCTAATATGGACGCATTGAATATTCTATTTCTGGAGACGAAACAAACAGGACCTCTCGTAATTTCATGCTCTGTTCCACCTAAAATGGCTGAAAATCGGTTACACAGTCTTCTAAACTGGGGACTTGCCTTTGCTTTTGCCTTTACTTTGCCCATATCCGTCATCCTTTCGATTATGATGAAACAATCCCACGTTTGCGGAGATTCGACATCAAACGGTTCACCTGATTTTGGTGAACGGCAGTCTCACCCAAACAAAGGGTACGACCCGACTTATCAAGGGATTCAAACGAAAACATTTGAGCTCGAACTAAAGGGGAAAGCGTTCGTCTTCCCAAGATTGTTTCTCGAAGATTTGTAAGCAGCATGACAAAACAAACCGCCCATTTTCAACTTCCGACTCGCCCCCTAATATTCTTCCAAATCGGGTACAGAGCCTTTTGAATTGTGGGCTAACCTTCGCTTTTGCTTTATTTGCCATAGTAATCCTCCTTTTGTCAATCTAGAAATATCTTATGATTGACAGAAAAAAGGGAATGAGTAATCTGTGGCTTTTTTACATGAAAAAGATACAGATTTCATTCTAGGTTCTAGTTATTTTCCCATAGCACACTTCTGAAGATTTTCTCGTAGAGGAGTTTATCGAATAAATATCATGACGATGCAGTATTGTTTCGGAGTGAGACAATCATCGTTGATTACGTAAAACTTGAATATTGAATGGAGGTGACCAGCATGTACAAAGAATTAGATGTTTTCATAACAGGCTGCCAAAATACTGTTGATTATTGGTATGACTATGGCTGCATAATAGCGTCTGACATGCTAGCGAAGTTTAGCCAAAAGGATTGGGAAGACCTGTCCAGTCATGTGCTGATGAAACCGTTAGAATGGCAGCGAAAACTCGCGTACTGTATGGACAGTTCCTGTAACGAGCATGAACTGAACATTCTACTATCGTTGCTGGATACGGATGATGAGGAACTCTTCGTGATCTGTGTAGATACGTTGAGAAGCTATACGACTCTAGAAGCGAAACAAATGATACGTGACAATCCTGCCATGCTCGTTCGCGTAAATGAATTGCTTCCCAGAGCTGGCGTTGCGACTAGGGGAGTATTAGAGGATTTTCTTGTGAAAATACATGGCTAAGTTAGCTTCATTTATTGAGCTGCTAAATCGCAATAGGATGGAGAAGTGACTAATGAACAATAATAGATTTTCGCGGTCTGCTTCGTCCGGCCTGTAGAAAAGATGGACTGACATGAAAAGAATAGGAACCTTCGATCCACCACATACTACAAACGCTATATCTATACCATGAGAGGTGGAGCGTCCGGATGAGTATGACAATGAGTCGGCCCGTGACCGACGTACTTAATAAACAGGTTGCCAACTGGTCTGTGCTGTATATGAAGCTGCATCATTATCACTGGTTTGTCAAAGGCCCGAATTTTTTTACCTTGCATGAAAAATTTGAGGAGCTATACAACGAGGCAGCCAAAAATGTAGATGAGCTAGCGGAGCGGCTGTTAACGGTTGGGGGCAAGCCTGTTTCGACGTTGAAGGACTGTTTGGAGCAGGCTTCCATTAAGGAAGCGACAGGTGGAGAGTCTGCGGATCAAATGGTTGAAGCGGTCGTGAGTGATTTTACACTCCTGATTAAGGAGCTCCAAGAGGGCATTACGGCCGCGGAAGCAGGGGACGATGAAGCGACTGGGGATATGTTCTTGGGGATCATGGACAGCTTGCAAAAGCATGTATGGATGCTGCAAGCCCACTTGGGAAAATAAGGATAAATTCTTTTGCAAGCAAAGCTGATGCCATGGGGTATCGGCTTTTTTTCTATGTGCTCATGAAGGTAAAAGTGCAGGGCTAGTCTGATTTGGGACAACCCCCTTGTTCCCAAGAAAGACATGCTGGTGTAAACTAACCTTGTGTGAAATAGAGAAAGCACTTTCATGATGGAAAGGATGTACATTCCCATGGCATCACCCTATGTTACATTTAATCGCGAGCAGTGGAGTGCTCTGCGGGCTTCCACGCCGTTGACCATATCTGATAACGAGCTTTCCCTTTTGCAGGGCTTGAACGAGAAAATGTCCATGACAGAAGTCTCCGACATTTACTTGCCGTTGTCCCGTCTGCTGAATTTGTATGTCGGGGGCACGCAGGAGCTGTACCAGGCGACTCACACTTTTTTAGGGAACCAGGATGGTAAGGTTCCATTCATTATCGGTATTGCAGGTAGTGTGGCTGTAGGCAAAAGCACAACAGCTCGAATTTTGCAGACGCTGCTGTCTCGCTGGCCGAATCATCCGAAGGTAGATTTGGTAACGACAGATGGATTCCTGTATCCGAACAAGGTTCTAGAAGATAGAGGAATCATGAAGCGCAAGGGATTCCCGGAGAGCTATGATTTGCGGCGCTTTATCAATTTTTTATCCGATGTAAAATCGGGTTTGCCTGAAGTGAAAGCACCAGTATATTCCCACCTTGTGTATGACATCGTGCCAGATGAATGGCAGACCGTCAGACAGCCCGACATTTTGATTGTCGAAGGCTTGAATGTGCTGCAACCGCCTAGAGGTGAAGAAAACGATGCTCGTATTTCCGAGGTCATTGTTTCTGATTTCTTTGACTTCACGATCTACGTGCACGCGGAAGAGAAGCACATCCTGAAATGGTATGTAGAGCGGTTCAAGCTGTTGCGTCAGACCGCGTTCTCCGACCCATCCTCGTATTTCAAGCGTTACGCGAGTCTGTCTGACGAGGAGGCGACTGAGGTAGCCACCGGTATTTGGACGGAGATTAACGGAGCCAACCTGCGCCAAAACATTTTGCCGACGCGTGTTCGCGCTCAATTGATTTTGGACAAGGGGCAGGATCATATGATACAAAGCGTGAAGCTGCGCAAGCTGTAGATAAAAAGGTGGGAGACGGTTGTCATGAAAGTGATTAGTGCTTGTTTGATCGGCTGTGAATGCCGTTACGATCAGAAGTCATGCTTAGACCAAGAGCTGGAGCAATTGCTCCGGGAAGGAAAGGCAATCCCCGTCTGTCCTGAACAGCTGGGAGGCTTGCCAACACCACGACCGCCAGCAGAAATCATCGGGGGTACGGGAGAAGATGTTCTGGATGGCAAAGCACGCATTATAGATAACACTGGCCAAGACGTCACCGAGGAATTTTTGATGGGGGCGAACCAAGCGCTGAAGCTGGCGAAAACGGTTGGAGCCACATCTGCCATCTTAAAAGAAAACAGTCCGTCCTGTGGAAGCTCCTTCGTTTACGATGGCAGCTTTTCCGGGAAAAAAGTGCCGGGTGTCGGGCTGACGGCGGCGCTGTTTCGCAGAAATGGGATTGAGGTAATCTCTGAATCAATCGTATCCAATGAATAAAAAGGGGGACGCGATGGAAGCGTCCCTCTTTTTGTAACTACGTTTTACAACTCCTTTAACAACCTCTCCATCTTCTTCTGCTGTTCTTTCCGTTTTTTCTTCGCAATGCGGTCTTCTTCTTGCAGTGCCAGTACAAGGGAATAGCACATCAGGACCATGATGACGGTAAAAGGCAGCGCTGCCACAATGGAGGCTGTTTGCAGGCCTTCTAAGCCGCCGCTTAACAACAGAACGATTGCGATAGCGGACTGGAGGATGCCCCAGGTGATTTTTACCCGATTCGACGGGTCCAGGTTGCCATCAGAAGACAGCATACCGAGCACGAAAATAGCTGAATCCGCCGATGTGATAAAAAAGGTGATGATCAACAGAACCGCAACGACAGCGAGAATGTATCCCATAGGCAACTGCTCCAGTGCGAGGAATAGCGCAGTCGAGATGTCACGTTGTACCGCTGCCCCTATAGGCGCTTGATCAAAAATTTCGAGGTGAAGCGCAGTCCCGCCAAACACCGAAAACCAGATGAAGCTCAACAAACTCGGAACGAGCATCACGCAAATGACGAACTCCTTGATCGTACGACCTTTGGAGACGCGTGCAATAAACATACCGACGAACGGCGCCCAGGCAATCCACCATGACCAGTAAAACAGCGTCCAGTTGGCTACCCAGGTCCCTTGTGTAAAAGGGGTCAGCCGTAAGCTCATCGAGATGAGATTGTTCAAATAACTGCCTAGCGTGCTGGTGAAGGCGTCAAAAATAAACGAGGTTGGTCCCAATACGAGTGTCAGCAGGAGGAGTAGCAAGGCCAATACCAGATTCGTATTGCTCAAATACTTGATTCCCCGATCCAGTCCTGTCGTAGCCGAGAGCAGAAATAGCACTGTAATAATGGAAATGATCACGATTTGCACGGTGGTGTTGGACGGCAATCCAAAGAGGTGAGACAACCCTCCGTTTATTTGCAGAGTTCCGAGACCAAGTGAAGTGGCGACACCGAATGCCGTGGCGATGACAGCCAGAATGTCGATGCCTTTTCCGAGCGGTCCGTGTATGCGCTCACCGAGCAGCGGGCCAAAGGTGGAGGAGATCAAGCCCTTCGCTCCTTTGCGAAATTGAAAATACGCGAGAGCGAGAGCGATGAGAGCGTAGATCCCCCAAGGATGCAGGCCCCAGTGAAAAAATGCATAACGCAGAGCGGTTTGTGCGGCTTCGGTCGTTTGTCCAGTCACACCTGCTGGTGGAGAGAAGTAATGAGAGACGGGCTCCGCCACTCCCCAAAAGACAAGACCAATTCCCATCCCAGCAGAAAACAACATAGCAAACCAGGTGGGGAGCGAATATTCCGGCTCGTCATCGTCGCTCCCCAAAGGGATTTGTCCGTATCTGCTAAAGGCAAGGAAGATGCAAAAGATCAGAAAACCGAAAGTCACGATTAAATAAAACCAGCCAAAGTTCGTCGTAGTCACTTTCAGTACATGGGAAGCCGCAGAGGCGAAAAGCTCAGGAGAAATCGCGCCGAACAGCACAATGACAAATACAATGACCAAGGATATCAGGAAAGTCATCTTTATCCTCCCGGGAATCTACAAGAAATGGTAATAGTTTATCATCCCGCGGGATTTCCAAGATTATTCCGGATGTGACCGCCCCTGAATGGAGTTACGATGAAAACGTCTCGATAAACCGATTCGCCGCTTTGGACAGATGGCGTCCAGACTGCCAGACGACAGCAGCGGAGGAATAAATGGAAGTTCCGGAGAGTCGAATCCCGCGAATTTGTTCGCTCTGATGAGTTTCCCATGCCGAGATAGGGACGATGGAGGAACCGACCGAGGAGGCGACCATGCTGACGATGAGAGAGATGTCCGGGCACTCGCAGATCACGTGCGGTTCCACGCCTAGACGGGAGAATTCCTTGATAATCAAGTCGTAGATGCCCAATCCTGGTGTGCTCGGCATGATGAGTGGAAGCTCGGCGATCTCGCGCATTTCGATTTCCTTGCGATCAGCATAGGGGGAGGTGGCAGGAACAATGAGCACAAAATCCTCTTCCTCCAACGGAATCATGGTGCAGTTGTTCAAGGAGTGGGGGATGCGTACGATAGCGACTTCTATGCTTCTGCGCTCCAGCCACTGATTGAGGAGCTGCGTATCGCCTTTCCAGATTTTATACGTAATGAGCGGATATTTTTGCTGAAACACACGAATTTGTTCTGGCAGGCGGTAGGCCGAAAGTGCACTGACACCGATGGATAACGTCCCCCGAATGCCTTCGCCTGTTTCTTTGACCTCGGAGAGAGCTTCCTCCATTTGATGAACGATATTGAGCGCCTGCTTATAGAGGGTGACGCCTGCTTCTGTCAGGACCATTTGCTTGCCCGAGCGTTCAATGAGCATGACCCCGAGCTCTTCCTCCATTTGTTTCAGCTGCTGACTCAAAGGCGGCTGGGCCATGTTCAGTCTTTTAGCCGCCCCCGTTATCTGACCTTCCTCTGCTATGGCGATAAAGTAACGTAGTTGCCGAATATCCACACGCAATGCCTTCTTTCCTTAGGAGAATGGTTCCATATGAAAACGATATGAAAATTAGATTTTATGGATATTTTTCATATTGATGAAGCTATGATAGCATGTTTTCTGTGAATCTTCACTTCATGGAAAAGACATAAAGGAAAGAAGGGGAAGTCCGTGCGTACGTGGATGGAAAAGCTATTTCACTTGCGCGCTTACGACACGACGTTTCAAAGGGAACTCATCGCCGGATTCATTGGCTTTGTCACCATTGTCTACATTGTTGCCGTAAACGCTTCGATTTTAAATGATGCTGGAATACCGATGGAAGCAGGCATTCTGGCGACTGTATTGACGGCATTTATCGGGTCACTTCTTATGGCCTTTTGGGCAAATGCTCCTATTATTTTGGTTCCCGGTATGGGGATCAACGCCCTGTTTACGTATACGTTATGCCAATCGATGGGCCTCACTTGGCAGGAAGCATTGGCTGCTGTTTTTGTTTCTGGTCTGATTTTTACTGTGATTGTCTTTACCAAGGCCGCAACGATATTGTCCAATGCGATTCCCTCTTCGCTAAAAGAAGCGATTACCGTAGGGATTGGGTTGTTCTTGACCTTCATCGGTCTGCAAAAAGGCGGGCTGATCGTCATGAACCCGTCTACATTTGTTGCGCTGGGTGACTTGTCCAGCCCGCATGTGATCGTCACGCTGATTACTTTGATTGTTACGTTGATTTTGTTTGCTCGCAATGTGCCAGGCAACTTCTTGATCGGAATTGCGGCTGGTACAGGACTTGGCTTTTTGTTCGGGATTGTCGAGCCAGGAGGGGGAGGAACGTTTTCGTTCGCGGATTACGGAAGCGTATTTGCGGGTTTTTCCTTTTCTGCTATTTGGGCGTTGCCATTTTGGATCGCGACCTTCTCATTGGCGATGGTCATCGTTTTTGAAAATATTGGTTTGATTCATGGGCATACCTCGATGCTTGGACAGCCGCAGAAGTTCGGCCGTTCGCTGCAAGCCAATGCGTTGTCGGCTGCCATCTCTGGCATTTTGGGATCCAGTCCGACAGTTTCGACGGTGGAGACCGCGGCAGGAATCGCAGCAGGAGGACGGACGGGACTGACCGCACTTGTAACAGGCACCTTGTTTCTGCTCTCACTCGGTTTGCTGCCTGTCATTAAAATGATTCCGGATGGAGCCATTGCGCCAGTGCTCATCATCATCGGCGCACTGATGCTGCAAAATGTACAGAATATCAATTTAAAGGACTTCTCGGAAGGCTTCCCTGCCTTTTTGATCATCGCGATTATCCCGTTGTCCTACAGCATTGTAGATGGAATCGCGTTTGGATTCGTAGCGTATCCGCTCATGAAGCTCGCATTGGGCAAACGTCGCGAAGTACCTGCGCTGATGTACGTCATCGCTGGACTGTTTTTGCTGAATCTGATGCTGCCGATATTCGCATAGAGCTTAGAACCCTGATTACAGTCGGGGTTTTTTTGTCCTCATTTTGAGTGATAGGGTAGGGAGAGGAGGAGTGAAAAGTGAAGGACTGTATACATATGGATGGTTTTCTTGTTGTCCCCGCGAATTTTTCAAAGGAATTGCTTAGAGGCTGGTCAGGAACAAAGATATTCTGTCAACATTGTGGTACTCCTGTATATTATCGTCATGGGCAACGGGTAACTCCTCACTTTGCTCATGAAGCAAAAAGTTACTGTGATTCTAGTGAACCAGAGACACCGGAGCATCAGGAGGGAAAGAGGGTGCTAAAAACATGGGTGGAACATGTATACCCTCAAAACGCAACTCATCAAGAATTTTATATAAATGAGATTAAACAAAAAGCAGATATCATAACGATTTTTCCAGATGGACATAAACTATGTATTGAGTACCAATGTTCGCCCGTCTCTGAAAACATACTGAGGAAAAGAATAGAAGGATATGAGAAAGCTAATATATCTCAGGTATGGATATTTGGTGAAAAACTATTCAAAACAAGACGGACTAATCGTTTTCGACTGCATGGATGGGAAAAAATAATTTGGGAACGTCAAGGAGTGCTGTATCGATTTAAGTCATTAGTCACACATCCTGCCATTAGCTTTATGAACATAGCGACCATTAAAGGGAAAAAGTACATCGTTTTCTGCAAGGACAAGTTTGATGGGGATATCCAGAAACTAAAGCTGTTACCCGATGGTAGAATTACAATGAAGGATGGTTCTCCTGCGCAAGAACACAAGCAGGAAAACATGATGCACGTTTTTTCACCAACAAAACGTTTTCAGGCTATCCGTAGGAATGCTGAACAACTAAAACTTCGCCGAGAAGCAGATTTTCTTCTCAATCCTTTAAGAAATTTTGCGATCGCAAGAATTGGTGATCATCTCTCCCATCCATTGTTTAATCAGAAAATTACGGGCGATGTCATCAGCTTCGTTATTTGAAAAACACGTGGTTCGATATACGCTTGAATAAGAAATTGTTTTAAGGAGGCTTTTCCATGATCCATGAGATGACGTTTCAATTGCGTACTGCTGATTTCGCCAAAGGACAAGCCTGGTACCAGAGCTTTTTGCAAAGAGAGCCGGATTTTGTTCCACATGAAGGATTTGCTGAGTGGGAGATCCTGCCTGGGTGTTGGCTGCAGCTGGCAGAGGGGACGCCAGCGGAAGGAAGCGGTCCCGTGCGATTTGCTGTGGTCGATATCGAGATGGAAAGAGAAAGACTGATCAAAGAGCTGCAAGTCGAACCGTTTGAAATTTTTCAACGGGAAGAGGTACCGGTCAAGTGGGGGACGTTTGCCGATCCGTGGGGGAATCGTCTTGGATTGTTCGAGTATCTGGATGCGGCTGAAAAAGAGGAGAAGCAAAAAAGACTTGCCAAGCTGTAGGGAAAAGTCCCTTTGCCTATGGAGAGGCAAAGGGACTTTTTGTGGAGAGATGTGGATTGATTATCGTTTTACAAACGTAAACGCTTGTTTTACTTGGTCCAGAGACATCATCAGAGGGATGAATTTCTTCCCTTCTTTGCTTGCTGGGTCAAATACTGTGTCTTGTGGCAAGCTTGCTACATATACCGTGTTGGTTGCTTGGTTACGTGCAATTTCGTAGCCGACTGGTGGCTCGTCCGGGTTGTTCAATTTCTTCCAGTCATTCAGGTCAAACGCGGTGATAACCACAACAGGTGTACGATCTTCGGCTTTCTCAGCATTGAAGATGAAGCGGGTTACACTCTTTGCTTCTGGCAAGTATTCGTCTGCATTTGGGCCAGTTTTTTCTTCAACTAAGATGTTGCCGTTCCAAGATTTTGGTCCTTTAAAAGCGAAGGCAGAGTCTTGGCTTTTGAAAGTATCATGATAGACTTCGAGTGGTTTTACAGCTGGTTCGAAGTTGGCACTCATCAATTCCCATTTGGTTTGGTTCCACTTCCATTTGGATTTGAGGTAGCCGCGAACATCTGCATTGTAATCACCAGTCAGACGCTCTGTGCCTTCCAGTACGTAGAGACCATTTTTGTTGAGATCGATTGGTTTCAGTTCTACGAAGTCCGCTCCGATTACACCTGCTTTGTTTTTATCCAGACCCGGCAGGCCGAGTTCTTTCGCTTTTCCATCCTTAATGTTGTAGATGTGATTGGTTGTGTAGCCACCGCTTCCGCCAGTGCTTGCAGTAACCATGATCTCGCCTTTTTTATCGTAAGTGAAATCTTGAACGGAGAGCTTCGGCTCGTAGCCGTCGTCCTTCACGTCGATGTTAAAAGATTTCTTCGTTTTGCCATCTGTTACTTTAATAGTGAGGTCCTTCTCGTATGGGCTGTTTTTCTCTTTTTTCCCGTACAGAACGACTGTGTCTGCGGTCTTGTCACCCGTTACGTCTGCTGTTTTTTTCGTAATCTCTTGCAAGCCTTTTGGTGTAGCTGTTGTGTTGCTTGCATCTGCTGTAATTGCATACCCTCCAGTGAAAAGTACGGAAGTAAGTACAGTTCCTGTTACGAGTTTGTTCAAGTGTTTCAAGTGTTTCATGTGATGAATCTCCTCCCCAGTCTTGCTGACTGATCATGTTGTAATGTGTAGTGTGCTGTATCGTGTGCTTGTCCTTGCTACACGTTCATTATGTACGATAGTGTGGATGCATTGGTTACAGACTATCGACATAAATCCTACAAATCAGTAACAGGTAAATGTTAGTGGGCTAGGAGGTTGCTCGCTTCTAGGATTAATGACCAAGAAAATATATTTGATTTTAGACAGACCTGTCTGTATACTAAGTCCAAGGAGAGCGGATGCTCCTCCACCAATTCAACAAACGAAGGGAAGATCGACCATGAGCAAAGACATTCGACCACCGTTTACAAAGGAGTCTGCATTGGCAAAAGTGCAGTTTGCTGAGGATGCCTGGAATTCTCGCAATCCGGAGAGGGTATCTTTGGGATACTCCGTTGATTCCAATTGGCATAATCGCACAGAATTCTTTACCGGCCGAGAGGCTATCAAGACGTTTTTGACAAATAAGTGGGCTAGAGAGCTGGACTACAAACTTAAGAAGGAACTTTGGTGCTACACGGACAATCGGATTGCAGTGCGTTTTGAGTACGAATATCGTGATGCAAATACAGGTCAGTGGATACGATGCCATGGAAATGAATACTGGGAGTTTGCCGAGGATGGCCTCATGAAGAGACGGGATATGACTGGGAATGATTTTCCTATCAAAGAGGCGGATCGTAAATTCAAATAATGGTTTGAACTATAAAAAAGAAAAAGGATGATAAAAAATGAGTAAAGACATTCGACCACCGTTCACACTTGAATCCGCGTTGGCAAAAGTAAAATTTGCCGAAGATGCTTGGAATTCTCGCGATCCGGAACGCGTGTCACTAGGGTATACCGTTGACTCCAACTGGCGCAACCGCACAGAGTTTTTTACAGGTCGCGAGAATATTAAAGCTTTTTTGACGAAGAAATGGGCAAGGGAGCAGGACTATAAACTCATGAAAGAGCTTTGGTGCTACACGGACAACCGGATTGCGGTTCGTTTTGAGTATGAGTACCGTGATGCAGAAACTGGTCAATGGATGAGATGCCATGGGAATGAGCTTTGGGAGTATGACGAAGAGGGTCTTATGAGAAGACGGGATATGAGTGGAAATGATTATCCGATAAACGAAAATGATCGGCGTTACAAATAATCCTCGGGAAATAGCAACGTGTTCCTAAACCACCGGAAATGAGGTGAAAACGATGACAGTATATTACAAAACAGAAATTGTGGACGGTCTCGCCATTTTTTATCGGGAGGCTGGGAATCAAGAGAATCCGACCATTTTGTTGCTCCATGGGTTTCCATCTTCTTCTCACATGTATCGCAACTTAATTGCCGAGCTCTCTAATGAATACCATATCATTGCACCTGACTATCCTGGATTCGGTAACAGTGAACAGCCTTCTATGGCCGACTTTGCCTATACCTTCGACCATTTGGCCGATGTTATGGACGCATTTGTCGAGCAGCTCCAATTGAAGAAATACAGCATTTATGTCCACGATTATGGGGCACCAGTCGGATTCAGATTGGCTGTCAAACATCCAGAACGAGTCCAAGCCATTATCTCTCAAAACGGAAATGCATACGAAGAAGGCTTGCTATCTTCGTGGGCTCCCGCACGGACGTATTGGGAAAATCCGGCTGATGAGGCCTCTATCAACAATGTTTTAGGTCTACTGAAACCTGAGTTCACAAAACAGCAGTATGTAAACGGGACACGTAACCCGGAAAAAATCAGCCCAGACAGTTGGAATTTGGACCAATATGTGTTGGCTCGACCTGGGAATAGCGAGATCCAGCTTGCCCTGCTCTATGATTATCAAAACAATTTGAAACAATATCCGAGTTGGCATGAGTATTTCCGGACCTACCAGCCTCCGACATTGGTTGCTTGGGGAAAAAATGATATGTTCTTTGGTCCGGATGGGGCGTTGGCTTACCAAAAGGACTTAAAAGATGTTGATGTTCATCTTCTCAATACGGGTCATTTTCCTTTGGAAGAGGATTTGGAAATCAGCGTAGCGTTAATTAAGCGATTTTTAGGTGAGCGAATAAAGAAATTGGAAAACGGCGTGCAATAACACCTGAACGGTGACCCGTGGGATGGCCCCTTTGAAAAACTGGCTCTCTTGCGGGTCCGTTCAAAGATGTTTATAGATCATGAATGACACGTATACTCCAGTTGGATCAACAAATGAATAATATTGGACTTTGCATACGAAAAATAGATGTAATCCACCAAAAGATTAATAATGGAGGAGCCATATGAAAGCGAGCGACCTTGTGGTGCAATGTCTGGAGGCTGAGGGAGTTGAGTACATTTTCGGCATCCCGGGTGAAGAGACTATTGATCTTATCGACTCCTTATCGCGGTCATCGATTCAATTTGTAGTTACGCGGCACGAACAAGGGGCAGCCTTTATGGCAGATGTGTATGGTCGACTCACGGGAAAACCCGGCGTGTGTCTCGCTACGTTGGGGCCTGGCGCGACGAATCTGATTACAGGTGTGGCTAATGCTCACTTGGACCGCTCGCCATTGATTGCCATTACCGGTCAGACAGATCGTAGCCAGCTGCACAAAGAATCACATCAAAATATAGATACGATACAATTATACAAAGGAATTACAAAATACAATCAGCAGATTGCATCCGCGCACACAATTCCAGAGATCATCCGTAAGGCGTTCGCTCTGGCAACAACCGACAGTTTTGGTGCTGTGCATCTGCAGCTGCCTGTAGATGTTGCTCGGGATACGGTAGTCGGCTCACCACTTCCCATTGGAAGAAAAGCAAAAGTTTGTACCGACAAGTCATCGCTGCACACAGCCGCACAGTTAATCATGGAGGCAAAGAGACCAATCATCCTTGTAGGCAACGGTGCGGTTCGTAGTCGAGCATGGAAAGAAATTCGACAATTAGTAGAGAAAGCGAATTTGCCATTGGTCAATACTTTTATGGCTAAAGGTTTTCTGCCTTTCGACCACCCGCTGAATCTGTTCACAGTCGGCGGTAGTTTCGATCCTGATGGTTTGCTTCCTCTGCATGAAGCAGATTTGGTAATCCCTATTGGATTTGATTTTGTTGAATTTGATTCGAAATTCTGGAACGAGGATAAATCGCGTAAAGTACTGAGTATTAATACCACCTACGCTGAAACGGATGCTCATTTTCCCGTTGAATTGGACCTTGTGGGTGATTTGCGAGAAACGATTAAGGCATTATCGAATCTGTTAAATCGGAGACCCGAACCTGTAGACTATGAGCAGATTCGTGTACGTAGAATGAAGAAGTTGCGGGCCATCCCATCAGAACAGGAACTGCCTCACAAGGTGATGTGGACCTTAAGCAAAAAGCTGCCGAAGGAAAGCATCGTGATTTCTGATGTCGGCTTGCATAAGATTTGGGTATCATTCTGGTACCAGCCAAAACTTCCAGGGCAAACGATTATTTTCAACGGTCTTGCATCAATGGGAGCATCGCTGCCTGGAGCTTTGGCAAGTTGCTTGGTCAAGCCAAACTGTCCTGTGGTTATCATAACGGGAGACGGTGGCTTTCTAATGAATGCTCAGGAGCTCGAGACCGCAAAGCGCTTGGGTCTGAGCTTTACTATCATCATCTTTAATGACCAGCGGTATAGCTTAATAGAGAAGCACCAGTGCAATGCCAATCTAGCGGTTACACAGATTTCTATTACCAATCCGGATTTTAACCTTTTTGCCCAAAGCTTTGGAGTTGCGTACAGACGTGTTACAAATACAGAGGAGTTTCCTCAAGCTCTTACAGAGGCAGTAGATAGTGGAGAACTGAATTTAATGGAGATCGTTATAAGGAACCCAATTAGAGAGACAAAATAACGTTATTCGCAGAAAAAAAGCCGAAAAATTAAATTTGAAATTATATATACTTGTCTGTATAGTAATGGCGAGGAGACAGAAGGGTGAGGGGGGACCAAATAATGAGTGACTTCATTTTAGAACAATTAGGATTTGCTCGACGTCAAACGATTAATTATGTGAGAGAAATGAATGACCGCGATGCTGAAATCATTCCTGTTGAGTTGAAAAATAGCATAAAATGGAATGTAGGGCACATATATGTCGTTCAAGAAAAATTCGCTTTTCAACTTTCTGGAAAAGAAGTTCAAATGCCCTCAAATTTCAAGACTTTATTTGACCCAGGAACTCAGCCTTCTAACTGGGATCTTAAACCTCCAGCATTGTCAGAGCTGATTGAACTATTGACGGCGCAAATGCTAAGGATCGAATTGACACTTTCGAACAATTTGAAAGAAGCGGTAGAGCCTTCATATAAATCATCTACTGGACTTTCTTTCACAACAGTTGAGCAATTACTTGGCTTTTCCCTATATCATGAGGCAATGCACTTTGCAACGATCAAAAATATTGGGAAATTAATCGCCAACCTTCGCGTTCATTAATAGAGGAGGAGAAGGCATGAGACAAAGAAAAAAAGAGCAAATACTGGATGTTGCCTCATCCTTGTTTTATAAACAAGGAATTACTGCTACGGGGGTCGATCAAGTTGTAGCAGAATCCGGAGTAGCCAAAATGACGCTGTATAACAACTTTCCTACTAAAGAGCATTTGGTGATAGCTTATCTTGAGACAAGAGATTCCCTTTGGAGAAACTGGTTCGAAACTACAGTTTATAAGAAGGAAGTTACCCCGTCGGAGCGTTTGGTTGCTCTATTTGATACATTAGAAGAGTGGTTCTTGCAACCTGACTTTCGTGGGTGTTCCTTCATAAATACGGCTGCAGAATTTAATGAACCTACTCATTCGTTTCATCAAGTATCTTTAAGGCATAAATCATTATTAAAAAATTTTATCAAAAAACTTGTTCAAGAAGCTGGAGTACAGGAGGAAGAAGAACTAACCAATGCGTTGTATCTTTTAATAGAAGGCAGCATTGTTACTGCAATGATCGAGGGAAATCACGAAGCAGTTCATCATGCTCGCAAAACGGCTCAGAAGCTCGTAAGTATCTTTCTAAAAGAAGCTTCAAGTGGCGTGGAAGAGGGTATTCATTAAAAATCGGCGGACATCGATTTTTATTAATGCCATATCCGTAAATGGTAGTTTTTACATTAAGCTCAGGATGAAATCGACTAGAGGCCTATGCATTGTGATACTGGCCTCTAATAGTACCCAATGATAAGACCATCGCCCTTAGTGATGGCTTTTTTGTTTGCGCCTTGTCTTTACGTGCCGTCGACGAACCGTGATTAAAACGCTCTAAGAAAAGACATCGTAGGAAAACTATCTCTGGCTTTTCATTGTTGATAAAATAAAAGAATGCAAGTAAAATGATTGAATGCTCAAAACGGGCCGCGGTTCGTAAACTCCCGCGTTATCAAAACTAGGAGGAAATCATATGTTTAATTTTTGGATCGGAGTGCTTTTTGCTCTGGTGAACTTCGGGCTGTTCCTGCTCTGCTACCGACTGTTCGGCAGAATGGGACTGTACGCGTGGATCGGGATGGCTACCGTACTAGCCAACATCCAGGTGGTCAAAACAATCGAGATGTTCGGCTTGGTCATGACGCTCGGCAATACGATTTATGCTTCTATTTATTTGGTAAGCGATCTATTGAACGAGAAGTATGGGGAAAGAGAAGCGAAAAAAGCCGTATGGTTCGGCTTCTTTACCTTAATTGCGGCAACGATCATCATGCAGCTCGTGCTGGTATTTGAACCACAGGAAACAGATATTGCCCAAGGTTCCTTAGAGACGATTTTTGGCTTGATGCCAAGAGTGGCATTGGGTAGCTTGTGTGCGTATTTTGTCAGCCAATTTGTCGACGTGAAAATCTATTCGTGGCTGAAGAAAAAATGTCCAGGCCGTAATCAGCTCTGGATTCGCAATAATGGAAGCACGCTCTTCAGTCAATTGCTCGACTCCGTCACCTTTTGTACGATTGCCTTTTTGGGAGAATTCCCGATGGACGTATGGTGGCAAATTCTGTTGACTACCTACCTGATCAAGTTTGTCGTATCGGCAGCTTCGACGCCGGTTCTTTATATCGCACGCAGTATGAAAGTGGACGAAAGCTAATTGACAAAAACAAAGAAAAACCGCCAAGGACGATGGAGCTTGGCGGTTTTTGTTTTTACAAGTTTAGAAGGATTATACAAACTTTACATCAAATTTACATAAGGTTCAGGTTATACGTTTACCATTTCATAGTAGATACTTCCGAATGATGTGAGGAGGAATGATGCAAGAATGTTGAAAAAAAGAGGAAGTGCTTCCAGATGGCCGAAGCTGGCGCTAATAGCCGCGGTCATGATGGGAACTGTTTTACCGACCGGGTGGATGCCACAGGCAAAAGCCGCGCGGGCTGATCATGTGGTGATCAGTGAGGTGTATGGGGGTGGGGGAAATTCTGGCGCCCATTACAAGAACGATTTCATTGAGCTATACAACCCGACAGACACGGCTGTTTCGCTTGTAGGGTGGTCTGTTCAGTATGCTGCTGCTACTGGACCCAGCTGGAACAAGACCGATTTGACAGGAAGCATAGCTCCCTATGGGTTTTATTTGATTCAGCAAGCAGCAGGAACGGGCGGTGTAGCAGACCTCCCTGCTCCTGAGGTTACGGGAACGCTTGCAATGGCTGGAGCACAAGGAAAGGTCGCATTGGTTAGCCATGCTACGCCTTTAACCGGGGCGGATGTATCCTCTCAACCAGGTGTTGTAGATATGGTCGGATACGGAGGAGCAAATGCATATGAGGGCAACTTTCCTGCACCAGCTACTTCAAATTCGACCAGCGCCCAACGCATAAGTGACGCCAGCGGTATCGTACCGAACGGAGGAAATGGCTGGGATACCAATAACAACGGTAACGATTTTATCACTGGAGCACCTACCCCGAAAAACGCACAAAGCCCAGTAGAACCGCCGCTACCAACAGATGTAACCGAAAAGCTGAACGCTACAGAACTTATTTTTGATCATACTGATCCTATCCAAGCAACAATTCGCGGCTATGTCGGTCAAGGGCGGACTATAAAGGTTTATGCGAGTCAGCCTACAGGAACAGGTAGCGACACTCCTTTGGCACAACAAGATTCGGATGCTTCCGGGTTAATCGAGCTGACTTTTACCAATCCCGATCCAAATGCGCAGGGAGTCTATCTGACTGCAACGGAAGGGAGTAAGAAAGAGAGCACGAGCATCGAGCTGAGGCCAGCGGTAGCCAGCACAGCTTTGCTCCAGGGAAAAGTCAGCCTGCAAGCCGTGAATGGTGTGGGCGAGCTGCGAGGAGAAGCTGGAGCGGCAGCAGGGAATGCGATACTGCGCGCATACGATCCGCAAAAACAACCGCTTTTGCTTAGTAATAAAGAAACAGGAATCGCACAGGCAAACGGGTCATTTTCCTTTACGATTCCAAACATCGATCAGCTGGATCATATTCTCGTAACGCAGCAAATAGCTGGGGAATATGGCAAGTCGTTTGAGAGCCCGGAAGTCAACATCACCAAGTCAGCTTTGGGTTCGACGACGATTGCTGAAGCAAGAAACACCCCTGTAGGAACGAACGTGATTGTCGTCGGAACGGTAACGGCGATGTTTGAGGCGGGCGGACAAAACAACGTCTATTTCCAAGACGATACGGCGGGACTCGTCCTTCGTGCGCCAGGATTGACTGGCAAAATTGAAGTAGGTGACAAGATTCGCGCTACCGGAAAAATGAATGACTATAATGGGCTGGCACAGCTCGAAGCAGCTACTAGCAACGTGGAAATCGTGCAGAAGCAGGCTGGCGTGCCTAACCCGCAACTGGTGACTTCTACTGATTTTGCGGCTGCTACAGGAGAGGCTTTGGAAGGTAAGCTGGTGACGGTAAAAGTAGTCACCGTCAAATCAGTAACGAGCGGCAATTATACGCTGGAGGATCAGTACGGCAAGTTTGTGTCTCGTCCTGCTGCCACTCTTCCGCTTCCAGTGAACAAGAGCTATGCCGCTATTACAGGCGTGGTCAACTACGATCGCAATGAATACAAGCTGGTTCCGCGCACTGCCGCTGATCTCGTAGAGGACGAGAATAAAGTCCCTATGGTTACAGCGAGCCCAGCAGGTCCTATGGTGACACAGGGAACAAAAGTCACGCTTTCAACGACGATGGCTGACGCTACGATCTTCTATACGATAGATGGTTCAACGCCGAGCAGAGGAAGCATCAAGTATACGGGACCGATCCAGATTGATGCGGATACGACCGTTTCAGCCATAGCCGTCAAGGATGGTTACACAGACAGCAATGTAGCGACCTTCCGCTACATGATTCAAAAAGAAAACATTCGCATTCATGACATTCAAGGAACGTCGCACCGATCATCGATGGCCGATGGAACAGTGAATAATGTTCCGGGAATCGTAACGGCTATCGTCAGAAGCGGCAGCAATGTACAAGGCTTTTATATGCAAGACCCGCAACCGGACGCAGATCCATTTACCTCGGAAGGTATTTATGTTTACGAGCCAAAAGCAGCGGTCAGCCCGGGCGATGAAGTAACCGTTAGCGGAACCGTCAAGGAATACGTGCCATCGAACAGAGCGGGTACAGACCTCACGCAGACGCAAATTGATGCGACCAACGTTGTGATCGGCGCTAGAAAGGCACTCCCAGACCCACTCATCCTGGGCAAGGACAACTATGAATATCCGAAAGGAATCATTGACAACGATAGTCTCGGTAAATTCGATCCAGACCAAGACGGCATCGACTTCTGGGAAAGTCTCGAAGGCATGCTGGTGCAGATTGACAATCCAATCGTAGTTGGCGAAACCAAGACATTTACCAATCCACGTGCAACGGAATTTGTCGTCATCGATAATCAAGCCCATCCGAGTCAGCCACGTACACCAGCCGGTGGAGTGGTGCTAGCGGCAAATGATTTTCACCCTGAGCGTATCACGGTATCGGACAAACTCGAATCGATTGCCGGAGAGGTAAAAGTCGGCGACAAATTTGACGGCCCACTGGTAGGCATCATTGACTACAGCTTTGCGAATTACAAGCTGTTCCATACAAAACCATTTACGGTACAGGCAAGCCATTACGAGCAGCCAGTGACGAGTATTTCCCCAAAGGAAGACAAGCTGACAATCGCTTCGTACAACATCGAGAATTTTTCGGCTAATACCGATTCTGCCAAAATCAATCGCATCGCAGAGACGATTGTGGACAACATGAAGGGACCGGATATCATCGGTGTGGTGGAAATACAGGACAATAATGGCCCAACGGACAATGGGCAAACAGATGCTACGCAGTCTGCGGACGCGTTGATCAAAGCAATTGAAAGCAAAAACGGCCCGACTTACCGATACACCGATATTGCGCCACAGAACAATCAAGATGGTGGACAGCCAGGAGGAAACATCCGTGTTGGTTTCTTCTACAATCCAGAACGGGTACAGCTGGCAGAAGGAACGCCAGGAAGTGCGACAGATGCGGTGCAAATCGAGAAAAGAGATGGCGTGGCGCATCTTTCTCTCAATCCAGGGCGGGTAGATCCGACAAACGAGGCGTTTGCTTCGAGCCGTAAGCCACTGGCTGCGGAATTCGTTTTCCAAGGCGAGCCTGTCATTGTCATCGCCAACCATTTCAACTCCAAGGGTGGAGATCAAGCGCTGTTTGGAAAAGATCAGCCGCCACAGCTGGTGAGTGAAGTACAACGCATGAAAATTGCCCGTGTGTTAAACAACTTTGTAAAAGAAATCCATGCGGCGGAACCGAAAGCAAATGTTGTGGTGCTGGGTGATCTCAACGATTTCCCGTTTTCGAATCCAGTGCAGGAATTGGCAGATGGCGTTTTGACCAATATGGTGGAGACACTGCCAAAGGGTGAGCAGTATACGTACGTGTACCAAGGGAACTCCCAGGTCTTGGATCAAATTTTGGTCAGCAACCATTTGGAGGACGACACGAAGGTTGATATCGTTCACATCAACGCTGGCTTGACTGAGAGAGAGGGACGCGTGAGTGATCATAATCCTGTCCTTGTACAGCTGGACTTGAAGGATCGTGGCACGCCGGAAAGAACAGCACAAGAAGTGGCAGAAAGCATCACGCAGCTCACACAGCCAGCAGCAGGTGAGACGCGCTTGAAGCTGCCAGAAGTACCTTCAGGCTTTACCATCGCGATCAAGTCGTCTAGTGATCCAGCGATCCTTGCGCAGGACGGCAAAATTACGCCGCCAAATCGCCAGACGAATGTAGACCTGATTTTGGAGGTCACACGAACATCCGACCAATCGACAGCAGTGACGAAAGCATTGACCGTGCAGGTTCCAGCTAAGCCGGACTCACCACCGCCAGACAGAACACCGACACCGGACTCGCAGCGAGATTTGAATAAGCAAGCAGCTCAGGTCATCTCCGCAAGTAACGAGGAGAACGCCATTTTAGGACAGGTGGATCAAGTACTCAGCCATCTGGAAAAACTTCTAGATGCCCAGCAGTGGACGCCGACTGAGAAATGGGAGACAGTCACTGATACGATCGCGACTGTACTCGAGGCAGTGGCTGAGCAGGCCGAGCGAGGAACCATCAGCGAAGAGGCACTCCAAGATGTGACGAAGAGCTTTTTGGACAAAGCATTTAACCCGCTCACAGAAGAGGGCATCGAGGATGAAGAGATTGCCCGTCTGGCACTTGCCTCCTTGACGAGCTTGGCGAAAACAGCGCTGGAGCCGCTCGATGAAAAGGATATTTCCAAAGAGGTAGCCAAGCATGTCCGTACACTGGCAGAAAAGCTTTTGAAAAAGCTTGGCACTGTCGTCATTGAAGATGGGGATGAGATCAAGGCAGATGACGAACAAGTAGATGAACTTTTGGACATACTCGGGGAATTTATGAAAGCAATCGAGTCCGTGAAAGAAAAAATCGGCTTTGTTCCGGTGTTGTTCATTCAGGTGGAAGAAAGTGATGACGATGCGAGCGACACGCGTTCTCGCAAGGAAGAATCTGATCCGACGGTGACGCTGGAACAGAAGCTGGTTGAACAATTGAAGAAAAAAGAGGTAGGCATCCGTGTAACATTGGACAGCGAAGCATGGGTAGAGGTGTCGGGTGCATACTTTGCTGCTGAGCGTGCACGAGAGTTTGCCCTCTCTCTGACAAAAGCAAATGAAAACGGCTGGAAGGGCGTGCCGAACCCGGGTGAAGCTTATCAATTGCAAGCGTGGAGCAAGGGTAAAAAGCTGACAAGCCTCGGAAAAACAGGCTTTACACTCGGGCTAGCAATCGCTGAAGATGCAAGCGAAAAGCTCCAAGCCTACTCGTACCGAAGTAATATGTGGAGGCCAGCTATAGGACTGAAAGGAAAACCAGTCAAAGTGGTAAAAGAAGGCGATGTAGGGATCTTTACAGTAGTGACGGCTTCTTCTTATGTAGTCGGTGAGACTGCCCTGAAAAGGATCGAGATCAAACCGAAGTCTCTCAAACTAGCACAGGGTGAGGAAGCACAGCTCGAGGTTACAGCTATTCTCGGGAACGATGCAGAAGAAGACGTTACGGATGCAAAAGGAATCGAGTTCAAATCGAGCAAGCCCGATCAGGTAGAGGTGGATGAAACAGGTCGGATTCTCGTTTTGGAGGATGCCAAACCAAAGACGAGAGTAACCATCACGATCAGCTATGCTGGCAAGACAGCCAATGTAACCGTTACGGTTAAGTAGCAAGAGAAAAAACGGGTTGGGAGATAGCTTCCCAGCCCGTTTTTTGTTGTGGAAATGGATTAGATACGTGCCATCCCCATCACTTTTTCAACTTTGTACAGCATCTCGTTCGCGACCTTATTCGCTTTGTTTGCCCCGGCAGTCAGGATATCATCCAGCTCAGAGGAGTGGAACAGCTGCTCGAAGCGTTCTTGAATCGGACGCAATGTTTCTACGACAACTTCTGCCAGCTCGGTTTTGAATGCGCCGTAACCCTTACCCTCGTACATCGCTTCGATCTCATCCAGAGTTTTTCCGGAGCAGAGGGAGTAGATGGTCATGAGGTTAGAGACAGCAGGCTTTTCTGCTTTGTCATAACGCACAACGCTGTCGGAATCCGTTTGCGCGCGCTTGATTTTTTTCGTGATGGTGTCTGCATCATCCAGCATGGAGATGAAGGCGCCTTGGTTTGGATCGGATTTACTCATTTTCTTGGTGCCTTCAGCAAGGGACATGATTCGTGCGCCAGTCTCCGGCAGGCGAACTTCTGGAATGGTGAAAATGTCACCATAACGGTTGTTAAAACGAGCGGCTAAATCACGAGTCAGCTCCAGATGCTGCTTCTGGTCCTCGCCCACAGGGACGAAATCAGTGCCGTACAGCAAAATATCAGCAGCCATCAATGGAGGATAAGCCAGCAGACCGCCTGGAATGGATTCGCCGCGTCCATCAGATTTGTCCTTGAATTGGGTCATGCGCTCCAATTCACCCAAGTAAGAGGTACACAGCATGATCCAGCCGAGCTTGGCATGAGCCGGTACTTCCGATTGGACGAACAGCGTCATTTTGTTCGGATCGAGGCCAACGGACAAATAGAGAGCCGCGAGACGACGGATGTTTTCGCGCAGGACAGCAGGCTCCTGTGGAACGGTGATCGCATGCTGGTCTACGATGCAGTAAAAGCAGTTGAACTGATCTTGAAGCGGAACGAAGTGCTTCATCGCGCCCAAGTAGTTGCCGAGTGTCAAAATGCCGCTCGGTTGAATGCCGGAAAAGATGGTTTTCATGGGAAAGCTGCTCCTTTCAATCGTGGAATTTGAATGTCCGCTTTAAAATACAAAAAGGTCCATCCGCCCTGGACAGGGACGAATGAACCGTGGTGCCACCCTTGTTATTTCACGTACAGTATCATCTATACGCAAAATCTCTTTAACCCGTACCGTTTCTGTGTAAGACAGCTTGATACGGTGTCCATTGTAACGTACGGACGTAACGC
This sequence comes from Brevibacillus porteri, assembly GCF_003013475.1. Lineage (GTDB taxonomy): Bacteria > Bacillota > Bacilli > Brevibacillales > Brevibacillaceae > Brevibacillus > Brevibacillus porteri. The sequence continues at coordinate 172,936 of NZ_PXZO01000064.1, forward strand.
CAAAGCCTACTGCCGCCATGAGAGCGGGTTCGGTTTGGAGCTCGGAAGCCCATTCATCATTTCCTTAACACTGATTCGCACCAACCATCAGCTCTCTGAAGTCTCGAAAAATGACTACTCTTCTTCCTCATTGCCATCAAATGATACCCTTTGAGCAAACATTTTACATAGAGTGGAATAAAAAAGCAAGTGGGTATTGACAAGAAAATCCAAAAGATGTAAAAGTAACTTAAGAGTTATATGACTTTCGAGTTACTTTTGGGGTGAGAAAATGACCAATGACAAATTGTCGAAAGGGGAGCAGAGTCGCGGTCGGTTACTTGCGGCGGCAGCTTCTGAGTTCGCGGTAAAAGGCTTTCATCGTACACGGGTGAGTGACATCGTGAAAGCAGCAGGCCTGACACAGGCGTCGTTTTACCAGTATTTCGACAGCAAGGAAGGCTTGTATCAGCAGTTGACGGACACATTTGCCACCAAGCTGTGGGAATTGGCGGACAGCGGTCAGAAGGTAACGGTCTTGACGAAGGCAGATGTCCTCGGTCAAGTACGGGAGAATCTGCTCGCCTTGTTCCGATTTTTTCAGGAGCAGCCTGAATTGACCCGGATCGTACTGTATCAGGCGGAAGAGGGCGAAGAGCTGCATCGTAAGCTGGCTTCAATTGTTGCTGTCAACCTGCGAAAAAATCAGAGTGCTGGGCACGTCCGTGTCGAGTTGTCTGTGGAGGTGGCGGCAGAGGCAATGATCGCAGTCGTAGACCGTATGACGACGCGGTATTTGCTGACGGGCGAGAAAACAGCGGAGCAGCTTGCGGACGACGCAGTATCTTTTTTGGCATATGGAATTTTGCAGGCAAACGAATAGGAAGAGGGTGCTTGTATGCTGGAGCTGTCCCATCTGATTTGGCTGTTTTTAGTCGTTTTCATGGTTCATGATTTCGAGGAGATCGTGATGGTAGAAGGTTGGGTGCGAGTAAAAAAAGACCTCATTAGACAGACAGTGCCAGAACGGCTAATGAAGATGATGGAGCCTTCGCTTTCGATGAGTACAGCGCAATTTGCGGTCGCAGTCTCTTGTATTTTCGCCGTTTTATCGGTAGCGGTGATCCTGACTGTCACGACGCTTTCGACTGGAACGTACCTCCCGTTTTTTCTAGTTTGTCTGCATGTGATGTTTCTCCATGTTTTCATGCATGTTGGTCATACCGTTGTCCTTCGCACGTACACACCTGGTGTGGTGACGGCTGTGGCCTTCGTTTTGCCATATAGTTTGTATACGTATGATCGATTGCTTGAGGCTGGGCTTGCGTCGTGGCCGTTGATATGGAGCACGTTGCCGTACAGCTTGCTGATCATCCCTGTTTTATACGCGGCACACCGAATTGGGGAGGCAGCAGGTAAAGTGATCCCCCGATGAGAAAAAGAAAGGGAGTATGTTATCCTAGTAGTGGTTGTTCAAAAAGCTGTTTATTGATCACAGAAGCAGTCCACAAGTAGGAAGAGATTGGTGTGAAAGAGGGAATTTTGTTGAAGCTGCGACTAGGCGTAATAGGCGCGGATGATTCACTTGCCATCATCGAATCAGTCATGCGAGAGTTTCCCGAAATTGAATACTTGCCGATTGTCTATTGGAAAGAAGAAGAAATCCTCGATCTGATCTTGCCGCATGTGGATGAGGTGGATATGTGGCTTTTCTCCGGACAGGTCCCTTATGCCATGGTGAGCGAGTCAGGCAAGGTCCAAGTGCCGATGGCTTATGTGCCTCATCTTGGTGCGAGCTTGTACAGAACCTTGCTTCATCTGTCCCATCAATTGGGAATTCGAGTGGATGAAGTGAGCTTTGATACATTTTCACCAGAAGAACTGGAGCATTTAATGGACGAAGCGGGTATCGCTGGTGGTTACAAATGGCTCAAGCATTATGAGGGAGCAATCTCAGCCGATGAACTGGCCGATTACCACGAACAGCTTTGGAGGGCAGGCAAAACAAAGGTGGCTGTCACCTGCTTGCGGACAGCAGATGTAGAACTGGCTCGTAGAGGTGTCCCTGTACATCGGGTCGTGCCGACACGTGCAGGCGTGATTTCGGTTATTCACATGCTTTTGCGTACGCACGAAATGCTTCACTTCAAAGATACCCAAATTGCCGTGCAGATGATGGAGATCGATCCATTTCGCGAGCTTGCTGGTGGCAACTTTTCCACAGATGAATGGCAAAATGCGGAGATCAAGACGATGGAAAAGCTGTTGCGCTACGCGAAGTATTTGCAAGGCTCACTGAAGACAGCAGGTCCCGGACGATACGTCATTTTTACAACGCGGGGTAACCTGCAAGAAGTGACTCGTGACTATGCGACCATGCCGGATTTGGAAGAGCTGTTTGGCATTCGTGCTGATCTGGTGACGTGCGGAATCGGGATCGGCAAGACCGCTTATGAAGCAGAAATCCACGGTGGCGCGGCTTTGCTGCACGCCAAAGAGCGCGGGACAGGAAACTGGATGGTCTTCTTTGATGACAAAAGTGTCGTAGGGCCGCTTGGCCGTGCTGAACAGATCACCTATCGGTACGACTCAGAAAAGCTGCAAGAGCTCAGCCAGCTTACCTCTCTCAGTGTCATGACGCTCGCCAAGCTCTACTCCATACTCAAAAAGCGAGGCTCTCAGGAAATTCATGCGACAGAATTAGCCTCATATTTACAAATTTTGCCACGAAGCGCCAGACGCATCCTGATTGAACTGGAGTCAAAGGGACTCGCGCAGGTGATCAGGGAAGAAAACCCGCACCCGCGGGGCAGACCGCGCAAGGTGTATCGGATCGTATGGCAAGCGCAATTGTAATAAATTTACCAATTAATCATTTCTTTCGGGAAATGATTTTTTTGTCGTTAAAAAATTGTTCTCAAATTCACATTTATGACAAATAATAAGAGATGTAAACAACTATGAACTTACATAAAAAACAATATTTTCCAAGGAGGAGTTAACAAGTATGAAAAAATCGGTTTTTGCAGTAACACTCAGCTTCGCATTAGGTAGTTCTACCTTCCTGCCGCTAGCTGCGCAGGCCGAGTCCGAAAGCATCGTCTATAGCGCTGAGTGGGATACCCCCGAATTTATCGGAGAAGAGTTCGAGGCAGAAGATCTGGATGGCGAAGACAAAGTTTGGGGATTCCTGGAGCAACATCAAGATTCCTTCCGCATTGACGGAGAAGTGAGAGATCACTTTAAAGTGCTTGATGAAGTGACAGACAGAGAGACAGACATGACTCACTACCGCGTACAAGAAATGTACGAAGGCATCCCGGTCTATGGTTATCAGCAGACGATTCACGTAAACGAGGATGGGAATGTAACGGCATTCCTCGGAAACTACGCACCTAACTTGGCAGATAACGATAAGCTGACGAAAAAACCAAAGCTGAAGGCAGATAAGGCAGTCAAAGAGGCTATTAAGGATTTGGAGGATGAGATCGACGAAAAAGTAGAGAAGTTCGAGGTGAAGCCAAAAGGAAACCTCTACGTCTACATCCACGAAGATGAATCGTATTTGGCTTACGAAGTGGAGCTGAATTTCCTCGATCCGCAGCCAGGACGTTGGAAGTATTTCATCGATGCAAATTCTGGTGACGTGATTAACAAATACAATATGCTCCATGAGATTACAGGAACGGGTACGGGGGTACTTGGTGACTCTAAGTCCTTCGAAGTAACGAAAGTAAGCAATACAAACTACACGGCGAAAGATACGACGCGCGGTAAGGGAATTGAGACGTACAATGCACGGAACAGATACACCCTCCCAGGCACGCTTGGCTCTGATACCGATAACAAATGGACAGATGGAGCACTTGTAGACGCGCATGCCTATGCACAGAAAACCTACGATTACTACAAAAGTGCACATAACCGCAACAGCTATGACAATAACGGTGCGAAATTGATTTCTACTGTCCATTACGGTAGCAACTACAACAACGCATTCTGGAACGGCGTGCAAATGGTATACGGGGATGGAGATGGCAGCGTATTCCGCCCATTGTCTGCTGGCTTGGATGTCGTCGCACATGAATTGACACATGCCGTTACAGAAAAAACAGCTAATCTGATCTATCAAAATGAATCCGGTGCGTTAAATGAATCCATCTCTGACATCTTCGGGGCAATGATTGACAACGATGATTGGCTCATGGGTGAAGATGTATACACACCTGGAACGCCTGGCGACGCACTGCGCTCTCTCGAAGATCCAACAGTTGCTGGTGATCCTGACCACTACAGCGATCGCTACACAGGTCCAAATGACAACGGAGGCGTACACACTAACAGCGGTATCAATAACAAAGCAGCATATCTCCTCGCAGAGGGTGGTTCACACCACGGTGTAACGGTCACAGGAATTGGTCGCAATGACACAGCAAAAATCTACTACTACGCCCTAACAAACTACCTCAATCCAAACTCTAATTTCTCCGCTATGCGACAAGCAGCTATTCAATCCGCAACAGTTCTTTTCGGTGCTAATTCCCAGCAAGTAGAATCAGTAAAAGATGCGTATGATGCAATTGGAGTGCAATAATCAAATAAAGTATTTTGTTACACGAAATATTTGTCATACTATTTGAAAAATTGCCTTGCTCCTATTGTGGGGCAAGGCAATTTTTTGTATGTTGGTGATAATTAGCCGCGGGTGTATACGAGGTTAGAAAGGAGTACCACATGGATCATTTCAAAACCATATTGAGACACCATTATGATATAGACGCTGTTGATGTTACCCCTCAGCAAGGAGGCTGGTCGGCGCTTGCTTATAAAGTCATCAGCGACCAGCAATCCTATTTTTTGAAGGTCTATGAAAAAAGCAGAGCATCTACGCCCAAGTGGACAGCGCTGATCGACAAGTATGTTCCCATTAGCCAGTGGCTATCACGCCAAACCAGACTACAAGGCAAAATTCCAGTTCCACTGCTGACTAGAACCGCAGCGTATAAACATGAAGACGACATGGGCATCTATCAACTGTTTGCCTATATTGAGGGGAAAACCATTGGGAACCAAGCGTTAAACTCGTTGCAAGTTCGCCAGCTAGCAGAAATCATAGCGGAGTTGCATTTGTACGGAGAAGAAATCCCGGTCAGTACGGCCGCCATCAAGGAAGACTTCCGTATCCCATTTGCCAAGCAGTTTAGAGAAATGCTGAACGAAGATATCCACCTTCTGCCTGATGATGTGGATGAAATCGTCAAACCTTTTACCAACATACTGGCTACCAACATGAATGATTTGGAGATGATTGCAGAGGAATTGCGAGGCAGTGAGGTAAAAATGAAACTTTGCCATACGGACATTCACAACTGGAACCTGATGCATTCTGGTCAACAGCTCATACTCATAGACTGGGAAGGATTGAAGCTGGCTCCAGTAGAAGCCGATCTGATGTTTTTGGTAGATCAGCCTTTTTTTGAAGAGTTATGGCTACCTATCGAAAGACACATACATATTATGTGATCAATCGGAAAGCGCTGGAGTTCTATCAAATTCGACGTATATGGGAAGATATATATGAACTGCTAGAGCAGCTCTTGTTTGATGAGCAAGAGGAACAGGACCGAGTAGAGACGATCCGGCATTTGGAAGGGGAATTGAGGAAGATTGATGGAGGTTAACATGATCGATGTTACTTACCTGAAAAGATTATTCCTAAATAGAAGGGAAGATTTACATCTCAGATTGGGTGATATTGGTGATTTGCTGGAGTATGGAACCCATAACCCGAATGACGTTATAACATTTACAGAGTATGTCTTAGACCTTGCAATTGCAGAAGAAAACTTTGTTGTAAAAGAAAGTTTGTTTCATCTACTTATGAATGCAGTAACCTTTCAAGGAATCGTAAGAAATGTAGAATGGGAACCATTCATAAATGTTCTGCCTACACTAGACGACGCTATCCTCGATTATGCATTAGCCATCATTGGTTGTTCAAAAAACCGGAAATTTATAAAAGTAATTGAGCCGTACTTACATTCTCCTACTGAATATATTAGACAAACTGCCGCGGAAGCGTTGGAGGAAATCAATTATAACGTAGAAGAATCTCCATAAGGAAAATAAGGAAGAAAGGTGGGGGTGGGACAGCTTCTTGACAAGTTGCATCCAGGAGGTTATTGTGGACACCTAAAGTCTTTGATCTGAACGTATCCCCCAGACTCTAACGGGTCCTAGTCATTGGATAGGACAGCGCCAATTTTTTCAAAATTACGGACATTATATATCTATAAAAACTCTATATGAAATACTTTTCGTGTATCACATAATGAAACAATGGAGGTTACCTATGAACGAAGAAATTACATTCAACGCCAAAATGGTTCTTGCGTACGATGCTAACACGCGAATCTCGATTCCCACCTATGATCTTTTATTTACGATGATCCAATCCTATTTTCGAGCTCAATTGGGAAAAAAAGCGGCATCACTGCTCGTCATTGGGGCGGGCGGGGGAAATGAGCTTTCTGCATGGGGACCGTCTAACCCAAAATGGACGTTCACTGGAGTCGATCCTTCTGCCGAGATGCTTGCAATGGCGCAGACTCGAAGTACGATGCGGCGAGCTGTATCTTAGTTTTGCACTTCATTAACGATGAGCAGGAGAAGCTGAAGCTGCTCAGGGCCATTAAGGAGCATTTGAAGCCGGGAGCTCCCTTCGTACTTGTTAGTGCGTACGGAGACCGCCATGATGCCGAACTTCGAAACAGATTAAACATATGGAAAAGCTTTTTTTTTAGATGTGGGATACGAATCAGCGAAAGTAGAAGAGATGGGAAACACCATCATGACAAAAGTTTCTTTTCTATCTGAACCTAAAATCGAACAGCTATTGAGAGAAGCTGGCTTCACGAATATAGGCAGGTTTCATTCTACGGGACTTTTTGGGGGATGGATTTGCCATGCGGAATGAATGGCGGCGGGAGTCTAGGACTTTATTTCGAGGTCCATGGCTACCGCCTTTTCAAAATAGACAGACTATTATACAATTAAGGACATAACCGTTAATCAACCGTTATTGGCTCTGTATAGAAGGAGGAGTGGCGCGTCATGATCAATTCGGATCGATTGTGGGATCGTTTGGGACAGCTTGGCAACATTGGGAAGCAAGAGGCGGGCGGCATCACGCGGTTGTCTTTTACGCCTGAGGAACGTGCGGCAAAAGACCTCGTCACAGGCTTTATGAAGGAAGCAGGTCTCACCGTTCGCGAAGACGAGGTTGGGAACTTGATTGGGCGAAAAGAAGGGAAAAATCCGGCCGCTCCTGTCGTTTTGATTGGCTCGCATATCGACTCCGTACCAAATGGCGGCGATTATGACGGTCCACTTGGCGTACTGGCTGGCGTAGAAGTTTTACAGACGATGCAGGAACAGGGGATCGAAACAGAGCATCCGATCGAAGTCACCGCGTTCACGGATGAGGAAGGAACGCGTTTTGGTTACGGGATGATCGGTAGCCGCGGTATCGCGGGTCTGATCAAGCGAGACGAGCTGGAACAAGCAGACAAGAATGGGGTCACGATTGCTGAAGCCATGCGGAAAACGGGGCTTGATCCGGACTTCACCAGTCTCGCGGCGAGAACTCCCGGAAGTGTGAAAGCGTATGTGGAGCTACATATCGAGCAAGGCAAGGTTCTAGAGAGCCGCGGGCTATCTGTCGGGATCGTGACAGGAGTGGCGGGTCCGCTCTGGTTGAATTTCGTGCTAGAGGGAGAAGCCGGTCATGCTGGGGCAACGCCGATGAATTTGCGTCGTGATCCGATGGCAGCAGCCGCTCAGGTGATGCTTGCTATCGAGGAAGAAGCGGGACGGACTGGTACCAGTGTCGGGACGGTTGGAAGGCTGCAAGCATTTCCAGGCGGAGTGAATGTCATTCCTGGACGCGTCGAGTTTTCGCTTGATCTGCGCGACGTGGATGAAGCGATCCGCGATGAAGTGGAACAGCGCATTTACGAACAGGCAAAAGCGATCTGTGCTGAGCGCAATGTGACATTGAAAGTAGAGCTGCTGCAACGCATAGCTCCTGCTGTATGCTCGGACGATATCCAGAATGCTGTAGCCAAAGCGTGTGAGGCAGAAGGCTTGGAAGCATTTAGACTACCGAGTGGCGCAGGGCATGATTGCATGCAACTAGTTGAGCTGTGCCCGGTTGGCATGATTTTCGCTCGTTCCAAGGACGGCATTAGCCACAACCCGGCAGAGTTCACGACAAAAGAGGATTGTGCGAACGGAGCCCAAGTACTGTACCGCACCGTTTTATCCTTAGCAAAATAGGCATAAGAAATAGTAAGTGGGGGAGCCACGTAAATCAGGAGGAGAGCGACATGACAGCAACGGCAGTGGTAACGCTTAATAAGGCGGTCGAAGAAATCAAGGATCAGGTAATCGCGTGGAGACGCTATTTGCACGAGAACCCTGAATTATCCTTCCATGAAGAAAAAACAGCACAGTTTGTATACGAGACACTGCTTACCTTTGGCAATCTGGAAGTGTCCAGACCGTCGAAAAACAGTGTGATGGCCAGATTAATCGGTTCCGAGCCCGGAAAAGTGCTCGCCATGCGCGCTGATATGGACGCATTGCCGATTACGGAAGAGAATACGTTTGAATTCGTATCGAAAAATCCTGGCGTCATGCATGCGTGCGGACACGACGGACATACTTCCATGCTGCTCGGAACGGCAAAGCTGCTGTCCGGGATGAAGGATCAGATCAAGGGAGAGGTTCGTTTCTTCTTTCAGCACGCAGAGGAAGTATACCCAGGCGGAGCGGAGGAAATGGTACAGGCAGGTGTCATGGACGGCGTAGACATGGTGATTGGTACGCATCTGTGGTCGACGATGGAGTTTGGGACAGTGGGTATCTGCCCAGGTCCAATGATGGCAGCTCCTGATACATTCTGGATCACCGTTCTTGGTAAAGGCGGACATGCGGCGCTTCCGCATGAAACGATCGATAGCATCGCGATTGCGTCACAAGTGGTGACTAACCTCCAGCACATCGTATCCCGCAATGCGGATCCGCTCGATAATCTGGTTCTCTCTGTCACACAATTTGTGGGGGGAACGACACATAACGTCATTCCGGGTGCTGTAGAGATTTGCGGGACAGTCCGCAGCTTTGACAAAAATCTGCGCGAGTCCGTTCCGGGACTCATGGAACGCGTGATCAAAGGCATTACAGAAGCACATGGCGCGGGGTACAAGTTCAAGTACGAATTTGGCTATCGCCCGGTTATCAACGATGCCGAAGTGACGAAATTGATGGAAGAGGTCGTCGAAGAATCACTGGGAGCAGAATGGGTAGAGCATATGCGCCCAACCATGGGTGGTGAGGATTTCTCCGCCTTCCAACAAAAAGCGCCAGGCTGCTTCTTCTACGTCGCTGCCGGAAACAAAGAAAAAGGTATCACTTATCCGCACCACCATCCACGTTTTACAATCGACGAGGAGGCGCTCGAAGTCGGCGTGAAAATGTTCGTCAACGCGGCAAGAAAAATCGTGATGTAACGAGAGTGGCACACATGCAAAAAGAGCTTCCAGTCATGAGAGACGGGAAGCTCTTTTTGGCGTGCGAAAGTCGGTATCAGACCTTAGTGGGTGAGTTCTTTTTCTTTGGTGTGAAATGATTTTTGAATCTGCGAAATTTGTCCGGCATGGATACCCGTGTGATACATGAGGCGACCCAGTGCTTCTAAAGGAGTAGAAGACCCCAATGGCGTTTCAACGGGTTTGTGCCAAGCTTCCCCAGGTAAGTCACGCATCGCATCGATCAAGTGTTGGTTGGAAGCGGTCATGAAATCAGCGAGCTCTTGCACGTTGGTAAATGCAACTTTGGTTCCGGCAGGACCGCTTTTCGTCAATAGCTCTACGTCCGCTGGGATACTCCGACCGAAAAACCATTCGGCAAACATGTACTCGACCTCAGCGCTATGGCGCAGCATATACCCGATGGAGACGGAATTCATGCTCAACCGCAAATCTTGTTCGGGCAAGCTTTTCGCAGTCTTGTGAAAACGTTCCTGGATGGTGAGCCAAAGTGTCAATGCGGTTGAATAGGTCATGAATGATGCCCCTCCGTTATTTTTTGGATATGTGGCCATCTCGGTTGACGTGGACAAATTTATCGGCTGTCAGGTCAATGTCGTAAGCCTGACCGAACCCAGCTACATAGCGTCCCTCTGATGGTGTTAATTCGAACAAGGAAAAATCAAGGCCACGCAGCATATCCATCATGTTTTTTCCAAATGACTGTGCAAACAGCTCGAAAATCTCATCGTAACCCGCATTACCCAAATTCAGGGCCGAACACACGAAGCGGGCGCGCTGGCGAGCAAACAGATTGGTCGCTTTCGACTCGTCTTCAATGAGCATGACATCGACTGCCGGATTTTCTTCCATGTAGCGATAGTGGTTCGCAATTTTACTAATGTAGATGTAAAACTTTCCATCGTATTTGACGAACGGGGCGTAGGAGAGAAACGGTTTTCCATGCTCGTCGACTGTGCTTAACATGAGTGTCTTCATGTTCGCAGCAAACGATTGGTACTGGGCCTTCATCGCTTCCTTATCCATCGCTTTCATACGAGCACCTCACTTGTTTAGTTTGCTTTTTTCAGTATGTGAATCCTGGGGCTAGAGCTGTCTGGCGAGTACTGAATCTCGGTTTCGACGCCGTACACTTTGCGAATCAGCTCCATCGTAAGCACATCTTGAGGTTTTCCAAAAACACGCAGGCTTCCGTCTTTGATCACACAAATTTTATCGCTGTAGGCGCTGGCGTGATTCAAATCATGCAGCACCATGACAACCGTCAGTTTCAAATCCTGATTCAGCTTGCGAACGAGCTCAAGCACATCCAGTTGATGGGCGATGTCCAAATAGGTAGTTGGCTCATCGAGCAACAAGATTTTCGGTCGTTGAGCCAAAGCCATCGCGATCCATGCACGCTGTGCTTCCCCGCCAGACAGTGAGACGAGGTAGCGGTCCTTGTAGCTGAGCATACCGGTTTGTTCCAAAGCCCATGTGACGATCTCATAGTCTTCGCCACTCAGGCGCTCAAACCATTTTTTATGGGGAACGCGACCATATCCGACCAGCTCTCCTACAGTCACGTCTGACGGGCACGTGTTGGATTGGCAAAGCATGCACATGATGCGAGAGATTTGCTTCATACTCAGGCTGTTCAATTCTTGATCCGCAATACATACACGGCCGCTTTTACAAGGAATCAGACGTGAAATCGCTTTGAGAATCGATGATTTTCCTGAACCGTTTGGCCCAATGATCGAAACAACCTCTCCTTCTTGGATATCGAGGGAAAAGTCATGGACGATCGACTTCGGACCGTAGCTGATGTTCAACGATTGCACCTGTAACATGTCACATGCCCCCTTTTCGCATCAAGTAAAGGAAATAAGGTCCTCCCACGATTGCCATGACAATCCCGGCAGGAATCTCCAAAGGAGCGAATGCAGTTCGACCAAACGTATCGGCTACAAGCAAGACAAGAGAGCCAAGCACGAGGCTAAACGGCAAGCTCAGACGGTAATCAGAGCCGACGAGCATGCGAGCCATGTGCGGCACGACGAGTCCGATAAATCCAACAAGGCCGACAGTCGATACCGAAACAGCTGCCAGATAGACCGCGATGATAGAAAGAGAGAGGCGCAAGCGATGCAAGTTCTGCCCTAAATTGTGAGCGACTTGTTCTCCGAGGCGTAAAATGTTTGCCTGCCTGATCGATAATAGCGCTGCGATCCATCCGACGAGCGAGTAGGGAAGCAGCACAATGACATCGCCCATGCCTTTTCCGGACAGACTGCCATTCATCCATTGCAGCGCACCCGGCAGCTTGTCACTGTACAGGATGGACAGTAATCCGATTGCTCCGCCGAAGGCAGCATTGACGGCAACCCCCGATAAAATGATGCGGACAGGGGTTAATCCGCCCTGTTTTTTCCAAGCCATGGAGTAGACCATGCCTGCTGCTACTCCGCCGCCAATGATGGCAGCTAGGGGTACCAGGTAAGAATAGTCGGGCACGACCAGCATGATGAACAGCACCGTAACGGCTGCCCCGCTGGATACGCCAGTCAAGCCTGGATCGGCCAGCGGATTTTGCATGACTGCTTGAAGGAGGGCGCCCGATGCAGCGAGATTCGCTCCAATCAATAGTGTGAGAAAAATACGCGGAATTCGGATATCCCACAGAATGGTTTGACTGGCGGCATCGCCGTGTCCGAGTATGGCTTCTATCGTTTCGGCAAGAGAGAGGCGCACGCTCCCCAGACCAATGGAGAGCAGTGTAGCTACAACGAGCATGATGCAAGCTGTCACCAAGAGAGCTGCTTTCCTGCTCGGAATGTTCTGGGTCACTGGAAAAACTCCTTATTTGTTATACAGGATGTTTTCGAGCTCCTCGTAGGCAGCCGGGACTTTTACCAGGGAAGCGATCCCGAATGTGCTGTAATCGAGTGCTTTCATTTTGCCATTTTTGAATGCGCTCAGTTTTTCCCATGCGCCGTTTTTCTTCACGTCTTCTTCGAATTTTTTGGTCACTGCGCTCGGATCGCCATGCGCTACCAGTAAAATGACATCGGGATTGGCAGCTACGATCGATTCCATGTTGAGCGGCACGTATGTTTCGGTTTGTTTTAGGACATCGGAAGCGACGTTGGATGCGCCGAGATTACGGGCAAGGCTTCCGACAAATGTATTTTCATTCATGACCATAAGGGTTTCGGCTGAACCGAACAAGAACAATACTTTGGGAGCGGATTTCCCTTTGGTTGCGTCTATGAAGGTTTTTTCTTTTTCCATGATGGATTGAAGAAACGCTGTTGCTTTCTCTTCCTGTTTGAACAGGCGTCCGAGTACGACGGTAGACAGTTTGAGCTCGTCGATGGAGTCTACAGGAAGGTACGCGGTAGGCAGCGCGGCGGGCTTGAATTTTTTATCAATGCTCGCTTGGATTGACGCAGGGCCGAGAATGACGTCAGGCTGAAGCTTCGCGACTTGCTCCAAATCAGGCTGGTGAGAAGTGCCGATACGCGGAACATTGTCGAGGGAGGCTGGCAGCTTGCTGCTTGTCGTCGGTACACCTACGGGAGTGACACCCAGTTCGTTTAGTATCTCGGTAATCGCTACGGAAACGGTCACGACTTTTGTAGGTGGCTGGGTTTTGAATTGGGAAAGTAGCTCCTCTACTTTCTTTTCATCTGCGCTGATTGTATGAACGGCTTGTTGACTTGATGTCGACGAGTCCGACTGTGAGCTGGTAGCAGATTGTTGTGTTGGTGTGGCAGCTTCGGGGGACGTGGAATTGCTGCATCCAACTACACCTGTCAGTAGTAAAGCAATCATCCCGGTTTTCCATCCTGCGTGTTTCAATGTACGTAGCCTCCTGAAAATTTATGATAATGAGAATCAATCTCTCTTGAATTGATTATGATTATATAGAGAATGATTACTATTATCAATAAGAAATTTCCATAGAAAAGAATGGCGAAAACAGGAGAAAAACCGCGGAAAAGAGAGGAAAAGTAGAGGGGGTTGTGATAAGAGCGAAGGCTGCCCGGAGCAACTGGATGGAGCGTATAGCATGATGATCTGGTTATTTCGTAAGCGGGACGTCCGGGCATCCTTAGTCAGCTGGCAGCGAGAAAAAAAGAAGGCGACAATGGATAGTTTGCAGTCGTCTAGCGAATTCGAAAAAGCTTTTGCCAAATCGATGTTTTCCGTTCAGCATCTCTGATTTTGGCTAATTCGATTTTGGCATCCATAATGTCATTCATCGCCTTGGTCAAGCGGCGATCTCGTTCCTTCAGATTGTTGGTAATATAGGCTTCCTGCTTTTCTACACGCGCTAACAGCGCTAAGTAGGCGGCGTCTTGTTGCTGGACATGGGAAGCCAAGGCATGCAGCTTTTCATCCAGCTCTTCGAGGACAACAGGATGGTTCAAAGCCGGATGTGAGGAAACAGGGGCAGGGGGGAATGCAACCGCAACGGCCGTTTCCTTTCGGGCGGGTTCAGGTGAGCTCTGCGTAGCAACCATTCGGGCAGCTTCATCTTGCGGAATGAGCTGATCCTTTGTTAAGCTATAAAACCGTTGAAGACACGTAATATCTGCCTGTCGATACTCCCGACGATTCTGGCTATCCCGCAAAAACCAGTAGCCGTGCTGTTCTAAGAGCATGCTCCACTTGCGCAAGGTGCTGGCCCCAATACCTAACAGTCCTGCCACATCTCTGCCACTGTACGTTCTCTCCCGTGCCAACAACTCGATAACCTCTCCCATGGAAATCCCTCCTCTGGCGTGAGTCCGCTCATCTCTTGCTATACCGTTTCTGTACGTGAAAAAGGTTTTCCTTTTGGAATCGTGCGACAAAATCTCACAGTGTTCGTAAGCAGCGTGCTGGTTTGGCGTCAATTTGTCACCAGTCGACAAAGTTGTTTGGCAAAATGAGGACAAATGACGGACGGGTACAAGTACATTTTCTCTTTGACTCCGCTTTTGCTCAATAGGGCTATGCCAAATGTTCATAGGATGCATGAGAAGGAGGGATTAACCATGGCATTTAAAGACCAAGTAAAAAAATTCGAAGGTAAAAATGTGAAGGTTTCAACTGTAGACGGTACTTTTTTTGGCCGACTGGTAGAGGTAAAATCCACAACCATTATTTTGGAAGAGCACAATGGCAATCGTCGCACCATTATTCGCGATTCGAAGATCGTTGCTGTTACAGAGCATCCCGGCCACGACTGCTAAGAATCTCACATCAGACTGTAGAAAAGTAGGATTTGTTTCTCAGGCTGTCGAGTGATCGACGGCCTTTCCTATTCTTTACACCCTGCGGCATGGTAACATAAAAGGGACTGAAAAAACGCTGCGAATAGAGGGGGTACCACTATGTTGGATATTCGGTTTCACGGACATTCTTCCGTGCAGGTAACATGTGAAGGGCATTCAATCATGATTGATCCATTTATATCAGGAAGCCCAGTGGCAGCAACCAAGCTGGAAGACATCTCGGTTCAGTACATCCTTCTGACACATGGACACCAAGATCATATTCTGGATGCGGTAGAGTTGGCCAAGAAAAACGATGCGACAATCGTTGCAACACACGAGCTTGCTACCTATTTGAGCTGGCAGGGAGTCAAGACCATCTCGATGAATCTGGGAGGCTCTGTCAAACTGCCATTTGGAAAAGTGAAAATGACACAGGCGTTCCACAGCTCCGGTGTCGTACTGGATGATGAGAAACAAATCGTGTACATGGGAATGCCAGGGGGCTTTGTGATCGAGCTGGGAGGAAAAACGCTCTATCACGCAGGGGATACAGGACTGTTCGGTGACATGAAGCTAATCGGAGAGCGTCATAACATCGATTTGGCGTTCCTGCCGATTGGAGATGTGTTCACAATGGGACCTGAGGATGCACTCGTGGCTGCCGAGTGGGTACAAGCCGATTTTGTTGTGCCCATTCATTACGATACATTCCCGCCGATCAAGCAGGATGGGGAAGCATTCGTAGCCGAGCTGGCTGAGAAAGACATCAGAGGCAAGGCATTGAAGCCAGGGGAGACATTGCGTTTGCCATAACACGATCTCGATACATAGAACCGCTAATCTACGGAGGATGAGATTAGCGGTTTTTTTATGGAAGCTGTAAAGTGGCTGCGGTGGGGAGAAGAATATTTCCAGTCTAGGCTCCAGGCTCCGTCCTACCTGGATGCTGGGGCTGTCCGCTCCGAAGGGATTTGCGGGGAAACGCAAAAGTGGTAGCCGCTTCGTAGCTCGGGCACGTTGCGTTTCTGTTGCCCGCAAATCCCTTCTCCGCTCGGTAGGACTCCACAAGTCGCTACGTCTGGAAATATTCTTCTCTGTGATAACTGATGAGGCTCTACCATCTTTTAAAACTCGGATCACACGGAAAGCTCGTAGAGGAAACAGGAGAAATAAGCGAAGATCTTTGGTACACCGACCGAGACGCAATGAAAAAAAGAGAAACAAGCTCTTAGCGTCCACCTCTGAGACGCCTCTTGAATGGACCACTTTGGACGCGGGTTTCGCTTTTTTTCATGGAGTCGG
>NZ_PXZO01000065.1 GCF_003013475.1 Brevibacillus porteri
ACAAAACTTTTGACAGACCCAAAGCATACACGCTTGGGTGCTTTCCTATTTTATTCAGATACTCATTTACACGATATTTATTTTCATAATGTACTAAGCCGTAATTCATAAAAATACTGCACAATTGGATGCTTGAACGTCATCTTCTCGGCCATATTTAAAATCCTCTTTTTTCCAACTCTTCTGTCCACCAAGGCTAGAATATTCAATAAGATATCATTGCTCTCTATGCTTTCCTCTATAGAAATAGATAAAAATCTATTAGCCACAACCATAAAATTTGATTTACTTAATGATGCCTGTGCTGACAAAAGCTCCTTTGCATATTCTGATATTTTTCTACTTCTTGCAATTACTATTAGACGATCCTCCGGAACGATCCCCTTGGTATCTTTTCTGACCGCTTCAATTTCTTCATTGTTGATAGGAATTTGGATATCTGAATCATTCTTAATTTCCTGCTCTGTCTGATACCATCTGATTGAGCTAGTTATATCACTCATATTAAGTACGTTCTTTTTATCTACGGCAATATAACAAATTCCGGATTTATCAGGTAAATAACGGTAACCGGTTGCACGGTATTCGACCCTTCCATCTAACGCAGGACAGAGAAAGCTCTCCAGTTGTTTCTTCACTTTGCTCCAGGACATGTATCCTCCTAAGTTCTCAAGGCCTTCTACGAGTATTTGCGGCAGTTAGGCCTATGGCTCTGTTAAACATTAATGTTGATAGCTACTCCTAATGATCACCATTTTCCCAAAGTGGATATTCTATATCACATAAGTGCGTTATAATCCACATTCTAAATTGCTCACTTATAAAATCCGCATGCTCTTCTAACTCCTTAAATCTATTACCATAATATATTGTTGCTTTTTCTAGCCTCTCGTCTTGGGACATATCATCCGTTGCCCTAAAACACCTAAATCTACGGTTAAACTCCAGTAAGCTTCACCATCTCTATCTATTTTTATCATAATGTCCTCCCATACTCATAAAACTGAGATTCGTCGTGCTATTGGTCTATATACGAAATCAAGGTAGTTTCATCCATAATATGATTATAGTCTCATAAAAAAAGCAGAGGGAGGCCTCTGCTACAATAAATCTCAATTATTTATGTCCACGAATGGTTTTTTCTTTAACTACACTGTCTTCACAAGAAGAGCCACACTCTCCACATGCGCCGTATGCGGGAACATATCCACCGGCTGCACGCTCTTCAACTCATACCGCTGCATCAGCTTCCCAACATCCTTCGCCAGCGTAGAAGGATTACAAGACACATACACGATCTTCTTCGGCTGCACATCCAACAGGGAACGAATCAGCGCATCATCCAGGCCAGTTCGCGGTGGGTCAACTACGACAACATCCGGTCGAGTCCCTTGCTTGGCCCATTTCGGCATCAAGACCTCGGCACGACCCACGTGAAAGCTGGCATTCGCCGCTTGGTTACGCTCTGCATTGCGATTGGCATCCTCGACAGCCTCAGGAATCAGCTCGATCCCGCGAACCTCACGGGCATAAGGAGCGAGCCACAAGCCAATCGTCCCTGTACCACAATACAAATCGAGCACGAGCTCTTTTCCGGTCAGTCCAGCAGCCGTTTTCACCTGATTGTACAGCTTTTGCGTCTGCTCGGGATTCAATTGGAAGAAGGCACGAGCAGACAAGTCGAAGGATAGCTCACCCAGCTTTTCAGCAATGGAAGCCCTGCCCCATAAGGATAATGTCTTGTCACCGAAAACAAGCGATGTTTTTTGCGTGTTTACGTTTTGCGCGATTCCTACCAGCTCAGGCAGTCTCGTACGGAGCTCCAAAAGCAGCTCCTTCACTCGTGGTATTTCTGGGGTAGCCGTTACAAGCGTTAATTGCGTTTCACCCGTAGCAAAAGCGACACGAGCGACGATCGTGCGGATGACGCCCGTCCGTTTTTTCTCGTCGTAGATCGGAATCCCGAGCTCTTCGATGATTTGTTTCGCGGTTTGGACGATTTTCGTTGTCGCTTCATGCTGCACCTGACAGCCTTCCAAATTGACGAGCTTGTGGCTACCTGTTTGATACAGTCCAGCGATGAGCTTGCCATTTTCCTTGCCCACCTGAAACTGTGCTTTATTTCGATACGACCACGGATTATCCATACCAATCGTAGGGGAGACTGGTGGCTGATTCAGTCGAGCGTATTTGCGCAGTGACTCGATGACGATTTCCTGCTTGCTCGCCAGCTGTGCGGCATAATCCATGTGCTGCAAGCTGCATCCTCCACACTCCGCATAGACTGGACAGGGGGGCTTCGTGCGAGATGCTGATTTTTCAACGACGCGTAAAAGACGCGCGGTCGCGTATTTTTCTCTTGCCTCGGTCACCTCTGCATGGACGACCTCACCAGGGAGAGCACCCTCTACAAAAACGATTTTTCTTTTAAAATAGCCGATCCCTTCGCCATTAATGCCCAAGCTCTTGATCGTGAGCGTCATTTGCTGGCCGACACGGATGCTGGCGTCTTGTTCTTTTTTTTGCATTGTCATCTGTTCCGTTCTCCTCAAGCAATTCAGTATTTCCCTATTATAGAGCATTACGAGAGACGTTGCATGTATGCGAGAAGGTCTCACAGATAATGGCAACTTCCTGTCCAGCTTTGTTTTTGTTATAATAGAGGTTGTTCAAAAAGTCGTCTTTTGATCACGAAGTAGTTCTGAGGGCTAATGCGACATCGAAAGAGGCGTTCACCTTCGAAGTCCGGTGCTCATGTAGGTTCCCCTACACTCCGCTCCTCCTTCTTCAGGTTCTCGCCACTTTCTCGGTGCTGAAAAGACGACTTTTTGAACTCGTATTAAATAGTGCGGAGAATAATGAGGGAGTTGTGACGCTAGATGCAAGATCTATTTGAAAAAATGAAAGAATATCTCAACATGGATACTGAGATTTCTTTTGACGAGTTTGATGGCTACTACAAAAAGGTAACCGCGTTTCTAAACGATAGCTGGGAGACGTTGAACGAGGAAGATACCATGCTCATGCTGTTCATCCTCGACAACCTCAAGTCGAACGGTGAAGAACGTTCCAAGCGCAAAATCAAGGAAGCGAAAAAATACGCAAAAATGGCGCAACGCACTGAGATTTGGGCAAATGCACTGATCGGCCGTCTGCGTGAAGCTGGTTTGACGGATGAAGAAATCGGCAAGCGTTACGAAGCGATTTACGAAGCAGTATAGGATGTAGCGAATAGAAAAACGGGTACCGTTTTGAGTGTAATAGCTCGAAAGGGAACCCGTTTTTTTGTCATGGCTTTCCTGCCAAATAACAAGAAGATTGACAACTTGTGGGTTTCGGCGTAGAATGTTTAACTAATTCGAATAGTTCGTATGTATGAGCGTTGAAAAGGAAGAGTAGAAACAGTAAGCAGCGTGCAGAGAGCCGTTCCCCGTGCTGAAAGAATGGCCGCCAGCCTGTTTTGAAAATCACCTTGGAGCATTGTCCTGGAAAAACAGCTTGTTTAGCCAGTGAGTATAGGACAACGAATTCGTCCTCGTTATCGGACGGGAGTTTCATAGTGAACTTCCTAAGTCTGTTTTTCGTGAGGAAGACAGAGATGCTGAGTGGTACCGCGATGCCCTCGCCTCAGCCAGCCGTGCGCAAATTGTGCGTTGCTGGTTTGGGGCGGGGGCTTTTTGATTTGGTCTGGTCCCTACTACAAAAGAGAAGGTACTTAGGAGGAACATATATATGCATACAGTCAGAGTGGAAGACATCGTAGTAGCCAATCATGCATTGAAAGACGTGGTGGAGAAGACTCCCTTGCAAAAAAACAAAGTTCTGTCTGAGCGCTACGGCTGCAACGTGTATTTGAAAAGAGAAGATTTGCAGGTGGTTCGTTCCTTCAAAATTCGCGGTGCTTATCATTTTATGCGGAATCTTTCGACAATGGAGCGAGAGCGTGGTGTCGTTTGTGCAAGTGCGGGCAATCATGCGCAGGGTGTAGCCTACTCGTGTAACCATTTGCAAATCAAAGGCACGATCTTTATGCCAGCGACCACCCCACGTCAAAAAATATCGCAGGTCAAGCTGTTTGGTGGCTCCTATGTAGAAGTTGTATTGATCGGTGACACCTTCGATGATTCATTCGCAGAGGCGATGAAGTATTGCATTCAGGAAGATCGGACCTTTGTCCACCCGTTTGACGATCCATTGGTGGTAGCCGGACAAGGAACAGTCGGACTCGAGATTATGAATGACATGGAAGAACCAGCTGATTTCGTCTTTATGAGTATCGGTGGAGGTGGATTGGCAGCGGGTGTGGGAACGTACGTAAAAGGCATCAGCCCAAACACACAGATCATTGGTGTGGAACCAGCCGGAGCAGCTTCGATGCAAGCCGCTTTGGAACAACGCGACGTTGTCACCTTAGATGAAATTGACAAGTTTGTCGATGGTGCAGCTGTCAAGCAAGTGGGGCAGCTAACGATGAGTATTTGTCAGGAGCTGCTGGATGACATCGTGCTGGTGCCAGAAGGCAAGGTGTGCACAACCATTTTGGAGCTGTATAACAGCAATGCCATCGTCGTAGAACCTGCAGGTGCCCTGTCGATTGCGGCTCTCGATTACTACCGGGATCAAATCGCTGGGAAAAACGTAGTGTGTGTCATCAGCGGTGGAAACAACGACATTGACCGGATGCAAGAGATCAAGGAACGCTCCCTGCTGCATGAGGGCTTGAAGCATTATTTTGTGATCAATTTCCCACAGCGTGCCGGAGCCTTGCGAGAGTTTATGGAAAAAGTACTGGGGCCGCACGATGATATCACACGCTTTGAGTATACGAAAAAGAACAACAAAGAAAATGGTCCTGCGCTGGTTGGGATTGAAATGAAATGTAAAGATGACTATCAGCCATTAATCAGCCGGATGAAGCAGCACGGTATCCGCTATGTAGAGATTACACATGATCCGTATTTGTTCAATCTGCTGATTTAGGTCCTTGTTTTACAACAGATGCGGAATTTGCAAAAATGTATGAATACAGCGAAAAAAGGAGCAATGAAGAGAGAATGAGCGAGAGAGAAAGATAAATCGGCGTAATGTATTATAACAAACTTTTATAAAACAGATGCTGTTGTAATACAATACAGATAATAACACACGGGGGGTTTTAATCATGACGCCGATCACTACTTTCTTTCGCAATCTCGAAGCAAAATGCTGTGCTGCTTGCGGTCAGATGATCCACGAACAAGCAGAATCGTATGCAACTGAATGCACACCATGCCAAGAGCAAGCATCCTTTGACGCTTACAAGTACTATCATCAAAAACGCTAAGTCGATCATGAATACTGGATAAAACAGGTGTACCACAGGGCATGAGCCATGGCAGGTATACCTTTTTTTTGATTCAAAGAAAAAGCCGCTGTTCCATAACAACGGCTTTTTCGCATGTCAGCGCGGTTTCTCGGCCTGTTTTGCAGCTTCCTGCTTGACGTAATCAATCAGCCCCAATTGAAAGCCTTCCTGTGTAAGGAGTCGTTTGGCTTCATACGTACTCGGATAGTAGGCTTGGACATGCGGATCGTTGTCCAAAACGTAACGACACGCCTGATCACGAGACAACTCCTGGTACCAGTCTGTCTGTTTGATTTGGGCGACGAGATCCTCATAGGCTGGTTCCGGCTTTTTCCATGGATTCAAACGATGAATAATTTCACCAAGGATTGCAACAACGATTAGAATTCCGATTAAAAACATGGCTGTCACCTCAAAGGTTGGATCATTCTCATGGTACCACTCTCCTGGAGACGCCGCCATGGGGAAGTCGGTCTGCTTGCAAAACAAGTAGAAAGCAGGCATGCTATATACTGTAAATAGAAAGGGCCCGATTGCTTGGGATAAGGAGGGCGCGAGATGTTTCATCCGCTTGTTTTTGACAATATCAGAGTTGTGTTGGAAGGTGCGGTATACGACCGGGACTTCGAAGGGGCAATTACGATTACGAACCGTTCGGATGTCATGGATATGGCTACATTCCATCGACAGTTTCAGATCCAGTTCAAGCTGGCTGATCAACCTGATCATACCGCAGCTGTCCGTGCTGAGATGCAGCTTCGTACTCAGTTAGCTGATATTGCAGCCGAGCAGCTAGAACAGCCGTTGACAGATCATATCGGATGTACGATTTGCATCCATTTTTACTTGCAGATGGAAAATTACAGAGATGTGCCCGCAGAAGCGAGAGAAATCACATCGATTCTCAATGACATCTGGGGGCAGCGTCCGTATATTACACAGAAAGTATCGGCTAAGCTAGAGGAGCATCGAATCGATTGGCCACCGAAGCAAATAACCAACCAGGTGACGCTGGACTTTCATCGGAAAATTGATGAAGGTAATATCGATGACCTGAACGAATTAATCGATTATACGGTTCAGTCCCTTCAAAAGCTGCAGCTATACATGGATCAACAAGCAAAAAGGTAAGCGGACAGAACGGGGATTTACAAAAGGGCAGATGCGTATTATTATTTTGTTAACCTTATAATATTTTTAGTTAACAAAACGGAGGCTAGTACGCATGAGAAACGAACGCTTGAGATGGCTGTTGCTCTCTGCCATCTTTGCTGCAATGACAGCGGTATTGTCGCAGGTGACTATTCCCTTGCCGTTGATTCCGATTACCGCGCAGACGTTAGCAGTAGGGCTGACGGCGACCATTTTGGGAAGACGATACGGGACACTGGCTTTGGTTATTTACGTTTTGCTCGGTGCAGTCGGATTGCCTGTATTCAGCGAGGCAAAAGGTGGATTGCAAATATTAGTCGGCAAATCCGGCGGGTACATATTTGGGTTTATTGCAACCGCTTATGTGACCGGACTCTACCTGGAGAAAACAAGATTCAACCTGAAAAACGCCATTATCGCCAATATCCTTGGCATGTTTGTCACACTCGCTTTTGGTACAGTACAACTCAAATACGTCATGGACATTCCATGGGATAAAGCTGTCGCATTTGGTGCAACACCTTTCCTCATTGTAGGCGTTGTCAAAGCAGTTCTGGCTTCTCTGATTGGCATCAAGGTACGCGAGCGACTGATTGCTTCTCGTCTGTTGCGTACAGATCAACCTGTTACACGATAAACAAAATGATTTCGTAAGCCATCCGAAGTTCGGGTGGCTTTTTTTCGCATAATCTCCTTATCGTGCCGGATACTATCGGTAGGATTTTGCATGTAAAAAGGAGGAGACACATGAATATCACGATCACTGGCCCAAAAGGCCTTCCGATCTCAGGGAACTTGATGGCATTTCGCCGATCGCCGCTTCAGTTCATCCGCGACGCTGTAGAAGAGCATGGAGAAGTCGTCCATTTTCGCTTTGGTCCTTCCCGCCATGTTTACCTGTTAACGAATCCGGATCATATCAAAGAGGTTTTGGTCAGCAAGCAGGCGCATTTTCGAAAAGGAAAAGCATTGCAGTCCGCACGACCTGTCGTAGGGGATGGAATTCTCACCAGTGAAGGAAAAAAGCATCTACGACAACGACGGCTTATGCAGCCAGCTTTTCATCGAGAACGTATCGCCAGCTACGGAGAGGTGATGGTCCGGCAAGCAGTTGATCTTATGTCGGATTGGAAAACCGGGGAGCTGCGCGATATTCACTCGGACATGATGAAAGTAACCCTTGCTATCATTACGGAGACTATGTTTGGCAAAACCGTCAAGGAAGGTGCGGATCAGATTGGGCATGCCATCGATGTCGGTTTGAAATACGTGGCCAATAAAGGTTCCTCTTTTATCGACATTCCTTTGTCCGTACCTACTAAAAGCAATCGGGAGTTCCTGGAGTCGAGTGAGCTGCTGGACAAAACGATCTACTCCTTGATCGAAGCTCGTCGTAATAGCGAAGGAGAAGAGCACAAGGACTTGTTGGGGATGCTTTTGGCTGCGCGTGATGAAGATGATGGGGAAGGAATGACAGATGAGCAGGTGCGCGACGAGGTCATGACCATTTTTGTAGCTGGTCATGAGACGACTGCGAATACGATGTCGTGGATTTTTTATTTGCTGGCTACCTATCCCGAGGTGGAGAAAAAACTGCATGACGAGCTGTCAACCGTACTGTGTGAAAAGCTGCCGACAGTAGAGGACCTACCCCAGCTGAAGTATACGAATCTCATTGTACAGGAAACACTGAGGCTCTATCCAGCAGCCTGGACGATCAACCGGGAAGTGGTAGAAGAGGTGGAGATCGGCGGTCAAACGTACAAGCCAGGTGAAACACTGATGATGAGCCAATATGTCATGCACCGTAACCCACGCTATTATGAGCAGCCTGAACAATTCATTCCAGAGCGTTTTGACAGCGACCTTTTAAAAAGAAATCCAGCTTATGCTTATTTCCCGTTTGGCGGTGGGCCGCGTGTTTGTATCGGGAACAACTTTGCTTTGATGGAGGCAGCTTTGCTATTGGCAACCATCGCGCAGCGATATCGACTACGACTGGCTGAACCGAATCAGGAAGTGGAACCCGAGCCGTTGGTCACCTTGCGTCCAAAGAACGGATTGCCGATGCGTTTGGAGAAGAGATAGAAAAAAATGGAAATAGAGGGCAAAAAAAGAGGCATCTTGTCACTACGGTTTCGCCGATTGTGTCAGATACCGAACTGGGGGTTATTTATCACTGAAAGCAACATGCTTACAAAAATTATTTTACTAGTAAAATATAAAGAAATAATTAACTGAGAATAAATCTATATAAAGTAAGGGTAGCTTGTGAAAGCTACCCGTGGAAGAAGGGGATGGTGAAGGAGAAACTGCTTCCCATTCCCAGTTCACTGTTTACCATCAAATCTCCGCCGTGAAGCCGGACGATGCTTTTGCAAATCGTCAAGCCTAAGCCCGTACCGCCACTGTTGCGATTTCGTGATTTTTCCGCCCGATAAAACTTGGTGAAAATCTTCGGTAAGTCTTCAGAGGCGATTCCTTCTCCTTTGTCGATCACAGTAAAAAGGACATGCCCTTCTCGCTGATCACAAGTAAGGTAAATGGAGCCATCTGGTTTGTTGTAGTGAATGGCGTTGTTCAACAAGTTTTCCATGACACGTCGTAGCTTGGTCTCATCCGCTTCGATGTGTAGTTCATTGGAGATACGCAGCTTCCAATGAAAGGTGAGGCCTGTCTCTTTAATCCTCGGCAAATAGTCCTCAATGATTCCTCTCAAGAAGCTTTTGACATGAATACGATTAATGTTGAGTCGGACTTCGGAGCTTTGGGCGGTGAAGTCCTGCAACTCATCCAGCAGCTTTTCCAAGTCCGTCGTTTTTAGCTCGATTTTGCTCATCTGTTTCTGTATTTTGGTCATATCCGTCACACGACCGGAGCCGATATATGACGCATACCCTTTGATCGTGGTGAGAGGTGTGCGGAAGTCGTGGGCGATCGAAGCAATCATTTCGGCCTGTCTTTCTTCCGCTAAGCGAAGCTCATCAACCATATCCCCGAAATATCGAAAGAGTTGCCCAAATTCATCATGTGAGCGATACGTAAATGTCACTAACCGTTTCCCTTCCTGGATTTCTTGGGTGACGCGCGATAATTCGTTCACGGGCCGTAGTATCCAGCGAACGAACAAAGCGAGCAGAACTAATCCCACCAGACTAATGCTTCCGTAAATAAACCAAAGCATCATGGAAACCCCTGTCGTAGCCATCATGTCATAATCATCTGTGTAGAAATAAACAACGATCTCCCCTGTACGCGGTGGCTCCTGCTGAAAGTGGTACTCAGCTACCACTTTGAGGTCATTTTGCTTGGAAGAATCGCCACGGTTTGATGAGGAGGGAGAAGGCATTTTCAAATTATAGGCGCGTGATGTTTTGCTGTAGATGGTGTTTCCATTGGCATCCTTCACGAGCATGCGGTACATCACGTCGTCTGGCAACTGCTTTTCAAGCTCCAAACGTTCGATTGGGTCCTTGAAATTACTGACGAGAAGCAGTTGATTGAGCATGACCTTCTCTGCGGCTTCCTTCTCAGCCTGATACTGATTATGCCGATCATTTTTGAGTTGAGCGACAATAATGTCTTGAAAAACAAATTTAAACAACAAGATGTTGAGTGTGATCAAGGCAATGAAGGAGAGAAAAATTTTATTACGTAAGCTCATTTAAAGCTTCTCCCCGATAAATACGTAGCCTGTCCCCCATTGTGTTTTAATAAACTGACGCTCTGTTTCCAGCTTTTCCCGGAGGTTTTTGATATGGACGGTCACTGTATTGAGCGAGCCATAACCATATCCCCAGACACGGTCATAGATTTGCTCTCTTGTAAAGACGATGCCCGCATTTTCTGCGAGGAATGTGAGCAGTTGAAATTCTTTTGTAGAGAGCTCAATCTTTTGATTACATACATAAACGGAATACGTTTCTTTATGAATTTCTAGGTCCTTGAATTTCAAAACGGTAATCGGAGAAGAGGCTGTTTCCTTCTCAGGCTGCTCTTCCGTATGCTTGCGAATGCGCTCATAGCGACGCAGGTGGGCTCGAATGCGAGCGAGCAGTTCTTCTGTATCAAAAGGCTTCGTGATGTAATCGTCTGCGCCGATTTCGAAGCCGACTACCTTATCTACCGCTTTTCCTTTTGCACTGAGAAACAGTATAGGCAAATCCCACTCACGGCGAATCTGAGAGCAGAGCTCGTAGCCACTCATGTTGGGCATCATAATATCCAAAAGGATCAGGTTAGGTCGCTCTCCTTGGCTGAGCAGGGAGAGAGCATCTTCTCCGCTCTCTGCGGAGGAAACGGTGAAGCCTTCGTTCTCCAAAATGTCTTCTAGCAGTTCAATAATCTCCAGATTGTCATCGACAATTAAAATGTGATCTTTCACCGGAACAACCCCCAGTTACTTCTATTAATAAGGAATACCATTCAAAGAATGGGTCTTGTCTATCATAACATGCTTTGACCTCATCAGGGAAAGAAACCCCGTAAGTTATTAAGTTGTTCTAATATGTAAGGGTACCTCTTTAGACCAGGTACTAAATTTCGTCAGAAAAAGCCAGAGACATTGTGTCCCTGGCTTTTTATTATTTTGCCGAACGACTATTTTTGAGCTGGTTTTTCCGGCAACGATGCAGCTTGCACCGCTTTTTCCTTTTTCGGAGTTTCTGCTTTCGCTAGAACAGGAGCACTGAGACGCTTAGCGCCTACATAACGCTTGCTCCAGTAGTATGGATCGTTCAACTTGGTGTTGACGACTCCACGACCAGATTCCGAGTGCACGAATGTGCCGTCTCCAATGTAGATACCCACGTGAGAAATGCTGCGACCGTTCGTATTAAAGAACACGAGATCGCCTGGCTGCAAATCTTTTCTGGCTACCTCTGTACCTAATTCGTACTGGGAAGCAGAATTGTGAGGCAGGTCTACACCTAACGCATCAAATACGTAGCGCGTGAAACCGGAGCAGTCAAAGCCCTTTTTGGACGAGCCGGAAGATTTGTAAGGGGTACCGTACAAGTTGCTGACTACTTCACCCAGAGAATTCTCCTCAGCAGCCTGTGCAGCGCCTGCCCCCATAGCAAGCATTCCAGCCATAAATAAAGATAAAACCACCTTGCGCAAAAGAAACTGCTCCCTTCGTGAGCCTACGAGGTTAGCTGAAGGGTTCGGTCGAAAGGACGCCCTAGGCTGCTAGGAGTAGCAACCATTCACCCCAAAAACGTGGTTCCCCCGTTTCCGCCAAGCGGAATTCGGCTATTTTTCGATGTTTTTTTACACGCACTCTTACGAAGATTCTACGCCAGTCCTTTTTTTCCTTCTTTTTCATCCGTTAGTTCACATATTCGTCACAAAATTACCGTCAAATGCTGTAACGTTTTCGTTCGACAGAGCAAGCCGCCTTTCGACGCAGGCTTGTTCTGCCTTGCGCGACAGCTCGTCCGATTAGGGCAGGAAATTGTCTCCGTCCAAGGGCGGAGGGAAAAACCAACCGCACGCCCGTTATGGGAAGCCTATACCGAGGGCTACAATAAGGGCATAACGTTCCACAAGCACCACATGCAAAACGAATGGAGGTAAGCGAGTAATGAGCGAACGGTCTGGCAAAGTTCTACTCGGGCTGGTTCTGCTGCTAGTCGGTGGGTTGGTTCTTCTAGATCTGGTGGGTATCGATATCGGAGACTTGCTCGGGTTCATCATTCCCGGTGTGATCATGATATACGGTGCCAAAAAGATTATGGGACAAACCGGTTCACGCTTTTGGGGAATCCTCGTCTTTCTATTCGGGTTCCTGATGCTGATTGGCAAGCTTGACCTACTGTTTCACGCGCTTCTGGCCATTGGGGTAATTTATCTGGGATATCGCTTACTGCGTCCCAGTCAAGAACCAAAGCAAGCTCCACCTACTTGGGAGCGTGAATGGGCCCAAAAAGTATTAAAGGAAGATACGCTAGACACTTGGGAGAAACATGTAACACGAAGACAACAATAACGCTACGTCGCAAGAGTCTTTTGGATGAACAATATGATGTGATATGATGAGGAGGAAAAAATAATGAGTATCTTTAAACGTTTGCGTGACCTGACAGTAGCTTCGGTGAATGATGCATTGGATTCGATGGAAGATCCGGTAGTAATGCTGAATCAATATATGCGTGACATGGAAGTAGAAATCGGACAAGTTGAAGTAGCGGTTGCCCGTCAGGTTGCATTGGAAAAGAAATTCCGCCAGCAATTGGATGAAGCCAATGCTCTGATTGAAAAACGCGATCGTCAAGTCAAGCTCGCCTTGACTGAGGGAGAAGACGAGTTGGCTCGTCGAGCACTCGCTGACAAGAAGCAGTACGAAGGCCGTGCAGCGGAATACGAAGGTCTTTACCTGTCAGCATCCGAGGCAGCTTCGCAAATGCGTGAAAAGCTGGCTGAGCTGAAGGAAGAGTTCTATAAAATGCGTGCGAAAAGGTTCACACTGATGGCACGTGCACAAGTAGCTCGTACACAAAAGCAAGTCAATCAAGCAGTTGTCGGTATCGGCAATCAGTCCGCAGGCCGTGGCTTCGCCCGCATGGAAGAAAAAGTGATGCGCATGGAAGCAGAAGCGCAAATGAGTGGACAATGGAGCCAAACGAACCGCGCTTGGGAGAACGCTTTGTCTGAACTGGAAAAGGATGATCTCGATGCAGAACTTGCCAGCATCAAAGCATCCATTAATGAAGTAAAAACACCGGTAGCCAAACCAGTACAATCCTAATTCGACAGGAACTGGGGGACTAGGTGTAGAATAGATTGTGTCAATTCGGCAGCCTGTGTACATCAGGCTGCTTTTCCCCTAGGAGGTACAATTCTTGCAGGACTTCTTGGTCTTTTTGCGGCGGTTTATCGCTGAGCCTGGACGCGTCGGTAGTATAATCCCCAGCTCTCGTTTTTTATGTGAGCAAATGTTGAAAAACGTCGATTGGGCTTCAACCGATGTGATCCTGGAGCTGGGACCTGGTACAGGGGCATTTACCCAAACGATCTATCAGCGCTTGCGTCCCGGCACACATTACGTGCTTGTGGAACGAGATTCCCATTTTCGCTCTATGCTTCAATCACGTTTTCCCGATCTTCCTATCAGGGAGGAAGCGACTAAACTTAGGTCTTACTTGGAGGAGCAGAACCTTGCAGGTGCAGATGTTATTATCTCAGGTCTGCCATTCGCCAATTTTCCACAAGAGCTGCGGGCAGCAATTCTGGACGAAGTTCAATCTGTACTGAAGCCAGGGGGCCTGTTTATTACATTCCAATATTCGCTACAACTCCAAGCTGAGTTGCAGGGTCGTTTTCCCTGGGTCAAGATCGACTTTACCCTGTTGAACATTCCGCCTGCATTCATCTATACATGTCGTAATGGTCAAAGTGAAAACGATCAGCATGGGGCGTGAGAGAGGAGACTTTTGTGAAACTGTCCCGTTTGCACAAAATGTTGGCTGGTATCCTGATTATTTTTACGGGAATCGGCCTTTTATTAGACAGTTTGGGTATCATTTCGTTCGGTCTGTTTGATTTGTGGCCGATGGTGCTTATTTATTTCGGCCTTCGTTTGTGGGGGCAGAAAAATCGGATTGGCGGAGGGATTCTATTCTCCCTGGGGACCATCATCGCGATGGATATGTGGTTTGGTGTCGGGGTTGATGATTTGTTCCAGATTGCAGTGCCAATCGTGTTTATTTATTTCGGGTTTCAGTTGATTCGGGGCAAGAACAGCAGACGAGATCACCGTGTGAATCAACCATTGGGTGATACGGGGACCCCATCTGCTGCGGAGACGATTTTGACAAGTGATGCGAGTATTCCGAGTGACGTAAAGGTTTCAACAGAGGAGCGCCCTTGGCTAGACAGCTGGAACAAATGGAAGCATGTTGGTGGAAAAATTCCCCATCACGAAAGAATGTCTTCATCACCTGACGACACGTTGCCAAAAGATTCCCGCAGTTCTCTGATTGGAGATTATCACCTGACCTCGGGGCGTTTTGAACTGAATCACTTGCATGTCTGGCATGGGATCGGGGATGTTGTGATTGATCTTTCCCGGGCTGTGTTGATGCGGGATGAGGCAGTTCTTGTCGTAGAGGGCTGGATAGGCGATGTGACGATTTATGTCCCTGTGGATCTTCCTGTATCGGTAACAGCAGGGTTGA
Organism: Brevibacillus porteri; assembly: GCF_003013475.1. Lineage (GTDB taxonomy): Bacteria > Bacillota > Bacilli > Brevibacillales > Brevibacillaceae > Brevibacillus > Brevibacillus porteri. Next base: position 14,674 of record NZ_PXZO01000065.1, read on the forward strand.
GTATTGGTGACCTGGAGGTGTTAAGCCACCGTCAGGGAGGTATCAATCGCAGTGTTAAGATTCGTTCAGATCAGTATGATGAAGCATTGCAAAAAGTAAACTTGCATATCTCGCTGCTTGTCGGCGATATAAAAGTCAAGTACATCTAGGAGGTACTGGCGGATGCGTCGACAGCGATTGGCAAGTATTCAGTGGCAATACGTGCGCTATGGCATGTTACTGGCCGTCAGTGCAATTACTGCCGCGTTTATTTGTTTCTTTTGGCTATACTTTTTATGGAGAGATCACCCCGGGATTCATCGGTGGTACAACGAAATGATCAGCGACCGCAACTTCATGTGGTGGCTTCAAGAATATATAGGAATCAATCTGCCTGCCGATCCAGAGGGCTTGATTCAGCTTGCTGCTTTTGTTGTCTCTTTGCCTGCAGGTGTCTTAGTGGCATTGATCATTTCCTATATCATGGGCAATTTGTTGAAAAAGAGACTCAGTGTACTGTGGGAAGCTGCCATGAAGCTTGGGCGCGGGATGCTGTCGTATCGGGTTCCAGAATTGGGCGTCGATGAAGTCGGCGAATTAGGATGGCAGATCAATCGCTTGGCTTCGCAATGGGAAGAGCAAGTGGCATCTTTGCAGCGGCTGTCGAACCACAATGCGGCTCTCGCAGAGCAATTGAAGCATGCAGCGGTAACAGAGGAGCGACAGAGATTGGCGAGAGAACTGCATGATGCAGTCAGTCAGCAGCTGTTCGCCATCGCCATGACGACTGCGGCGATGAAACGGCTTGTAGAAAAAAATCCGCAACGTGCAGCACAACAGATTGAATTGGTCGAAGAGATGGCAGCAGCAGCACAAGCTGAGATGAGGGCATTGCTCTTGCATCTTCGCCCGGCTACGTTACAAAACAAGTCATTGAAGGAAGCCATTCTGGAACTTTTAGATGAGCTGACGCGTAAAAATACCATGCAGCTGTCTTGGGAGATCGAAGACGTCGAAGGCTTGCCGAGTGGAATTGAGGATCATTTGTTCCGCATTTTGCAGGAGTCCTTGTCCAATACATTGCGGCATGCCAGAGCTACCCAGATTACAGTGAAGCTGTTTACGCTGCAAGAGCAGGTTCGCCTGCGAGTAACGGATGACGGTGTTGGTTTTGATCCGGATGGGGAGAAAATGACGTCCTACGGTTTGCGAAGCATGCAAGAGCGCGTAGCAGAGGTCGGAGGCTCCATGGAGATTTACTCGGCAATTGGGAAGGGGACGCAAATTGAGGTCCGTATTCCTCTAATGTCACAGACGGAACGGGAAGGGTGAAGGCTCGGTGATTCGGGTACTACTGGTAGATGATCACGAAATGGTTCGGATGGGTCTGGCGGCTTATTTGTCTACAGAGGACGATATTGAAGTCGTAGCAGAGGCAGGCAGTGGAGAAGAAGGGGTGCGGATGACGCAAGAACTGCGCCCGGATGTCGTTTTGATGGATTTAGTTATGGAAGGCATCGGCGGTGTGGAAGCGACTCGGCGTATTCGTGAAAGCTGTCCATCCAGTAAGGTTATCGTCTTGACCAGCTTTATTGATGACGAAAAGGTATATCCGGTCATTGAAGCGGGGGCATTCAGCTACTTGCTGAAGACTTCACGTGCAGCCGAGATTGCAAAGGCAATCCGCTCTGCTGCGGCGGGTGAGCCAGTTTTGGAATCGAGGGTAGCAGGAAAAATCATGGCCCGTTTCCGTCACGGTCAAGAGTCCCATCCCCATGAGCAACTGACGCCGCGTGAGTTGGAAGTTTTGAAGCTGATCGGTCAGGGCAAGTCCAACCAGGAGATTGCAGATGAGCTGATTATCGGGATCAAAACGGTCAAGACTCATGTGAGCAACATTCTTGCCAAGCTGAATGTGGAGGATCGCACGCAAGCGGCCATTTACGTGCATACGCATAGCTTAGGCTAATCACATAGCATCATGTATAAGTAAACGCGCCAAAAAGCTCCTCGGTAAACAGGGGCTCTTTCGCGCGTCTACTTGTTTAAACAGTTTTCTTGTATACAAACCGTGAGTTTTTTTCGTAGATGTGGTAAAGATAGTAAGTAACGAATGAGAGATTACGGAAAGGAGGGACGGGTTATGAGGCACAAACCTCAAACACGCTCCAAGGTGCTTTCGGCTGACGATGGTGTGGATATCGTTGGAGATGTTCACGGCTGTTACGACGAATTTATAGAATTGCTCAAACGCTTGGGATATGAACAAACCCCAGACGGGACCTATCGCCATCCCCACGGCCGAAAGCTCCTTTCCCTCGGTGATATCACGAGTCGTGGACCTTACTCAATCAAAATGCTGCAATTTTTTCACCATCATGTCACGGCAGGCCTAGCTGAGATGGTGGATAGTAATCATGGGTGGAAAGTAGCCCGCTGGTTGGATGGCAGACCAGTGACATTGGCACACGGAGATGAAAAGGTAGAAGAGGAGATTCGGCTGTATCAGCAAGAATACGGGCCGAAGAAGGCCTCCTTGCTACGAGAGCAGAGTCGCAGATTGTTATTTTCTTCTCCTTCGCACATGATCATCAAACGGAATGAAAAAATAGTAGCGGTCGCCGTTCATGCGGGGATTCGTGATGATTACATAGGGATGGATTCACCTGCGGTCTATACGTTTTGCCGATATGGCGATGTGGCAGGAACGGGACCGGATGGACGCCCGATCCGCAGAGAATGGGCAAAAGAGAGAAAAGTGACCTCGCCCATCATCGTATGGGGACATGATCCGCATCCAGAACCAAAACGAAAAAATGGCACCATCAACATCGACCAAGGATGTGTGTTCGGCGGAATGTTAACCGCCTACCGCTACCCAGAGGACGAATTGGTGAGTGTGCCAGCAAAGAGAAATTATTCGGGCTTAACGGATACGCCGCTGACCCGTTTTAAGACAGACGATTAAACGGTGACGTTACGTTTTGAGCTTTTCGAATAAACGTTTTAGGATGACAGCCTGTGCCCAGAGCGGCAGAGGCTGGTCAGGCTGCTTACGCCATTGTTCGTCGGTTAATAAGCCTTGATCATACAGCCAGTTGACGGCTTCCTGCTTCCAGTCAGGGACTGTCCCGTTTCCAGGAGAAGTGGTGGGAGCAAGGGTCGGTGCTGCAGTAGGTTTTGGAGTAGAAGTAGGAGTCGTAGGGGGCTGGTAGGGAAGTTTGGCGTACGTGCAAAATGCTCGGACTACCCCTTCTGCGAGATCTCGCCAATCCTGTTGCAGTTTATTGGCGTCCAAAGCATTGTCAGCAAAGCCGTACTCGACGATAACCGTCTCTACGCTGCCAGTCTCCCGGTGCATGAAGTAGTAATCGAGCCGCGGATTATCTGGCAGTGTCCGCGTAAAAATGCGTCGATTTGGCATGCCTTCCGCTGCTAGGGCATCCTGGATCAATTGGGGAAAGGTTGGGGAGCCGTAAATCGAGTAAATGACCTCAGAGCCTCGACCGCCACCTGAGTTAATGTGGTTCGCTATACAGTAGCGAGCCCCGCTGTTTCGAACCAGAGCAGTCCGAGCCTCGCTTGTCAGAGTCACATCGGTTGTTCGTGTGATAGCGACAGGAATATTTAGAGCCAAAAAGCGATTATATTGATAGAGCGATATTTGCAAATTCATATCTTTCTCGGTAAACTGCGTGTTGTTTCCTCCACCTGGATCGCTGCCACCGTGTCCAGCGTCCAGAATCACAATTGGAGCCATAGTTGCTTCACCTCTTGCTATTAGAATATGCTTGAGACAAAGATATTGTTGAGGGCAGTGTTCTCATTTTCCAAGTTTTCTAATCACAATTTACAGAAGATAGCTCAACTATGGTACAATAAAAGAGTTCATAATTACGTATAGAGGATGGTAATGTATTGATGGCTTGGTACAACTGGGTAATTCCAATTGTTACATTGTTAATCGGTCTCGCTGGTGGATTTTATGGAGGGACTTATTTTTTGAAAAAACAAATGTCCAATATGCAAATGGACGACAAGCAGCTTCAAGCCATGGCCCGTTCAATGGGGATGAATCTCAACCAAAAGCAGCTTAAACAAATGAGCCGTACGATGAAAAACATGAAAATGCCAAATAAATTCGGGAAGTAGCGTGAAAGGGAGTGTCGTTTGATGGGGGCGACCCGGCTGCGCTACACGATGATCGGTTTTATAATCGGGGTGTTTATCGTGTATTTGAAAGACCTGCCGCTTGCTGAAGGAACTCGGTTTGCGGCCCCTTTTTACGGAGCGGGGATTGGACTGCTCATTGACGGCATTATTTTACGTATGAAAAAAAGAAAACAAGAGTAGGGGAAGAGCCTGGCGAATGATGCCAGGCTTTTTTCTTTTGGAAAGGGCCTTATTTTTCAAGAGAATCAGCAAAATACTGGACGATAAAATCACAGAATTTGCGTGCTGCCAGGGAGAGATATCTTTTTTCGTGACGAATCATTTGAAAATGTCGCTGGCAGATCGGGTGTTCGATCGGAACCATGACAAGGTGAGGGTCTTCCTCTCGACTGATACAGCCATAGAGGGCGATGCCAAGACCTGCGCGGACCAGCTTTTGTATAGAGCCGGGATCATCTACCCGACAAGCGAATTTGGGGGTAATCCCTGCTTTTTGAAAGAACTGATCGTACAGCATTTGGATGGGAAAGTCCTCCCTGTAGCCAATAAATGACTCTTCAGCCAGCTCGCTTAGTCGAATGCTGCTTTGCTTGGCTAAGTGATGTGTGCGGGGGACAGCTACATGAATATCTTCTTTCAATACGGGCGTAGTCAAAATATCCGGCACCCTGATCGGCAAATGCGTGAAGCAAATATCCACTTCGCCTGACTCCAGGAGGGTTGCCATTTCTTCGATGCTGGCTTGCGTGATCTGGAAGTGTACATCGGGATGGAGGGCGAGAAACTTACCCAACGGTTCTGATAACAAATCCAAGGTTGACGTTGCCAGATGAATACGACCATGTTCCATTCCGGCCAGATCCGATACGACTTTTTGACCTTCCTCCAACAAGTTAAGTGCTTTATCTACACGCTCCAGATACGCCTTCCCAAATGTATTCAGCCGAATACGTCCTCGCTCGCGGTCGAATAACGGAACCCCGACATCCTCTTCCAACCGAGCAATGGTTTTGCTGAGAGCAGGCTGAGCAATTCGCAGCTCTTGGGCGGCTTTCGTCATATGCTGCCACTTGGCCACTGTCCGGAAATAGTGCAATTGCAACAATTCCATTCGATTCAACTCCATATACTCAGGTATATCAACTGCATATCAAAAGATATATTTTCGTTTATTTTAAAATCATTATAAACTACATCTAGCAAGGCAAACAATCACCTTCCCGGGAAGAAATCGGTGATAACGAGAGGTGTCTTTCCAATATGCAAACCGAACCGCAACAACAATCTGCTGAAAAAGTACTTCGCGTACTCGTGTTTACCCTCATGATTACGGTAATGAGTGCTACGATGTTCAATATCGTGTTACCGCAAATCAGGACAGAATTTCATTTATCTTTTAGCCAAGTAAGCTGGGTGACGTCTGCCTTTTTGTTAATCTATGCGGTTGGAACCGTGATGTACGGAAAGCTAGCCGATTCCTACAAGCTCAAACATTTGCTTACATTCGGATTAATTCTGTTTGCTATCGGCTCCCTTATCGGATTTTTCGCTCATAATTATGGCATGGTGCTTTTTGGGAGAATTGTGCAGGCAGCAGGAGCTGCGGTTGTTCCGGCGACGTCTTCCATTATTCCGGTGCGCTATTTTCCCCCGGAGAGTAGGGGGCGAGCTCTAGGGATCTCAATGACCGGGATGGCAATCGGTAGCGCATTAGGTCCCGTTCTTTCCTCTTTGCTGGTCAGTCTGCTCGATTGGAGATGGCTGTTCTGCATGCCGTTGTTCACGCTTTTTGCCGTGCCTTTTTTCCGTAAGTATTTGGAGGAGGAGGAGCAGGAAGCCGTCAAAATGGATTGGATCGGCGGTGGGCTTCTCGCAATCACGATTGCGTTGCTTCTGTTGGCTATTACGAATCAGAGCTTGCTGCTCGCACTGGGGTGCATCTTCTCATTCGTTCTGTTCTTGGTAAGAATTCGGACGACCGCAGAACCTTTTGTTCGCCCTGGCTTATTCCGGAGCAAACGCTATTCGCTCGGGCTGGTCATTGCCTTTTTGATGATAGGGAGTGGTTATTCGTTCGCTTTCCTTAGTCCACAGTTGTTGGCCAATGTGAATCACCTGGCAACAGGACTCATCGGCTTTGTCATGGTACCGGGAGCAATTGTGACCGCGTTCTTGGGGAAAAAGGCCGGGATTCTTGCAGATAAGAAAGGGAATTCGTATTTATTTTACACAGCGTCTGGGTTACTTTTGAGCAGCTTTGTCCTCTTCTCTTCCTTTGCGGGAGTATCTCCGTTTCTCATTGCTGTTTTTCTGATTTTTGGCAATGTCGGACTATCGTTTATGATGATTTCGATGTCAAACGCAATCTCGCAGACTCTACCAAAGGAACAGATCGGCGTCGGTATGGGACTGTTGGCAATGCTGAACTTTATTGCAGGTGCACTTGCAGCTACCTTGTACGGCAAATCGATTGATGGAGGAGCTGCTGTGAGCTGGAATCTGCTCAATAGCTATCCAGGAGCGTCCGTCTATAGCAATATTTACTCCGTTTTAGTGCTCATGATACTGGGGCTCGCTTGCCTTTATTACAGACAGTTTGGCCGCAGCTCGGTGAGAGAACTCCATTGATTGGGTTAATAAAATTATTTTTATTGCCAGTCTCCATTGACAACCAGAAATAAACCGAATAAAATTTCAAACAATAATAACAATAACGCGAAGAACGGGAACAGTAAGTGGTCTGATCTGTTTAGAGAGCTGCGGGATGGTGCAACGCAGTCAGAGAAGCCAGTGAAGCTCGCCCGGGAGCGGCAGGACTGAACAAGATGTAGCGCTGCATCGAGCAGTAAGTTCTGACGGTTAACCTCCGTGATCGGGTTGTGCTGATCGACTAGGATCAGTACATGAGGTGGACTTCTGGCGAGTAGCTGGGGTCAACGAGAGTGGTACCGCGATAGACAAGGTCTGTCGTCTCTTCGATAGAGACGGCAGGCCTTTTTGATTTTCACAACGACATAGAGCAAACGCGAAGAACGGGAGCTAGTAAAGCGAATTTCTTGTCCAGAGAGCTGCGGGTAGGTGCGACGCAGTCAGGAAATGCTCGAATCTCACCCGGGAGCGGCAAGGTTGAAAACATACAGTAGACCTTGACGGATCGTCCCACGTCATCGGGACAGCGAGGTGGATTCTCTTTTGAAAAAAGAGGGGATCAACGAGAGTGGTACCGCGGCAGCCAAAAGCCTGTCGTCTCTTGTATATGGAGACGGCGGGCTTTTTTTATTGAGAAAATAACGAAAAATTGAGGAGGCAATACCCATGACAAAACGAATTCATATTTTCGATACGACACTGCGTGACGGAGAGCAAGCACCAGGAGCGTCTCTTTCTCCTGAGCAAAAAATCGTGATAGCGAAGCATTTGGCAGACCTCGGAGTGGATGTCATTGAACCGGGCTTCCCGATCTCCAGTCCTGGTGACTTCATGGCGGTGCAACGTATTTCGCAAGAGGTGCACGGCGTGGAGATCTGTGGCTTTGCTCGTGCGGTGAAAGAGGACATCGACGCTGCCGTTCGGGCTACACAAGCGGCAGAGCGACGCAGACTCCACATGTTCCTGTCATCCTCCAGCATTCATCTGGATTTCCAACTGCGCAAGTCGAGAGAGCAGGTGATTAAAATCGCCCGCGAGATGATTGCGTACGGCAAACAGTTTGTAGACCGGATCGAATTTTCACCAATGGATGCGACCCGTACTGGAGATGAGTTCCTGTTTGAAATGATCGAGGCAGCGATCGAAGAAGGAGCAACCATTATCAACATCCCGGATACGGTCGGATATGCGCTACCGGAAGAGTACGGAGCCATGTTCACTCGTGTCATGAAAAATGTCCGTGGCAGCGACAAGGTAGAGTTCAGTGCACACTGCCACAATGACCTGGGACTCGCGGTTGCAAACAGTTTGGCTGCAATTCGTGCTGGGGTCACCCAAGTCGAAGTAACGGTCAACGGGGTCGGTGAGCGAGCAGGGAACTGCTCCTTGGAAGAGCTGGTGATGGCAATTGAGACGCGCAAAGAAGCATTGGATGCTGAGACTGGCATCAGACCAGAGCACATTTACACCACTTCACAAAAGGTGAGCCGTGCCATGAGCTTCCCGATTGCTTTCAACAAACCAATTGTCGGTCGCAATGCCTTTCAGCACGAAGCGGGAATTCATCAGGACGGTCTCTTGAAAGAGCGCAGCACATACGAAATCATGGACCCGGAGAGCTTGGGCGTACCTCGTAACATGATCATTCTCGGAAAGCACTCCGGTCGTCATGCCATCAAGCACCGTGTAAAAGAATTCGGGATACAGATGACCGACGAACAGATGGAGACACTGTACGTCCAATTTAAAGAGCTGGCTGACAAGCAAAAAGTGGTCCAGGATCATCAGTTGCTTGAGCTGGTAGGACATACCGTGAACGCGGTACTGGAGCCGTTCACACTGGTCAATGCGCAAGTGCTCACTGGCACATCCGGAAGTCGTATGGCTTCCTGCACCATTACGAACAATGTGACAGGAGAAGAACAAGCATACTCGGGCACCGGAGAAGGACCTGTCGAGGCATTGGTGGCAGGCATCAAGCAGGCACTACCGTTCGACGTAGAGTTTACGGACATGGAGCTGTATTCATTGTCGTCGGGAGAACATGCGACAGGCGAAGCGATCGTGACGGTCAGCGCTAATGGAAGTCATTTTAAAGGAGTTGCCGAGCATCGAGATGTACTGATGGCGGTCGCGCAGGCGTTTATGGCGGCGAGCAATCAGGCGGTGCGTGATCATCAGGCCAAAGTTGTTGCAGCCGGGGCTAACTAAGAGCTAAACATAAAAAGTCAGCCTGTAGATGGTTACAGGCTGACTCATCACGTGCTTATGGCTGTAGTGGGGAGAAGAATATTTCCAGTCTAGGCTCAAGGCTCCGTCCTGCTGGGGGTTAAGACTGCTCGCTCCGAAGGGATTCGCGGGGAAACGCAAAAGTGGTAGCCGCTACGTCGCATGGGCACGGTTGCGTTTCTTTTTGCCCGCTCATCCCTTCTCCGCTCGGTAGGACTCCACAAGTCGCTACGTCTGGAAATATTCTTCTCTGTCGTTGCTGAAGATTTAAAGTCTTCTAAAACCCGTTTAAGTATGGAAAGCTCGTAGAGGAAACAGGAGAAATAAGCGAAGATCTTAGGGACGCCGACCGAGACGGAATGCAAAAAGCGAAACACGCTCTTTAGCGTCCACCTCTGAAAAACTTCCTGAATGGACTACTTTGGACGCGGTTTCGCTTTTTGCATGGAGTCGGGCAGTCAATCCCACAGCGGGTGGCCCTAGAAGCTGAGCGTTTTCTCCTGTTTCCTCCCCACCACTACAGTAACGTGCAAGAAGGTCTTTTTATATCAACCAGTAAAAATCAACTCATATACCATCTTCACAATCAAGGTAATGGATACGACCAAGAACAATGGACGAACATAACGTACCCCCGTTTTGATGGCCATTTTGGCACCGAGGTTAGCGCCCAACAGCATCGCGATACCCATGATAAGACCAGTCATGAAGACAACCTTGCCCTCCATTGTGAAGACAAAAAGCGCTGAAATGTTACTGGCCAGATTCAAAATTCGGCCATTGCCGGCCGCAATTACAAAATCATAGCCAAACAAAAGCACCATTAGAAAAACAAAGAACGAACCAGTTCCAGGCCCGAAAAATCCATCGTAAAATCCGATTAAAAAGGTAAAAGGAATCCCGATGCCGAGCGTAAATTTGGTCAGCCCCTTGTAGTTGGAATCTTGACCGAAACGTTTGTTGAAAAGGGTGTAAACAAAAATGAGTGCCATCATGATAACGACAAGGAACTTCAAAAACTCCTGGGGAACGAACAGAACTGTTTTCGCTCCGAAATAGGCGCCGATCAGGGAGACGGGAAATAAGATCAGCATGAGCTTCTTGTCAAATTTACCGCTCTTGATAAAGGTGTAAGAACTGGTAGCTGATGAAATCGTGCCAGCCAATTTGTTCGTGCCAAGAGCAAGGTACGGTGGCATTCCTAGACCGAGCAGAGCGGGGAGGGAGATGAGTCCGCCTCCACCAACAGTACTGTCGATGAATGCTGCAATGAATCCAAAGACAGCGAGAAGTACGATCGTTGATAAGTCCATTTCCACTAAATATCACCTGATTTTCTTCGTTTGTAATAATCCAAGTCTAGCACGCTCGGTTTTGTTTTCAAGATAGAAATCTTTGAAATAATAAATAGATTAATATACTTTGCATACCGATTTGTTGAAAAACTGTTTGGCTTACAGTATAATGAAGGCGTAAGCTTGACCTACATAATTTGAGGAGGAATGTTACAATGGCACATCAACTTCCTGCATTGCCTTATGCACACAACGCTTTGGAACCACATATCGACGCGCAAACCATGGAGATCCATCACGGACGTCACCATGCTACTTATGTTAACAACCTGAATGCAGCTCTGGAAGCACACGCTGACCTGCAAGGTAAAAGCATTGAAGAGCTGATCAGCAATCTGGATGCTCTGCCTGAGTCCATCCGCACTGCTGTTCGCAACAACGGTGGAGGCCATGCTAACCACACACTGTTCTGGGAAATCATGAGCCCGAATGGCGGCGGCGCACCAACTGGTGAACTGGCTGACGCAATCAGCGCGGCTTTCGGAAGCTTTGACAACTTCAAAGCAGAATTCGCAAAAGCAGCTACTACTCGTTTCGGTTCCGGATGGGCTTGGCTGACTGCAGAAGGCGGAAAAGTAGCAATTAGCTCTACTCCTAACCAAGACAGCCCAATCATGGAAGGTAAAACACCTATCCTTGGTCTGGACGTTTGGGAGCATGCTTACTACCTGAACTACCAAAACAAACGCCCTGACTACATCGGCGCGTTCTGGAATGTTGTAAACTGGGATGAAGTTAGCAAGCGTTTCGCAGCAGCGAAGTAATTGTAACTTTACCTGTCATAAGGCTTGTCGTTCTTTAAGAGCGGCAAGCCTTTTTTTGTTCAGAGAAAAGAAACGGCATCAATTTAGGATACACTTGTAACCGTGGTGATTATGAGATATAATACTTACTAAAAGTAACTAAGTTTAAAAAGTATAGAGGAGAGTGTACGCAAATGATGCCGTCTTTTTTCATTGCACATGGTGCCCCGTTACTTGCCATAGAAAACAATGCCTATACAGAAGCACTGAACCAATTGCCCAGCCTGCTCCCACGCAAGCCGCGAGCAATCGTCATGTTTTCGGCTCACTGGGAAGCTTTTGAGCAAACGGTGGGAACGATGGATATCTTCCCGACTATTCACGATTTTGGCGGATTCCCGCAGGAGTTGTATGAGATTGAGTATCCAGCAAAAGGAGAGCGAGAAATAGCGGAGGAAACAGTCCGCCTTCTTCAGGAAGCGGGCGTGCCAGTTGCTCTCAACACGACACGCGGACTTGATCATGGACATTGGGTCATTCTGCGCCATATGTATCCGGATGCAGATATTCCTGTTGTTGCCTTATCGGTTAATCCGAACCTGACCGTTACAGAGCAATATCAGATCGGTAAAGCACTCAGTCCGCTCCGGGAAAAAGACGTTCTGATCCTCGGCAGTGGCGGAACCGTCCATAATTTTTCCTATATGAACCTGAGAGAGTCCGATAGTGCTACCTTTGAGTGGGCGGAGCAATTCGAAGACTGGCTGCAAACAACATTGACTGACTGGAATGTCGAGGATCTTGCCAACTACCGCGAGCTTGCTCCACATGCCGAAAAAGCTGTTCCTGCGTATGGAACCGAGCATTTTGTTCCGCTTGTGTATGTCATGGGAGCTGCCGACGATGAACGTACAGCGAAGCGCCTGCATATGAGCATCCGCTATGGAAGTCTCAGTCACACCATTTGGCAGTTTGGTGATACGAAATAATGACAGTGCACATGGGGGATGTTTATCGGGAGTATAAATCATTACTGTTTTCCCTTGCGTACCGGATGACTGGCTCGGTAACGGAGGCGGAGGACATTGTACAGGATACGTTTCTTGCGTTGGCAGGTACCGACATCCAAGACATTCACCATGTAAAAAGCTATCTGTGCAAAGCTGTGACCAATCGTTGTCTGGACTTATTAAAATCAGCCCGTTGGAAGCGGGAGCAGTATGTAGGGGAATGGCTGCCGGAGCCGATGCTGGACGCTTCGGAAACCAATGATCCCTTGCAAACAGTGATTGCCGAAGAAACAGTCTCGTATGGCTTGCTTGTTCTCTTAGAGAATCTACCGTCGACGTTACGTGCCGTTTTTGTGCTCCGAACGGCACTCGACTACGAATACAGCGAAATTGCAGCGATGCTCGAAATGACCGAAGTAAACTGTCGTAAGAAGTTTAGCCTTGCGAGAAAAAAGCTGGCTGAAGCAGGATATCAGGCGATCGTCCCTCAGTCGAATCAGACTTCGAGCTTGGTAGAACAGCTGATGCAGGCCATTTCCCAATCAGATGCAAAGTCGTTGATCGGACTTTTGACAAAAGATGCTGTGTTTGTCAGCGATGGTGGTGGGAAAGTCCGTGCGGCTATTCATCCCATCTTTTCAGACGAGCGGATTACTGCCTTCTGGATGGGTGTATGGCCGAGGTGGGCTTCTCATGCTACGATGCAGATTCGCTCGATCAATGGCCAAGATGGGATTGCCGTCTACTCCGAAGGTCAGCTGAAAATGATCATCCAGATCACAATGAATGAAGAAGATCGCATTTCACGATTGTACATGATGGTCAATCCAGATAAGCTTGCCCATTTGCAAAAAGAAAATGGATGATTCGTCACAAGAAGGACGCTTCACTCGTCTTTGAGGTTGAAAGCAAATTCGAGTGGAGAGGAAAGATGAATGATGCAAGCTAGATTCAATCATCGTGCAGCAAATCCTGAGGCGTATCAAACCATGCTCAAGCTGGAAAATTTCGTGAATGAGAGCGGCTTGGACAAAAAACTGATTGAGCTGATCAAAATTCGTGCTTCCCAAATCAACGGCTGCGCTTTTTGCATGGATATGCATACACAGGATGCACGCAAACTCGGTGAAACAGAGCAACGCATTTATTTACTCAGCCTATGGAGAGAATCCGCGGTTTACACAGAGGCAGAGCGGACCGTCCTTGCACTGACAGAAGCTGTCACTGTCATTACGGCTAACGGAGTTTCGGAAGAGCTCTATCAGCAGGTCCGCGAGCATTTTGACGAGAATCAGTACGTTGCCTTGATTATGGCGATCAATACGATCAACAGCTGGAACCGAATCGCGATTTCGACAGGAATGAGTGCTCCGTATAATAAGTAAAGATCAGTCAAGAAAAAGACACGCTCTTAGGAAAAGGGAGCGTGTCTTTTTCGGCTATACATCCATCTCGACTTTTCTGCCTGGATAGTACTGTTTCTCTTCAGAAAGTGGATTGCCTTTGGCGGTCAGCACGGTAGGCGTAATCCGGAAGATGGCGGTCGTACTTCCCATCGAAGAACGATACTTGATGACATGCTGCAAAGGCAACGCTTCTGAATAGTAGCCGGGTACGTACTTGTCGATCATGGATTGCATCGCATCGCGCATCTCCTCAGGTTCAGAAACACGCTCGATTGTCCCAGCGATAAACACACTCATGTAAGCCGTATCGATATGGGCAGGCACAGGTGAGGCGATTGTGCCGTATTCCTCGCAAACACTGAAACATACACGGTTGTTGCCATTCATCATCTCGATTTTTCTGCCAGAATCCGCGCCGTGAAAATAAATACATCCATTCCACCATGCAAAATTCAATGGGAGGATGTACGGCTCGATTTCATTGGACAAGCCGAGATGGCCGACCTTAGCCACTTGCAAAAACTGGTCAATTTGCTCCTGATCAGTAATGGTACGCTTGGAATAACGAATTGGTATCATGTCGAGTCCCCCAGTCTGTCGTTGTTATTTTGATCGTAATGGGTATTTGACTAGGAGAACAGGTGCAATTTTGGTAAAAATGAACAGGTCAGATGACAAAAAAATAACCGCCCTCTACTGGCAGGGGCGGCAGTCTCGTCGATTATGAGCGTTTTGAATCCAATTTTTTGGTAAGCTGTTCTTCTCCGTGGTGGATCCAACCGACGAAGGAATCGCGGATGGTCAGATCAAAATTGAGGTAGACCACGGCGACGAACATGTAGTGACTTTTCCCTTGAAAACGGGAGCGGTAGCGCAGATCAATCCATTTGACCTCATAGCCAAAGGAGCGCTCCTTTGTTTCTACATGCACATGATGGGTAAAAGCGAGGAAGGACTGGACTTTGTAGCTTTTCTTGGCTGCCGCAATCCGCTCATTTTCCGGTTTGATGGAGAAGGTGTCCAGGATGACGACATCGCCTGAAATGACTTCACCTACATACCAATGCTGGTCTGTCTTGGCGACGAAGGTCCAATACGTCCAGGAAAGCGTAGGGATGATGGTGAAGGTACCAGCTTTGCCGATTCGCTGACGAACCAACTCGGTCGTTCGTCTTTGCGCCTGACAACGCCAGTAATAGTATCCGGCAATGATCACGTAAATCCATAAAAAGACGTGTCCTGGATGCGCACCTGCTGCCCATAGCATAAAGCCGACGAGATGAGCAGCGAAAATGAACGGATCGAAAATGAAAATGGCGTTGAGAGCCACCCATTTGTCGCGAAACGGGTACAGGCCCTTTGTGCCATAGGAGTTGAACAAGTCAACGAAGACGTGTAAACAGACGGCTAGGAATATCCAGCCGAGCAAATGCAGCCAATGGGGCTGTGGCATCATGGCCTGGATGAGAACGAAAATGGCTCCCGTCCAGAGAAATAAAGCCGGAACCGAGTGAGAAACACCTCGGTGGTTGCGAATGTAGGCAGCGGTACCACGAAGGCGGACTAAGCCATCCAAATCAGGTGCCTGCGAGCCAATGACCGTACCAATCATGACGGCCACTGCAAGTGACGGAGTAGAAGCTACGACAGGATCAAGATAGGCGAGCCCGGCCAACCCAAAGCCCATGGCAAAATGTGTGGCTGTATCCATGGAATCGTTGTCTTCCTCCCTTCCTTCCACTTTTATTGTTTATTATAGCGTTTGCCTAAGCTTAATTCCCGCCCGTTCTGAAAATATTTGTGTGCTTGTTCGCACGGGGTGGGAAGGGTATGATGAAAGCGTTGAATCGTTAAAGGAGGAACATGTCGCATGCTAACGGTTTTCATTGAATACAAGTTGGATACTGAAAAACGGAGTCACGCTCTGCGATTGCTCTCCTCGATGTCTGAGCGAATGGAAGCGATGGGTGCACGTCAGTATCGTTCAATGGAGGGCTTGGATCAGCCCGGTCTGTTTGTTGAAATGTTTGAGGTCGAGACTGTTCAACTATACGAAGAAATCAAGGCAAACCGATTGGCAGATCAAGACTTTTGCGACTGTATTTCCGGCGGAGCTGCGAAACTGCATGTGTGGGCGTTTCGTCCCGCGGAACTGGGATGAAAAGGAGTAGAATAAACGGAAATGGCAAGAAAACAAGAAAGCTTGAAATATACCCTTCCTGAACAATTTCATGTGTTTGGCTTTGCCCAAGATTTGCTGGCCTGGTACGACTCACAAAAGCGGGATTTGCCTTGGCGGATCAACAAAGACCCATATCGAATCTGGGTATCGGAGATCATGCTTCAGCAAACACGCGTAGAGACCGTTAAACCTTATTATGCGAATTTCATGGAGAAATTTCCGACGGTGAGTGATTTAGCGAAAGCGCCCGAGGATGATGTCTTAAAAGCGTGGGAAGGGCTCGGTTATTATTCCCGCGCGCGCAATCTTCAAGCCGCAGCCCGCGAGGTAACGGTTCGCTATGGAGGAGTTGTGCCGGATACACCAGAAGAGATCGCTACACTAAAAGGTGTCGGTCCGTATACAGCAGGTGCCATTCTTAGCATTGCCTATGAAAAGGCAGAGCCGGCTGTGGATGGAAATGTTATGCGTGTCTTTTCACGTCTGCTGTATTTAACGGACGACATCGCCAAGCCTGCCACGAGAATCAAAATCGAGCATCTCGTACGCCAGGTCATTCCAGCGGGGAGAGCTGGTGATTTCAATCAGGCTTTAATGGAGCTGGGAGCGATGGTCTGTGTGCCGCGCACTCCGCAATGCTTGACCTGTCCGGTGTTTGACTACTGTATGGCCCGTCAGGAGGGAGTGGCAGAAGAGCTGCCGGTCAAAGGCAAAGCCAAACCTCCACGTCCTGTTGATCTGCAAGTAGGCATTATCATTCGCGACGGCAAAGTATTGATGAACAAGCGTCCCGATCAGGGGCTTCTCGCCGGCATGTGGGAATTCCCTACTGTTGAAACCGAACAGGAAAGTGATGCTGCCAAGCAGGAGGCACTTGCAGTTGGTTTGCGTGAACGATTCGGAATCGATGTAGAAGTCATGCAGCCACTTGGTACGGTTCAGCACGTCTTCTCCCATTTGCAGTGGAACATGCAAGTATGGTCCTGTGACTGGATCGAAGGGGAAGAGCTCCCCGCTCATGCAAGATACGCAGCTTGGGAGGAATTAGATGCTTACACCATCCCGATGGCGCATCAAAAAATTCGCGAGCTGTTGGGACAAAAATAACGATTAGGCAAAGCTGTCGAGCATTTTTCGGCAGCTTTTATTTCATTAGACCGATGTGACGCAAGCCGTGAGATATCCCGCCATCATCGACGTTCCGTGTTACGTAATTGGCATGCGGCAACAAAGCTTCATGCGCATTGCCCATCGCGATTCCCATCCCGACATAAGACAGCATTTCTTTGTCATTCAGACCGTCTCCAAAAGCAACTGCCTTACTTGGCGCAAGCCCGATATGCGAGAGGAGAGCTTCAATACCGAGGGCTTTTGAACCGCCTTTCGCAAAAACATCCATACAATACTCATGCCAGCGTATAAACGAGAGAGCGGGAATCTCTTCTCTGTACTGTTGTTCGTGCGCTTCTGGTGTAAACAACAGCGCCTGATAAATATTTTCAGAATGGGCGAAGTTTGCATTGTGATCAGGGGAATCAAGCTTCAATTGCTGAAAGGTCCAATCCAAATAAGGATGCTGCTTATGGGTAGAAAAGCCCGCCGTACTGCCTTGAAACACGATGGGATGGTCGTGCTGGTCTGCGATCTGCTGCAATTGATCTAGTGTTGTGGTCGGGATGGGGCGATCATAAATGGTTTTTCCTTGATAGACGACATATGCGCCATTGCAACTGACATACGAATCGATGCCGCACTGCTGGGCAAGCTCGTCAAAATAATAATGAGCTCTGCCTGTTGCTAGGACGACCTCGATCTTGTTTCTTTGCAGCTCTTGAATGGCTTCGAGAGTATCCGGTGGTATGATTTTCTCTTCGTTGACGAGTGTTCCATCAATGTCTAAAAAGACGATTTGATACTCCATGATTTCACTCCCCACTGTTCTCTTTTGAATCCATTATAAAGCTTCGAGAGAGGGGAAGAGCAGTGGAAAATAAAAAGATCATGCCCCCGCAGACATGATCTTTGTAAAACCGTTTCTTTTTAGCGAATCAAAAACTCTGGAAATTGTGTGACGATCTGATGCTTTTGTTCTTCGATGCGTTTCAGCGCTTGCTGTTGCATGTATTTTGCTTCAATTTGCTTCGGTGTCAATTTCCGTTTCTCAATGATGATTGTGAAGAAAATCATTGGAATGTACATGAGTGTATCCCTCCCATCCCGTTAGTTTGGTGCAGTCAGCTACCATCTATCGCTTTGACTCCCGTAAACCTCATCATCTGACGCCGTTGTTTGTTTTTCATACTAAAATCCCTCCTGTAGTCAAGTAATTGTGTTTCGTCCATTAAATGCGGCTCACAAATTGTGCTGCTTGAAAAGCATGTTCTTCGGCGCGTTCTTCGAGATAGCGACAGCGAGCAGATTCTGCGAAAAGTGTCTCCGCTTGTTCCTTATTGCGTTCAATCTTGACTGTGAAAAGCAAAAAGTTCAGTACCATTACCAATCACCCCCTTTCAAGGTGGAAAATGTTAATTGATGAGAAAGAAAAAGACCACGGGCGAAAGCCTGCGGTCTTCTGGCAACAAAAACGGACATGCCGTTTTGAAGGACATAGAAAGACCACAAGCAACAACACCTGTGGTCGGTAATAGACGAAATAGAAATGTTGAAGAGTACGAATACTACTGGAATTCGTCGACCCAGGAGGCGCTGCTATATTCAGTTGGAACATCCACAAGACGATCAATAAAAGCTGGTTTTAGATTCATAGCTATCATCATCATTGTGCTGCCTCCTTTCTTTCCGTAGTAGTAGTGTGTGGAACGTACTCTTAGAATATGGCATTTTTTTCTTGTTGTAAAGCGATTTTTTACCTATTTCTAGAAGAAAGTATATTCTGAATATAATAAAAAATAATAAATAATAAACTTTTGTGCGTTTGGTTGGCAATTTTAGGTTTACTCATGCATATGCCGGGTATTAATATAGGACAATGATAACACGCAGAAAGGTGATGCAGTGAATGAAAACACCTAGACTCACTGTTAAATCCAAGCTGATCGCTACATTTTCCACGATATTAGTCATCCCCATGCTGACACTTGGATGGCTCTCGTATCAGAGTGCCAAGGCCGAGTTGTCAGATGAATTGCTTACGACTGCCTCTGAAAATGTCCGTTTAGTAGACGCGCTTTTGAATCGTACACTTTTGGAACAATCAAGGAATGTGGAATGGGTCGCTGCTGATATTGTACGCAACGATATCATGGAAGAGACCAGAACAAATACGCAAAAAAAATTACAGCGCTTTCTCGCTATGAATCCGGAAGTGAGTGAAGCGTATATCGGGGACGAGAATGGCGGCATGATGACCGCAACCGGCTCCAAGCTCCCGGACGGATTCGACCCGCGAAAGAGAGATTGGTACATAGCAGCCATGAAGCAACCTGGCAAGGGTATCATTGTGGACCCATACATTGATGCCATTACGGGCAAAGTCGTCGTGGGAATAGCCATGGCATTGCCTGATCAGTCCGGTGTCTTTGGGATTGATATTCAACTGACTGCGCTGGACACAACCGTTAAGCAGGCGAAGATTGGTACGCAAGGATATATGGCTATTTTGGATAAAAACCGCAAGATGCTTGTCAATCCAAATGGAGAGTCGGGCGTTGAAGTTGCAGAGTCTTGGGCAGATACTGTTTATGCGGAAGAGTCCGGACGTTTACAATTTAATCACGAGGGAAATCCCGTCCAAGCCGTGTTTACTACGAATGAAAATACGGGCTGGAAGCTTGTAGGCGTGATGTATGAAAGTGAAGCAGCAGAAGCAGCAAATCCAATTTTTCACACCATGGTCGTGATTATAATTGCAGCGCTGGTGGCAGCTGGCGGAGTCATTTACCTGATTTTGCGCTCCTTACTCCGTCCTTTGCGCATGTTGACAGAAGCAGCGGAAAAAATGAGCCAAGGCGATGTGACACAACAAGTAGATATACGAAGTGACGACGAGTTGGGTACGTTGGGCAAAGCCTTCAATCATATGGCGGAATCTCTTCGTTCCTTGCTTCATTCTGTGAATGATTCTGTTCAGCAGCTGGCTTCTTCGGCAGAGCAGCTCGCGGCCAGTGCGGATCAGACAAGCAAAGCCACAGAACAGATCGCAGAGACCATGCAAGAAATGGCGGAGGGAACCGAGCAGCAAGTCTCCCATACGCAGGAGGGGAACGCAGCAGTCGAACAAATGTCGGCAAGAATCGGTCAGATTGTAGAGCATACACAAAATGTATTCACCGCAGCCCAGGATTCGTCGGACTTGGCAGTGGCCGGAAACAAAGCCATTCAATCGGCTGTGTTGCAAATGAACGCATCCAGCGAATCGATTCACGGTCTGGCAAAAGTTGTGGATAATCTGGGGACGCGTTCCCAAGAAATCGGAAACATCGTGGATGTGATTACTGCCATCGCTAATCAAACCAACCTGCTCGCACTAAATGCGGCAATCGAAGCGGCTCGAGCAGGGGAGTATGGACGAGGCTTTGCTGTGGTGGCTGATGAGGTACGCAAGCTGGCAGAGCAATCCGCAAGCTCGGCACAACAAATTAGTCAACTGATCACCGCGATTCAAGCGGAGACAAACCATGCTGTGATCGTTATGGATCAGAGCAAGCGTGAAGTAACGGAAGGTATTGAAAAAGTGAACGAAGCTGGCCAGTCCTTCGAACAAATTCAATCAGCCGTCAATGAAGTGGCAGAGAAAATCGGTCAGGTATCTGAAGCGACGCGTGATTTCTCTACAAGGGCACAGCAAGTGGTTGAGATCATTGGCCATATTTCCGAAGTGACACTGCAAGCATCTGATGGAACACAAAGTGTATCCGCAGCTGCCCAGGAACAGCTAGCCTCTATGGAAGAGATCGCTTCCTCAGCCGTTTCTCTCGAACACCTCGCGGAGGAATTGCAAAACCAGATCGGCAAATTCCGTATCTAAAAATAAGCCCGGCGCCGTGTTTACATACACGAGCAGCCGGGTTTTTTACTTAATCGTAAATAGGTGACGAGGAATGATCCCATCCCCCGCTGTCTCCATTCACAGGCCCACGGGATTCAAGCTCATGGATGACTTTGACGTGAAGAGAGGCTCCTTCTGCACTGAGGTAAGCTGCCAGTTGTGAAAAGCTGTGATGGTAATAAAGCAGCTCATTCATTTCCCAATCAGCCAGTGGCACTATGGTTAATTCAGACAATTCCCGACCTATGTACACCCTGCCATTCCTCCTTATGTGGTAGTGGTTTGCCTGATACTGCGAGCTTAGTATGGCTATAGTCGAGAGGATCAAGTCATGCCGGGATTTTTTCCGCAGGTAGAAAAAGCGCAGGTGGAGTTGTATAATGAATGAGTGATTTTTATTTATTAGTACCTGCTATTAATAGTTGGTCAGATCGGGAGGTAATCTTTTTATGAATACAACGAAAAAAGTAGCACTGGTTACTGGCGGAACGCGAGGAATCGGAAAAGCGATTGCGCTTCAATTGGCTGAACAGGGCTATGACCTGGTGCTGAACTATTTGCGTAACCGCACTGCGGCAAGAGAAGCAGCAGCAGAGCTGGAAGCAAAGGGCGCTCGTGTCCATCTGATCAAAGCCAATGTAGGGGATGTAGCAAAAATCAAAGAGTTGTTCGCAGAAATTGACCAGGAATTCGGTCGCTTGGATGTATTTGTGAACAATGCGGCATCGGGTGTACTGCGTCCGCTGATGGAGCTGGAAGAAAGCCATTGGGACTGGACCATGGAAATTAACAGCAAGGCGCTGTTGTTCTGTGCGCAAGAAGCGGCAAAACTAATGATCAAGGGCGGCAACGGCGGAAAAATCGTGAGCTTGTCCAGCCTTGGGTCCATTCGCGTTCTCGACAACTATACAGCGGTTGGCGTATCGAAGGCAGCTGTAGAAGCGATTACTCGTTATTTGGCAGTCGAGCTCGCACCGCATAATATTGTAGTAAACGCTGTTTCTGGCGGAGCGGTGGATACGGATGCACTCAAACATTTCCCGAATCGTGAAGAATTGCTCGGTAGCTCAGCAGAGCGTACGCCAGCAGGACGTATTGTGGAGCCGGAAGATTTGGCTAATGCGGTGATATTCTTGCTCTCTGACAAAGCGTGGATGGTTCGCGGACAAACATTGATTGTAGACGGCGGTATTTCTCTTTTGACATAATGATTTATTGAAGATGGAGTATGGAGTTGGAGACTTTGTGGTGTTGCGACACAAGACAAAGTTGTCCATGTGTTGTACAATAGAGGAAGAAGGTTACGAAGGAGGCAACACATGCTGATTCGTCCGTTTCGACTCGGTGACTATTCGGCTATCACACGTATTTGGCAGGAGACGGGGTTGGACCAATCGGACAAAGAGTCATTGAACGATTTGGCCCAGCATTTGGCTTGGGACAGCGATCTGGTAATGGTTGCAGAAATGGAAGGCAGAGTTGTAGGGGTCGTGGTTGGCACGATCGACGGTGCACGTGCCTATTTCTACCGATTGGCTGTACTTCCAGAGATGCAAGGCTCAGGTATTGGTCGCGAACTCGTTGAAGCAATTGAAAAGCGTTTCAAGCAACGAGGTGTCAATAACGTCTTGATCATGGTCAATCAATCAAATCCGGAAGTCCTTCCGTTTTACCTTTCACTTGGCTATGAAGTACAAAAATATGTTACACTTTCCAAAAAGCTCTCTTCTTAAAGGAGGCTTGTCCCCATTCAAATAGAGAAGAGAAGAAAGGGGAGAGTCATGTCACCAACTCCGGGCTCCAATATCCGCATAGAAAGTTATAAACATGACCATTCGTTGCACCGCATATGGGACAAATCTACGTTGATTCATACCAGTGATGCGGTGGTGATTGGGGGAAATGATCGGGTCAAGGTGACAGAAGCAGACGGGCGGGAATGGCGTACGCGTGAACCGGCCATTTGTACATTTGGTAGAGGCCAGTGGTTCAATACCATTGCCATGATTCGTGATGACGGTATTTATTATTATTGCAACATTGGTTCGCCCTTCAGCATGAAGGGACAATTGCTTAGCTACATAGACTATGATCTCGACGTAAAAGTGTTTCCCGATATGACGTACTCGATTCTCGACGAAGAGGAGTTTCTTTTACATAGCAAACAGATGAACTATCCTCCATTTGTTGTGGAAAGAGTGCAGACAGCATTGCGAGAGGTGCTGGATTGGGTAAGCGCGCGACGTGGCCCTTTTCAAAACGGTTTCGTCCAACGTTGGTACGAGCGTTATCTTTTAGTGCGAGATGATGAGGAATAATCCCTTTCCCGAATGACCGGGGGAGGGATTTCCTTGTTTGCAAAGGAGGTATGATGGTTGAGCATACGCCGCTATTTGGCTTATGTCCTGCCCTATTGGAAACAAATATTGGGCACTATATTTATTGGAATGATTAAGTTTGCGATCCCACTTGCTCTGCCGCTTCTTATCAAATACGTCATTGATGACCTGCTGCCAAGTCCGCTTCCTCAAGAGGAAAAACTGAAACAGTTATTTTGGCTGATGCTGGGGGCCTTTTTGTTATTTACCCTCGTTCGCGCCCCTGTTGAGTACATCCGGCAATACTATGCACAGTGGGTATCCAGTCGTATCTTGTTTGACATCCGCAATCAATTGTTTTCTCATTTACAACGACTGTCGATGCGCTACTACAACAATACAAAAACGGGTGAGATCATCTCTCGCGTCATTAACGACGTGGAATCAACCAAAAGCTTCGTGGAAACGGGATTGATGAATCTTTGGTTGGACCTGATTACGATTACGCTGACGATGGGGATCATGCTCTATATGGACGTGGAGCTGACGATTGTCGCGATTATCGTTTTCCCTTTGTACAGTATCTCCGTCAAGTTTTTCTACAAGCGCTTGCGTCAATTGACAAAGGATCGTTCTGCTGCACTGGCGCATTTGCAAGGTCATTTGTACGAACGCGTGAACGGCATGTCGCTCATCCGCAGCTTTGCATTAGAAAAGCAGGAGAGCAAGGAATTTGCCAAGGAGAACAATCAGTTTTTGGATAAGGCACTGGCACATACGCGGTGGAATGCCCGAACCTTCGCCGTGGTCAATACGGTGACGGATATCGCACCGCTCCTGGTCATTGCCTATGCTGGCTACCAAGTCATTGGCGGGAGTATGAGCGTAGGGACGCTCGTTGCGTTTTATGCTTATTTGGAGCGCTTGTACACGCCGCTGCGACGTCTGGTCAATTCGAGTACGGTACTGACTCAGGCAATTGCCTCGATGGACCGGATGTTCGAGTTTATCGATGAATCATACGATATCGTTGACAAGCCAAATGCAGGGGATCTGCCTGTAGACCCTGCAACCAAACGAATTCGCGGAGAAATCCGCTTTGAGAACGTGTCCTTCCGCTATCGGGAGGAAGGCCCTCTCGTCTTGAACAATGTGAATCTGAACATCTCTTCTGGCGAAACGGTTGCAATTGTCGGGATGTCAGGCGGCGGAAAATCTTCTCTGATTAGCTTGCTGCCGCGTTTTTGGGACGTGACAGAAGGGAAAATTACGATTGATGGCATCGATATCCGCGATGTGAAGCAGCAAAATTTGCGTTACCACATCGGGATGGTGCAGCAAGATAATATTTTGTTTAGTGAATCAGCAAAAGTGAATATTTTAATGGGCAATCCTGATGCGGATGACAATGCTGTACAAGAAGCTGCGAAGGCGGCAAATGCCCATGACTTTATTAGCGAATTACCGAATGGGTACCATACGGAGCTGGGAGAGCGTGGCGTGAAGCTCTCGGGCGGACAAAAGCAGCGAATCGCGATTGCGCGTGTTTTC
The DNA here is from genome assembly GCF_003013475.1 of Brevibacillus porteri. Lineage (GTDB taxonomy): Bacteria > Bacillota > Bacilli > Brevibacillales > Brevibacillaceae > Brevibacillus > Brevibacillus porteri. The sequence goes on from NZ_PXZO01000065.1 coordinate 39,277, forward strand.
CTGCGTGACCCGGGTATTCTGATCCTGGATGAGGCGACGTCTGCACTCGACTTGGAATCAGAGCACACGATTCAGGAGTCTTTGTCTAGGTTGGCAAAAGGAAGAACCACGCTCATCGTGGCCCATCGACTTTCGACGATTACCCATGCGGACAAAATCATTGTCATGAAAGAGGGCCAAATCGTTGAGGAAGGCACGCATGAGCAATTGCTTGCGAGAAAGGGAGTATATTATGGCCTGTGGAGTGTGCAAGATCTAGGAAGTACATCCGACCCGCAACTGGGATAAGCAGATGGGATTGGAGGAAATCCGATGGAGATATGGCGCCGTAATTTATATGTACTCTGCGGATCCTTGTTTTTCGTCATGGTGGCGATGAGCATGATCATGCCTTTTTTACCGCTTTACATTCAGCAGGATTTCGGAATTGAAGACCCTCATCAAGTAACGGCTTGGGCGGGGATTATTTTTGGAGCCAACTTTTTGACGGCGGGCCTCGTCTCACCTATTTGGGGAAATTTGGCCGATAAGCACGGGCGCAAGATCATGATTTTGCGCTCGGGATTTTTCATGTCCATTACCATGGCACTGACCGGTTTTGCGGGAAGTCTGTGGCAGCTTTTGGCCCTTCGGCTACTCAATGGACTTGTAGGGGGAATCATCCCTGCCAGTACCGCATTGGTAGCATCCTCTGTACCAAAAGAACGAATTGGCTGGGCAACTGGGTTGCTTCAGTCTTTTATTACGGCAGGAACCATTATGGGACCGCTGTTTGGCGGTGTTCTCGCGGAGAAGATCGGCTTTCGGATGATTTTTGTGATTACCGGTTGCGTATTATTACTGGCGACCTTGGTCATTACGTTTATGGTGAAAGAGAATTTTGTTCCACCTGAAAAAAAGGAACGGTCGAGTCTACGGGAAGATTTTCAGATGATCTTCTCTTCCAAAGAACTCCCGGCGCTCTTTTTTGTAACCGTAATGATCCAGTTTGCGTTGTTTAGCATTATCCCTGTGTTGCCGATCTACATTTCGCAATTGGTTGGATCAGAAGGGGCAAAGGTAGCACTGTGGGCCGGTATTGTCCAGGCATGCATGGGGGTAGCAAACGTCTTTGCCTCTCCACAGCTGGGGCGTTTAGGAGATCGGTTCGGTTCGCAAAAGGTGCTCTTGTTCTCGCTTTTGGCTGCCGCAATCATCTTCATTCCACAAGGTCTGGTACATACGGTATGGCAATTGGTCGCGCTCCGGTTTTTGTTAGGATTATCGCTGGGAGGATTGCTTCCATCCGTCAATGCTTTGCTGCGACGAGCAACACCTGTACATATGGTCAGTCGCGTCTACGGCTATAACAACAGCTTCGTCAGTATCGGCAGCATGCTTGGACCGATGATTGGTGGCTTTTTGGCAGGCTATGTGAGTATTAGCGGAGTCTTTTACATGACGAGTGCTTTCTTGTTTATTAACGCAGGCTGGGTGTACTACAGCTTTTTCCGAAACAAATCTGTACAGCATTCTGATTCTGGAATAGAATAAAAGGTAATTTTCGCGAAAAGAGGTGCACCTCCATTGTGATGGCGAGTCGGTGTGAATAACTTCATATTCCATCAGGACGTATAGGCTGGTCCTGAACCGACAGGAGGGTGTGCTTTATGTGGCATCGACGCTTTATTTGCCTCTGGGCGGGTCAGACATTGGCCAACCTTGGGGATGTATTTTATATTGTCGCGTTTATTTCGATCATCTACGCTGCAACTGGCTCTGTCATGTACACGGCGTTTATTCCGGTTGTCATCGTAGCGTCGCAGTCTGTGAGCAGCTTGTTGGCTCCGTTGGTGTTTCAGCGATTGTCGTTGACGGGCATGCTCGTGCTGTCGCAAGGCTTGAAGACGATACTTTTGGCTGCAGCCTCATTAGCTGTCTGCAGCGGTGTAGGAGAGCAGGGAGAGTGGATCTGGCTGTTGTTCGGATTGGGGTCAACCATCGCCTTCATGGATGGCTGGGCAAACCCTGCGCGCAATGCCATGGTGCCGCAGTTGGTTGGACGAGAAGATCTCATGCGAGCGAATGGGTTGCTTGCCACATCGGATCAAACCGTTCATTTTGCTGGCTGGGCAGCAGGGGGATTACTCGTTTCTTGGCTGGGAGCAGGTGTTGTTCTGTGGGGAACGGTTGGTGCCTATGTTGTGGCAACGATCGCGATGACAGGCATTGCACCAGCAAGCGAAAAGCTGCGTGAAGAACAGGCAGCTAAGGCGACAACAAATTGGCTCACTGGATGGAAGACAATTCGCGATGTACCTGTACTGCGACTGCTGGTCGCGATGGATGTCGTGATCGGCTTGTCCGGGGGTGTGTGGATCGCTGCGATTATGCTGCCATTTGTCCTCGATGTGCTTGGACAAGGCGAAGAATGGTGGGGCTACATCAATGCCGGTTACATGCTTGGAGCCATTGCAGGTGGGACGCTGCTATTGATGTATGCGGAGCGGATGCGTCGCCATTTATTTCGCTGGATCATTTGCGGTACGATTGGCGTCGGATTCTTTACCTTTTGTTTTGGCAGCAGTACGAACGCTCTTGTGGCACTGTTGTTTTCCTTTGCACTGGGCCCATTTTTGGAAATGGTGCATGTAAGCAAGCAGACACTTTTGCAGCAAGAGACTGAGGAATCAGCACTGCCCTATGTCATGTCAGCGAAGGGGACGATTGATTTACTTGTCTTTGGCGCTTCTGCCTTGGTGATGGGGGCTATCGCTGAATGGCAGGGAGTCCGGGCTGTTTATTATGTATCTGCTGGATTGTTACTCGTTGCTTTCCTTTTTGCGTTGCGCTTGCAAAAAAAGCAGACGGAGCATTCGAGTGGGGTTTCCGTAAATTAAAACAGAATAGGCTGTCTTTCCGTAGACTTTTCTCGGGAAGGCAGCTTTTTTGTTTGGAGGTGGTCGTCCGACAGTTTAAAGAATCGGTTAGGCCCTTTAAGGTTTGAGAAAGCCCTTCTTTCCCCATACAATAAAAAGAGCAAACAAAGATGTAAGGATGGGTGAGCACATGAACATTCTCGTATTGCATGGAAGCTCAAGAGACGCAGGGAATACGGAACAATTGACAAATCTAGCATTGGAAGGCGTGCCGCACACCAGTATCCGTTTGCGAGAAAAAAGCATTCGCCCGATTCACGACCAAAGGCATGACGAGGGAGGCTTCGATGCAGTCGCGGATGATTACGATGAAGTGACAGAAGCGGTACTCGCCCATGATTTTCTGATTTTCTCTACGCCCATCTATTGGTACGGCATGTCAGGGCATATGAAAAACTATGTGGATCGCTGGTCGCAGAGCATGCGTGACAAGCGTTATTCCTTCAAAGAATCTCTCGGACAAAAGCAGGCATATGTCATTACGACTGGTGGAGACCAGCCCAGATTGAAGGGGCTGCCACTAATCCAGCAGTTTCAGTATGTTTTTTCTTTCGTCGGAATGCTATTTGCAGGCTATATGATCGGGGAAGGCAACAAACCCGGTGATGTATGGTCAGATCAACGGGCAGTAGAGGAAGCAAAGATTTTTAATGCGTGGCTGAAGGCCAAGCAATAGCCTGAAAGACCGGAGAGAATTCCGGTCTTTCTTTTTTTTCATCTAATAAAAGCTCTGTTAGTAATTTGTCAAATTTGTTTGAGTTCAATATTTCGTGCGTAATGAATTCTCCATTATAAAACACCCCAAAGGTTGTCCATATAGTTGGCGTTTTGTGCTTCTTCTTGTAGCCCAGCTACCTAGGTGTTAGTAGTTACAGGATATGGTCAACAAGAAGGTAGGGCAATTAGATATTTCCAAAAAACAGGGTAAAAAGCACTAGGTTGAAAATAAAAAAAGGACTTTATGCTTATTTATGGTAATCGAAACAACTACTACCATTAATTTATCTATCAATAATGGTCTATTTTGGTATAGAAGATAGAACATTGGATATATCTACGGAGGGATGAGTCTACGTGAGTAATCGGGTTTTAACCTATGGAAATATTCAAGTGACACCTTACAAATTCACGCATTTGCAATCACTAAAAGTGGTTAAAAAGATGAACGAACACGCGAAGGTAACGATCACGGGCATTATTCCAGATGAGCTGAAAGACAGTTATGTGAATCTAACAAATGAACAAACGCATATCAAAATAGCTTTGACGGACGAGAAGGGGCAGCCGAAGCCATGGTTTCAAGGCATCGTGACGAATGTAAATATCCATTCTGTCAGGGGCATTTATTACCTAACAGTGAAGGCTGTTTCACATAGCTACTTATTGGATGTCAAACCGAGAAAACGCTCATTCCAAAATCCAGGGATGACTTATGCGGCGCTAGTCAAAATGGTGCTGTCCTCATATGGGAAAGCCGATTTTATTGATTCGGTCACGAACGGTAAGGCGATCAATACGTTTGTGATGCAATATGAAGAAACCGACTGGCAGTTTCTCAAGCGGATGGCTTCGCGATTCTATACAGGCTTGGTGCCTGCAACGGCTTTTGATCTACCCAAATTTTATTTCGGTCTGCCCAAAGGGAAGGATAAAGGCAAGCTAGAGGTCGCGCATTATACGGTACAAAAGAGGGTGGGGGAATATCAGAGCGCTGCGGAAAACCGAGTGCCAGGAATTGATGATCAAGATTTTACAGTATATGAAGTGGAAAGCCCGCAGATCCTCGAAGTCGGTGATGAAGTGAGCTTCAAGTCCAAGAAGCTTGTCGTCGGAGAAGCCGTCACTGAAATGAAGGAAGGAATACTGACGCATACCTACAAGCTCTTTCCACATAAGGGACTCTCGCGCAAGAAAATGTATAACAACGCGATCATCGGTGCCTCTATCCAAGGGCGCGTTCTTCAGATTCAAAAAGATAATATCAGAGCCAAGCTAGACATGGATGATCAACAGGATGAGAGTACCGCTTACTGGTTCCCTTATTCGACGATCTATACGTCCGAGAACAATACAGGTTGGTATGTCATGCCGGAAATAGGCGACCAGATACGAATCTACTTCCCGAGCAAAAAGGAAGAGGACGGTATTGCCATCAGTTCGGTGCTCCGAGATAACCCAGATGCCAAATCTCCGGCTCCCCAAAAGTCCTCCGCTCCAAGTAGCTCAAGACCGAGCGCGGGCGCGGGTCCCGATCGGATGAAAGATCCGGCTGTGAAGACCTTCCGCACGAAATACGGCAAGGAGATCATGCTGGCGCCAGATAAGATTGTGATATCAGCAGGCGGTATGTCTATCACAATCAGCGATGATACCGGAATCGAGATCGTGAGTGATAAAAATGTGAGCATTAGTGCTAGTAAAGAGGCGTATCTGATCGGCCAAACGCTACGCGTCAAAGCCGATAAGATCGAGCTGATTGGAAAAGGAAACACCATTTCATTAAATGAAAAGATCGAGATCAAGGGAACAGAGATAAAAATGAACTAATGGGAGGAACACACGGTCATGATGAAAGATGAAGCACTCCAGCATCTGCACGACCAGGTGTTTTTACCTGCTTTGGCAGAACGGGTGGCGGCAGTCCAGCTATTTTTTCATCAACATCAAGCCCAGCTCGTCGATGAGTTTGTGGAGTCGTTTCGACAGATCGCAAGTCGGATCAAAGTCATGCAGGATCGTGGGGAGCTAGCACCAGTTGGATTTATTCATTACTCCATGCTGAGGACATCTATTCTGGAAGGTACTTATACCTACCTCATCGAGGCTTATACAGATCAGTGGTATTGGGAACCTGTCGAATGCTATGCCAGATACGACGCCAATTGGGCTTTTCAAGAGATTTCATCGTTGATTCGTCTTCTAGATGAGCATCGTAAAAAGTACATCGGTGTTCTACACACAGCGGATGTGGAGCATATGGTATGGAAGCGTTTGGATTGTTTTAGTCAAATGGTGACGGATCTGATCCGGATAGCGATCCAAGAAGCCATAAAACTCCCAGAGTATTCGGAGATAAATAAGGCGAAATGTTTGCGCATCAGAGTCGGGGAGTTTAAAGACTTTAGCGAAGATGTGCATATCGATGATGGTTCCACACGAGATCAAATCAAGGGGGCGGGATGACATGAGAGATTACTACCAACTCATGGATGACAGTCGAATCGCTCAAAAGGTGAAACCGCAGGGTCTACGATATGAAGACAGCTTCACACAGCTCCCGCCTGTCTCGATTTTAGATGTCGCTGAACATAGCTTCAATGAGTACACAGACTGGCTGGAAAAGCCTTTGCCTATGATGTCACAACAGATGAAGTCGATTATCGAGAAATACAATCCGAGAATTCAGTGGAAATGTGTCCATTTGATAGACAAGCGATCTGGCTCACAAAACGTGTACTGGGTCATGCAAATACCTACCTTGGATTGTCTTTCACAGGATAGCGAGTTTCATCTAAATGGAACCGTAAAGAGACTTGTGTTAGACCACGAAAAGGTAAAGCCGCATCATTTTTTTGCCATTGAAGGAATTTTGGAGCCGTATATCGTGGTGAGTCTCGATGCAGCAGAAAGCTTACTGCGTAGAAGCTATACGGGCTTCGTTTTACAAAAAGTAGAGCAGGCGTAACGGAGGGAGTCATGACCGTCTACTGGGATGAGAAGATCTTGGATGCCTGGAATGACATCCAGAAACGACGTGAAATCAAGGAAGTAGAAGAGAAGATGGCACAAATGTCACCTGAAGAATGGCTGGCAGGAGTGCAGCTTGGTGTCATTGAGTACGAAGGGCAAACGATTTCTTGTGAAGAGAAGCTATTTTTCGACGAGCAGATGGCGATTCATCTCCCAACGTCTATGTGGCTGATTCCTAGAGGGATCGAATCAAAAGGAAATACAACTCACCAGCATGATCAGATGACTTACAAAAATGAAAAAGGCACAGTCATGTTTGGTCTGACACATATGACGCACCTCATACAGATGGACGATGTAGAGCAATTTTTGAGTACAATGACGATTCAGTTGAAAAAAAAGCAAGCGGGCTTGCAAGTCGTACATAACGAAGTGATTGAGCTCAGTGAAATGAAGGTGGCGAGTAGCGAATTCGTCATACCGCTAAAGAACGGGAAGTATTATCAAATCTTGTTTGTTACTGCACTAGAGGGTAGATTGCTGCTCGGTAGCTTCCATTTCGCAGCTGACGAAGTGATTGTATGGCAGCCATTAGCTAGAGCCTTGATTCGAACGATGCGACTGGTATGATTTATTGCAACGTTATGTAACGAAAGGGGAGTAGGGAGATGCTTTTGCCTTTGCTTCAACTTCTGGCTCCGAAGGCACACGGTGAGTATTCCTATGTTGTACGTGGGGCAACCGTAAAATGCAGTGAGGGAACAGACACCAGCTTTTTAAATTTGCCGCAATGCCACGGAGTATACGCGCGTGGTAAACCGGTCATGAATATTGCCGATAACGTTGTCGATGCCAATATTGGATGTTTTGGTATTTGCAGGGACACAGGAACCGTATGTAAACCAATGATAGCTAACAAGTGGACGGATGGAAAGCACGATGTACTCGTAGAAAACGAGCCAGCATTACTCAGTAAGTCGGAGCTGATTTGTACTGTCAAAGGGATTATTACGATTGAAAAGGATGGGCAGGATTGATGTGATTGAAGGAGAGAAGTTTATGCAAGAAACTGATGGAGTCATGACCTACCAGGATATACAGATTGTCTGGTCCTATGGAACGATCCGACTTGATCGGTTGGAATTTGTCCATCAAACTGGCGAACACGCAAAATTACGCTTTACAGGTATTGTTCCCGAAGAAAAAGAAGATGAGATTATACATAGAGCGGGTAGCCACGACGTAATTGAGCTGTGTCAGAAGGTAGGAAAGCAGAAGAAGTCGATATTTATCGGACGACTACATCATGTGGAGATCAAGGTTGTCCGTGATGTCCACTATTTGACGGTGGAAGCTGTATCGCATACCTATGCCATGGATATGAGCGTGAAGATGTGTTCATTTCAAGACGAGAGCCGATTGTACTCAAGTATTGTAGATGAGCTCGTGTCGAAGTATCCTGGTGGAGATATGATCGATAACGCCTTCGATGATCTCAAACAGGGCAAATACATCATGCAATACGAAGAGACAGACTGGGTGTTTTTAAAACGAATTGCCTCTCACGTAGGGGCTGTCCTCGTACCAGATGTGAGTGCGAATAAGGTGCGCTTCTGGGTCGGTCTACCAGAGGGAAGAAAGCAGATCAAGCTGAAAGACAGGCCATACGAGGTTAACCAGTCCATCGCACCATATAGAACCTACACGTTTGAACACGACGATGTTTTAGAGCTTGGGGATGAAGTGTTGCGAGAGGGGCAGACCTTCGCTATTACCAAGCGAATAGCAAGCATGGTAGATGGTCTATTCAGATGGACGTATGTTTGCGCAACTCGCAAAAGTGTGAAACAAAAGAAGATCTATAACAAAGCCATCATCGGTGCCGCTATAGATGGAGAAATCATTCAAATCGGACGAAACCAAGTCAAAATCCATCTAGCTATCGATAAAACGCAAGATAAGAGCAAGGCACAGTGGTTCCCTTATGGGGCGGAAGGCAACCAAATCCTATACCTCATGCCGGAGATCGGCTCTAAAGTAAAATTGTATTTCCCAGGTGCCGATGAGGACGATGCGATGGTTATCAACTCCGTCCGTCATGCGCCACAGGGAAGCTTTGTCGAGAAGAACGATAAGCGAATGGTGGACCCGGGAGTCAAATCGTTTGGCAACCCACAAGGGAAAGAATTCACCATGGGAGACACCGAACTGAGGATGACCGCCAAAGAAGGTGCGTTGGAAATCTCGCTGAGTAGCCTCTGGGGTGTGAGTCTGAACAGTACCACGAATGTAAACATTCACGCGTCAGGAGAACTGAATGTAAATGGTGCCGCTGTCTACATGGTGGGTTCGGAAGGGATGTATCTCGATACAGCTACGGATACGATCGCATTAGTAGAAGAGAACGGCACGAGTAGCGACCAGATTCTTCTGGATGCGGAGAAGAGCCAGACGTTTGATCCTATCTTGAGTCCGTTTGAAAAAGATATGAAGAGTCTAGGCTGGCAGGGCGCGGTAGATAAACGACTCGCAGATCACGATGCGGCAGAATCCAAAGGGCAAGGGGAAGTCGTTGAAGAGACCCTGTCGTCGCTATGGAACTTTGCCGTAGATGTTGCCGATGTTGCCTACACAGGCGTACAATTGTTAGCGAGTGATGAGGGTGAGACGGTCACCAACATCAGGGGAACGGAGGTTAAGTCGTTAACCGAGGGGAACAACTTAGCAAAAGAAACAGAACAAAAAGCTACGAGTGCGGTAAATTATGTAGGAGATGTGTTTCAGGGCGAGAAGGGGTTTGTTGAAATCTGTCAAGATATACAAGCGGCTGGTGCAAAAGTCGAAGAGAGCGTCATGCAGGACTACGTTATTCCAGTCGGGATGAATTGGCTACACCAGTTCGAAGACAAGTATGGAGGTAAAGAAGCAAAGCTAAAAAGAACACTGGAGGAAAGCTACCAACGAGGTAGGAATACGGGAAGAGTAAATGTCATAGGTGCTGAGGTAATCGTGAGTGGACTGTCAGGTGGAATGGGTGGAGCCGCTATGAAGACAGTGACTACAGCAGCCAAACTGACGCCAGATGGACCAAATAGGGATCGTACGCCAGATGGTAACGGCAGAGATGGAAGTAACGGAAGCAATAGAACCGACGGAAATGAAACTCCATTATTCGGACTTTTTGACTCTATTAAAAAAGATATGGAAACGCTGGATGGGAAGTTCAAAACGAAGGCGAAGACTGTTGAAGATGCGTTGAAAGAAATGCAAGAGATGGTTAATGGTTTTCTAGCTGCTATGCAAGGATATTCCAAGCTGGTTCCTAATACAGGTAGGCCGATGTTCTTTTCGTTGGACGGGAATGGTGGTGGCGGGCATAACAATAATCATGGGAATAATAGAAATAATAAGCGAGATAATGAGGGGACGCCACAAGCTCCGAAAATTGAACCTAAATTTAAACCAGGATATGATAAACATTTAGTAGAAGCAGAAGGCTTTGGTTCAGGTGGTGTTTCAGGTGGTCACAACATAAAGGAATTTTTTGGTATTTTTGATAGAACAGGCAGACCAATTAGAGAGTTTGCTGATAGAGAAAACCATCCAACCATTGAGGGAGTATTCGATATAAGATATAACATGGGAGCTGAAATAAGAGGTCAATATTCTCCAGATGTATGGAAAAAAGGAAATTATAAAAAGACTGTATATGATCCAGATATTATTTCAGACAATGAAATGATTAAATGGGGAGAAGAAGCAATGCGTGAAGCATTGGAGAATGGAAGAATTATTACGACACCAGGGGGGCAAAGAATATTACAAGGTGAAGCACGCGGATTGAAATTTGAGGGATGGGTATATCCAGACGAAACGGAGATTAATAATTTTTACCCAGTTGTAAATTGGAATCAATATAGAAGTTTATAAATTTGAAGGAGTGTAATAAATATGCGAAATTTTGAAGAGTATGCGCAAATGTTTCCAAATAAAGAAGGGAATTTTAGTACGGTGATTGAATATTTCTTTTTGCTTTCTGATCACGATTTTATGGAAGCTTTAGAATCCATGGCAGAAGGATATGGTTTCTCTGCAAATTATAGAGGCTTTAATTTTCCTGATTCGTATCATCCCGAAGAAGATGGATATTTTGAAGAGGGGGTTGAGTTCTTTATTACTTATGGACCGGGAGGTGAGACTAATCAAACAATAATTGACAATCATTCATATGTGATGTATTTAGAGATTGCTTGTAACGACTTTTTGACTCGACATTCTCAATTTGATGACGAGGTTAAGAGATATTTGGCACAAATTAGAGACAATCTAAATCTGTATAAATAATGATAATACAGATATAAAATGAGATATTGATTGGTACATAGAGTGATGAACAGGTGTGCTAGGAATGTTGTGTAAATAAGAGTACAAGCAAACAACAAGATTGTACAATACAACCAACAAACTAAACACTAAAAACTTGACAACCGAACTCAATAAACTTTTAAAGGCTTATTCCAACTCGAATGAGGGGAGGAATGAGCCTTTTGTGTATGCAGAGGAAGTAACTATATGTATTTCCCGAGCTTAGAAGAGGGAGATGACATAGTTGTACACGCCGTGTGCCATCGTTAAAAAAATTGAATTGCATTGTAAGGTGCTGTGGTTGATACAGCACATATTGCGTTTACCACAGTTCGATGGCTCAAAAGAAATTTATGAATGGATGAGCGGGGAAGACATAGGATCACTTACAGAGCGACATATCATGGCAAAAGGAGTCGCGGATCGTGCTACCAATGCCTTGAATTACGCGGGAGATATACTCACGGGGAATAGGTTCAGAACGATGATTTGTCTGGTAATGGATGCGGTGGTGGTGGGAATCATCGTCGTAGTGATAATGGTAATGAGGGGACGGGTAATGATGCTTATGGGGGATATTTCAAACGTAAGCAGCAGAGAACAGAAGAGTATAATTCCAATATAGCTGATAAGCAAAAAATTGTTGGAGACGATACAAATGGTTACAGACTTATAGAACCAACAAAGTGGATGGAACAGATGGGAATGACTCAGATTAAAGAAAAATTAAAAGAAAATCTTGGTCAGATAATAATGGGTTTAATTGGCAGTGGGATTCACAACATGGCAAGTTAGATAAGTGGAATAAACGAAGGACAGAACATTTAGGAGAGTTTGATCCTGTGACAGGAAAGCAAACTAAAGATGGTGAACCTAAAAGAAGATGGGATGGTTAATATCATGGAACATGGACAGCGTTTTGTTGAAGAATTTCCTGAGGTTGGAGAGTTAGTTGAACGGTTATTGGTTAAAAGAGAATTAGACGAATGGTATAAAAAGAAATGTGCTGAAAAACTAGATGTACCAATTGAACTTAATGATATTGGAAATCTGAAGGAAATTGAATGTAGAAATATGATCAGCCCTTCAGCAGATATTTTAATACATCTGCAGGATATATCAGGTAAGGAAGGTTTTCAACTTTCTCAACAAATAAATATAAAAGTTTCAAAGTTAGTCCCAATTTATATTTTGGATTTTAGTTATTCATTAAGGCATAACTTGATTAATGGTCCTTTGGAGATAATTGGTACAGCAGAATCTTTAGAAATGATACAAGGAATGAATCAAATTAATAGGATCATGACTTTAAAAGGGTATTCTGAGCTTAGTCATCTATATGATTTCTATGATACGGTTTATGAGTGGGATGCTTTACCTAGTATTAAACCTTTCAATAGGAGATTAACTTTAGGCGATGCTTTATTCACTGATGTGTTAGAACTATGTTAGCTCTGAGTAGTCGATCATTTCGATCTGTCAAAAATTTTGTGTAAACCCGTTTCAACCCCAATAACAAGATCGTTCAATAGAACCAACAAACCACAATACGAGCTACCCGCCCGTGTTGTGGTCTTTTCACTTGTCTAGATAGATGGCGGCGATTGATCTTATAGCCCCCCTCCCAGTGCGGAATGAACCCATCATCCAACCAATTACATACTTAACCCATGTAATTTCATTTTGGTTGTACGCACATGAAGCTTAAATTTTATACCCTTATTACCATCAATGTGTTGCGGATTACAGGTCGATTATGGTCAGATGCCACCATGATTGACCTGTTTTTTGTTATCTTCGCTTTTTTGCGGTTTTTTCAAAAATAATTGCAACAATGTACGTACATGGAACGATAGATAATGTGAAGGGGCGGTCAGAGAAATATTCACCGTAACTAATTGGGATCAAGCTGAGCGACAAGAGTCAGTGCTATCCGACCATTGAAATGATGGTTAGAAACATCGGGTATAGTTCTAAGTCAGTAGAACGCCATATCAAGGAATTGGCAGGCAAGAAGAGTCCGGTAACGACGACACATAAGAACCCCCCACCCCAACCGGTAGGTAAGTGGCGGGAGTATTCATTTTCCTTCGAGATGACGCAGGATCGCCATCAAATCCAGCTCGCCCAAGCCTTCTTCCAATGCATGACGATAGGTCGCATTTACGGATTCAGCCAATGGGGTAGAGACGCCTGCTTCATTCGCAAGTCGAAGGTCCTTGGCCATATGCTTTAGGGCAAAGGCAGCCGGATAGTTGTCAGCGAGGATGGAAGCCGCTTTTCCGCGAATGAGTGGTGTTCCTACGGCGCTCTCGGAAATGATGTCCAGCATTTGCTCCGTACCAATGCCGAGGGATCGTGCGAATAGTAATGTTTCAGACACACCTTGTACTGTAATGCCGAGCAGCAGGTTGATCGCCAGCTTCGCAGATGTACCCGCTCCGTTTGGTCCCAAATAAAACGCGGCTTTGCCCAGCTTGTCCAGCATAGGCTTGGCTACCTTAAAATCAGCCTGCTCTCCGCCTACCATGATGACGAGCTTGCCTTCTTTGGCAGGCCCTACGCTACCGGACACAGGTGCATCGAGAAAGCGCAGTCCAACTTCCTGGGCTTGCTCTGCGATATAACGGGATGTACCCGGTGAAATCGTGCTCATATCTACTGCAAGCTTGCCTTGGATGGACAGGCTCAAGAGACCGTCTGTGCCAGTATAGATTGCTTTTACTGCATCATCATCGCTTACCATCGTGAACAGTACATCGCATTGTGCTACCAAATCTGACAGAGTGGCTGTCTCCTTCGCTCCCAGAGCCACTAATGGTGCAGCTTTTCCCGGCGTACGATTCCAGACACATACGTCGTAGCCAGCAGCCAGCAGATTGCTAGCCATTGGTATGCCCATGTTTCCCAAACCAATCCAACCGATGATCATTTTCTTGTTCTCCTATCCGCGGTTTATGCTTTTATTTGTTGTTGGACAAGTATCTTCAAAGCAGCGTGCTTGGATTCAGTCATCGCAAACAACTCGTCAAACCCAGAAGGAAGCGTCTTGTCAAGAACACGCAAGCCTTCCTCGGTAATGCCACCTTTGGTAGCCACACGTTCGATCAGCTGGTCGAAGCTAAGCTGTTCGTTTTTGAGCAAAAGAGCGGTTCCCAGCATCGTTTCCACCAGCATGCTTCTCGCCGTATCCAGGTCTAGCTCTGGTGTTTTGCGAACGGCTGCCTGCGCGAACGAATCAAGAATCCCTGCGATCAGTCCAGGTGCGCTGCTGGTGAGGATCGTCGCTGTTTCAATCTCGACCTCGGATACTTCCTGTGATTGACTAATGGAAGACAGGAGAGTGAGAAGCTCATTGCGATCCTCTGCACTTGTTCGACGGCTGGATGTAAATAGAGATACACCATGCAACTCTTGCGAAGTAACGGTAGGAATTACCTTGCTTACGGCACCAGCATGGACGGTTTCCAAATCATCGATGCTAACACCTGCTGCCACAGAAACGATATGTACACTTTCAGGGATAGACAACTTTCGCAATACAGGCAGGATATCCAGTGGCTTTGTGCAGAGGAAGACCAGATTTGCTTGGTTGCACACCTCTTGCGCACTTTCGGCTATGAGAATACCATGTGATGCCTGCAGATGTTCAGCCTTTTCTCTTGTTCGATTGAAGACGGTGATATGCTCGGGCTGGATCACACCGCTTTTACAGAGCGATTTCACCAGCATTTGTCCCATACTGCCTAATCCAATGATTCCAATTCGCATGTGCAAAACCCCCCGCCTAATTGTAACGTAGCCTTATGAAAAAAGGTACAGCCTCCCCTGTGAGGGAGCTGTACCTTTGCCGTTTCGTTAAACGGATTAGTCGTCAGAGCTACGGAAAATCATGATGTATTTCGCCAACTCCAGAACAGAGATCAGAGCGGCAGCTACGTACGTCAGAGCGGCTGCGCCCAGTACTTTGCTTGCGCCACGCTCTTCTTCATTGCGGATGAAGCCCATTTTGAGCATCAGATCTTTCGCACGGCTACTTGCGTTAAACTCGACAGGTAGTGTGACGAGCTGGAAGGCAACCGCTCCGGAGAAGAAGATAATCCCGATGAGCAAAAGTCCAGCCATTTTAAAGAAGAAACCAGCCAACAGCAGCAATGGCGCTACACCGGACACCAGGTTGACTACCGGGAAAATGCGATGGCGTGCTACCAGCATCGGGTACGAGACCTTGTGTTGAATCGCATGGCCGACCTCGTGACAAGCAACGGACAGAGAGGCAATCGAGTTGCCGAAGTATACAGGATCAGACAGGCGTACGACACGATCAGTCGGGTCGTAGTGGTCAGTCAATGTACCTGGGATATGTTGAACAGGAACGTTCGTCAAGCCGTTCGCATCAAGCATGCGGCGGGCGGCCTCTGCACCGGTAAGACCGGAGGAGGTAGGAACTTCGGCGAATTTGTTAAAAGTTCCTTTCACACGAAACTGTGCCCAGAGCGACAGTCCGAATGCAATCAGAATCAGGAAATCCATAGGATGGAAAAACATTCCACACTCACTCCTCGCTGTAATCTATGAAAACGAAATGTTGCTAAGCCATACGTGTAACCTTACTACTTCATTCTGTCCCATATTCATGTATACGAATAAGTCCTATGACAGTTTCACTATTTTATTGTACAATCTCTGACCATTATTGACAATGTTGCCACATGCGAAAAAACAAGACACATTCCTCGTCATCATGATGGGGAATGTGTCTGTTTTCTTGATTATCTGTCGTGATTTTGAGTTTTGTGATGCTCGGTTTTTCGCGGGTTTTGAAAGCCGGTCACTTCGAGCATTTTACTGCTCATTTTGGAATCCAACGTCTTTTCAGGAGCCTGCGGATATGATTTTTCACCTTTGGACACCGAAATATCCTCCTCGAAAACATAATCGCGAACAGGCTTATTATTTCCTTGGACGGATGCGAAAGGACGTGGGAATGGTTTACAGCTGAGAAAAGGCGCGGTCTACAGCTGCGATGGTGAATTGAATGTCTTCTTTTGTATGAGCTGTGGTCACGAACCAAGCTTCATATTTAGATGGTGCCAGACATACACCTTCATTCAGCATCAGCTGGAAGAAGCGGGCAAAAATTTCTCCATTCGCTTTCTGAGCTGCATCATAATCATGAACAGGCTCGTCCGTAAAGTAAACAGCCAATGCCCCTTTTACACGATTGAGCTGGATGGTTACGCCGTGTTTGTTGGCTGCCTCGGTGATTCCGTTCGCAAGCATGGAGCCCAGTCGTTCGAATTCATCGTACACGCCCGGCTGCTTCAATACTTCCAGGCAGGCGATTCCCGCACGGATGGAAGCAGGATTACCAGCCATTGTTCCTGCTTGATACGCAGGTCCGAGTGGGGCGACTTGTTCCATGATTTCCCGACGACCGCCATAAGCACCGATTGGCAGACCGCCACCGATAATTTTGCCCAATGCAGTCAGATCAGGCTCGACTCCGAGGAGGTTTTGTGCTCCGCCGTAGCAGAAGCGGAAGGCCGTAATCACTTCATCGTAGACGACAAGTGCGCCTGCTTCATGCGTGATGCGGTTAACCTCTTCCAAGAAGCCAGGCTCAGGTGCCACGATACCGAAGTTGCCGACAATCGGCTCCACGAGGACGCAAGCCGTTTCGCTGCCCCATTTGTTCATAGCTTCTGCAAATGCTTGGACATTATTAAAAGGTACCGTAATGACTTCGCTGGCGATGCTTTGTGGAATACCCGCACTGTCTGGAATCCCCAAGGTTGATGGTCCAGAGCCAGCTGCAACCAGCACCAAATCAGAGTGACCGTGGTAGCAGCCTGCGAATTTGATGATTTTGACACGTCCGGTATAGGCACGTGCTACACGAATGCAGGTCATGACTGCTTCTGTACCGGAGTTGTTAAAACGAATGCGCTCCATCGAAGGGATTGCTTCGCGGATCATGTTTGCGAAGGTAATTTCCCATGGAGTAGGAGTACCGTACAGGGTTCCGTTGGCAGCTGCTTCGCAAATCGCTTCGGTCACATGTGGATGTGCATGGCCAGTAATGATGGGGCCATATGCTGCTAAGTAGTCAATATATCGATTGCCGTCCACGTCCCAGAAATACGCGCCCTGGGCACGTTTCATCGTTACGGGTGCTCCCCCGCCTACAGCCTTGAAAGAGCGGGAAGGGCTGTTTACCCCGCCTAGAATGACGTCGAGTGCTTCCTCGTGCAGTTGCGCGGATCGTTCACGTTTCATGCATATTCCCTCTTTTCTTTTGAAACTACCTCTTTTGGAAAAAGTCCTTCATTATCTTACCACAGCTGTTCAACAACTGGATATGAACGGAGAGCTATAGATGAAGGAAAGGAAAAATGATACAATTTTCAAGCAAATCACTCCATGGGTAAAGGCGGGGTCATCATGAAACTTGAGAGCATCTCCATGAAAGGAAGCGGCAAAAGCAATGAGGACGCCTATGTGATTCAGCAGGTCAAGCATGTGTATGCGGTTATCGACGGCATTACGTCGCTGATTCCGTATGAGAACGCAGCAGGACAGACAGGCGGAGCTATCGCGGCTGAGCTCGTAAAAAAGCAGCTGGAAGCAATGCCGGAGGATGCAGCTTTGCACGATTATTTGGAGACGATAAACTTAGCCCTTCAGGAGCAGATGCGGCAAAGCGGCATTGATCTTGAGAAAAAGGAAGCATTGTGGGGAGCGGCCTGTGCAGTCGTCCGTGTAGGAGATGCCCATATCGAGTACGCGCAGTTGGGAGATTGCATGATATTTGCCGTTTATGATGATGACACGGTACGACCCCTGACGCATACGCAAGTCAGCCATTTGGAACAGGCAGCCTTGGCGAAGTGGGAAGAAGGAATCAAAGAAGGATTGTGTACGCGAACAGAGCTGTACGAACGATGTATGGACATCCTGATCCATAACCGCTATCAGGCGAATGGACCAGGAGGCTACGGAGTGTTGAATGGTGATGCAGCCTGTCGGGATTTTATAGAGTATGGCCGCATGAATCGAGTTGGCGTGAAGGCATTGGTGCTGGCAACGGATGGTCTTTTCATGCCGAGAGCTTTAGGTGGAGCACAGCCGAAGTGGGAAGAGACGGTGCTGCCGATCGTACATAAAGGGCTGCAACGTTATACAGACGAGCTCATCTCTCTGGAAAACAACGATCCCGAGTGCATCCGCTATATCCGCTTCAAAAAGTCAGACGACAAAACGGGAATGATCCTTTCTCTTCATTAACAGTTTGGTGCAGTTTGCCTTTTGCACAATTCGATTGACTCATATACACTACAAATGGTATTTAAGCGAAGAAAAAAGGACGGTTTTCCATGATTCAGGTAAATCATTTACAAAAGGATTTCCGCATCCATCAGTCCAGACCGGGCCTTGGTGGTGCTTTTCGTGATTTGTTCAGTCGGGAGTACAAGACGGTAAAAGCGGTGGATGACCTTTCCTTTACAGTAAAGGAAGGGGAAATGTTCGCGCTGATTGGGGAAAATGGTGCCGGAAAATCGACCACGATCAAGATGCTGACCGGAATCTTGACCCCGAGCGACGGCGAAATCGTCATTAACGGCTATGTGCCTTTCAAGCAGCGGGAAGACTACGTTCGTTCCATCGGAGTTGTTTTCGGGCAGCGCTCTCAGCTTTGGTGGGACCTTTCTCCGCTAGAGTCCTTCCGTCTGTTGAAGAGTGTTTATAAGGTAGACGAGGCAGAAGGAGAAAAGTGGCTGGAGCGTTTGATTGAGGAGCTGGAGATTTCTCCGTTCGTCAGTCAGCCAGTGCGCAAACTAAGTCTCGGCCAGCGGATGCGCTGTGAAGTGGCTGCTTCGTTGATTCATAAGCCGCGCCTGCTATTTCTCGATGAACCGACAGTTGGGCTCGATGTGCTTGTTAAGCAAAAAATCCGTGAGTTTCTCCGTAATCTGAACGAGACGGAAAATATGACGATCTTGTTGACGACTCACGATGTGTCGGACATCGAAGCACTCTGTAAACGCGTGCTTGTCATGGACAAAGGGAAGCTGATCTTCGATGGCTTGCTGAATGACCTCAAGGAAAAATGGGGTAATGGCACAGAGGTGTCCTTCCAAATGAAAAAACGCACTTCAGCAGCCGCAATCCGTCAAGCATTGGGAGAGATGCCTTGTGAGATCGAGCAAATCAATGATTTTACCCTCAATGTAAAAGTAGCGAGAAGTCAGGAAATGCTACCCTTTGTTTTGTCGACGGTCATGTCATCCTTTGAAGTCAGCGACGTGAAAATCGAGGAGACGAGCACAGAGGATATCGTTCGCAACATTTATTCCTCAGACCAAGAGGTAGCCAGCCATGCGTAAGCTTTATATGGAACTTATCCGCATGAGGTTTTTGACGATGCTTGCCTATCGTGTGAATTATTACAGCGGGATCATTATCTACGCGATCAACATCGGTGCGTACTACTTTTTATGGGGAGCGATCTACGGAGGACAGCAGCAGCTGGGCGGGCTTACGGTGGAACAGATGACTTCCTACGTTGCGATTGCTTGGATGTCGCGGGCGTTTTATTTTAACAACATCGATACAGAAATAGCCCAGGACGTCCGAGAAGGCAAGGTCGCGATCGAAATGATACGCCCTTATAATTACTTGTCCGTGAAAACGGCGCAGGCGTTTGGGGAAGGGATCTTTCGCTTTTTCTTTTTCGCGGGTCCAGGGATCTTTCTTATCAGCCTGATCATTCCGTTCAGCTTCCCGGCGACAGTGACTGGATGGGGACTGTATTTGATCAGCTTGATGTGTGCGTTTTTGATCAATACACAAATCAACCTGGTGACAGGCTTGCTGACTTTCTTCCTGTTCCGAAACGATGGTATGATGCGAGCCAAGCGGGTCGTAGTGGATCTGTTGTCTGGTCTCGTGCTTCCGATCAGCTTTTTCCCGGGCTGGGCGCAAACGGTAATGGGTTACCTTCCATTTCAGGCAGTTAACTACTATCCGAGCTTGATTTTCACAGGTGCGATTACTACGGAACGTTCCTGGGAATTGATCGGTTTTCAGGTCATCTGGATGTTTGTCATACTGGTTCCCATCTTGGTGATGTGGCGTTTTGCCCGCAACAAGCTGGTTGTGCAAGGAGGGTAGAGCATGCAAAACATGAGACATATTTTCAGTATTTTTGCCGACTACCTGAGCCAGTACTTCAAGACGAGACTTGCCTATCGAACAGATTTTATCGGTGATTTTGTGTCCAATCTAGTTTCTGAGCTGATCAATCTCATCTTTATTATTGTCGTGTTCACGCATGTTCCTTTGATGGGGGATTGGACGCGTGATGAGATTATCTTTATCTATGGTTTCTTTTTGGTTCCGTACGCGTTGTTCTCGATGTTCTTCGGCTTTTGGGACTTCAACGAACGGTATATCATTCGGGGCGAGATGGATCGCATCCTGACGAGACCGATTCACAATCTGGCACAGGTATGCCTCGAGTCGATTGCGCCAGACCGCATTTTTGGAGTCATAACCGGGATCATCATCATGGGGTATGCTGCCATTCAACTCGATTTGTCGTTTTACTGGTACGACGTGTTCATCTTTATCGGGCTCTCAATCAGCGGGGCACTGATTTACGGTGGCGTGTATACTGCAATTGCTGCGGTTAGCTTCTTTTCTGACTCGAGGACAGGGATTGCCCCGATGATCTACAACATCCAGCAATATGGGCGCTATCCGGTAGACGTGTACAACAAAGCTATTCGCTTTGTGCTCACCTACGTGCTGCCGTTTGCCTTCGTGGGTGTTTATCCGGCAGCTTACTTTTTGCGCAAGGAAGTTTGGTACACGTATGCCGCAATGACTCCGGTAGTGGCTATCATCTTTTTCGGGATCGGACTGATCATCTGGAACTGGGGAGTTACGAAATATCGGGGAGCGGGTTCTTGATTATTTATCATTCGACCTCGCTGTGGTAATATTGGATGTAACGAGATCTACAAGCATAAAGTAAAAAAGACCGTTCCGGCGGCAACCGGAACGGTCGGTACAATAGGAGCTTCCCACATAGGGGTGCGGCTCAAATCTGGGTGTGAAATAGACCGCTGAGGTGCGAACTCAAGGGCGGTCTATTTCTTTTTGGTCAAGGTAACAACCAAGCCGATTAAAGCGACCAGGAACAACCCAAACTGGAAAAGCAGTCCGAGTGTTTCATTCGTTACCACAGGCCTCACCCCCTTTCAAATGGGGATGAGCCGCGACCACCCTTGAGGAGCCGATTCTATTGTACAAGCGAATGATAGCATGAAAATGCTCTCTAGTTAGCAAGTGTCTTTTTTTATTCGTTATTCGCACTAAACTCATCGGAAAAATAAACAAAAAGTGTCGAGCTGGCAGTTTCCTCTATTGTCAAATCAAAAAACAGCAGTATAATATGCTGTATACAACTACACATTCCTTCGGGGCAGGGTGAAATTCCCGACCGGCGGTGATCATGCTTTGTGCATGTTAAGCCCGCGAGCCTCCCGAGCTGCAAATAGCGACGGAGTGCAGGATCTGGTGTGATTCCAGAGCCGACAGTACAGTCTGGATGGGAGAAGGATGACGACAGTACGTTTATCACACGTGCTTGTTTGCCTGTGCAAACGGGACGGGAACGTAGAGGCCAGCCCTCTTGTTTCTTGTACCTTTTATTTGCGCACGGTTTTGTCATACGCTTGCAAATGCCCTGTGGAACTTATAGCCACAGGGTTTATTCTGTTTGTGTAACAAAACGTGTGAGCCTACAACGACTGTTGCCATTCCTCAAGAAGGAGTAGAAAAATGAGGAGATGGTAAACATGAAAGAAACAGCGCTGCATTCTTCGCGTACACGTGCAACCCAAAAGCTGGTGACGATTCCCATGCTGGCGGCCGTTGCATTTATTCTGCAGTATCTCGAGGTTCCTGTTCCGCTGATGCCAAGCTTTTTGAAGCTGGACTTCAGTACACTCCCGGCATTGATCGGGGGACTCATGTACGGACCTGTAGCTGGCGTTATTATCGAGGTACTAAAAAATACATTGCACATGCTCTTCAAAAATACAGACGGTCTGTTGATCGGTGAGCTCGCAAACGTCGTAGCAGGATCAAGCTTTATTTTTGCGGCTGTCTACATGCAGCGTCTCGGCCAAGGCAAAAAAGGCTTCCTGACTGGTCTTGCTCTGGGAACGCTGTTGATGACGATTGTCATGGCTGTGGCAAATGCATATGTACTGTTGCCTGCGTACGCTGTGCTTTATCAAATGCCGATTGAACAGCTTTTGACCATGTTCAATGCGACAAGTATCTGGTCCTTGGTTCTGTACGGAATCGTACCATTCAATCTCTTCAAAGGTGTTATGATTTCAGTGGTCGCGTATCCGATCTACGTGAAGCTCGGCTCCAGAATCGCTGCGCGTACCAACAATTGACAACCACGATGTGACTCGCTAATATGTTTAGTTAATAGATAGTCACAAAAGGCTATGAAAGGACCCGCAGCTATTCCCCGTGACAGAGAGTCGGCCCTAGTCTGGAAGGCTGATACGTAAAGGATAACTGCACCCCATCCTGAAGCCGCTGGTGAAGAGCTTAGCCGGATGCCCACCGTTATCGGGTTATCGAGAGGACTATGGCTATGCTGTAGTCAATCAGGGTGGTACCGCGGAAGTTAATCCTCCGTCCCTTTTTGGGATGGGGGATTTTTTGCATTTTACGTAAGATCAAAAAGGAGCGTAGACGGATGAAAGAGGACAAAGCGTTTGTAAAAGAAATTACACCGCAATCGGTGGATTTTTCGCGTTGGTACATCGATGCCATTAAAAAGGCGGATTTGATGGACTACACACCGGTACGCGGCTGCATCGTGTTCAAGCCGGATGGCTTTGAGCTCTGGGAGCGAATTCAAGAGGCGATGAATAAGCGCTTCAAAGAGACAGGACATCGCAATGCCTATTTCCCGATGCTGATACCCGAGTCCTTCTTTCAAAAAGAAAAAGAGCATATCGAGGGCTTCAATCCAGAGTTGCCTTGGGTAACAGAGGCTGGGGGCGAGCCGCTAGAGGAAAAGCTCGCGCTACGTCCAACCTCCGAAACGATCATCGGACATATGTACAGCCAATGGATTCAGAGCTACCGCGACCTGCCTGTATTAATCAACCAATGGGCAAACGTTTTTCGTTGGGAAAAGCGGACGATGCCGTTCTTGCGGACATCGGAATTTCTCTGGCAGGAAGGCCACACGGCACATGCGACAGAGGAGGAAGCTCGTCAGGAAACGATGCAAATGCTGGAGATTTACCGAGAGGTCGTCGAGCAGGAGCTGGCCATTCCGGTTTGGAAGGGACAAAAAACACCAAGTGAACGCTTTGCTGGTGCTGTCGACACGTATTCCATTGAAGCGATGATGAAGGATGGCAAAGCAGTGCAAGCGGGTACCTCGCACTATTTGGGCGATAAATTCGCGCGCGGCTTTGAAATCAAGTTTTTGGATCGTGACAATCAGTTCAAGTACGTTCACACCACATCATGGGGAACCTCTACGCGACTGATTGGTTCGATGATCATGGTTCATGGCGATGACCGTGGTCTAGTGTTGCCGCCTCGCATGGCTCCGACACAGGTTATTATGATCCCAGTCGGTCCGATGAAGCTGCGCGAGAAAGTCATGGAGGCGTTTGATCCACTCTTTGACGAGATCAAGGCCGCAGGAGTGCGTGTCCGTGCTGATCTTCGTGAAGAAACACCAGGCTGGAAGTTCAATGAGTGGGAAATGCGCGGGGTTCCTCTGCGTCTGGAGCTCGGCCCACGCGACGTGGAAAATGGTCAAGTCATTCTGGCTCGACGTGATACAGGGGAGAAGGTGACGGTTTCACTTGAAGGTATCGCGCAAACAGTTGTTCAACTGTTGGAAGAGATTCAGCAACATATGTTCCAAAAAGCACTAGCCTTCCGTGATGAGAACTCACATTTGGGGATCGATACACTGGAGCAACTGTCCGCTCATATTGCCAAAAGCGAGAGCGAAAACAAGCTGAGTGGATGGGTGTTAGCTGGCTGGTGTGGGGATGATGCTTGTGAATCGAAGATCAAAGAGGAAACCAAGTTCACCTCTCGCAACATCCCGTTTGAGCCTCCTGTACGAAAGACAGCCTGCATTTGCTGCCGTAGAGAGTCACAGCATAGCGTCTGGTTCGGACGGGCGTATTAATCAAAAAAAGGGTGTGTCCACGCTTCGGCGGCAGGGCACACCCTTTTTTCATCTAGCGTCTGAGTATCCAATCGGTAAAAGCGTGCACATCCGTAAAGTGGTAGTCAGGCTCGGGATCGAATTTTCCCGACTTTTGTGTAACCAAAAGCCAATCCACACCGACTGTTCGCAAACCAGCGGCTCGACCAGCTAACACGTCAGCATCACTGTCACCTACGAAAATGGTTTCTGCAGGCGTAGCACCTAGCTGTTGCATAGCGGTAAAAATACCTTCTGGATGAGGCTTTGGATGTGTGACCTCATCCCCTGTGATCACGACGGAAAAATACGAATCTAATCCCCATTCTCGAAGGGAGATGTCAGCGCTTTTCCGTCCTTTTCCTGTTACGATTCCCATTTGGATACCTGTCGAGTGAAGTTCGTCGAGCATGCTTCGGATATTGTCAGGGTTTTGTACGCGGGAGTGTTCATCTGTGTATACACGATAAAAATGAGCGAGGGCGTTGTCATGCGCATGTGGGGGAAGCTCGTTTTGCAAAATGCCTATCTCTGTGGGGCCAAAGAGAGCTACAATCTGCTCGTCAGTATAATGCTCTTGTAAAAACTGCTGAAAGGTAGAGCGAAAAGCGGTGAAGATCAAGGGGAGGGTATCGGCAACTGTGCCGTCGAAATCAAACAAGATCGTCCGCATTGGAGTCCTCCTTTGATTAGAAAATGAAAGAAAACCATCGTATCTGATGGTTTTCTTGGTGACTTACTCATTCGAATCATCAAAAGGGTCATCTGAATCATCTGTTGGGTCAGCTGGAGTCAACGGGAACAGGATGTCGAAAAACTTGAATTTTCGACGGCCAGATTCCTTTTTGAACCCTTTGTACTTTTGCAACAGCTCAGAGATGTCTTCCACAAATTGATTGCGTTCATCTTGACTCAAATAAAATTCAGTCAAATTAAAAGCGAACGTATTTTGGTATTCTTTCCGAACATCTTGGTCGCTTGCGACGAAGCGATTGAGAGTTCGCATGAGATCCTTTTCCGTAGTACGAAACGGAGTAAACATGACATCACTTAATTGTTGAGCGTTTTCTTCAATCATCAATTGGAGCTTGACCTGAATGACCTTGGCAACAGGCTCATAATATTTCTCCACAATAGAGCCTTTTACCCGGGTATCCACTTGCTCGAGCAGCCCAACACGCACGAGCTCCTTCACATGGTAATGTAGCCGTGCAGCATTTTCGCCTAGTTCTGTAGCGATTTGTTTGGCCGTTCTGGGCTCCAAATCTTCAAAGAGTTCCAAAATTTTAACCCGTTCCGCTATAGCAAGCGATTTTAGCGCTTCTGGATCTGTTACTTCAAAAAACTCTTTCATGCGAATTCACCATCCAACTGACTAGGCCAAATTTTATTTTTTTTTATTCTATCCTTTTCTGAATCAAAGCGCAACTTGTATGCGGATGAAGTGACTACTAGATTGTGGTAAAATGGGACCAGCGAAAACAGGATATTATCGAGAGGAGGGAAAAGTTTGACGGCAGTAGGACAAGCTGCACCTGCATTTACTTTGCAGGCGAGCGACAATCAGACCCTCTCACTTTCCCAATTTTATGGACAAAATGTAGTGCTTTATTTTTATCCGAAGGACCAAACGCCGACATGTACCACAGAAGCATGCGACTTTCGTGACTTCCATTCGGGCTTTGCTGAGCTGAATACAGTTGTTCTCGGAATCAGTCCGGATTCTGTGAAATCGCATGACAAATTTATCGCGAAGCACGAATTGCCTTTTCCACTTTTGGCAGATCCGGATCACCAAGTGGCAGAGGCTTATGGTGTGTGGGTATTGAAAAAAATGTACGGACGAGAGTATATGGGCATAGAACGCACGACGTTCGTCATCGACAAAGAAGGCAACATTGCAAAAGTATGGGCAAAAGTAAAGGTCAAAGGGCATGTACAGGAAGTGCTTCAATTTATTAAGGAAGAGCTTCAATCCTAACGTTTATTTCGCAACGGGCGAATGGAGGAACATACAATGAGTGTATCCACGGAATATGTTGTACAAAGCTTTTGCCAATTGGCGAACATCCCAAGTCCGTCTGGCAATACGGAAAAAGTAATGGCCTGGGTTGCACAAGAGCTAGAAAATCTTGGCGTTTCCTATAAACGGACAAACAAAGGGGCAATCGTTGCAACCGTAGCCGGGGCCAATAACGACAAAGCAAGACTCTTGACCGCTCACGTCGATACGCTGGGCGCGATGGTAAAAGAAATAAAGAGCAACGGACGTTTGAAGCTGACCTTGATCGGTGGCTTTGCATTCAATGCGATTGAAGGGGAGCACTGCGTTGTAGAGACTAGTAGCGGTCATCTTGTAACTGGTACGATTTTGTCTACCAAAGCTTCCGTGCATGTATACAGCTCAGAAGCGGGGAAAGCTGAGCGCAATGAGGCGAACATGGAAGTTCGGCTGGATGAGAAGGTTACAAACAAAGAGCAAGTACTTGCACTTGGGATTTCTGTCGGAGATTTCGTCTCCTTTGATCCGCGCGTGACGGTAACGGATAGCGGCTTCATCAAGTCCCGCCATATCGACGACAAAGCAAGCGTAGCTGTGCTGCTGGGGGTTCTAAAAGAACTGAGTGAATCCGGTGTGAAGCTGCCTTACACTACGCACTTTTTTATCAGCAATAATGAAGAGATCGGCTACGGCGGCAACTCCAGCATCCCTGCCAACGTGGTGGAGTATCTGGCTGTCGACATGGGCGCGATTGGGGATGGACAGACGACAGATGAGTATTGCGTGTCCATTTGTGCGAAGGATTCCACTGGACCGTACCACTACGGATTGCGCAGCCATTTGACCAAGCTCGCACAAGCAAACGGTCTGAACTACCAAGTGGACATTTATCCTTACTATGGTTCTGACGCGAGTGCTGCACTGAGAGCCGGATATGACGTTGTCCATGGTTTGATCGGACCGGGAGTAGATGCATCCCACTCCCATGAACGTACACATAAAGAAGCACTCGATAACACGGCAGAGCTCGTTATGGCCTACCTTCAATCAGAAGAAATGCAAGCATAGGAGGGCCAGATGAGCAATATGTATCAATGGGCTGACTACTATGATCTCACTCAACGCGGTGTTCCAGGTGATGTTGAGTTCTATCTAGAACAAGCCAAGCTGGCAGGGGGAAACGTGCTAGATCTCGCTTGCGGCACCGGAAGAATCAGCATTCCGATGGCGCAGGCTGGCATCGACGTTACCGGAATTGACCTATCCCAGGATATGCTGGCAAGGGCTCAGGTAAAAGCAGAGGAACAAGGTGTAACATCCGGCTTGAAGCTATTGCAGGGGGATATGCGCACCTTTGATCTGCAGGCGTCATTTTCGCTGATTATGATTCCTTTTCGATCGTTTTTGCACCTGTTGCATGTTCAAGAGCAAATGAAGGCATTGACGTGCATTCGCAAGCATCTGGCTCCAGGCGGGAAGTTCATCATGAACGTGTTTGTCCCCAAGATTCATCATTTTTACGAGGAAAATGAAAAAATGTCCTTGCGTGGCACGTATCCACTCCCGTCGGGGGAAGAGGTTGCGATGTGGGATTACACTCGTTATGACCATTTTCAGCAACTGTCCGAAGTGACACGCATATACGAGCGTACAGATGCACAGGGAGTTATAACGGAACGGGTGAGGGGCCGATTTACTCTCCGCTATATTTTCCCCGCGGAGCTCCATCATCTGCTTCGTTTAAACGGCTTGAAGGTCACACAACGATACGGTTCTTTTGCAAAGACACCTTTTGATGCGAATAGCTCAGAGTTGATTCTTGTCGCAGAAGCTTTGTAAATGGAACCTGTGGAGGGGATACGTAATGAAGATTTATACTAAGTCAGGGGATAAGGGCGAGACGTCACTGGTTGCAGGTGTCCGCGTGCCTAAGTTTGCGGACCGTGTAGAGGCATACGGTACGTGCGATGAAGCCAACTCGCAGATTGGATTGGCACTGGCTCTGTTGCCTGCGACAGAAGAATGGAAGGAATTGCAGGATGTCTTCCATGTCATTCAGACAAAGCTGTTCCATGTAGGGGCTGAGCTGGCGACGCCAGAAGGCAAAAAGGTAGGCTGGCCAATTGTAGAAGAGGACGTTACTTTTCTGGAAGAGCAAATTGACATGCTAGATGCAAAGTTGCCTCCGCTCACCAATTTTATATTGCCTGGCGGACATCCGGCTGCGGCAGCCTTCCATGTTTCGCGTACGGTCGTCAGACGTGCAGAGCGCAAAGCAGTCCATGTGGCACAGCAGGAGCAGGTAAACCCGTCCGTGGTCAAATACCTCAACCGCTTGTCTGATTATCTGTTCGTTGTGGCTCGTCATATTAATAAAGAAACAGATGCAGTTGAGAAAACGCTGCACGAATAGGCAAAAGCCCCCTGGGATCAAGCAGGGGGCTTCCCTTTTTTATTTGGTCCGCAGGTAAGTGGTGATTCCCGGGAGAAAGTCGATTTTCTCTGTGTGAAAAGTATCGTAGAGAAGCTTTCCGTCCTTACATGCGTTTCCTTCTAGCAGCATGGTGAGCTGCGTGTTGGTAATCGGGAAAAAGGGGAATCTCTCCATCATATTTACCACAGGCTTCATGAAAGCAAGGGGAATGTGAAATTTATTGACCTTCCGCTTTCCGATGGCCTCGCCAATCGTATCGAGGATTTGCCCGTAGGAGAGTGGTTCGGGCCCACCTGTTTCGTAGGTTTGATTGGTTGATTCGGGTCTGCTCAAGGCTTGGACGAATACATCGGCCACCGTCTTACGAGCAACTGGTTGCAAAGGGTAGGAGCCATCGCCAATGACCGGTGTGACAGGTAACCGAACCAGATCGGCGAGCATGTTCACGAATTCATCCCCTGGACCAAAAATGACTGATGGACGGAAAATGACGTACGGAATACCGCTTGCTTGAACAAGCTGCTCCGCTTCGTATTTGGTTCGGTGATAGGCGCTCGTGGCGTTTTCACGTGCACCCAGAGCACTCATATGGACAAAACGCTTGATTCCAGCTTGCTTGGCGGCCTCCAGTACATTTTTTGTGCCTTCTACATGGATACGAGAAAAGAGAATGCCTTTCCCCGGTTGTTCGCGAATAATTCCGACGAGGTGGATGACAGCATCGCAGCCTTGCATCGCTCTCATCAGTGATTCTTTATTAAATAGATCGCCAGTTGCTTCCGTTATATGCGCATTGGAAGTTTCGTTGTAGGAAAGCTTAGCTGTTGAACCAGCCCTGGTGAGGCAAACCGTCTCATATCCTTCTGCCTGCAAGCGCTCGAGTATACCCCTTCCAACAAACCCTGTGGCACCAGTCAGGAATACTTTCATGGAAAACCTCCTCCCGTTAAATCCTTCCAGTCTAATTGTACAACAGGTGCAGCTTGCGGTGCTATTGATCGCTGTGTTGACCAAGGCGGTATAATGTAGGGAAAAGGGGGATATATTTATGGCACAACGCAAAGTACCTGTGGCCGACATTTTGGATAATTTGCAGCAGCTTTATCCGGATGCGCACTGTGAGTTGAATTATACAACCCCGTTTGAACTTCTCATTGCGACCATTCTTTCTGCCCAATGTACAGATAAACGGGTGAATGAGATTACGGCACCCATGTTCCAGCAGCTAAACCAGCCGGAGCATTACCTTCATTTGACACAGGAAGAAATGGAAGAGCATATAAAAGGTCTCGGGTTGTATAAGAATAAGAGTAAAAACATTTTAGAGACCTGTAGAATCTTGTACGAAAAATACAATAGCGTAGTTCCACAAACGCATGCCGAGCTCGAAGCATTGCCAGGGGTAGGGAGAAAGACTGCAAATGTCGTTTTGTCTAATGCATTCGGAATTCCTGCGATCGCGGTGGATACGCATGTATTCCGCGTCGGAAACCGGTTAGGCCTTGCGAATAGCGACAATGTGGACGAAGTGGAGCGTCAGCTTATGAAACGCATTCCAAAAGAGAAGTGGACGGATGCGCATCATTGGTTAATCTGGCACGGCAGACGTGTATGTTCTTCGCGCAATCCACAGTGCGGCAGCTGTACAATCCAATCCATGTGTAAGTTTGCACAAGCGGAAGCCAAAAAATCCAAAAAACCCGCAACCAAAAAGCCCGCAAAAGCAAAGTGAAAAACTTGATTTTCCACTTCTTTCTTTTCAAATCGGATGAATGGATATTGACAGTTTTCGCCGACTAGACGTACACTTATTTATAGTAATTCTAATCAATGACATTAGAGAAGCTTGTTCTTTTGTCTTGCGAAAGACTGTGGGGTGTAACAAGATGGTACAACGTGTGGAGAAAGCTGTTGAAATCCTGAAGAATACCGGGGTTCGCATGACACCACAGCGCCATGCAATTTTGACCTATTTGCTGGAAACGATGACTCACCCGACGGCTGACGAAATATATAAAGCCCTTGAAGGCAAATTCCCGAATATGAGCGTTGCAACGATTTACAACAATCTGCGAGTCTTTAAAGATGCTGGATTGGTTACAGAGCTCACTTACGGGGATGCGTCCAGCCGATTCGATGCCAATGTGGAAGAAGATCATTATCACGCAATCTGTTCCACCTGTGGTGCAATCAGAGACTTCCACTTTCCGTATTTGCGGGATGCAGAAGTAGCTGCTTCCAAAGACATCGGCTTCAAAGTAACCGGGCATCGTATGGAAGTTTATGGCGTTTGTGATTCCTGTCAAAAGAATCCCCACTAAGAATGTATTGGATGGATGAGCACCTCCTGCTTGAATCGGATAATCCCGGTGATGCAGGGGGTGTTTGCTTTTGGAGGACATAACCCTTTCTGTCGATATCTGTAACCTTTTGGCTTCTCATACGTCTTCTTCTTGGTAGGAAGCTTGTCCGTGAATTACCAGAATACAAAAGGTTGTGAATGGAATGAACCAACGCTATGATCGAAATAATGAGTCAAATCATACAGCCCAAGTCAGAAGACAGGCTTATGTACCGGGAAGCAGGTGGAGATTATGAGCAGGGAGTCGGGTAGAACTCTGCGACCAAGACGAAGAAAACGAAGGGTTTTTCGCACGATGTTTTTGTTAAGTTTTCTCTTGTTGGCCATCTTCGGCAGCATTTACTGGTTTTTTGTGCTCCGTGCCTCAACTGAGCATGTGCAGCCGTATGATGGAGATAAAAATGTGATTGTATACGAAGGCTCGCGGAAAGAGTCCTCGTATATAGTGGAATCAGAGCAAATATTGCTGCCCTTTGATTTCATTAAAGAGAACATTGATCCAGCTATTTTTTGGGATGAGCCCACACATTCCGTTATTGTCACGACGAAGGATAAGGTGCTTCGGATGGAGAGCGGAGAAGTTGTCGCCTATCTGAACAAAAAACCTGTGGATTTACTCGTTCCGGTGAAAGAGGTCGACGGCACACGCTATGTACCGTTGGATCCTTTGGAAAAGCTGTATCCTTATTCTTTTGAGCGAAAAGCAGATACGGGTGTCCTGGTCGTCGAAAAAGAGGGCTACGAAATCCAGCAAGCGAAAGTGATCGCTGCCGAGGAAAAACAAGCAGTCCGTACTGGTGCTTCTCACCGAACTCCGATTGTAGCAGAGTTGTCTGCGGGTGAGGTTGTCGACGTTCTTGGCAAAAAGGAAAACTGGTATCGCGTTTTAACCGCCTCGGGAGTAGGAGGATTCATTTCAGAGAAAAGTATTGAGATGACGGATGTGCGCAAAGTCCAGCTGGAGCATTCGACTGCTACCGGACAACAACACGCTACTTGGAAGCCTGAGGGCAAGATCAACCTCGTATGGGAGCACGTCGTCAATAAAAATCCGGATGTTTCAAAAATTGGTGCACTACCAGGGGTAAATGTAGTTTCTCCTACTTGGTTTGAAATGAAGGATGCAGATGGAAATCTGTTGAACAGAGCCGATCCTGCGTACGTCAAATGGGCCCATAAGAGGGGCTACAAGGTTTGGGGTTTAGTTACAAACGGCTTTAATCCTGATTGGACGAAGTCCGTGCTCAGCAGCTATGACAAGCGAGATAAGTTAATTGCCCAACTCTTGTACTACGCTCATCTATACGATCTCGATGGCATCAACATCGATTTTGAGAACGTGTATTTAGAAGAGAAAGAGGAACTCGTTCAGTTTGTTCGGGAGCTGACGCCGTATCTCCATCAGCAAGGACTGACCGTTTCCATAGATGTGACGATCAAGTCAAACGCTAAGCAATGGTCCATGTTCCTGGATCGGAAAGCTTTGGCCGAGGTCGTCGATTATGTTGCGGTGATGACGTATGATGAGCATTGGGCAGCGAGTCCAAAAGCTGGTTCTGTCGCATCGTTGCCATGGGTGGAGCGAGGCTTGCAAGGAGTGTTGGAAGAGGTCCCTAACGAAAAACTGTTGCTGGGTGTACCTTTTTACACACGCTTGTGGACAGAAGCCAAGCAGGCTGATGGCACTGTGAAGGTTAGCTCCAAAGCTTATTCCATGACGAAAGCCCAGGAATGGATCAACGAACGCAAACTGACGCCAGTTATGGATGAAGCTTCCGGTCAACATTACGTGGAGTACAAAGACCCGAAGGATGGCAACGTCTATAAAATGTGGATAGAAGATGTAACTTCTATGAAGAAGCGTATGGAGATCGTCAATAAGTACGACTTGGCGGGTGCAGCTTCTTGGCGCCGTGGTTTTGAGGTGCCGGAGATATGGCAAGCAATTGACGAGACTCTGAAATAAAAGACAGACAGCTTTCACGAAAGAAAGCCACCTGCACCCCGAATGCTCGGGAAATAGCAGGTGGCTTTTTACGTATAGATGAAAGGAATCATATTATGTCTGGTTTTGTTGAGGATGTCCGTCTTCAATGCGTAAAGGTTGTCCACAAAACATACAGGCGTCTTCTTTACCCAACATCTTCGTGACTTTTTGGCATGAAGGGCATTGCACCTGTGGAGCCGAAGTGGAGACCATCCCGGAAATCATAAACAAGACTGTACTGCCCATTGTCAGAATGAACCCGATGATCAAAAGCAGCGTCATAAAAATGTAAGAGCCTTTTAAGAGGCTTCCAAGTAAAGGAATAAAGTCCAAATAACCTGCAAAAAATGCGTACCCTGTATACATCAGCAAAATGCCGATTACCATGCTCCAGTTGCCCCATGTGCGCATGCGTTTGATCTTGCTCAGGCGTTCTGTATTTTTCATGATCATTCCTCCTACCCTATAGTATAGCATACAAAGGATTTGTCTGTTGACAAGCAGGAAACGGACAAGACTTGTAGAATCCATAAGTTCAACCCAGGGGGCAGGGAGGAACAAGGCATGATTGTAAGGCAGACGTATCTGAAAAATCTCCAGCAGCGTTTGGATGTGCAAGCGGTGCTTGTCTTGAATGATTCGGATATGCTAGTCCCCTTTCGCGAGGGAATCTTTTATTTCGTCGTAGTAAATGAGCCCCATGCTGATGGTAAAATCCGTCGCATGCTTTTTCAGGAACAAGTAATCATCGAGCAGCAAATCAGCACGTGGCAGTTGGAGAAGGGAGTCATCTGTGGTTTGGATGAACGACTTGCCGAGATGCTTCGAAGGGCAGAAATCGTTTGGGACAAAGAGCATTATATGAAACAAATGAAGCTGCGCCTGGCTAGTTTGTCATCTTCTCTTCAGAAAAAACATATCTGTAAGGAGTATTCCCAAATCCTTCGTTTTTTTCACGAGACAAAAGAGTTTTTGCAGCAAGGCATGATGCTGGATGCGCATCACTCTGCCATTCAAACGATTCACTATTTGGCTCGTCTCATTGTATATGAAGCGGGAGATCATCCTCAGCCAGCATTATGGACGCAAGTCAAACAGATAGATCCTTCTATTTATAAGTTGTATGAGGAGCTATCTTTTAATGCAGAAGCATTGGAGAAGCGAATTGAACTACTTGTACTGGCAATTGAATTTTGGATCGCATCCAGAACAAAGGAATCTGTTCGATACCTGGTTGAGCTTATGGAGACGAAATCAGGGCCTTGGCGTTTGGAAGAGTTGATGAACCACCCGATGATTCAAGAGGCAGAGATTGAGATTCCTCTCGTG
Organism: Brevibacillus porteri; assembly: GCF_003013475.1. Lineage (GTDB taxonomy): Bacteria > Bacillota > Bacilli > Brevibacillales > Brevibacillaceae > Brevibacillus > Brevibacillus porteri. The sequence continues at coordinate 73,637 of NZ_PXZO01000065.1, forward strand.
ATAGATAAGATGCTTCAGCGCTTGTTGATCCAAGAGATCGTATGCAAAGAAGGGGGAAATGGCGACAGAGAAACAGGTTTTATTTTAATGGGATAAAAAATTTTCAATTAGTGTTGACTTCTATTTGTGATCCATGCTATATTAACAAACGTTGCTGCTGCGCTAACGCAGAGCGGCCGAGAAAAAAGTTTTAAAAAACACTTGATTTCACAAGTGGTTATGTGGTAAATTAAAAAAGTCGCCTCTGGGCGATGAGGAAAAAATGCTCTTTGAAAAC
>NZ_PXZO01000066.1 GCF_003013475.1 Brevibacillus porteri
ACTCCCTCCTACTCGATTTTCCGATTGTCTGATTCTGTATAGGCATAAGTGATAGCTTGGGTTGCTTGTGTAGTCAATTGGATACGTGCTGGGTTTTTCACTTCCAAGGTCATAACGGACATGACGACCGTTTGCATGGTGACGATAAAATAGATTCAAAAAAAGATGTTTTTCAAAAGTGGTGATTCCACGGAAAAATCGTTTCTCCTTCTCATGTAAGAAAAAATTGAAAGTAGTAAGAAACGATATGTATTACACTGCCATTCACGCTCTCTTTCATATGTCATCGAGTCGGCTGTTGTCCTCTCGATTGCTTTTATTATACGGATAAAAGCGGAAAGCACGCAAAAGCGCGGGTGTTCCATTTGCGTCGATTTACAGCCGAAATAGATCGTTTTTGCCAGTAGAAAACACTCGCTCTTCTTGTTAATCGCTGTGGCTCACCGGCAATCATGAATTCTGTGAGAGGTCTCATCTATTTTCTCATCAATTTCTAATCTCTCTCTTTTTTTTCCTTCATCTGTCCTTTTTATGATAAAGGAGATCAAACAAAACCAGTCGAAAAAAGGAGCGAGATCATATGAAAAAAGTAGTCATGACCATGGTAGGAGCACTGATTGTAGGGAGCCTCAGCGTAACAGCCTTTGCACATAGCAACCAATATTACAGCGTACCGCAAAAGAACACATCTACCGTCTACCTGCAAATCGACGATGATGTGAAACACAACTGGGCGAAGCTCGTGCGCATCACGCCTGAAAAAGCACTGAAAAAAGTTCGTGAGGCACAGTCTGGCGTTATTACTGAATGGAAATTGGATGACGAGAATGGTTTTCTCGTATACAAAGCAGAGATCAAAAACAAGCATCAAGAATTTGACGTTTACGTCGATGCGATGACTGGTGAGGTGTGGCATACAGTTGACCACGATGACGACGATGATCATGATGACGACAACGACGATCAGTGGAACAAACAACAAGTGAAAATCAGTGTAGAGCAAGCGAAAAAAATCGCTTTGGCTAAAGTGAGCGGCACCATCAAATCCATCAAGCTGGATGAAGACGATAACCACTATGTGTATGAAGTGGAAGTGAAAACGGCTAAAGGACAGGAAGTAGATTTGGAGATTTCCGCTACAACAGGTGCTGTACTGGATGTAGACTGGGACGATTAATCGATTCCGCTATCTTTCTCAACCGACCCATTAATCTGTAAAGGGTCGGTTTTTTTGTGCCAGGGCTTCTAAAAATTCCATTGCTTCTTGAGCCGTAGGTATTTTGCGGACATTCTCTTCGGAAAATTGCTGGGCTTGCGGATAGTTCGTGGAAGCGATTTGTTTTGCGGCTGCCTCTACGTCATAGGGTGTAAAGCGATGTTCGTAGCTGTCACCATCAAGCAGTAACCAGTATGCACCTGGTTTGTCGGCAAACGGCATGCCCACACTTCCAGCATTGAGAATACGTAAATCGCCAAGGCGACGTTCAAATTGGACATGTGTATGACCACAGATGACTGTTCGCTGCTGTGTCCCCCCAAAGTAAGTGGCAACGACTGCATCTGATGTACGGGGAGTGAAAATATCTTCATCATTGGTGGGATTGGCGTGGCAGAAAAGTACGTCCTCGTAATCCTCTCGTATTAACGTGTAGGTAAGTGGGAGTTGCACCAGAAAGTCACGATGAGAGCGGCTCAATTGCTCCGCAACCCATGACGTGATTTCCCGCACAGAATCGGATATTTCCATGGCCAGAGCCTTACCGTCAAAAGTGAGTACGACTTCACGATCACCATTACCTCGGATGAATTGCACAGGTGTATCCAATCACTCTCATTTCACTTCGCCTCCCATTTATTTCCGAATGATCTTCAAAACCTTATTTCCAACGATCCAATTTGAACCTATAATGTATCTTGGGCATATCCTCTAAGCTATGGTATAATTTTGACGCCAAATTACGATTAAGGAGTATGGATGATGGAAAAAAAATTAATCTTCGGTCATAAAAATCCAGACACAGATTCCATTTGTTCAGCACTTGTGTATGCTGACTTGAAAACAAAATTGGGCGCGAATGTAGAGCCTGTACGCCTGGGTGTAATCAGCAGCGAAACAGCATTTGTGTTGGATTACTTCCAAGTAAAAGAGCCACGCCTCGTAGAAACAGTGGCGAATGAAGTAAATGAAGTCATCCTTGTAGACCACAACGAGCGCCAACAAAGTGCGAATGATATTGAGCAAGTGCAAGTGGTAGAAGTGATCGACCATCACCGTATTGCGAACTTTGAGACGAGCAATCCTCTCTACTTCCGTGCAGAGCCTGTTGGATGCACCACAACCATTTTGAAGAAAATGTACAAAGAAAACGGCGTAGACATTCCAAAAGAGATGGCGGGCTTGATGCTTTCTGCTATCATTTCGGATACGTTGCTGTTGAAATCTCCAACTTGCACGGAGCAAGATGTAGCTGCTGCACACGAGCTGGCTGAAATCGCGGGTGTTGATTTGCAAGCATACGGTCTGGACATGCTCAAAGCGGGAGCAGACCTGAGCGACAAAACAATCGCACAACTGCTCACGTTGGATGCAAAAGAGTTCCAAATGGGCAATGCGAAGGTAGAAATCGCGCAAGTAAATGCGGTGGACGTAAATGATGTACTCGCACGCCAAGGCGAACTGGAAGCGGCTATGAATACAAACATCGCTGAAAAAGGTTTGGACTTGTTCGTGTTTGTTGTAACGGATATCTTGAATAACGATTCTGTTGCGATCGCTCTCGGCAGTGCAACTCAAGCAGTAGAAAAAGCGTACCAAGTAACATTGGTGGACAACAAAGCTGTTCTGAAGGGCGTTGTCTCCCGTAAGAAGCAAATCGTACCGGTATTGACTGATACATTCCAAGCTCTGTAAGAAACAAAGATGGCTGCCCATGCACAAGTTGCGGGCAGCCATTTTTTATTTTACATGCCTTGGTCAGGGTTGTTGTGCATCTGGAACAAGGTTTGCTGGTTATAAGCATCGTCACTGTAATGGGTGATGGCATGTTTATCTCTCGCTTTGAGACTAAGCAGACCTGTTAATCCCCATCCGGCACCGAGTACCGCTACAATGAAGCCGAAGACATAGAGCATTGAAATCCCCCCTTGTATGGCTTTCTCTATATTTTAGCAAATTATGAAAATAGAGTAACGCTAATTTTTTGATGAAAATGTGTTTGACATTGACGGTCCGTAAATGTGTACGATCAATTTGTCAGGAGGAATGAACATGGAATATACGGTACAAAAGCTAGGACTCCTGGCGGGTGTCAGCACCCGGACGCTCCGATACTACGATGAAATTGACCTTCTCAAGCCGGCGAGAGTCAATTCGTCAGGGTATCGCATTTACGGACAGCAAGAGGTTGATCGATTGCAGCAAATCCTTTTTTACCGCGAGCTGGGTGTGAGCTTGGAGGAGATCAAGGAGATCCTGGATTCACCAACCTTTGATGCTGACCAGGCACTACGGGAGCACCGCGAGAAGCTCCTGGAAAGGCGAACGCAATTGGATGCGTTAATCGCCAATGTCGATTTGACATTAGCACAAAGAGAGGGGACCAAAACGATGAGTGACAAACAAAAATTTGAAGGCTTCAAACAAAAGTTGATTGACGACAACGAGGCCCAGTACGGAGAAGAAATCCGCTCAAAATATGGAAGTGACCAGGTTGACAAATCCAATCAGAAGGTCAAAGGCATGACAGAAGAACAGTATGCCGTGCTGGAGAAATTGAATGCAGAGCTGCACGAGACGTTGGCGCAGGCTTTTTCGACAGGTGATCCTGCTCATGAATTGGCGCAAAAAGCAGCGGATCTTCACCGTCAATGGCTGAGCTTTTATTGGGACAGCTACAGCAAAGATGCGCACGCAGGTGTTGCCCAGATGTACGTCGAAGACCCGCGCTTCACGGCCTATTACGACAAGGAACAGCCTGGTGTTGCCGAGTTTCTCAAAGATGCAGTGGTCATTTATACGAGCAAGTAAAGAGATTTCAAAAAAGAAGCTGCGAGTAGGGCAGCTTCTTTTCGTTTTACTTTTAGTTATCCCTACCTACTGCGGGAAAAAGTTTTTGCCCCAATGGGGTTGGCAATCCATCCATGCTTACTACGTTGTTTTCCTTTTGATAATCAAGCAGTTCTTGCTCGTCTTTAGCCAAGGTCCATTTCTGAAGGGTGTCGCGTTCTTTTGAATAGGAATAGAAGGGGATAGCCCAGCCGCAAGAGGTCTTTACTTCCTGTATGTTGACGGTAATGATTTGACGAGCACCGGGCAGAAGCGGAAATTCTTTTACGAGCTCATCCCACCGAGGCGTATCTGGGAGAATAACCGTTCCTTTGCCGAATAGTCGCATGATGAGAGGGGGGCCTTCAAACGCACAGAACATGAGAGTAATCCTGCCATTTTCCTGAAGATGAGCGCTGGTTTCGTTTCCACTTCCAGTCAGGTCTAAATAGGCGACCTCGGTAGGCGATACTATGCGAAAAGAATCGTACCCTTTCGGTGAAAGATTCACGTGACCATTTGTGTCCATAGGAGCAGAGGCAACAAAGAACATCCGTTGCTTCTTGATAAACTTCTCATGCTCAGGTCGTAATTCAGAAAAAAGTTGACCCATTTTTGCACCCCTCCAGATAATGGAATCGATTTTGCTGCCCTCATATTATCATGAAAATATGAAGATTTTGTGTGATTCATCCCCAATCCCTACAGTATAGATGGTAAAGTGTAAATATTCCAACACAATGGCAACGCGAGACTTTTGAAAAGGAGGAGTATTTACATGCAAGCAACAGAGCCAATTTACTTAGGGGAACGCATCCATTTAATAGACGGTTTCGATATGGGCTGGGCGGAACGTACGGGGACGTATGTGATCGCGGAGGAGGAGCTCACATTGGTAGAAACAGGACCAAGCCCCTCCGTCCCATACATCAAGGCTGGTCTCGCCAAGCTCGGTTATAAGCCGGAACAAGTCAAATACATCATCGTGACGCACATTCACTTGGATCATGCAGGAGGAGTAGGACTGTTTCTGAAGGATTGTCCGAACGCAAAGGTCGTTGTCCACCCGAAAGGTGCACGTCATCTCATAGATCCGAGCCGACTGATCGCAGGCGCGAGAGCGGTGTATCATGATGATTTTGATCGATTGTTTGATCCGATTGAGGCTGTTCTCGAGGAACAGATTTTGATTCGTGGGGACGGAGATACACTAAAGATCGGAGAGAATTGCGTATTGGAGTTTCTGGATTCGCCAGGGCATGCCAATCATCACTTCAGCATCTACGATCCAGTAAGCCGCGGCATGTTCACAGGTGATACGGCAGGTGTGCTCTATCCACAGCTTAAAAAGGATGGCATACACCTCGTGCTGCCATCTACTTCGCCGAATCAGTTTGACCCGGATGCCATGTTAGCGTCTCTAAGCCGTTTTGAAGCGCGCAAACTGAGTCGCATTTACTTTGGTCATTTTGGGATGACAGAGCAGGTAGATGACGTGTACCGCCAAATACGCGAGTGGCTCCCCATGTTTGTGGCGGAAGGAGAGACAGCGCTTGTTGCTGGACAATCATACAATGAGCTGTCTCTTACGTTATTTGAACGAGTCTCGGATCATCTACAGTCACAAGGAATCAGCAGTGACCACGAAGTATTCGAAGTACTCAAGCTCGATTTACAAGTATGCTCCATGGGCATTCTCGATTATTTGGACAAACGAGGGAAATAGCGAGGCAAGAAAGTATTGGCTTATGTGTTTGTCATTCTTTTTTCAATCAAGGAATGCTATGATGTAGGATGAGTCATGGACTGTGACAATTTCAAACGTAACAGCAAATAGGTGCCTCGTCTTTTTAACGAAAAGATCGGGTGAAAAGGGAAGTCGGTGAAAATCCGACGCGGTCCCGCCACTGTAAATCGGCTCGTTCCTCAGCCGTAAGCCAGGAGACCTGCCTGTTTGTTTTAGTGCCTGTTGCCTTCGCGGAAAGGATCGGCCTATTTCAGGAAGCAGACCATCCTGTCTGTTTGCCCTGAGGTGCCGACCCTTTGATTTCCGAATGGAAGCAAGGGTCGATTTTTTTATTGGAAAGGAACAGTCAATCAGACATGCAGAAAGGAAGTTCTACATATGAAACGTTCATTGCGATTCATGATCCCACTACTAGTTGCGGCTAGCCTCGCAGGTTGTGCGGGTAACGATAACAGCCAGCCAGCACCAGGGGGACAAACAAGCGCACCGCAGACAGCACCGCAAGAGAATGCGGCCGAGCAACCTGCAAAACAAACAACGTATCCATTGACCGTCAAGGATGCAACAGGAAAAGAAGTAACCTTTGCAAAAGCTCCTGAGCGAATCGTCTCTACATCACCTGCCGAGACAGAGATTTTGTTCGCATTAGGCTTGGAAGATCGGATCGTAGCTGTCTCAGACTATGATGATTATCCAGATGCGGCGAAGGCAAAACCGAAAATTGGCGGAGTCGTCAAACCAAATGAAGAAGCCATTCTCGCTCAAACGCCGGATATGGTCGTCGGTGGGATTTCGATGGAAAAGCCAGTGGCTGACAAGCTCAAATCTCTCGGAATGCCAGTCTATATTACCCATCCGACAAAGATGGATGACATCCTAAACAATGTTTTGGCGATGGGAGTTATCACGAACACACAGGAACAAGCCGAAAAAGTCGTCGCGCAAATGAAGAAAGACATCGCGTACGTTCAAGAAGCAGTGAAAAATGTAAAACCGGAAGAGAAGAAAAAGGTATATCTGGAATTTTCCCCAGGCTGGACAGTCGGAAAAGGCGAATTCATGGATGAACTCATCACCCTGGCTGGAGCAACAAACATTGCTTCCGACACCGAAGGGTGGAATCCGATCAGTGAAGAAAAGATTTTGCAAAACGATCCAGACGTCATTTTGTATGCGAGCGGAATTACCGATGAAAAGACTGGCATCAAGCTAGAGGATATGATCGCGAATCGCAATGGCTGGGATAAAATGAAGGCGATCCGTGAAAAACAAATCTTTGGCATGGACCAAAATATTTTGTCTCGCCCTGGTCCGCGTATTACACAAGGCTTAATCGAAGTAGCCAAGGCGATTTACCCTGACTTGGTGAAATAAAATGAAGAAACGATTGTTCATATGGGGAGGAGTTAGTTGTCTCGTCCTTCTGGCATCAATAGTTATCAGCATCTCGATGGGGGCGGCACAACTCCCCATTTCGCAAGTATGGCTCATCCTGCTCCATCAAATCCCTGGCTTGTCTGAGTGGATCACCGTAACGTGGCCGGAGTCATCTGAGCAAATTGTCATGAAGGTTCGTTTTCCACGGGTTGTATTGGCTGTCTTGATTGGCGCCTGCTTGTCACTTGCGGGAGCGGGCTTTCAGGGAGTATTGCGCAATCCGCTTGCAGATCCGTTTACGATGGGCGTGGCATCGGGTTCTGCTGTCGGAGCAGCCTTCTTGATCCTTTTTGGCTTGCAAATCACCTTTTTGGGTGCATGGAGCACGCCTGTCGTCGCTTTTCTTACAGGATTGCTCAGTTTATGGATCGTACTCGGACTCGCGAATACGCAAGGAAAGCTGCAAACAGAGACCCTGATTTTGTCTGGTGTCGTGGTGCAGGCTTTTCTCGGCTCACTCGTTTCGTTTATGGTGTCGCTATCCGACCAGACGGTGAATGAGATCGTGTTCTGGCTTATGGGCAGCCTGTCATTTCGAGGGTGGGCCTTTACGTACGTCTTGATTCCGTACTTGGTCATAGGTGGAATGGTACTTGTGAGCTATGCGCGTTCCTTGAACCTATTTGCGTTGGGGGAGCGGCAGGCTGCGCATCTCGGCGTCCATGTGGATCGAACGAAGTTAGTGGTTCTGGTCGTTTCGACCCTCCTGACTGCAGCGGCGGTTTCTATCGCGGGAATTATCGGGTTCGTTGGCCTGGTGGTACCGCATCTCGTCCGATTGCTGGTTGGTCCTGACCATCGTATTTTACTGCCGATGTCTGCGATCTGCGGTGGTATTTACGTGCTGTGGGCCGACACTCTTGCCAGAATGCTGCTGAGTCCAACAGAAATCCCGCTCGGTGTCGTGACAGCATTTCTGGGAGCACCGTTTTTCGCCTATTTATTGAAGCAAAATAAACGCTTTAGGAAGAGGTAACGTTTGCAATGATCAATGTGCGCAACTTGCAAAAATCGTATCAGGATACGCCTGTTTTGCACGGCATCGATTTTTGCGTGGACAAGGGAGAATTTTTTGGCATCATCGGACCAAATGGAAGCGGAAAATCTACCTTGCTAAAAATAATTTCAGGTGTCATTAAGGCAGATGCAGGAGACATTTTGCTTCAAGAGAAAAAGCTTCATTCCTATCCACGCAAAGAGCTTGCCAAAATACTGGCAGTTCTGGAGCAAGAGGGTCTGCCGCCAGTCGGCTTTCGTGTCCGAGAGGTGTTGGAAATGGGTCGCTTTCCTTACCAAAATTGGCTAGGGGAAGAGAAGCAGGATGTCGCATCGCTCATTGATGAAATCGTACAGATGCTCGGTCTTGAACATTTGGAAGAGCGCACACTGGATCAGTTGAGTGGTGGAGAAAAGCAGCGCGTAGCTTTGGGGAAGGCATTGATCCAAAGACCTCAGGTGCTGTTGCTCGATGAACCCACGACCTACCTTGATATCGGGTACCAGATTCAACTCATGGACATCGTGCGAAAATGGCAAAAGACGACGCAGGTGACGGTCATCGCTGTGCTGCACGATCTGAATCTGGCCTCCCTATACTGCGATCGTATTTTGATGCTGCACAGAGGAAAGCAGATAAGTGTTGGCGCACCAAAAGACATCTTGCAAAGTGACAGAATAGAGGCTGTATACGGAACCAGACCGATTGTCATGGAGCATCCTGTTCATCATTTGCCGCAAATTATTTTGCAATCGCAAGTATAAGAGGTTGTTTAAGGAGAAAGAAGCATGATCGTACTGATTACAGGCGGAGCACGCAGCGGAAAAAGCACGTTTGCCGAAAAATACGCGGCTCATTTGGGCTCCTCGGGTGTTTACATCGCGACCGCACAAATCACGGATGAGGAAATGGAAGAGCGGATCTTGCACCATCGAGACCGCCGCTTGCAGTCTGGCTTTCCTTGGCAAACGATCGAGGAGCCGTACGCATTGACAGAGTGGCTCGCGAAGCTCGGGGCACAAAAAAACATACAAGAACAGCAGACAGTGATTTTGATTGATTGCTTGATCCTTTGGCTGTCCAATTGGCTGCTGCATGATGGAGTGGAGCAGACGTTTGAGCAAGTGCTCCAGCAGGTGGATAGGCTGGTCAAAAAGCTAAAAGACTACCCAGGGACAGTTTTACTGGTGACAAACGAAGTAGGCGATGGACTCGTCCCGCAAAACCCGTTGGGCCGTAAGTTCCGTGACTTGGCGGGCTTGATGAATCAACGTGTCGCAGCCGTTGCCGATCAAGTTTTTCTTGTCACAGCAGGAATTCCAGTTGAGCTAAAAGGACAAGCTTTCCGATTTTAACTCGGTGAAAAGACGGTTTCGAATCGTCTTTTCACCTTTTTTGTGATATAATACAAGAAAAGCCATGGAAGGGATCAGGATACCATGCGTCCCCATAGGACGATCTGGAAACGTTTTGACCTCTCCTACATCTAGCTTCGTAGTAGTCGATCGTCACTGAAGGCGACTAACCTACTACGAAAGCGAGGCCCTTTGTATGAGTAGCGACTTATACTTTCGATGTTCCTCGGTAGTCGGTTGGTCGTCTGTGCCTAAACCGACAAAAATGCGAGGAAACCGTGATGAGGAGAGCGCTGCAGTTATCTAAGCGTTACAGTATGATTTTGTTTGGAGCTTGTTTACTTGCTTTTGCGTATTATCACATTAACTTTCAGAACCATTTGTCTGAAGGTGGGTTTGTTGGCTTGGGGTTATTGGCGAAATACGCCTTTGACTTGTCGCCAGCGATGGTGATGCTTTTGCTGGATATCCCACTGTTTTTGGTTGCCTGGTTAGTAAGAGGCCGCCAGTTCATTTGGGACACGATTTTTGCATCACTTGCTTTTACCGTATTTTACGATTTGTTTGAACGATTTTCACCGATTGTCATGGATATGAGCAGAATGATGCCGCTGGCGTCTGTCTTGGCCGGTGTACTGACCGGACTGGGTACCGGATTGGTTCTGCGCTATGGAGCTGCGACAGGTGGAGACGATATTTTCTCCCTGTTGATCAGTAAGTACACGGGATTGTCCATTGGTACGGTCTTTCTTTTACTGGACGTTATTGTGCTTTGCATGTCGTTCTGGTTCGTACCAATGAAAGAGATGATGTATACCATTTTGGCCGTTGTCATTTCCAGCCAAGTCATCACCTGGACCGTCAATCATGGTGCAGGAATGGAGGTCATGGAAGAGGAGCACGGGCATGGAAGTGTCTCGATGACCCACCGGTAATGAGTAGATATTCAGTTGAAAAACATGCCTATACAAAAGCAAGCAAAAGGCCAAGTCGGTTTTCATGTCGACTTGGCCTTTTGAACGTTTATGACCGTTTTTGTACATAATATCCTGCTTTCCTAGTGGATACTAACCAACACAGATACTATCGATGGAAAGGACCTGCCATGAGCGATCCGTTTTTTAGCAACTACAAAGCATTCGTTGTCATACCAGCGGATGAGAAGCAAATGGGACCGGAGCCTTTTGACCCGAAGGATTACGCCAGCCATTTCATCCTGACGTTTTCGTTGTACGATGCAGTTATTTCCTCCTGGAGGGAAGCGACAAAGTATAAAGTGCAGGCAAAAAAGGGCCTGTTGAATGTGATCGATGGTTTCAACGCCAAACGCCGTGGTACAGCCCGTCTGCATTTGTTGGAAATGGAAGAAGACCAGGCGTATTTCGTCCTGGCCTTGTCGTTGAAAATCCAAAAGGAAAATGAGAAAGTGGTCATGGAGATGATCACCAATCTGCTGGAGAAAGATTTCGCAACCGACCTGTTGATCGGAGAGACCTGGTATCAGATCATTGGTGCCAAAGGAAAATTCGAGCGGAAGCTGTTCTCCTACAGTGTCCAGCCGTACGATTATCGACCGAAGTAATCAGCTAGTGCTTCCGTAATCGCCTGCGCAGCTTTGTCCTGATAGGACGATGTACGAACAATGCCTTCATCCTTTGGATTCGATAGGAAGCCAAGCTCAATTAAGACGGATGGATCACTATTTTCGCGCAGGACGTGGTAATTGCCGAATGAAATGCCGTTGCTTCTTAAACCGATGCCACCACCCAAGCGAGTCTCAATCGCTCGAGCTAACGGCTCATCTTTGTCTTGCGAATAATAAAACGTAAGTGTCCCGCTATTTGGCTTCGGAGAAGAATTGTAATGGATGCTGATGAAGGCATCTGCCGCCTTGGATTCACTAAAAGCGACACGCTGCGATAGCGAAGGCTTTTCTGTGTCACTGGTCCTCGTCAGGAAGACTTGCGCACCGCGTTGTCGCAGTTTGCTGGCGAGCAGCATGGACGTTTTGTAATTCAACGTTTTTTCCATACTATTCCACTTCGTACCCTGTGTCCCGATATCAGAACCACCATGTCCCGGGTCGATGACGATGACTTTCCCTTTTAAGCCAGGCGTTTTGGAGCTTTTGGACACCGGAGCGCTGGACTTGGCATCGCCAATATACGTCGCAGACACCCAGCCTGTTTGTCCGTTGGAAGTTCTCGCTTGGATCCAGTCTGCTTGCTTTTGCAAAATGTCTACACGGGTTCCTCTGGGCAGCGAAAGGATAATCTCATGGCTCGTGCTTGGTCCTTTTCGCATTCGAAGCGAATCGGCCAAAACTGTGCCTTGCTTGCTTTTGACAGTGGTTGTATTGGCTGGGGAAGAAGCTGAACCCGCACTCGTTACCGCACCTTTTTGCAAGTAATATCCCGCGACCCAGCCTACCTTTTGATTGTATCTAATTTTTGCCCAACCGTATGCTTCATCGGTAATCGTCACGACCGCTCCATATGGCACGGTAGCGACAACAGAAGCATTGGGGGCTGGTTCACTGCGAACGTTCAGAGAGGTTGCGATCACTTTTGCCTGGATGACACTTGCTGCTTGCGTCGGCTCCGTAATAAACGGCCATGACAGACTAAGCCATAGCCCACATATGAGAGACGCTTTTTTACATGTTGTTTTCATCATTTCTACCTCTGACTTGGATTAGCTACTATCTCACCTGAACTATAATAAGGGAAATGCAGGAAATCGAATAGGGTATGATTTCCTGATTTTTTGGGACAATCAAAGTGGAGATTCAGTATATCTTGCCAAGGCGTTCATTGCCGACTCTGCCATTCGCTGTTTGAGTTGATCGTTTTCTACTACTTTTACCCGCAGGCCGAGAAAACGAATGCGCGATAAAATAAACTCCTGTTCGTCAGATAGAAAGTGCAGGGTGATCGTATACACCTGCGATTCTGGATCAAAAGCGACCTCTTTGTCAAAGCAGGAGAAGGCGTACAAGATGCGTTGGAGCTCAGCGTTGTAACGACGGATGATCACAATTTTTGCCATCTGCTTGCGCTGTTGGATCTGTTCCGAAATGGTCGGTAAAAAACTGTCATACCATACATCTTCTATGTGAAGCTCATCGACGGAGCGAATGAGATGCAGCGGAGTCGTGATCAAGCGATTGGAAGACATGTTCAGCCAGATCAGGTACCAGGCCTTCTTGGCAAGTGAATATTCCAGCTTGTAGGGAACCCCTCGTTGATTGCGAAAAACCGGGCCTTTGTTCGTGGCTGCGGTTATTTTTATGTGATTCTTGCCAAGTATGATTCGTCGCAGGGTGCGCACGAATGGACTCCACAGTTGTTTGGCCTGTGTTTGCGCTTTTTCCACGACTCGTTCTTGTTCGGTCGATTCACTTTCTGGTATGTGTGTCAAACGGCGAAGCTTATCGAGTGTAGCGGGCTCGAAAATTTCTGCCGCAGACGGATTCGCCAACATCAGGGCGAGCCACGCTTTTTCGTGTGAAGTTACCGGATAAACACCTGCTTCATCCAGCCGCGTCACTAGCTGGTAATTATGTATCTTATCAAACAGATTCATAGTAGGCGAGCAGCTCCTCCCATTCTTTTTGGAATTGCTTGCGAAGAAACAGCGGTTCAAGTACTTCGACGCTTGAACCGAAGCTGCGAATCCACGGGGTAATTTCCATCGTGCTGTTCACGTTTATCTCGTACACAAAGCTCTCCCGTGATTCTTCTGTCACAATCCCCCATTGTCCTTGTGCCTCCACTCGCTCTTGGATAAAGGAATGAGGCGTGTTGCGAGGCTGAAAAAAGCGAAGGCGTACGGTTACGAGTTTTCCGGTATCAATCAGCCAACTATGGGCAATGCGCTCATCTGCACTTGCTTGTAAGGAAGAGAAGATTTCCGGCGTAACGGAATTGCCTGTTACGAGCTTAGTCATACCTTCCACACGGTATTTGCGCAGCGGACCATTGCCGCACCCTTGTGCCAGCAAGTACCATCTGCCGTATTGATGATCAAAAATAACCCGGAGTGGAATCACCTTTTGATGTCGCCCGGATGAATCCCGTTGGAAGGCCGGATTTGTATTTTGGGAATCGTAAAACTTTCGACGTTTGGGTGTGTAGTAGTGAAATTCAACGATTTTTCGCTGACGAATAGCTTCCGTGAGTAGCAAAGCTTGATATTCATCGAGAATACGTGAGACAAAATGATATTTGTATAAAAACGCAGATGCATCGGTTATCTTCAAGCGATATTTGAGATAACGTTTCACTTTTTCTTGCAGGAGATAACCAGGGACGGCCGGCAGCTGTGTATTGGCCATGAAGTCGATGAAATCATACAGATCTAATAGCTCGTCGTCCGTCAGCGAGTCTAGTAGCTCACCATCGAATTGATAAACGTACGGTCTGACTTCACTACTATTTTTTATCACGCCAATTTCTTCGAGGTATTTCATGTCTTGGCGAATCGTTTTTTCATCGGGCTCTGTATCCACAAACGTATCCAGCAAGTCTTTAATGGAGAGAGGCTGTTGTCTGAGCTTTTCCAAGATGTGCGACAGTCGCTCTACTTCGGAATCCTTCAATGATTTTGCATGATACAAAAACATCAAGAAATTGTCCGTCACCTCAAAATAGTTGTAACGAAGCTGCGCGTAATACTCTTTTTTCTCCTCATCGCCGACATGCTGATAAAAGGTCGATTGGATGTCCTTCAGCTTTTTTATCGTTTTATCAAGCGTATGAACGGAGATCCCGAGCCGCTCGGCTAACTGCTGCCGATTGTAGGCACCAGCGGTCAAAAACAGGAGACGGAGCAATTGCAGCTCTTTGTCAAAGCTTTCGCGTGCCATTACATTCATCCTTATTCATTCGTCATTTATTTCCAAATTAGTCCTCATATTACGAAGAGGCTGAAGAGAAGTCAATGATAAAAAGAGGTTCGTAATACTTTTACCATGTTCAAACCACATGCACGGATGGAAAATAAGGGTATGAAAAACAGCGCAGGCTGTGAGAGACAGGAGAAATGGATGATGAAAACAATCTTGCATGGAAACAACCATCGTGAAGTAAAACTGGAGAATGGAGATGTGCACGTTTTTGCGAATGACGAAGTCTTTGCGAGCTTCGGTGAACGCGTATATCAAATGGCAGACAATAATTTGCGTATTCCGCGAAATGTTTATTTTTCGTATACACCCGATGCGCATGTGGGCGTTGGGACCTGCATTGGGACGACAGCGGTTTGGAATCTTGCCGATGGATTTGTCTCGCCTTCCATCGTCGGATCAGACATTGGATGCGGAATGCGTGTGCATCTGACTCCGTTGCATCGAGACGACCTCAAAGACAAGAGCCTAAAACGTGCATTGATTGAAGCGATCGAAGCGTACGTCCCGACAAACGAACGGGGAAATACGCATTTTACAGATATTCGCTTGGAGGAAGTAGTGAAGCATGGCTTAAAAGGACTCCCTAGCAACTACATTCCGGATACAGAAGAAGCGCCTGATATGCTAAGCCGTTCTTTCTCGCATGTGGAAAAGTACACATTTGAATTCGACCATTCCTTCCTGGAGCAAATACCGCAAAAATCTTGGAGTCGCGGGTGGGGCCAGTTGGGAACATTGGGGGGCGGTAACCACTTTATTGAAATCCAGCATATCGAGATCGCGGAGGAGAACAGGGAGATTGCGAAAGCGTGGGGACTGTTCGATGGTCAGGTCGTCATCATGATTCATTCCGGTTCGCGGGCGTGGGGGGCAATGCTAGGGCGTGATTACACCAAAAGCTTCAAGGAAGCCATGTACAAATGGGGGATTCATAATCCCGAGCCGAGCCTGGTATATGCTCCGATTCAAAGCGAGGAAGGGCAACAGTATTTGAATTTGATGTACTCCGCGCTGAACTTTGCGGTAACGAATCGGCATATGATCGGATTTTCTGTTGAGCAGGCGTTTCGCGATGTTTTCGGTAACGAGATGCGTACACCAGTCCTGTATGATTTGATGCATAATTACGCCTTGAAAGAATTCCATCGCAACACACCGATGCTCGTCCACCGCAAAGGAGCGACGAAGGCGTTGCCAGCAGGCCATTTCCAAAATCCGAAGGCTTACCGTGAGACAGGACATCCAGCTTTGATCCCAGGTTCTATGGGAACATCGTCCTATATCATGGTCGGATCGGACGCCGGAGCCAAAAACTTTTATTCGATCTGCCATGGCGCAGGGCGTGTTCGTTCCCGCAAAGCAACGAAGGAGCTTGTGACCATCGATCAATTCGAGCAGGCAATGCGCGTAGGACAGGAAGACGAGATCATGGTGAATCACCGTTCGCTCGCTTCCATCCTTGATGAATGCCCGCAAGCCTATAAAGATGTAGATCAAATCATCGATTCGGTTGTGGGAGCAAATCTTGCATCTGTCGTCGCAAAATGTAACCCTCTTATTGCCATAAAAGGAGTATAATGAAGAGTGGCTTCCTGAAAAGTTTTAGGGGGAGCCACCTTTTGTGATTTAACTTACACTAAATAATAGAAATTAAATTGTGAACAAATTGCGTGAGAAGTTTCAAAAAATAGGTTCGAATGTAACATAAATTGCTTCGCTTCCTCAACCGATACCAAAAGAGAGACAAAATAGGGGAGATAGGGGAACAGATATGCCTACATACTATTACTTCACCTGCCTAAAATGCCGAACCCGGGGGGGAGTTTTCGGCGAACAGGCCTGGGGCTGGGGGAACTTTGACATGATCGAGTCCTTCAAATACCTGGCTCACCACATCCGTACATGCGGAGAAGATTCGATTCGCGTGATTTCTGAGGATGTAGATGATTATGTAGATCAGCTGCACGGAGAGTACAACACCTTCCTTGAGCAAACGAAGCATATATTTCCGCATTCCAAAGATTGGGAGTTCCTTGATCGATGGAAAACATTAAAAGTAGAAGAAATGAAGCTAAAATGGGTCGAGGAAAACCGGATTATGCATCCAGATGATCGGATGAAAATATGCGGAGTTCTTGATGCAGTGGACATCTTGAAAGAAGGGGCGGGTAGAGTCTCCTTCAGTGCTAGCGTGACGGATGATGATGGGAAGGTGTGGAAAATCGTTGCTGATATGCACGAATTACCCATTTTAAAACATTCGTATATCATCATTGGCGTCATGCAAGAGCATTCTATATTAGGGGAAGTCATTGAGGTGTACAAGATGATTCCACGAGTCGCTGTTCAAGACGAAAGGGGTAACGATCATGATTCTGGAGACAATCGGGCAATTACTAATTAAAGTGCGCGAGGAAAATCCACTTGTACATAACATGACGAACGTAGTTGTCACGAACTTTACAGCGAACGGCTTGTTAGCCCTTGGTGCATCACCTGTCATGGCGTACGCCAAGCAAGAGGTGGCAGACATGGCAAAAATCGCAGGAGCCCTTGTATTAAATGTAGGGACATTGAATGAGCATGAGATCGAAGCGATGCTGATCGCAGGAAAATCGGCGAATCAGCATGGCGTGCCTGTTTTGTTTGATCCAGTGGGAGCGGGAGCAACATCGTACCGAACCGAGACAAGTCAACATCTTGCGCAGGAACTGGACCTTACCCTCATAAGAGGAAATGCTGCCGAGATTGCCAATGTCATCGGGGAGCGCTGGGAGATTAAAGGTGTAGATGCGAAGGAAGCGGGCGGAGATGTCGAGGACCTAGCGAGAGCAGCAGCGAAAAAGCTCAAGACAATCGTTGCGATTACAGGCAAGGTCGATGTGATTTCGGATGCAGAAACGACTTACTCGATCCGGAATGGTCATCCCATCTTAACGAAGGTGACTGGAACTGGCTGTTTGTTAACGTCTGTTATGGGAGCGTTTGCAGCCATTGCAAATGACAAGCTGATCGCAGGAGCTGCCGCATTGGTATGCTATGGTGTTGCTGCGCAGCTGGCAGCAGAGAAAGCAGCAGGAGTAGGTCCAGGCAGTTTCCAAGTCGAATTTTTGAATGCCTTGCATAACGTGACCGCAGACGATGTTCGCCGTTTTGGGTATATCGAAAAAAGAGAATAAAAATTCCCCTTTAAAAAAGGGGAGAAAAATGGCCGTAGAACGATTAAGCTAGATATGTTAGACAGTAGCTGTAATTTCGTAGTGAATAAGACAGCAGCTTCTTCTGGTGCTCGGATAGTGCTAGGAATATAAATTCTACTTGATCATCATCGTATGGACGGACATAAAAACGGGAAATACCATGACAAATAATTTCTCTCTTTAACGTCAGCGCCACACTGGCGTCTGTTCGTATGTGCAATTCCACGCTGCGTACCCTCCTTGGACATTCAATAGAGTACCAAAAAAATACAAGGAAAAACAAGGGAATTATGTCTGATTCATGTCCAAGTTGTTACCAATTTTCGTATGAAAACTGACAAGGAGAACGATTCAGAAAAGACTAGCGGGGGTTGCTGGGAAAGCACCCTGTTCGAGAGAAAAAATTCGAGATGAGACCGGCCATTCTCCCTTTTTCCGTTGAGTTATTTACTTTATTTCGAAGGCAGCGTACGAGCTCCTGATCGCAATGACAAGAAAAATAGCCGTGCTTTCGATAGCAATCATCATGCCTCTTGCAGCATCTGTCGACGTCATCAATCGGCGCATCCGGCCCGGAGCATCCAGGCCCACACCAGTTTCCGTACAAACAGGGCAAGCCTACTGATCGGCGTTTTCTTTTTGACAACTGGCATCACTCCGTCTTGTAAAGGGATACTACTTGTATCATATTGAACAGAAAGTGAACTTGCTTTAGGCAATCTCCCTTTTTTCGTTTCGATAGATATTCGCCTGATATGAATTACACGGAGGTCTACCAAGGGATAAACTTTCAAAATATCACTTGAAATCATATTGGGAATATGATAGATTAATTCTTGCCGAAGCGAACGCTTGCAGGCTCGATGGATGGATGTCCGAGCGGCCGAAGGAGCACGATTGGAAATCGTGTAGGCGGTGTCGAACCGTCTCGTGGGTTCAAATCCCACTCCATCCGCCATCATACATGGCCCGTTGGTGAAGCGGTTTAACACAGCAGCCTTTCACGCTGTCATACAGGGGTTCGAATCCCCTACGGGTCACTTAAACATCCCGCATAGTAATCCGGGGCCCCCGCAAAGTACTCGGAATATGCTTCATTGTATTGGCGTCACTTTGTGGGGTTATCTGGAGGCTTAGCTCAGCTGGGAGAGCATCTGCCTTACAAGCAGAGGGTCGGCGGTTCGATCCCGTCAGCCTCCACCATTTTTATATGCGGTCGTGGCGGAATTGGCAGACGCGCTAGATTCAGGTTCTAGTGGTGGCAACACCGTGGAGGTTCAAGTCCTCTCGACCGCACCAAGCAAACCCTATACATGGCGGTCGTGGCGAAGGGGTTAACGCACCGGATTGTGGCTCCGGCACTCGTGGGTTCAAGTCCCATCGATCGCCCCATATATGTTCAAAATGTAAAATGAAACAGCCCAGCGGTGGCTCCTGTAGAGGAACTCCGGCTGGGCTTTCTTTGTATCTGTCTACGAATGAGCAACAGGCTGATAAAAGTGAAGGCGATTGCCAAAAGGATCGGTCACGCTCACTTCGCGTGTTCCCCACGGCGTCTCCTCTAAACCGGGACAAGCGTACTTGTATCCTTGACGCAACAGTGACTGATGAAAAAGCTCAATGTCCTCTACCTGTACGCGAATCGCTGAGCCAGGACAAGCATCCCCGTGATGCTCAGATAGATGAATCGTGCACGATGGAGAGGAAATTTGCATGTACAAAGGAAAATGCTCCTCGTAACGATGCTCCCAATCAATCTGAAACCCTAGAAACTCTACATAAAATTCTCTTGCCTTCTCAACGTCAAACATGCGAAAAATAGGCGTTATGATCGGATTCATTTGCCCAGAAACCTCCGGATTGTATTGAGAGAGGCGAGGTGCACCCCTTCGTGAAAAATCGTTCGGACTAGCACTTGTGCAATCGTATGCATGCCGGATTCAGTTGCGGGAAACTCTTCTTCTAATCGATCCTTGTAAGTAGCTTGTATCGTCTGAGGTTGTTCTTGTAATAAGGAGACGAGTACTTCGAGTTTCGGTGGTGGTGTATCCCAGTCAGCAGGTTTTGTACCGAAGTTAAACCATTCGTTGAAGCCAGGGGGGATTGGGATCGTTTCTTTTGTAAGGTGAGCGATCCATAAATACTGATCGAGATAGATGTGCCCCAGATTCCACAAGATATTGATGGAGAAACCATCGGGAATGATGTTCACATCTTCATCCGTCAAACTATCGATAGCTTTTAACGTCTCCTGTCGATAATCCTCTAGCTGCTGGAATAGCACCCTGTGCCGCTTTTCCATACTTTTCCCCCTTGATTGAGTCGCAGTCTTCGCAAATAAATTCGAGTCAGAGAATCTACTTCCTTCTATAAGAAGGGGAAGGACTAACAAAAAAGCGTGCAGAACAACTCGTCTGCACGCTTTTTTGTATGTTGTGTATAGGAAACGGCGCTACAATCTTTCCTGCTCGAGGGCATGAGAAGGGGAGAATAGTTTCCGCCATTTTACTTGCGGTACGCAAATGGCAGCGAGGATCATAAATACGCCACCCCATTGAGGGAGAGAGACAGTCTCTTGAAGCACGAAACTCGACAAGAGTACGACTGTGGGCAGCTCCACTGCACTTAAAATGGTAGCCAGTCCATTACCGATCCGTGGCACACCAACAGCCAAACAGAAGATCGGGATGACCGAACCGAAGATCGCAACCAAAAGACCGAGCGGCAGCAAACCTTGCAGAAGCTGACCATTTATCAGGAAAGTCGGTGGATAAATGATCGAGAGCATCAGGGCAGCCATACCAATCGAAATCGCGCTTCGCAAGTATGGATCCATTCCAGGGAGAATGCGCCCGCTGAAGAAAATAACCAGGGCAAAGGTCGCGCCAGACATCAGACCGAAGATCAGTCCGACCATGTCTACACTCTGAATGCCGCTTTCGCCAAGTCCGCTTGCAAGAACCGTCCCTGCTCCAAGCATAACCAGAGACACCCATTTTTCAGCCGTCGGCCATTTGCGATCCACAACCGCCTCCAGCAAGACACCGATCCAGGTAAACTGAAAGAGAAGAACGATTGCGAGCGAAGCAGAGACCCGGCTAACAGCCTGATGGTAAAAAAGACTGGTTGAGGCCATCATGAGACTGGCTGGTGCCAAAAGCAACATATACTTGAACGAAAACCGTTGCTTGGAGAAAAAGAGGGCCATGAGCGTCATAATCAGGCCGCCAAAAATCAATTGGCTTCCGCTCATTTCAAATGGCGTAAAGCCCAGTTGAAAAGCATGCTTCATGAAGATCGAGAGGACACCGTAGCTGCACGCGCCGAGTAAAACTAAAAAGATAGATCGCCAGTATGTCATAAGTAAAAGTTCCTTTCGTATGACTAAACTCGGAAGAATAATGACTATTGTACTACAGGTCTAAAAGTGGTACAATAAAATTTTTGTAAACCCTTTACTGTGCTACTAAGGTAATTAGCTAGCTGCATGCATTGGTAATATGGTAACGAATGAAAGTGTAGGGGACTCCTTATTCTGCGTGAGAAAACATAGCTGTTTTTTCATATTTCCGTTACACTACTCCATAGAGAAGAAGTTCAAAAAGTCGTCTATAGACAAAGAGAAGGCGAAACAACATGGAGGAGCAAGGATGAGACAGGGGATTATTTACGCAATTATGGCGTATTTGGCGTGGGGGTTACTCCCGCTCTATTGGAAGTTGTTTCAGGCAATGGGGGCATGGGAGATACTCGCTCATCGAATCGTCTGGTCGGTTATTTTTGTCGCAATCATTATTCAGGTAACGAAACGCTGGCGCAGTATGTGGGGAGCGGTTACTGGTTTTAAAATGTTCGGAGCATTAGCGATATGTTCACTGCTAATCAGCGCAAACTGGCTCATTTTTATCTGGGCAGTGAATAACGATCAAGTCATGCAGACGAGTCTTGGCTATTACATGAATCCTCTCATCACCGTACTGCTGGGAGTCATTTTCTTAAAAGAAAAAATGCATACTGGGCAATGGCTCGCGCTTATACTCGCGGCTTTCGGAGTCATGTTCATCACCTTCCAGTACGGTGAGATTCCTTGGGTCTCTCTATCACTTGCCCTGACCTTTGCTTTTTACAGCTTGGCGAAAAAGCTCGTCCGAATGGAGGCGATGATCGGACTGGCGTGGGAGACGTTGTTTGTGGCCCCTATTGCTTTCGGTTATCTGTTGATGCTACAGGTCAATGGGACGGCGACGATGACATCCTTAGCGTGGTGGCAACTTTTATTGCTGACGCTGGCGGGGGTAGCTACTGCCATGCCGCTCTACTGGTTCGCCCAAGCAACGACTAGACTCCCACTTTCCGTTGTGGGCTTCATTCAATACGTGGCGCCTACGATATCGCTCCTATCAGCTGTTTTCTTGTTTGGAGAGCCTTTCACCCAAACACATCTCATCAGCTTTGGATTCATCTGGTCTGCGCTCATCGTATTTACGGTGTCCTCCGTACACATGAAACGAAAAGCTACCCGAATCAATCCCGAGGTCGCTATCAAAAAACAAGCGTAAACATAAGAAAACTCCTGCCCCACCGAGAAAGACTCGGATATGGTCAGGAGTTTTTATTTACAAGGACGTAATTAGCAAATCGCTTCGCCGTGCTTTTTCATGCGGTACGCACCGTGATTAGTAGGTCCCACATATTTATTGAGTGCAAACGAGTGGCGAATCGCTTCGGTAATAAATTCTTTGGCAACAGCTACTGCTTTGTGTACAGAGCTTCCTTTTGCCAATTCAGCACAGATTGCAGCTGAGAACGTGCAGCCGGCACCATGAGTAAAGCTCGTTTCAAAGCGCTCTGATTCCAATACCTCGAGTGTTTTCCCGTCATAGAAAACATCTACGGCATTGCCGCTTTGAAGCTTGCTGCCGCCTTTAACAACGACATAAGAGGTGCCGAAGTCGTGGATACGTTTTGCCGCTTCCTTCATGTCATCGACACTTTTCAGCGCGCCCATTTGGCTGAGAATACCAGCTTCGAACAGGTTAGGAGTCGCAACTGTTGCGTGCGGGAGCAAGACTTCACGCAGGCTAACGGCAATTTCTGGATGAAGTGCTTCATCTGCACCTTTACAGATCATCACAGGGTCAACAACAACATTTTTCAAATCGTATTGTTTTATTTTATGGGTAGCGAGGTCAACCAATTCAGTGGTTCCGAGCATCCCTGTTTTTACAGCATCTACGCCAATTCCAGCGAGTACAGTTTCGATTTGTTTTTCCAGGATCGCGACATCGATCGGAAACACTTCGTGAAACCATTCGTTATGTGGATCTTGGGCTACGATAACGGTGAGGGCGGTCATCCCGAAAACACCAAGCTCCTGAAACGTTTTGAGGTCTGCTTGCTGACCAGCTCCGCCGCTGGTGTCGGAACCTGCAATGGTGAGTGCTTTCTTCATGGTCATTGTGATTATCTCCCTTTGTATACCGCTGCACAATCGAAGCGGATCTATACTGTCATGCACTGTAATGCCTCTCTCTATATTAAAGAGGAAGAAAACGGTGCTGTCAATAATATCCCCAAAATATAAAAACCGCCTCCCTTAGCGGGCAAGCGGTTTATGTATGTGTGTATTTATGCTTGAGAAGCAGCGTGGTGAAAAGAGAAGCTGATGGTAGTGGACATGGACTTGGAACGCTTGGTTGCAAGCTGTTTGGCTTGCTTTGCTGCCTCAAACATACTAGGTGCCTTGATGATTTCAACCCATCTGCGTGTTGCTGTTTCAAATAAAAAGCGATAGATAGTCATCTTCTTCGACCCTCCATGGTTTGTTGACATCTACATTGTATTACGTAACAGCCTGAAAAAGGTTACGTAGCTGTTACATATTTTTGAAGAAAATATGGTTATTCTGTAAATCGTAAATTGTTTCCGAAAGTAGCGTTACGTTTTGCGAAATGTTACGTCTTTAGTATGTGATGTTTACGAAAGCTTCCATTTTGAAAGAACGAATGAGGTGCGACAAACGATGGTCAATTCAACAGGAGAGCTGACGGTGACAGGGGTCAATCACAGCTACGGAACAGGGAAAATCAAAGTTCCCGTGCTGTATGATATCAACCTTCATATCAACAAGGGTGAATTCGTGGCTCTGTGCGGCTCGTCGGGTTCCGGTAAGTCTACGCTCTTGAATTTGCTTGCAGGTTTGACCAAGCCGGAGGAAGGGAGTGTCACGGTTAGCGGAGCACAGATTTCCAGCTACAGCGAAAACGAACTATGCATGTTTCGCCGTAAAAATATGGGATTTATCTTCCAGTCATACAATCTGCTCCCCAATCTGACAGCGCTGGAAAACGTAGAGCTTCCCTTGATTTTTGCAGGCGAAAGCAAGAAAAAACGTCGGGCTAAAGCAACGGAAATCCTACACCGCGTAGGGCTGGAAGGTCGTATCGACCACAGACCCAATGAGCTTAGTGGTGGACAGCAGCAGCGTGTGAGTATTGCGAGAGCGCTCGTCAATCAGCCTGGCATCATCTTGGCGGATGAGCCGACGGGGAACCTGGACTCGAAGACGGAACAAGAGATTCTCCTATTAATGAGAGAAATGAACAAGGAAAATGGGACTACGTTCATCATCGTTACCCATGAGCAGGAAGTAGCGGAACAGTCCGACCGCGTCATTTATCTCCAGGACGGACGGGTTGTACAAAAAAGGACAAGACCAGCGTAGGCGAGGGTATGAGGTGAACAAACAGTGAAGGTAATAGATTCTTTTCGCATCGTCTGGAGGAATCTGTGGCGAATGAAGCTGCGGACAGCCCTCACATCGGTTGGTGTTATGATCGGAACGGCTGCAATCGTCGCGATGATGGCACTTAGTTTAGGGCTTAAGGAAAGTGCGGTAAAAAGCTTGGAGAACTTCGGAAACTTGACAGAAATGGACGTCGAGCCATTGCGTTGGTACGAGGAAAAGGGCGAATGGATTGATGTTCCAGAGGATAAAGTCAAGAAGCTCAATATGCAAGCGGTGCAGGAATTAAAAAAGATTCCTGGCATTCAGGCAGTTATGCCGATAAAAGAATTACGAGAGCAAGCGAAGCTTAAGGTAGGTAGACGTGAAGGTTACGTACAGCTTATTGGGGTGGACGTGAATGAGTCGGCTGCCTATCGAAAAAACGATATTGAAAAAGGAGACTATCTGACAGGCTCACCGCAAGAAGTGGTAGTCGCTTTCGATGTCTCTCGAGAATTGCGGGACGTGGAAAAAGAAAAGCGGGAGGAACGGCGAAGAAGGACGGGGGGTGGACAAGCTGGACAGTCCACTATGCCACCTGATATGGGCGGTGGAGAATCA
This sequence comes from Brevibacillus porteri, assembly GCF_003013475.1. Classification (GTDB taxonomy): domain Bacteria; phylum Bacillota; class Bacilli; order Brevibacillales; family Brevibacillaceae; genus Brevibacillus; species Brevibacillus porteri. The sequence goes on from NZ_PXZO01000066.1 coordinate 25,039, forward strand.
ATCGGGTTCAATATCGTGGACAGAGCAGCGACACTCATTTTGTCACGGGAATACAGAATCGACGATGAACCGAAATACGAGAAAAAGGAACTGCGCGTTAGGGTTGTCGGTCAATTGAAAAAGACTGAAGAGCGCGGATCTTCTTCTGCCGTTTACGTGCCCATTAACGTCGTGAAAGAGTTGAACGACTGGGTAACTCGCGGGAGGGAAGAGGAGAACAACGAGGGATCGACACGGCGCACCCGTGAACAAGCTAAGAAGGATACCTTTGAATTTGATCGGATCACGGTGAAGGTAGAATCACGCGAAAAGGTCGAGGGCGTCGTTGCTGCACTGAAGGAAAAGGGCTTTGAAGTGTGGTCTCCTGCACGTGAGTTGGAAACCATCAATAACTTTTTCTTTGTGATTCAGATGGTTCTCGGTGGAATTGCTGCCATTTCCTTGCTCGTTGCAACCATTGGAATCGTCAATACGATGATCATGTCGATTTTGGAACGAACCAAAGAGATTGGGATCATGAAAGTAATTGGTGCTACGGTGCTGAATATTCGTTGGCTGTTTTTAATGGAATCAGGCTTTATTGGATTAATTGGAGGATTGGCTGGTCTCGGGATGGCGTGGGGAGCAGTTGAGCTCGTCAACTACTTCGGAGCGTCTGGCGGGCTGTTGGATAGCCTGAATATGGGCTACGGCGGTGGTAATCCGGAGGGGGAACCCTCCAAGCTCGCGGTTATTCCAGGCTGGCTGGCACTGTTCGCAATCGGTTTTTCCTTTGTTATCGGGGTGTTGGCGGGAATTTTCCCAGCCATCCGTGCTTCCCGTTTAAGCGCACTGCAAGCGATTCGATCTGAATAAGTGATGGAATGTGAGGAACATAAGATGAACAAGAAAAAGTGGATTATTCTAGCCACAGTTGTGGTTCTTCTCGGTGGAGGCGGCTACTTCGGCTATTCGTACTTCCAGAGCAAGAATGCAGTTACCGAAGAAGTACCTGAAGAGAAGCCGACCTTCCCGACAGCGATCGTTGAAAAAGGAGAGGTAAAGAAAACGATTTTCTCATCCGGTACGATAGAAGCAAAGGCACGTGAAGAAGTGAAGCCGGAACTCAGTGGAAAAATTCAGCGTCTGCTAGTGAAGGAAGGACAGTCAATAAAAAAGGGTGACGTATTGTTCACGATAGACAGTACAGATGCCCAGTTTGAGGTGCAGAAGCAAGAGCTTGCGATTATCCGTGCAAAAAAAGAACTGAATGAAATCAAAGACAAAAGAGACAAAATCAATGCAGATAAGGAAGGCAAAGTAATCGAAGTGCTCGCAAAAGAAGGCGACACGGTTACGCCTGAAACACCTGTCGTCAAGTTGGCTAACACCGACTATTTGAAAATTACCGGCAAGTTCACAGCATTTGAGTCAGAACGATTCTCAACAGGACAAAAAGTGAAGGTCTTCATTAGTGCCTCCATGTACTATGTGGATGGGATTGTAACGAATGTAGACCGAGTTGGAAAAAAAGAACAAGGTACCGGTGGTGTTCACGACGTCGAAGTTTTGGTAAAAAAACCAGGCGCGCTTTATGTGGGAGACATGGGTGAAGTCCAATTCACAGATGAAAAGGGCGTGCTTTACGCCAGCCAAAAGGCGACGGCGTTTGAACTGCCAGATGATATGGAAATTTTGGCAGGTACGCATGGCAAAGTCGGAAGAGTAGACGTAAAAAAAGACTCCATCATCAAGGTAGGGCAGCAATTGTTCAAGATGGATATGACATCGGCAGGTCTCGAACTGCAGGAAAAAGAGCTTTCTTTGAAAGAGTCCATTTTGACCATGGAACAGAAAAAACGTGAAATTGCGAAAAATCAAGTGACGGCTCCAATAAATGGAGTGATCACAAAAGTAAATATTAAAGAAGGTGAAACACCAGGCTCCGATCCAGCGGTTATTATCATGGACACTACGTCTGTGTACTTTATCGCAGCGGTTGACGAGTTGGATATTCCAGCAGTGAAGCTCGGTCAGAGTGTCGATGTCTACGTATCAGCATTTGGCAATAAACCCTTTAACGGAAAAGTTATAGAGCTTCCAAAAGAGGGGAAAAAAGAAGAGAAAAATGTCCGTTTTGCTGTGAAAATTGAATTGAGCGATACGACTGATATGAAGCATGGAATGACAGGTGATTGCGATATTTATGTAGCACAAGTGGACAATGTTTTGCGCTTGCCGATTAATGCTGTTGAGGTTTTAGAGGCGGGTCAAGGCACCGTCATGGTAAAGGACCCGAGCACAGGTGATCCAACACCAAAAGAAGTACAAATTGGTGTCGAAGGAACTGATTTTATTGAAATCAAAGGCGGCTTGAATGAAGGAGAAGAAGTTCTCTTGACCAACGAAGGAATGTAAATTAGTCTTTCTTGGTTCAGTTGATTAAGAATAGCCCTGTTGCAAATTGGTCAAGACCCCGTTTAGTGGACATTGAAAAAAGCCCTAGGCAGCGAGCTGGCGTCGGTACTCAACCGGCGTCAGCTTGTTTAG
>NZ_PXZO01000067.1 GCF_003013475.1 Brevibacillus porteri
CCCTCATAGACGATGAGGTTGATAGGTTCGGTGTGGAAGCGCGGTAACGCGTGGAGCTGACGAATACTAATCGGTCGAGGACTTATCCACACACTTAGCAACTGATCATGCAGATCCAGTTTTCAGGGAATAAAAGAAACCTTCTTGCTGATGATGGCAGGAAGGTTTTTTCGTGTAGAGAAAGCAGTGGCAGGAAAACTAATACAGATCGGACGGCAAAGAGGGAAGGGACATCCGGTGATTTCGGTGAAAATGTCTTCGAATAACCGAGGGGAAAGTATCCATGTGGTTATCCAAAAAATGTTCGACCAAATATCGCTCAACAAGTCCGTGAGACATCGTCAGCTCTCCCCACCACTCCGTTTCATAGCGGCAAAGCATGCTGAGTACATAAAGCAGCAAGTAATGACTAGCCCATTCGGGAAGAGGTAGAGAAGAAGCAGACCCATTCCAGAAGAAGAGGACGTTCTGATGCAAACGAAATAACGGGTGTTGATCCAGTTCAGACAGGGCACACTGAGGAAGGGTCAGTTCCTTTATATTTTTGTTATTTACCGAAGCGAGTTTTTCCAAGTTACAAATAGCTGGAGCAAGCCTGCGAATGTATTGGATGAAGGTCTCAGTTGAATAGGATAAGGGCCCGTCCGTTTTTTCAGGAAAGGTAATGCGAACCAAATCATCCTGACTGATTTGATCAATCTTTAGCGTTAACCAGTTACGTGGTTTATCCGTAGCAATTCCGTAACTATCGCTGACGCTGGGGATGGATGAAAATAAGTTATGGACTGAATAGCGATCTTGTAACGGCGCAAGCTGGAACGCGTGAGCTAATTGGGCAAAAAAACCTTCCTTTTGTGGACGAACTTCATCCTCCATTAGCATATAGGCGTTTCGTTTAAGCTTTCGTGTCGTGACACCATGTTGAAGAACACGACTGTTTTGGGGATAATACGGATCTCGAGTCAATAACATCGCCTTCAACAAGTGAGAGCATCCATAAAACAGCAGTAATGGCTGGATGGACAAGTCGGCAACAGCGGAAGTGGAATAAAAATGTCTGGCTTGTCTCCAGAGAAACAGGAAACGCGAGCTTTGTTGAAAAGCTAGTCGCTCGGCATGCTCAACACCCATGTCATGATAGCAGGCAGCCAAATATTTACGTGCAGTTGGTTCTGTCTCAAAATAGCGTAATGTTTTCCAAGCGTTATCCATGATACCCACCTTAGCAATTTTCGTAATATGGTTAAGTTTCCCTAATTGTTTTTTGATTTATCTGTCTAATTGAATCTATAACCGAACGATATACTCATTTCTTGACAGTAAATTAAGCCGTTTGTTAAACTGTCTTAAACCATTCGCCGAGAGGAGCTTTCAACTGTGCGGGAAGACAAATTTGTTAAAGAGGGCTTAACGTTTGACGATGTATTGCTCATTCCAGGAAAATCTGAAGTTTTGCCAAGGGATGTTGATCTACGAGTACGATTGAGTGAGAATGTGAAGCTGAATATTCCTCTGATCAGTGCTGGGATGGACACCGTAACGGAGTCTGGACTTGCAATCGCCATGGCTCGCCAAGGTGGTATCGGGATTGTCCATAAAAATATGTCCATCGAGCAACAAGCAAGCGAAGTAGATCGTGTAAAACGCTCTGAAAGTGGCGTTATTACCAACCCATTCTCTTTGTCCCAAGAACACACCGTCGAAGAAGCAAATGCTCTCATGGGTAAATATCGTATCTCCGGTGTTCCGATTGTCGATGAGAATCAAAAACTGATCGGAATTCTCACCAACCGCGATCTGCGCTTTGTACATGACTTCTCCATCAAGATCAAAGAGGTTATGACCAAGGAAAACCTGGTGACGGCTCCTGTCGGTACTACACTGCAACAGGCAGAATTGATTTTGCAAAAACATAAGATCGAAAAGCTCCCGTTGGTGGATGATAACAACATCTTGCGTGGACTCATTACGATTAAAGATATTGAAAAGGCAATTCAATACCCGAATGCAGCAAAAGATGCACAAGGCCGCTTGCTGTGTGGTGCTGCTGTTGGGGTTTCTGCAGACACGTTTGAGCGTACAGCAGCACTTGTACAAGCTGGCGTGGACGTACTGGTGATTGATACGGCTCATGGGCATTCTAAAGGCGTAATTGAAACGGTAAGAGCAGTTCGCAAAGAATACCCAACGCTCACAATCGTCGCAGGAAACGTGGCAACTGGACAAGCTACTCGCGATCTTATCGAAGCTGGCGCATCTGTGGTGAAGGTTGGTATCGGTCCTGGTTCCATTTGTACAACTCGTGTCGTAGCAGGTATCGGTGTTCCTCAAATTACAGCGATCCACGATTGTGCACAAGTAGCGCGAGAGTACAATATTCCAATTATTGCCGACGGTGGCATTAAATACTCCGGTGATTTGCCAAAAGCAATTGGTGCAGGTGCTTCTGTGATCATGATCGGCAGTCTGTTCGCCGGTACAGAAGAAAGCCCGGGCGAATTCGAGATTTTCCAAGGTCGTCGTTTCAAGGTATATCGCGGAATGGGATCGATCGGCGCGATGAAAGCCGGCAGTAAGGACCGTTACTTCCAAGAGAACGCACAAAAGCTCGTTCCGGAAGGGATCGAAGGTCGTGTTCCTTACAAAGGCCCATTGGCAGATGTTACGTATCAGTTGATTGGTGGACTGCGTGCAGGTATGGGATACTGCGGGGCGAAGACCATTGAAGATTTGATTCAAAACTCCCAGTTCGTTCGCATTACCGGCGCTGGCTTGCGTGAGAGCCACCCACACGATGTTCAAATTACAAAAGAATCACCTAACTACTCGATTTCCTAAGCGAAAAATAGTACGGAAGACCTAAATCCCCTTTCTTTTAATAAGAGAGGGGATTTTTACTAGCTACTAACATGTGGAAATGGGAGGAATCTCGCTTCAAGCCTCCCTACAACCTATGGTACACTTACAATTGTGTGCTTGTTTCATGAAAAATGAAATCGATAGAAATAGGAGAGTGAGAGATTACATGAAGCGAAAGACATGGACAAAGCGATTGACAGGTCTGTTCCTTTCGGTCGCTGTTTTTGCTACAGCAATGGGAGGAATGGTTTCAAAGGTGGAAGCTGCCCCTGTAGCATCTCAAGCGAATTTACAACTGGAAGCGAAGTCTGCCATTCTTGTTGAGGCATCGACGGGAAGGGTTATCTATAGTAAAGATCCTGACGTAGCACTTCCGGTAGCTAGCATGAGTAAAATTATGTCTGAATACCTGGTTCAAGAAGCCGTCAAACAAAAGAAAATTAACTGGGATGATGTTGTCCCGGTAAGTGAGTATGCTTTTTATATCGCGAAAATTTCAGATTCGTCTGGTGTGTACCTGAATTTAGGTGAATCATTTACAGTTAAACAATTGTCAGAAGCGATGACAGTCGTTTCTGCTAACGACGCAACCGTACTTTTGGCTGAGAAGGTCGCAGGCAGTGAAGCTGCCTTTGTTGAAATGATGAACAAAAAAGCAGTAGAGCTTGGTATGAAAAATACGATGTTTGTCACTTCTACAGGTTTGCCAGCTAATGAGTTGGGCCCGTATTCAGTGAAAACCGATCAACCAGAAAATCTGATGTCGGCACGCGATTCGGCTATCCTCGCACGTGCTCTGATCCGTGATTTCCCTGAGGCATTGGAAGTTTCCAAAAAAACAAACTTCACATTCCGAACAGGTACCCCACAAGAGTGGAGCAAGAAAAGCTTCAACTGGATGCTGCCTGGTCTGATTAGCTACTATCCGGGCGTAGATGGATTGAAAACAGGGCATACACTTGCAGCGGGCTATTGCTTTACAGGGACGGCTGTTCGTGACAACATGCGTTTGATTAGTGTAGTAATGAATACAGATAGCAATACAAAGCGTTTCGCGGAGACCAGAAAACTGTTTGACTACGGTTTTAACAATTACAAACTGACGAAACAAATGGACAAGAATGTACCAGTTAAAGGGTTTGAAATAGCCCCTGTGAAAAACGGTGTAGAGGTAACAGTTCCAGCCGTTACAGGTAGCGAAGTAAATATGATTACAAAGATCGGTACAGAAGCAAAATTCACACCAACTGTTACCTTCCAGGAGCTGACCGCGCCAATTACGCAAGGACAGGTTGTCGGTAAGATCGTATTGAAAGAAGAAGGCATGAAGGATACGGATTATTTGCAGCCTGAAGACGCGACAAAAGCAGGTGTTGATGTAGTAGCAGGACAGGCAGTAGAGGAAGCGAGCTGGATTCGTCTGTTCTTCCGCAGCATCATAGAGTTTTTCAGCAATTTGTTTAGCAGTGGAACAGGAAATTAAATAATGGTTGTTTTCCCCTACATCTATCGTTTACAATGACGGTAACAGGAACCATAACACCGCATAACAGTTTCGGTTCTGACTCATGATGTAGGGGGTAATGACATGGTACAAGTAGGAACATCCCGCGTAAAAAGAGGTATGGCTGAAATGCAAAAAGGCGGCGTTATTATGGACGTCGTAAATGCTGAACAAGCAAAAATTGCAGAAGCAGCGGGTGCTGTTGCTGTAATGGCTTTGGAGCGTGTACCGTCTGACATTCGTGCAGCTGGTGGAGTTGCGCGTATGGCGGACCTTAGCATTGTAGAGGAAGTACTGAAAGCTGTTTCGATCCCTGTTATGGCAAAAGCTCGTATCGGTCATTTTGTTGAAGCGCGTGTTCTTGAGTCTCTGGGTGTAGATTATCTCGATGAGAGTGAAGTACTCACTCCGGCAGATGACTTGTACCATATCAATAAAAAAGAGTTCACTGTACCGTTTGTATGTGGCGCCCGTGATCTGGGTGAAGCTCTCCGTCGTATCGGAGAAGGTGCATCCATGATCCGCACAAAAGGTGAGCCAGGAACCGGAAACATTGTAGAGGCTGTTCGTCATATGCGTACGATGATGTCCCAAATCCGCAAAGTGCAAGCCATGTCCTACGATGAACTGATGGCGGAAGCCAAAAACCTGGGTGCTCCATACGAACTTCTTGAAGCGGTACACAAAACAGGTAAGCTGCCAGTCGTAAACTTCGCAGCAGGCGGAGTAGCAACACCAGCAGATGCTGCCCTGATGATGCAATTGGGCTCCGATGGCGTGTTTGTTGGATCTGGTATCTTTAAATCAGAGAATCCAGAGAAGTTTGCTCGCGCGATTGTGGAAGCGACCACCCACTACACGGATTACGAACTGATTGCTCGCGTATCCAAAGGCTTGGGGACGGCAATGCCAGGTATCGAAATCTCCAAAATTCGTGAAGCTGATCGCATGCAAGAGCGCGGCTGGTAAGGTGAGTAGCATGAAAATCGGCGTACTCGCTCTACAAGGAGCTGTAGCAGAACATGTGCGACTGCTAGAAGAGGTTGGTGCCACAGCCGTCCCGGTCAAAAAAGTAGAAGAACTGGATGACCTCGACGGGCTGGTCATTCCCGGCGGAGAGAGCACCACGATTAGCAAGCTGATGCACAAGTACGGATTCATGGAGGCGGTTCAAGAGTTCGGTAAGGCGAACAAGCCGATCTTCGGAACTTGCGCAGGAGCGATCCTTCTGGCAAAACAGATTCAAGGACAAGACGATTGCCATCTAGGGTTGATGGACATCAAAGTCGAGCGGAATGCTTTTGGTCGCCAAAAGGAGAGCTTTGAAGTTTTGATGCCTGTTGCGGGTGTGGCGGCAGATTACCCGGCAGTGTTCATCCGGGCACCGTATATCATGGAAGTGGGAGAGAACGGTCAAGTCTTGGCCAAGCACGAAGACAAGATTGTTGTCGCCCGAAGCGGTCACTATTTGGCAGCAGCCTTTCACCCAGAATTGACCGAAGATACAAGACTGCACAAATACTTCCTCGACATGGTCAAGGAATACAGAAGCTAGCTGTCATACCGGAAGATCGGCCGTCAAAAAGGCGCCGATCTTCTTTTTTTCTGAAAAGATCGAGGTGGGCTGCTCTTTACATACGTATAGAACCTGTAGTACAGTTAACAATAATAGTATTCATGAATGAGAATGCGATGATGAGAACAAGTACTTCACAAGAGCCAGGCCTAGAGAGTCGGTGGTAGGTGCAAACCGATCCGGTTATGTGAAGGAATCCATCTCGGAGTGGTAAAGGAACAACAACTTTGCCCGGAACCGTCCCGTTATGACGGAAGAGTGGGCATATGCATGAAGGATTGCTGCATGTGTCAACGAGGGTGGCAACGCGGGTATACAACACTCGTCCCTTACCAGGGGACGGGTGTTTTTTGTTTTTTTTCAATACGATTCGGAGGGATTTACACATGTTGGACGTAAAAGTATTACGCCAGGATTTGGAAGAAGTAAAACGCCGTTTGGCTTACCGCAATGAAGATATTTCTGCGTTGGATCAATTCGTAGAAGTAGATGAAAAGCGTCGCCAAATCATCCAAGAAGCAGAAGCGCTGAAAAATAAGCGTAACACGGTATCCGAGCAAGTAGCGGTTATGAAACGCAATAAGGAAAATGCAGACCATCTGATCGCTGAAATGAAAGAAGTAAATGAACGCATCAAGGCTTTGGATGAAGAGCTGCGCCAACTGGATGAGCAGTTGGAGTTCATTTTGCTGAGCCTCCCGAACCTGCCGCACGAAAGCACGCCGATCGGTACGACAGAAGACGATAACGTGATTGCCTGGACATGGGGAGAGCCACGTGCATTTGACTTTGAGATTAAGCCTCACTGGGAGCTGGCTAGCCAAGCAGGCATCCTCGATTTTGAAACGGCGGCAAAAGTAACAGGAAGCCGTTTTGTTTTCTATAAAGGCTTGGGCGCACGTCTGGAGCGTGCACTGATGAACTTCATGATGGATCTGCACTCGAATGAGCATGGCTATGAAGAAGTGATCCCACCGTTTATCGTCAACCGCACGAGCATGACGGGAACGGGTCAATTACCTAAGTTCGAAGAGGATGCATTTAAAATCGAGGGACCAGATTACTTCCTGATTCCAACTGCAGAGGTGCCAGTCACCAATATGCATCGTGATGAAATCATGGATGGAGCAGATCTCCCTCGCTACTACACTGCTTTTAGCGCATGTTTCCGTTCAGAAGCGGGTTCTGCTGGCCGTGATACGCGTGGGTTGATTCGTCAGCATCAATTCAACAAAGTTGAGCTGGTGAAATTCGTGAAACCAGAAGAGTCTTATGACGAACTCGACAAACTGGTGAAAAACGCTGAAAAGGTGCTTCAACTGCTTGGACTGCCATACCGTGTCTTGAGCATGTGCACAGGCGATCTAGGATTTACGGCTGCAAAGAAATTCGACCTGGAAGTTTGGATTCCAAGCGGTGGCACATACCGTGAAATCTCGTCTTGCTCGAACTTTGAAGATTTCCAAGCGCGCCGCGCCAATATCCGTTTCCGTCGCGATACAAAATCGAAGCCGGAATTTGTGCATACATTGAATGGTTCTGGTTTGGCGATTGGACGTACAGTAGCAGCGATCTTGGAGAACTACCAAGAGGCAGATGGAGCTATCGTGATTCCAGAAGTTCTTCGTCCGTACATGGGCGGAGTAGACAAGATCGCACCGAAGTAATAAGCAAGAGATAAGGAAAGCAGCTCTTGATCCATAACGGGTCAAGGGCTGTTTTATATTGTGTACTAATACAGGTGGAATTTTTTAAAAAACGTGTTGCACTGTACTAATCTCTGTTATATAATAAAAACAAATTTTAAGAATATTGTTTTAATACAGAAATGGAGGAATGGAGAATGGACTGCTATCGATGTGAAGGAAACGGAGAACAAAATTGCCCAAAATGTGGAGGCGTTGGTCATGATGCCAACGGAGCGGCTTGCCACAATTGCTTGGGAGATGGTCATGTATGCTGCAGCCATTGCAGTGGCAGCGGGTATCAGGAGTAAGGACATTTTTTTTGCTCTTTCTGTTATATAATAAAAAACATTTTATCAATCTGTATCATAATAACTTTGAAGTGAGGGAGGAGGAGCTGTTTTGACTACCGTACCAACGAATCCATATCCGCTGGAGGTGCAGATTTCCGGTGAGATGCACCCCGGTTATCAAGATATCCTGACACCAGAAGCGATTCAATTCGTGATGAAGCTGGAGCAAAGATTTGGCGACAGACGACAACAATTGTTGGCTAAACGCGTGGAGCGTCAATTGCAGATCGATACAGGTCAACTGCCCGATTTTCTACAGGAAACAGCGGATATTCGTAAAGGAGATTGGACTGTTGCTCCATTGCCCAAAGATTTGCAGGACAGACGGGTGGAGATTACGGGACCTTCGGGTGATCGGAAAATGGTCATCAATGCACTGAACTCGGGTGCTCGGCTTTTCATGGCTGATTTTGAGGACGCCAACTCACCGACATGGGAGAACACCATCCAAGGCCAAATCAACATGAAGGATGCGGTACGCCGCAATATCTCTTACATCAGTCCGGAAGGCAAATCATACACCCTCAATGAAAAGACAGCGGTTTTGATCGTGCGTCCTCGTGGCTGGCATCTTGAAGAAAAGCACATTCTCCTCGATCGAAAACCGATCTCCGGCAGCCTGCTTGACTTCGGACTTTACTTTTACCACAACGTAGACGCTCTTATCGCGAATCAGACAGCACCGTATTTCTACTTACCGAAACTGGAGAGCCATCTGGAGGCTCGCCTCTGGAACGACGTCTTCCTTTTCGCGCAGGATGAATTAAATATTCCACGCGGCACGATTCGCGCGACAGTATTGATCGAGACGATTCTTGCAGCTTTTGAGATGGATGAGATTCTGTACGAGCTGCGCGAGCATAGTGCAGGACTGAATTGCGGACGTTGGGATTACATTTTCAGCTATATCAAAAAGCTGCGGAATCAGCCTGATGTCATTACACCGGATCGTGCCCAAGTAACCATGACAGTTCCGTTCATGAAAGCATACACCACGCTGGCCGTGAAGACTTGCCATAAACGGATGGCGCCTTGCATTGGCGGAATGGCTGCACAAATTCCGGTGAAAAATGACCCGGTACAAAATGCAGAAGCCATCGCCAAAGTGCGCGCTGACAAAGAGCGGGAAGCGTACGATGGACATGATGGGACGTGGGTTGCTCACCCAGGGCTAGTGCCGGTAGCTATGGAAGTGTTCGATCGCTTGATGAGAGAGCCGAACCAAATCTGGTACAAACGTGAAGATGTGGATGTATCCGCTAAGAAACTGCTGGCAGTTCCAGAGGGCACGATTACAGAAGCGGGTGTCCGTACGAACATAAGCGTAGGCATACAGTACATCGAGGCTTGGTTGCGAGGCTCTGGGGCTGTACCGATCAACAATCTGATGGAGGATGCGGCTACAGCAGAAATTTCGCGGGCACAAGTCTGGCAATGGATGCGTCATCGTCACGGAGTCTTGCAGGATGGTAGAAAGGTGACGGAAGGTTTGGTGAAGCAATGGTTGAGTGAGGAGCTGCAAGCGATCAAGCAAGCGATCGGCCAAGAGAGGTACGACAACAGCAAGTATCCGATTGCTGGTGATCTGTTCTTGCAATTGGTAACGACAGAAGATTTCGAAGACTTCCTAACTGTACCGGGTTATCGCTATTTGTAAAAATAAAAAGAGTGGGGGAAATGAAAATGACGAAGGCAAACAAGCAAGAAGCGATTCAACAGGTGGAGCAAAGCTGGCAAGGCGAGCGTTTTGAAGGAATTACACGTCCATATACGGCAGAAGATGTCGTTCGTCTGCGCGGTTCCGTACAAATTGAACATACGCTGGCTCGTTTAGGGGCAGAACGTCTGTGGAGCCTCTTGCATACCGAGCACCATATTAAAGCGTTGGGGGCTTTGACCGGGAATCAAGCGATTCAGCAGGTAAAGGCAGGATTAAAAGCGATTTATTTGAGTGGCTGGCAGGTAGCGGCCGATGCCAATCTGTCTGGTCAGATGTATCCTGATCAAAGCCTCTACCCGGCAAACAGTGTTCCCCAAGTCGTAAAAAGAATTAATCAGGCATTGCAACGGGCTGATCAGATCGATCAATCAGAAGGGGGTACCGAGACGAATTGGTTTGCTCCGATCGTAGCAGATGCAGAAGCGGGCTTTGGTGGGCCACTGAACGTCTTCGAATTGATGAAGGGTATGATTGAAGCGGGCGCAGCAGGGGTGCATTTTGAAGACCAGCTGGCTTCCGAGAAAAAATGCGGCCATATGGGTGGGAAGGTACTGATTCCGACGCAAGCAGCCGTCCGTAACCTGATTTCCGCACGATTTGCGGCAGATGTGATGGGGGTTCCAACGATTATCGTGGCACGTACCGATGCAAATGGCGCTTTCCTGATTACCAGCGACATCGACGAGCAGGATAAACCATTTCTGACGGGTGAACGAACAGCAGAAGGCTTCTTCCGTCTACGCGGCGGATTGGATGCGGCGATTGCCCGTGGACTGGCGTACGCTCCTTATGCAGATTTGATCTGGTGCGAGACCTCTGAGCCGAATTTGGAGGAAGCACGCCGTTTTGCAGAAGCGATCCATGCCAAATACCCGGGCAAGCTGTTAGCGTACAATTGCTCTCCTTCTTTCAACTGGAAAAAGAAGCTGGATGAACAGACGATTGCTCGCTTCCAGGAAGAGATCGGCGAGATGGGCTACAAGTTCCAATTTGTCACGCTTGCTGGCTTCCACTCCCTGAATTACAGCATGTTTGAACTGGCGCGCGGCTATCGTGACCGCGGAATGGCTGCCTACTCTGAATTGCAGCAGGCTGAGTTTGCCAGCGAAGTACATGGCTATACGGCGACTCGTCATCAGCGTGAAGTTGGTACCGGGTATTTCGATGAGGTCGCGCAGATTATCTCTGGCGGCAATTCCTCTACGACTGCGCTTAGCGGGTCGACGGAAGAGGAGCAATTCGCCCATAATTAAATAGGAAAAACGAAGGACTACGGTGGTTCTCTGGTATTCAGAGGGCCACTTTTTGCGTTCACGTCTATTTTTCATAGAGTCTTAATAGCTTTTTAACAACGCATTTATATCAGTTTCATTTTTGTTGTTTACGATTAGCTTAGAAAAAACAAAGGAATCAAACACAAATAAAAACGAAAAGGGGCCTTAAAGATGAGAGGGAACCAGTTAAGCTGGAAACGAACTGTTGTTGTCATGACATCCGTTTTTCTGCTTGCGGGATGTGCCACCGAGACGAAATCAGGCACTTCTCTGGATACGTCGCAATTGACCCTGGATCAAATCGTGGAAAAAGCAAAGCAGGAGGGAGAAGTCAACTCCGTGGGTATGCCGGACACGTGGGCAAACTGGGGAGAGACTTGGGGCAATCTCGCAAAGGAATACGGCTTGAAGCATACGGACACGGACATGTCGAGCGCAGAAGAATTGGCTAAATTTGAAGCGGAAAAAGAAGACGCCACAGCAGATATCGGTGACGTAGGCATCGCTTTTGGACCGTTAGCCAAGCAAAAAGGGCTGACGCTGCCTTACAAAACCTCTTACTGGAACGACATTCCCGACTGGGCAAAAGATGATGAAGGACATTGGTTGCTGGGCTATACCGGAACACTGGCCTTTATTACGGACAAGACAAAGGTACAAAATCCTCCCAAGACCTGGGCAGATTTGAAAAACGGCAGCTTCAAGATCGCGATCGGCGATGTCATGAAAGCGAATCAGGCACAATTTGCCGTACTGGCCGCGGCCTATGCTAATGGGGGAGATGAGAAAAATATTCAGCCCGGCATAGACTTTTTCGCTGAGTTGGCAAAAAACAAGCGGCTCAGTACGAGCGATCCGAGCCTTGCCAATCTAGAAAAGGGTGAGGTCGAAGTCGCTATCTTGTGGGACTTCAACGCGCTCGGGTACCGGGACAAAATCGATAAAAACCGCTTTGATGTCCTGATCCCGGAGGAAGCATCAGTCAGCAGCGGGTACGCAACTGTAATTAACAAGTACGCCAAGCACCCACACGCTGCTATGTTGGCTCGTGAATACATTCTCTCCGACGCTGGACAGTCCAATCTGGCTCGTGGCTATGCTCGACCGATTCGTGCTAACGCCAAGCTGGACGAATCCGCTAAAGCCATGCTGCTCCCCGATAAAATGTATAAAAACGCACGTCCGGTGGGCGATTTGACTGCTTGGGAAGAGACAGCTAAAAAATTGCCGCAGCTATGGCAAGAGCAGGTGTTAATCCATGTGCGCTAGTAAGCTCGCCATGATTGTGCTCGACGGATTGAGATTTGACACAGCCATCTCGCACATGGGGTACCTGCATCACCTGGTCGAGTACGGTATTGCGGCTCGCTTCCAGGTACGATCGGAATTGCCCAGTCTCTCTCGTCCTTTGTACGAGGTTCTTTTAACGGGAACCCCTGTGTGGAAAAACGGAATTTCCAGCAATCAGGTGGTTCGGCTTTCGCACCAAGAGAGTCTCTTTCACTTGACGCAGAAAAATGGGATGTCCAACGCTGCTGCCGCTTATTGCTGGGTAAGCGAGCTTTA
The DNA here is from genome assembly GCF_003013475.1 of Brevibacillus porteri. Taxonomy (GTDB): domain Bacteria; phylum Bacillota; class Bacilli; order Brevibacillales; family Brevibacillaceae; genus Brevibacillus; species Brevibacillus porteri. Next base: position 12,538 of record NZ_PXZO01000067.1, read on the forward strand.
TAACAAGGCCCCGTTCAATCCGTTTCACGACCGAATCCAATTGAACACCGATAAGCCGATACAAAACGGGATGTTCTACTGGGAAGATCACTATCCGGATACACACTTGTTTGCTGACGCCAACTTTTTGTTGAATGGGTACAATCCGGATTTTCTTTACGTCCACTCCATGAATATCGATGATGACGGACATAAGCATACGGCCGATTCCGCGCGATATCGAAATCGGGTTCTGGCGGCAGATTCGATACTGGCAAATGTGCTTCCTGCGTGGATCGATGCGGGTTATCAAATCATCGTAACAGCCGATCATGGGATGACAGCTGATGGAAATCATGGCGGCACTTCTAGCGCTGACCGGGACGTTCCCTTGTTTGTCATCAGCAACCTGATATCTCCGGGTATTCGCGAGGAGGCAATTCCGCAATTGCAGGTCGCGCCGCTTGCCTGCCATTTGCTCGGCATCTCCCCCTCCAAAGAGATGCAGCCATTGAACGTATGAGGGCTGAGTAAGACGTCTCCCTAAGGGGGCGTCTTTTCCTCTAAGAAAGGAGCTTTTGCGATGAAACGATTTGTCAGTATGCTCTGGGTCACGACGATTCCGTTCTTTGCAATGATCGCTCTGTTTCTCCTCGTCCCATTGCTTTCCATGATCGGAGGGAGCTTTCAGGCCGAGGGGGGCGGCGGTTTTACCATCAGTCACTATCGTGAGATTTTTTCAAATCCGTATTACTTGCAGGCTTTTGAGAACAGCGTGCTCATCTCATTCCTGTCTGCTCTCATTGGAATCGTCGTTGCTGTTTTCGCTACCTATGCGATTACCCGTTTCCCACAGTCACTGCAACAGCGAATTCTTGTCATTACGAACTTAACCTCCAATTTTGCGGGGATTCCGCTCGCATTTGCCTTCATTGTCCTATTGGGAAACAGTGGATTGTTTGTTTTGCTCGCGAAGCAACTGGGGATTGATTTTGGTCAGTCATTTACTCTGTATTCGTGGAGCGGCTTAACGCTTGTTTATATTTATTTTCAACTGCCTCTGGCAGTCATGCTGTTGTATCCCCTGTACAACGCCATTCAGAAACAATGGATGGAAGCGGCCGAGCTGCTTGGGGCCAGTCCCTCGAAGTTTTGGCTGAGAATCGGTTTTCCGGTACTGCTTCCAGGCATCGTCGGCACATTCAGCATTCTGTTTGCCAACGCAATGGGTGCGTATGCTTCTGCCTACGCGCTCACCGGGAGCAACTACAATCTGGTGCCCATTCGGATTGGTGCGTTAGTATCTGGCGACATTTTTGCCAGACCCGAGCTGGGTAGCGCTCTCGCTGTACTGCTCGGCCTGACGCTTGCCGCCGCCCTGCTCGTGAACGAGTGGCTGACGCGGAAGATTCGGAGGGATTTGTCTTGAAGCGGATCAGTTTGCCATCCTTGTCGTTTGCGTTGCTCTTGCTGTATTTGTTTTTGCCTGTCGCGGCTACCATCCTTTACTCACTGGCAACCGAGTGGAATAGCACGGTTTTGCCGGAAGGACTCACAGGAAAATGGTTTGCGGAGCTGTATGCCGATCCCCGATTTTTGCAGGCATTCGGGCGTTCTTTTTTGCTCAGCTTTCTGACGACTGTCGTTGCCGTTGTCATTATTGTTCCTGCTGTATTCTCCATTATCGTCTACGCTCCCCGGATGGAGAGGCTGGTTCAAATTTTGGTGATGCTGACCTATGCCGTTCCGGGTGTCATTATGGCGGTCGGATTGATCCGTACTTATTCAGGAAACGGAATTCCAATGGTCATCATCACCGCCGGGGCGTATTTGGTCGGTTTGCTTCCGTATTTATATCAGGGAACGCGCAACAGCCTGCTTGCCTTGCAGGCACGTTCGTTGATGGAGGCAGCCGAGCTCTTGGGTGCGAGCCACTGGCAGGCGTTTGTACGGATTATCGTTCCGAATATCATGTCTGGAATTTTCGTGTCCTCGCTCTTGTCGTTCTCCATTTTGTTTGGTGAATTCGTATTGATTAACATCCTGGTGGGAGGAAGATACGAAACCCTGCAGATGTATCTATACGCCAAGCTATCGTCAAGTGGGCATGTCGCCAGCGCAATTACCGTCACTTATTTTGTCCTCATGGCTATCATCACTGGCCTGGTTGTAAAATTCACGCGCCGAAGCTTCGCACGCAAGGAGGTTCCCTAATGAGCTACGTCCAAATCGAACACTTGTCCAAAACCTTTCACGGTCAACACGTGTTGCAGCAACTCGATCTTGCGATTGAAAAAGGTGAGCTGGTTACCTTGCTTGGTCCTAGCGGGTGTGGCAAAAGTACGCTGTTACGCATCCTCAGTGGTTTGACGGCCCCTGATACGGGCATGATCTACATTGACGGCAAAGATGTGACGGACGTGTCTCCAAAAAACAGGCAGATCGGCATGGTGTTCCAATCGTATGCGCTCTTTCCCAATCTTACGGTCAGTCAAAACATTGCCTTTGGCCTGGAAATGAACAAAATCTCGAAAACGGAGATTCGGGTGCGTGTCCAAGAAATGATTGAGCTGGTGGGATTGGTGGGAAAGGAGCAGGCTTACCCGCGTGAATTGTCTGGTGGCCAGCAGCAGCGTGTGGCACTTGCCCGTTCTCTGGTCACCCGTCCAAAAGTGCTTTTGCTCGATGAGCCGCTTAGTGCGCTTGATGCTCAGATTCGTAAAAATTTGCAAAAGCAGCTACGCACGATCCAACGAGAGTTAAACATGACGACTGTGCTGGTTACGCACGATCAGGAAGAAGCCATGGCTGTCAGTGACCGCATCTACATCATGAATGGTGGACGAATCGTTCAGCACGGCAGTCCTCAAGAGATTTACACGCAACCTCGCTCTGAATTTGTTGCTCGCTTCATTGGCAATTACAACGTGCTGACTGCCGAGCAGCTTAGCCAAATCGCGCCTCATTTGTCTCATCCGGCAGTTGAACGTTTCGCAATTCGTCCCGAGACGTTTCGCGAACAGCCTTTGACTGGGGAGGACATCTGCTTGACCGGGAATATCGCTCAAGTAACCATGCTCGGCAACATTACCCGTTACGAGCTGAACATTGGTGAAGTTCCTGTACTGGTGGACACTCTGCACCTGTCTTTCGAGCAGGAGCAGATAGGCACAACAAAAACAATGTATGTAGGTCCCAAGGATGTGATTCCGCTTTATGACACTATTGCCTGAAGAACGACAGCAAGTGATACTAGACGAATTGAACCGCCACGGTAAAATTCAGGTGATGAGTCTGGCAAAAAACCTGGCAGTAACACCGGAGACAATACGACGTGATCTGGACCAATTGGAACAGCAACGTTTGTTAAAACGAGTGTACGGAGGAGCTATCCCGTATCATTTGGCGAAGCGTGAACCGCACTTTGAAAAGAAACAGGCGATTCAACAGACGGCAAAAACGAAAATCGGGCAAATCGCGGCAGAACTTTTGTCTGACGGGGATACCATCGCACTCGATGTCGGGACGACAACACTGGAATTGGCACGTGCTATAAAAGGCCTCAACCAATTAACGATTGTCACGAATTCGCTCCCCGCGGCTTCTTTACTAAACGAGCTGTTGGAAGCCAATCAATTCAACGGTCAGGTCATTATGCTGGGGGGCCTGACCCATCCGGCCCAACAATCGGTTGCCGGGGCGTTTACCTGCGAGCTGCTCTCTCGTTTTCATTTTGATAAAGCGTTTATTTCCTGTGGAGGAATGACGGCTGATGGCTTCACCGACTATGACATGGAAGAAACGCTATGCTCGACCATGATGGTACAGCGGGCAGAGCAAGTCTATGTATTGGGAGACACAACCAAGATCGGCCAAACGCAATTTTTTCGTATTTGCGGCTGGCAGGATGTCAGCGCGGTTGTTTGTGACCAGCCGATGCCGGATGAATGGCTTTCGTCTGGCATTCAAACTACCTGGATAAGCGAACATCCGGGAAGGAGAGACTTCACATGCTGATCGACTATCATCTTCATCTGGAAGAGGGGCCTTTTTCATTGCGTTGGCTCGACCGTACCAATACTGCCCTCGACCACTTTTATCCGCTCACTGAACCTCGACATACCCGCGCCTGGCTGCTGGATAGTCTTGCGCGATTAAATAACCGCATGTCTCTGGGGTGCTACGACCCGTCCTGGATCGATCTGTATTTACGTGAAGCGTTAAACAAAGGCTTGAAGGAAGTGGGGATTGTCGATCATTTATACCGCTTTCGTGAAGCCCGTCCCTATTTTGAACGGTATCTAGACCTCAGTGATACCGATTTGGGTCGCTTGCAGCGTACTTGGCTTGATCAAGTATGCACCGAGAGTCTTAATGACTTTTGTGTCGCTATCGAGGCAGCGAAGCAGCGTTGGTCGGCAAGCGGTGTGGAGTTGCGGCTGGGGATCGAAGCGGATTACTTTATCGGCGGGGAGGCAGAATTGAAAAGCTTGCTGGCAGGCGCTTCGTGGGATTATGTGATCGGTTCTGTTCATTTTATGCAAGGATGGGGCTTTGACAATCCCGAGACTCGCCATCTGTTTGAGCAGCATGACCTGAAACAGTTATACGCGGACTTTTTCCACACGGTTGAGTCCATGATCAGGAGCAATTTATTTGATTTTGTTGCCCATCTGGACAATCTGAAAGTGTTCTCCTATCGCCCAGAGGAATCGGAGATAGTTCCCTATTACCACCGGATCGCAACTGCTTTGAGAGAAACGGATACAGCGACCGAAATCAATGCAGGCCTGTACTACCGCTATCCTGTTAAGGAAATGTGCCCAAGTCCCGCTTTTCTCGACGTTTTGGTGGCGCATGGTGTTCCACTGACACTCTCGTCCGACGCGCACTTTCCCGACGATATTGGGAGATACGTGGCGGCGAATCTGGAGATCCTCCATTCAATGGGAGTAACGGAGATTGCTACTTTTTCCGGTCGTCAACGGATCATGAAGCCAATCCGTTATGCATCAGCTATTCCAGACGAGAGCTGCTGATAGGAACTGGAACGGTTAGGATTTGCCGAAAAATGGATATACACATATAATAAGAAAGTAGGTGATCATATTTGTCCCCGTAGCTCAGCAGGATAGAGCAACGGTTTCCTAAACTGTAGGTCGGAGGTTCGAATCCTCTCGGGGACGCCATTGTAGGGAAAACCTTGGTGTATCAAGGTTTTTTCTTTTTTTGTGGGCGCTTTGATGACCAACAGTTTACCTTTTGAAATCAGGTAGACTGTGGTTTCAAGCGGCATGAAACTGTTGGTGTAATAGCCTAGCTTATGAATGACTGTGTTATCTCCTGTAGTCGATGTCAGGAGGAATAGACATTGGAAACAGGTACAGAAAGCAGAAAAGGGAAAAGAATCGTTCTGCAACGTGGGAAAGCTTCATCAGGGGATATAAGTACGCTTAGAGAGAGCCAGACGACCATTCAAGAGGCGTTTGAGCTGTTTGTGTGCATTAAGGAAGCAGAGAATGTAAAACCACGCACAAAGAGCGAATACTATGTCCAGTACCGATACTTTGTGGATTGGCTCCAAGAGCAGCATTCAGAGGTTTTGTACGTGCAAGACGTTTCCACTACATTGATTCGTTCTTACATCAATTACTTAGCGTATGACAAGGAGAAATATGAGGGAATACCCTACCGTAGTGCAAAGCTTGATAATCAAAAGGGGTTATCCCCTTACACCATCAATATCCGTATACGGTTTCTTAAATGCTGGTTCAACGTGCTGGTCAAAGAAAAGCTGGTGCTTGATAGCCCTGTAAAAAACATAAAGTTGATGAAGGTCGATATAGACGTGAAAGAGCCGTTGTCGGAAGATGAAGTTCGTTTGCTGCTTCAACAGCCAAATCAGCGGCAATATGCCCAATATCGTGATTATGTAATGCTCATGCTATTTATAGATAGCGGAATGAGGGTTCAAGAGGTGTGCGCCCTTGATGTGGAGGATATTGACCTTGCTACCAGATGTGTTCACTTGCCAGCAAGCAAAAATAAAAATCGGAAATCGAGGGTAATCCCGTTGTCCGTGGAAGTCATTCGCCTTCTCCAAGAATTGATTACGGAAACACGGCAATATTTCGAGACTAATACACTCTTTGTCAGTAACTTTGGGGAAAGATTGACACCAGACGGGATTAGGACGAACATCAAAAAATATGCAAAACGAGCAGGTCTTAGGAAGACCGTATCACCTCATGCATTTCGCAGGTTTTATGCGAAGTACTCTGCGCTTAACGGCATGGATTTGTTTTCGTTACAACGTATATTAGGGCATTCGGATCTCGCCACAACACGGCGCTATGTGCAATTAAATAACGAGGACTTGGTTCAGCAACATAATCAATATAGTCCCTTGTCAAATGTACTAACGAAGAAAAAGAGAGGATACTAACCACTTCAATAACAAAACGCAGGAAGTATCCCGCTTCCTGCGTTCATTTTTTATCTATAATGTATATTCACTTAAAATGAATTGTGGAGATAAAAAGTAATCAACAGGGTATAAATCGTCTCTCCTAGAAATTAAAGCTTTAACTAAACCAATGTTATACTGTTTCGTAATTTCAATGATTAAGAATACGTCATTCCTTTGGGAAAGTGGATATATTACGTTATTGGAATCAAACACTTTATGCTGATGATCAAAAGTTGCAATGTGGTATGGAAAGCTTCGCCATTCTGTTTTATATAGTTTATATGCTCCATTAGCCACTAAATCAATGAATTTCTCTTTAGACAGATTCAATTCAACACCGATTATATAACCATTATCATCAAGGTCATTTTTATATTCCTCACCTACCTCTGTTCCAACAGCTTCCCGATATGTTTGATATGATAATCTCATGGTTTCCAACAATTGCTCCATACACATATCTGTTAGCAAAGGAATATGTAGCGAAGACAAATCCACATAGTTTGCAATGCTATTCTCTTTTGTTTCATGGTATTCACTAATTTTTTTGTTTGGTGGCTGTAAATAGATATAACCCATACTGCAATAAGCATCACATGTAATAATCATTGTATATTACCTCCTGGTAGATGTGTTTAACATGAAAGGTGGGCATTATACTATTACTCTCATCCAAAATTTCCGCTATTAAAGTCATCATCGTCACCTTTTATTTTGTCGATCAGTTCCTTCAACTCTTGCTTATACATAGTAACTATTATTGCAATGTTGAAAGCTGTCAGAACAATTGTTAGTGGCTTTAGAGTACCTTTAAGAATCCATTCGGTAAAATTCCCACCAACTACAGCAATACTGCCACACAACATAATCATTCTCCATCTTTTTAGCATATTGCACCACCGATCGAGAAAAATGTGGAATTTCAATGGATTCCATAATCGTTAACCAAATGTTAGTTCGTTTACAAAGGATACTACATAATAAGCATAGAAAATCATTGATAAGTGCTTTTCCAAAGCATATCCCTCCTGCTTCATTAAAAAGGAGGAGGGATGCCATTCTACTAATTAGTCTGAATTAAATTCATTCTTGCTTCGAGCGTTGTTATCAAAGCAGTCAACCGATCAATGAGTTTGTCCTGGTCCTGTTGCTTGTTAATGAGTCCGTGAATTTTTGCTTCTAGCTGAGATAGTCGTTCTTGAATCGTTAGTTCTTCTACTCTTATTTTGCTATCTGAAATGTAGTCTTCGTATTCTTTGTCATAATCGTTATTTTCTCCCTCGAACAGAAAGGAAAAAGCACTCAATACGATTCCAGAAGGCGGTTCAGAGGTCATGGATTGCATTTTGGTAATTAACTGGTTTTGCTGATCTTGCAACTTTTTTAGTGCTTCTAAAATCTCCTTAAATTGTTCCATATCTTCAACTCCTTAAACTCAATCAAATTCATGTTTCATTTAATCCTTTGTGTCTTTCTCTAACTTAGCTTTAAGTTGATTCACCAGATCGATTGTTTGTTGATCTAAAAAAGCATTTTTTGTTTCAATACTCCCCAGTGTTTCAACCACAACAGGGATGTTAAGATTCATTATCAATGCATTCCTTATGTCCACGAAATGAATAGATGCACCTAACTCTATTCTGGAATTAACGTGAGTAATCCATCTTACTGCCAGTATTTCGCTATAACATGCGTATACTCGATTTTTATACTCAAACACACTCATGCCATGTTTCTCAGCAATGTATTGAATGGCAGAGTGCCACCTTTCAATTGAGATTCCATGTTTTTCACCATAACGTTCGAACCATATAAATGGGTTATGTGCGTTCTTTGAGGAATTAATGGAACGATCAAGAGGTATTATGTTAGCGTACGTGTTTCCTCCAATGGCATATTTATGTGCCGTAGAACCCCAATTCAAGGGAATGAAGTGATCTAAAGAAACTTGATGATATTTACCAGTGAGTGCACATTCATTCTTGAAATGATTTAATATTAATTCAACTTCGTTTTGACTTAAACTATTTGGAACTTCTTTCAATATTTGTTCTCTTTTGTAATTAGATTTCATTGCAGCTCCGAGCTCCTTTAAGAAGTATGGTTTTAACATGAGTACATTCAACATCAAATTGTTCAATCACTTGTCCTATAAATGAACCACCCCCTCTCAATGAAAGCCAAAGAAAGTACCCATAAAAAAACAGAGTGGCTAAGTCAGCCACTCTGTTTCGGTAATGCAGTATCTATGTATTTGTTAGTCTTTTGTATTGTTGGTCTATGCTTTAACATGCACTTACCTTCTAGTGTTTTTTAGTTATTTGAAAACATAGTAACACGGTCATTGCGTTATTGGAAGTTGCGCCAAAGAAAGTTCCGATATGATGGAGATATTTACAAGGAACTAAGGACAGGAATAAAATAGAACGAGCAAATGCTCGGTGTATTACTGCCGCGCCAAAAGCTTTGCTTTTGGCTTGTCCACGAATCGAAACGCTACGCTTTTTCGATTCGTCTGGGTTACTGTTCGATGCAGTATATTTTTTATACTTTTTATTTAAGGGATTCAGAAAAAAAGCCTTGTTTTTATTGATCTTTTTACATGCGGTTAGGCAGTATGTTGCCTAAATTATAAATGCCAGTCACTAGGCGGCTCATCAATGACTGTATTCTCAGGGGCGGTCTCGAAGAAATCACTACTCAGATACTTCTCTAGAAGACCTCTCATTCGACTGCTTGGTATATAAAGATCGATATGCTCTGGAATAGTTTTTCTAATTCTGCTTCTCCACACCCATTGAATCAATTCCGACAAAGCCCAAGCTTCTTGGTCAACTGAGACTCCATATTGTTCAAAGAACTTCTTCTCAATTGGATTCATGAATCGGTTAATTAGATATGCAAGGTGAATCTTGTTTTCATATTCATTTGTTGCTCTAGAGGTCATCGGAACAAAAGAATCTTTAAACCCTTTTGGTCTGACTTTATTCTTGATATTAGAACTATCTTTTTTGCGGTCTTTCTTCTTACTTTCCTTATTCCCCTTAACAGTTGTCCACATAGCTGTATCTTTTGTGGCTTTACATTTGTTTGTCAGAAAGTTGTAAGTGTTATTCTTTAGTGTGACAATTAAGTCCCCATTTTTTCCAAACCAACTTGTTGAGAGAGCATTTCTATTGTCTCCAATATTGTTTAGCTTCCCTTTATAGATGTTGATAAGAGAAGCAATCCTTGATTTATCGTGATGGCATCTATCTGCGTAGGGAACAAGAGAGTATTGATCGTGATTCTTTACAACTGAAAGGTATCTATACTTGATGCCATGTAGATCATAGTAATAGCGTTGAAACTGCCCTTTGAACAAATATGTCAAGATGAATACGTTATTGAACATTTTGAATATATCACAGGGAAGATTCCATATTAGTGCGGAATTATCGCAGAACATGAGATTTCCCGTCAGTGCCATTTGCATTATGTGATTGTATTCTGTATCATTTATTGATTTGTCTTCGAGCCATGTTATAAACTTCAAGCCTTTGCCATCTGTTACAATATCTATTACTCCTGCTTCGAATAAGAGTTTCAAATCATCCTTTTTTAGCGGTACTTGCTCAATTACATTCATGACTTCATCAAGTACAAGCGTGTAGTTATTGCTTCGTATCAATTCACGTGTCTCAGCATTTGCCATCTGAAATAGTGCATGAGTCGTGGCAATATCTTTGCCTTGTCCTAACAGTCGATGTAAGTCGTCCAGTTTGGTTTCTCCTTTAATCGACTCTGGCTCATAAAACTTTCTTGAATGTACCGATTGCTGTATTCTTGTGACCTCATCAAGAAACGGAGTGACATAGATAAATTTGTGAGAATCAACACACATTTCATTCATGTACTGGATTGCCCAAGAAGTCTTTCCATAGCCACAAGGTGCATCGATAATATTTACTGTAGTCATTTTACATTTCCCCTTTAGTCAGTTTGATGATTGTTCCTTTTAGCTGCTCTGAAATAGAATAGGAGTTACTATTGAGCCATCTGCTTAAATGCTCCCTTGAAACTCCGCATTTGTTAGCGATAAACGTGATCGATGTTCCGTTTTTCTTTTGGAATGCAAAGACTGCTGAACGTAATGTGTCATCACTCAATATTGGTCACCTCCCTTCACAAAAGTGTGATGTTGCAAGCAAAATAAAAACAACTCTCCGATTTTCTCAGAGAGTTGTTCATTTCTTAAAATGGTTATCGAGATTAAAGTTCCAGTCGTTTGGCAGAACGTCATAATTCCGACAATGGCTATTCAACTTATAAAGCTATATGCTACTATGTATCTACTAAAAATTGGTTAAAAAACTACAGGAGAATCGATTATGCACAAAAAATATCATTGTATCAGCACTCCTACTTAGTGGTGTTTTTACCGTCGGTGCTTTTACAGGTGCAACCGCAGAAACAAATTTGAACGGATGCTTTCGTCAAATAGTACATATATGTCTGTTTATTTCAATAAGAAGCGAACAACTCTGAAGAGTTATTCGCTTTTTTATGCTAAACAAGAGATATACAGTCATTTATGAAGAGGAAGAATGAGCAACTTCGTTTGACGATATGGAACAGAGTTTATCAACTCGCAACTAACAATTTTCTGAAAAATAGCATACTTTGTTTCGTATCGCCATTTTTTCTGTAAGGGTGTTTGTAAGAATGCGTACTACCAAATTTCTGAGGGTATGAAGTTTAATTGACTGTAAACCTAGCCCCGTCATATTGTGACTCCACGAAACTACGGAAACAATCCCACCATCTGTATTTATTATTATGGAAGTACCCCCTCACGTTTGATTTCCATCATTTATAGTTATACAGGAGCGTTGTGTAATCACACACTCATGGTAGTGAATGTGAAGAAAAAAACAGAACCTTTAGGAGTTCTGTTCAAGAAGATGAATTTACATATTTCGCATAGCATTAAGTTGTTCACTATATGAAGCGTCAATGCAAATAGCAGTTGTTTGAATTGACTCATGTCTTGATACGTATTTGATACAAAACGCCTACAAAAGACGTTTAGGCTTTATGTTCGTACTCTTTAACACGACGATAGAATGTATTTGGCTTCATATTAAGCCGTTTCATTGCTTCTGTTGCTGTGATTTGCCCTGCTTTCCAATCCTTGTATGCCTTAGTGAAGTCGGCTGTGATTGCTTGCTTTGGTCTGCCAAACTTCACACCATTGTTCAAAGCCACTTCGATGCCCTCTGCTTGACGCTGTTTGATGTTCTCTCTTTCCAATTCGTACAAAGCACCAAAGATCGTCAACATGAATTTGCCCTGTGGTGTGCTTGTGTCGATGCTTTCTTTAAGGCTAACAAGCTGAACGCCCTTGGCTTCACACTCTCTAACAATGCTAAGGAAGTCATATGTGCTTCTAGCAAGCCTTGAAATGGATTCAATGTAAATGGTATCTCCCTCTCTTACAAAGTCAAATAGGGCTTGTAGCTGTGGTCTATTACGGTCTTTACCACTGACCTTTTCAATAAACCATTTCTCAATCTGATGTGATTCCAATGCCTTCACTTGTCTTTCTTCGTTCTGCTCCGTAGTGGAAACCCTGACATATGCAACCTTCATTATCCGTTATCCCCTTATATGTCTATGTCAAAATATATATATCTGATTATGACATATTTCAATATGTAAAAACAACATTTTGACACACTGTTTTGTGTCTGTTTTTTTATCTTTCAAAAAGTATACTTTTTGACATTGGGGAATCATGTAGGAGCGGGGCTGTGAGTACTTCCTAACTGTATTGACAAGATGATAAGATGCAAGATTGGAACAGGGCTTAGAAGATGGTATAGGCATTCTAATGATATTGTAAAATAAGGGTGGAGGGGATAGATTACATCTTTTATATGTATGTCTATTCATAATGGGCTAAAGCAAACCCACAGTCCGACGATGGATAAAATGTGAGACGATGAGATAGCATAATATTCCAATTCGTGGTATGGTTAAAATGTCCTAAATAAACTATTGCAATAAAGGATTGAATGATGCGTATTAATATGGATTTAACCCGGGCTTTAAGAATAGATAACTTTAAAATGAAAAGAACGAATACATAGATTGAATTGTTTTTTAATGTAAATATTTGCAGGAGGTGAACTATGGCTATTAAAGTCCCTGTTAAAAAGGAATTATTAATATGGGCTTATCATCGTAGTGTTCAACGAGATAAGTTGCACAAAAAGTTCAAGTTATTAGATAAATGGTTGACAGGTGAGAAACAACCAACATTTAAGCAACTTGAAGATTTTGCTGCAGCTACTGCCACTCCTTTGGGGTATTTTTTCTTGAAGGAACCTCCAATAGAAACGTTACCTATTCCACATTACAGAACACTAGAGGATGGGGATAGCGAACAAGTAAGCCCAGACCTGATAGAAACTTTACATATTATGCAGAGAAGACAAGATTTTATGCGAGACTATTATGAGCAATATGTGGGAACAAAACTTGAATTTGTTGGTTCTTACCAAGGCGCTACTGTCTCCCAATTAGCAAATACTATTCTAAACTTATTAGAGTTACAGCAAAATTGGGCACGTCAACATAGAACTTTCCATGATGCATTAAAATTTTTAATTGAAAAATGTGAGAAGAATAGAATACTAGTAATGCAAAATGGAATTGTAGGTAGTAATACTCATCGTCCATTAAATGTTGCAGAGTTTAGAGGGTTTGTATTAGTGGATAATATGGCTCCATTGATTTTTATCAATGCAGCAGATACAAAGTCTGCTCAAATTTTTACTCTTGTACATGAAGTTGCGCATATTCTTATAGGTTCTAGTGCAATTGTTGAGGCATCCCCATTAAATGTCCATAATGCGGACGTTGAGAAATTGTGTAATGAAGCAGCAGCCGAAATGTTGTGCCCTAAAGAGATATTTATGGAGCAATGGCAAATTCATTACCCCGATGGAGTAGTTTATGAGACATTAAGTAACATATTTAAGGTAAGTCCAATTGTTATTGGAAGAAGGGCGCTGGACTTACACTGCATTACTAAAGAAGAGTTTTTTAGCTTTTACTATGATTATTTAGAAAGATTAAAAAATCAACAATCTAGACCATCTTCCGGGGGCGATTTCTATAATACAACCAAGAGCAGACTAGGCAATATTTTCACAAATGCAGTAATTTATCAGACTATCACAGGAAACATTCAATATACTGATGCATTTAAATTAACTGGATTAAGAAACAAAACATTTGAGAATTTGGTTAATTTAGTAAGGGAAAGGGGTGTTTAGCGTTGTATGTATTAGATGCGAATGTGTTTATCAGTGCACATAGAGGGTATTACGGTTTTGATTTAGCGCCAAGTTTTTGGGATTCTCTAGTGAGCCACGCTGGCAAAAATAATATTCGTAGTATAGATAAGATTCAAGATGAAATTATTTCCCCTAACCCCAAAAATGCTGATAGACTACATATGTGGACTGCTGAAAACTTTAAGGATTATTTTGAGCGAACAGATTCACAAGATGTGATTGAAAGTTATGCAGAAATACAACAATGGGCACATAGTAACCCGCAATTTACTCCTAGTGCTAAAGAGGAGTTCGCTCGAAATGCGGATGCTTGGTTAATTGCCTACGCAAAATCTAAACATTATACGCTTGTCACGCATGAAGCGTACAATCCTGAAATGAAAAAGAGAATATTAATCCCGGTAGTATGTAGAGAATTTAATGTTGAGTATGTAAACACTTTTGAAATGTTAAGAAGTTTACAGGTAAGTTTTTAATTAGAATTTTCTTATTCTCAATAATACATGCTTTTAAAATTGTTCATATTCCATGAGCCATCAATCCTAAATGCCACTCCATTATCAGGAGTGGCTTTGTCTTTATATACTGATGTATATTTTATGGTCAAACTTCACTTTGTGTTTAGATATTTAATGAAGGAGGACAAATATACTATGGCGCAACTAAGACCTTGCTTGATGAAATTATTGACGCTCTTACCGAACTTGGAGGGCATGGAACACTTCAAGAAATTTTTCTCGTTTAGGTTAAGTATAATATCTTCTCTGTATTGTAAGATGAATAATAATGTATATTAAAACTGTGTGAAAAAAAACATGAGACTGTTGGAGTAACCACAGTCTGTAGGCTTTGCTATAAGCCAATAAATGCAGATATATCAAGGTTTTGCACATCCCCGTAGCTCAGCAGGATAGAGCGTCAGTTTCCTAAACTGTAGGTCGGAGGTTCGAATCCTCTCGGGGACGCCATCGAAGAAAAAACCTTGGTGTATCAAGGTTTTTTCTTTTTTTGTTGAGACGTGTAGCATGCCTCCAATGTATAACGTATATCAAATGACGAACGAAATAAGGGGGGATTTCTTTTGAAAAAAGTGATTGTAGGATGTATGGCTATGGTCTTGGCGATTTTCTTCAGTGGTTGCAGCTCAGATGCGGTCGTACAAAATCAGACTGCCGCGCCACCTGCAAAAGAAGTAACGAACACTGGCACAGAACGGAAACAATCGATCGATAGCTCTACAAGCTATAACCAAATCGCAAGCTATATGGAAGAAGAGAGCAAGAAAGCTTTCTCCCCCTACTATGAGCTGCTGGAGTTTACACTATCGGATTATGAAGAGAAAACAGTAGATGGAAAAGTAGAAGCGACATTCGCATATCAAGTGAAATACAAAAACTTTCAGAAAGACCCTGACACCGTAGAATACATCAAAGTCGCCAAAGAAAAGAACGATCCCAACTACCAACAGCTGTATGATGAATATTTGCAGCCCAAGGACATGAATTTTCATTTGAAAGCGGTAATGGAAGATGCGGACTCCATAACGCTTTACACCAACGTGAGTCCAAAAGGAATCCAATGGGAGAAGGTAGTTATGTCTGATTTTATCCTTAAGAAATAGGATAGCGAATTGACTGTAGGGCCGCGTGGTTACGCGGTCCTATTCATTTTTCTCGCACCAGTACTCATACTCATTGTCGATCCAATCTTTGATATGATCGTAATTCCCCCAAGTATCTTCCACGTGGTACACGCTTGGCTCACAATCAAACGCTTCGAGATAATGATAGCGATACTCCCCCGTATCGAAATCGAAGTAAAACATTGCGAACTGGTTTCCTTCTTCATTCAGCATATCTTTAGCAAATACTCCACCCGTCTTCTCATAAACTTCAGGACCAGTCATCTTCCTTTGTTTAAAATCAGCAATCAGGTTTGCAAAACTCTTTTGAAAATCCTCGCTAACCATATCATTTTCAATCAACCAGCCGATGAAAAAACCTGTATGTACGTATGCCTGTTTTTGAGGCAGATCCTCCTCAAAGTTTTCGTAATGATATTTCGCTTTATCGTATACCGTTGTCACTAGCGAATCCTCTCTTTCTAATTGCCCATTTTTCAAAAATTATACAGGATAGATGTAATCGTAAAAAGCCAAAAGAGGATGAAGAAGGAAGGGTAGGAATTTTGTAGCATTGCCATGATGCGAAGTGGTAGTATTTAACTGTTATATAGAGAAAACCATTGGTTGGTTGATAGAGGGGTTATATTTCATGCGGAATTTGCTTGCCTATTTTCTTAGCGCTGTAATGATTAGTCTAGTAATCCTTCCTGTAGAGACTGCGTCATCTAGAGGTTCAAGTTCCTCTAGCTCCAGTAGTTCTGGCAGAAGCTCAGGTTCGTCTAGTACCAGCTCCTATTCGTCCGGCAAAAGTTCAGGATCATCTGGTACCAGCTCATATTCGTCCGGCAGAAGCTCAGGGTCATCTAGTACAGGCTCCTATTCGTCCGGCAGAAGCTCGTACTCTTCAGGAAAAAGCTCAGGCTCAACCAGCAAAAGTTCAAGCTCCTCGATAAAAAGCGCAAAACCGTCAAGCGGTTTCAAATCATCCAAGCCGGTTAAAATCAAAAAAAAGGCTGACGATGACGACGATGATGAAGAAGAAAACGTGGAAGAAGAGACAAGCCAAGAAGAGGAGACGAGCGAAGAAGCCGCTGCGGAAGAGGAAAGAATCCAGCGGTCCGAACTCTTAATCCAAATCGGTAGAGGTATTGGACCATACCATTTACAACCGAATCAATATTATCAATCGACCATTTGGGGTGACCCAACTCATAATGGTCCCCTATACTTTACCGTACATAATAACGGACAGTTAGAAGAGGTAGATGAGAGTGAGATAAGTGGGGCAACAGTATTTAACATCCCATACAATTTCGATCCAACACCATTTGAAAAAGAGTTTTATCTTAATAGCCTGCCAACGGATCAAATCTATGTGGCATCCTTTCAATATCAGGACATTTACATGTTTTTAGACCCAGATGGTATCATTCAATGGCTCCCTAAATATGAAGCCTTAGAGAAAAACCTCCCCATCATAGAAGCAGAAGAGGTACTGCTGTCAGAGCAAACGCTGGAAATGCATAGCAACGAAATGGCCTTGCATAATTTCCCGAAAAACAAAGTCTATCGGAAGAGTATCAATAGGATTCCGAGGTATTTTCTGTTCAATAATGATGAAAATGTTCAGTTAGTAGGAAAAAAAGAACGTAAGAACTATGAAGTTTTGGAATATGACCAAATGATTGATCCGACTTCTCCTGATCTTATGGGAGAGATCAAAGAAAAAATCCAGGATTCAGGTGTCCCGACAGGATACATATACCAGATGACAGTGAACAATGCCCTGCGGAATTTTATCTATTATGGAAGGGGCTCGGTTGGGTTTGTAAAGAACTTGTCGTCTGTTAAAGAAAATTATAAGGTTCTTGATTTTGAACAGGCTGTCCAAAAGATGCGGGAAGAAAAAAAGGAGGAAGAGAAAAGGCAATCGATCTGGAAGCTGTATCTCATTACGGCGGGTACGATTATGCTCGGTATTCTTCCTTTATGGTATTGGTATATGAATAGAGGAAAAAAGAAGAAGAAGCAACCTCCTAACAAGATCATGGAGAAAAACACCAACCATACGAGAAAGAAAAAGAATGTAACGCCAGAAAGAACACCGATTCAACAGCCCCTACCAAAAAAGAAAGAAATAAGAGAAGAAGAAAAAAAGAAGCATGATGGCGGACTGTTTCAGCAATTTGAAGCCGTAAACAAAAAAGAACAGCCAAAAAGCTCTGGAAGCGGGCTATTTGATCAATTTAATTCCTCCAATAGAAACCAATAAAAAGCAAAACCCGTCCTCAGCCGAGCTGGAGACGGGTTATTCATTCCTCTCTTTCTTTGAGAACTCGAGGAATGGTCAGAATTTTTCGGGTATGGTAGAATGGATTACCAATAAATGAGAATCGGAGGGAGCATGTCAGATGCAAAATGATAAGCGAATCAACTTCATTAACCCTGAAACAATGCCACCTACGTTTGGCTACACCCATGCGGTGGAGGTTCGGAACGCACGGACGATTTATGTATCGGGACAGGTGGCTCTCAACAGGGAAGGCCAAGTGGTCGGCACAGGCGATTTAGCCGCACAGACAAAACAAGTTTTCGATAATATCCAATTCGCGTTAGAAGAGTCAGGAGTCAGCTTTGAGCATGTAGTGAAATTGACTTTTTTCGTGACCGACATCTCCAAGATGCACATTGTCCGTGAGATTCGAGATCAGTACGTGAATACAGAAACCCCGCCAGCGAGCTCTGCCGTTGAAGTGAGCAAGCTCATCAGGGACGAGCTGTTGATTGAGATTGAGGCTATCGCCGTTGCAGATATATAGATGTCCCATCCCCCTTCTGTTCGATTATTCATCGTTCAGGAGGGTTTTTTTGTGCTCTTTTGGGAAGATTATGGAGCGAGATAAGCGGATCGGCAATGGTACGTGTCGGCTCTAAATCTTTTGCTATTGGAGTTGGTTGCATGAATTATATCATCGCAGGTATAGGTTTGATCACGGTATTTTTGCTTGCTTGGCTGGCAAGTAGTAATAAAAAGCACATTCGGTATCGCCCTATCCTCATCATGATTCTGATTCAGATCGTGTTTGGTTTGCTGTTGTTGCGAACCAGTATTGGACTCATTTTAATATCAGGCATTGCCAGCAGTTTTTCTGTACTCCTGGAGTATGCTTACGAGGGGATTAATTTTGTCTTTGGTGGCATTGCGAATCCAGGTGCGTCTCCGTTTTTCTTACAAGTTTTGCTGCCGATTTTGTTTGTATCTGCACTGATAGGCATTCTGCAATATACGAGAATTCTCCCTTTATTTATTCATTATGTGGGACTCGTATTGAGCAAAGTGAATGGCATGGGAAAATTGGAGTCGTATAATGCGATTGCTTCGGCGATCGTCGGGCAGTCCGAAGTGTTTATTACCGTGAAAAAACAGCTCAGTGCTATACCCGAAAACAGGCTGTACACGCTGTGTGCCTCTGCGATGTCCACCGTGTCTATGTCGATTGTCGGTTCCTTCATGACTATGCTCAAACCGGAGTATGTGGTAGCTGCGTTGGTACTCAACTTATTTGGTGGCTTTATTATTGCTTCCATTATTAATCCGTATAAAGTGAAGCCGGAAGATGACTTGCTCGATCAAGAAAAAGAAGAGAAACAGGCTTTCTTTGAAATGCTCGGGGAGTACATTCTGGATGGTTTTAAAGTAGCCGTGGTCGTGGCTGCGATGTTGCTCGGATTTATTGCACTCATTGCGATGGTGAACGGGTTATTCAGTGCGTTATTCGGCATCTCGTTCCAAGCGTTGTTAGGGTATGTCTTTGCTCCGCTCGCTTTTCTTATGGGGGTTCCTTGGCATGAAGCTGTACAAGCAGGAAGTATCATGGCCACCAAAATAGTGGCGAACGAGTTTGTCGCCATCCTCGATTTTACGAAGATTCAAGGTCAGTTGAGCGAAAGAACGGTCGCGATCGTGTCTGTGTTTTTGATTTCGTTTGCGAACTTTGGCTCCATCGGGACAATTGTTGGCGCGGTAAAAGGCTTGAATGAAAGGCAAGGAAATGTCGTCGCCCGGTTTGGACTGAGGCTGTTGTATGGGGCAACACTCGTCAGCATTTTGTCAGGAATTATCATCAGCATCGTGGTGTGAAGGGGACCCTTTTCGGGGTCTTTTTTGTTAGGGGCGGTTTCGTAACCAAATGATGGGAAGCAGCGTCTATCAATTGAGATATTCGTCTTTATTTCTCGGATCGTATCCTTCATCAAAGGAATGGGAATCACGGTTGTTACGCTCTATGAGGACTCTCTGCTTCCGGCGCTTGGCAATCCAATCGATGATGGCTCCAATCAGCAAGAGACCTCCGAAAATAAGTACGACGAGTAACCAGAGTGGCATTCATACAACACCTCACTTTCACTAAAAGATACGTCTTACCAGTGACGAAGTTGCGATGAGACCATTCAAGAGGAGATAAAGGAGTGAAGTCGGTTGAGAAAATGGGTGTGTATGACCGTAGTGGCAGGTTTGATTGTGGGAGGCTGTTCACCTGACACGAGCGTATCAACAGATTCTAAACAACAACCTGTTGCCGAGCAGAAGCAAGAGGCGGGAAATAGCGGGGGCGACCAAAAGCAAGAGAAGCAAACTGCTACCGTGCGTCAAATTACGCTGGATGAGCAATTTTTGCAGCTGCTTGCCAAAAACGAAATCAGTGGCTTCGATATCCACATCGGGATGAAGCGGGATGAGGTTTCTGCGCTATACGGAAAGGTAACGAAACAAGATTATTGGGATGGCGGACGCTATGAAGTCTTTGAGAAGCTAGAGAGTGCGCTCATTTATTTTGATGGGCAGGATCGCGTATATGGAATTGATTTGGCTGGTCTTCATCTAAATGAAACGAATCTGGACACAATCCGTAAAAATCTGGGAGCGCCTGTCAGTGAAGATAAGAGCATGGCCGATGAGGATTATGTCATGTTTTTTGAAGCGGGAGATAACTCCGTATTTATTAGTGCAAAGGACGAGCAATCTCCAGCAGACAAAATAAGAATCATCAATAAAAAAATGATCGAGGAATCGCCGCAAAAAGAATAAAGAGAAAAAGCCAGTCAGAAGGCTCGAATATGACCTTCAGACTGGCTTTTATACGTGTAACAATGGAATTACTCAACCGAGCTTTTTCCAAACAGAATAGTGTCCAGTGCGAACTTGGAGCTGCCGCTGATGCCAAGAGCAACCAACATCGCAAGCAAGGCCAGATCCAATTCATAACCAGCTCCACCTTCACCGCCCAGGAAGCCAACAGCGAGCTTGGCTGTAAAGATGGCACCAATCATAACAACAGACAACGCACCAGCGAACACGCGAGTACCCAGACCCAGAATCAAGGCGATACCACCGACTACCTCCAAGAAGGCTACGAGATAAGCAATGAATGCAGGAAGTCCCATGGTCCCGAAGAAACCAGCGACATTCTCCAGCCCCATTTGGAATTTAGCCACTCCATGAATGGCAAAAGTAAGACCAGCAATCACACGTAGAATAAGTGCGCTCCATTCAAAACGATTTGACATGTATGAATCCCTCCGATAAATTTAAATGTGTAACAAAGTTACTTTTCGTTAGTAAGTATACAATAATAATTTCTTAAGTCAAGTCATTCGATTAAAATCCCAACGGTTGGCAAGTGCAATTTTCAAGGTTGATTGGCATCATTGGTTTTGATGGATTGAACAAAGAGCGGTATACTGAAAGGAGAATGAGGTGATACCTATGAAAGAGTCTACCCTCTGTCCGAAGTTCGAAAAAGGTATGCAGTTGTTGGGAAAGCGATGGACAGGTCTAATCCTATACCAGTTGTTGTCGGGACCACAGCGATTTTGTGCATTGGAAGGGGCCCTGCCAGTTAGCGGAAGGCTACTTTCTGAGCGTTTGAAGGATTTGGAGAAGGAAGGACTCGTGCATCGGCAGGTGTTTACTGATTCTGCTCCTGTCCGCGTAGAGTATTCCTTAACGGAGATGGGGAAAGCTCTGACTCCAGTGCTCAAAGGGATTGAGACCTGGTCGCAGAGCTGGATCGAGTTGAATGCAGACGAAATGGCTAACGACAGCGAAGAATAACACAGCCTATATAAAAAAGCATCAGGAGAGTACGCCTGACGCTTGCCACGATGAAAACCCCTGGAGACAGGGGTTTTTCTGTTATCTGTTCATCTTTACGAAGGATCTTCGTTCTTTTCTTGCAAAGCCTTCCACTTTAAAAATTCAATATGGCGCTTGACCTCAACCAGCTCGTTCTCTGACAGGCCATCGACATCTAAGAAGGTCGCCGGTGTTTCCCGGACAGAACCGCGTTGCCAAGATGGTTCCTCCGTGCGCCCGTGGAGAAAATCGGTGGATACTTCAAATAAATCTGCGACTTTGGAAATCAGATGAAAATCGACGCCCTTCTTTTCGCCTGACTCGATCCGCGAAAGTACCGTATTATGTATGCCCAGCTTTTCAGCTAATTGAAGTTGTGACCATTGTTTTTGTTCGCGCAGCCATTTTATGCGTTGACCAATTATGGACATCGTGAGACCACCTTTATCGTTTTGGCAATTCCATTCTAACAATTTTCCAAAACGGAAAAAACAAGATTGCTAATATGACAAAATCTGTATTGACTTTGCTAAAATTGAAAGGATATGATGTAACTATAAATATTTGCCATTTTTGCAAATCAGGAGGGGATAACTGGTGGAACGACTCAACCTCCCGTTTATCGCGCAACGACGTAATGAGTGCAAGCTGACCTTGCAAGAAATGGCGGAAGCACTCGGGTTTCGAAATGCTTCGACATACTTGAAGTACGAGAAGGGAGAATATGACTTCAAGGCTAATCATTTGCCAGTGTTGGCTAAAAAACTAAGATGTAACATGCTTGATCTTTTTATCCGAATGGTTTGCTGATTTGGCAAAAGGGGTGGGGGGCTTGAACGCTTGGGAGGCAAATAGAAGGCAGCTGGAAATATGGAGAAAAACCGTCGCTTACGAAATTGAAATGATGGCGCCACAGAGTATGCCGGCTTGCGAGGGATTTCTCGAGCGCTTGATACTATTTGAAAAGGAGTTGGAAAACAACGCGCGATGCCCATATAGTACGACACATGGTGGGAATGATGCCGGGTCGCGTCCGTTACCCGTTCAGGAAACAGAAAAAAGCCCGGTACGGACTTCACCGTGACCGGGCATTCGTTGTATTTTATAGCTTGCTGATCTCTTCTTTTAGCAGCTCCGAATGGGTTCCGAAGACGACTTGCACGCTTCCTTGACCCAGTCGCATAACACCTGCTGCACCGAGGTCCTTCAAGGCCTTGTCGTTAACCTTCTTGTCATCCTTCAAGACGAGACGCAAACGAGTGATGCAAGCGTCTACGCTAACGACGTTTTCTTTTCCACCAATGTGAGTGAGCACTTGGATCGCTTTATCCTGCATCGAATTGTTCCTTCCTGTAGCTGTAACTGTCATTTCTTCGTCATCTTCTCGTCCTGGTGTCTTGAGGTTCAGCTTCACGATCAGGAAACGGAACAGGACGTAGTAGACCACGGCGAATGCCAGACCAATCGGGATGATCATCCAAGCATTCGTAGAGAGGTGGTAGTTGATGCCGTAGTCGATCAGACCCGCTGAGAATCCAAAGCCGTGCTTGATACCTAGAGAGGTCACGATATACCCGGACACACCCGTCAATATCGCGTGAACAAAATACAGGAGTGGAGCAGCGAACATGAACGCAAATTCAACTACCTCGGTAATCCCGGTCAGGAACGAAGCGAGAGCTGCACCGATAAACATAGAAGCAACTACTTTGCGTTTTTCAGGACGCGCTGAGTGAATAATAGCGAAAGCCGCTCCAGGAAGTGCGAACATCATGATCGGATAGAAACCAGTCATAAACATTCCTGCTGATGGGTCTCCCGCAAAGAAACGATGCAAGTCGCCGTGTACGACTTTTCCTGTCGCATCGGTAAAGTCACCGATTTGGAACCAGGCAATCGCATTGAGTACGTGGTGCAGACCAAATGGAACGAGCAATCGGTTGAAGAATCCGAACAAGAAAGAACCTGTTGCGCCGAGACCTACGATCCAAGAGCCCAATGAGTCAAGGGCAATCTGGATGGGCCCCCAAATGATCCCGAAAATCAAACCGATGACAACCATGGAAAGAGACGTGATGATCGGGACGAAGCGTTTTCCACCGAAGAATCCTAGCCATTCTGGTAGCTTGATCGAATGGTAGCGGTTGTAGAAAAACGCTGCAATACCACCCGCCATAATACCGCCGATGACACCCATGTTCAGTTTCAAATCGTCCGCGATGAAAGGCAAGGCAGCAGGAACAGCTGCAAGTACTTTCGTTAATACGACGTAGGCGATGACAGCAGCCAAAGCAGCAACAGCATCTCCCGCCAATCCAATGGCAACACCGACAGCAAAGATTAAAGCCAGGTTGTCAAAAATGGCTGAACCACCAGCAGCCAAAAGCGGAGCGATGTAGGAGTCCATGAATGCACCAAAGGCGCCGAGATTGAGGTCCTTCTCGAATTTGAGAAGACCAAAGCTTTGCAAAATCGCTGCGGCTGGCAACGTTGCAACCGGGAGCATGAGGGCTCTCCCAATCTTTTGCAGAAAAGCGAGCATAGGATAAAACCTCCTTGGAATGAAATGAATTTATCAGGGAAGCCGCTCTCCGGATGAATGGCAAAATGATGAGGGCACAAGGAATAAGCCGGAGAGAGACCATTCTGATCGATATGTTGAAAGCGCTTACACTACTCAGGCGACAAAACCTTTTATAAGGCTTTGTCTTTCAGATATTGAACAACCTCGTATACAGTAGAGAGTGTAAGAACGTGTTCGGCCAGTTGCTTCGCTTCTTCTACGCTGGTGGAGCGGATACGTTCTTTGACTTTTGGCATCACCGAAGCGGCACCGCTGAACTCATCGAGTCCCAATCCGAGCAGGAGCTTTGTTGCCAACGGATCTCCCGCCATTTCCCCACACAGTCCGGTCCAAATGCCCGCCCGATGGGAAGCTTGGATGACTTGGGAAATCAATCGTAATACGGCTGGATGGTAGTAGCTGTACAGCTCGGCAATATTGGCATTCATCCGGTCTACGGCCAGCGTATATTGAACGAGATCATTCGTGCCGATGCTGAAAAAATCTACCTCTTTCGCAAACGCATCTGCTTGCAGGCAGGCACCCGGAATCTCCATCATCATGCCTACTGCGATCTTCTCGTCAAAAGCAATTCCTTCTGCCCGCAACTCTGCTTTCGCTTGCTCCAGCAATCGTTTGGCTTCACGCAGCTGCTCCAGATGGGAAATCATCGGGAACATGATCAGCAGGCGACCAAATGCACTGGCACGCAAGAGAGCGCGTAATTGCACCAGGAACAATTCCGGTCTGGCTAATGAGATGCGCATGGCGCGGAAGCCAAGGAACGGGTTTTCCTCCTGTGGAAGCGCGAGTGCTGGCAAATGCTTGTCACCGCCAACATCCAAGGTGCGAATGATGACTGGCTTGTCGCCAAAAGCTGCGGCTACATGCTTGTATGCAGCAAATTGTTCGTCCTCATCGGGAAGGGTGCTGCGATCCATGAACAAAAACTCGGAGCGGAACAACCCGATTCCTTCTACACCAGATGCGACCAGTGCATCCGATTCTTCTGGCACGGCCATGTTTGCCATCAGGTGAACACGGTGGCCATCGGTTGTTTCGGCAGGCAGCTCCTTAATGGCTTCGTACATTTGGCGTTCCTTTTCTTCCTGCGCGGCTTTTTCCTGATAGGCAGCCAGTGTATCCGCATCAGGCGAAACAATCAGCTGTCCAGAGGTTCCGTCGATGATCAGCAAATTTCCGGAGTCTACTTTTTCCATTAAGGTATCGCCTGCACCCATGACAGCGGGAATACCGAGAGAGCGTGCCAATATGGCTGCATGAGAGGTAGCGCCGCCTTTTGCCGTGACAATTCCCCGTACATGCTGGAGTGGAAGCTGAAGCGTCTCGGATGGGGTGACGTCCCATGCAACCAGGATGAAAGGCTCTTCCGGGTAGGAGATGACGGTGTCACCGCCCGAAATATTTCGAATCAGACGGCGGCTCACATCACGAATATCATCCGCGCGCTCTTTCATGTAGGCATCGTCCATACTCTCAAAGAGAGCAATGAATTGATCGGCTACTTGCGAGACAGCGGCAGATGCCGCCAGTTGTTGATTTTCGATGAGCGCATTCATCTCCCCGACAAATGCCGGGTCATCCAAAAAGGCGATATGAGCAGAGAGGATGGCCGCTTTTTCCGAGCCTAATTGTTCCTCTGTCTGTTCCTTTAGCTTTTCCAGTTGTTCGCGTGCTTGCTCTACGCTTTTGCTAAGTAGTCCTAGCTCCTGAGTCGTATCCACTGGAGTGGTGGACTCTGCCTGCGCGATGGCTGTTTCGTGTGTGAGGCGTAAAACAGGGGCAATCGAAATGCCAGCGGAAACTGGGATTCCTTTTAACATACATCCTTCACCTTCCTGTCCGTCGTTTACACTATATGTTTGACGAGGATTGCTCCAATAGCTGCTGAATCGCAGTGGCTACGTTTTGTTCATCCGCTCCGTCGATCTGAATGGTCAGGGTGTCGCCTTGGGAGACACCCAACGTCATAATGCCGAGAATGCTTTTGCCATCTGCGTGTTTTGTCCCTTTGCTCAGCGTAATCTTTGATTGAGATTGTGACGAACAATTCACGAGTAGAGCTGCTGGTCTCGCGTGGAGCCCACCCTCTACATTGACGGTTACTTCAAATTGAACCATGTTGTACCTCCTTCAACCATGCACTTCGCTTTATTTTAAGACGACAGTCATCAGTGGCTCTTGACCTGCTTGCACAGTTGCTTTTGCCACCACATTTTTTTCAGCAACCCGATCACCGTTTGTAATAACGATCGGTGTTACAATCGGACAACCCGCCTCTTCCAGTACGCTCTTGTCGAATTGGATGAGCTTATCGCCAGCTTTCACTTGATCGCCAACGGAGACAAATGGGGTAAAGCCTTTCCCGTTTAATTTCACGGTATCGATTCCAATATGCATCAATATCTCAAGACCACTTTCAGTCGACAGCCCGATAGCATGGTGAGTAGGGAAAAGATGCGTTACCTTTCCATCGACAGGGGAGACGAGAGTGTCTGCACTTGGCAAAATCGCTACTCCATCACCGACGACTTTCCCTGCGAATACAGGATCAGGAACTTCGGACAGGGGGAGTACGGTACCTGTTAAAGGTGCAAGAAAGGTTACCTCTTGTTGTTGTTTTTTTCGGGAAAAAAGACTGCGTAGCATAGTATCCTCCTTTTGCGTCTGAACCAAAAAAGGCATGAGACGGTTGAATTCATACGACGACATACTTACTATGTCCGTATGATCTCACCGCTCATGCCTAGTCGAACTAGTAACACGCAGGATTATGATTTAATTTTGTTGTAATAAGCGATAAAGGTGCAGAGCCATGTAACCAACCTCGTCTTCTGGTACAGCGATCTCGAGACGGGTGGAGATGTATTCAGCCAGCTCTGTTGCCAATTGATAGGCTTCTGGCATGGTGGTTTTGACTCGGTCCAGAAGCGGGTTCTTGATGAATTTTTGTTGACGGATGCGCTCAACGGCAAAGCGCAAATGGGTAATGAGGCGAACGTAGTCAATGGTACTGCGTTCAATCGTAATAGCTGTTCGTTCTTCAATCAGGCTTACCAAATCCGTGATGATGTTGGTGAATTGGACAGCCTTTTTTACTGGGACGTAGCTGATCGCGGAGTGAATGTGCAAGGCCAGAAATCCGATTTCACTATCGGGAATGTCCAGGTCGAATGCGTTCTTGATCATATCCGCTGCCCGGTTTGCCAGCGCGTACTCCTTCGTGTACAGCGTCTGGATTTCGAACAAGAACGGATTCACGATTTCCATGCCGTTCTTGAGCCGATAGATGGCAAATTGGATATGGTCAGGCAAGGCAACGTGGACGTGTTCGTTCAATTCTGGCGTAATCTCACTCGCAATGAGAGCGATAATTTCTTCCGCAATTCCTACGACAGCAGGATCTACTTGGCTCAAGATGTTCTGATACTGCTTCTGATGGTTCTCATTTTCGAGCCTGAAGCGCTTTTCCACACGCGAGTCTTGGGCGGGGACGGTATTCCCGGGTTTTGCGCCAAATCCGATTCCTTTTCCGAACAGGACAATTTCTTGTCCGGATCCGGGTTCTTCCACGAGTACGACGTTATGGTTCAACACACGCGTAATTGCGTACGTTTTTTCCTTTTCACGGGACAATCCATTCCACCACCTTTAGATAGACAAAAACGGTCCATGACCGTATTTGCTTACCGCAAGCGGTCACATCCAATTTAATGAAAAATGTCGATGAACCATGACATTAATCAGAAAAAAGAGCCGAAAAAACCTTTTTAACAAGAAAAAGATCTTCTCGGCTCATGCCTGCATTACCAGTAACACGCCTTGTGAAAACGCTTCAATTAAAGCTTATAATAGCTCACGTCTCGTACATTGTCAATCACCCTGTTAACGGGAAAAAACACGGTGGGCAGGAGAAGCAGAAGCCTGTCCCGAATTGTTTGAACCAAGCAGGATAAGGGCAAAACAAAGCCAAGCGGACGCCTCATTAGCAATCCGCCTGGTTTGTTACTTGGTGTACTTGTCGGCAATCGTAGATGCACAGAAGGAGTTCGGTTTGATTTCGGCACGAAAGTGATTGGTTTCTGCTAAGCTCAACAAAGACTGGATAAACTTACGGGTAGGGCCATTCGTACCGATATCAAAATGCAGGCGGATGGGAGTATCTAAGTGGTGGTCCCGCAAATATTGGCGTACTTCTGTGGCAAGTCCGACTGCGTACATCGCTTCCTGAAATATACGCTGTTGCAAGGATGAGTACCGGCGTTCTTGAAATTTGTGATAAAAGAAGGTGCCCCCATGGCCGGGACGAATTACTGTGATCACAAGAGCAAAAAAAGTCCCGCGGCTTTTTAATTGAGAGTCGGCCCCCACAATAATTTCAAATGGACCACCTATTGATGAGATGGTATGTTCGATGTGGGAAAACACTTCTTCTTTTGCCAGTAGACCTCTAGTCGGACTGTGAAAGCGATCAAATAACGTATTTGCAGAGGTTAAGCCCACTCACATCCCTCCAGAAAGAGGCTAACAATGATTTGCATACTTCTTCCTTACATCATTAATGTATGTAATCTCGCAGATAGTATGTGAACGGGTAGGGACAAAAACTTCTTGAATCAACTTTTTTGGGTAAAATGGTCCGTTTATTCGGGACGAAAGACTGTTTTTGAAGGAGCTTTAGGGAAACGTGATACAAGCAAATGAACATGATTATTATATGAAACAAGCCATGGAAGAGGCCCGGAAAGCCGCTGCGATTGGCGAGGTTCCGATCGGTGCGGTCATCGTGCGCGACGGGGAAATCGTAGGTCGCGGCTACAACTTGCGGGAAACACAAAAAGACCCTACCTTGCACGCGGAATTAATCGCGATACGGGAGGCAAGTGAACGCTTGGGTGGATGGCGCTTGATCGGGTGTACGCTGTACGTGACGTTGGAGCCGTGTCCGATGTGTGCAGGTGCAATCGTTCAAAGCCGTATCGAACAGGTCGTGTATGGCGCTCGCGATCCGAAGGCTGGCTGTGCCGGGACATTAATGAACCTGCTCGCGGAACCACGCTTCAATCATCAGGTGCCAGTCTTAGAGGGTGTTCTTGCAGAGGAATGCGGGCAGATGCTCAAGGACTTCTTTCGTGGATTGCGGAAAAAAAGACAGCCGGTACAGGAATGACCGGGCTGTCTGGACAAACCGTCTGCATGCAGACGGTTTTATTTGTTTACGTTTTGCAGCATGTGCAGCTCTTCTTCGGTCAGTTCGCGATACTCACCTGGGGCGAGTGACGGGTCAAGGTGAAGCGGGCCCATACGAATCCGTTGCAGATAGGTGACTTGCAGGTCGAAAGCAGCAAACATCCGTTTTACCTGATGGAACTTTCCTTCCATGATGGTGACGCGAATCTCTGATGCTTCTCCTGAAGAGATAATCTCCAGCTTGGCTGGTAGTGTAGTGAAGTCCTCCAATTCCACGCCTTTGGCAAACTCCTGTACATGGTGCTCAGTAACTCGGCCATCGATGCGGGCAAAGTACTCCTTGTCCACTTTCTTTTTCGGGGACAAGAGACTATGGGAGAGGTGACCGTCATTGGTCAAGAGTAAGAGACCCTCTGTATCAATATCCAGTCGGCCTACCGGATGCACCTTGATAGCCCACTCGTACGGGAGCAAGTCCACTACGGTTTCATGGACATTGTCCTCTGTAGCAGAAACGACTCCAGGCGGCTTGTTCAGTAAAACGTATACCCAGCGCTTAAAGTTAAGCGGTTCTCCATCCACAAGAATTTCCTGTTCCTCGGCAATGACATGCATCCCCGGGTCTGTTGCGACAACGCCGTCCACGACGATCAGTCGCTGTTTCACTAAGGCTTTCACTTCCTTGCGCGTGCCGATTGCCATATTGGCCAGCACCTTGTCCAAACGTTCACGTTTCATATATGTTCCTCGCTTTTCTTCTGATCGGATACAATCGTGTGTGCTGTTATTAGTTTGGCCTAATGAGCCGCGCAAATCAAGGGGAATGCAAAGGAATGAGTCTTGCATTTTTGATTGTATTTTGCTATAGTAAATAATGTTTCTGACAAACCAAATATGGAGAGATACCCAAGTGGTCATAAGGGGACGCACTCGAAATGCGTTAGGCGTCGTGAGGCGTGCGTGGGTTCGAATCCCACTCTCTCCGCTTAGATTTTTCGGATCGAAGAGAATGAAGCATATTTTTGCCAGTGCGGCAGAGATATGCTTCATTTTTTTATATCACAAAAACTGTAAGCAAATCTCGTTTTTGCGTCTAATAAGGTACAAACCCATAAAAAGGAGCGTACGAATGGATTCCGATCACCGAATAGAGCGATGGTTCCAGCAATACGGCCATGATATTTACAATTACCTCGCGTATTTTACCGGACGTAGAGATGTCGAGGATTTAGTCCAGGAAGTTTTTACGAAGGCGCTAAGATCCGTATCAAGCTACGAAGGAAGGGCACAGCCCAAGACATGGCTTCTGACCATCGCGCGCCATGCAGCGATTGATTATAGGCGAAAGCAAAAAATGATGGATTGGTTCCCCGAAAACGTCCTCCGACTCCTCACTTCCAAAGAGCGCACACCTGAGAAGGCACTGGTGTTAAAGGAACAATTGCAAGAAGTTTATGAAGCGATGAATCACCTCAAAAGCACGTATCGAGAGGTTCTAATCCTGCGATTGATAGAAGGAGTATCTACAGCAGAGACAGCAGAAATCTTGGGCTGGAGCGAAGCAAAAGTCAGCACGACGCTCCATCGGGCCATAAAAGAATTGCAAAAACAAATGGGCAATAGCAGCAGGGAGGTCAATCTACATGACGTCATCTATTGAAGAAAAAGAGATAAGCACAGTGCTGCAATCGTTTCCGTCGCTTCAGTTGGATGAGGATAAGCGACGTGAAATCGCGAGTCATATCCGTCGAGAAAAGGAGCTGCTCGTACAAATGGAAAGGCGAAAAAAGTATGTCAAGGTCATCGGGGGCGTAGCTGCTTCATTTGCTTTGTTGTTTATCGCTTATCAGTGGATGCCTTCGGAGGTAACCCCATCTGTGCCAAGCGCACAACAGATGAATACAGGGGAGAGTCAAAAGGCACAAGCCGCGGAAACGACATCCCAAGCAGATATGGTTCTGACCCTCGATTCACAAATTCAAGAGTATGTAGAAGAAGCGATACATAAGACCGGCAAGGCCTATCAGCCCCAAAATATGACAGTAATCGTTACCAATCCAAATACCGGAGAAATTCTTGGGATGGGGAATCTGAAAGGACCCAATGACCGGGTTCCACACATAGTCAGGGCGATACCAGATCCTGTGGCCGCATTTCCGATCGTGACGTTGGCGGCTGCTATTGAAGAGGGGAAGTATAAAGATAACGAAACTTACGGGTCCGGAACCTACGAGATTACCCCGGGTAAGTTTATAAAAGACCATAATGGTGGTTATGGCTGGGGACAGATTACGTATTCAGAAGGTATCCAGCGTTCTTCTCAAGTCGCTTTTGCCAAGCTAACTGAACAGATACCAGAGGACTTGTTACAGAAATATTTTGAACGGTTCGGTTTTGGAGCGAAAACGGGCACCGAACAAATTAATGAACAACCAGGAAAGATACCAAATATGAATACTCCTTATGATAAAGCAATGGCAGCTTATGGACTTGCTGGCTCTGCCTCTGCGGTTCAACAAGTAGCTGCTGTCGGGGCCGTTGCCAACGGTGGTGAGTTAATGAAACCACATATGACGAAGGAGGAAAGGAACCACGTTGATAAAGGGCGTCGAGTCATATCAGAAGAAACAGCAAAACAGGTTCGAGAAGTTTTAGAAGCGTTAGTAAACAACAAACCTGGCTCAGATATAGCCTTTTCCATAAAAGAATATGCAGTTGCTGGGCGAACAGGAATCGCAGAGAAACGCGACCACCAAGGAAAAATTATCGAAGGCAAATATACGTATTCGTTTATAGGCTTTGCACCAAGTGATGATCCAAAGCTATTGGTTTACATAGCTGTTGATGACCCGCAGACAGACCTCTGGGTAAAATTATGGGGGCAAGAAATTGTGGCTCCCCCTTTCAAAGAGATTATGGAAAACAGCTTGCAGTATCTCCAGCAACGATAATCAACCCATCCATCAAAAAAGGAAGCATAGCGGCATACCCCTAAAGGTATCCGAATGCTTCCTCTTTTTGTTTTCCCCATCCCTACTTCCTAGCAAAATAAGGCCCACACCATTGGGTTTCATGGGTCTTCACATACGTCCACGTAAAATCCTTATCCACGACATACACATCGTATTCCATTTCCAAGTCCGCGACAGAAAACACCGCAGCATTTTCCAAGATCAACACTTCATTGGAAAGCTGGTAAAACACATAGTACGACTCATGGGCAACTTGCTGAAAGGCTTCATCCGCTTCCTCGCGTTCAAGACAATTCCTCAGCTTATTGCTGAATAAATGCCACAGATACCCCTGGTAGCCGTCTTTATTTTTGAGAAAAATCCTCTCTTTATCTTCTTCGGTCAGATGGCTCGCAAAATGCTTCTCCCATTCTTCCCGTAAGTACGGTCCCCAAATAGACAGCTCTGTTGTCTTCGTGTTCTTCTCCTTCATCCGATCAGCTAGTTTCATTGGGCGCCTCCATGTTGACACAAGATCATTTCTAAGAAAATACGTATGAATGAGTGAGTCGGTCACGTCTCGCCTATTGACAAAGAAAAACGAGGCGCATATTATAATACCCATAGGGGTATATGTATAAAGTTGATCAATCACATTTCTACTCAAAACATAGGAGGTAGACAAAATGTCTGCACAACCGAATTTTACCGCTGATAAAACGTTAGATTGCAAAGGCTTGGCATGTCCAATGCCTGTCGTACGCACAAAAAAAGCGATGGAAGAGATGCTACCGGGTCAAGTGATGGAGGTAAAAGCGACTGATAAAGGCTCAATGGCCGATTTGAAAAGCTGGGCAAACAATACCGGGCATGAATTTCTGGGCACGATTCAGGAGGGGGAAGTATTCAAGCATTTCCTGCGAAAAGCGAGTACCCATGAGGTGAAGGAGGAGACGAACTTCCTACAGACCATTTCCAATGAAGAACTGCAAAAAAGGCTGGAAGCCAACGAGAAGCTGACACTCATTGATGTGCGAGAGCCGGCAGAATACGCTTTTCACCGCATTCCTGTAGCTATTTCAATACCCCTGGGAGTATTGGGGCAGCGCTTGGATGAGCTACAGCTCGATGATGACATCTACATCATCTGCCGATCCGGCAAACGCAGCGACATGGCTTGTCAGTTGCTGGCCGAAAAAGGTTTTACCAAAATCACCAATGTAGTACCGGGTATGTCTGGCTGGAATGGCCCGGCAGAAAAACAATAAGGGGGAGAGAAAGATGATGGAACAACAAACAAGTGTGAAGGCGATGACAGCACACGAGCTAACGCAGCTTCTTTTTGCGCAGGAGGAATTGTTTATTCTCGACGTTCGCAATACGAGCGATTACGAGGCTTGGCAAATAGAAGGGCATCGAGTAGTGAGCATGAACATCCCTTACTTTGATTTGCTGGATGGGGTGGAGGCTGTTCTTGAGAAAATCCCTGTGAAACAGAAGGTGTTGGTCGTCTGTGCAAAAGAGGGCTCTTCCATTTTTGTCGCAGAGATGCTAGCAGAAGCGGGCTTTACGGATGTTTCTTACCTACAAGGAGGAATGAAGGCGTGGAGTGAGCATCTGGAGCCAGTGAAGGTGGGAGACCTCCGTGATGGCGGAGCGATTTATCAGTTTGTCCGCATTGGAAAAGGCTGCTTGTCTTACATGATCGTATCAGGAGGGGAGGCGGCTGTCGTCGATACACTGCGGATGACGGATGTGTACGAAGCATTTGCAGCAAAGCATCAGTGGACGATCAAGCACACCATCGATACTCATCTGCATGCCGACCATATTTCCGGTGGAAAGAAGCTGGCAGATCGGCTCGATGCATCGTATTGGCTCCCAGAAAAAGATGCGGAAGAAGTTACGTATTCCTATCGTAAGCTAGAGGAAGGGCAAGAAATTCAGGTGGGTGCAACCAAAATTGCGATCCTGCCGATCTATTCCCCCGGACATACCATCGGGAGTACGTCACTGATTGTTGATGATACGTATTTTCTCACGGGAGACAGTCTGTTCGTAGCTTCGATCGGACGCCCGGATTTGGCTGGGAAAGCAGAAGATTGGGTGGGAGACCTGCACAACACCTTGTATAATCGATATAAAGAGCTTCCCGAGCATTTAGTCGTGTTGCCTGCTCATTTTGGCAACTACACGGAGCTTGGTCCAATGGGTACCGTATCTGCCCGTTTGGGTGACCTGTATCGCAACAATCCAGGGCTAACGATTGCGGATGAAAGTGAATTCCGGCATATCGTTACGCATCATTTGCCGCCGCAGCCGAATGCGTATCAAGAGATTCGTCAAGTGAATATGGGGAAATTAAAACCGAGCGAAGAGGAACAACAAGAGATGGAAGTAGGGCCAAATCGCTGCGCCATTCACGATAAATAACGAAAAGGTTGTTCAAAAAATCGTCTTTTGATCACGAAGTAGTCCTGAAAAGTCGACTTTTTGAACAGGCATTTATATAACAGGAGGAATGAAAAATGGCGGATATTGTGGTAGATACAAAAGGTCTGGCTTGCCCGATGCCAATCGTCAAAGCAAAAAAAGCCATGGACGGAATGCAATCCGGTCAAACCATGGAAGTACTCTCGACGGACAAAGGCTCTCTGAACGACTTCACTGCTTGGGTCAAGCAAACAGGGAATGAGCTGGTTTCCCATGAGGTTGAGAACGGTGTGTACAAATTTTTAGTGAAAAAGCTGTAAGGAGACAGAAGCGAGCACTTTTGACCGTTTTTGTAGTGCTCGCTTACTCCTGATTTTCATAAACGATACGTACGCCAAGGTGCGTATAGATTTCTTCTTTATAGTGGCCATTGGGGCATTGCTTTTCACTGAACAAGGCATTTTTGTGTGAGCGCAAAGGTTCTTGGCAGGTGGGGCACCGATGCTGAAAAATGGATTTGAAAAAACGGACCATTTAAATCACCTTATTCACAGTTATTTACTTGGAATTGATTTTACTTGAAGATGGTTCATTTGAAAAGAGGGTTGAGCATTCCGATGTGTTAGGTTGAATGCGAGGAGGATATATGGACGTTTTACTGCTTCTGCTCATGGTCTCTCTCGGTTTTGTCGGTTCCTTTTTTTCCGGATTACTCGGGATTGGCGGAGCGATCATCAGCTATCCGATGCTCCTGTTTATACCACCGGCACTAGGCGTGGCGCAGTTTTCTGCCCAGGAAGTTTCGGTGATATCGATGTTTCAAGTATTTTTCGCGTCGCTATCTGGCGTACTGGCTTTCCGCAAAAGAAACGGGAAAAACTCGCCCCTGATTCATAAAGGACTCGTCAGAGATATGGGGGTAAGCATCTTGGCGGGCAGCCTGATTGGTGCGGCTCTCTCCCAATACTTGTCGAATGAAAACATCAATGTGGTGTACGGGATACTGGCGATCATCGCCGTGATTTTGATGCTCGTGAAAAATAGGGGGACAGAAGCGGCAGCAGGGGAGGTCGCATATAACCGCTTCATTGCTGCTGGTGCTGCGTTTGCCGTAGGAATTGTATCCGGGATTGTCGGTGCAGGGGGGGCGTTCATCCTCATTCCGATCATGCTGACCGTGTTGAAAATACCTACGCGGGTGACGATTGCCTCATCTTTGGCTATTGTATTCATCTCCGCAATAGGTGGTGTGATCGGGAAGCTGTCGGGTGGGCAAATTCCGCTCTTGCCCGTTTTGTATACGGTCATCGGAAGTGTTTTGGGTGCACCGATGGGCAGTATGGTCAGCGCCAAGAGCGATGTGAAATATTTGCGCTACGGCCTGATTGTGCTGATCTGTGGAACAGCTATCAAGATTTGGAGTGACATTCTATAAGGAAAGATGCTTTTCGTTGTGAAAGCTTCTTTCGTTTATTTTTATACCTATACAAGTATAAGTATATTGAAGGGGTGTTCTTACATGGAAAAACAAAAAGAAAAAACGACGATTGTGTTGTTCAGCGGTGACTTGGATAAAGCGATTGCAGCCTTTATTATTGCGAACGGAGCTGCGGCCTATGATCATGATGTCACGATTTTCTTCACCTTCTGGGGACTGAATACCATGCGCAAGGACGAGATCGTGAAGGTAGAAAAGGGGTGGCTTGAAAAAGCGTTCGGTTGGATGATGCCAAGAGGCGCCAAGAAGCTCGGACTGTCGAAAATGAATATGATGGGCATGGGGCCAGAGATGATCAAGCATGTCATGAAAAAGCACAATGTCCTGACGCTTCCACAACTCATCGAGCTGGCTCAGGAGCAGGGAGTGAAGCTGGTCGCTTGTACGATGACGATGGACTTGCTCGGTCTCAAACAGGAGGAATTGCTCGACGGAATGGAGTATGCAGGTGTGGCTGCTTATTTGGGGGATGCGACAAAGGCAAAAGTAAATTTATTCATTTAAACAGCACGCGTAGGCAGCTTGCTTGACATTACCTGGATTTCGCATAAGATACCTGTATGTAAGGTAGTTCCAAGATTGATACGTATGCCTTGTCGTGAAACAGGAGGAATTCATATGGATTACAACTACAGTGACGATATCAAAAGACGTTTAAAACGAATCGAAGGACAAGTCCGCGGTGTGCTGAAAATGATGGACGAGCAGAAAAACTGCAAAGACGTAGTAGCGCAGCTCTCCGCTGTTCGCAACGCTTCAGATAAGGCTATTGCCCAGATTGTAGCGGAAAACCTGCAACGCTGTTTGTTAGAAGAGCAGGCTGCTGGAGGAGACACGAGCAAGCTGGTGAAAGAAGCCGTAGAGCTTTTGGTCAAGAGCCGTTAAACCGATTTTGGAGAGGAGCTTCCTATGAGTTTCACTACGATTCTTTTGCTGTTAGCCTACGCGATCATCATTTGGTATTTGGTCTCTCGCTTCCTTCCTGTGAAGGGATTAGAAAATCTCAAAACAGATCAGTTCAAGGAACGGGTCAACCAAAAAAGCAGGGTACTGCTCATCGACGTACGGGAGCCGCACGAATATAAAGCGGGTCACATTCCATCAGCGGTGAACATCCCTTTGTCTCAGCTTGACCATCGTGCAAAAGAAATTTCCAGCAAAAACGATATATTGCTATACTGTCGGAGCGGGATGCGTAGTAAGCAGGCAGCAAAAATTTTAAAGAAACACGGCATTCCACAGATGGCTCATCTGCAAGGCGGGTTCATTACCTGGAATGGTCCGACGAAAAAGAAATAACAGCTAGCACCTGGTGTATGTTTGAATACCTGGGTGCTTTTTTCATGCGATAAAAAACAGGGTTGACATTTTGTTTCGTTGTAACTACAATAATTACAACAAGGCGATGCGGTAAGCGCCTATTCTTTTCGAAAGAGTTGTAACTAATTCGGTTACATCTACAACATACAAAATGGAGGAATATCATCATGAAGATTGCAATTGTAGCAGCAAGCGGTAAAGCAGGTAAGGTAATTATGAAAGAAGCGCTGGATCGTGGCCATCAAGTGACAGCGATTGTGCGTGATGCATCGAAAATCGAGCAAGCCGACGTAGCTGTGATTCAGAAAGATGTGTTTGACCTGACAGCGGCAGATTTGAACAGCTTTGACGTAGTCGTGAATGCCTTTGGGGCACCAGCAGGTCAAGAACATCTGCACGTAGAATCAGGGAAGGCTTTGATTGAAGCGTTGAAGGGTGCTTCTTCTACACGTTTGCTCGTTGTAGGTGGTGCAGGCAGTCTGTTTGTAGACGAGGCCAAGACACTGCGCCTCGTAGAAACTCCTGATTTCCCTAAGGCTTACTTGGCAACTGCGCAAAAGCATGGAGAGTACTTGCGTGTATTGGAAGAGTCAAACGGCATTCAATGGACGTATATCAGTCCATCTGCCTTTTTTGACCCAGCAGGGGAGAGAACAGGCGCGTACCGACTCGGAAAAGACCATCTGTTAGTGAACGCTAGCGGACAGAGCTATGTGAGCTATGCCGATTATGCTGTAGCTATGCTCGATGAAATCGAAAATCCGAAGCATCGCAATGAGCGCTTCACAGTAGGCTCCTAATCTCGATTGGAATTAGGCTCCTTAACAAAAAGACCAGCTTCCTACAAAAGGATAGCTGGTCTTTGTTGTGTATCGAGATTATCTGCCAATCCCACCGACGAATGGGTAGGAAAACGGGCGTCCATTTAAGGAATAAATGATACCTTTGATCGGGTAGTAGATCGCCATCAGTCCAAACACAATCAGGAACGGAATCCCAATCAACAAGAAAGTGAAGAACCAAGAAATAGCGATGAGCACTGTCATAATGATGTGGAAAAACAAAGCTTGCAGCGCCATATTTTTGGCGTCACGATTTTGTACGAGCAGCCAGACAAGAATGGGTACAAGGATCGGTGCAAAAAATGTGCTAGCGTGCGTTATGACTTTTACACCTTTATAATCCATAAATAAGTCCTCCTTGATTAGATGTAAAACTTGATCTACTGTCATTGTAACGTATGGATATCACTCAAAAAAACCATCATAAGCGTGATTATTTGATCCGACTATAGACGGAGGAATTTTTATTTCCATTCGTTTACTGTTATAGTAGTAAGAAAATCTTTCGTTTTTGGTAGATAATTCGTAATGTTTTTTGGATATGATAAATGGATAAGCAAGAACTGAGAAGGGAGCATATAGACATGATGATCGATTGTCATCATCCGTCCAGCATGAAGGATCGGATGATGTTCTTCTATAATTTTTTGCGGTCACCTGGCCAAGTAGGCAGTATTACTCCTAGCTCCCGTGCGCTTTGTAAACAAATGGTTGCGCCCATCGACTGGGAGCACGCACATACAATTGTGGAATTAGGAGCGGGAACGGGGATTTTTACGAAGTGGATCGAGCAAAAGAAAAAACCGGAAGCCGTACTGGTATCTTTTGAAAAGGAGACCAAGATGCGCAAAAGGTTGGAACCACTATTTCCTGATGTACGATTCCACGAAGATGCGGTAGATTTGAATCGGGTTCTTTCGGACGCGGGATTGGGCAAAGCCGACTGTATTTTGTCAGGACTGCCATTTGCCAACTTCCCACAAGAGCTGCGTGATCAAATTATGGATCAGGTATATCATGCACTAAAACCAGGCGGAGTATTTGTCGCCTTTCAATATTCGCTGCAAATGAAAAAGCAGCTTTCCTCTGTATTTGAGCAAGTATCGGTGAAGATGGTTCCATTGAATCTGCCACCTGCCTTTGTCTACATTTGCCGGAAGGATGATAGCAAGGGTGTCGGCTAGGAGGATTTTTACATGATTGTCGATATGCTGTCCGAGTCTGTGGGTCAGTTTGGCTATTTTGCTCTTTTCTTTATGTTATGGCTAGGGATTGTTGGTATGCCGATTCCTGACGAGGTGATCGTGCTGTCTGCAGGAGTGCTGACCTCGATGGGACTTCTGCATGTTGTTCCTGCATTTATTGCGACCTATTTGGGTGTCGTGTCTGGGCTGTCATTGGGATATGTGCTAGGGAGATGGCTAGGTGCACCTGCACTGAACTGGATTAGTCGCAAAAAAGGAATGAACAAGTACGTAGATCAAGCGCAGTCGCTGCTCGATCGTTACGGAAGCTACGCTCTATGTATCAGCTATTTCTTTCCTGTCGTTAGGCATGTGGTTCCTTACTTGGTCGGGATCGGGAAAATGACGTTTCCACGGTACGCCCTGTTTTCGTACACAACCGGCTTTGTATGGACGTTGATCTTGTTTTTGCTTGGTCATTTCATGGGAAATAAGGTGGAGATGCTTACTTCTTATGTGGCCTTGTTGAATAATCGAACCGTGATTTTCTCTGTCTTAGGTGTACTGGTTCTCATTGCTGCTGCTTATTATGGGTTTACTGTTTGGAAAAAACAAAAAAGCATCGCAGCTGCACCACAGCCTCTGATGATCGATCGTGATCGGCAAGAGTAATCTGAATGTAATCATAACGAACCCTCTGCGTGAAGCAGAGGTTTTTTGCTTTTTATCATAAAAAAACCCGTCCGTATGTGCGGCAGTGGCACAATGGATGGGCTTTGGACAACGATTATGAGGTAGCCTTGTTTCTTCGAATGTTTCGCTGGCGCAGCCATTCCGGCAAGATGATTCCGAGTAAAATGATCACGACACCGCTCACTTGGAGTAGAGAGACAGATTCATTCAGAATGACATAGGAGGAGAGCACAGCCATAGGTAGCTCAGCTGCTCCTAATATAGCTCCCATCCCCGGCCCTATGTGAGGCATACCATAATTGAAAAAAACGGTCGGGATAAAAATACCGAAGAAGGCGAGCAAAAATACGTATGGAAACAACCCGTCCAATAATGCTCCGTTGAATAGAAAAGCGGGTGGGTAAATCAGGCTGGCCAACAGAAAAGAGCCAGTCGCCATGCTGGAACTACGAATCCACGGATTAATGGCAATGGCGATTTTTCCGCTGAACAAAATAAACAATGTAAAAGAAACGGCTGAGAAAAGACCGAAGACGACACCAAGGATATGAAATTGGGCCAATCCGCCGCTCTCAAAAATTCCTCCTGAAAGAAGGGTTCCTGTCAGCAGCAATAGGAGGGAAAAAATCGTCTCCTTCCCAGGCATTCGGCGAGTCATCACAGCTTCAACCAGTACGCCCATCCATGTGAACTGAAACAAAAGGACGATGGCGATCGAGGCAGGGATATATTGCAGGGCATTGTAGTACATAATTCCCGTGGAGCCGACAGACAGACCTACGGCTACCAATAAAAACAACGGGCGGAGGGGAGGCTTGGTCCGCAGGAAGAAAAGAGCGGGTATCCAGGTCAGCACAAAACCCAAAAACATTTGCCCACCAATTACTTCTGCGGGCGAATAGCCTTGCTTGTAGGCAAGCTTTACGATGGTTGATAGTATGCCGTAACTACATGCTCCGAGAAAAACCAGGAGGATGTATCTCATCTGATGCATCTCCTCACATACGATAATAATTCTTAGCTAGGATATTACGACAGCGTCCGTTTGTCTATGGATGAAGAAGATTCCATTTTTAGTTCGAACAAAGGTTTATGTTTGATCCCAGCGGGAAATAGTGAAATGACACTATGTAATCGTACCCACTACAAATGGAGTAGCTATAGGTTTGGAACAGCTCAGAAAAAAGGGGGAGGCTCGTGTACCTGAAGTGGAGGGATCGATTATTTTCCACATTTTTATTGTTGATTCTTGGCCCTACTATTCTTATTTGCTTCCTTTTTTA
The DNA here is from genome assembly GCF_003013475.1 of Brevibacillus porteri. GTDB lineage: Bacteria > Bacillota > Bacilli > Brevibacillales > Brevibacillaceae > Brevibacillus > Brevibacillus porteri. Next base: position 54,067 of record NZ_PXZO01000067.1, read on the forward strand.
TGAAGAAGCCGAAGAGGCAGTATTTGTACTATACGAGACGAACATGGATGCGAATATAGGGCTCGTCGATGAACGGCTTTTGTCCCTTTTTCAGTCTATCCAAAAGGATACCGATGAATTGGCGAATAGACTGACCAGGCGAATAACAGGGGAACCATCTTTTGTCGAAGGGAAAAAGATTGGCTTTAGGCGTGAATGGACATCGAAGGAACAAGCCGTCCAAAATCTATTTGAGCGTTTCTCCCGTAACCAAAATGTGGTAGGAAATATTGTTTTTCTCGGTGAGGATGGAAGAGTTTTCTCCTTACACGAAGATAAGAGCTGGAGTACAGATAATCAATCTCTGGAACGCGAGCAATGGGGAACCGGAGAAAACAGAGTGAATTTTCTTACCAAAAGGGAGCAAGAGGGGCGGCCAAAATCATTTTTTCTCGAGAAGCGCCTGGAGAGTTCGAATCCAAAAGCTACGGGACTTTTATTAGTGGAAATCAATCTGGATAAACTGACTGACTGGATCCGTACCTATGTGGTTCCAAAAGAGTATGGCATGATGGTCCTTTCCCCCTCCCGAACCATTATGATTCACACCGATAAAGCTATGATTGGAAATCATGTTTCGGAGCTTCCTCATTATGAAATGGCACGCAGTCAGTGGGAACAATCCAATGAAAATGGACTCTTTTCGTTGCTCATCCAAGGCAAGGACATTTACATATACCGTCAAGTATCAGAAAAAAGCGGTGGTGCTTATTTTGAATGGTTGCCGAGAGAGGGGATAAACGAACGATTACAACGATTGAACCTCATCTTTTGTTTCACCCTTTTTATTGTTGTTTTATTTGCCTGTTATGTGGCTCATCGTTTATCAAAATGGATTGGTGAGCCGATCTATAGCTTGGTATCCGCCACGGACTCCTTGTTGAAAGGTGATTTTTCCATACGCGTCCCGATACAGGGGATGAAAGAAATAACGTTACTGGAGAATAAGTTCAACACGATGGCAGAACAGATGCATGCGTTAATTACTCGAGAGCGGGAGTATTCCCAACAGAGCTTGGATCAAATCGTTCGCAGCTTTTATTTAGCCGTAGAAATGAAGGACCCTTATACAGCAGGACATACAGAACGAGTTACGCACTATGCCCTTATCATTTACGATTATTTACAGCAACAGGAGCAGCTTGCTTTTTCACGAGATGATTTACGTTATGCTGGCTTAATGCATGATATCGGAAAAGTAGCCATTCCTGATCACGTCCTTTTAAAAACAGGAAAGCTATCACCTGACGAGTATGAATGCATGAAAACTCATTCCATCATCAGTGGAGAAATTGTGGAGCAGATAGAAAATCTGTCACATATCAGTCCAGGGGTAAGGCATCATCATGAGCGCTGGGATGGAAAAGGTTACCCTGATCAGCTCAAAGGGGGAGAAATTCCACTGATTGGCCGTATTCTGGCCGTAGCAGATACATTTGATGCCATGACCTCTACGCGTTCCTATCGCAAAGCTATGTCAGCAGAAGAGGCATACGAAGAAATTCTGCGATGTGAAGGAACTCAGTTCGACCCCTCCATTGTTTCGATTTTTAAGAAGGCTTTTGAAGATGGAGCTATTCAGATTACACAATCGGCGGATTGTAAGGGAAGAGTTAGTAAGGATAGAGAGATTTCCTAGCACTGGATAGGTTTACTCCTTGCTATCGGTTACTAACTTTGGTATTCTAGTTCTACCGTGCTAGACGGGGAGGTTGCGGTGCCCTGTAACCTGCAATCCGCAATAGCAGGGTTGAATTCCTATCCTAGGTTTTCTTATGTGAGGCTGCCTTATGGCGGCGGTGTTGAGGAGCGGGTCCTGTGCAACGCGAACCCATGAACCTGGTCAGGTCCGGAAGGAAGCAGCCATAAGTGGATCATCGCGTGTGCCGCAGGGTAGCCTGCTCTGAGCTGCTACCATAAGTAACGCTCGGATAAGGATTATCGAAGATAGGTGCACGGTACTTATCACGCATGTACAGATAGCATGTTTCCGAAGGGAAGCATGCTATTTTTATTTTGCGATCCAATTATTTTTTGTTGGAAATTGACGATAACTAGCGAAACATTTCCGTACTTTTCAAGTGGATAGAATGAAGGTTTTATAAGTATTTTCACGAATTTTCATAATAGGCGGAAAGGATTTGGTTTCTTTCCTTTCAAAATACGTCATAGGCCAGGAGGGACAAGCTATGAGTGCTCTTTCTTCGTTACATCTCGTTGGCTCGTCCGGTCGATTGCAGCGGTTCATGCATCAACTGCCTACTGCCGTTTTATTGGTAAATCAAGCGGGTAGTATCGTGGAGGTCAACGAACAACTGCTTCGTGTAACCGGATATTCACGCGATCAACTTATTAATCAACCTATCAGCTCTCTTCTTCCCCATCGAGGCTCCATGGAGCACCTGTATGAGGAATATTTGCGAAAGGAAGAAGAAGTGGGAACCAAAGGCGAGGTCGAACTGGAATGGTGTAATAAACAGGGGGGATACAGGAGCACATCTGTCATGATCATGGCACAGCAAGCAGAAGAACTTCTGTACATGATCTATTTTCCCCAACTCGCAAAAGAAAGCGACCAGCTTTTGTCGCAACGATTGCTGACCAAACTGACCTATGATACAAGCATGGGCTTGTTTATCCTCGACGAGAAATCGATCATTATCGAAGCCAGTCAGACGGCGTGCAAGCTACTGGGTATGGAGAGACTGGACGTCATCAATAAACACGTTGATCAAGTATTTAGCGGCATCCCCGAACCGCATCGGTTCATTAAAAAAGAACTGTTGGAAGGCGTAAAGCTGCAAAATGTCGCGACTTCCTGGACCAATGACAACCAACGCTATGAGCTGATTGTCGACGCAAATACGCTCCAAGACGAGTCAGGGAAAACAGTAGGGGCGTTTATTCTATTCAAAGACATAACAAACCTGCGATCCTTCGCCCAAAAGCTCGAGCGGAATGAACGCTTGGCGATGATCGGGCAAATTGCTGCTGGTACAGCACACGAGATACGCAATCCGCTTACCTCAATCAAAGGATTTCTGCAAATGTTCCTCAGGTTATTCGGTGACAGCGGCATGGACAGGGAGAAAACGTACACCGAAATCATGCTCACCGAAATCAATCGCATCAATTCTTTAGTCAGTGAATTCCTACTATTGAGCAAGCCGCGTAATATTCAATATTCTATGGTCGACTTAAATACTGTTTTTGAGGAAATTTTGCCGATCGTCGAGTCACAGGCAAATCTGTACGGAATTGATGTCCAGTTTGCCTCTCGGGGTAAGCTTCCGATGGTCGTAGGGGATACCGAGCTATTGAAGCAAGTGTTCATTAATATCTGCAAAAATGGAATAGAAGCAATGGGAGAGCAAGGGTCGCTTCGGATTTCCCATCATTTCGATCGGGATGGCGACAAAGTGAGTATCGATATTCACGATACAGGTCCGGGTATCCCGCTTTACATTATTGATAAGATTTTTGATCCGTTTTTTACGACAAAAGAGGAAGGGACAGGGCTCGGATTGTCTGTCTGCCAAAAAATCATTCACGATATTGGCGGTCAAATCCGTGTCTCCTCCAAAGGGTTTGGGACGACCTTCCATATCATGCTGCCGTATTAGGAGTAGAATGCGTCCCGCACAATTGTGAACGGGGCGTTTTTCTGTGAGACATGTCCGTTCACTTTGTACGAACGGTGGCAATCGTGTATACTGAATAGGATATAGAAGAGGACTGTGCAGATGGGGAGTGTCACACGAACATGGCTTATACCGCGCTATACCGCGTATACCGACCGCAGACTTTTCAAGACGTAGTCGGACAAGAGCATGTTACGACAACCTTGCGTAATGCTTTACGCGAAAATAGGCTGTCCCATGCCTATTTATTCAACGGTCCCCGAGGTACGGGAAAAACAAGTGCAGCCAAAATTATGGCGAAAGCAGTGAACTGCGAGCAGCCCATAGATGGCGAACCATGCAATCAATGCGATACATGTAGAGCCATCTCCAACGGTTCTGTAACGGATGTGCTGGAAATCGACGCGGCATCCAACCGTGGTGTTGAAGAGATCCGCGACATTCGCGACAAAGTGAAATTTGCCCCGAGCGACGTCAGGTATAAAGTGTACATCATCGATGAGGTGCATATGCTGACGACAGAGGCATTTAACGCTTTGTTAAAAACCCTCGAAGAGCCGCCGTCCCACGTCATTTTTATTTTGGCGACAACAGAGCCGCACAAGCTGCCAGCGACGATTATCTCTCGTTGCCAGCGCTTTGATTTTCACCGAATTCCACTGAGAGTGATGGTCGATCTTTTGCAAAAGATTTGTCAATCACAAGGGGTGCAGGTGGAGGAGCAGGCCCTGCAGCTCGTAGCGAAGATGGCTGAAGGTGGAGCCCGTGATGCTCTTAGCTTGTTGGACCAAGCGATTAGCTATAGCAAGGACGAGGTTCGTGCTAGTGATATTATGCAGATTACGGGCACAGTTGCCCAATCTTACTTTTCTGTGCTTGCGCGACATATTGCCGAAAACGATGTTGCACAGGTCATGGAGCAATTTGATAAAGTCATGGTGCAAGGGAAGGACCCGGAGCAATTCCTGCACGATTTCCTCTACTATTACCGCGATATGCTGTTATTGAAGACAGCGCCGCAGTTGGAAGAGATTGTCGAGCGGACCATGATTGATGATCAGTTTGCAGAGGTTGCAAAGCTGTACTCGTTTCCGGTGCTTTACGCAGCGATTGAGACCTGCAATCAGGCTTTGTCGCAATTAAAATGGTCGACCTATGCGAGGGTGTTGGTTGAACTGACCCTCGCCAAAATGTGCCAGCCTAATGCGACGGAATCTATGGGAGCCTCACCCGTTAACAGCGAGGAACTGACCGCGATGTCCAATCGCATCCGCATTTTGGAAGAGCGTTTGGTTCAAGTGATGCAAGGTCAGGTGAGCATTCCCGGCCAACAAAAGGCCGAAGAAACGCGCAAGAACGAGCCAAGGCGTATAGCCGCCGCTTCTGGTGGTTCACGAACCCCGATGAATAGAGTCAGGGAAGTCGCGAAGGCCATGGATGAGAATTTGGCGAGACAGGTGCGCGGGCAGTGGAGTCAAATTTTGACCGAACTGAAAAAGATCAAGATCCAGTACCAGGCTTGGCTAGTCAATGGTCAACCGGTAGCTGCTGGCAATGAAGCTGTTGTCGTAACCTTCAACAGTGCCATCCATTGCGATAAGACGATGGAGGCAGAGCTTCGGAGCGTGATCGAGCGCGTTATGTCTACGGTGCTGGGTAAGCCCCTGCAGCTCTTGTCTGTCATGGAGGAAGAGTGGCAAAGTGTAGACCAGCAGGTTGGTCAAAAAGACGCTTCTGATGAGCCAGAAGAGGACCCGTTTTTGGCGGAAGCCATCAAGCTCGTCGGAGAAGGTCTTGTTGAAGTCAAAGACTAAATCATACACTCATAACCATTTAGGGAGGATACCTCAATGAAAAACATGCAGCAAATGCAACAAATGATGAAGCAAGTGAAAAAAATGCAGGAAGATATGCAAAAAGCGCAAGAAGGCTTGAAAGAGAGAATCGTGGAAGGCTCTGCTGGTGGCGGTGCTATCACTGTGAAAATCGATGGACATAAGCAAATCAAAGACATCGTGATCAAGCCAGAAGTAGTAGACCCTGAAGATGTAGAAATGCTGCAAGACCTGGTGCTAACTGCTGTGAACGATGCACTGCGCAAAGCAGATGAAATGGTAGGTAAGGAAATGGGCAAATTTACCGGAGGCATGAACATCCCAGGCCTGTTCTAAAAATTGGGCAGGAAAAGAGGAGTAGGCGATGTTTTATCCAGAACCGGTCTCAAAGCTCATTGATGGTTTTATGAAGTTGCCCGGCATTGGTCCAAAAACCGCTGGGCGGCTTGCCTTTTTTGTGCTCAATATGAAAGAGGACGACGTGCTTGATCTGGCAAAAGCATTGGTCAATGCCAAGCGTCAGCTTCATTACTGCTCGGTCTGCAACAATATTACCGATCTCGATCCATGCCATATTTGTCGGGACAAACGTCGTGACGGCTCAGTCATCTGTGTGGTGCAAGAGCCGCGAGACGTGGTAGCGATGGAGAAGACGAGAGAGTTTGAAGGGTATTATCACGTTTTACACGGGGCGATTTCTCCTATGGATGGGATCGGTCCGGAGGATATTCGCATTCCCGACCTGTTGAAGCGCCTCGGTGACGAGCAGGTGAAGGAAGTCATTTTGGCGACCAATCCGAATATCGAAGGGGAAGCGACAGCGATGTACATTTCCCGGCTGATTAAACCTTTTGGCATTCGCGTGACGCGTATCGCGCACGGCTTGCCAGTCGGTGGAGATTTGGAGTACGCCGATGAAGTCACGCTGACCAAAGCATTGGAAGGCAGACGCGACCTGTAAGGAAATTTAAAAAGTCGTCCTTTGATCACGATGTAGTTTAAGCTGATCATTCGACATCGAAATTGGCGTTCACCTTCGAAGTCCGGTGCTCATGTAGGTCCCCTACACTCCGCTCCTCCTTCTTCAGGTTCTCGCCACTTTCTCGGTGCTGAAAGGACGACTTTTTAAATATCACCCTAGAGAATCAATACGAACGATATAGATTAAAAAAAGAAGACGGGGGCTGCCTGTCTTTTTTTCGTTTCGAGAGGAGGATGCAGTATGCCGGTTATTCGTATGGAGTTTTTGATAGATGCTCCGCGACAGGACTGCTTCGATGCTGCCAGAAGCATTGATTTGCATATGGAATCGACCGCCAGCACAAAGGAGAAAGCGATTGGGGGAGTAACGAGCGGACTGATAAACCTGGGGGAGACGGTTACCTGGGAAGCCATTCACTTCGGTATCAAGCAGAATTTGACGGTGAAAATCACAGAGATGGAGGAACCGCGCTATTTCGTGGATGAGATGGTTTCTGGCGCATTCAAACGGTTTCATCACACGCATGAGTTCATTCCGATAACGGAGAATCAGACGAGGATGATCGATATTTTTGACTACACATCTCCGCTGGGTATTTTGGGGAAGCTCGCGGATTGGTTGTTCTTGGAGGCGTATATGACGCGGTTTTTGCGGACGCGCAATGAATATCTCAAGCAAGTAGCAGAAGCACAGATAAAAGCTTTGCAATCCTGATAGAAATGCCGGACTTTTTTGAATGGACGAGACATACAGTGAAATAGGAGCGTGAGGAGATGCTGACAGGACCAGGACTGTCGCTTGCGAGTGGGATACGGCGACAAAAGTCCACTCCATGGGCGATCATGCTGTTTATTGGGTATTGGCTCATGTTTGCTGCCGAGCTATCCATGATTCGTTTTCACAAGGGGGAAGACGGAAAGTGGGTCGCTACCACCATCGGGCAACCGGAGGTATGGCTAGGATTACTTGCATTTGCAGTGACGGTATTTAGCTTCATTGCGACCGTTGGTTTTATTGTGAGCTTGCTCCGAGAAAGACGGCAGAAGACGTCATGGCTATGGCAATATGACGAACTCACAGGGAATGATGTACTGCATATTGTTGCTTGGCTGCATGTGTTTCAAACAGGCGTACTGCTGTTGTATGGGTTTTTACTGGAAGGTACCTTCTTTTCCACCGGTACGATCGGAGGGATATTGGAATCAGCTATTTTTCAACTATTCCTGTTGATTTTGATTCCGCTGTGGTTTCGTGGAAGACTGGGGGAAATCGGCGTTCGCCGACCTGTACGACTAGGCCGGATGCTGTTGATGCTCGCTGCTCTGTTTCTTTTGATTGCACTGGTGCTGGATGCGGTGGTGACTAACCCGATTGCGGACTGGTTTGGACTGTCTCTGTCATCAGAGCGAGAGCAGCTGATCGAAAAAGAGATTGTGCAGGCGAAAGAAACGGATATTTTGGCGGCGCTCACCTCACTTCTGGTCATTGGCATATTGGTTCCGATTGCGGAGGAGATTTTGTTTCGCGGCGTGATTCAGACTTATCTGGTTCGGAGAATCGGGCCCATTATGGGTATCTTCCTGAGCAGTTTCTGGTTTGGGCTCCTGCATATGGATATCGCTCTGTTCGCTCCGCTTTTTGTCATTGGAATTCTACTCGGATTCGTTCGACATCGGTACCAATCAATTTGGGGAGCTGTTTTGTTGCATGCAGTGAACAACATGACAGGAGTACTTTACTACTTTCACTGAGGGGGAAGCTTGCAGGTGAGTAGGTGGAGAAAAAAAGCGCGGTTCGTGGTGGAATGGAATGAAGCGAGCTTGGATGTGGCAGTCAATCAGGCGCGAATGGACTGGCAGCATGCTCGCCATCTTGTGGAGATCAGTGAACCGGATGGCGGTTTGGATGATGTCATTTATTATTTGCATGTGACCGAAAAGCGGTATATGTATTTGCTCGCGCAAGCAAAGCGCGAGAGGAATCGCCAACAGGCATAGGAGGAAAAGCCGATGACTACAGGGTGGGTTATAGCACTGATTGTAGTTGGGATTTTGCTGGTGATTGCCGCCAGCAAATCTGTCACGGGCCCAATCAGGTGGATTGGATTGGGGATCATGCAAGTTGTAATTGGCGCACTATTGCTGTTTTTCACCAATCTGGTTGGAGAGTTGGCTAACTTCCACATCCCGATCAACCCGGTGACGGCTCTGCTCGTCGGACTTCTCCGCTTGCCTGGATTGGCGGCGTTGATTGTCATCAAGCTATGGGTTATGTAAAGGTGTATCGATTCGGTTATCCATCGGTAAGCAAAAAAGCAACGCCGCGATCCTCGTATTTCACCCGGCTACGACTTGGCTGACGAAAGGAAGCAAGGAGGGCGAGGAGGCGTGGCAGCGCAACGATCAACGTTCCGGTGATCAAGGTGAGCGCGTATCCTTTCGAAAGCCACACATAAGCCCCGGCTGCTATCGCCATACTTCCCACGATTACCGTGAGCTCACTGCCCCGATAGACAGATAGCGGGATGGGAAGTGGATAGCCTGCACCCCACCACGGAGAGACGAGCATATCGGCAGTTGTCTTTGGCTTATGGCCGCGTAGAAGGGCATACAGTCGAAATAAAACCAAATGACAGATCGGTATTACAGGTAGAATCGCTAACGTCACAATCAGCGTATAAGCGGGTACTTGTAGCATGAAAGAGTGCGAAATAAGGGACAAGCCTAGTAACAACAGTTGAAAAAGGTAGCCGACGAATCGCCAGCGAAAACGATGGAGCAGCTTGTAGCTATAGATCGTATGGGCGGCGGTTTCCTTCATGAGAAGTCACTTCCTTTTACAGCGGTCTGGATGAATGAAAGTCTGCGTTTCCATTATCGCACAGTCGCAAATCTTGAGAAAGCTCATACAAGGAATGAAGCAAGCCGTTTGTCTAGCATGACTGGACTGACGGCTTTTTGTTATGGGTAGGATAAAAGGAACGATATGGAAACTGATTCGGTAGGGCGTGATGAGGAGGGAAGGAAAGCGTGAGGCTATGGGTCATTTCAGAGGAGGTCGTAAACAGATTCGGCAATGAGCTCGGAGCGTGTGGGATTGAGCTGTCTGTTTACCAAACAGATTCCTCAGATGAAGTCGCTGATGGGTTTTTACTGACAAAAGAGACTGATGGCAAGCTTTTGCAGGAAAGGATGCAACAGCTGGGAACGGGGCCATGGCTCACACTTGTCTACGGAAGCGACGTGCCATACGACTGGGCGAATACTTTACATGCCCAATACGAGCAAACCGGGGAACACGAGGTCATTCGCATGGCGTTATTTACCCACGAGCGTGCTTTGCTTGGAGGGGAACCCAATGGGAGATGGATGCGGTTCCTCTGTAAGCAGCTCGCTCGCTACTCACTGGTATCGATGGTATGTGGGATGCGTGAGGTGGATGAAGTGCTTCGGCAATTACCGCGCTATTTGGCGTGGAAGGAGCAGTTCTACATCAAACTTGGTGCCAGCTGCGATGAGAAAGGAATTTCTCTGCTACAAGTTAGTCGCGCGCTCGGTATGGACAAACGAATCGGTCAGGGCTGGCTCTACCCTTCCCGTCAAGACTCTTCCTTCATCGTTCGATGGCTTGAAAAAGAATGCAGGCTCGTTCTACAAAAAGTGAATATACAGCGGATCGTACTTTGGGGAGAGGACTGGCTATGGGAGCATATGTCTTCTGACTGGTTGGCTGAAAAAGACGTTGCGGTGTACACCGGAGAGGACAAGCCAATTCCGAACAAATGGATGATGGGTTGGACGCTATACGATTCGTGGCAGGATGCTGTAAAGGATGCGGATTTACTCGTGATCGGAAATGCCGCGGGAACGACCATTGCAGAGCTGCCGTTACCCGAGCTGGTTAACGCGATGAGGCAGTCCTACGTCATTGATGCGGCAGCTTGCTTCCCTGTGCAGGAAGCCCAGTCCTATTTCCAAGCCTACCGAGCTATCGGCGAAAACACGAACGTTTGGGAATGATGCTGATTATAATAGGGTATAATGGTTGATATATTGAGGAAAAGGGCAGGCGTTTTCACTATGGAAAAAGTTGCTCAGCGATGTATCGTCTGTGAACAGGAGCAGAATGACGGAATCGCCATTTGTGAGCAGTTTATCTGTCAACGGTGCGAACAGGAAATGGTCAATACCGATGTACAGGATGAAAAGTATCCATTTTTTATTCATCAGATGAGACGCATTTGGTTGCGAAAAGATGCGTGAAGAAAGAAGGCATCGGTGCATTCCGGTGTCTTTTTTTTGCTGGCCTCATGCGTGTCCAAATCATGCTAAAATAGGGGAATAAAAATAAAGGACGTGAGTCGCGCGTGTTGGAGAGAGATGTTGAATTTCGGGAGCGACAAAAGCGTGCGCCCCTTTATGAACAGCTTGAACGGCACGCCAAGCATCGGCCGCATCCGTTTCATGTGCCAGGACATAAAATGGGCCACAGCTTTGACAACCATGCCAAAAATCGCTTTCAAGACATATTGGAGCTGGATGTAACGGAAATTAGCGGGACAGATGACCTGCATCAGCCACAAGGTGTCATTGCAGAAGCGCAGGATTTGGCGGCGCAAGCCTTCCATGCGGAACAGACAAAGTTTTTGATCGGGGGAAGTACAGTAGGAAATATCGCTCTCATCATGACGGTATGCAGACCGGGCGACAAGATTCTCGTACAACGCAATTGCCATAAGTCTGTATTCAACGGCATTATGATGGCGAGAGCAACCCCGATCTTTTTAGTACCTGCTGTCGATCTGGCAACAGGAGTCGCTGCGGGTGTAAGGCGCGAAGATGTAGAGCGTGCGTTGCTTGCACACCCCGATGCCAAGGCATTGTTTTTGACGAATCCTACCTACTATGGGATGGGTATCGATTTGGCGAAAATGGCGGCTACGGTTCATCGGTTTGATGTACCGCTTTTGATAGACGAAGCTCACGGTGCCCACTACGGGTTTCATCCTGCCTTTCCGCGTTCTGCTATGCAGGAAGGTGCGGATGCTTCGGTCCAATCGACGCACAAAATGGGAACGGCGATGACGATGTCCTCGATGTTGCATATTCAGGGGGAGCGGATTGATCGTGAACGGTTGTTCCGTCATCTTGCTATGCTTCAGTCTTCCAGCCCGTCGTATGTGCTGATGGCTTCACTCGATTTAGCCAGACGTCATATGGCGCTTGCGGCGACCGAAGAGTGGAACAGGGTGTTGCCACTTTTGGACAAGTTTCGAGAGCGACTCGATCGACTGGACTGGCTGGATTGGCCGCGGCTGTCCACGAACAGCGTATACGCTACGCTTGACCCGTTGAAGCTGTTTTTCCATTTGCGAACGGCCCAATTCAGTGGATTTGAGTTGCAGAAGTGGATGGAAAAGCACGGGATTTTCTCGGAGCTGGCGGATGATTCTCATGTACTCCTTGCAGCCTCGACAGGAACATCCTCCCGTGACTTGGACGCTTTGTGGAGACTTTTTGAATCGATGGCGCCACAAGTAGAACCAGGGGAGGAACGCGTTCTTTTGACGGGAGTTGTGTCGTCCCATTATTTGCGCGAGCAGGCATTGCCGATGCATGAAGCCGTTGACTGCCCAATGGAGTCGATTCTTTTGGAGCAGGCTCTGGGACGCATTGTGGCAGAGATGGTGATTCCATATCCGCCAGGGATTCCAGTGTTGGTGCCAGGCGAGCGGATCGATGAAGAAAGTCTGACGATGCTGAAGGAATTGGCGAGAGGACAAACGCGATTCCATGGCGTACAGGACGACCAGCTACAAACGATACAGGTTTTACGATAATCTAAGCAACTGGCCTGCTACAACAGGGGTGGAAGGAGTATGGAAGTGGCAACAGGAAAGAAAGGCCGATTTATTACGATAGAAGGCGGAGAAGGGGCCGGAAAATCCACCGTCATCGCCAAGCTGTACGAAGAGCTGAAGGCGCGTGGAGTCGATGTACTTTTGACTCGTGAGCCCGGTGGAATTGATATCGCCGAAAAAATCCGGGAAATTATTTTGAATCCGGCCCACACACAGATGGATGAAAGAACCGAGGCTCTCTTGTATGCGGCAGCACGTGGTCAGCATTTAGCGGAAAAGGTGTTACCTGCTTTGGCAGAGGGCAAGCTGGTACTGTGCGACCGTTTTATCGACAGTAGCCTTGCCTATCAAGGACATGCGCGGGGATTGGGCATTGATGCTGTCTACCAGATTAACCGATTTGCTGTTGGTGATTGCATGCCGGAATTGACCTTGTTCTTTGATGTACAGCCCGAAATCGGATTGGCGCGGATTAATGCCTCCCGTGGACGCGAAGTGAATCGTCTCGATCTGGAAGGGATGCGTTTCCATGAGCTTGTTCGGGAAGGGTATCAGCTGGTTATGGAACGCGACCCAGAACGTTTTGTCGTGATTGATGCCGAGCAGCCGATGGAACATGTATATCAATCTGCCCTACAGGCACTGCTAGACAGGTTATAAATGGTTGTTCAAAAAGTCGTCTTTTGATCAAGCTGTAAGGTTCCCTGTACCGCAGGATGATGTACATGCTGTATAATATGTTTAAGCGAAATAACGTACCAAGCCTACGTGTTTTTCATACAATAAAGAAGTCAAATTGGGAATTGATCATGGGAGAAAGGGTGATAGCCGATGAAAATGGTAGTTGCGGTCGTCCAAGATAAAGACAGTGGTCGTCTGTCTCAACAATTGGTGAAAAAAGGTTTTCGTGCTACGAAGCTGGCTAGTACGGGTAGCTTTTTACGCGCCGGTAACACAACTTTTTTGATCGGAACGTCTGACGAAAGTGTCCCGGAAGTAATCGACATCATTGCGCATAATTGCAAATCCCGCAAACAAATGGTCACTCCCGTCTCTCCACTCAGTAATGCTGTAGACTCGTTCATGCCATATCCGCTGGAAGTACAGGTGGGTGGTGCGGCAGTATTCGTATTGGATGTCGGAGAGTTCCACTCATTTTAGTGGTTCCTTCTCTCTTTTTTTGCAACTTTCGTATATACTTGATCTCATGGGGATAAACCCTGTATTGGATCGGGCGACGGAGGTGGCGATATGAAAATCAGTGATGGGTTACGGCCTAAACTGGACTTGATTAAAACGACGGATTCACGTAAGAATCCTCAACTGGAAAAGCTGAATTTTGGCACGATGATTCAAGGAGAAGACGAACGTATGTCTCAGGAGAAGCTTACCCGGCTACTGACAGACATAGACAGGCAGGGACAGATTCTTGCTCGTTCCCGCGCCGTTCGTGACTTCTATGCTTATAAAAATCTCGTCAAGCAGTTCATGGAAGAGGCTGTGAAGTTTGGCATTGCCTTGGACGATAGACGAGGAATGAATCGGCGTGGCCGAAGCAGGCTGTACAAAATCGTCAAAGAGGTGGATGCAGAGCTGCTCAAACTGACAGATGAGCTCTTGAGCGAGCAGGCACCAACGATTGATTTGTTAGCCAGGATTGGCGAAATCCGCGGCATGTTGATCAATTTGTATTTTTAGTGGGTGTGAAACCATCATGACATGGACCCGTTTTTCTCAGCAGCCACGAGCACAGGAACTGCTGTATCATAGTTTGCGCAACGAACGACTGGCACACGCCTACTTGCTGGCGGGTCCCAAAGGTTCAGGTAAAAAGCAGATGGCCCTGCATCTGGCGAAGTCCCTTTTTTGTTCGGAAAGGGAGGCAGACGCCTGCGGGGCCTGTGTTACATGCAGGCGCATAGAGGGTGGCAATCACCCGGATGTGTTGTTTATTACGCCTGATGGGGCTTCGATTAAAATCGACCAGATCCGTTCATTGCAAAAAGAAATGGCGATGCGCGCTGTCGAGTCGTCACGCAAGGTATATATCATCGAGCACGTCGATAAAATGACGACACAGGCTGCCAACAGTCTGCTCAAGTTTCTGGAGGAACCGCCCGCCGGTGTACTGGCACTGCTTTTGACAGAGCACAGCCATGCGATTCTTCCTACGATTTTATCTCGATGCCAAATCGTTCAATTTTCACCACTTTCTGCAGAATTGATTGCGGAAAAGTTGCGTGCAGAGGGCGTTTTAGCGGGAATGGCGCAGGTTGCTTCCCACATTACGACAAATGTGGAAGAAGCCATGACACTCAGCCAATCAGAATCGTTTGCACAGCTAAGAAATCTAGTGATACAATTGGTGCAGGAGTGTAAACAGCGCAATTCATCTGCACTCTTAACGATCCATGATATGTTGCAAAAGAGCGACAAAAGTAAAGAGGAACTACCCCTCTTTTTAGATTTGCTCATCCTTTGGCTGCGCGATATCCTGTATTTGCAAGTAGGCAGGCATGCCCATCTCATTAACAGCGACCAACAGGATGTGCTGCAAGGACAAGCACTGGTATGGACAAAAGCTGAGCTCTTGCGTGGGATAGATTTGGTCATGGAGACGAAAAATCGGATAGAGCGAAATGCCAACGCACAGTTGGCTCTTGAGCGGTTGGTTCTTCAATTCCAGGAGGGATAACCCTTGTACGAGGTTGTTGGGGTCCGCTTTAAAAAAGCGGGCAAAATATATTACTTCGACCCTGACCGACTGCCGATTGAGCAAGACTGCACCGTCATCGTTGAAACGGCGCGAGGGGTCGAGTTTGGTAAGGTCGTCATTGGCAAAAAAGAAGTAGCTGAGTCTGATGTCGTATTGCCGCTGAAAAAGGTCATTCGGATGGCAGACGAGCGAGATGCAAAACAGGTGGATGAAAACAAGCAAGCCGCCAAGAATGCTTTTGCTGTATGTCAGACGAAGATCAAAGAGCACAAGCTCGATATGAAGCTGGTCGATGTGGAATACACGTTTGACCGCAACAAGATTATCTTTTATTTCACCGCTGACGGCAGGGTTGATTTCCGTGAGCTGGTAAAAGACCTCGCCTCCGTATTCCGTACCCGAATTGAGCTTCGCCAGATCGGTGTGCGTGACGAAGCCAAAATGCTTGGCGGGATCGGGCCTTGTGGCAGGTTGCTTTGCTGTTCGACGTTCCTCGGCGATTTCGAGCCTGTCTCGATCAAAATGGCCAAGGACCAAAATCTTTCGTTGAATCCAGCCAAAATCTCTGGTCTATGCGGCCGGTTGATGTGCTGTTTAAAATACGAGAACGACAACTATGAAAGCTCGAAGGATGAGATGCCGGACATTGGCAAAATGGTCACCACCCCGATGGGAAATGGACGAGTCGTTTCCGTAAACGTACTTGATCAATCTGTCCAAGTAGAGCTTTCAATCGACAAGCGTGTCACCGAATTTGGATTGGATGAGATTGCGATAGGTCTCCCCACCTTTGAATAAAGCGTGGGGGTAGGGGAGAGGTGAGCTAGTGGACAAACGGGAAATCTTCGTCAAGATGGCGAGCATTGAAGAACGTATTGGTGACCTTTATAAAGAAATTGGTGAACTGAAAGACGTCATCGTTGTTTTGATGGAGGAAAACGCCCAATTACTCGTTGAAAACCAGCACCTTCGCAACCGACTAGACAGGAAAAAGATCGGCGCCCAAGCAAAACAAAAGGGAACAAGCCCTGTCGCGAAGGAAAAAGCCAAAAAGGCAGTGGTCGGAGAAGGATATGACAACCTCGCCCGTTTGTACGCGGAAGGATTTCATATTTGCAATGTGCATTTCGGCAGCCTGCGAAAAGAAGGGGATTGCCTGTTCTGTCTCTCATTCCTGAGCGGCGGCCCTCAAAAATAAGCGGTGAGTAACCAGCACCACATGAAAAAGCGACCTGGGCCACGTGTCAGGTCGCTTTTTTCCGGATGGGAATAATAAGACAAGAACAAAAGGGAGTACGAGCCGTAGATGGAACCTGTCACCAACGTGCCGCTTTACGAAACAGAGCGCATCGATGATTTATTGACACATGAAATGAAAATAATCCAGAGCCACGAAGTGTTTTGCTTTTCGATGGACGCGGTTCTTTTAGCGCGATTCGCATCGGTGCCAAAGCGCGGAAAAGTATTGGATATGTGCACGGGCAATGGGGCGATACCGCTCATTATGACCACGCGTACGCCAGAAGCCAGTTTTGATGGAATCGAAATTCAAGAGCGTTTGTTCAGCATGGCAAGTCGCAATGTGACGTTGAATGGTTTGAACGAACGAATTACGATGCATCATGGCGATGTGAAGGATGCGGTGGCGTTGTTTGGGCACGGGAAGTTCGATTTGATCACGTGCAATCCGCCGTATATGCCTGCGACGAGCGGGGAGAAAAACATCAGCGAGCACTTTGCGATCGCCCGGCATGAGATTATGCTGTCCTTGGAGGATGTCATTCGCGTGGGGAGTCAGTTGCTAAAAAACGGCGGAAAGCTGGCGCTCGTGCATCGATCCACACGTTTGATCGACATCATTTCGCTTATGCGCCAATACGGCATCGAGCCGAAACGGATGCGTCTGGTTTACCCGCGCAAGGAAGCAGAGCCGAATATGGTTCTGATCGAGGGAATAAGGGGTGGAAAGCCGGAGCTGAGAATTCAGCCGCCGCTGATTGTGTATGAAAATGGAGAGCAATACTGTGAAGAACTACAGGAAATCTATTATGGCAGACGAGATTCCCTCGAGTAAGAGTCACTATGTCTACATCCTGTCTTGTGCGGATGGGACACTTTACACTGGATATACGACAGAGCTGATCCGCCGCTTGGCTGCTCATAATGAAGGAAAAGGTGCCAAGTATACGAGAGGCCGCGGGCCAGTGAAGCTGCTCTATTGGGAAGAAGGAGCAGACCGTTCCTGGGGTCTCAAGCGTGAAGAGAGCATCAAACGATTAACGCGCAAGAAAAAAGAAGAATTGATTGGAGGGGCTTCCGAATGAATGTGCAACGCAGTTTTGCGTCAGAAGAAGCAGGAGTCCTTTATTTGGTGGCTACACCCATCGGCAATCTCGATGATATCACGGTGCGGTGTCTAAATACGTTGCGTGAAGTCGATGTCATCGCGTGTGAAGATACGCGCCAGACAAGAAAGTTGCTGAATCATTTTCAAATCGAAAAACGTACGGTCAGCTATCACGAGCATAATAAGGAAGCAAGTGGAAATGGGCTGTTGCAGTGGCTTGCCGAGGGCAAGAAGATTGCCTTGGTAAGCGACGCTGGCTTGCCGGCTATTTCCGACCCGGGTGCGGAGCTGGTACGAGATGCGACCGCAGCGGGATTTCCTGTTATCCCCGTTCCAGGTGCCAATGCGGCGTTGACAGCTTTGATTGCTTCCGGTCTTCCTACTGATCGCTTCGTATTTTGCGGATTTATAGGCCGCGAAAACAAAGAAAGACGCGAAGAGCTGGAAAGATTGAAGCGATATCCAGAAACGCTCATTTTTTATGAAGCCCCCCATCGAGTGGAAAAGACGCTTGCTGCTATGCGGGAGGCGTGGGGGAATCGGAGAGCTGTCCTGGCAAGAGAACTGACAAAGCGCTACGAGGAATTTGTGCGTGGGACGTTGGACGAGCTGCTGGAATGGCTCAGAAGTGGCGAGGTGCGCGGTGAGTTTTGTGTCATTGTCGAAGGAAACACCGGACCACTGGAAGCGGAAGTCGATGATACATGGTGGCAATCGATGAGTATCGTGGAGCACGTAGATCATTACTGCGCACAAGGCATGGGGAAAAAGGAAGCCATCAAGCAAGCAGCCGATGATCGAAACGTATCCAAACGAGATGTTTACAACGAATATCATCGTGAATAGAAGGCAATGAGTGAGCAAAGCTGGCCGATACGGTCGGCTTTTTTTCTTTTCGTCATGTCGACGGTGTACGTGAATACGATGGTAATGGGCGCTGGCGGTGTTTTCGGAAGGAAAGGAAGGGGGAATCAGCAGTGAGTATACGTGATTCTCGTTTTATTGTGAATACAGATGAAAAAGACGATCACTTCATATTTACACTGCCGGTTACATGGAACAGTAGACCGTACGAATATGCCTGGGCCAAACAATTTGCCAATCCGAATGATGTTGTGCTTGATTCGGCATGCGGGATATGCCATCCATTCAAATTTTATTTGGCTGATCAATGTCGAGAAGTACACGCTTGTGATCTCGATAATCGGATACTGTCTAAGGAAGCGATCTATCAAGATATTGTGGACGTATTTGGGGAAAGAGTAGCAGACAGCTTGCCTGTGCATTATTTTGACGGTATTCATTATTGTCGAGCCAATTTGACCTACTTACCGTACTCGAATCAAAAGTTTGATACGGTATTCTGTATCTCTGTTCTTGAGCATCTCGAAGACCCGATTATGGTGCAAGCATTCCGCGAATTTCACAGAGTGTTAAAAGACGATGGGCAGCTCGTACTCACTTTTGATTACCCGCTGATTAATTTAGCGCGACTGCAGCAAGTTTTGGCGGAGGTTGGGCTACAATTTTCTGGCGAGGTATCCTTTGAAATGCCGGCTGATGTGGTCTATTCTGATTTGTATGCGCCTAGGCTGTTCTTCTTCCGAACGTTGTTGAAGAAAAAATAGCAAACAAAAAGCCTTTGTGAGGCTCGTCCCACAAAGGCATGTTTATGTAATCAAATGATATTAGCGTTTAACAGGCATTTCTGTCAGGCAATCTTGGCACACGATTTTACCTTTAAAGTGAGATACTTTGTCAGCGTTTCCACAGAAGATACATGCAGGCTCATACTTTTTCAGGATGATGCGCTCTCCGTCAACGTAGATTTCCAAAGCATCTTTCTCAGCGATACCCAGAGTGCGGCGCAATTCGATTGGAATAACAACACGACCCAATTCATCTACTTTGCGAACGATACCGGTTGACTTCATCATAGTTAAAATCTCCTCCCAAAATCTGTATATGTCGATGCTATTGTTATACACTCATCATTTATCGTCAATATTCGACATTTTCTGTTGGGATAATCATACCAGCCATTACCAAAGGTGTCAACATGATTTTGACAATTCCTTGAAAAGCAAAATGTTTTTTCAAAACGAAAACGTTGTTAAACCGCTGTTTATTAAAGTGTTGGAAGTGATCTGGATATTTTTATGGATAAAATTTACTGGGATTATTGGGTGTCGAATAAGTCGACGAATGTCGAAACAAAACATGTCGATTCGACAAAAACTCCAAGTTTTCTCTTTTCTTCTTGTAATTTGT
Source organism: Brevibacillus porteri (assembly GCF_003013475.1). Classification (GTDB taxonomy): domain Bacteria; phylum Bacillota; class Bacilli; order Brevibacillales; family Brevibacillaceae; genus Brevibacillus; species Brevibacillus porteri. The sequence goes on from NZ_PXZO01000067.1 coordinate 73,758, forward strand.
AAAGCTGGTATGAAGCAAGCGATAAAATTCCTTAGGAAAATGGGCTTGCCGAGGATGTTTACAAAACAGGTTGGTCGTGTACAATAGAGGATAAATGCAGCAAATGATACCAAACGACCATGATGGGAAGAGTAAGCCGATCCTCCTTATTTCAGAGAGCCGGGGTAGCTGAAAACCGGTATAAGTGAGCAAGCTGAACATGGACCCTGAGTCTTGCAGATGAACAGTGACGGCATTGACCGTACCTAGTAGTCTGTGACGTATGCCCACGTTACGGGTAGAGTCATGTTTTGACTCACCAAGTCCGTTTTCCGTGAGGGGGACGGAGTGTTTGGGTGGTACCGCGAGATAGAGCTCGCCCCAATTTTTTTGGGGTGGGCTTTTCCTTATTTTAATAAACGTAAACAGGAGGGGAATAGTTGCAATGAAACCTACTTATTACATCACAACACCGATCTACTATCCAAGTAATAAACTCCACATTGGTAACGCCTACACCACAATCGCGTGTGATGCTATGGCTCGTTATAAGCGTTTGCGCGGCTATGATGTGTATTACCTGACAGGGACAGATGAGCATGGTCAAAAGCTCCAAGAACGTGCTGCTGAGGATGGCAAACAACCGCTTGAATTCATCGACCCGATTGTCGATTGGGTAAAGGACCTGTGGCAAAAGCTCGACATCTCTTATGACGATTTCATTCGTACCACAGAGCCTCGTCATAAAGAGGTCGTACAAAAAGTGTTCCAGCGCCTGCTCGACCAAGGTGATATTTATTTGGGCGAGTACGAGGGCTTCTACTGTGTACCTTGCGAGGCTTTCTGGACAGAAACCCAAGCGAAAACGGACAACGGGTATGCTTGCCCAGACTGTGGTCGCGAAGTGAAAAAAGTGAAGGAGAAAAACTACTTCTTCCGCATGTCCAAGTATCAGGACAGACTGCTTGCACACATCGAAGCAAACCCTGAATTTATTCAGCCGGAGAGCCGCCGCAACGAAATGATCAACAACTTCCTGAAGCCAGGTCTCCAGGATTTGTCCGTATCCCGCAGTACATTTGACTGGGGAATCAAGGTGCCCAGCGATCCAGACCACGTCATTTACGTATGGATCGATGCATTGACGAACTATATTTCTGCACTCGGCTATTTGTCCGAGGATGACAGCAAATACCGTAACTTCTGGCCTGCCAATGTTCATATGGTTGGAAAAGACATTTTGCGCTTCCATACGATCTACTGGCCAATCCTGTTGATGGCACTGGATATCCCGTTGCCAAAACAAATTTTTGGTCATGGCTGGCTTCTGATGCCAGATGGAAAAATGTCAAAATCCAAGGGCAATGTCATTGATCCGAAGGTTTTGATCGACCGTTACGGTTCTGACGGCGTTCGCTACTTCCTGCTTCGTGAAATCAACTTCGGTCAGGATGGCATCTTCACGCCAGAATCGTTCGTACAGCGCCTGAATTACGACTTGGCTAATGACATCGGAAACCTGCTGAGCCGTACCGCTACGATGATTGAGAAATATTTCGATGGTATCGTTCCAGCGCCACAGGATGCAGGAGAGCCGGATGACAGCTTGATCGGCCTCGCGATGAAAACGAAAGCGCTGGTGGAAGAGCACATAGAAGAAATGCGCTTCTCCAATGCACTGGCTCACATCTGGGAACTGGTGGGACGTACAAACAAATACATCGACGAGACCATGCCTTGGAATTTGGCAAAAACCGAAGAAACCAAAGGTCGTCTGGCAACCGTTATGTACAATTTGGTGGAAAGCATCCGCATTAGCTCCGTGCTGATCCAACCGTTCATGACCAAAGCGCCAGCGAAAATTTGGGACCAACTGGGTATTTTGGGCAATGAAGAAGCAACGAGCTGGGAATCTGCAAGTGTATGGGGTGGATTGCCTGCTGGAAGCACCGTTAGCCGCAAGGAACTGCTCTTCCCTCGTCTGGATGTTCAAGCAGAACTGGCTTTCATCGACGATTCGACAGCAGAGGCACGTCGCCAAGCAGAGGAAAACAAGAAAAAGCAAGCAGCTTTGAAAGGGGAAGCACCTGTGAGTGAAACAAACACCAACCAAACAGAAGCAGCAACGGACAAACCAGCTGATGCAAAGGAAGAAATTAGCATCGACGATTTTGGAAAAGTAGAGCTGCGCGTCGCACAGGTCGTGGAATGTGCCAAGCATCCAAATGCTGACAAACTGTTGGTTCTGCAATTGGATCTTGGCTACGAGAAGCGCCAGGTTGTTTCCGGTATAGCGAAATACTACTCCCCAGAAGAAATGGTCGGCAAAAAAGTGATCCTCGTAGCTAACCTGAAGCCAGTGAAGCTTCGCGGCGAGCTGTCTCAAGGGATGATCTTGGCAGCATCGGCAGGAGATCAGTTGACACTTGCGACTGTTGACCCAAGTATGCCAAATGGAGCAATCGTGAAGTAACGAGGGCAAGGAAAGGAAGGACCCATCTTGTTATTTGAAACCCATGCTCATCTAAATGCGAAGGAATTCGATGAAGATCGTGCAGAGGTCATTGCTCGTGCGCAAGAAAATGGCGTCAGTACAATTGTGAACATCGGATTCAACGCTGAAACAATTCCAACTTGCATGGATTTGGCTCATGCGTATGACTTTATTTACGCCGTCATCGGTTGGCATCCACAAGACGCCAAGGACATGACAGACGAACACCTAGAATGGATCGAGGAGCTCAGTCGTGATCCGAAAGTAGTGGGATTGGGTGAAATGGGCTTGGACTACTACTGGGATACGTCGCCACGTGATGTGCAGGCAGAGGTGTTCCGCAAGCAGATTCGTCTGGCTCGCAAGCTCGACATGCCGATCATCATCCACAATCGCGATGCGCACCAAGACGTTTTAACGATCCTGAAGGAAGAGAAGGCAGCAGATGTTGGCGGCATCATGCACTGCTTCTCTGGCAGCTGGGAAACAGCGAAGCAGGCACTCGATATGAATTTTTATATTTCGTTCGGTGGTCCGCTTACATTCAAAAATGCCAAGCAGCCAAAAGAAGTAGCAGCGAAGGTACCGCTAGACAAGCTGTTGATAGAGACAGATTGCCCGTATCTCACTCCGCATCCTTTCCGCGGGAAGCGAAATGAGAGTGGATATGTGCGCTACGTCTGTGAGGAAATGGCGAACATTCATGGTTTGTCTTACGAGGAAATGGCACAAATTACCGCTGACAACGCCAGACGTCTTTTTCGCATGAATGGTTAATAAAAACGGGAAATCACGATTGATTACGTGATTTCCCGTTTTTTTTGTGTTATGTAACCGGGTTCTACTCTATTTTGTCGACGCATACGATGAACAATGTGTCGAACGATTATTGTCCATCCGACATGGCTTCTCGACAGGTTTCTGCTACCATTCGCCATGCCTATTTTGCTAGTCTGGTACCATTATCGCTTCAGCCAAAAGGGAGGGTAAATTTGACAAAGCCGGGAAAGTGAAATACAATCAAAGCCGACCTTGTGAAGTACCGGCCACTTCCAGAATATTAGTGCAATTACATCGACCCTTACCTGGCTAGACAAGAAGAGCCTTGCGCTTTTCTAGGAAAAGGAGTGTGGGAAATGGAGTTACGCGCGATATGGGAAAGGTATAAGAATCGTGGGCTAGTCATGTTTGGCTGCCTTGCTCTTGTGCTCGTTCCCATGATTGGCTATTTCTCTGCCCAGGCTACTCAGCCAAAACAGGTCACTTTTTCGTTGGACGGAGAAAGCAAGACGGTCGCTACAAAAGCCAAGACCGTTGAGCAGTTCTTAACCGAGCGAAACATTACGGTAACGGAAAAGGATTCCCTTCAACCGACCCCCGAGACGAAGCTAAAAGACGGAGCACTCATTACTTTATATACAACCTGGTCCATACCAATCCAGGTTGACGGGCAGAAAAAAACGATAGAGACACTTAGTCGGGATGTTGCTGGTGCGTTGAAGGACGGCGGCATCGTGCTAGGTGAGAAGGACCGGGTAGAACCGGTATTGACCGCTACACTTACCAAGGACTCCTCGATCAGCGTAAAGCGGGTTGTTGAGAAAATGGTAAAAGTCGATGAGCGAGTCACCTTTCAAGAAATACGCAAAAATGATCCAGCGCTGGAAAAAGGTAAGACCCGCGTATTACAGAGCGGGCAAGAAGGTAAGGCAATTGCACACTATAAGCTAGTCATGGAAGATGGAAAAGAAGTCTCCCGTGATCTGGTCAAAAAAGATGTACTTGTACCGAAGAAAGATAATGTCGTAGCCGTGGGTACCGCAGTTCCAACGTTGCAGAAAAAGGGTCAACCAGATCGGGTCCTGGTTGCTTCAGCAGCGGGTCCGGTATCACGTGGTGGAAAAGTGTTTAGGCCGAAAAAAGTACTGAACGGGGTTACCCTGACTGCTTATACTCCTTCGGGAGGTGGCAAACACCCAAGCTCTCCGGGATATGGACGCACATCGACAGGGGTAAAAGCCAAGACAGGTCACACAATCGCTGTAGATCCTAAAGTCATTCCGTATGGATGGTGGGTGTACATTGAAGGTGTTGGGTATCGTCGAGCTGAAGATACGGGTGGTGCCATGAAAGGTGGCAAAATCGACGTATTCGTAGGCACGGAATCCGAGGCGAGGAAATTCGGTCGCAAGCGAAACAAAACTGTATATATCATTGGACCACAGAAGCCTTAGGACAGGAGCGATTGCTCCTGTTCTTCTGTTTCCTACATGGTTATTGTGATAAGCTGTTTGTTAGTTAGACGATCCTTTTTACCAAATGTTTCATGTATTTTTGGCTTTGGGTACGGTTTTTTTTGGAACACTAGTATCGTACCGACTTTGTACGAAAGTGGGAGCACATGATGAAGATCAAGGAAGTCATCGTGGTGGAAGGACGAGACGATACCGCAGCAATCAAGCGTGCGGTTAATGCTGATACGATTGAAACTGGTGGTTCTGCCATTCATAAAAGAACGATTGAAAAAATCAGGCTGGCGCAACAAAAACGCGGTGTTATTATTTTTACAGACCCTGATTATCAAGGGGAGCGCATCCGAAAAATTATCAGCAAGTCGGTTCCAGGCTGCAAGCACGCATTTATTACCCAGGAGGACGGGACCAAAAAGGGCGACATCGGCGTTGAGAACGCGTCACCTGACGTGATTATTCGTGCGCTTTCAGAGGTACGTACCGAAATGGCGGAAACGGCTGGAGAGATTACCTCAGACGATCTGTTGGCAAATGGTCTTACGTCCGGAGTAGATGCTAAAGATCGCAGAATTAAGCTGGGAGAAGCATTGGGGATCGGATACGCCAACGCCAAGCAAATGCTGCAGCGGCTCAATGCCTTCCAAATCAGTCGAGCAGAATTCGAAGCGGCCATTACGGCTATCAACAAAGAGAGGAAGTAAGCCATGACCCAAATAGCGGGCAAGGATATTGCGACACCTACGCGTACAAAAGAAATATTGGAGAAGTACGGCTTTTCTTTTAAGAAGAGTCTGGGCCAGAACTTCCTGATAGACACCAACATTTTACATAACATTGTTTCAGAGGCAGACCTTACCAAGGAAAAGGGAGCGATTGAAATTGGGCCCGGTATCGGTGCGCTGACGGAGCAATTGGGACGAGCAGCCAAAAAAGTAATGGCGATCGAAATCGACCAGCGTCTTTTGCCTATTTTGCAGGACACGCTGTCACCCTATGAAAATATTGAAGTCGTTCATGGGGACGTACTGGAGCTAGATCTGAAGAAGTTAATAGAAGAAAAGATGACAGGAGTGGAAAAGCTGAGCGTAGTGGCGAATCTGCCTTACTATGTGACGACACCCATCCTGATGAAGCTGCTGGAAGAGAGATTGCCCCTCGAAAACATCGTGGTCATGATTCAAAAGGAAGTGGCAGAGAGAATTGCAGCCAAACCAGGAACGAAAGACTATGGCTCTCTTTCAGTCGCAGCTCAATTCTATGCAGAAACAGAAGTAGCGATGATTGTGCCTGCAAGTGTGTTCATTCCGCGTCCGAATGTCGACTCGGCAGTGATTCGCTTAAAGGTAAGGGATCGTCCTCCAGTGGAAGTAGACGACCAGGATGTGTTTTTCCGGGTGGTACGCAGCTCGTTTGCACAGCGCCGTAAGACGTTGTTGAACAACCTAATGAACGGACTGTTTCCTAAAACCCAAAAGGATGAAGTAATACAGATGCTCACTGACATCGGGATCAATCCGACTCGACGTGGTGAAACACTCAGTTTGGACGAATTTGCCCGCCTAGCGAACGAAGGTATGCGCCGCGGACTGATTACGTAAATCGTGTAGACGACCCTCTTATTTTTGGGCGAGATCACCCAAGAATGGGGGTTTTTGCGTATTTATGCCCTTTATGCATATCTTTTGACAAATATCTACGTTTTTTATGAAAAAAACCCCGTTGACAAAATATCTACAGGGTTGCTATAATTTTTTATTTCTTTGACAAAATATAAGTGAGCTGTTATAATAGATGTAAGCGAGGTGGATGGAACAATGGCAAGAAACACGTTACTTGACATTAAACGCAGTTTAGACGGACACATCGGTGAGCGCATCCTGCTGAAGGCTAATGGCGGTCGCCGCAAAACCGTTGAACGTAGTGGCATCCTCGAAGAAACTTACCCATCTGTGTTTGTGGTAAAGCTGGATGACGACCAACTCTTTGAGCGGGTATCTTACAGCTATGCTGACATCTTGACGGAAACAGTAGAATTGACGGTGTGCCGCGAAAACGAGCACATCCGCATCACATTTGTACAACAGTAGAGCCCTTTTGGGTTCTACTGTTTTGTTTTTTATATCGAAAAGCTCTGAACATTTGGTTGAGGCAATAAAAAGAGCAGCATAGAGCACACTAAGCCTGTCAACGAGAAGGAGGGTGCTATGGGTCGCAGACGAGGACTGATGTCAGAGCAGTTTAAGATGGAACTGGCCAAAGAGCTTGGGTTTTACGATACAGTAAAAGCCGAGGGTTGGGGAGGCATCACGACACGGGATGCGGGTAACATGGTCAAGCGTGCTGTTCAGCTTGCTGAGGAAGCATTAGCCGCTAAGCGATTGTAGCATTTGGTTTGATCGTACGGACGTTTCTCACCATATAAACACTCGTTGACAAGGCCGGGGCAACCCGGTTTTTTTCTGTAAAGAGAGCTGAATTTTCGAAATACCCATAATGATCTCGATCCTATTCTTTTTAATTGATCAAGTGGCATGGGAGAGATTGGCTATGCTACAATAAGAGACTAGGAAATTTAGAAAGTAGGCAGAGGTGAATTACGTGCGTATCTCGGTCAAAGCTCCGGCCAAAATTAATTTGACTCTCGACGTGCTTGCCAAACGGCCGGACGGTTATCACGAAGTGGAAATGGTGATGACAACCGTAGACTTGGCAGATCGTGTGGACATGACTCTACGCGAAGATGGTGAGATTACGCTGGACTGTTCTGCCAGCTTCGTACCGGATGATATCCGTAACCACGCATATAAAGCGGCAACGCTCATGAAAGAAAAATTTCAAGTACGCCAGGGCGTACACTTGTATATCGACAAGCAAATTCCGGTTGCGGCTGGACTGGCAGGTGGCAGTAGTGATGCAGCAGCAACACTACGCGGCTTGAACCAATTGTGGAATCTCGGGTTGACCAGAGATGAGCTGGCTAAAATCGGAGCAGAAATTGGCTCTGATGTGCCGTTTTGCGTTTATGGAGGAACAGCGCTGGCGACAGGGCGTGGCGAACAGATTGCGCATCTGGGAGCGCCTGCACCGTGCTGGGTCATTCTAGCCAAGCCGCCTATCGGAGTATCTACCCCGGATGTATACGGAAACCTGCGTGTGGCCCAGATCGATAATCATCCCGATACCCAACAAATGCTGCAAGCCATCGCGACTCAAGACTTTTCACTCATGTGCCAATCTCTTGGGAATGTGTTGGAGAACGTCACGCTCTCGCTTCATCCACAAGTAAGACAGATCAAGGATCTCATGGTCGCTTCGGGGGCAGATGGTGTCCTGATGTCTGGCAGCGGCCCTACTGTGTTTGCTCTTGTGCAAAAGGAAGCGAAAGTACATCGGATCTACAACGCGTTGCGAGGTTTTGTCAAAGATGTGTTTGTTGTCCGAATGTTAGGCGCTCAAGATGGGGAAATACTTGCATAAACCCGTATGGAAATGATACATTATCAGCATAATATTCGGTTTTGGAGGAAGAGCCATGAAGAAATTGCGCAGAAGTGCACGTCTGGTTGATATGACGCAGCACTTGCTCGCCCATCCCCATACGCTGACTCCTCTCACTCTGTTCGCGGAACAATACGGCGCAGCGAAATCATCCATCAGTGAAGACTTGTCTATCATTAAAGAGGCTTTTGAAGTCCAAGGGGTAGGCTTGTTGAAAACGGTGGCGGGAGCGGCAGGCGGAGTGAAGTATATTCCACAGGTCAAAACGGAAGAGGCCCTTCACTTCATGCGCGAACTGATCGGTCAACTCGCTAATCCAGAGAGACTTTTGCCAGGTGGATACTTGTATATGTCCGACATTCTCGGGAATCCACAAACGATGGCGAAGATCGGAAAGCTCTTTGCAACCGCTTATGCGGATAAAAATGTGGATGTCGTTATGACGGTGGAAACAAAGGGGATTCCACTTGCGTATGCGACGGCTATGTTTCTGAATGTGCCTGTTGTGATTGTGCGCCGTGACAACAAGGTGACGGAAGGTTCAGTAGTGAGCATTAACTATGTATCGGGTTCCAGTAAACGAATTCAAACCATGTCACTCGCTCGCCGCGGTTTGGCCGAGCAGTCTCGCGTCCTCATTGTGGATGACTTTATGAAAGCTGGCGGGACATTGCGGGGCATGATTGATCTGTTGCAGGAATTCCGTGCAACCGTAGTAGGGTGCGGCGTACTGGTAGAAACAACAGCAGATGTTTCTGAGCGTTTGGTAGATGAATATGTATCGCTTGCAAAACTGCAGGATGTAGACTTCAAGGGCAAGCAAATTGAAATAGAGCTAGGCAGTTTTTTTGAAAATAGAGGGGAGTAGATAGGTATGGCAATCTCTTTTGTTTCAACTGACAAGGCTCCTGCCGCTATTGGTCCTTACAGCCAAGCTGCGAAGGTAGGTCCATTTCTTTTTGCATCGGGTCAAATTCCGCTGCGTGCTGACGGCACTTTGGTAGAAGGTGACGTCGTGGAGCAAACCCATCAGGTTTTTTCCAACATTCAAGCAGTACTAGCAGAAGCCGGTGGCAACCTGACGAACGTAGTGAAGGCGACTGTATTCATCAAGGACATGAATGATTTTGGCCAACTGAATGAAGTGTACGGCCACTATTTCGGCGATCACAAGCCAGCTCGTTCCACTGTGGAAGTGGCACGTCTGCCGCGCGACGTAAAAGTCGAAATCGAAATTGTAGCTTATATCGAATAGGAAAAATTGGAAAATAGCCTGATGCCACGCGCATTAGGCTATTTTTTTGTGTGATTGTAGAAAATTTCCAAAAAATGACATATAAACATATTTATATATTTTTTCAAATATTGCATAATGGTAAGCAGGAATATTTACCCAGCGAGTGGAAATAATCCTAAACGCGTTACATAGATAAAGGGAGTGAACTAGATGGAAGTAACAGACGTAAGGCTGCGCCGAGTGAATACGGATGGTAGGATGAAAGCGATTGCATCCATTACAATTGACCATGAGTTTGTGGTTCATGATATCCGTGTCATTGACGGAAACAATGGTATGTTTGTAGCTATGCCGAGCAAGCGTACACCAGATGGAGAATTCCGTGATATTGCCCATCCGATTTCTTCGACTACCCGTGAAAAAATCCAGGCAGCAGTTCTCACAGAATACGACCGCGTAGGTCAAGAAGAAGAAAGCACTATCGAAGCTGGTGCTTAAAACACACAAAGCACCCTGTCACTTGCGGCAGGGTGCTTCGGCGTCCGTTAACCATAACATTTTTTTAGGTCGTTCAAAATAATTTCTCGGTCCATGCCTTCCCCGATGAAAACAGCCACCATTTTTGGTCCGAAATTTTCAAAAGGGAACAGGAGCACCTGATTATCGGTATGTTGAAACGAGATCAGCTCGGGCTTTCCGTGAAACTGGACGTAACCTTTTGCCCGATAGACGTTTTTGGGGAGATCGTATAGGAAGTCCTCGAATTTTTTCGCGTCTACTGGTCCGGTGAATACATAGGAAAATGTTTCGATACTATTGTAGAGAGAGGGCTGGCTTGTTTTTAGGCCGAGGGATTGCTTGAGCCTGTCCATCGTGGACATTCGGCCGATGCTTTTCTGTACGGCAATAGGGCGGTTTGTCTCGTTGTCGAGCGGTCGCTCACGAACGGTGCGTTTGACAGACAAAAGCCGGGAGACTTCTATTTCCGCCTGAACAGTAGCGTGTATGGGTGCAGTCGGATTGATTTCACTGAGCTTTTGACGGACCCGCTCTATGACATCAGGACTGGTCAAATCGGTTTTGTTCAAAAGAAGCAGGTCTGCGTAACGCACTTGGTTTCGAATCGTTTTGACCAGAGTGCCAGTCGAGGAGAATCGTGAGTTGAGGTCCAGAAAGCGAGAGGCGTCGACAACACTAATGGTCCCTTTTAACTCTAGTCGATCATACAGCTCTGGATGGGTAATCGTATCGATGACATCAAGTGGATCGGCTACGCCAGTAGTCTCGATGAGGATTCGGTCTGGCGCAATGGCGTTCATAATATCTTTCAAGCCCTCCGTCAGCTCGCCCTTGATCGAGCAGCAAATGCAGCCATCGAGCATTTTTTTGACAGGAAAGCCGAAGCCTTGCAATTGTTCCCCGTCAATATCTTCCTCCCCCATTTCATTCATCAAGACGACTACTTTCTGGTCTGTGATGCGCAAATGAGTCAGCCATTGTTGCAAAAGGGTGGTTTTTCCGCTTCCTAAATACCCAGTCAGCAAGTATACCTCTGCGCTCATCTAATCCTACCTCCTTCAAAATAACCTCTTTCGCCCAACAATATATCACATTTCTGTCAGAAAATTAAATGTTGTCTGCCTTGTGTCTAACTACTGGCAATGCAAGGAATCAGGGATAATCCTGTATCGATTGTCTTGAAATTCACATATGAATTAGGATATAGTCATTGTGGAACTTCTACGATGGAGGGTTGACATGTCTAAGATCCATGCCGTGGTTCTGGCTGCTGGTCAGGGTACACGGATGAAATCGAAGCTGTACAAAGTCCTGCACCCTGTGTGCGGAAAGCCTATGGTTCAGCATGTAGTCGATACGATGGCGTCCATGCAGGTTCAGGATATCGTTGTCGTCGTAGGTCATGGTGCTGACGCTGTCCGCGCCAAGCTAGGCGAGGATATCACTTATGCACTGCAAGAAGAACAGTTGGGAACGGCACATGCCGTTTCGCAGGCAGCGCCGTTTTTACAGGATAAAGAAGGAACTACGTTTCTTTTATATGGCGACGTTCCCCTCTTGTCAGCGACTACGTTGTCGGCCTTGCTGACCTATCACGAGGAGCAGCAAGCGGCTGCAACTGTATTAACCGCCGTATTACCTGATGCAACAGGTTATGGGCGTATCGTGCGCAATGAGGCGGGCGAAGTATTGCGAATCGTGGAACATAAGGACGCTACAGAAGCGGAACGGGCGATCAGAGAAATTAATACGGGCATATACTGCTATGACAACCGAAAATTATGGAAAGCCTTGGCGGAAGTGAAAAATGACAACGCACAAGGCGAATACTATGTAACAGACGTTGTCGGTATTTTGCGTGAGGCAGGTGAAAAGGTAGTTGGGTACGAAGCGGTTGACCCGGAGGAAACGATGGGTGTGAACGATCGTGTACAGCTATCCGAAGCAGAAGCCTACATGAAAAAACGTATTATGACTGGTCACATGCGAAATGGTGTGACAATCATCGATCCAGCTTCTACGTACATCGAAACTGATGTGAAGATTGAGGCAGATACTGTGATCCACCCAGGTTCTTTCCTGCGTGGACAAACAACCGTGGGAGCTGATTGTGTAATCGGACCCCAAGCGGATCTGACGAATGTGGAAGTAGCGAGTGGCGTGACCATTTCTTACTCGGTAATGGTTGATTCGAGTGTGAAAAGCGACTCATCTGTTGGGCCATTTGCTTATGTTCGACCAGGAACACAGATTGGAAGCAATGCCAAAATCGGTGATTTCGTGGAATTGAAAAATGCGAAAATTGGTGACGGTACGAAGGTTCCTCATCTCAGCTATGTAGGAGATGCGGAGATCGGAGACGAAGTCAATATTGGCTGTGGAACGATTACCGTCAACTACGATGGGGCAGTGAAGCATAAAACGACCGTAAAAGACGGCGCATTCATCGGTTGCAACAGCAATCTGGTGGCGCCCGTTACAGTTGGACAAAGTGCTTATGTAGCTGCTGGCTCGACCATTAACCAAGATGTGCCGGATAATGCGCTTGCGATCGCACGTGAGCGTCAAGTCAATAAGATCGATTACGCGAACAAAATGCCTCGCAAGGGCAAAAAGCAATCATAAACGGGAGGTTCTTGAGAAGATCATGGCTAACTACCGCGACCCAAAACTGAAGGTATTTACGTGCAACGCAAACCCGGAACTGGCAAAAGAAATCGCCGAACACATCGGTGTACCACTCGGAAACGCACAAGTAGTGCGCTTTAGTGATGGCGAATGCCAACTCAAACTCAATGAAAGCGTTCGCGGTTGTGACGTATTTGTCATTCAGCCAACATCTGCTCCCGTTAATGAGCATCTGATGGAGCTTTTGGTCATGGTCGATGCATTGAAGCGCGCTTCGGCTAAGAGTATTAACGTGGTAATTCCTTACTACGGCTACGCTCGTCAAGATCGCAAAGCACGTGCACGTGATCCAATCACAGCCAAGCTGGTTGCTAACCTGATCGAGACTGCAGGTGCACAACGTGTGATTACGATGGATCTGCACGCAACACAAATCCAAGGCTTCTTCGATATTCCAGTTGATCATCTGCTGGGTGTGCCTATCTTGGGTAAACACTTCTCTGAAAAAGGTCTGAAAGATATCGTTGTCGTATCTCCAGACCACGGTGGAGTGACTCGTGCTCGTAAATTGGCAGAACGTCTGGAAGCGCCTATTGCCATTATTGACAAACGCCGCCCAGAACCAAACGTAGCCGAAGTAATGAACATCGTAGGTAACATCGAAGGCAAAACAGCGATCATCATCGACGATATTATCGATACCGCTGGAACGATCACACTAGCTGCAAGTGCACTTGTAGAAGCAGGCGCACGTGAAGTATATGCATGCTGCACGCACCCAGTTCTGTCTGGTCCTGCTATCGAGCGTATTGCTAACTCGACGATCAAGGAACTGATTGTGACCAACTCGATCCCGCTGACAGAAGAACAAATTATCGATAAGATTACCGTTCTTTCGGTAGCGCCAATCATTGGTGAAGCAATCATTCGTGTTCACGAAGAGCTTTCCGTAAGCAAGTTGTTCGATTAATATACAATCCCCTGTAGGGGATTGAACTAAACCTCCGATGGACAAGCTAGTGAGGAAACTTTTACTAGCAGTCCGAAGGAGGTTTTTTTGTGGAACAATTACAGGCACAGTCTCGTGAAAAAAAGACAGGCAATGCTGTAAAGGTACTGCGCAAGGAAGGCTGGGTTCCCGGTATTATGTACGGCAGCGAAGTGGGCAATAAGCCAATTCAGCTCAAAGGAAGAGAACTGGATGCGGCCCTGCGTCATCAGACGACGAATAAGCCATTTCGGTTGAGTGTAGACGGGGACACGCACGATGTCATGGTTTATGAGCTGCAACGGCATCCTTTGCAGGGAAACATTTTGCATGCAGATTTTAAGAAGATCAATATGAATGAAAAAATACACACGTCCGTACCTGTCCTCATGACAGGAGATCCGGAGTTGGGTGTGGCTACTCTTGTCCGCCATAGTGTGGAAGTGACTTGCTTGCCAGGTAATATACCAGAATCGTTCCTAGTCGATGTAGATGGGTTCAACATCGGGGATGTCGTTTTGGTAGCGGATCTGACAGTCCCGCCAGGAGTGGAGCTGGGGCTTGATTCCACGGAAGTGCTGATCAGTGTCCTGCCAGTTAAGGTCAAGTCCGAAGAATCGATTGATGCGGAGCAAGAAGCAGAGGCAGTGGCCGAAAAAGCAGGAACCGCTAACGAATAAAATCATGGCATAAAAAAGAAGGGCGAGGTGATTTCATCTCTGCCCTTCTACTTTTGTTCACGTAACCATTCGAGTACAATGGGGAGAGAGTGGGAGGGAAAAAGCGTGAAAGTCATAATTGGATTGGGTAATCCCGGGAAAAAATATGAAGACACCAGACATAATGCTGGCTTTATGGCCATAGATAAGATTAGCGACAAATGGGGAATTCCTGTTACGCAAAACAAGTTTCGTGCACTAGTTGGCGAAGGCCGAATCGAAGGCGAGAAGGTGCTGCTGGTGAAGCCGCAGACGTACATGAATCTCTCAGGTGAATCGGTAGCGGAAGTCCTCAAGTTTTACAAGCTGATTCCAGATGATCTCGTTGTCATCTACGACGATCTTGATTTGCCGACCGGACATCTTCGTCTGCGAGAAAAAGGCAGTGCTGGTGGGCACAACGGCATCAAGTCGATGATTCAGCATTTGGGCACACAGGAGTTTAAACGAATCAAGGTAGGAATCAGCCGTCCTGAACCAGGGCGGAGCGTCAGCGACTATGTTTTGAATACGTTTCCAGTGGCGGAAAGAGCCGACATTCAAGAAGCGGTGAGCGTGGCTGCTGAAGCATGCGCCATGTGGACAAGAGAGTCGTTTTTAAAGGTCATGAACCATTACAACAGCTTGAAGAAGTAGTATGATTTCCCACCCAATCGTCCATACTAACCAATAGGAACAGTATGGGGGTGGTATGTGCATGAGCATACGCTATACATGTCGTTGTTGCGGCATGAAGATTGCAGAATTTGACGAATCGCAAGTAACAGAAGCGCAGCTCGGGTTTGATTCCTTGACCCCGGAGGAACGTGCTCTTATAATATCGAGAGAACAAAGTGGAGATACGGTCGTCAGCATCACGTGCGACTATTGCCGTGAAGCGCTGATTCAGCATCCAGAGCTTTCGCTAGTCGGAAACCCACTTCAATAAGTGGATACGCATTAGGAAGGCTTGCACTGACAAGGCCTTAGCTTGGGGAGCTAAGGCTTCTTTTCGCATGGCTGACCTGCGGTTATTGTGAACGTAAGCGAGGCTCTGCTTTTAGTTGACAGAAGAATTAGAGAGGGGATTAGTGAATGCAAGTCATCATTAACCCGATGAAACAGGACACGAATGTCGGGACAATCGTGGCTGGTTTGGAGAAGGGGCTTCAAGAGCAGCTTGTCTCTGGCTTAGCTGGTTCCGCCCGGCAAGTATTGATGGCGTCATTGCAACAAATGTCAGATCGTCCGGTCTGCGTAGTGACGCATAACATGTACCAAGCACAAAAAGTATACGAAGATTTGATCGAGTTAGTTCCCTCTGATCAGGTGTTGCTTTATCCCGGTAATGAGCTGATTGGCTCTGAGCTTGCCATTGCCAGCCCTGAAATGCTGGCGCAGCGAATTCATGTATTCAACCGTCTGGCCCAAGGCTTTACGGGTTTTTTGGTTGCACCATTTGCTGGCTTGCGTCGCTTAGTCGTTCCCCCGCAAGTATGGAAGGAAGCACAAATTCAGTTATCTGTCGGTGATGAGCTCGATATTGATTCCTTTTTACTCCGATGTATTGAGCTTGGCTATGAGAGAGTGGACATGGTCGAGCGCAAGGGAGAAATGAGTATTCGCGGTGGAATTATCGATTTGTATCCGATCGATTCGGAGTGGCCGGTGCGGATTGAGCTGTTTGATGTGGAGATCGACTCGATCCGTACGTTTGACATGCTCTCCCAACGGTCACTAGAATCCGTCCAGACTTATATTCTCGGTCCGGCAAAAGAAATGATCGCTTCGACTCCGTTATTGCAGGAATCGGCTGTTCGCTTGGAACAAAAGCTGGGAGAAACCATCGCCAATTTGAAGGATGGGGCTGCCAAGGAAAAAGTCATGGAGCGAATCGGCTCTGATGCAGAGAGAATGAAGCAAGGACAGCGTTTTGCACAGCTGTATTCGTACATCTCTGTCATTTACCCGACGGGTGATACCTTATTGTCCTATATGCCCTCCGATACCTTGCTGATCGTTGATGAGCCTTCCCGTGTGTTGGATACGGCAGCGCAATTGCAAAAAGAAGAAGGGGAATGGCTGACAGGACGCATCATCCAGGGCGAATATATGTCCAATCTCAGCCTGTCGCGCACGTACGACGAGATCGTATCGACGAAAAAGCGCCAGATCGTTTACCTCTCCCTATTTTTGAGACAATCACCAAAGACTCAGCCGCAAAACATCGTGAATCTGACTTGTCGTACCATGCAAAACTTCCATGGACAGATGAACGTACTGAAAACAGAACTGGCTCGTTGGAAGAAGTCCCAGGATCAGATCGTCTTTGTCGCAGCTGATTTGGAGCGTGCAAAGCGACTGGAGCGTGTCCTGCATGACTACGAAATGGAAGCGGATGTTTTAACTGATGCAGTGGAAACGGTGCCTCCGGGGCGTCCTACGATCATTTTAGGAAATCTCCAGACAGGCTTTGAGCTGCCATTAAACAAGCTGGTCGTTATTACGGAAGGCGAAGTTTTTACAGCAAAACAGCGCAAGGCACGCAAAGTTCAACAGACGATGAACAACGCCGAGCGTATCAAAAACTACCTTGAGCTCAAGCCCGGTGATTTCGTCGTCCACGTCAATCACGGGATTGGGAAATACCTCGGAATTGAAACCAAGGAAATTCTCGGAATTCATAAAGATTACCTTCATATTCAATACGCAGCAGGAGACAGTCTGTTTGTTCCGATTGATCAAATCGACCATGTGCAGAAGTACGTGGCGAGCGAAGAGGCACAGCCGAAGATTTACAGCTTGGGCGGCAGCGAGTGGAAACGGGTCAAAAATAAAGTCCAGTCGTCTGTGAAGGATATCGCTGAAGATTTGATCAAGCTGTACGCAGCACGCGAAGCAGCTGTCGGTCATACATTCTCTCCCGACACGACAGAGCAGCGTGAATTTGAGGCGATGTTCCCGTATCAGGAAACACAAGACCAGCTCCGCGCGATTTCTGAAGTCAAAGCGGACATGGAGCGCAAACGTCCGATGGATCGCCTCGTTTGTGGGGACGTGGGTTACGGGAAGACAGAGGTTGCGATTCGTGCTGCCTTCAAGTCTGTCATGGACGGAAAACAGGTAGCCGTTTTGGTTCCAACTACGATTCTGGCTCAGCAGCATTACGAGACGTTCCGTGAGCGTTTTGCGGAATATCCGATCCGCGTGGAGGTATTGAGTCGATTCCGTTCGCGCAAAGAGCAGAATGCCACGTTAAAAGGACTGAAGGAAGGCACAGTCGATGTCGTCATCGGTACGCACCGTCTCCTTTCCAAAGACCTGACATTCCGCGAGCTCGGTCTGTTAATCGTAGACGAGGAGCAGCGCTTCGGTGTGAGCCACAAGGAAAAGCTCAAGCAGATCAAAACGAATGTGGATGTTATGACACTGACCGCTACGCCGATTCCACGTACCTTGCACATGTCGATGCTCGGTGTGCGTGATTTGTCTGTTATCGAAACTCCGCCAGAAAATCGTTTTCCGGTGCAGACGTATGTGATGGATTACAGCCCTGCTTTGGTTCGCGAAGCGATTGAGCGTGAGATGGCTCGTGATGGTCAAGTGTTCTTCCTCTACAACCAAGTACAAGGAATCGAACAGATGGCGGAGCAGATTTCTATGCTCGTTCCTGACGCGCGCATCGCTGTGGCGCATGGGCAGATGAACGAAAGTGAGCTGGAGGGCGTCATTCTCGACTTTTTGGAAGGGAATTTTGACGTATTGGTCAGCACGACGATCATTGAGACCGGGGTGGACATCCCGAACGTCAATACGCTGATTATTTACAATGCAGATAAAATGGGCTTGTCCCAGCTGTATCAGCTGCGTGGACGTGTAGGTCGTTCCAACCGAATTGCGTACGCTTACTTTACGTATCAACGGGACAAGGTGCTGACAGAGGTAGCGGAAAAACGTCTGCAAGCCATCAAGGAATTTACCGAGCTCGGCTCTGGTTTCAAGATCGCGATGCGAGACTTGTCCATTCGTGGAGCCGGTAATTTGCTGGGCGCGGAGCAGCATGGTTTTATTAATACGGTCGGATTCGACTTGTACAGCCAGATGCTGAAAGAGGCCATTGATGAGCTAAAGGGCGAAGTCAAACACGAAATTGTCACACCTGTGGAGATTAATCTGCAACTGGATGCCTATATTCCGTCGATGTACATTACGGACAGCCGACAAAAAATCGAGATGTACAAAAAGTTTGTCGCGGTGTCTACATTGGAAGACGTCGACGATTTGGCAGAGGAGCTGCTAGACCGTTTTGGACCAGTTCCGAAGCCAGTTGATAATCTGTTGACCATTTCCCGTTTGCGTGTGTATGCCCTGAAGCATCACATCACCGAAATTAGCCAAAAGAATCCAGACGAGATTAAATTGTTCCTGCACCCTAGTCAGAACAACAACATCGATGGTGGAGCCTTGTTTGCACTTACCAGTAACTGGAGCAAGAGGGTTGGGCTGTCGGGTGGACAACAGATCACTATTGCTGTTAAAGTAAAGGGGTTAAAAGAAGATGAGGGCGTGCAGTTGGTTGAAAAGCTGCTGCGTCAATTTCACCAGGTGCGAAGAGACACCGGTACGGAAAGCCCCGTGTCTTAACTGACAAAATGGGCTTGCCCGGGAAGGGAGAACCTTATTTATGAAACGTTCTGTAGCGATTCTATCTTCGGCTGTTCTGGTCGTTGCACTCATGACTGGTTGCGGCGGAAAAGCAGAAGAAGCGAAACAAGAATCAAAAACTCCAGCGAATCAGACAGATGGCAGCAATCAAGCTGCTAATGATCCTTTGGTACAATTCCCTAAACTCACTCTGCCTTACGCAGCAGACCCGAAAGCGGTCATTGTGGAGTATCAAGGAGGAACTGTAACAGGAAATGAGTTCGAAGAGTTCCTGCGTGTCATTAACTTCATGAACCCACAACAAGGTACCATGATTGAAATGGCAGATAGCAACTCACTGAAAGCTTTTGCGCGTGAGTATACAGCTACCAAGGTTTTGGCTAGCCGTTCTGACGATGCCATGAAAAAAGAGGCCAAAGAACTCGCTGAGAAAACCTTCGAGAAAATCAAAACGCAGTACATGGGCTTTTTGGGCAAGGATGAAGCTCAGTTCACCAAGCTCTTGGAAGGTCAAGGCGTAACGAAGGACATGATCGTCAATCAGATGAACCTGATCAACCAGTCCATCAATGTGATGAAAAAGAATATCGACGATGCTACGCTGAAGCAAACCTATGATCAAATGGACAAAGCTTCCCGTACCGTTGCTTCTGTTCGCCACATCCTGATCTCTACCGAAAAGCGCACACCAGAAGAGGCGTTGAAAATCTCCAACGACTTGGTAGCGCGCCTGAAAAAGGGTGAAGACTTCGCGAAGCTGGCAAAAGAGTTTACAGATGACCCAGGCAGCAAGGAGTCTGGCGGCTTGTACGAAAATGCGGATGTAACGCAATGGGTACCAGAATTTAAAGAAGCATCCCTGACACAAAAAGTCGGTGAAGTTGGCCCGCCAGTAAAAACTGATTTTGGTTACCATATTATTAAGGTCGAGAATCGCAAAGAAAAGACCTTTGATGAGATGAAAGAACAGCTCCGCGCGAGTTCTTTGGAGAAAGCCTATGATGCTTTCGCCAAGAACGAGCTGGACAAGCTCATTACGAAATTCAACATCCCGCAGTCCAAAAACGACGCTCCGGCGAAGAAATAAGAAGTCCGAAGAAAAACAGGGAATTCGTTTCCCTGTTTTTTCGTTTTCTCGCATATTCTTCAAACATGGGCAAATACTATTATCACTCGCTACCACCCGGGGGAGAGTAATTGAGGTAACTGGTAAAAATTAATACCATCACCCATAGTTAAACTTAGAATTTGAGGAAAAAATACAACTAACCAACCACCATCTATTCACTACCCACTTCTCAGGGAAAGCGAGGCAACAAGACATGAAAGCAACTGGTATCGTTCGTCGAATTGACGACCTCGGTAGGGTCGTGATTCCTAAGGAGATTCGTCGTACACTGCGCATTCGTGAGGGCGACCCGCTTGAGATTTTTGTGGATCGTGACGGAGAAGTCATTCTCAAAAAGTATTCACCAATTGGAGAATTGGGTGATTTTGCAAAAGAGTACGCCGACTCTTTGTATGAAAGCATGAATCATACCGTACTGATTTCAGACAGAGATACTGTCATTGCTGTGGCAGGTGCCTCCAAAAAGGAATACTTGGAGAAACCCATTGGTAGTATTGTTGAGAAATGCTTGGAGGAAAGAAAAACCCGACTGGAGAAAAACGCAGGCTCTTATGAAATTTGTCGTGATATGAACGAAACGATGGGCTCGTTCGTCGTTGCACCCATTGTAGCAGGAGGCGATCCAATCGGGTCCGTGATCCTCCTCAACAAAAACGAGTCAACCAAGATGAGTGATTTGGAGATCAAAATGTCGGAAACAGCGGCCGGTTTCCTGGCAAAGCAGATGGAGCAGTAGGATAGGATCAGCAAAAACAGCCTCGTACCCCGGGGCTGTTTTTCTTGTGCCTATGGCCTTGTGGTATAATGAACGAAGTTTTAGGTTGGAGAGGAGAAATTTCACGCACATGGCTCAAGAAAAGGCTTCCGTTCAATTTGTGAAAGGCGCGGCGATACTTGGAATTGCCGGTCTTGTCTCCAAGCTTTTAGGCGCTGTATACCGCATCCCATACCAAAACATTGCCGGAGATATCGGCTTGTACGTATATATGCAAGTATACCCGCTGTACACCACGTTGTTGATTCTGGCGACGGCGGGTTTTCCCATCGCCATCTCCAAGATCGTCTCAGAGCGCGTCGCTGTCGGGGATGCGATCGGGGCGCGCAGGGCGTTTCGAGTAGCCAGTATATCGCTGGTTGTTCTCGGGATCTTTTTCTTCTTACTGTTATATGGAGGGGCACCTATGATTGCCCGTATGATGGGTGATGAGCATTTGATTACCCCGCTCCGAGCGGTAGCTTGGTCACTCCCGTTGGTGCCGATGGTTGCGATCTTGCGCGGCTATTTTCAGGGGCATCAAAATATGATGCCGACTGGCGTCTCTCAGGTTGCTGAGCAGTTCATTCGCGTGATTTTCATCTTGGTCGCTGCATTCTGGGCGATGAACATGTATCAGGATCCGTACATGGCTGGTACAGGTGCCGTTTTTGCTGCTTTTCCAGGTGCCATTGCTGCTATTCTCGTCTTGCTTTGGTATTGGAGAAAAGACAAGCAGATGGGGCTAACGACCATCAATCAAGTGCAGCAATCAACCGCGAATTCGTGGACCAATCGCCAGATATTACGTCATCTCTTGACCTATGCCGTTCCGATTTGTATGGGTGCACTGGTTTTGCCGCTTGTTCCGCTTGTAGACTCGATGACCGTCGTCAATATGCTGCAATGGAGCGGGACCCCGGAGGACATGGCCAAGCTTTTGAAGGGTGCATTTGACCGTGGTCAGCCACTCATTCAGTTTGGTACGTTTTTCGCTACGTCCTTGTCTCTGGCATTAGTGCCTGCGATCAGTGAAGCTGTTGCCCAGCGCCAGCATCAATTGATCTCTCATCGTTCCGAAGTAGCGATTCGACTGACCTTCCTGTTAGGATTGCCTGCTTCCTTTGGACTTGCTCTGTTGGCGGAGCCGATCAACGTCATGCTCTACGGAGACAGCAACGGTACCGAGGCCCTCGCTGTACAGTCCTTCACGATTATTTTCGCCACGGTGAGTATTGCCAGCGCGGGGATTTTGCAAGGCTTGGGACGTGTAATGCGACCTGCCCGCAACTTGTTTATTGGTGTATTGGTGAAGCTCATCCTCAATCTGGCGCTCGTTCCGTTCTGGGGCATCTCTGGTGCAGCAGTGTCCACCGTTTTAGCTTATTTGGTCGCCATGGGACTGAACGTTCTTGCGGTAAGCAAATACACGGGGGCACAAATCGGATTCCGCCAAACGGTGAAAAAGCCATTCATCTCCGTCGTGGTGATGTCGATTGTCGTGTTGCTGGTCGAGTGGCTCGCTAATACAGTGCTCGGCAGTGCCGGACTTTCAAATCGCTTGTTCCATACGCTGGTAGGCTTGATTGCTGTCGGTTCAGGAGCATTGGTCTATTTGCTGGCACTTTTGAAAACGGGTGGACTTACGAGAAATGATATTCAATTTTTGCCAAAAGGAAAGCGAATTGCTTCGCTATTAACGAAATATAAGCTCCTCCCAGCGGAGAAAGCGAGAAGGAACGAAAAGGAGGCGTGACGAGTGGAAATGAAGAATAAGACCATTACCGTGGTCGGTCTTGGTGCCGGAGATTTGGACCAGCTCCCTTATGGCATCTATCGTACACTCAAAGCTGCCAAACAGCTGTATTTGCGCACGAAAGAGCATCCGGTCGTAGCCGAGTTGATCGCAGAAGGCATCGCGATTGAGTCCTTTGATGCTGTATATGAGCAGCACGATACGTTTTCCGATGTGTACACCGATATTGTGGAGCGACTTTTTTCACAGGTAAACGAAGCAGGCAGTCTTGTCTATGCCGTGCCTGGCCATCCTTTGGTGGCGGAACGTACTGTGCAGCTGTTGTTGGCAGAGGGACCAAAACGTGGAGTAGAGATCGAAATTGGCGGTGGACAGAGCTTTATCGATCCGTTGTTTGCCCGCCTACATATCGACCCGATCGAGGGATTCTCTTTGCTAGATGGGACGGCGCTCGCTGCTCATCAAGTATCTCCGGGTCTGCATACGATTATCGCGCAAGTGTACGATGCCTTTGTGGCTTCTGATGTGAAGCTGACCTTGATGGAAGTGCTGCCGGACGATTACGAGGTGACGGTAGCGACTGCCGTAGGGGTAGCGGGGCAAGAAATCATTGAGACAGTGCCGTTGTATGAACTGGACAGACTCGATCATTTCGGGAATTTGTCCCTGGTGTATGTACCGCCGACGAAGGATGAGAAGGTATCGTACCGCCAATTCTCCTACTTGAAGGAGATCGTTGCGATCCTGCGCAGTCCGGATGGATGCCCGTGGGATCGCGAGCAAACACATCAAAGCATCCGCAAAAACTTGATTGAAGAGACGTACGAGGTTTTGGAGACGATCGACGACGATGATCCAGATGCGATGTGTGAGGAGCTAGGTGATTTGTTGATGCAAATCATGCTGCATTCGCAGATGGCAGCCGAAGACGGATATTTTTCGGTAGATGATGTTGTCGCGACATTGAATGAAAAGCTAGTTCGCCGCCACCCGCACGTATTCGGGGAAAAGAGCGCGAATGATTCTGAGGAAGCACTGGCGAATTGGCAGGAGATCAAAGCACAGGAAAAAGCAGCAAAAGGCATCGATGTAACGGTTCAATCACAGTTGGCGGGAATACCGCGTGATTTGCCAGCACTGATGTATGCGTACAAGCTGCAGAAAAAAGCAGCCCAAGTCGGCTTTGACTGGGACGATATTGCAGACGTGTACAAAAAGGTAGAAGAGGAGTACCGCGAGCTGCAAGAAGCATCAGAAGAAGAACGCGCTGGCGAGCTGGGTGATTTGCTATTTGCGGTAGTCAATCTGGCGCGCTTCCTGGGGCTCGATCCGGAAGCAGCCCTCGCGTTGACCAACAACAAGTTCAAGAAGCGCTTTTCCTATATTGAAGGCAAGCTGCAAGAGGCGGGTCGTACCTTCGAGCAGACAGACCTGCAAGAGATGGACAAATGGTGGGAGGAAGCCAAACATGAGACTAGATAAATATTTGAAAGTGTCTCGACTGATCAAGCGGCGCACGCTCGCAAAAGAAGTGTGCGACAAACAGCGTGTGGAAATCAACGATCGCCCTGCAAAGGCGTCCAGTAACGTGAAAATCGGCGACAAGCTGGCGATCCGTTTCGGACAAAAAATCGTGTCGGTAAAAGTAGAGGACATTAAGGAAAACCCGCGCAAGGAAGAAGCGGCTTCGCTGTATACCGTCATTGGCGAAGTTCCCGTTCCGCGTGATGAAAAAGAAGAAGACGCCTACCTCAAAGGGTAATGTACAACGAAAAGAGACTGCCGGGATGGCAGTCTTTTTTTTAGGCTTTTTTTCCAAGCAAAGGATATAATGAGAGTACCTGAAGGCATTTCCGAAGGGATGTGTGCTGTGTGCAACAAAACGGAGTTCGAACGGGCTACTTTTTGTCTATTTCGCTTCTGTTATCATCTATCCTGTACTTTTTTGCCTCGAACTGGCCGCTTATGGTCAGGGAGCAAAAGATCGGCGTCAGTGTGGCAATCCTCGTTCTTTTTTATTTGTTATCCTATGGACTGCGTTTCATCAAACGTCATACGTTTTTGAGCAATTGGCTTCTGGTGGCTGGTGGCTTGGCCTTTGGCATCAGCGTGGCTTTGTTGGGGCAAATATACAATAGTCATGCTGATAGCTACATGCTGTTCGTCGTATGGCTCATTCCGAATTTGTTATTTGCGGTTTTCACGCGCTATCAGCCGTTCTATGTCATCAGCTATGTCCTCGCTCATTTGGCCATTTACTTCTTTCTCCATCCATCAGTCATTCATGTAGCGCGTGAAGACGAGTGGTGGTTCATGATTTTTTGGTTGATTGCTTTGGGAAATATGGTCTTGTTCTGGCTAACCACGACAGGAAGATTACATTCTAAACCGATCTACTACTTATCCTTTCTGACCTTTTCCGTCAGTCTTTTCTGGTCAGCTTTCACGGATGTATACGGTCCGTTTCCTGAGCTTTTATATGTCCTTACCGGGGGCATCCTGTTTGTCACGTTTTTAAAGTGGGTGCCGAGTCGCGGGCTTCTGATTGTGACAGCCTCGCTGCTCTCGCTGTTTGTGCTCGTTAAATTCATATCCTACATGGTGAAGTATTATTCAGAAGGCTTCTTTGTTTTGATGCTGCTGCTGACCGTAGTCATTATTTGG
This sequence comes from Brevibacillus porteri, assembly GCF_003013475.1. GTDB lineage: Bacteria > Bacillota > Bacilli > Brevibacillales > Brevibacillaceae > Brevibacillus > Brevibacillus porteri. The sequence continues at coordinate 99,019 of NZ_PXZO01000067.1, forward strand.
GGAGCAGTTGCAGGGATTAATTGGCTGCGCAAGGAATCAGCGTATCAAAAAAGCAAATGGGTTGTGTTTTTTCAAGAGGCATTTACGGTTCTCGTTACGACCATTGCCGCATCTATTGGAGCTATTTCGATAGCAGGTCTGCTTTTTCTGATCATTCAAGAGGAAACGGTTATTGATTTGCTGTTTTTCCTTTCCTTAATTGGCTTTATTGGCCCTGTGGTGTTTATGAGTGGGATGAATGCAACGGTACGATATACACTGCTCACAATGGGGTATATATTGGGTGTCGGTTCTGTTCTGTTTTTAGAAGGAGCTTACTGGATCGTTTTCCTGTTGGTACTGTTATACGTGTGGAAAGCTGTCCCTGCCATTCCGGCGCGGCTTTTGACACAGCTGACTTTTTTAGGCGTCCTGGCTACGAAGCTGGACGAGTACCTGCCTTCCTTTGAATATGTACTATTGATCATATTTGCTACGCAGTTGGCGATGCATTACGTAAAACAATTGCCAGCCGTTTTGCAAAACAGCTCGTTGGTGTACGCCTTACTCTCGCTTTTGATCCTGACAGAGGAAGGGTTTCAATCGGGCTCCATGAATGTGGTAGTGAATCTGGCTTTTTTCGCAGTCAGCACGTATTTGTTGTATCGGACATTGCATCAGCAAAATAAGGTGAGATTCGGTATTGTACTCGGTTTCTGGTTTGCCTTTCTCCTCATGAAGTACTACGACATGCTATGGAGCTTGCTGCACAAGTCACTGAGCCTGCTTTTGCTCAGCCTGGTGTTTTTCATCGCTACCCTGTGGTGGGATCGAAGGTCGAAAATCGAGTGGCCGAGAAGCGAGCCTTCCCTTTTTGTGAGAAAAGCGTTTGTGTTGCTTCCTGTCATTTTGCTGCAATTTGTTTTGATTGGCTATCAAGTATGGAGCAGTGAAACGATCCTGGCCAACGGAAAAACGGTGAAGCTGGAGCTGGTTCCAATCGATCCGCGTTCGTTACTGCAAGGTGATTACGTCAGACTTGGCTACACCATTTCTACACTGGGCCAAGAACAGGTTGACTCAGGGGATAAGATTCGAGTCGTACTCCGCCAAAAAGCAGATGGCTTGCACAGCTACAGTGGCTATTATGAGATCGATGGTCGATGGAATCGAGCCTACGAGCCTCAGCCATCGGATGTGGTGATTAATGGAAGTTCAATCGGTGGCAATCAGGTGGAATACGGCATAGAAAGCTATTTTGTCCCAGAAGGAACCGGACTTGAAGTCGAGCGGAATGCCAAATACGCTATTGTGAAAATTGGTGAGAGAGGCGATGCCATCCTGGAGAGCCTGTCGAACCAGTAGACATTACAAAAGAAGAAGCTGCCTGTGTCATCGAGCAGCTTCTTCTTTTGTGTGGGGAAGTAAACGTTCTTTGGAATCCATTGGCAACACGATCGAACGGGTGAGCATAACGCCTACGATCCCCAGCGAAAAGATGAGGAGTGCCATTAGATAGGACGGGAGGACAGCTCCCAAAGTGATACCGACTGCCCCCATGATCCGAGCGCCAGGCACAACGAGTCCGTTCACAGCCATATAAGAGCTACGCAAATCATCTTTTACAATTTGCGCCAGATAGGTTTGGCGAATGGGAGCGTGAATCAGCTCGCCCATCGTGCTTATAAGCACCGCGGCCAGGATAACGATAAGGGAGTTGCTGTACATGATCAGTGAGTACCCGGCAATATACATCAGCCCACTTGTATACAAGGCAGGAGCTTCTTTCAAGTGTTCGATGAGCTTGGTGACGGCAAGAGAGAACAATACCACGAGCAGCGTATTTTCGAGCTGGATCAGGCTGAATATTTTGATGCCCGTCAGTTCAACAGAAAACCAGTCAAACAAGTCAAAGCTCTGCGGGGCAAACTCCTGAGCAAGTCTGACAGCGATGTAGTTAGGTGTTTGAAATTCTGGTGCAAAGATGAGCATGCCGCTTAGTGAAAAGAGGATGAAACGACGGTCAGTCATTACCAGCTTGTAGCTTGCGACCATATCCCGTAAGATACCTGTCCCCGTTCCGACATGGTTCATTGGCTTCGGCTGGTACGATTCCTTGATACAAAAGGAAATGATCACAAGTATGAAAAAACTGATAGCGGTAAGCGTGAGGAGCAGTTCGAAACGATGGGTAGCAAACAAGAGACCTCCCACTACGGAACCTAGTGCAATCGATAAGTTGTTGGACCAGTAGTTAATGCCGTACATATACGTTCGGTTTTCTTTCGTACTGACATCGATGAGCATCGCATCTGCGGCGGGGTTAATCATTCCGTTACTCGCATTCTGGACGAGCATCATGGCAAACGTGAGCCAAGCAGAATCGAGCCACGGGGAGTTCGCTGCCATCATGATGAAGAGAGCGAAGCACTGAATCCATTGTCCGTATACCATCACTTTTTTTCTGCCCCACCGATCAGCCAGGTAGCCGCCGTAGAAGCCCATCAAGATTTGCGCACATACGGTCAGGACTAACAGGAGCCCTGTTATAGCAGGACCGAGCTTGGCAGAAAAGTAAATGGCCATAAAAGGGAAGATCATATTTCCTACCAGACGTGTCAGAAAGGAAGTCACGATTCGTATGCGGATGTTGGGATGGAGTTGCGAAAAGCTCATGGGGACGACCTCCTTTTTTCCAATTGTAGCTATGAAAAGGAGAAGAAAAAGGGTAAGATTCCTCTGTGAATTTCACCTTTTAAGGAATGTGATGCCTTATGAAAAGCAATGAGCACTTTATGCAGATGCTACTCGGGTTATCAGAATGGGAGACGGGGCGCGAACAAAAGATCGGTATACAAGAGTTGTCCCAGCTTTTATGCTGTACGCCCCGCAATGTGAAACTGATTTTGCGCAAATGGGAGAGTGAGGGGCTCCTTTTATGGAAGGCAGGCGTAGGACGGGGCAATCATTCGAGACTTACGATTCTCTGCGATATCACTGACTTTTTGGCCAGTTACTTTCAGAAGCTATTGATGGACGGAAACATTGGGGAAGCAGTGCAGCTTTTGCATCATAAAAATTTGCCTGCGGGTGCAAAGCGGCTTTTGCAGGAAAAGTGGGACAGTCAATTCGGATTTGTCGCGGAAGAGAACGAGAAGAGGCGTCAGGAAATTTTACGTATTCCGCGTGAACGAGCTTTTTCAACCATCGACCCCGCATTCGTAGCCGTAGCGGCGGAGAGTCATTTTATCCAGCAAATCTGCCATGCGCTCGTCATTTTCGATTTGGCTACACAAGATTTTAAGCCCCAGCTAGCCTACGCTTGGGAAAGTAATCTGGATATGACTGCTTGGACCTTTTATTTACGAAAAGGAGTTCGCTTTCACCATGGTCGTGTACTGACAGGAGAAGACGTAGCCTATACCGTTCAGCGACTGATTGAGCTGGATTCACCGTATCGTTGGCAAGTGGACGATATCGATTGGATCGAACAGCGAAATGACGGAGCCATTACTTTTCATTTACGGAAGCCAAACGGTTTTTTCTTGCATTTGGTATCTTGCATCGGGATGTCAATTTTGCCGCATGATGTGCCGTTTTCGGAGTCTGCGATTGTAGGGACAGGCCCGTTTCGGCTGGTCGAATTTACAGAGGATCGGTTGGTATTGGCAGCGTTCGACGACTATTATCGGGAGCGGGCGATTCTGGATCGAGTAGAAATCTGGCGAGTACCGGGATCAAGTTCTTCGAAGCAACGGTATCAACTTTCGCTGGCTGAGGATGAAGCGACGGAAGATGATAGCAAATCTTTGGAGGTTCAAGAGGTAGGCTGTCACTATCTGAACTTCAACTTTCGAAAGCCCGGTATTCAGCACGACTTCGCTTTTCGCCAAGCAATCAAACTTCTGATCGACCCCGTGCAAATGATTCGAGACTTGAAAAAAGAGACGTTTACGCCTGCCGGAAGCTTTTTGCCGGAGAGAAGCCAACGCATGTACTTTTCCTCACATACCATAGAGGAAGCGGCTCATTGGCTACAAAAAAGTGCATATCAGGGCGAGGCTGTCTTGTTGAGTTTCAACGACGCGAAGAAAATGAGAGAAGAAGCAGAATGGCTTCAGGAGAGGTGTCAGCTGGTTGGCATTCAGCTAGAATTGCAGGGCATCACGAAAGATCAGTTCTTGTCGTACGATACAGCTCAACATGCTGATATGGCTATGATGGGGGAGGTCCTGCAACGTGATATCGAGCTGGGGCTGATGGAGATATACAAAAACAAATGCTCCTTGGTGCATCGTTTTTTAGACGATGACAGGTTGGCGATTGTTGAGGAGCGGATGTCAAAAATTCTTCAACTACAGGACAGTAAAGAACGTATGCGTGCTTTGGAAAAGATGGAGGACACACTTAGGGATGAGGCGTGGCTGCTTTTCTTGTACCATGCGAAGCGATTCGATCACTACCATCCCGCTTTGCAAGGAATTGCGGTCGATTCGTTTGGATGGATCGACTTTTCCAAACTGTGGGTTAAATCATTCGTTACCAGTCTGTAACCCTTTCTTGCCGAACATTTCCTATCATAGTAAGGAAATTGTAGAGAAGGAGGCGTTACCGTTGAAAAAAAGCGTAAACAAAGGGATCTCAGTGCTGCTGGCCACTGCGGTTTTGGCAAGTCCACTGATGCTCGAGCCAAAAGCGGCTTATGCTCTCTCTATTGAGGATGTTTCTGCAGACGATACAGATGCAGACGAGGAAACAGAATATACGATTGAGTTTGAAATCAATAAGGAATTAACAGCAGGGGATAGTATTTACGTTAGATTCCCTTCAGATTATTCGGTAGATAAAAAGCTGAGAACATCAGACATCACGCTTGAAGATGACGATGATGATGAGATCTCGATCGACAGCGTATCCGTCAGCAAAAATGTAGTGGAGATTGAAGTCGATGAAAAGATCAAAAAAGGCACTGTTCTCACATTGACTATTGATAACATCACCAACCCGGAAGACAAGGGCAGCTATGAGATCGAAGTAAAAACGAGTGAGGAAAACAGCTACAAGGGTAAAAAAATCACCATCGGCAAATCTTCGAGCAGTAGCAGTAGCAGTAGTAGCAGCAAGGGCGACTTCGAGGCCTCCCATAGCAGTAAAAATGCCGAGGACGGAATCTCCTTAACGCTCGGAAAATTTAATCTTTCCTCGAAGAGCAAGCTGAAAGATGGCAAGTACATTTATGTCGATTTCCCTTCCAAAGACATGCTGCCAAAGAGCATCAGCAAGTCTGATGTGACTGTAAACGGGTACAAAGCAGAATACGTCACGATCGTTGACAACGACTCGATTCGGATTGAGGTTCCGAGTGGTGCAGACGGTGATAGCTACATAAAGCTGGAGTTTACGTCCTCAGCGGGGATTGTAAACCCATCCAAAGCAGACAAGTACTATTCGTATGAAATTGAATATGACAGCAAGAAATACAAGTCAAAAGATGTTGAAATTACAGGCATAAGTAATACGCCATTCACCGTTTCTTTGTCGGACAGTGCAGCTGGGGCGCGCACGAGCTATACGTTTGAAGTGGATCTTTCCTCCAAGCTGGGGTCGAACGCAGAAATCGAAGTTGAATTCCCAAGTGAGGTAACGGTTCCGCCGATTCTTACCAGCAATAGCGTCACCGTCAATGGTTCTCAAGTGACGAATGTAAGCGTGTTGGGGAATAAGGTTTATTTCCGCACGCCATACGGATTCAATGGCACAAATCGCGCGAGCATCAAGTTTGCATTCGAAGGCTACTTGACCGCTCCGAAAACAGCGGGAACATATACCGTGGCGGCCAAGATCGACAACAAGTCCTATAAGTCGAAGGAATTCCAAATCACAGGAATGACTCCACCAGTCGCCGTGGACAATGCATTGGCAACGGTTGGGCTGACGAGAGCGACTGCCTCTACTCCTGCTGGAATTTCAATCGGTATCAAAGCCATGGGTGCTCCGATTGTTCGCAATCAGGGATTCATTGAAGTCGTACTCCCTGTTGGCTTCCGTGTTCCAGCCTATTTGCCTGCAAACACAGTAACAGTGAACGGTGTGGCCGCTAGCTTTGTTGGTGTGCGCGGACAAAATCTGATTATTATTCCTGCCCAGGATATTCCGGCAAAAACAGCAGCTCAGGTCAATATCGCCGAGACAGCTGGTATTGTGAATCCGGCTACTCCAGGTGTGTACAACATTGGTGTCTACAACTCCGAGGAGAGGGGCTTACTCTTCTCTCGTCCAGCGACCATCGTGTCTCTAAATGGCGTCAGCTTCAAGCAGAACGTCGCTTCCTTTACGAAGGCTGGTAAAACAACCGGACTCGCAGTGGCACCGTATACCGTAAATGGCAACACGCTGATGCCAACTACGTTCTTCCGTGATGCCCTCGGGTTTTCGATCAGCTACACCAAAACGACTGCCAAAGTCGTGAGCGGCAATACGGTCATGCAATTCAAGGTCGGTTCAAACGTAGCGACCATCAATGGCAAAAATGTAACGCTGCCTGCAGCGGTTCAGTTGAAAAACAACGTTCCTACTCTGCCTCTTAAAACCATCACGGAGCGTACCGGTTACAAAATCATCTATGTGAACGGGAACTACACCGTTTACAAGTAAGGACAGTCTGGCAAAAACCCCGTATGAATACGGGGTTTTTTTTGTAGAAAACATCGAAATGTTATTCATTAGAGTTAATGCGACCGCTTGCAGTCAACAAAAACGGTATTGACCGTTTTTGTTCTATCAGGACATCCCTCCCCATAGGATAGTACAAGAAGGGTACGTGAGGAGGGAGTAATCATGAACGATCACACGAGACGGCCACGTCATGAAGTCGTGATGATTAATCGTCGCAGCTTAGCGATATCGGGAGTAAAAAACGTCGAAAGCTTTGATAGCGAAGAATTCCTCTTGGAGACGGACGGCGGCTTTTTAACCATACGAGGCCAAAACCTGCATATGAAAAATCTGAGTCTGGAAACCGGAGAAGTAGCGATCGAGGGGCTCGTTCACGAGATGGCCTATCTGGAGCAAGGGCAGGCCGGCGATCGGTCGAGAGGATTCTTCGGCAAGTTATTCAAGTGAACATCGCCATCCAGTTACAGACGGTATTGGCCATGTCGACGTGTGGTGCACTGATGGGTATGGGATTCGATACGTACCATGTATTTAAGGGCAAGGCCAGACTGCCACTCTGGTTAGTCTTTTTCTTTGATATCCTTTTTTGGGTGGGCAGTATGGGTGCTGTCTTCTTGATTTTGGTGAAAGTGAACGACGGGATTATTCGGTTTCCAATATTTTTTGGAATGCTATTTGGCGCGTGGCTTTACTTCTTATTAGGTAGTAAGAAGTATATCCTTTTCTTGCATCGCGTGATAAAATTCTGTCAGTGGTTTTACCGTACGGTCGTAAAAATTATAGACATCCTGCTTGTACGTCCTGTGCTCTTTCTTTTCCGAGTGATCATCATGGTGCTGACATTTTTGTATTCCGTGTTGCTCGCGATCCTCGTCTTTTTGTGGAAAGTGACGCGTTTTGTCACCTCCCCTTTTGCCAGATGGGGTCAACATTTGTGGAAAAAAATGTACGGAAAAACAACAGGAATTTGGACCAATTGGAAGAATTGGTTTCACTCAAAGAGAAAGCGGGAGTAGATTCGAGGTGGCGTACTGATGAAGGAAGCAAGAACCTCTTCCATTAACCGAAAAGGGCAAAGAAGGAGAATGCGTCTCTTTTTCTTTGTGATCCTGTGCTTTTTCGTCTGGACTAGCTATACCTTGTTTTTGCAAAGTGGCGAGTTGTCCAAGAAGGAGACAGAGCTGGAAGCCCTGAAGCAAGAATCAGCGATCTTGCAGCAAAAGCAAGAAGATCTGACCTATGAAGCAAGCCGACTAAACGATCAGGAGTACTTGGCAGAGCTAGTCCGTAAGCGAATTTTGTTTACCAAGCAGGGCGAAAGCATCTATATCATTCCAGATTGAGTATACATCTGATCTTCAACGAGAGGGAGGCATTCCACGTCATGGAGATCGAGGTCGGGAGCATACTGGAAGGGAAAGTCACGGGTATCACCAAATTCGGAGCGTTTGTTCAACTGCCGGGCGATGTGACCGGACTGGTGCATATTAGTGAAATTGCTGACGTCTACGTCCGGGACATCCATCAATTTTTAAAAATGGGAAACACGGTAAAGGTAAAAGTCCTCAGCCTCCGTGAGGGCAAGATCGGGCTTTCTATCAAAAAAACAATGGAAAAGGAACGGCCACCCCGCTATCAGCGGGAGCGAAGTGAAGGTTTTGAAGAAAAGCTGAACCGCTTTTTGAAAGAAAGTGAAGACAGGCAGTCCTCCTTGAAGAAAAGCGTAGAGAAAAAGGGCCGCGGTCGGTCTTTTTGATTCTGAAAATTACGGCTTTTCTTTCTTTGTGAAAAGCGCATTTTGACTGTAAAAATAGGAAGGTCATTTCAAAGTCTTGACGAATAAAGTATCCTAAGCCCGTTTCGCAAAGCGCGAATCACCTGTCAGCCGACGTTATCCGCCATAACGTCGGTTTTTTTTGTCCGTTTTCGTTACTGAATTTGTCGCACGATTCTGTGAATATCCATTGGATTTTTGACAAATTTTACAATGCTCCCTCCGTATAATGGAGAAACACATTGACCAAGAACGGGGTGGAGCGAAATGATTGCGAACAAAAACGTAACACAGGCCGGACAAGCTTGGACGCGGCAAGTGTCCGATCGAATGGGTACCACTGCCCAGACGTGGGGAGAAAAAGTAGCAGATTTCATAGAAAAGTGGAATGTTCTCCCCATTCTCATGGGCTTCTTATTAGGACGAGCTCTGATCGTGGAAGAGCTAACCCCCTTTGCTATACCGTATTTCATTGTCATGTTTTATATTCGCCGAGATTGCTTGCTTGTCACGGGGATGGCTCTTATTATCGGCGCTTTTACCCAGTCTGTGCCTGTTGGACTGGAAACCGCGTTGAGCGTGATACTTGCCTTGTTTGCCTGCAAATTGATGAATAAAATGCGCAAGAAAGATTTTTCACGGACGCCTTTGCTGGTCGTCGGGACGATTTTCATCAGCCGTCTGTTGTATGCGGTTCTGACCAATCAGGTAACGACCTACGAGCTTGTGATGGTAGCAGTGGAAGCGATTCTTGGCTTTGTACTGACGCTCATCTTCATCCAGTCCTTATCGATCATTCATTTGGCGAAGCCTTACGAACCTCTCAAAAATGAAGAGATCGTTTCGTTAGTCATTTTACTGGCTTCCTTGATGACGGGTACTGTGGACTGGATGGTCGAAGGCATTTCGATGGAGCATGTACTTACACGCTATTTGTTGCTCGTCTTTGCTTTTGTCGGTGGTGGCACGATCGGTGCGGCTGTTGGTGTGGTCACAGGTCTCATCCTCAGTCTGGCTAATGTGAGTGCGCTTTTACAAATCAATCTGCTCGCTTTTTCCGGTCTTTTGGCAGGCTTGCTGAAGGAAGGCGGCAAAGTCGGCGTATCCGCAGGCTTGTTGATTGGTACGGCCATTCTTGCGATTTACGGTGGAGCAGAAGAGACACTCTACTACTCCTTGATTGAAACCTCTCTGGCCATTGTGCTCTTCATTTTGACCCCTGCTGCTCTTTGGAAAAAAGTGGCCCGATTTATCCCTGGGACCCCCGAGAATCTACAATCCCATCAAGAATACATGCGCAGAGTCCGCGATGTGACTGCGGGCAAAATCCAGCAATTCTCCGATTTGTTTACGCAACTCTCCCATAGCTTTGCCCAGACAGCCGATCCTGAAGAAATAGAAGAACAGGCCGATGCCTTTCTCAGCCGCGTATCTGAATTCACCTGCCAGAAATGCTGGAAAAAAGAACAATGCTGGGAAAAAGATACGCAATCGACCTATGAGGGAATGCGCTTTTTAAGGGAAAAAGTGTATGAGCACGGTACCTTGGCAGGTGTTACTCCGCCGCGTGATTGGGAGCGCAAGTGTGTCAAAACCGAAAAGGTCATGACTGTAATGGAGCAGGAATACGATCGCCAGCAGTCGTTTGACCAACTGAAAAAGCAGGTAAAGGAAAGCCGGATGCTTGTAGCTGACCAGCTATCGGGAGTTTCTCGTGTCATGAGTGATTTTGCCCGGGAAATACAACGAGAGGGCATGGAGCTTAGCTTTCAGGAAAAGCAGGTCTCACAAGCATTGGAGGGTTTGGGTCTGTCGGTACGCCGCGTAGAAATACACAGCTTGGAAGAAGGCAAGGTCGATATCGAAATCAGTCAGCCGACTTGCTATGGCCGCGACGAATGCGCGAAGATCGTGGCTCCCATGCTTACGGAGATTTTGGGAGAAAACATTGTGGTTCGCGAGCGGCATTGTGAAGCGCAAAAAGACGGCTCATGCACGATGTGCCTTGCTTCCGCCAAAACGTATGAAATCGATATCGGGGTCGCAGGTGCGGCCAAAGACGGTAAGCTTTTATCCGGTGACAGCTTCCGCACGATGGATTTGGGTAATGGAAAAATGGCGCTGGCGATCAGCGATGGAATGGGAAATGGCGAGCGGGCATCCATAGAGAGTCAATCGGCCCTCGATATGCTCCAGCAGCTTCTGCGATCTGGTATGGACGAAAAAATTTCGATCAAAACCGTTAATTCCGTGCTCGCCCTGCGCTCCAAGGAGGAAATGTTCGCGACGGTGGACTTGGCTCTGATCGATTTGCAAACAGCTCATACGCGTTTTGTAAAAATCGGCTCCACCCCGAGCTTTGTCAAAAGAAATAAAGATGTCATCACAATCACCGCCAACAACCTGCCAGTAGGGATTTTGGAAGAAATCGAGGTGGATGTCGTATCTCGTATGCTCAAGCCAGGTGATTTGCTCGTCATGATGTCCGATGGCATCTATGAGGCGCCACGTCATATTGAGAATAGGCAAGCGTGGATGAAGCGAATCATCAGCGAACTGGAGACGAATGATCCACAGGAGGTTGCTGATTTACTATTGGAAAAAGTCATTCGCCAGCATTCCGGACAAATTGTCGATGACATGACCGTGTTGGTGGCGCGAATTGACCGCTTTGTACCACAGTGGGCTGCCATTGCGGTGCATGGGATGGAGAAGCTCGAGCGTCCACGGATTGTGAGTTAGGAGTATGTTTTCTCTATTACCCGTCGATACTGTTGCTAAAAATATCCTGCGAAGTGAAGTGGATGTATGGTCGCTGCGCGGAGCAGGGAACCTCAACACCAGTTGAGGCAATAAAAACAGATCGAATGGGGAGATTATTGTGAAAGAAGCGACACTTCGTCAAATACTGGTAGTGACAGACGGCTGCTCCAACTCAGGGATGAGTCCCGTTGCTGCAGCGGCATTGGCACGGGAGCAAGGGATTACGGTCAATGTCATTGGTGTAATCGACAAGAGTGAGCTGGGTGAAAAAGGGGAGAAGGAAATCAGGGATATTGCGGAAGCAGGTGGTGGACTCTGCGATATCGTGTTCCCCCAACAGCTTGCGCAAACGGTACAAATGCTGACGCGAAAAGCAATGACGCGCACCATTCATCAAGTGGTCAATAAAGAATTAAAAGAGATTTTGGGCGATTCCGGAATAGAGGAGCTGGCACCTGATAAAAGAGTGCAGGTGGCCGGAATGGTTGACGAGTTGGGTGAAAAAAGCAGCTTGAACGTCGTGATGCTGGTGGATACCTCAGGAAGTATGAAGCCAAAGCTGTCGGCTGTTCAGCAAGCGATACACGATTTCAGTATCAGTCTGCATTCGCGGAGTGGACAAAGCAGAATGGCGGTCGGGTCATTTCCGGGGAAACAAAAGCATCTCGATATCCGCATTCCGTGGACAGAAAAGGTCGAGCAGGCTCACCAAATTACGAGTGATTTGGCGATGAGTGGAATTACTCCTACTGGCCCCGCCATCGTAGAGGCAATTGCCCTGTTTGAGCAGGACAAGCTCCCACGCTCGCTGCAAGAGCGTTACATCGACCAAGACGAAGAGGACGACTCGAACGGAATGCTGCGTGACCATGTCTTTTAAGGCAGCCACCCCCGACCTGCCCAAGCACTTTACAGGCAAATGGAACAAAAAATCGTACCACGTCTTACGGGAGTTGGGGCGTGGTGCAAACGGGACCGTGTACTTGGTATCCCAAGGTGGCGTACAGCGCGCGGTTAAGGTCGGTGTGGAAGGCATAGACATTTTAATGGAAGTGAATGTTTTGAAAAGCACACAGCAGGGGCGGGATTCCAAAGTGGGACCGCTCCTGTGCGACGTGGACGATCTCGTTGTAAACGGGAAGGCCTGTACGTTTTATGCTATGGAGTATCTTCAAGGCTTGCAATTGGATGAATATATCAAGCAAGAGGGTACGGACTGGGTGGCCGTGATGATGGTTCAATTGCTGGCGCGACTGGATGTTTTGCATCAGCATGGCTATATTTTTGGTGATTTGAAACCGCAGAATGTGATGGTTACCCAAACGGACAAGCAGGTACGCTTGATTGATTTCGGTGGAGTGACCAAGCTGGGCAACGCCGTTCGGCAGTTTACGGAAGAGTATGATCGAGCTTTTTGGCACGCAGGTGATAGACGGGCTGAAGTAAGCTATGATCTGTTCTCGACAGCCGTGATGATGGTGCGTCTGACGGTTGGAACGGAAACGTGGAAAAACAGCCTTGGTGACCCACGTCACACGATATTGCTCTGTGATATAATACGAAAAAGTGACAGCCTGTACCCTTACCGGGAGCCTTTATTGAAGGCATTTCACGGTAAGTTTGCGACCGCGAAAGAAATGCGAGCGGAGCTGTTGGCAGTCTTGCGAGATAGCATGGGCGCCAAACCGCAAAAGAAGCAAAAGAAAGCGCGGACGAAAGGGAATGTAGGAGCGGGCATTAGTGGTCTTTTTGTCGCCTCGTTACTCCTATTGGCTGGCACTTTGTATTACGCATGGTTTATGTGAAGGATGTGACGGTTCGTGTCCTCAGATTTGGTGATGGATACTTGCTTGTTGGCAGGCTCGATTATTTTGAAAAACGGTGGGGAGACATATCGGACGGAAGAGACAATGGCATTGATTGCGAAGGCTGCGGGGATGGATGATGTCAACAGCTCTGCTACGCCCACGAGCATCATCTTGTCCTTTCGTTGCAGTGGACTGGATCATACAAGAATGGTTCGCACCCCCAAACGTACGACCAACCTCAATAAAATTACGCTGGTGAATGATGTTTCCCGACAGTTTGTCGGTGGGAAAATTAATTTGGAGCAAGCCTATCGGACGCTGCGTGAGATCGATCAAAAAAAGCAGATCTATCCGAAATGGTTGCAGCATCTAGCAGCCGCTACGGCCAGCGGCTCCTTTTCTATGCTTGCAGGGGGAGATTGGGGTAGTCTGATTCCTTCTGCGATGGCAGGGTTGATTGTGAATCTGAGCCAGGAATATTTAGAACAGTTTGTCCGGATGAAGTTTTTTACGGAGTTCTCTGCCGCTTTACTAGGGGGACTTTTCGCGTTGTTGACCGTGACGATCTTTCCGCAGTTGCATTTAAGCATCATTATTATTGGTGCGATGCTTCCGTTGTTTCCGGGGATCGCCATCACCAACTCGCTTCGGGATTTGATGGCTGGTGATTTGGTTGCAGGTGTTTCACGCGGAGTAGAAGCCATGCTGACAGCTGTCTCCGTAGCGGTAGCCACAGCCATTATTCTTTCGTTTACGAGGTGAGTACGATGTTGTTACAAGGATTGGCGCTTAGCTTCGCCTCTTCAGTAGCGTGGTGTGTGCTGTTCAATGTGCCGGTTCGAACCATCGTAGCGGGTGGTTTTGCCGGAGTGGTCGGTTTTCTCGTCTACTCCATTCTTCCTATCTACGGTGCAGAGGTATTGTTGTCGACGTTTGTTTCGGCTGCTGCTGTCTCTTTGCTCAGTCAACTCTTATCTATTATACTGCGAGTTCCTTCTACGAATTTTAGTGTCGCGGGCATTATTCCACTGGTACCAGGATCGTTGGCTTACAAAGCCATGCTTGCTTTTGTGAACAACGATTATGTCGGAGGGATTACACTGGCGACCAAGACTTTGATGGTGGCTGGCGCGATTGCTTCTGGGCTTATATTTGGAATTTCGGTACTGACGATTTGGAAAGGGGCCCGCTATGCTGGCAATCGTGCGCAACGAGATTGAGTCCGAGGGGCTTTTGCTTCCAGGTGAGACCATTGTTGTCGGAGTTTCCGGCGGCAACGATTCTACCGCACTGTTGCATATATTGGCTTCTCTCAATAAACAATACCAGTATAATTGGAAGCTGCATGCTGTCCATCTGAATCACGGCTTTCGTGGGGAAGAAGCAAGGCAGGACGCTCTCTATGCAGAAGAGCTGTGTCGTGAACTCGGCGTGGCTTTCCACCTGTTTGAGTATGATGTCCCCGCTTATATGGAAAAAACGGGACTGGGCGGGCAAGAAGCAAGTCGCGACATTCGCTATCGGCTGTATCGAGAAGTAGGTCTGGCGCAAGGAGCGACCAAGCTGGCATTGGCCCATCATGCTGACGATCAGGTGGAAACGATTCTTTTTCGTTTTGTGCGAGGCAGTAGGTTGCATGGACTGACAGGGATGCCGAAGCGAAGAATGCTTGCGGATTGCCCGATTGAGCTCGTGCGTCCGCTCTTGCATAAAACGCGTCAAGAACTGGAAGGCTACTGTCGGGATCATCAACTCGTCCCTCGTGAGGATAGTAGCAACCAATCGCGCAAGTATACGCGCAATCTGCTGCGTCTGGATGTCATGCCCTTATTGGAAAAAGTGAATGACAAGTATCGGGAGCATATCTTGGCTACCGCAGAGGCAATCCGGCAGGACGAAGCGCTTTTAATGAGGCTGGCGATTGAGCAGTTGAACGAGGTAACGATTGAGAAAAAACCTGAAGCATTTTTGATGGACAATGACAAGTTTCAAACTTGTGACGTTGCTTTACAAAGGAGAATGATTACTCTAATATTAAGTTATCTCTCAAAACATACCGAATGGTCTTCGCAACATGTGGAGACCGTTTTGCACATGCTAGGGGGAAGTCGCCCTTCTGCGGAATTGCATTTGCCGAATGACCTGGTAGTCGACCGGGTGTACGAGCGAATCACTTTTCGTCGTAGAAAGCGACAGGATCGCATACATACGTATAGTTACGAGCTCGCCGTTCCCGGTGTAACCTGGATCGACGAGAGTAAGGCCACGGTACATATTACTTACCTGGAAGGTCCCATGGATTGGGAGCGACTCCCGGCGAATGAAGCGGTCTTTGATGCCGATCAGTTGCCAGGATCGCTGTATTTGCGTAACCGAAAACCTGGAGACCGCCTCACCCTGTTTGGCTCAGCAGATGGAAAGAAGAAGCTAAAGGATTTATTGATTGATGCCAAATTTCCGCGAGCATGGCGTGACAAACTTCCGCTTTTGACGGCGGGCGATGAGGTGATTTTGATACCAGGTGTGCGCCGTTCCGCCGTAGCGCCTGTCAGTGGACAGACCAGGCGTTTTCTACACGTGCGGGTAGAGTTTGGAGAAGATTGGCGGGAGGTTTTTTCATGAATCAAGACATCGAGAAGATTTTGCTATCAGAAGAGGATATCGCGGTAAAAGTTCAAGAATTAGGCAAGACGCTGGCTGCAGAATACAGGGATAAAAATCCATTGGTCATCTGCGTGCTGAAAGGTGCAGTCGTTTTCATGGCTGATCTGATCCGTCACATGGATATTCCGTGCGAAATGGATTTCATGGCTGTTTCCAGCTACGGAAGCGGGACAGAATCCTCCGGCATGGTGAAAATCTTGAAGGATCTCGATACATCTGTGCAAAACAGACATGTGCTGGTTGTAGAAGACATCATGGACAGTGGGCTGACGCTGAGCCGCTTGGTAGAGCTGTTGCGCCATCGGGAAGCTGCTTCCGTAAAAGTGGTGACTCTCTTGAACAAACCAGAGCGTCGCAAGGTGGATATTTCACCAGACTATAAGGGTTACGATGTTCCAGACGAATTCGTTGTGGGATACGGCTTGGACTATGACGAGCACTACCGTAATCTGCCTTATATCGGTGTATTGAAGCCTGAGGTCTACACAAAGTAGGTTTGTTGTGGAGACTGTGCTTTCTATGATAAAATGTGAAAAGTGTCTGTTCGTGAGAGGAGGTAAGGAATGAATCGCTTTTTTCGTAATACCGGGTTCTACCTACTGATTTTTCTTGTCACGGTCGGGATCGTGAATTTCATCCTCTCCGGTACTGATAAGGTTGGGAAACTTACATATCAGGAATTCCGGATACAGCTAAAAGCTGACAACGTCACTGAGTTGGCGCTTCGACCAGAGAATGGTACTTACAGGGTTGAGGGTACGTTGGCAAAAGCTATTCCGGGACAGGAAAGCAACAAATTTTTTACCAATGTTCCTTTGTATGATTCAGATGTTGTGAAGCTAGTCGAAGAGAAAATCGATGCACAAAAGGTGAAGAATGTAGCGTTCAATCCTGCGGAGGGCAACAGCATTTGGCTCACGTTCTTGACCTCTATCATTCCTTTTGTCATCATCTTCATCCTGTTTTTCTTTCTTCTGAACAACGCCCAAGGTGGCGGAAGCCGAGTCATGAACTTCGGTAAAAGCCGCGCGAAGCTTTACAACGAAGAAAAGAAACGCGTTACCTTTGACGACGTAGCAGGAGCGGACGAAGAAAAGGCTGAGCTGGAGGAAGTCGTTGACTTCCTGAAAGACAACCGTAAGTTCAACGCGGTTGGTGCTCGTATTCCAAAAGGGGTACTGCTTGTAGGACCTCCAGGTACAGGTAAAACCTTGCTCGCTCGCGCTGTTGCAGGCGAAGCTGGTGTACCGTTCTTCAGTATCTCTGGTTCTGACTTCGTGGAAATGTTCGTTGGGGTGGGTGCATCTCGCGTACGTGACCTGTTTGAAAATGCGAAGAAAAATGCTCCTTGCATTATCTTTATTGACGAGATTGACGCTGTGGGTCGTCAACGCGGAGCTGGACTCGGCGGCGGCCACGACGAGCGCGAGCAAACTCTCAACCAGTTGCTCGTAGAGATGGACGGTTTTGGTGGAAACGAAGGGATCATCATGATCGCTGCGACCAACCGACCTGACATTCTCGACCCGGCTCTCTTGCGTCCGGGACGTTTTGACCGTCAAATTACAGTAGATCGTCCTGATATCAAAGGCCGTGAAGCGGTGCTCAAGGTTCATGCCCGCAACAAGCCGATTGGTGAAGACGTGAAGCTGGACGTGATTGCTCGGGGTACATCGGGCTTCACGGGTGCAGATTTGGAGAACTTGTTGAATGAAGCAGCTCTCTTGACTGCTCGTAGAAACAAAAAGCAAATTACCATGACAGAAGTGGATGAAGCGATCGACCGCGTAATTGCTGGTCCAGCGAAGAAGTCTCGCGTAGTGAGCGAAGACGAACGACGCCTAGTAGCCTTCCACGAAGCTGGTCATACAATCATCGGATACCATCTGAGAAATGCAGAAATGGTACATAAGGTAACAATCATTCCGCGCGGCCAAGCTGGCGGATACACAGTGATGCTGCCGAAAGAAGACCGTTTCTTTGCTACCAAAACGGACCTGCTCGACAAAATCGTCGGTCTGTTGGGTGGACGTGTTGCGGAGGAAATAGTGCTTGGGGACATTAGTACCGGCGCACATAATGACTTCCAGCGCGCGACTGCTATCGCTCGCAGCATGATTACCGAATACGGAATGAGCAAGCTCGGACCGATGCAGTTCGGTAAGAGTCAAGGACAGGTATTCCTGGGCCGCGACTATGGCAATGAGCGTAACTACTCCGATCAGATTGCATACGAGATCGATCAAGAAATGCAAAATATTATCAACGAGTGCTACGCAAAGTGTACAGAATTGCTGACGACGCACCGTGATCAGCTCGATCTGATTGCGAACACGCTGCTCCGTGTAGAGACTCTCGATGCTGAGCAGATCAAGCAATTGATCGAAACAGGTAAAATGGATAACGATCCAGACGCAAATAAAGATGTGGTCGTGAACATTCAACCGAAGCTGGAAGAAGTAAAAGAAGAAGTAAAAGAAGAAGTAAAAGAAGAACCAAAGCAAGAAGATACAAACGAAGAACCGAAACAATAAGGGGCGCCTCAGGTGCCCTTTTTTGCAATATCGGAATGTATTAGGTTACCTTTTTAAAAGGTATCGATGAACCAATAAAGCTGATGAGAAGAAAAAGCACAGGGCTCGCAGACCTTGACTCCTTTTTTAAGTGGAGACGGCCAGTGAATCCCCCCTGCTGGCGTGTCAGAGTCGAAGAGAACTGTGCTTTTTCTTCTCCTTCACTATGTTGACTCAATGGCAAATCCAAAGCGAATGAGAGGGATTGGATATGTTGCTTACACCGGGTATGGCTGCATTTGACATGGACGGAACCTTACTGACTCACGAATCAAAGCTGACAGAAGGAACCAAAGAAGCACTTCGCCAATTACAACAGCAAGGCTGCAAACTCGTTTTGTCTACGGGCAGGATGTATGGCTCCGCTCAAATTCCGATCGAATCCTTTCCTTTTGACGGGTATGTCTGTAGCAATGGGGGTGCTGTTTTCGAAGGGGATGGCACGTTGGTCCGTAAATGGCTCCTTCCTACTGAGATGGTAATCGGTGCGATCCATGCATTGAGGCAAGAAACGATATATTATGAGCTTCATGATACCAACAGCAATCGCTGGATGATCAAAGAAGACCGTGAACGCTTGGAAGCGACCCTGAGTGAGGACGCATCTGTGGAAGGATTCTCGATCTTGAAATTTCCTTACTACAGGCTCGCTCGCGTAGAGCCATTGGCAGAGATGCTGGAAAAAGTAGAGTCCGGGGAAGTAGAAATCGTCAAGTTCTTCATCTGGCATCAAGATCCGGATCGTCTTGAGTGGGTGAAAGAGCAACTGAGGCCTTGGAGCGAGCAAGTGACGATCACTTCATCTGGCAAGCAGAATGTCGAAGTGATTCCTCAAGGGGTTTCCAAATGGGAAGGGCTTCAATACTTCTGTGAGAAATGGGGAATCTCCCCAGAGAAAGTAATGGCATTTGGCGATGAAGAAAACGATCGTGAGGCATTAACAGGTGCAGGATATTCCGTCGCAATGGAAAACGCTTCTGACGAGATCAAGCAAGTGGCCAAATATATCGCCCCACACCATAATGAGGAAGGCGTTGCCCGATTTATTCGGGAGCGCGTTCTCGGAGATAAAGGCGAGTAAGAGAATGAAAAAGCAGAAACTGCGTCTGTACAGGCCGGTTTCTGCTTTTTTCTCGTTGTTATTGAGAATTATTATCAATTATAATGGTCGTATAAATACTGGCAAGTGGAGAGTGATTGCAACGATGATGCGCAAAGAGCTTATGATTTTGTGGAACCATGCATCCGTGAAAGTATTGGATGTACGCCATCAGATCGTGCAGCCAGGTGAAAAAATAACGGCTTATCAGCTCCCGGCCAGCGTATTTTTGTTTACGGTTCGAGGTCGAGCAGTCGTGCAGCTCAATGATGTGATGTACCCGGTCCATACATTTCATGTGATTCATGGGGGCAAAGGGCTGACTCTCAACGTAAGCGTTACGGATAACGAATGGGAATCCTACATCATTTTCTATAAAGCAATAATTCCGTTGCCAAGTCGTCAGGAAATCATGAATCTCCTGAAATCCCGCAACTGGTTTTTGTCTCCTTATTCTATTGTGCCGCAGCAGCCTATCACTTTGTTGGACAAGTTGGATCATCTACGGTCCGTTTGGAACAGCGGGGATGAGGATGAATTGAGACAATTGCGGGCCAAAGGATGGTTTCATCTGTTTGTTTGCGAGCTGCTTGATCAGATGGATGAGCAAGAAGAGGGGATTACCCAACATGATCTCGTTTTCCTTGCGAAGCAATACATCCATCAACACTATGCGGAACCGATTACGCTTGCGGCAATCGCTCAGACATTGAATTACAGCATTCCGTACTTGTCGAAGCAGTTCAAGCGTCAGACGGGTCATAGTCCGATCGATTATTTGATTGGTGTGAGACTCGAAAAGGCAAAGGACTTGTTGGTTCGTACGGATGCCACTCTTCAGGAAGTGGCGGAAGGTGTCGGGTATACGGATTTCTCCTATTTCATCAGAGCCTTCAAAAAATATACGGGTCTGACTCCCGGACAATTCAAGGAGCAAGCATTGTACGTTGATGAAGGCTCAGAATATCCTATGAAAAGGCTAAGATCAGAACTGGTCTTCCTATCGAATGAAACATACAATCTGATTGTTGTTGAAAATCATTCTCAGAGGGATAGGGGAATAGACGTGAAAGGAAGAATGCACAAGCTCGTGCTGGGGCTTGCTTTGTTACTCAGTGCATGTTCAGGTACAACGACAGGAAGTAGTGGAACGCAGCATGCTACACCCGTTGCGACTTCGGCGACAGAGGCGACTTCACAACCGACAGAGCAACAATGGCCGCGAACGTATGTGGATGCACTCGGAAAAGAAGTAGTGATTCCCAAAGAGCCGAAGCGCATTGTCGTGACTCATTTCGGGATGATGGAATACTTTTTTGCGTTGGAAACGCCACCGATTGCGTCTACACTTGCTGACCGCATGCTGACTACTTTTGAAACGTTGAAGCCATACGCGAGTACCGCAACGGTAAAAGATATCGGGGAAGTGAGGACGCCGAATCTAGAGATGATGGCAGACCTAAATCCAGATTTGATTGTCGCTTTCTCCGGGACACACAATGAAGTATACGCAGATTTAAGCAGCATTTCGCCGGTGGCCATGATTAACAATACGGAGGAACGGAGCTGGACAGAAACGCTCCGCGAATACGCCAAGCTGATCGGCAAAGAGCAAATGGCCGAGGATTATATTACGAATTTGCAGACGCTAATGGGTGAAGCCAGAGAGAAATTGGCCAAGCATAAAGACAAGTCCGTAACGTTTTTACGGGCGACAGGTGATGGAAGCACTTTTTATGTACTGGACGACAATGACGTTTCGTATGCGTACGACCAAGAAACAGGCTTGGGACTGAAGTCTCCGGGGCAGTACAAGCTGGAGGGCGATGTCATTTCACTGGAGGGTGTCACGGTTCTTAATCCAGATTATATTTTCGTGGTCGATCATGCGGACAGAATGGATAAAACGATGGCGGAGTTAAACCAAAGCAAAGTATGGCAATCGTTAAAAGCCGTAAATGAAAAGCATGTATTCCCATTGGATGTATCGATTAGTACGAAAGGACCGTTGGCGATCAAGTATGCGACGAATAAGGTGCTCGAATACATATCCACCAACGAAAGCTTTTGAGAAAGGAGGAGGAAGGGCGAATGCAACCTATCGTGGAGGAGTTCCAAAACCGCAAGCTCACGATCTATTTACCTGAGGGCTATTATCAAAGCGAAGAGCGTTACGCGGTTGTCTATTTGCAGGATGACGGTGATTTGATTGACCCGAAGGATAGTGATGTTCTTCGGAAGAGTAGAGAATTAACCGCGACAAATCAACTGCCAGGCTTGTTATTTGTCGGTATTGAATCGTTCGACCGAAATGATGAGTATACGCCGTTTGTGTCGCCGAATATTTTTGAGCCGGGGTCCGGCAAGCAGTTTGGCGGAAACGCTTCTGTTTATGCCGATTTTCTCGCCAATAGATTGAAGCCGTACATCGACAGCAAATACCGCACATTACAGGAGCGAGAGTACACCGGGATCATGGGTTTTTCCTTTGGGGGACTCATTTCCGTCTACACAGGGTTACGCTATCCCGATGTTTTTGGACGGGTTGGCAGCTTTTCCGGCTCTTTCTGGTTCCCGGGGATCGTAGATTGGATCGAGCAGCTCACCATTCGTGATACAGGCCAGCGCCTTTACATGAATTTGGGTCATGCGGAGGGCTCCGGTCGAACGAACGGACAGCAATGGATGGTGCCAAATAGCAAAAGAGTTTATCAATATTTGCTGCAAAATGGTTTTCATGAGGACTCGATCCGACAGGTAATTTATGAGAGCAACTTCCACTCGTTTGACTTGGGTGTGCAATACGTACCAGAAGCACTGCAATGGTTGTTCAACGAGGAGTAGTTTCGTTCAGACGTACCACGTTGACAAGGTGAGGTTATACGCTTACAATGACCGTAAATTATGACACCACCGTAGGGGGATTTTTTCCATGGACGCTTTAGCGTTAGAAAAAAAAGCCCAGCGCAACGCTGAGTTACGTGAACGACTGCTGCAGTTGAAGAAAGAGCGTAATGCCATCATTCTTGCTCACTTTTACCAACGTCCCGAGATTCAGGAGGTCGCTGACTTCATTGGAGATTCCTTTGGGTTGGCGCAAAAAGCGAAAGAAACGGATGCCGATGTGATTTTGTTCTGTGGCGTTCACTTTATGGGAGAAAGTGCAAAAATTCTCAATCCCCAAAAGACCGTCATTATTCCCGATGAACGGGCTGGCTGTCCGATGGCGGACATGGTGAACGTAGACGGGCTCCGCAAGCTCAAGGCACAGCATCCAAATGCAAAGGTAGTGGCTTACATCAATACTTCTGCGGATGTCAAAGCAGAAACATACATCTGCTGTACGTCTTCCAACGCGAAGCGCGTGATCGAGTCGATCGACAGTGACGAGATCATTTGGGTGCCGGACAAAAACCTTGGCCACTATGTATCCCAATTCACGGACAAGAAAATGATTATTTGGGAAGGGTACTGCAATACGCATGACCAACTGTCTGTAGAAGACATCATGACGTTGAAGCAGCAACACCCTGAGGCTGTGGTTGTCGTTCATCCGGAGTGCCGCCCAGAAGTGGTATCCCTGGCTGACTACGTTGGTTCCACGACCGGAATTTTGAAATACTGCCGCGAGTCTTCGCATAAAGAGTTTATTATCGGAACGGAAGAC
Organism: Brevibacillus porteri; assembly: GCF_003013475.1. GTDB lineage: Bacteria > Bacillota > Bacilli > Brevibacillales > Brevibacillaceae > Brevibacillus > Brevibacillus porteri. The sequence goes on from NZ_PXZO01000067.1 coordinate 122,021, forward strand.
GGCACACGTTACATGCTGGAAAAGGACAGCCCGGACAAAACGTTCATTTTCGCTTCCAAGTACCTCGTTTGCCCGAATATGAAGGTGAACAACCTGAAAAAGTGCGTCGAGGCGCTGGAGAATATGAAGCCGGAGATTTTTGTTCCGAAGGATGTTGCTGATGCGGCGCGCGCTTCCTTGGAGCGCATGCTTGCGGTAGCTCCTGCTTAAGGGGCAGTCTGATGCAAAAAGGGAGTAGAGCTTAGAGGGCTTTACTCCCTTTTTCTATTAGGAGGCTTTGGTCAAAGGCTGGATGTCTTTTCGTCGGTAAATGTTCAGGACGAGTCCCATCAAGGCCATCTGCAAAACGAGCTGAGTGATGCCGTCCCCATAACTGACCAAAGGAAGGTAGACATTTGCGTATGGGACCAGACCCATTGTCATGAAAATACTCCAAAAAAATGAGGTGAAAAAAAGTGTCGTTATCCCTGATAACAGCATGGCACCGTACAAATTCTTTACCTGCTTGATCGTAAGGAGTAAGCGAACTAACAAGACAATGCCTAGGATAAAAATGGATGCTCCGGCTACCAGCCCCAAACTGTGGACCAAGTAGACAAAAATATAGTTGGACTCTAGGGCGGGGAGAGTGTCCATGGTGGAACCAAAGCCATGTCCCCACAAGCCTGCGGATTGAATCGTTTCCATAGACTGAATGGTTTGATATCCTTTTCCTGTTGGATCTTTGTAGGGGTTCAAGAAATAGAAAAAGCGATCCAACTCTTGCTGTGTAGCAAACAGGTAATACTTCCCGATGATGATGGAAAGTGACATTCCCAGAAAGCTCAAAACAGCACGCCAGTTGGCTTGAAAAGCGATCAAAAGTGTGACGTATCCAATGAGAAACATAATAATGGAATATTCTTGGCGTACGGAAAGAATAAGGAAGCACGGTGGCATAAATAATGCGATTGCTTTCATAATTGTAAAGCGTCCGTTTTCCTTCCATTCGGTGAAAATTCCTGCGATGGCGACAATGAGCAGGAACGGGCTGATATAGAATACGTTGAGCGCTTCAACTTGGATGTCTAAATGAGGGATATTATTTATGGGGTCCCCAAAAGACAGCGTAAAAAGTAATAAGAGTAGCGTAACGACATACAAGAGTCGACTGTAGCGCTTCAATTTACTGTAATCAGAAAAGAGAATCGCCACCAAGGTGACAGCGCCGATCAAAATCCCATTGACCTGCCTTTCCAGCCATTTTTGTTCATCTTGCGCTACTTGAAGGGAATACAATACGAACAGACCAACCCCGAGGAGGATTCCGACGATGGCAAGAATACCCCACTCCATCCGCGGCTTATGCGCCTGATGCAGATGCCGCCCTACATCAACAGGATCACCCATCTCCGCAATGGCAATCCGAGTCGCTTCTTCTTCCCCATACCCAGCCTCGTGATAATCCTCGATCTTTTCAGCGAAATGATTCTCCAATTCTAGCGTAATCGCTGGATGGACCTCTTTGTTCTTAATCTGATCGCAAACTGCTTTTATGTAATGCGTAATTCGTTGATTTCCGTTCATGTAGCCTGCCCTCCCAGCACAGAGTCTACAGCAGTACGAAAAGATTCCCACTCTTGTTTTTTCTCTTTCAGATGTTTCTTGCCTTCGCGGGTAATTTGATAATATTTACGTTTCCGTTCTCCTTCCCCTTCGCTCCAAAACGCCTCGACCTTTCCTTCAGACTCAAGGGTATGAAGAATGGGATAGAGGGTGCCTTCCTTGAGCGACAGCACACCATTTGAGCTCGTTTCCATCGTCTTGATCATCTCATAGCCGTACATTGCTTTTTGGTCCAGCAAGGTAAGAATGAGAATGACCGTACTGCCCTTCATCAACTCTTTGTTAACTGCCATAGCTACCTCCTTATACCTCGGATTTCGATACCTCGAATATCTATGTATCATTCTATTCCATAAAAGGGAAAAAAGAAAGACTTCCTCATCGGGAAGTCTTGTTATATGTGTTTAGGAAGGCATCGGGGTAGGAGTTGGTTTTCCATAGCCTTGCCCATAGGTTTGATCTATGTAGTTACGAATTTCTTTTGTAGATTTGCCTTCTTCTTTCATCTTGCCGGAAATAACGGCGATTTCCATGCATACGCCGCAACGAGTGCCATGGTCATCCCAGACAATGGAGCCATCAGACTTTTCTTCTTTGATGAAGCAGTTGCCATTATGCTCGTGTCCAGCACTTTCACCACAACCACAATAGCATGGAATGGATTTGAGCAGCTCACGATTTGCCGCAGCAACTTTGTAGGATCCGATAATGACAGGGTCTTGGTTGTCTAAAAATTTTGGTAGCTGATCAGCGGAAGCAGTCAATTCCTGCAAATCACCATTGGGGGCGTGCTGCGTGTGATCGCTATGATTCTGTTCAGCTTGATCAGTAGAGCCACAGCCGGCAGTAAGCAGAGCTGCGGTGATAAAAGTAATGGCTAACCATGAGTTACGTTTCATCTTGGACATACCTCCTGCCAGTTATTTTATCATAATGAGATGGAGAAATTGTGAAGCTGGGAGAGAACATGAACACTTATGATGATTAAATCGGAATAAATCCTATTTACTTTTTGGGCGCCTCTTCGTATAATGAAAAACGACGAGAACGTAAATCGGAATCATTTTGAATTGGAGCAGGAGGAAATATAGATGAAAAGAGCTATGTTGGCAGCCCTAAGTTTCATTACGGCAGTGGGGCTGGTGGGATGTGGAGCAGCGACCGAAACGGCTGGTACTCCGCAAACTGGCAGTGACGCGTCCGGGAAGCCAAAAGTATACACGACGATTTATCCCTTGGAATATGTAGCGAAGCGAATCGGCGGTGAACACGTGGAGGTAACGAATCTGGTTCCCGCTGGCGTGGAGCCTCACGATTACGAGCCAACTGCAAAAGACATGGTCGCTCTGGCCGGAGCAGATATTTTCGCCTATAACGGCAGTGGTTTGGAGCTGTGGGTAGAGAAGGCTGTAACCAACCTCGACAAAAACAAGACAACGATCGTTAATGCGACGGAAGGTCTCGAGCTGATTAGTGCAACTGAACATGAGCATGAAGGAGAAGGGCACACAGAAGAAAGTCACGCAGAAGAAGCAGGGCATGACCACGGCGATCTGGACCCTCATGTATGGCTCGATCCGATGCAACTGAAGGCACAGGCAGAGAAGGTCAAAAATACGCTCGTGCAAAAGGATCAAGCGCACGCTGCCGATTATGAAAAGAACTACACACAACTAGCAACAGATCTGGAGCAGCTGGATAAAGAGTTCAAAGATATGGTTACGCAAGCACCGAAGAAAGAATTCATGGTTTCTCATAGCGCATTCAGCTATATGGCAAAACGCTACGGGCTGGAGCAAGTAGCAATCTCTGGGGTCAATCCTTCTGATGAGCCATCTACAGCAGAGTTGAAGCGCTTGGTGGAGCATGTAAAAGAACACAACATTTCTTATGTGCTGTTCGAGACGTTGGTTTCTCCGAAGGTAGCGGAAGTGATTGCGAAGGAGGCTGGCGTGAAGACAGCCACGCTCAATCCGTTGGAAGGTTTGACGGAAGATGACGTGAAAGCAGGTCGCGATTACTTGTCCATCATGCGCGACAATATGAATACATTAAAGACTGCACTCCAATAAGCTTTCCCTCGAAAAGATGTCGCTTCCCAGGCGGCATTTTTTCGTTAGTAGGATGCTTGTGGTTCGGGCAAAATCGTAGTACGATGAAAGGAATCAAATAAGAACAAATCCGATTTAAGGGATGGATATTTCATGGAACCACATAAACAAGAGGTGCCTGTCATTAAGCTCACAGGCGTCTCCTTTCAATATGAAGACAAACAGGTTCTCGATGAGGTTGAATTCACACTGGAGCGCGGAGACTTTGTGGGCATCGTCGGGCCGAATGGATCAGGAAAATCTACGCTGATGAAGCTGATTTTGGGTCTATTGACGCCAAACAAAGGAACAGTTGAGCTGTTCGGGCAACCACTATCCAAGTTTCGTGAATGGAATCGCATTGGATACGTCGCTCAACAGGTCGCGCATGGAGCGGGTGGATTTCCGGCGACAGTGCGAGAAGTCGTGTCATCTGGATTGGTCGGTAAAGTAGGCCTTTTTCGCAGACTGACGAAACAGCACCATGAGAGTGTACGAGCTGCGGTGGAGCGAGTCGGCTTGCTGGAGAAGCTGGATCAACGTATCGGCAACTTGTCCGGTGGGCAATTGCAGCGCGTATTCATAGCGCGTGCTCTTGTAGCTGAACCGGAGCTGTTGATCCTCGATGAGCCAACGGTCGGGGTCGATCAGGAATCGATCGATCAATTTTACAGCTTGCTTCGTTCGCTGAAGGAAGAGAACGGATTGACGATGATGATCGTCAGCCACGATGTGGGAGTCATGTCGCAATGGGTGACCAAGGTGGCTTGTGTGCAGAAGAAAATTCACTTCCACGGAACAGCGCACGATTTTGAGCATAACCAAGAAAAAATCTTGCAAAGTATGTACGGTGATTCGGTCAGACTGCTGTCTCATCATCATTAAGCTTTGTAAATAGGTAAGAAAGAAGGAATATGCACATGCTTGCTGATTGGTGGCAGTATGACTTTTTGCGGTATACCCTGTTTTCAGGAATTTTAATTGGTCTGATCTGTCCTATTTTGGGCACGTTTCTCATTGTTCGTCGCTTGTCGATGATGGCAGATGGCTTGTCACACGTCACGCTTTCCGGTGTAGCTGCTGGGATGCTCATTTCCAAAAAGGTCGCCTTCTTCTCCGCAGTCAATCCGCTGTTTTTCGGAATGTTGTTTGCGGTGATCGGTTCGTTGTTCATCGAGCGGCTCCGTAAGGTGTACAAAGCGTATCAGGATTTGGCGATTCCGATTATTTTGTCCGCGGGACTTGGGTTGTTTACGGTATTGATCAGTATCGCAGACGGTTTTAATGCAGATTTGTATTCGTACTTGTTCGGAAAAATCGTTACAGTGTCCATCGAAGACCTGTATGCGCTGATTGGTGTAGCAGTTGTTGTTTTAGGGACAGTTTTGTTGATTTACAAGGAGCTTTTCGCGGTCTCCTTCGACGAGGAGTTCGCTCGCGTCTCTGGCGTGGCAAGGCGTTCGATCAACCTGTGGTTTATGGTGCTCGTCGCTCTGACGATTGCGGCTTCCATGCGTATAGTCGGTGTCCTGTTAATCTCGGCGCTGATTACCCTTCCGGTGGCTGCCAGTTTGCAAATCGCGAAAAGCTTTCGACAAACGATTTTCTTGTCGATTTTGTTTGCGGAGTTTTCCGTGCTGAGCGGTTTGTATTTTGCCTATCTCCTTGATTGGGCATCTGGTGGTACAATTGTATTGATGGCAGTACTGGTTATGCTGGTTGTATTGGGTGTAAAGAAGCTGCGGGTCGCTTTCCGGTAAGAGTTATCCGGATATGACAAAAGGAAGGAGTGTTTGTCGATGAAAGTAGAAGAAGCGCTGCAAATATTGAAAGAACATGGTTTCAAGTATACCGGCAAGCGGGAGGAGATGATTCGAATCTGCGCGGCCGAGAAGCGATACCTGTCTGCCAAAGATATTATGGAGAGAATCAAGGAGCAGTATCCAACACTCAGCTTCGATACCGTCTATCGCAACATTTCCACTTTTGTTGAGCTGGGGATTCTGGAAGAGACGGAGCTGGACGGGGAAGGCAGATTCCGTTTGGCCTGTTCGACAGATGGACACCATCATCACCATGTGATTTGTACGGAATGTGGAAAGACTTCTTCTTTGCCAGGATGTCCGATGAATATCATTTCTGCGGTACCGGAAGAGTTTCAAGTGACGGGGCATAAGTTCGAGGTATATGGCACGTGTAAGGAATGTGTAACGCATTCGAATTAATCGGATAGAGGGGAGTGCTCGCTTTTGCGGGCGCTCTTTTTTTGCATCTCCTTCAAGCGTGTATTTGCTATAATGGGTGGAAAATCATCAGTTACAAGAGAGAAGGGACACAGTCATGATTCCCCGTTATATTGTGGACTTTGATTTGCACACCTTACCTCGGATGAGGGCAGATGTAGCTGTTATTGGAGCAGGAATTGCTGGGTTGTATACGGCGTTGCAAACGAGTGAGTATGCGGATGTAGTGTTGATCAGCAAGAAGGGACTCGATGATAGTAACACACGCTGGGCTCAGGGAGGGATCGCTGCTGTAACAGCCCAATCAGATTCCCCAGCCCTTCATCGACAGGATACGTTAATCGCTGGAGCAGGTCTTTGCTCGTATAACGCTGTGGAAGTCCTGGTGCATGAAGGCCCTGATCGCTTGCATGAACTGATTGCATATGGAACGGAATTTGACCGGGATGAACAAGGGCAGTACGAGCTGACACAGGAAGGCGCGCATAGCAAACGACGAATTTTGCATGCGAACGGAGATGCCACTGGGGCAGAGATCGTCCGCGCTTTGTCCAAGCGTGTGATGGAGCAGCCAAACATTCAGGTTTTGGAATATCATTTTGCAGTGGATGTCATCACGCAGGATGGCGAATGCGTGGGTGTCCTCGTGCGGAAGCCGAATGGCGAACTGTTTTTTCTGGAAGCAAAAGCAACGGTGCTGGCTACAGGAGGTGCAGGTCAGCTTTACCGTTATACGACGAATCCGCAAATCGCTACGGCAGATGGGATCGGCATCGCGTATCGGGCGGGTGCTCGCATTAAAGATGTGGAATTTATCCAGTTTCATCCGACTGCGCTTTACTATCCGGGAGCCCCGCGCTTTTTGATTTCGGAAGCCGTTCGTGGGGAGGGTGCCATTTTGCGCAACAGCAATGGTGATCGTTTCATGGACAAGTACCATCCGCAAAAAGAGCTGGCTCCGCGTGATATTGTCGCCCGGGCGATTGTTTCTGAGATGGAACAGACGAAGTCTACGTTCGTGTATCTCGACATCACTCACGAATCGGAAGAGCTTATTAAGCGTCGTTTTCCGACGATTTATAATTTTTGCTTACAATACGGGCTCAATATGGTGACAGATTGGATTCCGGTAGCTCCTGCTTGCCATTATATTATGGGAGGAGTTCAGACTGACTTGAACGGGGAGACCTCGACGAAGCGGCTTTTTGCATGTGGAGAAGCATCCTGCACAGGGGTACACGGAGCGAATCGACTGGCCAGCAACTCATTATCGGAAGCGGTTGTGTTCGGTCACCGGATAGCGGAGCGGATCAAGCAGCTGGCTGATTTGCAGAGTATTCATCCCTTCCAGATTGTTTCCAAGCAAAAACTGCCCCAAACGTTCAATACACGTGAACAACGATTGAAAATGCAAAAGCTCATGCTGCGGCATGTCAGTGTGAAGCGCGACGAAAAAGGATTAACGAAAGCACTAGCAGAGCTTGCGCGAATGGAGCAATACTACCAGTACGAGCCTGAGAGCCTGGAAACGTTTGAATTCTTCAATCTGCTGAATGCTGCCGTCCTGACAACGAGAGCGGCACTGTTGCGGGAAGAAAGTAGAGGCGGGCATTATCGTACTGATTTTCCGAATAAAGATGACTTGCTATGGCGGAAGCATTTGATCCAGTCCGTAGAAGATGGTGTCCAAGAGGAGTGTGAGAAGCATGATGTGGAATAAACGGGACCTTCAGCGAAAAATAGAGGAATGGCTACAGGAAGATGTAGGATTTGGTGATGTGACGACGATGAGCACGATTCCTGAATCGGAGCAGGGTATCGGCATTTTATATGCGAAAGAAGCGGGAATCGTGGCAGGTTTGCCGATTGCGGAGCAAGTATTTGCCACGGTTGATTCTGCCCTCGTCTTTGAGGCAAAAGTAGAAGAAGGAGCACGAGTCGAGGTTGGTCAGCAGATCGCCGAAGTCAGCGGCTCGGTTCGTTCGATTTTGAGCGGAGAGCGGCTTGCTCTTAATTTAATGCAACGTTTGTCTGGGATTGCCACGAAAACGAGTGAATACGCAACGGCCGTCGCAGGGACGAAAGCACGAGTTGTCGATACGCGGAAGACTACGCCAGGGCTGAGGGCTTTGGAAAAGTACGCGGTTCGAGTCGGGGGAGGCTACAATCACCGTTTTGCCTTGTATGATGCCGTGATGATCAAGGACAATCATATCAAAGGAGCGGGCGGTATCGCGCAAGCTGTTGCAGCGGCCCGCGCAGTTATTCCCCATACGATGACAGTAGAGGTAGAGGCCGAATCGTTCGAACAGGTTCAGGAAGCATTGGCAGCTGGTGCAGATACGATCATGCTCGACAACATGACACTCGATCAAATGGTGGAAGCTGTGCAGTTTATCGATGGACGAGCCATTGTCGAGGCATCTGGCGGTGTCAGTCTGGAGACGATTGGTGACATTGCAAAAACGGGCGTAGATATCATTTCGGTAGGGGCTCTGACTCATTCTGTCAAAGCGTTTGATATCAGCCTCGATCTGAATACGCGCAAGCGATAAGGAGCGAGCTCGATGTTATTGGTGATAGATATAGGCAACTCCAATATTGTGTTGGGCTTGTATGAAGGCGACGAGCTCCAACACCATTGGAGAGTGTCTACAGATCGTAACAAAACGGAAGACGAGTACGGCATGCTCGTCAAAAGCTTGTTTGGTAGCGTGGGGCTTGGCTTTGAACAGGTGAGAGGTGTTATTATCTCGTCTGTCGTTCCACCTCTAAACCTCACAATTGAACGCATGTGTGGGAAGTACATGCAACAAAAAGCGTTGATTGTCGGACCGGGTATCAAGACGGGATTGAACATCAAGTATGAGTATCCGCGAGAGGTAGGCTCCGATCGAATCGTGAACGCTGTTGCTGCGATTCATCATTATGGTGCACCGCTCATTGTTGTCGATTTTGGTACGGCGACGACCTTTTGCTATGTGGACGAGCGGGCACAGTATTGGGGAGGGGCGATTGCTCCCGGTATTGGGATATCGACTGAGGCACTCTTCACTCGTGCTGCCAAGCTGCCACGAATCGAAATCGCTAAGCCTGCTAGTGTAGTCGGCCGTAATACGATAGCGGCGATGCAGTCCGGCATTTTCTATGGGTTTATCGGTCAGGTCGAAGGCATTGTACGTAGAATCATGGATGAATACGGTACGCGACCTACCGTAGTTGCTACGGGAGGGATGGCAGCGCTATTTGCCAATGAGACGTCTTGTATTCATGTCGTGGATCAGAACCTTACCCTTAAAGGACTTCGTTTGATTTATGAGCGGAATCAATCATAGTGGATGTCGAACATATTTGCAGAAAAACATTTCAGGATCATCTGGATCTAGGTGAGTCAGGGTTCCGCAGTGAGCGTATCCGAGTTTTAGACAGAGACGTTGCATTTTTTCGTTGGAAAGGTTAGTAGAAGTGAACAATTTCTCCGTAGGGGAGATCGTTTCCAGATAGTGCATCATCTCCTCGCCAACCCCGCGTTTTTGATAGTGAGGGTGAACAATGAGCAGATGAATAAAGCTGTTCTTAAAAAACGATTGATTGATGATGGCAAAACCGACGATATTCATGTCGATTAACGCCACGTAGCAATGCCCTTGCTCGATGGCTTCTTGAAGTTCAGGTGAACGACTGGTTGAACCGAGCACCTTTGAATCAATCATACAGACAGCAGGAATGTCTTGAGGAGTAGCGAGACGGATCGAGGTCATCGATTTCAAATCCTTTCTACTTGTAAATCGTTGCTAATGTTGTATGGAATGGAAAAAGGGTGTTAAACTATTGGTAGAGATATTGAATATCCGACATATAAATAAAGGAGCCAAACCGTTGCAGCGGCAAGGCTCCTGAGACAAGTAGCTGTGGAACACCCACGGCGCGCATGATACTAAAACAGCGAACCCACCGTCAGGCGGTCAACCTTTGGCGGTGGGTTTTCGCTTGTTACGCCACTTTCTTATCCATCGGTAGAGCTTCCTGCAGCTAAACCAGAGGCTTAGCAAGGTTGCCAGTACTTTTAGGAAAAGGTAAAGCGTGCCGAGCGAGACCATCAGCATCACCCCCTTTACAGGAAGCTGTGCCGTGGTCGTCCACCGCCAGTCTTGTCTTGAGTTAAATTATACCATTTGAACATTCCTTATGGTGAGATCTCTTGTTAGTGTAGTTACGAGCTGGCTCGACAAAAAGAGTGACCTTCAGCGAGTAACATTGCGACTGACAGGTAATGATATATACGTGTTTCACATCTATGGATGGGGACAGAGAAAAAAGTTGAGATTTTCAATACTTTTCGTTGACAGCACATGCTCCACGCGCTACAATGGCTATTGTGCCTAGCAGAAAAGTTATGTCACATTGAACTTTTTAAGTTTCTTTAAAAAAGTTCTTGCGTTTCAGATGAAAGCATGCTAACATATGAATTCTGAAAGGCAAACAAGCGGATCACTTTGATCCACTTCAAATATACGGATGGATGTCCGAGCGGCCGAAGGAGCACGATTGGAAATCGTGTAGGCGGTGTCGAACCGTCTCGTGGGTTCAAATCCCACTCCATCCGCCATCACTTTCTTAGAAATGGCCCGTTGGTGAAGCGGTTTAACACAGCAGCCTTTCACGCTGTCATACAGGGGTTCGAATCCCCTACGGGTCACCTAGAAAAACGCCCTGCAAACACAGGGGTCCTGGAGGCTTAGCTCAGCTGGGAGAGCATCTGCCTTACAAGCAGAGGGTCGGCGGTTCGATCCCGTCAGCCTCCACCACTTATATTAATGGACAAGGAAGGTCAGCTAAAAGAGCCACGTCCTGTGGCAACACTGACACTCGATCGTCCTGACTATCGCGGGATGGAGCAGCTCGGTAGCTCGTCGGGCTCATAACCCGAAGGTCGCAGGTTCAAATCCTGCTCCCGCAACCAAATATGGAGCTGTGGTGAAGTTGGAGTTCACGCCGGTCTGTCACACCGGAGGTCGCGGGTTCGAGTCCCGTCAGCTCCGCCATTTCAACCTTGATGGTTTGAAATAGCGATAATTATAGCGAGAGCCATTAGCTCAGTTGGTAGAGCATCTGACTTTTAATCAGAGGGTCGAAGGTTCGAGTCCTTCATGGCTCACCAGTTTTTTAAAACGAGAGATTGAATTTTATATGCGGTCGTGGCGGAATGGCAGACGCGCTGGCTTCAGGTGCCAGTGGTGGCAACACCGTGGAGGTTCAAGTCCTCTCGACCGCACCAAGAAATTTCTTTTTATGCGGACGTAGCTCAATTGGTAGAGCGTCGCCTTGCCAAGGCGAAGGTCGAGGGTTCGAGACCCTTCGTCCGCTCCATAACATGTGCCCTTAGCTCAGCTGGATAGAGCGTTTGACTACGAATCAAAAGGTCGGGAGTTCGAATCTCTCAGGGCACGCTTTCTTTACCTCAAAAAGTAAAGAAGTTTCTATAATCGGGAAGTAGCTCAGCTTGGTAGAGTACTTGGCTTGGGACCAAGGGGTCGCAGGTTCGAATCCTGTCTTCCCGACCATCGATTTCTTGAAAAAAGATGGTTGACATGAATGTAATGCACATGATATATTGGAAATCTGCTCTTACTAAACAAATTGCAGATTGGTTGAAAAGCACTTTAAAAAAGTGGTTGACACCTGAAAGTGAATGTGCTAACATGAAGTTCCTGCTAGTTTAGCAGAACTAAAAATGCTCTTTGAAAACTG
>NZ_PXZO01000068.1 GCF_003013475.1 Brevibacillus porteri
GTGTACCTCAGGTCGGGACTTTGCCGCCGGCTTCCTCCAGATTCCACCTCACGGTAGACACCCTTGCCTTGAGCTAACGGTTGGTACAGCCAACCCCCGTTCGGGACTTACACCCTAGAGTTATCGCCCATGCTGGGCGCACTGAGAAAGTGTCCCTCTGTCATGTGCAGTAGGGACACTTTTTTTATGGTTGGTTTGGCGCTTCTAAAATTTCATAGGTTGGGGGCCATAAACTCCTCAGCTACCTTACTATCTTTTGCAAGCAGTAACTCTGGATATTTTCTGTCCACTCTCTTTATGCATTCGATAAAATCCTGACTGTTAACTCTTGCTGAGATATCCTCAAAAATTTCACTAAGCCAATACGCTTCTTGCTCTGTGCAGGTATCGAAGAACTCGATGGTTTCTAAAACATTGGCACTCAGTATTTCAGTCAACTTTCCCCAAAATTCATATACTCTCGGATCATTCAGGTGAAGTTCTGAACGTTCTTTAATCAGTCGCTTTATTTGATTGGAATCAAGCATAAGGAAACTTTCTCCCCTGTTAGTGTTCCGCTACATTCACGAAAAAATGGAACAGCGATTGCCCTGCTACAGTCGGGCACTCGCTGCTTTTATCGAATAATCTTTTCCACATCAACCCGTCCAGAGAAAAACGTCGCGCCTCCGCCCATATCCGCGATTCGGTCCGGTGTGAGGGCATTTACATAATGCTTCGGACCTTCGTTGTCTGCCCATAAGCCTTGGCTCACGACGACACCCGAGAGAACATTTTCACCCACAGCCGCCACGAGCTCGCACTCTCCCCGCTCATTCCATATGCGGACCGTATCTCCATCACAAATGTCTAGAGCACCAGCATCCGCCACATTCATGTGTAAACGGGGTATTTTTTCCATCTTCTTATGTTTTTCATTATTCGAGAACGTGGAGTTCAAATAATTGTGATTGGGCCCTGGGACAAATAAATACGGGAAATCCCCATCATTCACCAATGGCGTGTACGTAGGTAATGGGGGCAGCCCTCGTTTTGCCATTGCTTGCGAGTAAAGCTCAATTTTTCCACTTGGAGTGGGAAGGTGTTCCAAAAAGAAAGGTTCCAGATTTGCTTTGGCATATTGCTTTTCTACCAAAGTTTCAAACGTGATTCCTTCCAAATGAGGATTGCCGTGCCCCTCTAACGCCTGTCTGACCATCTCTGTATCACTGTCTTGAAAAGCAGGTTCGTCATACCCCATGGCAGCAGCCAGCAAGCGGAAAACATCCGTGTTGGACTTGCTCTCTCCAAATGGGGCGATCACCGGCTGCTGAAGTTGAATGTAATGATGCCAATACGACGTGTAAAAATCAGTATTTTCATAAGAAGATGTCGCTGGCAAAACGATATCCGCATAAAGAGCCGTCTCTGTCAAAAATAAGTCATGTACGACCGTAAACAAGTCCTCTCTTGCCAAGCCTTGCCGCACTTTGTTTCCCTCCGGTGCGACAATGGCTGGATTACTCGTATAGACGAAGAGCGATTTCACCGGTGGATCTGTATCGAGCAACGCCTTTCCAAGTTCATTCATGTTGATGACTCTCGTCTGTTTATTTGCCAGCAAATCTGGTCGCTGCACGGCAAGCTTGTTGTGCTCCAGGAAACCTTTATTCCCTTTATTGGCCCCACCGCCTTTGACAAGCCACTGCCCTGTCAGGGCCGGAAGACAAGCAATCGTCCTTACACACATTCCACCATTGTCGTGATGCTGAATGCCATTTCCAATGCGAACAAAGGAGGGGGATGTCGTGCCATACATTCTCGCCAATTTGTAAATATCGTCGATAGGGACACCCGTTATGGCTGATACGGTAGCAGGATCGTACGTCTGTACATGCTCCCTGAGCTCTTCATGTCCTACCGTATACTTCTCCATAAAGGCTGAATCCACCAAGTTTTCAGCAAAAAGCACATGCATGATACCCAAAGCCAAAGCCGTATCTGTTCCGGGTAAAATCGGGATAAACCAATCAGCCCATCGACCCGTCTGATTTTTATGGACATCAATCACGACGATTTTCGCCCCATTTTTTCGAGCCTGTTCCGCAAACACTACTTGATGCATGTTGGTGCTAACCGTATTGATCCCCCACATGATGAACAGCTTGGTATGAACGGTGTCTTCCGGATCTGTTCCAAAGGCTCCACCCATCGTGTAGCTGTACCCTACAGCCCCTGCACTGTTACATATTGTACGGTCAAGTTGACTAGCCCCCATACGATGGAAAAAACGGCGATCCATTCCTTCCACACTAATCCGGCCCATGTTTCCGTAAAAGCTATAAGGCAAAATGCTCTCGGGACCGTCTGAGTCGATCAAGGCACGCCAGCGTTCGGTTATGGTAGTGATGGCTTCCTCCCAACTGATTCGAACAAACTCCCCGCTCCCTTTTTTGCCAATACGCTTCAACGGATGGGTGAGTCTCTTGGGATCGTAAATGCGCTCTGTCATGTTGCGGACTTTGTTGCAAATATTCCCCTTCGTCACCGGATGATTCGGGTCCCCTTCAATTTTGACGATTTTCCCCTCTTTTTTATGAAGGAGCAATCCACATTGGTCCGGGCAATCAAGTGAACAGACTGCTGGAAAAACACCGTTTTCCTGGGTCGTATAAGTCATGGAGGTTCCCTCTTTCTCATAACAGTAACTAGCTTTTTACGCTATTATAATCGATTGAAAAAAGAAGGTACTACCCCTGCTGAATGAGAATTTAATGATTTTTATTTACCAATCGTCTCATTACGATTTCTAATGGGCCGTTCAACTTATGTTTTTCTAAAATCGTGGCCAATAGCAGAGAAAGCATCCAATTACCCACGGCAATCAAAGCAGCAATCCCGTTACTAAGACGTCCCCCTAAATCAAGTGCTACTGGTGACAAGAAAAGAACAAGCATCGCTTCATTCCATACAAAGAAGGTTAATTTACAAAACACTTTTGTATGTAAGGAATGTGTAGACTTATTTTATTATGATCTTCCTGTTGTCTAAAAAAACTATTCCGAAAAGTTACCTTTTCGGAAGTTTAATGTCTTATCGAGGAATCAATATAGGTCCCCCATAGTTATCGGTTGTATAAAAGTACAGCGACACAAATTTACGCTATCTTCTTGGATACGACTGCGGTGCGAGTCGTTGTTGATCCTTTTTTACAGGAGGTACATACGGTTCAATAGTCACTGGAATACCAAGTCTCTGTTTGTGTTCGTCTAACGTCGGAGTATCAGAATATATGTTGTCTTGAGTAATTTTGAATGGTTCTTCGAATTTTCCCCTATACGGATTATATTGGAGCGGCATATTGTACGACCCACCGCCGTAGCTGCTCGTCGTTGTATAGGTCGTCTCTTCATAATGTATCCGAGTTGGCTCAACTGTAAAGGTCATCTGAACGTCTGGACCATTCGATTGTCTCGATGATTTGGAAGGCTTTTTGACCGTTTTCTTTGGTTGCTTGTTTGATGCCGTCTGTAGGGGCTTTGTCGATGACTGCTTTTTCGCTTTTGTGCCAGTCTTGATTTCTACCAACTCTGATGGGGTTGACTGAACTACTGCTTGTTCAACCAGATACGCCGATACATTGGTTGGCCTTATCCCTTGATTGGCTAAATCCATAACCGGAGTCGAAACTGACAAAAGCGAAGCCGAAGTCGTTTGCGTTGCTTTTGGGACGCTTTTTGTGTTTTTCTGATCGGCTTTTACTTCCTTAATCAATGTTGCCACAGGTATGCATTGAAACCTAGCAACGCTACATAAGCGTGATTCATGCTACTTTTTTCATTATCACACTCTCCGTTGCCTGTTAGATTTGAAGTGTAAAGAATACGAGAACTCTAGAGCTATTAATAAGGAAATTATACCCTATCAGGCTAATGATTTCCGGAATAATAGCCTTAACCCTATTTCTACGCTTTAACAAACGCTGTTCTAATCCTGGATGTATGCAATTCTCCTCGTTCTTTCAACGCCTGTATCGCTAACTCCAAATACCTTATTCCAGAGAACAATGGATGCTACTACCAAGGGTACTTGCAATATGAAAAAACTCGAGTTCCTTAGCGTACAGGAAAACGAGTTTTTTATTACATCCAAGTCACATTTGGTTGTCAGTACCCCCAAAATACCATGTAGGATGTGGCCACGAATGCCACAAGAGGTACAATCCGTAACAAGCGATTTGCTACTTCTGATTATCTTCAGGAAGTAGCGAATATTCTAAACCCATAAAACTAGCTACAGAGAGCTTTTCTTCGTTTATGACCTGAAATCGGTAATTAGCAGGAGACAATAGCGCCTGGTTATCAGCTTCTGTCAAATTTTCTTTTAGCTTTAGTTGTTGCGAAATCGTATACCGGCTCTCTTTACTGTTTAACTCAATTTGAACGAGTGAAGGAGTCTCAGCAAGCAAATTTTTGATTGTCTCGTTACCCGGCATATCTGCAAACGAAAAGTAAATGGAGAGGTCGGATCATAGATCTTTTGATTTTTTACTAGAATACTCTTTGTACGAATATTTGACGTTTACGTAGTTAGAATCTACTACTCTGCCTTGAAAATATTCGTTTAAGCTTCCAGTTGTTTTTACAGCTTTTGATCCGTATTCAACAGTTGTAATCGTACGCTTTGGTATGACCCAACTATGGGTTGTTTCTATAATGTCTTCTTCTCCAAATGAAACTTCTGCATTAATCCCAACTTTCCCCTCTATTATCCTCCAATTGACTTTCGTCTCGGCCTCCACACCTATTTTTCCAGTCAGAAAGGTTTTTCTTGTAACCTTTCTTGAAAAGGAATCGTTTTCGTTACTATCATTTTCAATATCAGCTTCATAAGATTTTGATTTGTATAGGTCCTTCTTAGACAGTTCATACACTTTGCCAGTCATATCATTGCCTAAGGGACCCATCTTAGATGAATCACTCTTTGTAAGGGCATCTGTAAAATCATACTCTACTGGGTTCTCATATACACGTTCAACGATTTTTAGGTTACCTATTTTAATAGTCTCACCTTGAGATACTGCGAGTGCAGAACCAGCTCCAGATACAACTAAACTGCTAAGTAAGAGAGTTGCGAAAGAAAGTTTCTTAATATTCATTTTTTACCCTCCTGTACATTATCAGAAATTTTAATTACAAAATAGTTGTAACATATATTACCAATTACAGTTGTGATTACCTTAATTCAAAAAAACCTTATTTTCTCTTTTTCTTATTTTTGCATCATTCTTGATTGAATTACCAGGATGTACTGATCCAATTGCTGACTTAATTTTACGACTTCATCATCCAACAAATCATTCTTCTCCAAAAACAATTTGCACCAGTTGTTCCCGTAATTGTTCCACAATGTTTTTCAAATGATCTACATCGTGATAAGTTCCTCCTTCCCGATCTAACGGTAGCGTGGTACATTTACTTATAGGAGCTGTATCTGCTCCTCCTGCGGGCGTTCCATTTACCTGACGAATGGGTGGAACGCCCTTTCTATATGCAAATGATCCTATGGTTATCACCTCCCTTTTTTTTACAATAGATACATTTATAACTATACTGCATTTTCCCAAATTCACTGTTATTAGAAAAATGAGAAAATAAAAAAAGCATCCTTTTTTGTTGGGGATGCTTTTTCGAACCCTTTATCAAACTCTATTTAGCCTCCTACGCCGTGATGATATTGCATAACTGGAGGAGGAGAAACAGCAGAAATAGATGGCGTTTCGCTGGCTATAGAAGCCTGGCCAACACTGGAAAATAGCCCAAAACTCAAAGCCATGGATAACAAAACAAAAAATCTCTTCATATTCACACTCTCCCTTCTAAAATAGCTTGATACCGATCTTTTTGCTCATTTGTTGCGTGTGGTAAGTGTTTCCAAAACTTTGTGACACAACGTTAAAATCCTTGGTGATAGGTCATCTTGTCAGATAAATCAAGGCACAGGAGTAACTGATCTATTGCTTGTGACGTGTTTCCTTTTCTAAATTCATATTCAGTCTTTTGATCCCAAAAGTGAAAATTCTGGCTGAAATTTATTGGGTTCTGCTGGTCATGAAAGCTAGATAGATTAGCAGAAAAACGATGTAACAGTTCATCTATACAAAAATCATGCTTATTGGCTGCTTCGATGATAGTCAACATACCGGGGAGAATTTCATTTGGATGTTCCGTTAAGAAATCGGCATAATCTGAGAGGATATTCACGTTTCCCTTCTTCAAACTAAGTCCATATAAGTTAGCTCTGCCCCAGATATTGAATTTCTTTACTTCTTGATGCCCTATCTCATCTAACAGTTCAAACCAAGTAAGATCAGTATATTCAATCACGTGTTTTTCCGCTTCTTCATATTGTTCTAGCATTGTCAGAGCAACTCCTTTTAACAAGGAGCTTTATCCATAGTACACAACTAGATGACGTTCCGTGTGTAACATTTCATCCGTTTTACCGCTCTCTTTCTTGCGTAGTTGATCCTGATAGACTGCAATAGCTAGGGTCCGTAATTCGTCAGCATATTTTTCAACATCTTTCCACTTCTGCAACATGTAGCACGCATTCGCTAGATGTAGCAACGCGTCCAATTGGTGATTTTCGGACAATCTGTTCCGATAGGGTTCAAACCGTATGACCGCTTTCCAGTTGTCTTCAGGACTTGTACCTTGTAACGCACGAAATAACCGATATTGACTTATCAGAAAGTGATCCGAATGACTATCTTTTTCCGTTTCAATCACTAGCTGATAAAAGGGGACTGACATAGCCTTTCCACCATTTTGAAATAATTGCTCTGCAACAGTGAAGAGAATGGAAACGTTTTTAGGGTTCTCTAGTAATCTGGAGACAACCGCTTCAATACAATCCTGACGCCCAAGCTCGGCACATCGAACCAAATAAGGGATCAAACGTGGCCGCGAGATTTTTTCCTCGGCTATACACTCTTCCGGGTACAACTCGTACAACCAACCAGGAGCCTTTTCAAAGACTTTAGCCAACGTGTCAAGTTGACCAATTGTAATAGCGCGTGGTGGATTGCTATTTAGGATCTCACTCAAATGTCCAGGATTAACACCACTCTATTCACCTAGTTTACTAAGTATATATCCGTTCTCTTTTATATTTCTATCTATTTCAGAGCGTACCGATATTTGTGTTGTTTTTCTTGTTTCCATACTAAAAGAAATCCCCCTTAGTCATGTACATATAAAATTATGTAAATATTCACCGTATAATCCTCTTTGAACTTATTTATGATTCCGTCAATTTAATTGCTCATGCATGCAGTTCACACCCTTCTATGAAATTTCATTCCGCTTGCATTTTAGTTTTTAGAAACAAAAAGATCAGTTATCGAAATGTAAAAACTTAGCAATAACAGTATGTATACTACGTGAATTTTAATTCACCAAGTATTATGGGTGATTAAAAATTCGCTAACAGTTTAACATATGAGTAAACGAATCAAGGAGAGCTTCCCAGATTTGAAACTAAAAGATGCGCGAATAGACAAGAAATTATCTCAGGAAAAAATAAGCAGGATCATAAACGTATCCTTGAAACATTATCAGAACATTGAATACGGGATTACCGTTCCCTTTGTGACGATTGCGCTACATATTTGCGAAGTTCTCAACATCGATCCAAGAGACGTTGACGAGTGGAAAGATAGACGTATACCTAACTAAGAGCGGTATCCTATGAGAAATGTAAAATTCAACCCTAAGGTTGAATAAGCAAAAAAGCCGGATTACCGTGGGGTAATTCGGCTTTTTTGCTTATCGAGAGTATTGTTCACAGACATATTTTTCACGTAAAGTAATCATTTGTGGATTTCCCCTCCTTCTTGCTTCCTCCAACGGAGTCATATAAGTGGATGGGTAATCTGGGCCGTAAGGAGTCAAAAGATTCGGATTTGCTCTGCGATCCATTAAGAACTTTGCTGTTAGATGGCCACGCTTTAGCTATCTCCGCTATCTAGCGAAGCGTTACTTCCATTCATTACGACCGTTTCACGCAAAGTCGACTGATATAATTATTCTTGGTGATAATTATGTTTCTTGAACCTATGTTACTAGATCAACGAGACAAACCGTTTCAGTTGTCAAGAGGCCCCGAGGCAATGAAAAAGGCCCCATCAGTGTGATGGCGGCCCTTTTGTCTACGAGTTTAGAAATCCCAATCCAGCAAGTCCTCCAACAGTTCGCGGGAAAATGCTAATTGCTCAGGTGTGTATTTATCCAGAAAGCGCATAAATCGCTGTTCAATGTCCTGATGCATCCGGTGATGAATCTTATACAGCTTTTGTCCCTTTGCGGTTAGCCGAAAGTACACTTCTTTCTTATTATCAACCAGCTGTTGCCTTTTAATGAAATCAAGCTTCCATAGCTTCTTGCTAATTCGGGTTATGGACCCTTTCGTTAAGTTGACTTTTTCCGAAATCGTGGTGACATTGATGGGACCATGATCCCCGATACAGGCAATGAAATGAATTTCGGATAGCGTAAGGTTTAGCTTCATCCCCATCTCGGATTCCAGCATCTGCATCTCTTCTGCCATTCGCGCAGTCAATTTGCTTTCTCGCAGCTCTTGCTGCGTGACTAGCTGAATATAAAGCTGTATGATCCTCTGCTTGGAAAGTTCTGTGCTTTGCATATCATGTCTCCTAGATAAACATCTCCTCTCCATTATACACTGATTGTTTCGAGAAAAACAATTTCATTTTGTTTCGCACGAAACAATCCTGTTGCAATCAATCATGTCCGCACCAGTGGATGATTCCTTTCCGAATCGCTTCCATCGGATTAGACTCCTCCTGTGAAACTGCCCATGCGATATATCCATCCGGTCGAATCAACGCTGTATGCACGTCATGCCAATCAGCAGCTCCCTTAGCAAGCGACGCGCGAACTACATGGACATGCTTGTATTTCGACCAATCTAAAGCAGCGTCCAATCGTTCATCCGAGCCAAAATGTAGCAAGAGGAATGAACCAGAATGAAAAAGCTCGTATGCATTCTGGCACTCACCGTTCGCAAGACGCAGATTCAGCTCTGTAAAACGTCGACCGTTCAATACATGCGGCTGCGTCTCTCCATTCGGTTCATACTGGACATTGAACGCAGAGATTTGGGTAGCCAGCCGATAATTTGCCTCGGGTATTTGCAGCAGGGTGGACAGCATATTCCTCAAAGCTATGACGGATGGAGAGAATTCCAAACTACCGAACAGCAGCGATTGCATCTGTGTATTCGTTAGTAATGCGGTATTGATGGGGAAACGCTCTGTATGATAGCTGTCCAATAGCCAATCCGGTGCCCAGCCTTTTAATTGGGCCGCCAGCTTCCAACCTAGGTTGATTGCTTCTTGTAGACCAACGTTCATCCCCTGTCCACCAGCTGGAAAATGAATATGCGCTGCATCTCCCGCCAGGAAAATCCGACCCTCCCGATAACGTTGAGCTTGCAAGGTCGCATTGCCAAAACGAGTCATCCAAAACGGGTCGGAAATTCCCAAATCGTCTCCAAGAATACGCAGTAAACTAGCGCGCAATTCCTCCAATGAAACGGGTTCTTCCTTTGGCACTGCCATTCGCTCCGGATCGATCAGTACCACTCGATGCATCCCTGCTGGCAAGGGTACAATCATGACCATACCATGTTCATTAAAGTAGGAAGGTAATCCTGATTCCGGGGGATTTTTCAAAACAACATCCCCTTGCATTGCCGTAAAAGTCGTATTCTTACCGATAAACGGAATGCCTGCCTGCTTACGGACAATGCTAGCAGCGCCGTCTGCACCGACCACGTATAGTGCCGTCAGCACAGCCTTTCCATTCGGCCCGACAGCCTCAACCTCAACCCCTTGCTGATTTTGGTGTACTGCCACTACCTCCTCTGCCCTGCGTATTTCCACCCCTAGACTTTTCGCCCACTCTTCTAGTACCTTCTCCGTGTCATGTTGGGGAATAATCAGTGTGTAGTTGGAGGAAGAATCTAAGACAGAAAAATCCAAGCGTGTATCAAGTGCTGAAAAATGACCTGTCGTAATCGGCTTTCCTTTATCAAGTAATTTCGCTTTCAACCCGCGCATATCCAGGATTTCCAGTGTGCGTGGATGTAAAGTGAGTGCCCGTGAATAAGGGGTTGTTTCCCTTAAGCGCTCAAACACGCATACCTTCACTTTGGCCAACGCCAGCTCTGCAGCCAGCATCATTCCAACTGGTCCACCGCCAACAATAATCACTTCATAATCGAATTGCATGAAAACCACTCCTTGTTTTTTGTTTTGCACAAAACAATTTGAATATATCACATCCTCTTTTAATTGAAAATGTTTTTCAATTAAATACTTACTAAAAACTATCCTGACAAATGAAAAAGCGACCCCTTCTCGAATCGAGCAAGAGATCGCCTTTTTTATTTTCTTATCGTTTGGCTACGACAATCACATATACGTGACCTTGATCGTTTGTCCACAAATCCACTTTATCCTTGGAGGAAAGATCGCTTTCTTTCAAGTCATTACCGTTGTAGTATTTGATCTTCGCGTCTTCTGTCATCTTCAAGCTCGTCGATACATCATTGAAGAATACGTATTTGTCTTTGTTCACACGGGATTCAATTCCGACGAAACTCACGTTTTCCTTCGCCAGCTTTCCACTGACGGAAGCAGCAATGACATCGCCGTCACGATCAAGGGTCAATGTCACGTACTCAAATTGATCGACGTCTTCAATCGCATCCTCATCCGTTACATCGTACGTCTTGCCGTTAACCTCTACTTTCGCGGAAGTCACCTTGCCGTCATCGTTTCGAACCTCAACAGAATCAACCACACCGCTTACTTTCCTAGGCGCACCTGTAACGGCCTTTACTTTGCCAGCGTTATTGAGTGTCAGCGTGTACTCGGTGTCGTTGGATGCTGCATCGCTGTCAATCGTGACGCCGGACAAGAGCTCATACACCTTCCCGTTCACGGTAATTTTGGAACCGGATTTTTTCGTCACGTAGCCTTTTACGGTTTGCTTTTCCAATGTCAGCTCCACAATGTCATTCGTGCCGACGTTGTATTTCCACGTAAGGATACGGTGGTCATTAAACTGATCAGTTTTAATCGTCGTTGGAGATACGGAGCTGCCATCGACAGTCAGCTTCGCATTGGTCAAGATGTCGTAGGTTTTCCCGTCGATTTTCACAGTTGCCAGTTTTCCTGCTTGATATGCGGTTGTGTCTGAGACCAGCTTGTTCGTAGCTGCACCTACACCCTGCTCTACTTTGATCAGATTTCCATTCTTGTCAAACGTAAGAACTGCAATTTGACCGCTCGTCAACTCATCCAGTTCATCTACTTCGTCTTCGTCTACGAACAACTCGGTATCTTCATGCACCTCGTAATTAACGCTGCCAACGCGAATCCGGTTTTTGTCTGTATCAACAGTGATAGTATCCGTGAAGCTCAGCTTTGTGTAAACAAGCTCAGATACTTTGCCATCCACGTTGAGTGTCAGCTCGACTAAGTCATCTTTTTCGATGTCAGAGAACGAAGCACTTGTTTCTTTTGCTTCTGGATGCGCCTTGCCTTTGATCGTTGCTTTGGAATCCAGAACATAGGTCGTGCCGTCTACTCTTAGCTCATTCTTCGAGTTGGAACCGCTCACGGAAGATACTTTTTCCACAATTCCTTTTGTCGTGTTGTCGCTAATCGTGATGGACTTGATCTTGCCATTGTCGCCGACGACTGCCACAAACTTTTGGCCGATGTGAGAACGGCTTACATTTACGCCATCTTCTACTTCCAAAACGACTTCTCTTCCATTGACGATTGCCTTGAATTTCTTCTCATCACCTACAGCCGTTGTAAAATTAAGGCCAGTCTTCACGATTCCTTCGACGATTTCGGAGTCAGAAGTAACAACGGTGAGGAACGCCACTCGGCCGTTTTTCGCAATGTATTCCACCTGCGCGCCTACGACCAGATTGCCGTATACTTGCGCGGAATCAGCTATTTCGATTTCTTTGTTTTGTCCGACTAGTTTCAGCTTTTTGTCAGACTTGTCATACGAAGCAACTGCGCCCTTTACTACTGGCAACTTTTGAATGGTTCCTTTTGCATTGCCATCTTTGTCATAGTAAGCACCGCTTGCGTATACTGGTGTTTCCATGAACTTATCTGTATACTTTGCCACAATATCACGCGGAGCTGCTGCTGTCGGTGTTTCTTTTGCATCGTAAATACCAGCTCTGTCTGCTTCCAGTAAGTACGGGATGTACCACTCGCTTGAAGCTGATGGACGAACGTCGATCTTCAAGCCTTGAACGTATACGGTCAGTGCTTCCGCAATTTTTACGTTGTTGTTAGGTTTGAATGTGCCATCCGGATAGCCCTTGATGATGCCTTGCGATACGGCTAGATTGATATAGCCTGTCGCCCAGTGATCTGCAGGCAGGTCTTTAAAGGCTGTCTTTCCTTGCAAGAGCTTTGCTTGTGCATCTGTGTACCCGAGTGCCAACACCGCAACTTTGGCGAACTCCGCTCTCGTCACTTCTTTATTCGGCTTGAACGTGCCATCGGTATACCCTTTTAACACACCAGCATAATTCAATGTCAGAATCGCATCTTTATTTACGTTTCCTCCGATATCGGAGAATGGCAGTGCCGTAGCAGCCAATCCGGTACCCGGCAACGCAAGCGATCCAGCCAGAACAGCTGTCGCCAATAATTTTTTGAAATCCTTACTTGCTCGATTCTTTGCTTTTTGCAAAATAAACCCCTCCATCAATGTAACAGTTTTACCAGACACTCCCATTTGAAGAAATGATGGAATTGTCCGCAGTAGAACTGTTTTCTTCTGCCGAATGCTCTTTTTAGACGACAAGATTTCCGAAAAAGTTTCAGAGTTTGTTCACGGTAAATCATTCCACTGTTCTTCAAACATGGATAGGTAGCGGGTTCACGATATTTCGCAGAACGTAAAAAAACCACCTGAGATCTCAGGTGGTTTTACATTTCATTCCAGCAGGAAATGCTATAAGCCAGGTTCTGTCTCTCCCGTGCTTCAAGCGGGGCAATCCCTCGCACCAAGAGTGGTAGCCATCTATCTATGGCATCCGAAGATACCATCCGTCCTTTCCGTTTGATTCCTTCAGGACGGTTCCCCTACCTAATTTGGGTTTCTCGCTCGCAGGGTTTACCGCGTTCCATCTTTTCTGTCGCCAGAAAAGCTACGTTTCTGTGGCACTTTCAGCGTACTCGGGCCTCAGAGAGAGCCCTTTCCACGCCGTCAGCAAGGCTTGCACCTCACTGCCCTGGCTTGCACCAGGTACGAACACTCCAGGCATCTCAGCCTGGGCGAGCCTGGACTTTCCTCTACCGCCAATCGTCGAAACGATTACGGCAGCGACTACCCACATTTCCTGCACATCAGAATCAGTAACATCTACTCTATCACATGCCTCATACATGGTCAACAAGCAGGATTTGGAAGCTCCATTTGTAGTACAATAGAAATGGCTACAAGGAGGTAGGACGATGATAACCATTACTCCAACTGCGGCAGTACGTCTTGCACAAATGATCGCGGAAGAAGCGGATGCTGAAGATCTCGGAATCAGACTCGTCCCGACTACGACGGGTTGTGGTAGCTATACATATAGCATCGCCATTACGGAAGCGGACAAATACGATATTGTCCAAGATATTAGTGGGATTCATTTCTTTTATCAAACGCATGAGATAGACAAGCTCTCCGGGACAGTCATCGACTGCGATCCTGCAACTGGCCGCTTCTCCATTTTCCATCCGCGCCCGATGCAAACAGATTGCTCGCTTACTCATTGATTAGGAGGTTACTATGCTGCTCTTATCATTTGAAAACATCAAACCAAAGATTCACCCTACTGTTTTCCTGGCAAAAGGCTCCGTCGTTTCTGGCGATGTCGAAATCGGTGAGGATTCTTCTATTTGGTATAACACCGTGATCCGCGGGGACATCGCTCCAACTGTCATTGGAAAACGCGTCAGTGTGCAAGACAACAGCACCCTGCATCAAAGTCCGAACAACCCGTTGATCCTCGAAGACGAGGTGACCGTTGGACATAATGCCGTTCTACATAGCTGCGTGGTACGACGCGGTGCATTGATTGGAATGGGCGCGATTGTTCTGGATCGTGCGGAAATCGGGGAAGAAGCCATGGTTGCTGCGGGTGCACTCGTTCCTCCAGGCATGAAAGTGCCACCTCGCTCGCTTGTTGTCGGCAATCCAGCGAAAGTAAAACGCGAACTTAACGAGGCAGATTTGAAAGAATTCGTACGCATTCGCCAATCGTATGTAGATAAAGGAAAGATGTATCGCCAACTGGAAGAAAGCCCGCTAGAACGGGAATAGGAAAAGGAACAGGGAGGTCGAAGGCGCACATGCACCTTCTATTCTCCCTGTTTTTTTATGATTTACGAATTTCCAAATAATGCGTAGCGCCCACTAAAAACCGAAAGTTCGTCGGTTCCAGACTGGCTGTGTGGCCGAACCGTCGTATTTCTTCCATGAGCTGTGGCAGCTTGCTATATGGTTTGCGATCCAATCCGATTAACGGATAGAGTCTGATTCGACCGCCAGGCTGACAAATTCGCAGCAATTCTTTGATCGCGTTCAAGTGAAATTGCTCATCGAACTGTTGCTGGTACAAAAACAAGAAGTGACTGCCAAGCACCAGTGAAAAGTGATCGTCTGCAAAAGGCAATTCCGGCAGCAAGCCTGCGACGTATCTTTTACCGATGCCTTCATCGGCACGATACGCGGCAATGAATTGCTCCAGTGACCTTTCTCTGTTTTGATGATGCTGGCCAAGCGAGCCGTAATATTCCCAATGAAGGGTGTGTGCGATACCAGCCAGCTTTTGCGTCGATTCCTCGATCTCTCGCTTCCCCTTCGTATAAATCTCTTCTGGCTTCATTTCATAAAGCGGATCGACTGCGATTGCCTCTCGTCCATGTTGGCATGCCTCTGCTGTAAAAGAGGACGCTCCTGCACCGACATCCAGGATCGGTCCCATCGCCAAGATTTCGTCTGAAAGTGAAAACATATCCACATACTCTTGATAGGAACGACATGTCATTGCCACTCCCACTTGCTCGTATACCCCTACATCCTGTTCTTTTCTCATCTCGTCTCGGCTCTCCTCATCTCATATTCCTCGATCCCTTTTCAAAAGAAATGGGATGAGTTGAGCAAATATTACCAAAATACTTTTCAGGATTCAATGTCACAACCAACCTGCGCATGGAACAAAAAAAAGCGGCGTATCCATAGTGGAAACACCCCTTTTTCCTTACGAAGCATTCTGCAATCGATCCATTTCGCGAATGTGCTCAAATAGCATATACGAGCGGATCGCTGTCTCTAAATGAAGCTGATCCGGTTCTTTGGTCGTGCTGTATTTTTGAAAGAAAGCCGATAGCTTGTAAAGAAAACCGAAATATTTACGCACGTAGCGATCCCCGAGCATGCCCACAAGCAGTCCTACTACCCCACATGCGACACTCCATTCTAAAGGTAAAAAGAATACGGACAAAATGAACCCCGTAAAAAACCACACGACCAGATTCGTCGAGCAACCGTCATTCACAATATCTGCCCGTTGAATCTCTTTCAGTGCTGCTAGCGACTTCTTACCGCCATAGCTAAACACTTTATGTTCCGCACCGTGAAATTTTTTCATCATTCTCGGAAAAACGAAGTGAAAGCCTGCGATGTATACAGCTACCCACATCGGATCGATGATGGCCCAGTCAGGCTTCACGATCGCTGCCAGTACATAACCAGCAAGCAGGAGATGAAACAATTGATAGTACCACGGAAAGGAGAAAAATATTCGATACCAGAGCTTCCCAATCGTTTTCAATGTGATTTTTTCCGCCCACATATGAATCACGCCGTCTTTTACTTCCGCGCAAGCCAGCACATTTCGATCATGAAAAAGCACACCGCGTCCAAAAGACATCCCCATAATCATCTCGTTAGCTATTCTCCTTCCGCCCTAATGTCGTTATAATAGGTTGAGTTGTACGCAGAATGAAGGAGGTTTCCACAATTGATCCGCATGGTTCCAACTACATCATTAACACCTTTACACGATCCATGGGAGCCGTTGTTCAATGCGACACCCCCCGCCTATAAACTTACCAGCGTCGAGTTTACTGTAACGAATCTGTGCAATCTCCGCTGTGAGCATTGCGCGGTTGGTGATACATTGCGATACAAAGACGATCCCGCTCTCCCTGTCGATCTCATACTCCGTCGTCTCGATGAAGCAAAAGACCTGCTTACTATCAGTATAACAGGCGGAGAACCGATGTACAGCGAGCGCACCGTGAAAACTGTGATCGCACCTATTCTACAATATGCAGCAGATCGTGGGTTGCGGACGCAAATCAACTCCAACATGTCCATGCCGTTTTCTCGGTATGAGTTGATCCTGCCTTACATCGACGTCATGCATATTTCATGGAACTGGTCTACTCCCGAAGAATTCCATGATATTGTTTACGCAAAAGCACGGCAGCCGGTTTCAATCAAAAGAGCGGAAGCGCAGTTTCAAGAGATGATGGAAAATGCCCGCAAGCTCTCGGAAGCTGGTGTATTTGTCTCAGCCGAAACGATGCTGAATCATCGCACATGGACAAAGCTCGATACCCTCCATCGTCAGATTCAGGAGATGGGCAGCAAGCGACATGAGGTACACCCGATGTACGCGAGTGATTTTGCCCGTGATCTGGATGTACTTTCACTCGATGAGCTTCGTCAAGCCATTCATCGGATGCTCGATGTACGTAATGAAGATTTGTGGATGCTTTTCGGGACGCTTCCGTTTTTCGCTTGTAGTTCTGAAGCGGCAGACAGGGAATTGATCAGCAGACTACGCTCAGCGAAAAATGTGACGACTCGCAATGATCCTGATGGTCGCAATCGTCTTAACATCAACATTTTCACCGGCGATGTCATCGTGACCGATTTCGGGGATGTAGAGCCATTGGGCAATATTCAAACCGACCAGCTCCAGTCGATGTTTGGAAAATGGCAAGAACACACGCTGAATCAGAAGATCAATTGCTTTTGCCCTGCTGCTGGATGTGCAGGACCTAACCTGCTCGTTGCTAATACTTACTATCAGGAGACTGATTTCACTCTGCGCAAAGCACTCGTCTAATTGGGCACACTAGGGCGTGAGGTGATCTACCATGAGCAGACGCAAACGCCCACTCGTCCCCGAGGCGAGAAAAGGACTGGACGCCCTAAAAGCGCAGGTTGCACACGTTGCTGATCCCGCGCAAGCCAAATTCGAGGTCGCAGAAGAAATTCATGTTCCATTGCAGCCCGGCTACAATGGACAATTAACCTCTCACGATGCCGGTCGAATCGGAGGACGCTTGGGCGGCAGTATGGTCAGAGAAATGGTTCGGATGGCAATGGAAGGCATGAATAAAAAACCGTGATCCTATTGTTTGGGAACCCCGCTATTTGAGTTATGCGAATGGCGGGGTTCTTTGTCGAGCAATCGAGTATTGCCGATTAGAACACTGGCTATCAAACTGATTCCAATTAGAATCAATCCAGTGACAAAGACACCGTGCATAGCTTCACTAAACACCATTCCTGCCCGCATTCGCCATTCTACAATGGTCCCAAACACGCTGATTCCAATCGTCCCCCCAATGGAACGAAATAATTGCGATGTCGACATAGCAACGCCCCGATCTTGCGGTTTTACAGCGCTGTGTGCGGCTGTACCGAGTGCCGGATAGATTGCCCCCATGCCTAAACCTGTGACAATCATGTAGCTAACGAGTTGTGTGCTGGTTGTCTCTCCATCAATCGTGCTCAGAAGGAAAAAGCCGGTCGCCATGATGAGTAAGCTGGGAATCAAAATCGCCCGAAATGAAGCTTTTTCCATCCATCTTCCCCCACCCGTCGAAGAAATCGCTGCGGACAGCATGAGTGGCACTAAAAGGAATCCAGCTTCTGAGGGACTCGCCCCGCGTACCCCTTGAACGAACAGAGGGATATAGGCGATGGCACCGAACAAAGCGGCACTCACAAAGAATCCTACGAGATTGCCATATCCGATGACCGGAATGCGAAATAGGGAAAGCGGAAGCAGGGGCTCCTTTGCTTTGGTTTCAATCCAGATGAACAAACCGAGAAGGAAGATACCCGCTCCCCCTAACCCGATCTTGTATTCCCTCCCCTCCATAACAAGGGACAGCAGGATGAAAATGATGGCTGCACTCAAACTAGTCGCCCCATACCAATCAATCACTGGCTTCTTAGCATAGTGCCGCTGGTCACGAAAGGCTAGAGCAATGATCAATAAAGCAGTGATACCGATAGGAAGGTTTATAAAAAAGATCCATCCCCACGGCAGATTCTCCACGAGAATTCCTCCCAACGAGGGACCGAGTATACTCGTCATGGCAAAGACAGCTCCGAAAAGTCCTTGAAATTTGCCTCTCTTTTCGGGTGGATACAGTTCACCCACAATGATGAACGCAACCGGCATTAATGCCCCAGCGCCCAACCCTTGAACTCCTCTCGCGGCAATAAGACCCGTCATGGAATTAGCCATGCCGCACAGGAGAGATCCCACAAGAAACAGAAACAAACCGATCACATACATTTTTCTCGGTCCAAACAAGTCCGCCATTTTCCCATAGATGGGCATGCTCGTGGTTGATGTGAGCATATAAATGGCGAACACCCAGCTATAAAGAGAAAGACCTCCCAGCTCTTTGGTAATTGTCGGCATGGCTGTTGATACAATCGTCTGATCCAACGATGACAAGATTAGCCCCATCAGTACTCCACTCGTAACCAATCCTACGCGACGCTTTTCCTTGTTCAACTCCATCACTCCCCTTTTTGAAGTCAGTTGATAACAGCTCCAAAAATATAAGGGAATTTTCAAAAAAAGAGTAGACTTTTTCTTTCTGATGAGTTATTCTGATGATAGAGTCTGCCCCTAAGAACTACGAATGAATCATAAATAAAAACCGCCTCCATTATGGACGCGGTTTTCTTGTTTTTCCATTCATCTCAGCTTGTCGAGCTTTTTGGCACTTGCCTTACGAGGTCCAAGCATCGCCTTTCCTATGTCGCCCACTTTGTTTACAGAGTCAAAAACTTGGTCGATCACATCCACCAGTTCACGAATCTGCACCACTTTTCCATAGACGCCCATGAAATGGTGTCGGACGTTTTTTCCATTTAACCCTAGCATGGCCGCACCTCCTCTTAATCCTCTCGTATCACTTTATGCAGGATCAGGCGAAGAGGAAATAGCGATGTGTGGAAAATTATTCGGCCCTCTATCCGGCTACTTAGCGTGGACGAGGCGTGCCGGTCGGACGTGGGCGCGGAGGTTGTGTCGGCGTAATGGCCCGCTCCAGACGAGTGACACGGTTCTCCAAACGATCTACTCGATTATCCAGCCTGCGAAAATCTTCGCGAAGCGCATCTACTCGATTCTCCAGTCGATTCAAACGACGCTCGACATCCCCACCAGGAGCTGGTGTCGGAGTCGGAGTAATCGGGATATACAAATTTTGTCCAACGTAAATGTAGTAGGGATAGGCGATATTATTCACGCGGATCAATTCTTGAACGGATACACCAAAACGAGCCGCAATGCTGTTCAGTGTATCTCCCGAACGGACTACATAGTTCACGAATCTCACTCCTTTTTTTCTGTGATCATTCGTTATTAACCTATGCCCGCCCTGGTACACGCGCAATAAACCAATGCCCATTTTGGCAAAGAATAGTCAAACACCCAGTACAAACGCCGTTACAAACCTGCAAGAACAAGGCTCAGTCCCATCAACACTTGGAATAGACTGTCACACCCTCAAGAAATACTTCTTCCACTTGCTTCAATACCTCTATCTCTTGTAGTGGATCCCCTTTTACCACAAGCAAATCTGCAAAATAACCTGGCGCTAACGTACCGATCTTGTTCCCTTGGTCCAGCACCTCAGCAGCGCTTTGGGTAGCAGCCTGGATCGCACGAATTGGCTCCATTCCCAGCTCCACCATCAGCTTGATCTCTTCTGCCACAGGGGTAATCGGATAGCCTTCCAATACGATATCCGTACCCGTAGCGATCTTTACGCCCGTATTTATCAATCGTGCGAAGTTCTCCCGGTACGCCTTTTCCGATTCGATGAAAAAGGCTCCCTGCTCGATAAGCCCTTCGCTCAATATGCCTTGATTCGCCTGTTGTTGCTCATTCCAAATATGTTTGTAGTAATCAGCAATCTGGAAAAAGGTGACCATGGTCGGTACCCATACCAGTCCTTTTTCTTTCATCTGTTCTGCCTGTTCGACGGTCATAAACGTCGCATGCTCGATCGTATCAAATCCCGCATCAATCGCCATCTGAATCGCAGGTTGGAGCGAGGCATGCACACAGCATTTCCGTCCCAAACGATGCGATTCATCAACCGCCGCATCCAGCTCCTCTTGCGTGAACTCCGGCGTTGCTGTACGGTGACTCGTCATGAGCTTGATCCAGTCGGCTCCTGCTCTCACTTGTTCACGTACGGCTGTCCGCACTTCCCACGGACCATTTGCTTCTCGCAAGGCACCCTCTAATTGCCAACCGTGCCCCCCGGTCATAATAATCCCTTGGTTGACCTGAAAAAGACGAGGGGAAACAATGAATTTGTTCTTGGCCGCCAACTTCAGCGTACTGCACAATCCATCTGGTGCTGCTACATCGCGGATCGTCGTAACCCCCAAGGAAAGTGCCTCTTTCAAGTTCGCTGTCGCAAGTAAAGCCACCAGTCCATCGTTGTTGCGATACTCAGCGGAGTCTGGTTTACTCCACCAATACCCGATATGAACATGTAAATCGATTAAGCCTGGCAAAATGGAGCATCCGCTGTACCGCTTTACCTCTCCTTCCGAAATGGAATCCGTAAGCTCTGATTCTGTCCCCACTGCGAAAATTTTTCCTCGCTCATCAATCCCAACAACGCCTTGTTCGATTACATGCTCTCCATCTCCGATAATAACGCGATCAGCAATCAACCATTTCATTTCTGTCCCCCCTGTCAAAAATGAAAATCCATCTGTCCGCAATCCTGGTTAGTCCCTCGAAAGTTCATCATGCATCCAACCTTTTCCTCCTTGTTTCTAGGCCTCGTAAAAAATAAAAAAACCTCCGGCTACACAGAAGTGCGCCAGAGGTTTTCCCTTTATCCCTTATTTAAATACAGGTGCAGCAAATTGTGCCAGTCTCTCTGCAGACGTTTTCTCGACATCCGCATGCAAGCTGTTGCCATGCGCATCCATCGTTACGATTGCCGCGAAGCCTTTTACATTCAAGTGCCACATTGCTTCTGGAATA
Source organism: Brevibacillus porteri (assembly GCF_003013475.1). Taxonomy (GTDB): domain Bacteria; phylum Bacillota; class Bacilli; order Brevibacillales; family Brevibacillaceae; genus Brevibacillus; species Brevibacillus porteri. Next base: position 21,433 of record NZ_PXZO01000068.1, read on the forward strand.
CCGAATTCCATGAAGTCAACACCGTTTACTTTTTTGATGCAGCGTGCGTAATATTGTGCTGCCCCACCAATTGCATTGAGGTAAACAGCACCATGCTCATTCAATGCTTTCAGTGTTTTTGCACCCATTCCGCCTTTTCCGATAACGGCGCGGATTCCGAATTTCTTGATGATTTCGCCTTGGTAAGGCTCCTCACGGATGGAAGTCGTCGGACCAGCCGCTTTTACATGCCACTCACCCTCATGATCCTTCATCATAACTGGACCGCAATGGTAGATGATGCCACCATTCAGGTCCACTGGACAGTCATGATCCATCAGGTAGCTGTGCAGCGCGTCGCGACCTGTGTGCATTTCTCCGTTGATGATAACCACATCGCCCACTTTCAGGCTGCGAATTTGTTCTTCCGTGATCGGCGCTTGCAGAACAACTTCACGAGGCTCATCGTCTGTTTCGTCCGCAGCTGCTACTGGCGTCAAGTCCATCGCCACTTCTTCATCTTTATACAGATAACGAAGGATTTCGCCAGTCTCCGGGTTCAGGCGAACACCTTGACGGCGGAAGGCCCAGCAGTTGTAGGCAACGGATACGAAGAAGCTTGCTGGCAGGCGGTTTTCCACGCCGATTTTACAGCCGAGCAGAGTCGCGTTTCCACCAAAGCCCATCGTTCCGATTCCGAGTTGGTTTGCGGTTTCCATGATGTAGTCTTCCAATGCAGCCAAATCAGCGTTTGGATTGACATCTTCTACTTTGCGGAACAATTGATGCTTCGCCAGTGCATAACCGGAGGTGCGATCGCCACCGATTCCTACGCCGATGAAGCCGGCACTACAGCCTTGTCCTTGTGCTTGGTATACTGCGTGCAAAATGCACTTGCGAATGCCATCCAGGTTGCGGCCCACTTTGCCCAGGCCTTCGAGTTCACAGGGCAGGGAGTATTGGATGTTCTTGTTCTCACAGCCGCCGCCTTTGAGAATCAGCTTGATTTCGATTTCATCCTCTTCCCATTGCTCGAAGTGAATGACAGGAGTACCTGGTCCGAGGTTGTCCCCTGTATTTTCACCCGTCAAGGAATCTACGGAGTTGGAACGCAGCTTACCTGTTTTGGTTGCTTCTGCAATCATTTCTTTGATGGCTTGTTTAATGATCAGCTGGTTGACTCCAACCGGAGTTTTTACTTCGAAAGTTGGCATCCCCGTATCTTGACAGATCGGAGAAACATTTTCTTCTGCCATGACGACGTTTTCCGCAATCGTAGACAAAGACAGCGCTGCACGAGTGCCAAGATCCTCTTTCACTTTAGCTGCATTGACGGCACGACGCACGTCTGGTGGTAGATTCGTAGAAGTATCCGTGATGAGTTCCAGAATGCTTTGCTTCAAGTTTTCCATCTATGACGCCCCTTTTGACGTAGTGGTGTAAATGGTAGCATAAACCGCCTATTATTATAGCACACGCTCCCCCACCTGTCCGTAGATTGCTGTCCAAAGAGTGCGTGAAACATTCCGTAATCGTGCTTCGTCTTATTACCGACAACAAATTTTGGCAAGAAGCAGATATGAGGGGGATCAAAATGAAAAGAACATTTGCCGGGCTTCTCGCCTCCATGATGGTGGTGACCGCTATACCCTTCCTGTTCGCAACAGGTACAGTAGCGGAGCCAACCGTTCAAGCCGCATCTACAGAAGAGTTGCCAGTAGTCGGTTCCTATGCGGAGCTAAAAAAGCTCATCCAGTCATCAGACCTGGACAGCTACCATTACGCCACCATGGAAACGACTGCCGCTATGCCAGTAGCAGCACCTAGCACAGCCAACAAAGTAGCGGACACTTCCGGTGGCGCTGCTCGCGGTGATTTTTCCACAACGAACACACAAGTGCAGGGCGTCGATGAAGCAGATATCGTAAAGTCAGATGGAACTTATCTTTATCAATCTACGCAAAATGAAGTACGCATCATCAAAGCGTATCCAGCCACCGAGATGAAGGTCGCAAGCCGTATCAGCTATGACAATGGAAAATTCGTACCACAAGAAATGTACGTAGACGATCGTAGACTCATCGTAATCGGGCAAGCGGATGAGACCATCTCCTATCCTCCAGATCCTGCTTCTAAAAGAGGCATCCCCCGATACCAAGGAATGCAATCCGTGAAAACCATGATCTACGATATTACGGACAAAAAACAGCCTCGGCTCATTCGTCAACTGGAGCTAGAAGGCCAGTACATGTCGTCCCGCAAAATCGGCGCGAGCTTGTACGTGACAGCCAACCATTACATGGATACGTATCGTATTATGCAAGAGAAAGCAGAAGTGCCAGGTCCAACGTATAAAGACAGCGTCCATCATAACCAATACCAAACCATTCCCTACAGCGAGATTCGTTACTTCCCGGATCACTTTCGTCCAGAGTATTTGATCGTCGCCGGCGTGAATCTGGATGATGCAAAACAAAAAATGTCGCTGAATACGTATCTTGGTGCTGGCGAGAACATCTATGCATCCACCAAAAATCTATATGTAGCCGTCACCCAGAACAGTGCTCAGCCAGTAGCGGTTAAGCAAAAAGGAGCGACAACTCCTTTGATTGCACCTTCCATCGAGTCTGATACAACCATTTATCGTTTTGCCATGAACAAGGGAGACATTCGGTATACGGGAAAAGGGTCGGTGCCTGGACGCATTCTGAACCAATTTTCTATGGATGAAAACGACGGTTATTTCCGAATCGCCACCACGAGCGGGAACATGTGGCGAGACGATGAGCTTACGTCAAAAAACAACTTGTATGTTCTCGACAACAAACTCGAGGTATTTGGCAAGCTGGAAGGCATCGCTCCAGGAGAACGCATTTACTCTGTCCGTTTCATGGGAGATCGTGCCTACATGGTGACCTTCAAAAAAGTCGACCCGCTGTTCGTTCTCGATCTGAAGAAGCCTTCTGCTCCAAGCATACTAGGTGCCCTCAAAATTCCAGGTTACAGCGACTATTTACACCCGTATGATGAAAACCATATCATCGGTTTTGGTAAAGAAGCAGAATCTGATAAAGACTGGGCGTACTACCAAGGGATGAAAATTGCCCTCTTTGACGTCAGTGATGTAACGAAACCGAAGGAAAAGTTCAAGACTGTTATCGGGGACAGAGGAACAGACTCCGAGCTATTGCGCAATCACAAGGCTCTGCTGTTCTCCAAAGAAAAAAATCTGCTCGCTTTTCCTGTATCCGTCCACGAACGGACAGCTGAACAAAAAGCCAAAAACGATATGCGCGAGTATGGCCACTTTACTTTCCAAGGTGCCTATGTATATCAGCTCGATCTGCAAAAAGGTTTTCAACTGACAGATCAGATCACCCATCTGTCGAAGGAAGATGTCGCGAAAGCAGGCGAAGGCTGGTACGACAGCTCCAGTAACATTAAACGGATACTCACGATTGGCGACACACTCTATACCGTTTCTGACGATTACGTCAAAACACAGCAGCTCTCTACCCCTAAAAAAGAGAATATCTTGCCATTGACGAAATAGCGGTAATGCTCTGTCATGCGGACAGGTTCTGTGCTAAGATGGGGTAATAGATGCAGCGTAAATAGAGAGGGTGTCACTACGTGGAGTATTTGAGTTTTAATTTGACATCAACGCTGGCAGGGATTGCGGCTGTGCTGTTGGTTATGTTTATTCGCCTGCACTGGCCCTTCCGCTTTCAGTACATGGCCAATCTATTCAAACGCCGTTTGAATATTCGATTGCGCTGGCTGGAGGCTTCCTATCGGAAGAACCGTTCCCGTGCTGTCGCTATGCTGGATAAATCAACACATGAGATCATGCTTGGCAATTATGAAATGGCCGAAAAATATATCGTTCAAGGAATCAACGTTTGCAAAGAACGACCAACGTTATTCAATCAAGCGATGATTCACTACTTGTTTTACAACCTGGCGATCGTTTACTATTCATCCGAACGATACAACGAATCGTTGGAAGTGGCGTTTCGTATTTACCAGCGTGATCAGGGAATGACTGATTCCTTAGCTCTTATTGCCTGTTCACACGCCCGCCTGGGTGAAGTAGAGAGTGCGATAGAAGCTTACCAGCTCATCGCAAGCAAACGATCGGCAAAAGACTGGAAGCTCTTCTGCTTGGCAGAGATTGAAGCTGCCAAAGGAAATTACGAGCGAGCCCTTTCCCATCTCAAGCAATTGATGGACAAATCAGCCAGTCTGTTGCATCTGAATCACACCGTACTGGAAAAACGCTTGGAAGAGTGGAAAAAAGCCTCTACACAAGCCAGCTAATCGATTGACGACCGCACATTGCTTTATGTGTGCGGTTTTTATTTTCCTGTCCCCGTAACGCTGCTCTATGCACAGTCGTATAACTATCATGAAAGTGAGGTATTTTTAATGAAAAAATTCAATGTATCTATACTTGCTGTCTCAGCACTTGTACTCGGTCTCGCTGTAGCGGGCTGTACACCTGGAAAAGATTCTGCTACTTCCTCTACAGAGGCACTGGCTAAAGTAGGAACTGTCTCTATTTCCAAAGATCAAGTATACGAGGCTATGAAAAAAGAAGCTGGGAAACGCGTGATGTCTGATCTCATCATAAAAGAAATATATAAACTAGAAGCGGTTGCACAGGGAGTCACGGTAAGTGATCAGGAACTGGACGCAAAAATTAACCCAATCAAAGAAAAAATGGGGCCTGAGAAATTCCAAGAGTATTTGACTGAGGAAGAAATTACCGAGGATGAATTGCGTGAGAGATCACGTTTGATCCTGTTAAGGGACAAGATGTTCGAGAAAGCTTACCCGATCACGGAAGAGCAAATCAAGGAATACTATGAGAAAAACAAAGAAAAGCTCGATGGTACGCTGGAAGAAGTACGTCCAAAGGTAACGGAGAAAGTCAAAGATAAAAACAAACGTTCCAACATGAGTACGTGGATCAAGGAATTGAAGAAAAAGCATAATGTTCAAATTTTGGACAAAGCATTTGAAAAAGTAGAGGATACAGAGAAAGAAGCGGACAAAGCAGAACTTCCTGCTTCAAAATAAATCGGACAAAAAAGACTTGTGTCAGCCTGTTGAGGCGCACAAGTCTTTTTTGTCCATATTACCTACGTGCAATGGCAATGAGTTCCTGCAAAAACACCTTAATTTCGCCTTGAAGAATGGGGCCATGACCAGTGGCTAAATACTCAATGGGCCAATCCTGCAAAATCTCCAAGCCCTCCGTAAACTCCGCCGCTCGCTCTGGTTCACGTGCTACCCATTGCTTCAAGTGTTCTTGATAAGCTGTCCGACAGTCCACTTCCCCGCCAACGATTTGACCGAGTTCTGTGTTTTCAAAGCACAAATGATCGCCAACAAAGCAAATTTTCGTCTGGGGATCAAAGAAGGCAACAGAGCCTTCTGTATGAAAAGAAAGCTGTCGGAAACGCAGGGAAGGCAGATCTCCCCCACTACCTGTAAACGTATGGCCGAATAGCGTCTGTGAAAAATCGTCCAGTTCGTAATAATCGTCGAGGTGAATCCAATTGTTTCGAGAAGGGAACATATCGGCATTTCCAATATGATCAGCATGTCGATGAGTGAAGTAGACATATTCAGTTCGCTCTGGCTTGACCCCAATCTCTTCCAACGCCTGTTGAAAATAAGAGCGTTGCTTGCGCTGGTGAGAATCAATCAATACAAAGGCATTCCCTTGTTTGATCACATAGCTGTTTACGAAGCTATTCCACGCTTCCTCATAGGTGATGATCGCCCAGGTGGAGTCTGTGATTGGTGCAATCACATTGTTCATGCCTCCATCTCTCCTCTCCTCCCAGATACAATTTCTTATTGCTATTATACACAATCATGCACAACCGTGCTGATTCGTGCCCAAACTTATCCGACACAATCAGACTGTCGCCTCTTCCCCTAAGCTTACCCAAGATCTTCCTTGTGAGCGTTGAATGTAAACAGGTACACCGAAAAAGCTTGTCAGACGCTCTGCCGTCAGGACCTCATCTGTTGTTCCAGCCTGGTCTACTTCTCCCGCTTTTAGCAGCAAGGTATGCGTGAAGCAAGGCAAAATTTCTTCGATGTGATGGGTTACATAAATGAGAGTTGGTCCGTTTGGCTGTTTGGCGATTTGTTCGATCATGGCCAACAGCTGTTCTCTTGAAAGCAAGTCCAGTCCAGTGCAAGGCTCGTCTAGGATGAGTAATCGAGGGGAAGCCATCAATGCACGAGCAATCAGTATTTTTTGTCTCTCCCCTTGCGATAAAGCCGCAAAACGTCTGTTTTTTAATGCACGGCATCCAAAAGTATCGAGTAAATGCGACGCTTTCTCTACGTCTGCCTCCTCTGGAACCCAATACAAGCCGATGGTTGCTTCTCGTCCACTCAAGACGACACGGAGTGCGGTTTCATGCTCGTGAAGCTGTGCCATCAGTGCTGTGCTTACCCAGCCGATTGATTTGCGCACCTCGCGTAAGTCGACTGTTCCGTAAAGATTGCCTAATACACTGACCTCTCCCTTTGTCGGCCACACATAGCCACAAATGATATTCAACAGACTGGTTTTACCAGAGCCGTTTAAACCGACTAAACACCAATGCTCCTTGTCTTGCACTTGCCAGGCAATGTCTCGCAGAATCGTTGTTTCATCCCTTTGCCAGGTAACCTTTCTCACATCAATGATCATGCTCTCTCCACTCCTGACTCTCACAGTTGTATGTGAAAAGAACCTCCATGGCATATGGAAGCACACGGAGGCCCTAACACAAAAACAGTTTCATAAAAATTTGCCTTGAAGCTTAAATACAATCTCCGCAAACAGCGTAGCGAAGAGGAACGTGCCGGTAAAGACGACGAGAGACACGACTACGATACGCCAGCTAAGCTGTTTGAATAGATGAACGTCTTTTCCGAGTGATAGACCTGCATACGCGAGAATCGGCGTGGCCAATGCGAGCAGATTGATCTTGGCAATCGCAGCAGCCGTATATTCGTTCCCTGGAAAAAACGGGGATGTCGCAAGCATCGCAAACAAAGAGATCCATACAATGACGGGAGATTTGAACGGAAGAATGCGAGTGAAGCCCATTCCGATCAATGTAATGACCGCCAAGAGCAAAATACCTGGCAAAGATTCCATGAATGGTACTTTATAACCGATCCAGTTACCGATGAGAGCAATGAAGCCAATGATAAAAATCGTCAAGATTTGATTCATGCGCTTTTTCTCCCCCCTTCTGCTGCAGAAGAAGCGCCTTTGCGCCCAATGATAGGCTCAAGCCATGCGTACAGCTTTTGTGTGACCGGCAAAGAGAAGAAGATACATACGTACGTTCCGACGATACTCATCATCAAGTTTGCCGCACCGGAATAAAAAGCAATGTCTTTTTGCGCTTCTGGGAAAATGACAGCCAATGAGCCTGTTGCTGCTGCCATCATACTACCGGAACCTACCGCGGCTCCCATCGCCAGAGAAATCGGGTGAAACAACCCACTGCTTCCTAAAATACTTGCAAGTATCGACATATAAATGGCACCAAACAAGGTTCCGCAAATATATACGCCCAGCGCGCCGCGAGCTTCGGCAGAGTTTGCTCCGAACTTTTCTACGATAATCGCCAAGTTTGGCTCACGGTCGAGAGAATAAGTAGCCCCAATTGCTTCACGCTTCAGACCCAACCACAATGCGACTGGCAAACCAAATGCGATTGTCCCTACAATGTGTCCCATCTCTTGAACAATCAAAGATACACCAGAACCAAGTAGCTTAGGCAGCTCAGGACCGATATTGGCTCCCAGCTTCGCAATAAAGATCAAGAACGAAACACCCAAAATATTGGCTGCGACGTTCATTTCTTTTTCGCTCAAAAATTTAAACTTAGGCCAGCTGATTGCCCCGCCTAAAACGAGGGCGTAGAGCATCGGAAACAAAGCGATAACCCCGATGCCAATACTGATTTTCTTTGTCCCGATAAATTCTGTCAATGCGACGAGAACAAGTACGATAAAATGCAGCTTGTACTCATTGACGCGTCCCTCTGCCATACAACATCCCCCTCACTCTATCTCGCTCTACTCCATGACGACTTTTTGAGCTGCCCGAACAAACAATTCCACGCCGCGTACCATTGCATCCTCATCAAAATCAAAACGTGGATGATGGTGCGGATACGTAAAGCCTTTGTCTGGATTGCCAGCACCCAATTGAATAAAACAGCCTGGAGCTTTTTTCAAATACTCAGAGAAATCTTCACCCGGCATCAAAGGATCAATGTAAATAATCTCTTCTTCTCCCCAACGCTCGCGGATCGTATCCTCCATCAGCTTCGTCACCTGCTTGTCGTTGACAACCGATGTGTAGCCATGTGAGAACGTCAATTCATAACTTGCGCCATGCGCTTCCGTAATTCCTTTAACAATTCGTTCAATCCACATCGGAATATTTTTGCGAATCTCCGCATCGAAACAGCGCGTAGAGCCTGTCAGTGTCATCGAATCCGGAATGATGTTATAAGCTGTCCCTGCATTCAGCATCGTCACCGAAATAACGACCTTGTCCAACGCACTGACATTGCGGGATACAATTTGTTGCAGGCCAGTAATAACCTGTGCCCCAATGACGATCGGGTCAACCGATGCTTCCGGTTGCGAGGAGTGCCCGCCTTTGCCTTGAATCTTGATATCGAAGCGATCTGTCGATGAAGTAAGTGCCCCGTAAAGTACACCGAATTTCCCGACAGGCATGTACGATGCCAAATGAATGCCGATAATCGAATCCAGTCCGTCTGCTGCACCAGCTCTTACGATTTCAGCAGCACCACCTGGCGGCAGCTCCTCGGCATGCTGGAAGAAGAAACGAACCTCGCCTTTGATTTGATCCTTGTACTGGGACAAAATTTTTGCGGCTCCCAACAGCATCGCTGTATGACCGTCATGTCCGCACGCGTGCATCACGCCAGCTTTTCCTGATGCATATGGCACATCATTTTCTTCATGGATGGGGAGCGCATCAATGTCAGCACGAATGCCAAGAACTTTTCCTGGCTGTGATCCGATCAGTCGAGCGACGACACTCGTTTTAGTTGGACGCGAAAGCTCTAAATTCCCGAAAGATTCCAACGTTTCGTAAATAAATTGAGACGTCTTCTCCTCTTCAAACGACAATTCTGGATGCTGATGGAGATATCTTCGCCATGAGACTACCTGCTCAGCTACTTCATCCGCCCATTTCTTCGTTTCCAAACTCACACAATCACTCCTTTTTCTGCTTTCTTCCTCAAAATCTTCCGAATCAGTTAAGTTTAACTAAAAAAAATATCGTTTTGTGAATTCTATCACGGAACGATGAAAATAACAAACGTCCATTCCACGAGGACAAAGCTGTCGAATCCACATCTGTAACTGTCTATTTATTTGTTATTTTAGAATTTTCTATCGATAATGTCCATGTAAAATATACTATTTGTAACAATAAAAACATTTGCTCTGCTAGAGTGGGAGCTTTTCTAGAGAAAAGCCCTTGTCCTATTCTACATTTACTGCAAAAACGACAAAGCGATTCGAAAATTGCCCCAGCCACATTTCTCCATTCCCTACCATCACGCCTTGATCATTGACAAACGTATCTGTTACCTTTTGCTGTAAAAACGCTTCCTTTACCTTCTCCGTCATGATTCGATCATACTCTTCCAAAAATTGCTGTTCATCTCGGATAAAATGGCTTTTTCCGTCTTTGTTCACACGCAGTGGATACCTGATATGCTTGGCTACTTCTGTCTTGTCATTTTTTTTGACCGCCTCTTGAAGTTTTCCATAAAAGGATTCGAATGCGCCTGCATTTGTAATACCCGCGACTTCATACCGATTCGAGGTATTTCCTTCACGCACATATCCGTCATACCCACTCACCTGAGGAACCAAACTCGTCGTTGCGTGAGCCATCAGCGCGATTCCCATTGCAAGCAACACCCATCTCATTCTTTTCATCGCGTTCCTCCCATATGTATTTCTATTTCCTTCCTACTGTTAGCTTTTCGTCCTCTGCCATTCGTTATGCAAAACCACCATCTACGAAAAAAAACCCTTATGCCAATACTGACATAAGGGAGGCTCTGCCAACTTCTTTTCCATTAGGAGTCCCGAAATTTCGCTTCCTGACGTTTAATGTCTTCCTCCGAATTGCCCAGCGCAGCTTGCGGGCCTTTGAAATGCTTCCGGTAATAAGCCAAATCCATGATCAGAAGCACCAAAAACATGGCTATCAAGGCATACCCAGCTGTTTGATTGGGTGGAATCACCATCATAATCGAGATGAAGAGGATCCAAATCAAGCTCAGCACATTAATGGGTTTACTCCAGTTCCCCAAATGCCAGGGACCGTAATGCTTCCGCTGAAATAGTCCTCGCGATTCCGCCCGGAGCTTGAGGTACAAGGGGATTCCGTAGGCGACATAAAGCCCAACGACACTTACCGCCGTAAGAAATGCCAAAGTGGTATACGTCGTATTCGGATTGATGCTTTTCACGATGTAATCGAACAAGGCAAGCGCAAAGGAAAGAATGATAACCAGCCAAATTGCTTTTGCTGGCGTTCTGTACTTGGTCGATATTTCCGCCCACTGGTGGCTCCACGGCATTCCTTTGTCACGTGAAAACGCATACAACATTCGCGAGAAGGAAGTAATGGACGCCAAGCCACAGAACCACATCGCAAAGGTAACCAGCCACAACACCACTGAACCAAATGTGCCTCCTAATGCCTCGCTAATCACGTAAATAAATGCATTTTCCGCTTCACTCGCAGCCGCTGCGTTTTTGATGGATAAGGTGACAAAAGCAAGCATGATAAATCCAAAAATAAAGGAAAAGGCCACAGACGTATAAATTCCCCAGGCAGCACGAACCCGCGGATTAATCGTTTCTTCAATCGTATGCGCCGATGCATCATAGCCAGTAAACGTCCACTGCGCTTGTAACAACCCAATTAAAAAAGCAATCGCGTACGGTTTGTCAGAAAAGGTTTGACCGACCTGAAAGAGGTAATCAAGCGGTTGCAAATCATGACGGGAGAAAAAGACGAGACTTCCGACGAGTATGACGACGACGCCAATATGGTACCAAGCGGAGAAGTCATTTAACCGGGCCACGAGTCGAATTCCAATGTGGTTAAACGTACCGTGCAATAGGAGTGTGATCCCGAACAGGATTAACGTGGTTGTTTCTGTTGAGGTATAACCAAACGCACTCGCGAGCAGTGGGTCCGCAAACAAAGAGAACGAATAGTCAATACCTGCGACTATCCCGATTTGGCCAATGAGATTGATCCACGCTGTGTACCACCCCCACCGTTTGCTACCTAAAATGGCTGCCCAGTGATACAGCGCTCCAGCTGTAGGGATCGCTGATGCGAGTTCAGACATCGATGCTGCAATCAGGATGACAAATAACGCTACCAAGGTCCATCCGAAGCCCATCATGCCAGAACCGCCATACAGTAATCCATGTCCGTACAAAGATACTGCACCTGTCAAAATAGAGATAATCGAAAATGAGATCGCAAAGTTTGAAAAGCCACCCATATCCCTCAGTAATTCCTGCGCATAACCAAACTTGTTCAGGTCTCTCTTGTCCTCGAGTAATTGCTGTTCTTTTTCCTGCCGCATTTCGTTATCCCTCCCTTCCCTTCTCTGCTTGGGAACCGATAAAGCTTTCATGCGCGCTTTCATCAAATTGCCGGACGCTTTCGTTTGCCCGATACCCAATGGCAATCGCAACTCCAATGGTAAACAGCAATAAGACGACACCTAGAGCCAGCATTCTCTCCCTCCTTTCGTCCTAGATGCAATTCCTTGACAAGTTAGCAGGAATAGTACATTTTACGTGCCAATTTGACAGCTATACCACCTCATTTGACTGGCAGCTGCAAAACAAAAGAGCAACTCATGAGAGTTGCTCCTCTTGTTTAACTAGCGCCTTTTTGGGCTTGCAAATAAAAGGCTACGTCTTCACTCGGTAACGGTCTGCTGAATAAATAGCCTTGAACTTCTTCACACAGATGCTCCTGCAAAAACGCAAGCTCCTCCTTTGTCTCGACCCCTTCCGCGATCACACGCAGTTGCAAATGATGCGCCATGGAAATTATCGTGGATACGATGGCCTGATTGGAAGGGTGTCCGATCATGTCGCGCACAAACGAGCGATCTATTTTCAAACGATTCAACGGAAATTCTTTCAGATAGTAGAGAGAACTGTAACCCGTTCCAAAATCGTCAATCGCAACGTGCACCCCTAATTGCTTCAGCTCCTTCAATGCCTGTGTGGCGCGTTGGACGTCGATCATGCTGCTTTCTGTGATTTCCAGCTCCAAGTATTCCGGTGCCAACCCTGTCTGGTGCAGAATCTCAGCGACCATCTGGGTAAAGTCTTGTTTGAGAAATTGACGCGCAGATAGATTAACGGCTACCCGAAGCGACATGAGTCCCTGCTCTTGCCATTGTTTGTTCTGTTTGCAGGCCGTCCGCAGCACCCATTCTCCAATCGGTACGATCAACCCGGTTTCTTCTGCTACAGAGATGAACTGGTCTGGCAAAAGCAATCCTCGTTCAGGATGATTCCAACGAATCAACGCTTCTACACCAACGATTGCGCCTGATTTGGCACATACCTGTGGCTGGTAATGCAATAGAAATTCTCTCCTAGCCAAAGCGCGATTCAATTCATTTTGAATATTCATTTTGTCATTCACTGCTTGTTCCAGATTCGGTACGTACAGGTGGAAACTGTTCTTTCCTTTGTCTTTGGCTGCATACATTGCCGCATCTGCGTTACGCATCAAGACACTTCTGTCTTGTCCATCTTCTGGATATCGAGAAATCCCGATACTCGTCGTTATGTACAGCTCGTGCCCATGGATAAAAAATGCCTGTTCAATCCTTTGGTTGATTTCATTCGCTATGGATGAAACTTCTTTTTCCATGACATCCGTTAGAATCACCATGAATTCGTCTCCGCCAAGCCTGCTCACCGTTCCTTTTTTGCACACACAATCCTGCAAACGCAAGGAGGCTTCCTGAAGTAACAGGTCACCAAAATCATGCCCCAAGGAATCGTTTACCAGCTTGAAATGGTCGAGATCCAGAAACAACACGTATACTTGCTGATCCGTTTTTTGTGCCTCCATGATCACCTGATCCAGTTGTTGTTCGACAAAACGGCGATTCGGCAAACCAGTCAACGAATCGTGAAAAGCGAGATAATTGATTTTTGTCTCGTATTCTTTCTTATTGGTAATGTCTCTCACAATCATAAAGACACCCGTAATCTGCTGATCGACAAACACGGGGGTATGGGTCATGTTCAAATGAAGCTGACGACCCTCGCTCGTGGTCAAGGTGATCTCGTAGTTGTGCGCCTCACCTTGCACTGCATTTGTAAAGTTTGTCGATATGAGCTCGGCATCTTTAGAAGCACACATCTTCATTAATTTTTCGAGAGGCAAGCTCCGTTCCTTTGTCAATCTCATTGCCGCAGGATTCATGACGCTTTGGCTACCATCGATCGAGTAAAAGATCACCCCGTCGTAATTGTGCTCAAATAGCGATTTATAGCGTTGATCACTTTCTAGCACGCGCAAGCTCTTCCCTGCGAATTGCTTGTCCACGTATACAGAAGCCAATGTCACGACCAGAATCATTACGATGACAATGCCAATCATAGTAGCGATCAGGCCCGAATCATCATGCGAGATCACTGCGATTGTCATGTGCTCGTGAGCGACGAATGTGGTGGCGTACATACCAGTGTAATGCATACCGGTAATGGCTGCCCCCATCAACAGCCCTGCAATAATTTTACGCCAGAGACCTTTTACTGGGTCCACCGAACGCAATTGAAACGTAAGCATCAACGCAACCATCGAAACCAAGATGGCAACGAAAATAGATATGGTAAACCATAGCCAATCGTACAGAATAATGGCGTTCATCATCATCGCTGCCATCCCTGTATAATGCATTCCGGCGATACCAGACCCAATGACAACCGATCCTGTTACTACCCTCGTTTTGGACATGGACTGCTCGCTCACGATCCATAATGTAAGCGCTGATGATAAAACGGCCAAAACAATCGAGAAAAATACAATCAGGTTATCATATTGGACGGCAATCGGCAGATGTAAGGCAAGCATGGCAACAAAATGCATAGCCCAAATACCAAGCCCCATGGATACGGCACCAGCACATAACCAAAACACACGTCCCCTGCCTTTTGCAAAATGGAGACGTGCGCCTAGATCTAATGCTGTGTATGACGCCATTGCTGAAATAAAATAGGAGAGAAAAACCAGAGTCATACTATAGGATTGGTCAAGACTATTCATTACATTCTCCTTCAAAAACCTCTACCGAAGTTTACTCACAAGGAACGTCCTCGCTTTCACGGAAAGTTAATTGGCGTGCCTGTGACATTCTCCCATCTTATCCGTTTTATAATTCTCTGGCAAGAAGCCGACGACGTTCCCGTTTTGGAGATACTACAAAGGAATGCTGCAGCAAAGGAGGGAGATTTCCTTGATCCGTATGGGCTATGCCTGCATCAGTGTAAAGACGAAGAACAATCCAAACAAAAAAACGACGGTTGCCCAAGTAAATAAATTAGATCCCCAAGCTCGGTTAAAAAAGCTGCGGCAAGTTATGCAGGCAAACTTTTTCAATTTAATGGATTTGCTTGCTTATAATGTAGAAAATCATATCTTTTTGTATCGACTTCCTTCTGAATTTGTTCCACTCGCTACTCATCCAGTAGCAGCTGAATGGGATTGGGCAAAAGAATTTGCATGGGACTTCCAAAAAGCAGGGAATTATATCCGCAATCATGGCATTCGTTTGACAGCTCATCCCGGACATTACAGCATATTGAACAGCGACAAGCCTTCTGTGCTGGAATCGACGATTGCCGATTTTTCCTACCATGCAAAAGTGTTTGATTTACTGGGGCTTGACGATAATTCCGTCTTGGTGACGCACGTGGGAGGAGTATACGAAGACAAAGCCTCTTCTCTCGATCGTTTTGCATCCAAATTCGAGCTGCTTCCTGAAAACGTCAAACGTCGCTTAGTCGTGGAAAACGATGACATGTCTTTTACCATGCGCGAGGTACTGGAGCTGTGCGAACGGATCGGTGTGCCGATGGTGCTCGATATTCATCACCACAACTGCCATTCTGATGGCGAAGATTGGGCGGAATACCTTCCACGCATTATTCAAACCTGGGGAGAGCGCACACCGAAGATGCACATGTCCTCGCCTAAGTCAGCAAATGACTTTCGCGCTCATGCAGACGATATTGATCCCGAGGCGTTCCTGACATTTGTCAGTGCGCTGGCGGATTACAATGTGGACATCATATTGGAATGCAAAAACAAAGATGATGCCCTGCTTACTTTAAGGCGCGAGTTAAAGAAAAAAGGCGTCGCAGTTGAAGCATTTACGAATTGAGTATGGAAAAGGACGCCGCTTAATTAGCTGGCGTCCTTCCTCGTGCGATTCAAAATGAACATCCGCAGTCACACCCACGCCCTCGTCTATGACCCCTTCTATGTCGGCAATTGTATCCGGAGGAAGAGCTACCGCCACTCGAAGATGATGAGCCTCGACCAAAGGAACTGCTACCGTCATTCCATAATTGGCAACGGTCATGATAATGATGCATTCTCCGTTCATGATGTTTGTAATGTCTGCGGTATTCCATGTATTTGCGGCGATTTTCACGATGCTCATCGCATTTGTGATGGAAATACTGCATCCGGTCCATATGAAACTGGAATTTAAACAGGTACAGCTCCAGATCTCTTCCTATGTTCTCATTCGGTCGCGCATTCGGCCTGACATTCGGTCTAATATTTGGTCTAATATTTGGTCTTAGATTTGGCATCATGTTTGGACTTTCATTGGGTCTAATATTTGGTCTGATATTCGGTCTTAGATTTGGCATCATGTTTGGACTTTCATTCGGCCGCACATTTGGTCTGACATTCGGCCTTACGTTCGGCCCGACATTTGGCCTCATGTTTGGACTTTCGTTTGGCCGGACATTCGGTCTGACATTCGGTCTCATGTTTGGACTCTCATTCGGTCGCACGTTTGGTCTCACATTGGGTCTTACATTTGGCCTCATGTTTGGGCTCTCATTTGGCCTGACATTTGGTGAAGCGTTAGGCATAGGGTTTGCCGGCATCCGGTTCGGTGGCATTGGCATAGGATTCGACGGTTTGAGGTTTGGTGGCATCGGATTTGGCGGCATTGGATTGGACGGCTTGAGGTTTGGTGGCATTGGATTCGCTGGCATCCGATTTGGCGGCATTACGTTCGGCACGTTCGGGTTAGCCAGATTGGGAGCAGGCATGATCGGTTTTTGCGGCATTGGGCGCGCAGGAATAGAATGATTCGGATTGATTGGACTTTCCGACTTGGGCTTTTCAGGAGAAGGCTTCATAGGTGACGGCATCGATGGAGACGGCAATGGCATCGCTGAAGAAGGCGGTTTCGGCATTTCTTTAGGACGCCTTGGGAGTGCGGTAGGCATAGGCGGCATCTTACGTCGCTTTTCCACGGAATTCTACACGTCCTTTCGGATGAAATAACACAGTACATGGTATGACATTTATCCAACTCGAGAGACGACTCTCGCCCAGTTTGAAAAAAAGGACTAAGCCCGTTTTTTACACTCTAGGGAAGTCGCCGTGACAAGATCATCTTGACTGCACGCAGACATTTGATACAATGATAGCAATAGCTAAAATAATCAGACAGTTGCACATGAACGAAAGTGAGGAAGAACGTATGCCGCCACGAATGCAGGCTTGCACGTTTTCATCCAATCACATACATGCTCTCGAGCGAGGGGTTAGGATATGATATCCTAACCCCTCGCTCTTTTCGTTCTCTGCTCTGCTAAAGGAGGAAATTACAGATGAATCAGCAAGCAAACGTTGTAAAAGTAGATGGGGATCAATTACGTATCGAAGATGTTGTTTCCATCGCAAGAAGCGCCACCCACATCCAATTGACCGAAGAAGCATTGAATCGTGTTCGTGACTCACGTGCCATGGTGGAGAGAATGGTATCGCAGCAGGAAGTCGTATACGGAATCACCACTGGCTTCGGAAAATTCTCCGATGTCATGATCCAAGATGAGGACGTAAGCAAGCTGCAAGAAAATTTGATTATGAGTCATGCTTGCGGGATGGGGGACCCTTATGCCGTTGAAGTTGTCCGTGCGATGATGGCTTTGCGCATCAATGCGTTAGCAAAGGGTTATTCGGGAATTCGGGAAGAGACATTGCTTCAGCTTGTAGAACTATGCAATAGAGGCGTTCATCCGATTATTCCTCAACAAGGTTCCCTTGGTGCAAGCGGCGACTTAGCCCCTCTCGCTCATATGGTATTGGTTATGCTCGGCAAAGGTGAAGCGCTCGTCAATGGCAAGCGACTATCCGGAAAAGAAGCACTGAGTGAAGTAGGTCTCTCCCCAATTCGACTGGAGGCAAAAGAAGGTCTGGCTCTGATTAACGGTACACAGGCAATGACTGCACAGCTTTGCCTCGCCTTGTATGATTCGCGAGTTCTGCTTGAAAGCGCTGAATTGATTGCGGCCATGACGATTGAAGCGCTGCGCGGAATTCCAAAAGCCTTTGATCCCCAGCTCCATCTCGTCCGCCCGCATCCAGGACAGCAGGAATCAGCAAAGCGCTTGCTCCAGCACTTATCCGGCAGCAAACGTACAACTGCGCAGGGTGAGCTACGTGTCCAAGATCCATATAGCCTTCGTTGCCTCCCGCAAGTACATGGTGCAACTCGTGATACGCTGGAGTATGTATGGACCACGGTTACACGCGAATGCAATAGCGTCACTGATAACCCTATCCTTTTTACAGAAACCGGCGACGTTATCTCCGGCGGAAATTTCCATGGTCAGCCAATGGCATTCGCAGCTGATTTTCTTGCCATTGCCATGGCTGAGCTTGCAAATATTTCCGAAAGACGCACAGAACGTCTCGTCAATCCACAGCTAAGTGGTCTTCCCGGATTCTTAACCGAAAATGGCGGACTCCATTCTGGATTTATGATTACACAATATGTAGCCGCTTCCATCGTTTCTGAAAACAAAGTGCTCTGCCATCCCGCATCAGTCGATTCGATTCCGTCATCTGCCAATCAGGAGGACCATGTCAGCATGGGAACGACTTCTGCTCGCAAGCTTCGTACAATCGTATCGAATGTCACCAAGGTGCTTGCCATTGAATATTTGGCAGCAGCTCAAGCTATTGATTTTGGCTCGGGAGATCTCGGCACAGGTACAGCGCGAGCCTATGAGCAGTTGCGTCGGGTGATTCCCCGCCTGCATGAAGACCGAGAAATGCATCCTGATCTCGTAAAGGCAGAAGAGCTGATCCAACAAGGGACACTCGCATTTGTAACGGAATAATCGTTCGTGTATAGGAACCATTGTCTTTCTCTGCTAAAATGGAGCTAAGGATAAGCATGTAGATCAAACCACTAGAAGTATGGAGGGCTGTCTCATGAAAGCAGGCAGAGAACTGGACCATCCTGAGTACCTGTTACTGTTTGATGGGGTTTGTCATCTGTGCCACGGTGCTGTGCAGTTTATTTTAAAGCGTGATCCGCATGGATACATTCACTTTGCTTCCTTGCAATCACAGAGAGCGCAGGAAATTTTGTCTCATTACAACTATCAGGAAAAAGATATGTCATCCGTGGTCTTTATCGCCAACGGACAGCTATATACAAAATCGGATGCGATCTTGCATGTTGGCCGCAAGCTTCAAGGTGGATGGCCTCTGCTGTCAAACGTAGCTCGGCTCATCCCGAGACCTGTCCGCAATCCGATTTATGATTGGGTCGCGAGAAATCGCTATCGGTGGATGGGCAAAGCAGAACAATGCATGCTTCCTACCCCACAGATCAGATCCCGCTTTTTAGATTAAAAGGAAAAGGAGAAGTCGCTGTCCTACCGCGGCTCCTCCTTTTTTATTCGCTGTGCCCAATCATTCGTTCTTGAATGACAATCCCTTTTCGTTTAATGCTGTCCGAAGTTTCGGCATAGATGCTGGCCCCATCCCATGATATTTCAGGATCTCTTTTTCGCTGTAACTAGCGAGCTGTTCCAAAGTTGTGATTCCATTGTGTTCCAGTGCCCTTCTAGCTGGTGCCGAGAGCAGAGAAAGAAATCCTGTGTCCGGTTTGCGTTCTTGCTCACAGATTGGACAAGTCGGACAATCACTGCTTTTCATGTATGAATGACCATTCGCGCAAGTTCTTACCGTTTTTTTGGAAGTTGTCATGGCACATATCCTTTTTATTTCGACGTCGCTAGTGGATGCTCATCGCTCACATAGTCAGCCGCTTTGGCATTTGCCTCTACCTGCGATGGACTCTTGCTGCCTGGGATCACAGTGGTGACTGCCGGATGCTTGAGGCACCACGCCAATGCCCACTGCGCCATATCCATTCCTTCTGGAACTTCATTTTTCTTGATTTCTTCTACTTGGAGCAACAGCTTGTTAACATGCTCCTGATCGTGTCGATGTCGTACATCGTTTCCACCGAATACAGAACCCGGCTTATACTTTCCGCTCAAATAACCACTCGCCAACGGAACGCGCGCCAACACACCCAGGTCTTGCTGCTGGCAAGAAGCAAAAACACCTTCTTCCGGCTTTTGATCCAAACGATTGTACACCACTTGGATTGCTTTTGCATTCACCGAAGTAGCGGCAGATGTTTGATGCATGTTGTCGTTTTTCGCAATCGAGAGGCCGAGATGACGGATCGTTCCTGCCTGCACCTGTTTGTCGAGGTAAGTCCACAAGCCATCATTATCAAATGCCTCGTCAGGTCCTGAGTGGAATTGGTACAAGTCAATATAGTCGGTCTGCAAGGCTTGCAGCGATTTTTCCAATTGCTGCTGAACTTCACTTGCTCCGTAATGATTGGTTCGAGAAAATTTGTCATGAAAATGATGCCCGAATTTCGTCGCCACAATCCAGTCTTCCCGGCGGCTTTTATTCAAATATCCTCCGATAAGCTGTTCGGACAGATGATCTCCGTAGCATTCCGCTGTATCAATCAAGTTGATGCCGAGATCTTTTGCTTTGTCGAGAATCTGGTCAACTGCTTCTTGCGAGAAATCCATTCCCCACTCCCCGCCAAATTGCCACGTACCTACACCAATTACGGATACGTTCAGATCGGTTTTTCCTAATCTGCGGTACTTCATTGCCCGATTCCTCCTCATTATGGATAAACAAGAATCCCCTGAACGAATGTTCGTTCAGGGTGAAGACTAAAAAAATTATATGATTTTCTCGATGTTCAATTGACTCACAAAATCTTGCAGATTCCCTTTTCGTTCTTTGCGCATTTTCTTGCGCTCATCTGCAGTTGCCATCAATCTCTCTTCTTCCTCTGTTTCAGGGGCAATGGCTGGCACCTCAGTCGGATTCCCTTCCTCATCTAGGGCAACAAAGGTGAGAAAAGATGTCGCGGTCAAAATGCGCTTGCCGGTCTGGAGATTTTCCGAGATGACTTTTACGAAAATCTCCATAGACGTTTTACCTGTTGACGAAACAAACGCTTCCAGGCAGATGGAATGCCCCATTTTGACGGGAGCAAGAAAGTCAATCGAGTCAATTGATGCTGTCACAACAGGGCGACGCGAATGTCGCATCGCAGCGATTGCAGCTACCTCATCTATATAAGCCATCATCGTACCACCAAAAATAGTCCCATGGTAATTCGTATCAGATGGCTGAACCAGTGATGCCTGAATTGTACGAGATTCTTGAGTTGTCTTGACGTTCATCGCTGTTGCTCCTTTATCAATCTACTTGATGCATACATCATCATATCACACGGCATTCAACGTTCCAATTGATAGCTGCTCGCAAGCATGCCTTCTATTCTCTCTGCATCTTCTTGCAAAATGTAACGTAACAAAGGAAGATTCCACTCATAGGCTGGGCGATAGCCGTCTAAAGCAAACAGCTTGTCATCTATGTGCGTGGCAAGCTTTCGGCGGGCCGGACTCGCACAGTAAAACTGCTCCAAATAATCCGTACCCCATCTGGAAAAGGAGGACGTTTCGTTGGTAACCGCCGTTAGCAGGATCCCTTCCCCTGTATCTATCAAATCGATTGGATACAGTTGACAGCTAAATGGCTTGAGCGGCTCAACTTCACGACCAGCCTGCTCGGCATAAGCATGAATCGCACAGCCGTAGCGCCCATTGTTTTCTTGATAAAACAAACAATTGCCATGTCGCATGCGAATAGTTCCTGGCGGCTCATTACGATCCCAAACCCCATGAAGAAGCCAATGATTGCGTTCAGACCTATCTTGGAGTCCAGCAGAGATAGAGGGGATTTCCCCCTCCATGATTGGAATCTGCCACTCTTCTACGGCGTAAGGCTGTCCACCCTCACAGCAGGTCTCGCGATGAACCGTCCTGCAATTCCAACAGTCCAAGTGAAACAAGGCCTGGAGGGCTGTTACATCAACCAAATATTGTCCCGCTCTCACCAAGGAATGCTTGTTTTTCTTTATATATTTTTCGCAGTGGTACGCCTCTTTATCAGACATGGGATCGGGCGTACCTACATAACGAAAGGCTCGCTTCGTTTTCATTTTTGCAAAACAATCTCCGATTCTGTTCCAAAAATACGCAAATGGCCTTCCTCATAGCTAGCCAAATCCACTTCATCACCTGGAATTTCCATCAGGATTTCCATTTCTTCTCCCTCTGCTGTCGTAAACACGAGCAGGAGATCTTTTTCCTCAAATTCGTTGTCAGTCAGCTTGATTTCGAGGAGCTCGGCTTGGAATTGTGTTACCTCTTCCTCTTCTTCACTATCGGTATCCCATTGGGTAAAAGCTACTGAAGCCTTTTGATTTTTATACTCCGCCAACAGTTGAATCAATTGCTCGTGTTGCTGAATGTCCATCTTGTAATCCCTCCGAAATGGTTCATACTGCCCATCATAACAAAGTAGCTCTTAAAAAGCCAAAAAGAAATACCGCTTCGCTATAGGAAGCGGCTATTTCTCTTCTGCTTGTTAGCTTACTTTGCTAATGGTCTGGGCTAACGCAAAATCTTTACCGGTTAAACCTTTTGCCTCGCGGGTGGCTAACATAAACGTGACCGTTCCACCTGCCAAATGAATTTCCACGTGCTGATTGTCATGCTCAAGCATCTCTGCCACACGGTTGACGAAACTGATCGCAGTGGAAAAGTCACGACAGTGGTATGTGCGTGAGAGTGCCATTCGGTCTTCTACCAGCTTCCAGCCAGGTACTTTGCTTAGATACAATTTGACCTGTTCTAAAGACAGCTTGCTCATTTTAGCAATGCCCCCTTTTACCCGATGAATGGTTGTTACACCATCATATTCACGAGACGTACAGGTTATCCGCACCCTATTGCTTTACGGCATAAAAAATCATACGAGGTGATTCATTCGCCACATATTCTTCAAATTGATAATTTCCAAATACTTGAATTTTTTCGAATCCAGCCTCTGTCAGCATCGCAATCATTTGCTGGGCAGAAAACAAGCGAACCTGCTCCATATACTCACGCGGTTCATTCGACGACTCGTCGGAAATCAGTATCCGCTTTTTCACAAACCCATCCTGGATCCAGCGTTCTTCTTTAATTAACATCCCACTGACTTCCTTCGTAGAGTGCGGCACGAGATTATCGATGACGTACGCTGCATTTAAGAAATCGATGACCACTTCACCTTTTGTTTTGAGTGCTTGTGCCATGTTACGAATAACGTTAGCATTTTCTTCATCTGTGGAGAAATAACCAAAGCTGGTAAACAAATTCACCACGATATCAAATTCTTCGCGAAACGGAATGTCGCGCATGTCACAGCGGGCAAAACTTAGCTGTGGATAGGTGTTTTGTTCCTCGGCCAACTGTAAAAGAACAGGCGACAAATCCACACCAACTACTTCATACCCCCGGCGAGCCAGCGCACGCGAATGACGCCCGCTCCCGCAGCAAAGATCAAGTACGCGTCCTGTGTCCTTTACCGGCAATCTTTCCAACAGATTAGCGATCTCTCCATCTGCTGCCGAATCGTCCCTATGACGATACACAAGCACATAATCTTCGCGAAAGCTGCGTTCAAACCATTCTTCTGCCATGTCTGAGCCCCTTTAATTCCAAGATGTTCTTATTATACCACAGCGGGGTTTATCCGTAGCCGATTTGCGTGTGGCAAAGTGTACGAAAGCTTTGTTGAAAAATATAGAAATTACTTTACATACATACTGTATGTATGTTAAATTGACGTCATCCAATTGTGAGGGAGAGATTCATAATGAAAGTGAACAGCTTTTATCCTGTCATTTTGACAGAACAAGTTGCGGCTAGCTCGAAGTTTTATCGCGAACACTTTGGATTTGAAATGGTTTTCGAAGCAGACTGGTATGTGAGCTTGCAAAATCAGAGCAGCACGCCGGCATTTGAGCTAGCCATCTTAGATCCTTCACACAACACGATTCCACAGGATTTCCGAAAGCCAGTAGAAGGTGGTCTTATCCTTAATTTCGAAGTCGAGGATGTTGATGCTGAATACGAAAGACTTATAGTGAAAGCAGGTCTTCCTCTCCATCTCGACATGAAAGACGAGGAGTTCGGTCAGAGGCATTTTATTACATCCGATCCGAACGGCATTTTACTTGATATCATAAAAGTAATCCCGCCTTCTGAAGCATTTGCTGAAAGTTATGTTGACCCTGTATAATCTGGCATGAAATAAGTAAGGAGATCGCCTAGCATGAAGATGTCCAAAGCAGAGCAAAAACAGCAGACGATGCAAAAACTGATCGAAGTGGCAAGAGAGATGTTCTCCAGGCAAGGCTACGCGGATGCCGCCATGGAAGACATCGTGAAACAAGCCGGGGTGACCCGTGGCGCACTGTACCATAACTTTGGGAGCAAAGAAGGATTATTTGAGGCAGTATTGGCTTCTGTCCAACAAGAAATCGGAGAGCGCGTAGAAGCTGAAGCTGCGAAAAGTGAGGATCTTTGGCAACAATTGATCTTGGGTTGCCTGGCCTTTGTCTCCTCGGCCGTCGAACATCGCAACAAGCGGATTTTACTTATCGATGGTCCTTCTGTCATCGGGTGGGAAACGTGGCGCCGAATGGACGAGGAAAACTCCATGCGGCATCTCAGGGAGCAGCTTCAAATGATGCAGGAGCAAGGATACCTACGTCCCGTTTCTATCGATGCTCTGACGCATTTGCTGTCTGGTGCGATGAACGAAGCGGTGCTCTGGATTTCGGAGACGCCTGATCACGAAAAGTCCCTGGAGGAAATTTCAGCAGCGATGACCCTACTCTTGGAAGGATATCGCACCAAATAAAAACAAAGCACCCCTGCTTCCGCCTCTTACCGGCAAAATGCAGGGGTGCTCTGTTATTGTAAAGGGTTTTTATGATGAAAAGCGGGTAGCTCGTCCAATTCGAATTTTTTCAGCAGCCCGAGCAATAATGCTTTCTACCGAAGATGGGTCATCCACAACATCGTATTCGTTGATATTGACCCGCAAAATCGGACAGGAAGTAAAGGAGGCAATCCAGCTATCATAGCGACCAAACAAATCCTGCCAGTAATCTACTGGCGTTTGTTGCTCCATCGGACGCCCGCGCTCTTTTACGCGGTCAATAATATCATCGAAGCTTCCCTCTAAATAGATCAAAATATCCGGATGCGGGAAGTAAGGCGTCATGACCATCGCTTCAAAAAGTTCTGTATAAGTGCGGTAATCTTCTTCTGTCATGTTGCCTTGCTCGTACAGCATACGGGCAAAAATCCCGGTATCCTCATAAATGGAGCGATCTTGGACAAAGCCGCCGCCATAATCAAACATCCGTTTTTGTTCCTTAAAGCGTTCTGCCAAAAAGAAAATTTGCAAATGGAAACCCCAACGCGATAAATCGTTATAGTAACGGCCCAAATACGGGTTATTGTCAACCTTTTCTACGGACACACGAAATCCGAGCTGATCTGCCAAGGCATGCGTAAAGGTGGATTTTCCTACCCCTACTGTCCCCCCGATCGTAATCACTGCGTTGCTCGGTATCCCGTATTTTTCACGAAGCGTGCTGTTTTGAAACCTCGACATGTACGCAACTCCTTATCCCCATGCTTACTTTTCCTTTGTTCCCTATCCTACTGATCCCATCAACTCTTGAATTCGTGGTGCAATTCGATCCAGTACAACCTTCAAATCTTCTGGTCTATGTACGAAATCCAAATCGTCACAATCGAATTTGATGACAGGCGTATCTGGATGATGCTTTTCAAACGCTTCCATAAACTCGTTGTAATCAGCAATCAGATTCTCCATATAGGTGACATCCATGCTGCGCTCCATTTCGCGATCCCGCATCGCAATCCGCTTCATCACGGTCTCAATCGAAGCTGTCATGTAGATCACCAAATGGGCCTGAGGCAAATCCTCTGTTAGGATATCATAAATTTTGAGGTACTTTGGCAGGTTATCTTCTTGTAACGTTCGTTTGGCAAAAATCGTATTTTTGAAAATATTGTAATCAGAAACAACGGAAATACCTTGATTCAGGAACTGTGAATGAATATCCTGCAACTGCTTGTAACGATTGCAGAGGAAAAACATCTCGAGTTGAAAGCTCCATTCGGCAATATTTTCATAAAATTTACCCAGGAACGGGTTTTCGTAGACGATTTCTTCCAGTAGCTGCAAGTTGCATGCACGGCTTAGTTCCCGCGATAAAGAGGTTTTCCCAATACCAATAGGCCCCTCAACGGTAATCAATATGGACTTCATGTATGCTTCGATTCCTTTCAAGAAAATGAGAGCACTCCGTATTGTAGCATGTATGTAAGCGTTTGTCGAAAACATTCGCACCGTGTCGTTTGGTATCATTTGGTACTCTTTTTTGCTATAAGAAAAACTGCTCTTCATCAAGAGCAGTCTGGTTTTTACGTAAAATATTCAATGCGTGCCTGAGGAAACAGGCGGGCAATTTCACTTTCCAAATGGGCCTGCAACGCCTTTGCTTGGATGTCAGGATAGACATACTTCCCTTTCCCATATTTCCCCCATTTGTACTTGCGCTCTTCTTCCTTCATTTCCAACTTCGTTTTCGGATAGCGCTGGAGGATCAAGCTTTTAGCGATCTTGGTAAAACGGTGCTGGATTAGCTCGAACGTCAAATCCTCCATCGCTTCGGGAACCAACTGCGAACGCAGTCTTTCCAGCAAATCGGTATACCCCGCTTCCCATCCGTCAAACCAATACAAAGGCGCTAAAATAAAGCCGAGTGGATAACCGGCCTTGGCTACCTTCCCTGCTGCCTCCAGTCGCTGATCAAAGCTGGAGGTTCCTGGCTCGAAATTTTTGATGACATAGTCAGCATTCATGCTGAAGCGAAATCGGGTATGCTTGTTGTGCTTGGCATCCAGCAAGGAATCCACGTGATGAAACTTGGTCACGAAGCGCAGCCGCCCAAACTCCTGCTGGCCCATAAACTCAATCGCTCGTTTCAGATTGCCCGTAAGATGCTCAATACTAACCGGATCGGATGTACAGGCTGCCTCAAAACGAGTGATTTCACCCGGGCGTTCTTGGATGTACTTCTCGGCCTTATCTAGAATCTCATCTGTATTGACGTACACCCGAACATACGGCTTTGTCCCGATATTTGTGTTCAAATAGCAATAGTGACAGTGGGCAGCACATCCCGTAGCCAGTGGAATGGCATATTCTGCGGAAGGCTTGGAGGTCTCGAACTTCAATGTTTTGCGTACCCCAATGACCAAGGTCCGCTTCGCATTCCGATATTTCTCTACTTCTGTATCCCCAGGGATGCCACGGACCTGATTATGGCTGGTCGTCATCTGCATCGGAATTCCTTCCTTTTGAAAACGGCGATACAGCTCTTGACCAAGAGGATAGTTCAGTGCATTTGGCTCGACGAAAATATAATCCGGAACAAACAGCTTGCTGCCTTTCTGCTCCTTCTTTTCAGGTCTTTCCAAAAGGGTCGTACCCATAGCTATCATCCCCCTTCATCTAGTATGCCCGTGCCATTCGACTGGACGTAAGGGGAAGTATGGCTGTGCCCCTTATTTTAGGGTGCTCTTAAAATCGCGTAGCAGCGCCTTTGCTTGCTCCTGTTGAGCTAGCGGTACTTGCAGTGTATAGACATGTCCTGCTTTTTTGGTCTGTCTGAACAAAAGCCTGACTCGAATTCCTTTCATTTCTAAATAACGCCGACATTCCTGAGCAATCCTCGGGAGGCCATACGATTCATGAATCGTAACCCATTTGATCCACATGCACCTGCACCCCATCCTTACACACTTCTTTCTTTTACAGTAAGCAGTGGACAGGCGATTGGTTCAAAAAAACAGCTTGGCTGGCAATTAATGAAAACCGTTTTGGCACCTGTGCCGTCTAATGCTAGAGGAGGGGAAAAAGTGAATCTGGAACAGCTCGTTTCGTGCGCAAAAGATGGGGATGATGATGCCTTTTTTCAACTCGTCAGCCTTCATAAAGAACAACTGTATAAAATCGCCTACGCGTTTCTTCGTAACGAGACAGATGCATTAGAGGCCATTCAGGAAGCGACGTGCCGTTCCTATCTCAAGCTGGCACGATTGAAACAGCCTGCGTATTTTCGTACATGGCTGACTCGCATCCTTATTCATATTTGTCTGGATGAGCAAAAGCGCCGAAAACGGATCATCTTGGATCCCATGGAAGAGGACGTCCAAAGTCGTGCAAGTACTCCTATGGATGATCAAAATGTCGAGCGTATTCAAATCGAAGAGGCTCTCGCTCGTCTCAATCCAAATTATCGTCACATCATTATTTTGAAATATTTTGAAGATCGGACGATACGCGATATTGCAGAGGTACTCGGTCATCCGGAAGGCACGATCAAAACATGGCTACACAAAGCTTTGGGGGCACTCCGCAAAGATCTCGGGAAAGGCTGGTGAGCTTTATGCTTGAGAATGAAAAAAAGAATGCGGGTCCATTCATGATTCCCGCTGAGATTGATCAATACATTCGGAATGGGATGGAACAGGCAAAAGAGCTGCGTCAAAATCGGAGCCGCAATCGGTGGATTCGCATTGGTTCTAGTCTGGTTGCTTGTCTGTTCATTTTCGTGTTTATTTTTTCCGTTCGCCTTTCACCTGCTGTTGCCGCTTATATCAGCTCGATTCCGGGGATGGAGAAGATCGTTGAGTTTCTTCGGGATGATAAAGGCTTGCAAAAGGCAGCCGAACACAATCTTGTCCAAAATATTGGCGCCAGCGGTTCACTTGAGGGTGTCACTTTTACGATTGATCAGGTAGTAGCAGATGAAAAACGGATGCTCCTCTTCTATACACTGAAGAATGATCTTTCCGATAAAGAAGTAGCACTTCACAAAATCGAGTTGTTCGATCAATCTGGAAAGGAGTGGGAGCACGGTGTTTCCTGGTCCGGCATGGGCAGCGAAGACCCTGTGATCCGAAACCGTATTGATATTGTCATCAACGAAGCTACCGAAATACCTGATGTAATGACAGCAAAGGTTACGCTGGAAATCGATCATATCAAACAAGATACTCCCCTATCGATTGACTTTGTGGTCGACAAAAGCAAGTATAAGACTTTTGAGAAAAAAGTGTATCCCGTGATGAAGGAAGTCTCGGTTGACGGACAGCGGTTTACGATTGAACAAATTGCAGTCTTTCCTACACAAACAGAAGTGAGTATTAAATTTGACCCGGCCAATAAAAAGCATGTCTTTGATTTTGATAAATTAAGACTTGAGGATGAAAAAGGGCAGACGTTTGCTTTTTGGGGGAATGGCGTTCCTGTTCGTGATAACGGAGAAAACGGAAGGATATACCATCTAGAGAGCATTTATTTTGTGGAACCAGAAAAGCTCTACCTGAAAACAGATGGCATTCGAGCTTTGGACAAAGATCAATTGCAAATCGTGATTGATGCGAAGACAGGTACACTCACAGAAGTACCGGATGATCGCCTAAAACTAACGGCGCTGCGTCAAGTCGATGATGTGGTGGGCATGGACTTCTCTTTAAAGGTGCCGCCTCAAGATAATCACTCTCATATCTCTCTTGGGTATAACATGACGGACAACCGCGGAAATGAATATGATTATGTGCAAGGAAGCTCCTATTCCACAGAGGATGCATCCATCCAAAACTATTCCGTGCTATTCAAACGAAAAACAAACAAAGGCACGCCTACTCACTATTCTTTTCCTTTGTCCAGCTATCCTGTACGACTTCAAGGTACATTCTCTGTAGAAATCAAATAAAAAATGCCCCATCAGTGATCCGCTTGTATGGCATCGCTGTGGGGCATTCTTTATTTTATAAACTTAATCTACAACCGCCCAGTGATTGGTCGGCCCATGCCCGCCACCTATTTGCGGAGCTGTCTTAATTGCTTCGAAAATAAAGCGATTTGCTTTTTCAACCGCAGTGATGAGCGGTGTATTTTTTGCTAACTCTGCTGTAAGGGCCGCTGAGAATGTACAACCTGTACCGTGCGTATGACGTGTATGGATGCGCTCATGGGACAGTTCATGGAATGCTGTACCGTCAAACAAAATGTCCACGACTACGTCCCCTTGCATATGTCCACCCTTCATTAGGACATTGCGGGCGCCTAACGCATGTATCGCTTTCGCCCCTTCGCGCATCTCTTCCGTCGTCTCAATTCTCATGCCAGTCAAGCATTCTGCTTCCGGCAAGTTAGGTGTGACGACTTCCGCGAGAGGCAACAATTCTTTTTTCAATGCAACGATTGCCTCATCCAGCAGTAGCTTTGACCCTCCCTTGGCAATCATTACAGGGTCTACCACCAGCTTTTTCAGGCCAAATGCTTTGACCTCTCCCGCAACAGCACGAATAATATCAGCGTTAAACAGCATGCCCGTTTTCGCCGCGTCAGCGCCTAGATCACGCAGCACCTCATGCATTTGCTGTGCAACCGCCTCTGTCGGCAACGGATAAACACCTGCTACACCCAATGTATTTTGTGCGGTGATTGCTGTGATCGCACTCATTCCGTACACACCGAGTTGATGGAAGGTTTTCAGGTCTGCCTGAATCCCAGCTCCCCCACCGCTATCTGAACCCGCTATGGTCAATGCTTTCGCAATCGTGCTCATGATATTCCCTCCTGCTTTCCACCTTTTCTCACCTGAGTATACCATCCGCTCGTCCCATTCGGTATACTAAAGGAATGTTTGCCAACTGTATGAAAAGGGGACCTTCCATGTCATATCGTATCTTTTATTGGTTAACCTTTCTCATTCCAACCATTATCATCGGGGGCTTCGAGTTCATCCGTCATGACTTTTTACTCCCCTACATGTCTATGGAAGCGGGAAATGTATACATTACCCTCTTGACGCTCTTTCTCTCTTTTTTATTCGCCACTTGGATGTTTCACACCCTCAAACAAATGAATGCACGAATTGTCGAGGAACAAGCTCGTCGCGCTGTTTATGAAGAACGGGAACGCCTTGCCCGCGAATTGCACGACGGGATTGCGCAGTCTCTGTTCTTCCTCAACGTAAAGCTCAAGCAGGGACAATTGGACGATGCCCGGGTCGCTGTTTCGGCCATCGACAATCATGTACGCCAAGCCATTTTTAACTTGCGCTCATTGCCAGAAGAAGGCAGTCTGGATCAACGCCTTGAGAAATGGCTTGCGCAATGGAGCGCTTTATCTGGAATCGACGTTGTCAGCGAATTGCATGTCAACGACGGATTTTTTACTCCCGCCGCAGAAGTACAACTGTTCGGGATCATTCAGGAAGCTTTTGCCAATATTCGCAAGCACTCTCAGGCCAAGCATTCGTGGATTCACCTCACGACGAATGAAACAACTGGCTGGGTTCTCGCCGTTGAGGACGATGGCATTGGGATCTCCAACCCTTCTCCCGATACGAAAAAATACGGGTTGTCCATGATGCGCGAGCGAGCGCGCCAGTTGAACGCATCCATCGACATTCAGTTACGACCGGCAGGCGGTACAATCATCCGCTTATCTTCTCATTCAGGAGGAAAAATACAATGAACGCATACCGTGTATTGATCGCCGACGACCACCCGATGGCTCGTATGGCCATTCGCAGCCTGCTTGATCCCGATCCCTCTTTTGAAGTCATCGGAGAAGCGCAAAATGGCGAGGAAGCTTTTCTCTTATGCGGACAAATCCAACCTGACCTTGTGCTCATGGACATCAACATGCCGAAATGGAGCGGACTCGAAGCGACCCGCGAGGTCAAGAAAGCATACCCGCACATCAAAGTCGTCATTCTCAGCGTCTCCGATGACGTTGCTGACCTGATCACGGCCATTCAGTTCGGCGCCCAAGGTTACTTGCTGAAAAATTTAGAGCCTGACGACTGGATTAACTACTTGCATGCCTTGCTCGGCGAGGACAGTGAATTGACTCGCGAAATGGCAACCCGGCTCATGTACCGCTTCCGTCAAGAAGAGGCGACGGATGAAATGGTACCAGATGTTCTGACCCCGCGAGAGCGAGAGATTGTCATGTATGTCGGAGCAGGAAAAACGAATCGGGAAATAAGCGAGGCGCTGATCATCGCAGAAAACACGGTGAAAAACCACCTAAAAAACATTCTCGAGAAGCTGCAATTGGCTAATCGCGTCCAGCTCGCTGCTTATGCGGTTCGCCATCATTTGGTCATCAAATAAAAAACATTGCTTTCTGCTCGATCAACTGTCATCCTTAGAAAGATACGTTTTCCACAGACCTAAGAAATGCAGGTGATCCGCATGATCGAAATCAAGACCTCCAAACTAAGCAATGGAGAATTAAATAGAGGTGTATTTGCAACGCAAGATATCCGAAAAGGCGACCTGATTCATGAAGCGCCCGTGCTGCCCTATTTGAACGAAGAGCATGAGCATATCGAGAAAACCTTGCTCGCGGATTATGCATTTGAGTACGGTGCCAATCATACAGCTTTCTTGTTAGGCTATGGCATGCTATTTAACCACTCCTACACGCCAAATGCCACGTATGAGATTAACTTCGATAACCACACGTTTGATTTTTATGCGTATACAGACATTCAAGCGGGTGAAGAAATCTTAATCAACTACAATGGTGATGAGGATTGCGATGATCCTCTCTGGTTTTATGAAGACCAACAGAAAGAAACAGATGAAACCAAATAAGCGTATGCTTTAAAAAGAATGAAAACCCGGAAACAGACACTTGAAAAAGTGACTGTTCTCCGGGTTGTTTTGTGTAACTCTATCTCTCCCATGTTATCGGGGCGGGCTTTCGCCTTTTCATGGACGAAGTGTCTTCTCGAAAAAAGACAGCCGCAGACCGGGCTTCACTTCTTTTTGAACGGTCAAGGTAAATCCATGTCTTTCATACAACCGAACGGCCGGTTCATTCATGGAACCAGTCGCGACGACTAGCTTGCTGCAACCATGCTCGTGGACAGAGGCAAGCAATTGACTCGCGATTCCCTTGCGAAAATGAACAGGATCTACAATCATTCGATGAATATCCAACGTTTCTCCCTCGATCAAAAAAGAAACTGCCCCTGCCATCTCGCCTTCCTCTATGTAGCCATAAAACGTTTCTCCACATATCCTCAGTTGTTCTACCGATTCTTTCAGGGGTGGAATATCTTCCGTACCAATTAGCTCTGCCTCTATACGATAGGCTCTTTGCTGCATGTTCCAAAGTTTTTGTACCGTTTGTTCATCCTGTAAATCTAGTCGCACGATCATTTCGGTTTCCCCCACTTTTAACTGCCTGGTACTGATTCAAAGCTATAATACACATAAGGATCTTTCGGTGCAGAGACGGCTTCAACTTGAGAGGCTTTGAGAACGAGCATGTCGTATCCGTCTACTTGACGCAGCTCGAGCTTGCCGCGAACTTTTACCCAGCTGTCTTTTGCCCATTTGTTCGCGTCCTCCTTTTCCACCAAAACACCATAAACACTGGCATCTGCTGTACAGCAGGTGACGGAAAAACGCGCCACGACAAACTGCTGCTTCGTAAAATCAGGCTGCCGATATACAAATCCCATCGTCTCAAGCTCTTTTCCAGCAAATTCTTTTGCATATAGCTCCATCGTGGTGAGTCCGTCCAGGAACACTTTGTCATTCAGTTCAATCACTGGCTGTTTGTGTAAAAAGACGGCGATATCCGTATAAAAGTCACCAAATCCCCCGTTTGAGAATCGCTGCCGCAATTGTTCGTCGTTTGTCGCTTGCACTGGGGGTGTTGCTCCTTGATTGGTAACCTCTGGCTGTGGTTCTACGATTGGCTCGGCATCCTCCTTTACCTCTGCTGTCTGCTCTACATTCTCTGTTGCATTTACATTCGCATTCGCGTTTGCCGTAACATCCGCCAGCTTTCGTACATCGTTGCTGAGAAGTGTGATTCCCCGCTTCTCCACTACATCACTGCCAAGAATTTTATCCGGCATGACAAATCCCATCACGATTGGGAGTACAAACAAGCCGTAAACCAAAAGGGAGCCCATAGGTGTACGCGGAACTTTATGCTGCTCCTCACAATCGCAATCGTAAACACTACTGCCTACAAAAATTTGCCGAATGCTGACAATTGTCAAAAGGCCCATGATGACGAGCGTGACATAGCTAAACATGTGTAATCGCGGTGCGAGATAGTGACTGAGCGTTTCCGACAGGATCAAATAGGCCAACAACGCTGTAATGCCCGCTAATATCAGACTGCGCATGATATGATGACGCTTCAATTTGTTCTGATCCATCTTTTCCTCCTTACATCGGCATGAGCATGGTGACGCAAATGACTAAAAACGTAATAGCCACGACCAGCTTGACAACAAAACCAAATCGAAACGTTCCAAATAGCATCAACGTCGTTTTTAAATCGAGCATGGGCCCAAAAACTAGAAATGCAAGCAACGAGCTGCTTGAAAACGTATTGGCAAAGGAAGCAGCGATAAACGCATCTGCCTCTGAACAAAGCGAAAACAAATACGCCATCCCCATCATGACCAAATTGGAGGTGAGCGGTGTTTGACCGATGTCCATGAGCGTATCCCGGCTGATGTACACCTGTAAAAGCGCACTGATAAACGCACCAAACAACAAATATTTTCCCATATCAAAAAATTCGTCTACCGCGTGGGCAAATGTCGAGGACAGCTTGCCACCCGTCGTTTTTACATGGTCGGCTTCATGATTGATTTGGGATTCCATGCCGAGTCGTATCGGATTTTTTTTGACAAACAGGAAGACAAGCATGCCCACAATGAGAGCAACGACGAATCCCGCAACGCCCCGGTAGAGAGCCATTTCCGGCTGTCGGGCGAAAGCGACATAGGTCGATGACAAAACTACGGGATTCACAATCGGTCCCGCCAATAAGAAAACGATCCCGACTGACAGCGGCATCCCTTTTTGGATCAAGCGCCGAACCACAGGAATAATGGCACATTCACACACAGGGAATAAAAACCCGAGTAACCCGGCAAACGGCAGGGCCACGAGCGGATGCTTCGGTGTCCAGCGCCTCACCTGCTCTTCCGTTACAAACGTCTGGATAAAGGCAGAAAAGAATACACCCAGGAGGACAAACGGGATTGCTTCCAGCCAAATACTAAGGAAAAAGGTTTTCACATCAAGCCACAATGGGGACCACTTTATGCTCCAACCGGAAAACAAGCTGCTGTCTCTGCCCATTGTTAACCAAACGACACTTAGTCCAAGCAGGAGCGCCCCGATTATTTCAACGAGGAACTGGCGAATCTTCAGAATCAAGTGGGTGTTCTCTCCTCTCTATTTGCAAATAGGTATCATTACTATTTATATATAGACATCTATATTTCCTTCTTGTCTTTTACTTTTTTTTGCACGATGAACAGGTTGTACAGCCTTCCCTTCCCTCTGTATCCGTCTTATAATGGTGAAAAATGGAACGGGTCGGGGTGAATGAAATGAGCGAAGACATTCAACGCATTCCCACTGATTTAGAGGTTTGTGAAGTACAGACGATCGATGAAGAAAAAGTAAACAGGCTTCGGCCCAGAATGATGGAGACGGAAGGTGTCGCCCCTCTCTTCAAGGCTCTCGCAGACGATACGAGAGCAAAAATCATTTACGCGCTGGCACTAGAAGGAGAGCTATGCGTTTGTGATGTCGCAGCAACCATCAATAGTTCGATCCCTAATACGTCTCACCATCTGCGCTTGTTAAAAAATATGGGTCTGGCCCGGTACCGCAAAAATGGCAAGCTCGTTTATTACTCGCTCGATGATGATCATGTCCGTCATTTAATCATGTGTGGAATTGAGCATGCTGCCGAATTGAAACAGTCAAAACCGTAAATTCACTAGCTTTTATACTGGTCCGTCACTATGAGTGGCGGCCTTTTTTTGCTGATGTTCAAAATAACATTCAAATAATTACTTGAATATAATAATGAATATGGTATGATTTAGTTAATTCTTACTGGAAAGAAGGCATCAAACATGAAAGAGTTTGACGTAATCGTCATTGGAGGGGGGCAGGCAGGACTTGCTCTCGGATATGCACTCAAGCGTAAAAATCGCCGTTTTGTCATCTTGGAGCAACATACACGGATTGGTGATAGTTGGCGACAGCGCTACGATTCACTGGTGCTTTTTACACCACGTAAACATAATCAACTCCCTGGTCTTGCGTTTCCGGGAGAGCCGAATACACTCCCGAACAAGGATGAAGCGGCGGAATACTTGGAATTGTACGCCAAACATTTCGAATTGCCTGTCATGCTGGGTACAACTGTTATGGAGCTCAGCAAGGTTGATTTCAGCTTTCAGATACGGACACAAGACAGTTTGCTCTACGCTAAACAAGTCGTTATCGCGACTGGACCATTTCATACTCCGTTTATCCCAGCTATTGCGAACAGCTTGAACCACACCGTTAATCAACTGCACACTTCGCAGTACAAGAATGAGAGCCAGCTCATCGACGGCACGGTCCTCGTCGTTGGCAGCGGCAACTCAGGAGCACAGATTGCGGTAGAGCTCGCCGCCCATCGACCCGTTATTTTTTCACAGGGAGAATCACGCTCTTACTTGCCAATCTTCATTTTTGGAAAACCTATATTTGATTACATGAAGATACTGGGGTTACTCGATGCTCACCACTCCACCTGGCTCGGCAAGAAAATGCGCAGCTCACCCGATCCGATATTCGGTTACAAAAAGCAAGTCCGCGAATTGTCCAGAACCGGAGCATTGCGATTGGTTCCCCGAGCCTTACAGATGAACGGAAATACCGCTACTTTTGCAGATGGAACACAAGCAACGGTCAACAACATATTGTGGGCTACTGGTTTTCGACCGAACTACGATTGGCTAAATGTTCCAAACGCGCTCGATTCCCATGGCCGACCAATTCATCAACGAGGGATAACAAAAGTTCCGGGTCTATCCTTTCTCGGGCTGCCTTGGCAGCATACAAGAGGATCGGCGCTTATGGGCGGTGTCGGGAATGACGCGCTTTATTTAGCAGAGCATCTATAAGTCATTCGTTTGATAAGGAGGACACAATCATGGGCTTTCATCATCACGATCATGGAGATGCTCACGATCACCATCACCACGGAAAAGGAGCCAGTAAACGAGCTCTTTTCATTTCTTTCCTCATCATTGCTGTATTTTTGGTTGTAGAAACCATCGGGGGCTTCCTCACCAATAGTTTGGCGTTGCTCTCTGATGCTGGGCATATGTTAAGCGATGCATTAGCGCTTCTGTTGAGCTTGATCGCTGTTCATTTCGCTGCACGACCACCTTCTGCCAAGAGAACCTTCGGGATGAAACGCTTTGAAATCTTGACAGCACTAACCAATGGAGTGACACTTGTACTGATTTCCTTGTTCATTTTCTGGGAAGGGTTCCAACGCATGTGGAATCCGCCTGAGGTTGCCAGCGGCTCCATGATCATCATCGCCAGCGTAGGTCTTTTGGCAAATATTGCGGCAGCCCTTGTACTCATGCGTGGCGACACTAAGAACAACGTCAATGTCCGGAGTGCCTATCTCCATGTTCTCGGCGATCTTCTCGGTTCTGTCGGTGCAATCGTTGGTGGTATTCTGATGTGGGCTTTTGGCTGGTACATTGCCGACCCGATCATCAGTATCGTCGTGGCTGTCCTGATCATGCTGAGTGCATGGCGCGTAACGAAAGAATCCGTCAATATTTTGCTGGAAGGCGCTCCTTCACGGCTGGATACGACAAAAGTAGAAGAGCGACTCAGTCAGCTGCCTGGAGTTATTAAAGTGCATGACCTCCATATTTGGACGGTTACTTCCGGATTTGATTCCCTGACATGCCATCTGGTTGTCGAGGACGATTTGCCTAGCTACCCTGTGTTAAATGACGCGCTTGCCCTAATGGAAAAAGAATTCGGCATTACACACGCGACAATCCAGATTGAGAACTCGTCTACTACACACGGTGACTTACATTGCCAGGCAACAGCCGATTCCCACGATCATAACCATGACCACGACCATGATCACGACCATGCGCATGATCATAAACAACATAGCCATTCCTAACAAAAGAAACCCATCTCCCGACATTTTCGAGAGATGGGTTTTTCTTGTGATTAGTCTTCCATGGTAGACAGGTCACCAGTCGGTAGACCTAATTCCCACGCTTTCAAGACGCGGCGCATGATTTTTCCGGAACGCGTTTTTGGCAACTTGTCACGGAATTCAATTTCACGAGGAGCAGCATGTGCAGCCAGTCCTTCTTTCACAAACTTGCGAATTTCATCCATCAACGCTTCACTTGGCTCATAGCCAGCTCGCAGCGAGATGAACGCTTTGATAATTTCACCACGTACCGGATCTGGTTTGCCAATGACGCCCGCTTCCGCTACTGCTGGATGCTCCACGAGCTTGCTCTCTACTTCAAACGGACCGACTCGCTCACCGGAAGTATTGATCACATCATCAATACGGCCTTGGAACCAGAAGTAACCTTCTTCATCCTTGTATGCAGAATCCCCGGACACGTACCAGCCTGGGATGCTGAAGTATTCTTCGTACTTCGCTGGGTTGTTCCAGATTTGTCTCATCATGGATGGCCAACCTGTACGGATAGCCAGATTCCCCATTCGATTCGGTGGCAGCTCATTTCCACGGTCGTCAATAATCGCTGCATAAATACCTGGGAACGGCTTACCCATCGATCCAGGCTTGATCGCCATACAGCGATAGTTAGAAATCAGCTGAGCACCCGTTTCCGTCATCCACCAGTTGTCGTGAATGCGTTGATTGAACACGCGCATACCCCAGTGAACGACTTCGGGATTGAGTGGTTCGCCAACGCTCAGGACGTGACGCAGACTGGATAAGTCAAATTGCTTGACGAGTTCATCCCCTGCCCCCATGAACATGCGGAACGTAGTCGGAGCACTGAACCAAATGGATACTTTGTTTTTCTCAATGACTTTATACCAGTCTTCGGGAGTAAAACGTCCGCCACGTACGACAATCGTTGCTCCATTCAACCAAGGTGAAAAAATGCCGTAAGAAGTACCCGTTACCCAGCCTGGGTCTGCTGTGCACCAATAAATATCATCCTCTTGCAAGTCGAGAATCCATTTCCCAGTTTGGTAGTGCTGGATCATGGCATTGTGAACATGCAGAACACCCTTTGGCTTGCCCGTTGAGCCTGAGGTGTAATGTAGGATCATTCCATCCTCACGATCAACCCATTCGATTTCCAGCTCGGTGGAGGCTTCTTCCATTGCTTTTTCAAAGCTGATGTGACCTTCTTTTAGCTCCTCTTCTGCCCCTACAACAATCACGTGTTTTAATGCAGGCAGGTCGCTTACTGGAATGCGTGGCAAGAGTGCAGGTGTCGTAACAATCGCAACTGCTTCGCTATTTTCCAAACGATCACGCACAGCCGCTTCCATGAACGCTTCGAACAGCGGCCCTACGATTGCGCCAACCTTAATCGTGCCTAAAACGCTTACATAAAGCTCGGGCGAACGCGGCATAAAGACGAATACGCGGTCCCCTTTCGCAATGCCCAGATTCCGCAAAACATTTCCGAATTTATTGGATAAATCGCTTAATTGCGCGAAAGTATAAGTCTCGTCTCTCGTCGCATTGCTGTACATCAAAGCGATTTTGTCTTTCCGA
Organism: Brevibacillus porteri; assembly: GCF_003013475.1. GTDB lineage: Bacteria > Bacillota > Bacilli > Brevibacillales > Brevibacillaceae > Brevibacillus > Brevibacillus porteri. Next base: position 60,752 of record NZ_PXZO01000068.1, read on the forward strand.
TCAGTAGCGAGATGTCGATCAATGGCTTCGTACACCATGTTCACTTTCCCAGTCTCATACCAAGAGAATTGCTTCTCCACATCTGACCAATCAAAACTCGCATATGTTTCGTCATAATTTTCCAGATTAAAAGGGCCTTCCGTTGCTGGAATTTTCTCCACGTTCATGTCTTCACTCTCCCACTCAACATCGTTTTTCTCACTACACAACATTCATAATATTTCTACACTTTTCGAGTAATTCCTCCTACCAGAACCTACTTATTCGATTGCGAACATTTTCTTGTATAATGACGGTACTCTACTGCAAAGGAGATGGCTGGCCATGATGTTCTGGCTTATGTTACTTGGGGCTATCGCCTTGTTGCTTTTTCGAGCCTATCGCAATACATTTGATGTTCAAATAAAAGAAGTAGCGATACCCTTACAAAAATCCCGGCACCTTCAACAACCGCATGAGTTTGAGCCGATTTCCATCTTACATTTGTCTGATTTGCACATGGAAAACTTATCTGTACTGCCCCAGCGCATTGTCGCTGACTTTTCGCAGCGACAGGTAGACCTGATTGCCATTACTGGTGACTTGCTCGACCGTGAAATAAACATTCCGAAGGCAGTTGCTTTTGTGCAATGCCTCCAGCAATTACAGCCAGCACTCGGAATTTTTGTAGTTTTTGGCAATCACGACTATGTTCTTACCCCTTTCAAGCTCGCACAGTTGAAATCAGAATTAGAACGTATTGGCTGTCGTGTTCTTATTAACGAAAATGAAACTGTCTATCACAAGGGGCAGCCCCTGCACATTATAGGTGTGGATGATTTCAGCACGCGCCATAGCAACCTGGCCAAGTCTTTCTTCGGTGTACCCGAGACAGGAGCAAGGCTCGTCTTAACACATGATCCTAATATCGTTTTGCACATGAAAGAGTATGATTACGATTATTTGTTGTCAGGGCATTTTCACGGAGGACAGATCCATTGGCCTCGCCCCTTTCATCTCGCAACGATGGGGAAACTGCCTAAGCTGAATATCGTGAAAGGTCTTCACGAGATGGATGGTCGACCCTTTTACATCAGTGAGGGCCTGGGGCAAACAGGGGCAAACATCCGTCTGCGTTCCCGTCCCGAGATTACGTTGCATGTATTGGGCAGTGATGCTCCATTCAACGAGATGGCCGCTCCAGCTGTTGCTCTACAAGAAACAGCTGCCACGCTCGCCCTCGACTAAGGTATAATAGCCTTACTTTCGTGTCGAGATGGGGGTCACCTTGTGGAAAAATGGAAGAGAGATGTCGAGCACATCCGACAAGCGACAAATTTACCTATCGAATATGTACAAGTCTCACAGATAGAAACAGCACAAGCCCAGCAGGATTGGCTAAAAAATGGCTGGGAGCAAGTAGCCCTCCATTCGAGTAACGGTGTGATGACATTGATCCTTATCGAAACGGCATCATGGCATACTTCAGCCCGAGCGTTGTTGGATCTGATTTTTCCTCATGTGGATGATCCAGCAACGCTTCCCCTCCCAAAACAGATATCCAATTGGCTCTTAGGCATTGTCTCTGGCTCTCCTGTTGCAATCCCTGCTCAACTGGAAGCAAAATGGCCGTGGAAAGAAGCGCGCGTCTCCTTTTTATTAGAGCGATGCAGACCGGATCGCAAGGGAGAATGGGATTCCTTGCAGCCCTTGTTGCATGATTTTTTTGAAGGATTACCTGATTTCATTCCGTTGACGCAAACACATGCCCTTCTCATCGTCCCTGTCTCCATGCTCGATCATCAAAAAATGGCTTCAGAACTTTTGGAGTGGGCATCAGGCCTGCATGATCTCATTTCGATGGAATGGATGGAGTCCGTTCGCCTTGTAGTCGGATCGCCACTCACGAGTCCACTTGCATTGGGCGACACTCTTTTACGGCAATTATCACTCGCCCGTGCCCTTCAATCCTATCGACCACAAATGATGGTCGCTGGGGACTGGTCTTATCCGTTAGAACGATGGGCAGCTTCTCTCCCAAAAGAAATAGCAGCCGCTATCGCCAACGAGCTGGCCGCTGCCATAACCATTCCGCACATGACAGATGAACAATTGGAAACATTAGATACGTTGTTCGCCAGACAATTGAATGTAAGCGATACAGCACGGCAGCTTTTCCTTCACCGGAATACACTGTTGTATCGATTGGACAAGCTGACGGAACAAACCGGATTAGACCCGCGATTGTTTCCTGATGCCGTCATGCTTCAGCTCTACCTTCTCTTTCGTCAAAATTAACAAAACATTTTGTATATACTGTCCGTATCCAGCTTGCAAGTGAATTGGTACCCTATCCTTACAGTCATCAAAGAATTTGCTCTCTTCACAAACCCGAGGAGGTGCCTTTTTCATGGCAAAGGTAAGTCTTTCCCACATTTATAAACGATATGGAAACAACGTTACGGCAGTTGACGATTTTCACTTGGAAATTCAAGATCGCGAATTCCTCGTTCTAGTCGGACCATCTGGTTGTGGAAAATCTACCACGCTGCGCATGATTGCAGGTCTGGAAGAGATTTCGGAAGGTGATTTATACATAGGCGATCGCCGTGTCAACGATGTGGCTCCCAAAGATCGCGACATCGCCATGGTTTTTCAAAGCTATGCACTCTATCCGCATATGAATGTATACGAGAATATGGCTTTCGGCCTGAAATTGCGCAAATTCTCCAAATCCGATATTGATAAGCGAATTCAAGATGCAGCTCGAATCCTCGATATTTCGCATTTGCTAGACCGCAAGCCAAAAGCGCTGTCAGGGGGACAAAGACAGCGTGTCGCATTGGGTCGCGCGATCGTACGGGAACCGCAAGTATTTTTGATGGATGAACCGTTATCCAACCTCGATGCGAAGCTGCGTGTACAAATGCGCACGGAAATTTTGAAACTGCATCAACGCTTGAATACCACGATCATTTATGTGACGCATGATCAAACGGAAGCCATGACCATGGGAGACCGGATCGTCGTCATGAAGGACGGCCTTATCCAACAAGTGGCAACGCCGACTGAAATCTACAATCATCCAGTCAATCTGTTTGTAGCGAGCTTCATCGGCTCGCCTGCGATGAACTTTGTAAAAGGGAATCTTTCCGAGAAAGACGGCGCACTCTATTTTGATGCGCAAAATATTCATGTACGCTTCCCAGAAGATAAAGCAAAGACTTTACGGGAAAAAGGTTATGTAAACAAGCAGGTTATTTTTGGTATTCGCCCTGAGGACATTTACAGCGACGCTTCTTTTATGGAAGCAAATCCATTTGAGAGCTCGCTGGAAGCAGAAGTTGAAGTCGTAGAAAACATGGGTTCCGAATTGTACGTCTATTTCCACAATATCGGGGATACCCAGATGGTAGCGCGCGTGGATTCTCGTGAAGCGCTAAAACCGAAGATGAAGGTAAAATTAGCGATGGATCTTGCCAAATGTCATGTATTTGACAGCGAGACAGAAGTAGCTGTATTCTAATAGCGATATGAGAAGGAGTGTCCCATCCGGCATTCCTTTTCCTATTTTTTTTGTGTAAAACCTTTATAGAGAGAACAACTAGAGGTAGCGTGGAGAGGAGCGGATAAGAAGTGGCTTATCAAATCGTCTTTTTTGACATTGACGGAACCTTACTGAACACCGATCACATCATTCCACAAACAACGGTGGACGCCGTACAAACATTAAAACAAAACGGTGTCCATGTCGCGATTGCAACCGGCCGAGCTCCTTATCATTTGATGCCAATCGCTGAGCAGCTTGGCATTGAGACATTCGTGGGCTTTAACGGGTCGTATGTGAAGAGCGAAGGGACGATCATCCATCACACGCCAATTGCTACAGATACATTGGCAAAACTCGAACAAATGGCTGAGGGTCATTCTCATCCCATGGTATTTTTGAGCGCAGATCACTGCTATGCCAATGCCATGGACCACCCACATATCATCGAGTCTTTTGATTGGTTGCGACTGGAATCCCCGGCATATCGCCATCGCTATTGGGAGCAAACGCCGATTTATCAAGCATTTCTTTACTGTGGCGCTGATGAATCGAGATACACGGGTGAATTCCATGACGTCTCTTACATTCGTTGGCATGAACACTGCATGGATATTTTGCCCCCAAACGGCTCCAAGGCAAAAGGAATTGAAGCCGTCTTAAAACATTTTGGACTAACTCCTGCGGATGCTGTTGCCTTTGGAGACGGATTGAACGACAAAGAGATGCTCTCCTATGTTGGCATGGGCGTAGCGATGGGTAATGCTCATGAAGAGCTGAAGCCGTTCGCCAATATGATTACGCGCCACGTAAACGATAGTGGCATCCAACATGGCTTAGCAAAGCTTGGTTTAATCTAGACACGTTAACTGTAAGCTATTTCCTTCATAATCACTCCCTTCATGTGCACGCTATAGACAACAGCACTGGAGGGAGTGAGTTTTTTTGCGCGTCTGGCCTTTTGTTGCCGTTGTTGCCTTGGTCGGTCTCGTAGTTGTCCCGTATCGGATGAATCAAAATGCAGAACAAGAAATGCGCGAACCTCATCCCCGCGTGACATCGGTTCAAGCGAGAATTCCTCGTATTAACTACATTGAACAGGTGAAAGACATTCGTCGTGGCCTGGAGAAAAAAAGCCATATTCAAACGCTTCATCATAACCAGCGTGATCGCAGTCATTATGTAGAAAATGAAGTCGTCGTGCGCTTTTCACCACGCCCCAAGCAAGAAAAAATTGATCAGCTCGTTTCTTCTTTAGATGCCAAGATCAAACGTGATTTTGACAAATTTCTCATTATCAAATCAAAGAGCATGACTACCAAGCAGCTCATGAAAAAACTGGCTGAACATCCTGACTCCGTATTTGCCGAGCCAAATTACCTCTTACTCCCGAACGTGAAACCAAACGATACGTATTACAAAGAATACCAGTGGAACCTTCCTCTAATTGGCATGGAGCAAAGTTGGGACGTTAGCGAAGGCAGCAGTGATGTCATCGTTGCAGTCGTCGATACAGGTGTGGATATGAAGCATCCAGAATTTGCTGATAAGCTAGTCAAAGGCTACAACGTTTTGGATGGCAGTAACAAACCTGAGGATGATAATGGTCATGGAACTCACGTTTCGGGCGTCATTGCCGCGAAAACGAACAACGCAGATGGTATAGCCGGGATGTCCTGGAAAAGCAAGCTCATGCCGATCAAAGCCATTGGCGCAGACGGTTCGGGATCAGCCGTGGACATCGCACAAGGCATTTATTGGGCGACAGATAACGGAGCGGATGTCATCAACTTGAGTGTAGGCAACTACACCTCCTCTGCTGCTCTGAAGGAAGCATGTCGCTATGCCTTTGATAAAAATGTCGTGTTAGTCGCGGCTTCCGGAAACGATGCGAGTGATCAGCCAAGCTTTCCTGCTGCCTATGATGAAGTTCTCGCCGTTGCCGCTGTCGATCATCGTAAAGAACGCGCTGATTTTTCTAACTTTGGTGATTATGTGGATGTATCTGCTCCTGGGGTCGATATTCCGAGCACGTACATTTCTAGCGACTATGCCTCGCTATCAGGTACTTCGATGGCGTGCCCTCATGTCGCTGGACTCGCTTCGCTTATCCGTTCCATTCATCCCAATATGAATTCCAAAGATGTGATGAATCTCATTAGACAATCCTCGACTGACCTCGGTGCTCCTGGGCACGATCAGTTATACGGGTACGGTATGATCAATGTGAACCAGGCCCTTCGCCAAGCCCAGCCGGTCGAGCAAGTCAAAACAGAACAACCTCCGAAAACAATCGGCGGCTTGCTTAATAAATTCTTTCAACGACTGCGCTTTGGTGGACAATAAGTTCAGTGAACAAAAAGGCTTTCAAAAAGATAAAAATAAAAAAGGTGGTCGAATCCACCTTTTTTTCCCTTTATATGTAGGCAAGAATCTTTTAAGCTCGTGCTTTTTCTTGTTGCATTTGTTTTTTCGCAATATAGTCTGTCTCATAATACTGCAAATCATTACGCATCTGTTCGAACACTCTGGACAGGGACAAGGTCAACTGCTGCAATTCAGGGGTGACCTGCTTGCGGAAAATGATACAGTCCTGACCCGTATAGGCCAATCGCGCATCTTCTTCGTAAACCTCCCCTTTGGGATAATAGAAGTTATTTATACAGGTATGGTATACCTGATACAATACTTCCTCGGCAAACTCCTCATGAAATCGTGCACGCCGGAGGGATACTCCCAGCCTTTCGTATGCATTTTCGCAGTAAACCAAAAGGTGGCGCAAGTCGGAAAGATAGTTACGGTAATACGTTTCAAATTCTTCAGGATCACCTGACGTGGATACGAGACCAGCTAGGGTAACCTGATTCAAAAAACGTTCCACTTCCATGCTGACCTTTTTCAACTTGGTGTACGTCTCCTCGCACAATTGCTTTAGATGAGTCGCTGACATAAAGTCCCCCTAATGTTGAAGAATCTGCCTTTTTTATCATAAGTATAAAGGAAAGATTATTTATTACACAAGGGTTATTTTTATACAATCAGACCGCTTCACAAGATGATAGATAGCATCGTATAAGCGAAAATAAGGCTACGCCAAAGGTTTAGCGTAGCCAAGTTATCCTATTCAATTGCCATTTAAACCGCCGTTTGCTCACTAACTTTTCCCTTCATTTTCCTTATCTGCAACAAATAAATGAGATAAGCTGCGAACAACCCGATGAGAGTCATGAAGCCGAGAACGACAAAGTCATTCATGACAGCTGACAGACCATGTCCCTTCGCCAAGATCTCTCTGACACCATTCAAGAAATACGTCAGCGGCAAAGATTTTGCAATCGCGACAATTGCAGTCGGCATCGACATGAGTGGCCAAGTATAGCCAGATAACATAAACGAAGGTACTGCAATCATCATCCCGATCTGAGTAGCTTGGAGCTGGCTGCTGGACACAAAGGAGATGGCATAACCAATAGACAATACCGCCAAGTTAAACATGGTAGCAAGTAGCATCAGGTCGAACGTGCTTCCATAATAAGGGATATCAAAACCTTTTAACATCAGTGTAAACGCTAGGAACATGTTGAGGGTTCCTGCCAGAAAGTACGGCAACAATTTGCTCGCCGTGATCGCGAAGAAGCTATGGCGAGAGAGTGTATCCTTCCAGGTACCCTCTTCTTTTTGTTGGGCAACCGACAATACGATTCCGAGAAACAGCACTTGCTGTAGCACTGTACCTGCGAGTCCGAATACCATGAAGGACAAATAGCTGAAGGTCGGGTTATACAGCACTCTGTATCGATAGTCGATACCCGTAAACATGTTTTTCCCTTTTTCTCCCCATCCGCCAATTGCTTCCATCTTCTTCAGCGTGGTTCCTGCTGAAACAGATTTAATCGCTGTATTCGCCGCTCGAACTGCCGTATTCGAAATCATGATGTTGCTGCCGTCGATAACAGTCAGTACCTCTGCCTCTCTCCCAGCCTTCACATCCTTTTCTAATCCTGCAGGAATGATCAGGGCGATATTTGCTTCGCCCTTGTCAACCAATTTCATTGCTTCTTCTTCTGTTCCTACAACGGACGTGATCCGAAATGTATGATCGACCTCAAAGGCGCGATAGAGCTCACGACTCAATTCGGTTTGATCGGCATCCACCATCACAGTAGGGATCTCCATCACTTTTTTCTCACTGTACAGAAAACCGAACATTGTTAAATAAATCAACGGAACGAGGAAGAGAATATTACGAATGGTTTTGTTTGCAAAAAGATTTTTCCATTCGCTCCAGAACAGGTGAGAGAAACTATTCACCATTACCAGCTCCTTCAAGTTGCCACTCAACTGTCAGGCCTGGACGCAATTCCGGATCGGACACCAACAGCTTCACTTGGAAGGAACGAATGTCACGATCACCGAGTTCTTGTGTCGCTTTTTTTACGGCAAAGTCAGCAGCAGGAGCTACAGTAACCACTTTGGCGTCTACTTCTCTGTTCAGAGCTGGGACAAACAATTTCACTTGATCGCCTGATTTCACATTCGCGAGCATGTATTCATTCACATAAAATTTGACATAGTTGTCTGATTTCGTTTGGAGCGTCAAAACGGTGAAACCTTGCGAAACCAGCTCTCCCTTTTGAACGGCAACTGCTTTTACAATTCCGTCTACTGGCGCTGACAGCTTGGTGTTGTTCACATAGGCTTCCATTTCAGCCAGCGCACCTTTTGCCTGCATGACGTTCGCTTCTGCGGATTTAACATCCAGCTCCTTCAAGCCTACTTGGCCTCTCCCTGCTACAGCTTGGTTGTATGCAGCTTTTGCTTGATCCAGTTGTGCTTGTGCGGCATCGACCTGCTCTTTGCGCGATCCAGTTTGAGCCATTTTCAACTGTTCTTCTGCTGCTTTAAACTCCGCTTGCGCCTTGTCTGCTTGCATCTGCGCCTCTTCCACTTTCACTTGTGGAACAGCACCCTCCGCCATTAATTTTTTCATTCTTTCCAAATTCGTCGCGGCAATTTGATTCGAAGTTTGTGCTGCTTGTAATTTCGCTTTGAGCTGCGTAATTTCTTCTGAACGCGCTCCATTTTTGTTCGCGTCAAGCTGCGCTTGCGCCGAGCTGACTGCTGCTTTTGCTTGGTCGACTTGAGCATTGCTGGAGTTATCTGTCACGGATACTCCTTTTTTCGCCTGATCAAGCTTGACGAGAGAGAGCTTGTAAGCAGCTTCAGCCTGCTCTTTCTTCGCGAGAATCTCCGCGCTGTTTAGCGTGGCAACGACTTGCCCTGCCTTTACTTCGTCTCCTTCTTTTAGGGAGAGCTGTTCGATGGAACCGCCCATTTTAAAAGAGAGATCTACCTCTGTTCCCTCGATTACACCTGCTAATTTCGTTGTGTTCTTACCAGCCATGCTACTCCCATTTGAACCAAACAATACGGTTCCAAGTACTGCAATACTGACTACAAAGCTACCTATACCGATCCATGCACGTTTGTTCATCTGTCTTCTCCTCTTGTTTTACGTTTCTCTAGACGTTATTTGGTTTAAAACATTCCTGAAAGCATGTAACGAAGCGTCTGTTTATCTGCGGCACTGTTCACTGGCTCTTTGCGAAATTGCTTGCGAAGCACGGTAAAACCAACCATGCCGAACAATGCGGAAGCGAGTGTACGAATATCGATATCTGCCCGGATATATCCTTGCTGCTGCAATTCCAGCATGTGTGACTCCATTGTGCTGAAATAGCCACCTAACAGATTGCCAACCATCCTGTCACGCTGTCCATCTCCTGAGAAGGCACTCAGCAACAGGAAACACAAATCTTGATTCTCGGAAAAGAAGCGAAGATGCTCATCCAGCACATTCAGAATGCGATCCTCCAAGGAAAGCTCTTCATTTTGCATTACATTATCTACATGGTAAATCAGCATCTTCACGCCTTTTTCTATCACGTACAAAAACAGCTCTTCCTTTGTGGAAAAGTGATAATAGAGTGTTCCTTTTGCCACCTGCGCCATTTCCGCGATTGCATCCATGGTCGTTTCGCTATATCCCAATTGGGCAAATGCGGTTAAAGCTCCATTTGCAATTTGATCTTTTTTGGATGGTGCCATCACTCCTGTCCCCTTTCAATTTTTTGAACTGACTGGTCAGTACAAAGATTATATTACGAATACTTCCTAGTTTTGTCAAGCAGCCATTCCTTCTATGTACAAAAAAAAGATCGCTTTGTAGGCGATCTTTTACTTCTCGATAATTTGAAGGTATGTTTCCATGGTTGCAGGCATTGGCGCGACACCGAGGCCCTCCCTCAGTTTTGCTACACATTTTTCGTACCAGCGAATGGCCTGTGTCCGATTATTTTGCTGATAATACACAGTCATTAGTAAGCGGTACGACTCCTCCCAGCAATCATCCACCCGCAGAATCGCTTCACACCAGCGGATTGTTTTTTCCAATTGCCCATCCTCTAGCATGATTTTGGCTACCCTCTCTGCTCCGCGTAAAAACAGTGCCTGCACTCTCTCACGCTCTTCTACGCACCAATCCTCATAACGGCATTCCGGCATGTAATCGCCCAAATAATACGCAAGCCCTTTTTCCAAAAGGATGGCTCCCTGACGACGGTCTGATTCTGCCAAGCCCAATGTAACGAGCTTTTCGAATTCCTCGACGTCCATATGGTAGCCCGATGCCAGATTGAAACCGTAAGAGCTGCCATGGCGTTGAATGAAGAATGTATCTGTTCTGGCGGCACGATCTGGCTCGAGGGCTTTGTTCAACGCATTCAACGACACTTTAAAATCGCGGATTGCCGCTTCCTCGATACTGTCTGGCCAAAGTCGGTTCATGATTTCTTCCCTGGCTAACAAATGATGTCTCTTCGTTAATAAAAGCTGAAACAACAGCTTTGCCGTCCCACGCTGCCATGCCTTTTCGCTCAGTTCCTGCTCTCCCAGCCATACACGGAATGCGCCAAGCGTCTGAATACGAAGCGTATAGCCGGGGTGGAAGGTCACGTTTTGCAAGCCCAAATCATTTAACAGCTGAGAGACGTAATCCGGTGATACCTTCCGTCGCTCTGCCTCAATCAAAATCGGCATGAGCTGTTGTACATCATGTGGGGTAAGCAGGGTCGGTCGCTGCAAAAGGAATTGATATTCACCGGACTTCATCAAGGACAGAGCTTGCGTCACCGCAGGTACAAACAAATCCCATTGTTTTTTGCGATAAGCCAAGAAGCTCAGCCATAATTGGCAAATGACTACACTGTAGCTATCCCCGCAGTGACTAAGTCGGTCGGCACAGTCGATAAAGGTAGCCCATGCTTCCTCTTCTTTACCGTATTTGGCGTATGCAATCCCAATCGCCATCCGTACCAGACTGCCTAACCAGTCGTCGCGCATTGCCTCTGTCTCTTGTATCCCCCTGTTGCCATACAAAAGAGCTTGGTCGAGTGCCTTTTCTCTTGCGTGAAGCAGGGTTAGCCCCAGAAGCGTTTCTGACTTTCCGCGTGTCGACTGGAGCTCCTCCATGATCTGCAAACCTTTTTCATAAAGCTGGCGAATCTCATCCATAGGTAATGTTTGACTGATGAGGGCAGCATGGGCTTTTCGAACATAGCCATTTGCCTCTACAAATGGTGAATGCGCTGCACGTCCGAGTTGGATCGCAGTTTCTGCGGATTCCCACCCCCGCTCCCATTCACCATTCAATGCATACACAAAAGATAGCAGCAAAGAGGTTTCCCGATACGATCTGGTCAGCGGAGGATGCTTCCTCTGTTCTACCTGCCACTTACTCTCCAGGAGCTGAATGGAGGACTGCAATCGGCCAGTACGGAACAACAGGCGCGATTCCAGCTCAACCTCCGTCTGCTGCTCTAATTCCTGACTCCGTTCATACCAAGCTGCCGCCTGTTTGGCATCTCCGCGATTCGTATAAATTTCTGCCAGCAAACGGTATAGCCTCGGTGCCATTTCATTCTCTTGTTCAAATGGGGGCAAAAGTTGAATCGCTCTCTTAAGCAGTTCTTCTGCCCGGACGCCTTGTACGCTGTCCAGATGAACGCGTGCTTGCCCTTCCAGCCCGCGGCACAATCCGATTTGATCTTGCTTGTGTTCACATTGTTTCAAAAATTGCTCATAAGAAGAAAAGGCCTTCGCATACAGACAGCGATAGCGTTCTACTTCGCCCTGATAAAACAGCAGCCAATGCTGTTCGCACTTGATGTTCTCTGGTAACAGTGTTATCCACTCGTATAAAAAATCCAGCTTCCCTGCTTGCAGCAACCTTTCCGATGCTTGGCACAACCATTCACCCAGCACCTCCCACTGCTCGACGAGCCGCAACCGCCCAAAAGCTTTTGCCTCGTCCCCTTTACGTCTGTACCAGCCTGCGGCCTTATAATTGACATGCACGTACGTCGCTTGATTCGCAGCCAGCTTACTAGACAGGAGACGCTGGAAAAGCGGATGAAAGGAATAATGAGATCCTGCCTGGACATGCAAAAAAAGATTACAACGCTGTGCTTCATACAGGTGCTCCATGTATCCTTCCCCGAGTATTTGCTTGCAATCCTCCAGGTCGAATTGCTCGAGAACCGCTGCCTCCATCAAGAAGCGCTGCATACCTGCGTCTAGCTGTGTCCAAATTTCCACTTCCAGCAAATGCAGCAATCGCGATAACTCACGCAGACTGTCAGAAACCGTCTGCCCCCTCGTTACCATTTCACCAAAAGTGCGCAGCGCCATCACCCAGCCTTGCGCCACCTCTTCTACGCGGCCCCAATCGTCTTCGGACAGCGTAATGTCGTATTGATCTGAATAAAAGGCTTCACTTTCCTCCAACGTAAAAGAAAGGTCATTTGTTGTAAGTTCCAGACACTCGCCTCTTGCGGACAACAAGTCGAGATTAGACCACTTCAGTCGAGAGCGCGTTAAGATGACCAGCTTGACTTTTTGTGGGAGAGCCTCGGCTAACCGTTGAATAAATCGATCGACGTCACTACCATCATCTATTCGTTGGTAATGGTCCAAAACAAGTATGTGGTCCACCTGGAGTTGTACACATTCCCCGACGAACCAGTCGACCAATACCTTACTGTCAATGGAGGGCACTGGACTTTGCTCAGTGATACGTATGAGTCGCTCTCGCAATATCTGTCCAAAATCGGAATGAATCTGACGAACGCTTTCGACGAGACAGATGACAAACGCAAGAAGGGCATCGTCTCCATCCTGGATCGTATACCAGGATGCAGCCAGTGCTTCATCATGCAAAAATGTAGCCAGAGAAGTCGTTTTGCCATAGCCTGTCCCTGCATGAATGAGACAAAGCTGCGTATATTTCAACAGGCGTAATTTTTTTGCCAATGCAGGTCGCCGTAAGACATATGGCTTCTGTCCTGGAGGAGTTATTTTGGATATAGGGATGTGGATTGGAATCATAAAATGTGCACTCCTTGCCGTTCTCCTGCTCTTCTTTGACTATTTCCCCATTTCTAACTATTCTCCTGCCAATTGACTCTTAATCAACAAAAAGCCCACCCGGGAGTCCAGGTGGTGCTCATTCAATCCACTAAATTATATCCAATAACAGTATATCCAATATCATTTAACAAAACTTGGAATTCTTCGTCACTAATGTGCTCTCCGTGTGTAATTCGTGAATGCAAATTTGCGATTCGGTCATAAACAGCGCGATTGGTAGACACGTATAATATGTTGAAGCGTGTTTCTGCCTGCAAACGTGACCTCATCCGATCCACGACACGTTTATGCAGCGAATCTGGATGTCCATTATCGACTCGCACAATTTTTCCAGGTGTATACGGGATCGACGTCCGCGGATTGACTTCGTCAGGCTTCGGAGTATCGACTGGCAGCACACCTACAATCAAGTTATCCTTGTACGCTAACACCTTGATATCGGTTACACCGGGCAGCTTTTCCGCATGCCCTTCCAAGTGTGTCACGAGCTGCGGCTCACGCTGATGAACCATCTTTTGGCTAATCATGGCTGCCGGTCCTTTATCCCTAGCGACGTTATCGTTTTGGAAGTTAATCCCGAGAGATTCAAATTTGGCCTGATTTCCGTTCTGATCTTCGGTGCCCTGTTCTTTGTTAGGCGAACACCCTGTCAGCAAGCCGGCAAACAGGAGCACAGCAATGATACTCCCACTCATTCGTCTCACAACAAAAACACCTCCTTGCACTTAGTGTGATGTGCAGGAGGTGTTCTTACTCAGGAAGTAGCTGCCTTAATTCGTCTTTTGGAAGTCACCTTCAAATGTATCTTTTTTGCCGTCTTTTTCAGCTTTGAGCGTGTAGCTTCTGATTCCATCATTCGTGGATTGGTAAAATTCAAAAGTACCTTCAGCAGTTACTTCCACTTCGTATGTTTTGTCTTCCAACGTTACGGTAACCTCTGTTCCAGGTTCTACTTTACCGACGATTTGGTAAACTCCCAAATTGGCTAAAGAAAAGGTCTTACCTTTAACACTTTCCTTGTCAATAAATGCAACCTGCTCAGGCTTTTTCTCGTCTGTTGCTGGTTTCGTCGGATCTTTTGGTTTTTCCTGTTGTCCGACTTGATTAGGGTTCACATTATCCGCAATCAAAACGGTTTGCGTTTTTGGATCCCACTCTACTTTGTAACTCAGCGCTTCCGCAATAAAACGAACAGGTACTACAGTACGCTTGTTCACAATCTGTGCAGGCACGTCCAGGTTGATCGTTTGTCCATTTTTCTTGGCAATTTTTTGTGTAACGACCAACCTGATGTTATCTTTCCCTTTATTAATCGTTACGGTACGAGTAGCTTCGTTCCACTGCACTTCAAAACCGAGGCTTTCTGCAATCGGACGAATCGGAACCAGTGTACGCCCCTGGCTGATAATAGGTGCTTGGTCAGGAAACGCGATTTGTTTTTTATTGTACTCCACTTTAACAGCAGTCTGTACTGCTTTCGGCGCAACAGGTGCAGATGCTGACGCTGCAGAAAACGCTGCCATTGGTACCAGGGCGATCGCTAGTAGTAATGAGGTTACTTTTTTAAGCAAAACATTCACTCCATTTCCAAAAAAGTTCATACGATTCTTAATCTACTATAGGATGAGGACTGTTTCAAGAATTTCCTACAGTCTCCCTTTCAAAAGATCGTTCTTTCCTAGTAGTTCTCTTCCATCTCGTTACTTTTTCCTCCTCCTTTTGACCTAATTTCAAATTGTTACAAAAATGCAACCATCTTGCTTTCCAAAACCGTTACAATAGACAAGAAGCGACAGCATTTTATCTTGAAAGAGGCAATGACTGATGAATAAATTTCTCCCTTTCCTCATCCTGGCACTTATCTTAACGTTAATTCCTCCAGTAGGAAGCTCCGCCAATACGACGGCCATCCAATTGGGAAGTGATGTACTGTTCAATCAGTTCCACCATCTCATTGAAGGCAAAAAAGTCGGGTTGATTACGAATCAAACAGGTCTGAACAGTCAAATGGTTAGCACGATCGACATGTTACGACGTGATCGCTCCGTCCATTTAACCACTCTCTATGCACCTGAACATGGCCTCGACGGAAAAACGGTCGCAGGAAAACAAGTAACGAGCTTTGTTCATCCCGTCTACGCTATACCGGTCTACGGCTTGTCTGGATCAACTCGCAAGCCGACACCAGAAATGCTGAAAGACATTGATATTCTTCTCATTGATTTGCAAGATATCGGATCGAGAACCTACACATACATATCTACCTTGCAATACGCCATGACAGCTGCAAAGGAACAAGGAAAAGAAGTAATGATACTGGATCGACCGAATCCTCTCGGCGGAACAATTGTCGAGGGTCCTGTAGTTGAACTGCCTTACCGCTCCTTTATCGGAGTGGATACCCTCCCGCTTGCACATGGCATGACGATCGGAGAGCTGGCATTGTTTTTCAACCGTACCATCGGTGTAGATCTTACCGTCATTCCGATGCAAGGGTATGCACGCAACATGATTTATCAACAGACAGGTTTAGCCTGGATTCCGAGTTCTCCGCATATCCCTAACTTGACCTCGGTTTTCGGGTATATGGCAACTGGTTTGGGTGAGGGTACCCCCATTCGTCAAGGCGACCATTTCACCTGGATCGGGGCTGAGGGTCTGGATTCGCACAAGTACGCCGATCTGTTAAATGGAAGTCTTCTGCCTGGTGTCATCTTTATTCCTGAGAATAAAGGAACTGCCGGGGGCGTACGCCTTCAGATCAACGATCTACATCAGTTTAACCCTGTAAAAACAGGTATTTACGCGCTGGCTTACGCCAAGCAATTGCAGCCATTCCCTATGCCCAAAAGTACAAGTATGCAAATCTCCATGTTCGACAAGGTGATGGGTACCAACAAAATCGGTCTGCTTCTCGAACAAGGCAAATCCCCGCAGGAGATTGTTTCTTCCTATGAAGCGGATCTTACGAAATTTGTAGAGCTGCGGCAAAAATATTTGATCTATGGCGATGAACCGTTTATCCCAATGCAGCCGATTCAACAGAAACACCCAAAACAACCAAAGCAACCAGAACAACCGAAACCATCTAAGCCAGAAAAGCCAAAGACACCGACTCCACAGCAGCCTGGCAATAATAATGGAACGACCAATCCAACGAAGAAACCTGAACCAGCTACAAAACCGATTCCTCAGACACCGAAGTCTTCTGAGAAGATCGCTTATTTAACCTTTGACGATGGACCTTCTTCAGTAACTCCACGCGTTTTGGATACGCTGAAAACGCATCAGGTTAAAGCTACCTTCTTTATAGTAGGCCGTGAGGTAGCTGGTCATGAGGCCATTCTCAAAAGGATTGTAGCTGAAGGGCATGCGGTGGGAGGACATTCGTATTCCCATAATTATCAGCTTGTTTACAAAAACATGGAGAGCTTTTTTGCAGACCTAGAAAAAGGCAGTCAAATGATTGAAAAAGCAACCGGCGTAAAACCAGCAGTATTCCGCTATCCAGGTGGCAGCACGAATACCGTCAGTTTGAAATATCAAGATCCCAAACGTTATAACAAGCAGCATACAGTCATGCATGCGATCAAAGCAGAGGCGCAACAACGTGGCTATTCATTTATCGACTGGAATGTAACAAACGGCGATGCAAGAAGCAACAAATACACAGCCGCTCAAACACTGGCCAATATAAAGCAGCAAGTAAAGTCACAAAAAGAAATCGTCGTTTTGATGCATGATTCCAGTACCAAGTCACCAACAGCTGAAGCTCTCCCAGAAATCATTTCGTACTTGAAAGAAAAAGGCTATCGTTTTGAAGTCATTCAAGCCGATCGTCCGACTGTTTCGAACGTAAAATAATCACAGCAGCAAAAAGCCCGCTCCGTAATAGAGCGGGTTATTCTGTACGTTAGACCTTGTGTCTGGCTAAGTCGTCAGTGTTTCGTATCGGAGGCGCAGCTCTCTTTTCAAAATTTTTCCGCTAGGGTTTCTAGGAAGATTGTCGGCAATCACTACATATTTGGGTGCTTTGAAGGAGGAAAGACGGTCTTTGCAAAAAGCAAGCATCTCGTCAGCAGTCAGTGACTCACCTGCTTTTGGCACAACGACAGCCGTCACTGCTTCGATCCAGTACGGATGGGGAACTCCGATCACTGCGACCTCAGACACTTTCGGATGTTGATATATAAGCTCCTCAATCTCCCTGCTTGCAACGTTCTCTCCCCCCGATTTAATCATATCCTTTTTCCGATCAACGACCGTGATATAGCCTTCTTCATCCATGATGCCCAAATCCCCGCTGTGAAACCACCCTCCCTGGAAAGCAGCCCGTGTCTTTTCCTCATCTCGGAAATACCCCAGCATCGCATGACTGGTCCTGTGTACAATCTCACCAACACTTCCACGAGGGACTTCATTCCCATCATCATCGACGATTTTCGTTTCTACATGTAACGCTGGCTTGCCTGCAGAGCCCGCTTTTCTCATCTGATCCTTCGGCTGTAAAACAGTTGCTAATGGCGCCACTTCCGTCTGCCCGTAAAAATTGTAATACTGTGCGTTCGGGAGACGTTGACCAAGCTCTTTTAACACTTCTACAGGCATGATCGCAGCACCGTAATAGCACTTTTGCAAAGAACTCAAATTGCGCACGGCAAAATCGGGAGAACGCAGTATTGCAATCCATACGGTTGGCGGGCAAAACAACTGAGTAGCCTTATACGCCTCTACCGTCTGCAGCATCAACGCAGGGGTTGCCTGTTCCAAAATAATACCGCTCCCACCTAGGTACACGTACGGTCCCAAAAAGCAATGAAGCTGCGCACTATGGAACAAGGGAAGAGCGTGAACAGCCACATCCTCCTGCGTCATCCCGCCTTCAATGATCGCGCTGACATATTCGGAGATAATGCTTTTATGCGTGAGCATAACGCCCTTTGGCTTTGATTCCGTTCCGCTGGTATACAAAATCTGTACAACATCTTCATCCGCTATATCTACTTCAGGCTCATGGTCGTCTGCCGCTCCCACCAGCGTGCGAAAAGGCAACCATTCCCCTGCTTGTACTGTAGGTTTGGACATGAGGGAAAGCAGCTTGGGGGAAATTCCAGCTAATTGGAGTCCGTCTTGAGCGAGCTGCAGGAATTCAGGGGATACGAAGCACGCACTCACTTCAGCATGACCCAAAATATAGGCGACATCTTCCTTATTCAACATGAAGTTGATCGGCACCATGATGACTCCTGCTTTCGCTAGCCCAAAGTTCAGAATCGCAAAATCCATCGAGTTGCGTGAAAGTACTGCTACCCGCTCCCCTTTTTGCAAGCCTCTTGAAAGAAGCGTATGAGCCGTCTTATTTGCAAGCTGATCAAGCTGCGTGTAGGTCAATACTTCTTCTTCAAAGTACAGGGCAGGCTTATCAGGATTTCGCCCACGACTTCTTCGCAAAATATCGCCAAGTGCATTTCTACGAACCCGTTGCGCTTCGAGCATGCAAATTCCCCCATCACTTTTAGTCTCATCTCCATTATATAATAGTTTTCTTTATTTTCTGATATTTTTACAATAAAGAAACGACAACTTACACTCAAAGCTCTCAACCATAAAAAAGACCCCAGCTTTTCAACTGGAGTCGGTTCATTTGTATTTATGGCGGAGGGAGCAGGATTCGAACCCGCGTGAGCTTGCACTCTAACGGTTTTCAAGACCGCCCCGTTATGACCACTTCGGTATCCCTCCGTATTTCAACAATACTTACTATATCACAGCTCTACTATTTTTTGCAAGAGCCCTGTATCCATTTCCTTTATCGTTTGATGGCAACGAGTTTCAATTCCGTCATTTCTTCTATCGCGTATTTGACCCCTTCCCGACCAAGTCCGCTTTCCTTTACGCCACCGTAGGGCATATGGTCCACGCGAAAAGTGGGAATATCATTTACCATCACACCGCCCACACGCAGCTCTTCTGCCGCTTCCAGAGCCAACGACAGATTGTTGGTATAAACACCAGCCTGTAATCCATAGCGCGAATCATTGACCAACGTAATGCCTTGCCGGACAGACTCCACTGGATTAATCAGAACGACAGGACCAAATACTTCCTGACAAGAAACTTTTGCATCTGCCGGAACACCCGTCAACACCGTAGGTTGGAGCATCCGATCCACGATTTGTCCCCCACACTCCAAACGTGCCCCCTGCTGGAGCGCCTCATGAATCCACGCCATCGCACGTTCTGTTTCGCGTGGATTGATCATAGCGGAATAGTCCGCGTCCTCAGAGAGCGAATCACCACCGCGAAGTGCTCGTGTGTGTTCAACAAACTGTTGGACGAAATCATGATAGATCTCTTTGACCACATAAATTCTTTGCACAGAGATACATACCTGCCCAGAATAGGCGAAGGCGCCAAAAACGCATCGGGGTATCACATCATTGAGTTGCACATCGCGATCAACAATCACTGCCGAATTCGATCCCAGCTCGAGCGTGACTCTTTTCATACCTGCTCGATTGCGTATATCCAGCCCAACACTTGGGCTCCCTGTAAACGTCACCGCCCTGACTCTAGGGTCAGACACGATTTTATCGCCAACACTCGCACCACTGCCTGTGATCACATTTAGGGCTCCTGCAGGCACACCAGCTTGCTCTGCGAGCTCTGCGAGAAACAATGCGCTAAGCGGTGTCTGCGATGCAGGCTTGAGAACAACAGTATTACCAGCAGCGAGAGCAGGTCCGACCTTATGGGCGACGAGATTCATGGGAAAATTAAAGGGTGTAATGGCCCCGATGACTCCCAGTGGTTCACGCACGGTGTAAGCCAGGCGCCCCTCTCCGCCGATAGCTGCATCGAGTGGTACAGTTTCTCCATGGAGGCGTTTGGCTTCCTCTGCCGCAAACTTATACGTCTGAATGGTTCGAATCACTTCACCGCGGGCTGTTTTAATTGGTTTTCCCGCTTCTATTGCGATGATCCGTGCCGCTTCCTCCAAACGTTCATTCATCAAAATTGAGATTTTTTCAAGCAGGAAGGAGCGTTGATAGGCAGGAAGACGCCGCATGACGGCTGTCGCTTCGTGGGCCGCAGCAATTGCTTTTTCAACCAATGATGAGTCTGCTTGCGAAATTTGTGCAATCTCTTGACCCGTACATGGAGAGAATAGCGGTGCATGAGCACTCGCTGGCACCCACTCTCCCCCGATAAAGCACGTTTTTTTCATTGGTATCCCCACTCTCATTGATTGGAGTTCACCTCCAAACATTCTCCCTCATGCGCGTGCCTTCCTGTCTTGATTTTGAAATATTTGGATATCTTTTTACTCTTTCACACTTTTAGCTACACCGCACCATTCCAGTAACGTAAGCGCAAAGATCTCTGCACAACGGAATACCTCATCCAAAACGATGTATTCATTCGGGTAGTGTGCAACCTGTGTGACTCCAGGTCCGACAACAATCGCTGGGGTATTAGCCAAAGCAGTCAACAAACCGCCATCTGTTCCCCAAGGCGATGCTTCCACAATGGCATGATCTCCTGTCACAGCTTCAAACTGTGCTTGCAGAATTTCCATCAACGGATGATCTAGCTCCACTGCTCCCGGAACCCAACGAGCTCCGAACCACTCCAGCTCGACGGGCTGTTCTACAAACCACGGGTCGATCTCAGCCAGCTTTTTGAGTGCTGCTGCCATTTCGGCTTTGGCATTGTCCATCTGCTCTCCTGGGGCAACCCCCATCCTTCCTTCCAGCTTGACGAGGTCAGCTACAGACGAAGGCCACTTGCCACCCTCAATCACCCCCAGATTAATCGGGATCGGAATGGGCAGCTTGGCGTAGAGCGGATCGTCGAGTCGATCATTTCGCTCTTTTTCCAATTGACCAATTGCTTGAACGACGAGCATGCTCTTTTCGATGGCGCTGACTCCCTCGTAGCGGGTCCCTCCGTGAGCAGAACGCCCTTTGACGGTCAATCTGAACCACATGGAGCCTTGCTGCTTCGGGAAAATTTTCATATTGGTCGGCTCTGGAATCAGGGCAGCATCCGCTTTGTACCCGCGAATGATGGTCGCCAATGTTCCTGCACCGCCGCTTTCTTCTTCTACGACGCTCTGAAAAATGACATCGCCTTTCAATTGCACACCCAACTTCTGTAGAACCTGGATCGCCAACAGTGAAGATAAGTTTCCACCCTTCATGTCTGTTGCTCCGCGTCCGTAAAGCTTGCCGTCCTGAACCTTCCCGCTAAACGGATCATCGCTCCACTGTGCCAGATCGCCCTCAGGCACTACATCCACGTGTCCGTTTAGAATGATGGAACGCCCATCTCCTTGACCCTTCCACACACCGACGACATTCGGGCTGCCTTCAAACGTTGTGCGCGGGGAGACAAAATACGGATGTGACACCAGCTCCTCGCCTTCCATGACCCATAAGTCAACGTCCAGCCCCATCTGCCCCAAAAGCTCTGCAATGCTTTGCTGGATGGATTGCTCTTCGCCTTGTACGCTCGGGCTTTTTACCCATTGCTGTAGCAGTTGAACAGCCGCCTCGCGATCTTTTTCCAATTGCTCCCGAATAAGCACCTGCCAGTTTGCCATGTTTTTCCCCCGTTCCATGGTTTTTGTCTTTGCTTAGCGGAAAACGCCAACCTCTCCGTCCATCTTGAGCTCGGCTTCCGTTGCTCCAATCACGTCAGCGACACTGTAAGGATACATGACTTCTCGCAGATACAACCCATCCGGCATGACCTCCATTACTGCCATATCCGTGATGATCAAATCCGCTGCTTTTGTCGCGGTTAACGGCAATGAACATTCCCGAACGATTTTCGAACGTCCGTTTTTATCCAGATGCGTGGTCACAACCATGACCTTCTTGGCCTTTTGTGCCAGCTCCATAGCTCCTCCCATGCCTGGGACGCGTTTGCCTGGAACGATCCAGTTGGCAATGTCACCATTTTGGCTTACTTCCAGGACTCCTAAAATCGTCATGTCCAACAGTCCACGACGGATGATGGCAAAAGCAGTCGCACTGTCAAAAAAGGATGCCCCTGTGGCGAGCGTGACAGGAAAACCGCCCGCATTGCAAAGCATGGCGTTCTCCTCGCCTTTCGCAGGGCTTGGTCCTGTACCAAGAATGCCATTCTCCGCGTGAAACATGACCCGCTTGTCAGCTGGGATAAAATCCGCAACCAATGTTGGAATGCCGATTCCCAGATTAATAATCATGCCGTCTTCTACTTCCAACGCTGCGCGGCGGGCAATTCGTTCACGATAGCTCTCTGTTTCTTTTACTTCTCCCATGCCCATTGCCAGTTCACCCCTTCACTTTGGACAATAAAGTTCACGAAAACGCCCGGGGTGACGATTTCTTCCGGGTCGATCATGCCTACCTCTACAATCTCATCCGCTTCCACGATAGTAATGTCGCCCGCCATCGCCACTAACGGATTGAAATTGCGTGCACTTGTATCAAACACCAAATTGCCAAAGCGATCCGCTTTTTTCGCATGTACGATAGCCACTTCGGCAGTAAGCGGTGTCTCCAACAGGTATTCCTTTCCATCCAGAACGACCTTCTGCTTCCCTTTTTCCGCGATCGTCCCGATACCGACATCCGATAGAATGCCTCCCAGACCGACTCCACCTGCCCGTACACGCTCTGCAAGTATCCCCTGCGGGCAGAACTCTACTTCCAGGTCTCCAGCCGTCATTTGGGCCCCTGCGTTCGGATTTGAGCCAATGTGTGAAGCAATGACTTTTTTAACGCGCTTTTCGGTCACCAGCTTGCCGATTCCGATATGCGGGAAAGCAGTATCGTTACTGATCAACGTTAGATCACGAACGCCCCTATCCAAAATCCCCTGAATCAACGTAGGCGGGTTCCCTACCCCACCGAAGCCCCCTGCTAACAGCGTCATCCCATCGTGAAAATGGGTGAGCGCTTCGGACAGGGAGACGACCTTTTCAAATCGGTTTGTCATTCTCGTTCCTCCTCCTCTACCCGATCAGTGCCTTGTCTTGTAGCTCTTGCTGAACAGCTACCACCGCTTCTTTCAGCAGAGATATCAGCTCATCGATTTGCTCCGTAGTAATGGTCAGTGGAGGTGAGATGATGACAGCGTCTCCTGCCACCCCTTCGATTCCGCCCATTGCCGGATAAATAAGCAAGCCTTTTTCAAATGCTTTTTCAATGACCTTCCCGCCTACCCCTTGTGAAAGTGCAAACGGCTCTTTTGTCTGCTTGTTTTTCACTAATTCCAGCGCGCACAGCATACCAAGACCACGTGCATCTCCGATCAACGGGAGCTCGTTAGCCAGTTCTTTTAGGCGGGCAAGCAAATAGGCACCTTGTTCTGCTGCTTTGTCGACTAGCTGATGCTTCTCCACATAGTTGAGGACAGCCAGAGAAACAGCAGCAGATTGTGGATTGGCGCTATACGTATGTCCTGCCATAATCGAGCCGCTGCCTTTTGTAATGGTCTCAATGATTTCGTCCGAGACAATCGTAGCAGCCATTGGCGTATAACCGGCACTCATCCCTTTACCCAATGCCATCAGGTCAGGTACGACGTCCCAATGGTCGATCCCAAATGCTTTCCCCGTGCGACCTACCCCTGTCATCACTTCGTCTGCGATAAACAGAACCTCATACTTGTCGCAAATCTCGCGAATGCGTTGGAAGTAACCATTTGGCGGCACAACAGCCCCACCAGAAGCGCCGATGACAGGCTCAGCGATGAATGCCGCTACTTGCTCAGGTCCGACGCGCAAAATCGCGGTCTCCAGCTCGTTTGCACACGCAAGCGCATACGCTTCGAGGGACATGTCTTCTGGTTTACGATACGGATATGGTCCTGTGATCGCCGGATAGTCAGCCAATAATGAGGTGAACCGCTTTCTGCGCAAGACATGTCCAGACATCGAAAGTGCACCCATTGTAATCCCGTGATAGCTCATCCAGCGGGAGATAATCCGATTTTTCGTTGGTCTTCCTTTTTCCTGCCAGTACTGAATCGCGATTTTTTGTGCAGTCTCTGTTGCTTCCGAACCGCTGCTGACAAAAAACGTCCAGTTCAGTGAGCCTGGTGCCCACTCAGCCAGCTTCGCAGCCAGTTTCTCCACAGCATCGCTGCTAAAATGCGAGCGGTATACGAAGGAAACCTCCTTGGCTTGCGCAT
Source organism: Brevibacillus porteri (assembly GCF_003013475.1). Classification (GTDB taxonomy): domain Bacteria; phylum Bacillota; class Bacilli; order Brevibacillales; family Brevibacillaceae; genus Brevibacillus; species Brevibacillus porteri. The sequence goes on from NZ_PXZO01000068.1 coordinate 84,951, forward strand.
ACATCGCCTCAGCCACTTCTTCTACACCGTGACCAATGCTTGCCGTCACCGCTCCACTGGAACCGTCGATGTAACGATTCCCTTCTTTATCGTAAAGATAGATGCCTTTTCCGTGAGAAATTACCGGATACTCTTTGCCCAATTCAGGCTTGATTACATAGCTTTTCGTCATTTTCGTCGCCACCTCGCTTATTCTCTACCTCTATCCTAGCTGAGCAGCACGCAAGAGCCATCCTACGTGCTGGCAAAAAAACATGGCAAAGAGACAAAATCTTTTGTACATTTTGTATAAGAGAACCTTTACCGAGGCTTTTGGAGGAGATGCCTGATGACCATCACGATAAGAGAAGCACTACAACTGCCGGACATGGTTCACACCAGGCTGATCGCAGGAGCAGGCGGACTGGACAATCCGATTCGTTGGGTGACTATTGTCGAGGTGCTGGAGGATACGAGTCGCTTGCAGGAAGGCGAATTTTTGATTACAACCGGCTTTGGGCTGGCTGAAAACATGGAAAAGCTCGCTTCTTTTATTCCTTCGTTGGCGAAGCAAAAGCTGAGTGGCGTTGCGATTCATACGGGCTTTTACTTACGAGAAATTCCCGAGACGTTTTTGACTTTGGCGGATCACTATCAACTTCCATTGATTGAAATTCCCACGGAGATAAACTTTTCGATCATCACCAAAGCTATCTTGCAGCCGATCATGAATCGGCAATTTGAGACGCTGGCCTATTCCTCGGCGATTCACAATCGAATGATTGACGCTGCCCTGTCCAAAGGAGGCCTTCCCGCCATCGCTGGCGAGCTCGCTACACTTACCGGAGGCGTCGTGTCGCTCATCGATGCATTAGGCTTCGAAGTCACACAGCATGGCAGCTCGGAAGCACTGCCGCATGAGCGGTCCCAGGAAATCTCGCATCGTGTACCGATTCGCGCCAATCGCGAGCATTTTGGCACGTTGACCTTAACGAAGCCCGAGCACACCTGGAAAGAGCTCGATGACGTTGCTCTACAGCATGCCTCTACCTTATGTGCACTCGAATATGTAAAGGAAAGGGCAGTAGCCGCAACGGAATGGCGGTTAAAAGGGGATTTTGTGGAGGAGTTGCTAAACGGGCAGCAGATGACCCATACGGAGCTGGAGAGCCGTTGTCGCATGCTGGGGTACCCGCTTGCTGGACATCATCTCTGTGTCGCTGTTCGCGTAGAGGTAGCCGATCAGACGCTGCTTGGAGACATGCATCAAAGTGTCATTACATTGATGCGGAGGCTTAGCGACCGTCATCAGCGCTCTTATTTGCTACGCGAGCGTCCACATTGCCTCTTATTTATTTTGCCGGATGATCAGACGAGCCTGCGCTTGTTGGAACAGCTCACTTCCCGCTGGAGAGGACTGCACCCTTCTCTTGACCTACAGATCGCCTTGAGCAATCCCTGTGAGCAATTGCCAAACGTCGTCAGTGCCTCCGAAGAAGCGATGTTTGCTCTCCAAGCGTATCCGCTGTTGGCCCAATCCCCGCAAATTTTGCGATACCGGGATATGCAGGGCTATCAGTTTTTATTTCCGTACCATCGTGAAAAAGATAGCTTGCTCCGCCTGTGGAATCCATTGCTAGAGCCATTAATTCGCTATGATACGAAATACAATCAACAGCTTCTCGAAACACTTGAAGTGTATTTGGCCCAAAATGGAAACGGTCTACAGACCTCGCAAGCCTTGTATATCCATCGACATACGCTCAAGTACCGGTTGACCCAGATTGAAGAAAAAACAGGCTACCGCCTGGAGGATGCTCATCAACGCTGGCAGCTTCAGTTGGCCCTGATGGCCCGTCGTCTGCAACAACAGTTGTATCCTACAAACAGGTAGCCTGTTATTCCCTCGTCGGACGAAGTGGCTTTACCCATATATTCATGTCTTCATATCCTGAAAAAATCGTGCAATTGTTAATCAACCGTCCGCGGTATGCATAGCCCATTTTGGCAGCCGTCACATTCATTCCTGCAGATTGCGCCCGGGTCAAGGTGTATAAAAAGTAAATCCCCGCCTCCTCCATCCTTTGTTCCAGCGCGATAAACAACGGTTGGAGGAGACCTTTCCCCGCATGGTCTGGATCTGTCGCGCAATCCGTCATTTCCGCTGAACCAAATCGTTCGGATACTTCAGCTGACGCAGCACATGCAATCTTGCCGTCAAATTCAACGACATAATAGATGGTGCCTTCTTGCATGGTTTTGAGAATGTAGGACGGATCGTTCATCGGTGTAGGATACGTCGCGAATACCAGTCCATACAAAAAAGCCAATTCCTTCGTATCTGCCTCCGTTGCTTCACGCAGGTGGTATCCCTCCGGTAATGTTTTCTCTATCGTCCCCCCCGCTCGTGACAAGCTCAACGTAAGAATTTCCTCGGCAAGTTTTGCTGCACCAGAGGTGGCCCGCTCTTTTGTCAGATAGCAGGTGAGCATCTGTGCGTTTTCCCCTTGAAAAAAACCATCGATGGTTCCCTCCAGCTCGTAACCAAGGGATTCCCATTGTGAAACATCTTGTTTCTTCCCGTACACAATCACTTTTGTTGCCTCTGACTCTTCGGCCAGCTCCTTCATGACCCGATCCCACTGCTCGATTTGTGATGGTTCATATACGTGCAGCTTTACCCGGCGATTTTGTCGATCAATGATCAGGTCGCCAGCGTCCTGTGCGCCTACAACATTTATCACGGTCTTCATCCTCCCCTACAGTACTCCTCCTCTCATTGTAGCAAAACAAGTAAAGCCGTCATCTGCCAATCTGTATAAAAAAGCGTTCCTCATGCACAAAAAAACACAAGGTGGGCATTCTGTTGGGTCATATTTACTCGTTCTTCATACCATAAAAGTAGATGCTTCATGTGCGAGAAGGAGGGTGTTTTTTGTGAGCTGCAATAACAATTTTGCCCTGATCCTTGTCCTCTTTGTCCTTTTGGTCATCGTACTCGTCGTAATCGGATAGACTTCTGGAGATGCCTCTCATGTCAGGTCGTATCGAGGGGCCTTTTACATATCATGGTAATAGGGAATCACACGCTCGAGAAGGGAGGAAGCCCTCGTGCCCCCACTTATCTATGCCCATCGTGGCGCTTCCGGCCTGTTTCCGGAAAATACGATGGGATCGTTTCAAGCAGCCGTCCGACGAAAAGCCAATGGGATCGAATTGGACGTCCAGCTCAGCAGTGATAATAAGCTGGTTGTCATTCATGATCATAGCCTGGAACGCACGACCAATGGTTCCGGTATGGTGCGCCAATACACATTGCGTGAACTGCGTCAGCTACGTGCGGATAAAGACTCGTCTATGCGAGTACCAAAAGCCCACATCCCAACCTTGCAGGAGGTATTTCAGACGTTTGTCGACACACCACTGCGCTTCATCATCGAGCTGAAAAATTTCTTCCTCGATCAACCCCACTTAGAGGAGCTCGTCATCGAACAAATCAGACGTTATCAGCTAACGGAGCGAACCATCATTTCAGCGTTTAACTTCGACAGCCTTTTACGAATTAAGCAATTGGATGCCACGCAAAGGACGGGACTTTTATACGTTGGACCACTCGTCAAGCCCTGGGAAGTAGCCAGCAGCTATCGAGCTGATCAATTGCACGTCCCTTATGATCAATTGACGGAAGACTTGGTCAAACAAGCAAAGGAGCATCATTTTGAAGTATTGAGCTGGACGGTGAACAGCGGTCGGCAAATTCAACGAGCCATTGATTGTGGTGTAGATGGTCTGATCACTAATTACCCGAAGCGTGCGAGAAATCTGATTCGCAATTTAATCGAGTAGGAGGGAGTG
>NZ_PXZO01000069.1 GCF_003013475.1 Brevibacillus porteri
ACAAAACTTTTGACAGACCCTGGAAAGTTCATTCGGACTAACCCCCTTTTAATCCGCGATACCATTAAACTGACAGCTACATTGGTATTGCTCCTTAATGGGGGTATCCTCATATTTAAAAGAGTTCATAAACCCTTCTCCCTCAAGTTAGCCACATCCCGTTTTCTGTTACGTAAAATCGCCCCAAATTTCCTGCACTTTTCCGTCCAACGCCTCCATGAAGCCGTCGTCTTCTTCCTGTTCGTCTTCGCTCTCACCAAACAAACGACGCTGATCCATTTCGAGTCTCCGCCTGTCTTTCTCGTCTAGGATACCGATAAGCTGCCGCTGCATCTTCTGTACCTTCTCAAGAGCGCTAACGGTGTTCAACAGCTTAGCTTCGTTCAATGAGTCTAAGACTTCAACCTCAATCGTTTCCTCAAACTCCCCGGGGCCGAAACCACTCCGAAGCTTCTCGACGTATTTATAAAACTGTTGCTCGTCTCCAAGGGCATCCTCGATCACAGCCAGCAGCTTGTTCGATGCACTGAAATGACGAGCTGTAGCCTTGGCTATATCATTACTGATAAGTTCCGCCGTTTTCTCTGAGGTTTTCTGTAGGACGGTAGTACGATGATTGGCTCTCTTCTCAGTCCAGCCATTCCGAGCTGCATACTCTTTTACCGTCTGAATAGGAATCCTGTACTTTTCCGCAAGAGATTTGAGTGTACATGGTTTTCGTCTAATATCTGTGACATATTCCTTTTCGATCTCCAACCAAGAGATATCATTGGGGTCTCGTTCCGTTCCTTTGGAACGTTCCGTTTCTTTTGGAGCGTTCCGAGCACTTTCTAATAGGAGCGTTCCGTTTAGCAGATCGTCCCATCGATCCTTTGCCTTCCACCCTCTGACGGTTCCTTCTGATACCCCCAGGCGGTCAGCAATTTCTTTTAATTTGATTTCTCCGTTAGCATGCTTCCAAAGGTCGAAAGCTTTATTCCGATTCGGGTCTCTAGCGCGTGCCATTACGTCATCACCTCACCCCCGTGGTTTCTTTCTTGACTGCATCCGTTTATCCATCCGGATTCCTTTTTGCAGCTCTATATCCAACTGAATGAGCGTTTTCAAATCATCAGCTGTTTTCAACTCGATTACACCATCTTGAAAGTCCTTCACCCATTTTGCTATGGCTGCTTGGATAATCTTTCGGTATTTCCCTTTTGACTCTAGCAAACCTTGAAGGATTTCTATTTCAGTAGGCTGTTTTTCATTTTTTTCCTGACTCATTGTGGGCACCCTCAGCTTTCCATGATAGAATGGACAGCGAGATAGTGGCTATTGCACTCCGTGGCCACGGGTTTCCACTATCTCAGCCGGGGTGACCTGGTTGCATGGGGGGACGTTGACGCGTCTCCCTTTTGTTTATATTTAGAAAGGAAGTGCATGCTATGACGCCTTACACATATGATCAATTCGTTGAAGATATAAGATCAGGTCGTGACATCGAGTTTATTTATAATAGCAACAGATACTCAATAACAAACACTCCGTTTGGTCATTCGTTCACACGTTTCTATGACGAGGATAGTGTCATTACTACACAACAGCCAGATGAGTTGCTCTCTCTTGTTAAGTTAAATGGTCTGCCACTAAAAGAGGCTTGGCCCGATATCGAAATCGACATCATTTTCTAGCGCTTTGTCTCGTAAGTAACTCAGGTTCAATGCCTGTTGCCTCATAGAAACGCCTCTTGATGACGTCGCAGAATTTTGGATCGAGCTCCATTGTTCTACAAATACGCCCCATCTGCTCACATGTCATCAGTGTGGAACCACTACCGCCGAAAAAGTCGACAGCGGTATCGCCTTTCTGACTGCTGTTCCCAATTGGAATAGCAAGCAGCGCCAATGGCTTTTGTGTAGGATGGAATCCCCTCGTGATACCTCCCAAACTGTCTCTGGTTCTTCAGGGACTGGTGCTAGATCAGCTTTCCAAACCGTAGTCTGCTTACGATCTCCGTACCATGCAGGAGCCTGCCCTTTTAGATGAGCATAGAACACTGGCTCATGCTTGAATTTATACTGAGCGAACGACAACGAAAAAGCATTCTTTACCCAAATACACTGGGTGCGCGATACTATTCCGGCTTCGTTCATCTTGTTCTCAAATTCTCGCTAATAGCTAGAAGGATGGAAAACATAGATTGCTGCTTTCGGGTCCATGATTGATGCATAATTTGCAAACACAGATTGAAGGAAATGCTCGAATTGTTCCATAGGCATATCATCATTCAAGATGCTTTCCCTTCCGTCTAAAGCCAGTCCTGCCGATTCACTTTTGACAGCAACATTATAGGGTGGATCAGTAACTACTAGGGCTGCCTGCTGTCCATCCATCAGCCGTTTTACATCCAGCTCACTTGTGGCGTCTCCGCACATAAGAATGTGCCGCCCGAGCCTCCAGATGTCCCCTGGCTTCGTCTCCGGTTCAATGATATCGTTTAGTGCTTTCTCAACATCGAAATCATCTTCAATAACTGGCTCATCTATCTCAATGGTGACGTACTCATTGATCAAATCTATAGCTTCCTTCAGGTCAAAACCTGTGAGCTCTACGTCCAAATCGCTCTCCTGCAGCTCCGCCAACACGTGGGCAAGTTTATCCTCATCCCAATCACCGCTTATCTTATTTAGTGCAATGTTTAAGGCTTTTTCTCGGGCATCGTCCAAGTCCACAACCGATACATTGACCTCCGAGGATCCCAATTCATTGACAAGTATTTTGAATCCTTGATGACCTCCAACAAGGTTCCCTGTTCGTTCGTTCCAGATGAGCAGTTGCACGTATCCAAACTCTTCGATGGATCGTTTCAGTTTCTCATATTCAGGATCGCCCGGTTGCAAATCCACGCGGGGATTATACGGGGCTGGATTGATTTTAGAGACTGATATTTTCCGTATATCCATGCTGTTCAGCTCCTTCGTGGCAATAAAGTAAGAATAAAGAATATTGCCAGCTTTAAAATTGCTGGATGCCTTGATGCTGTTGGGCTGGTGACGTATTCTGTAGGTGTAATCAAACGACTACTATTCCAGAGGAAAAGTATATGTTTTGTTTCACCGCAAAAAATGGGGTTGAGGCTTAGAGCTTCATGCCTCGGATGGCTGTTGGCTTCTGGCGACCCCCTAGTCCAAATTTGGGTCTTCGCCTGCCTCTGTGATCTCCTGACTGAATAGGTGCAGGAGCCACGCTTCTGCTGTCTTCCCATTGAGAGAATACAGTGGATTGATTGCTAATGCTGACCGTCCTTCCAAGTCGGTTCGACGCATGATGTGCAGCTCAATGAATGCCTTCACGATCTTGCGTGCTGTTGGATAGGAACAGTCTGCGATGCGGGCAAGGTCTTTGACGGTAAGCGGCGTCCCCTTTTGTCCGCGCTCATTGTCGCCTTGCAGGAGGTTAGTTCCCTCGCTGGCATAAGGTGCGATCTTCAACAAAAAGCCAGCCTCGGCGAGTGACAGCTTTCTGAGCCGTCGCTTTGCCTTTTGGCTGGCTTTGATCTTCACGAATTTTGAGCTGCGGCCTACAGGTCGAAATACTTTTACAATTTCATCCGACCGGCGCAGTACTTCCTCCGTGTAGTATATTTCTCCTGTCGCTGAGTCGACATACTGACGCACTACATTTCACCCACCTCCATGAAAAAAAGCACCCATGGGTGCTATGTTGTGTGCTATCTGACTTTCATTAATTGTTTATTCAGTTTATCGATTTCCTTTTGTCGTTCCTCTTCTGAGTAAAAAGGATTAGAACGTGCATTTTTTATCTTTTGTTTTATCTCATTCTTTTTTGCTTTCTTCCTAGACTTTGTAGCTAAGTGGTATTCATGATATAGGCGACCATGTGTCTACTGTGTTCTTTATAAATTTTTTAAAAGCTGTGAAGGCTTCATATAAATCTCCTTCAGTTTCAATCCAATTATAGTAAAACTCCACGTCATACCAGGCCTTAAGATCTTCATAATCCAAGAGGTGGATTTTTTCATGGACTAACTCAGATACTTCCTTATAAACTGCGTTCCATGTTTCTACATTATCAATTACTAATTCTCTAAAAATGACAGGTGAATCATCTTCTGGCAAGTCAATGACTTCTTCTTGCCATGAAACCTTTAATTCATGATTGTACTTTAGAAAAATGATAAATAATTTGTTATAAAGTTCAAGTATCTGTTTCTCCTCTAAATCCTTCTTTTTCTTTTTGCTTTCAATGAAAAAGTCCTTTAGATATACTGCAACTGTAGTTAAAACTGCTGTCAATATTGGAATTAAAAGATATTTCGAGAAAACCTCATCCATAATTCCCCCCCCTTTTAACTCCATCTTGAATCAAATAGGGTTATTTGTCTATAAAAGCTCCCCCACCCCTTCGATAGTGACCTCCGCCGCTAGCCATTCTTATACCTATTGCGGTCACAGGCTTTAGGTGGCCGTGCAGCAGGTAAATCTGCACACTTGAGACAGGTTCGGCGTATTTGAATATGAGAGATACAGGACAAGGGGCGAGAGGCCGGAGCCGTTTCCAAAGTTCCGAGAGGGGTTCCCAAAACTTAGAAACCGCTGTAATGCATACAATGAAAAATAATTGCATGGTTCCCTGCTACGCTCGTCGCAACTTGTGCGTTCAGGCTCAGAATGTCCCCCTCTCGTAAGGTCACATTCGTCATCACCCATAGATTCGCTCAGGTACACCATTGATAAGGGATAGGCGGTATCTCCCAAGAGCTGGTGTCGCTTGCTCTTGACTCAAGATTACCGATTATCCAAATTCAAATCGTCCTGCCTTTTATCCCTGATAAACTCCGAGTTTTATCCTGCATTTTATCGCGATTTTGTTGGGCTTTTTCGCACAAAAAAGGGCACTCAGATCATGCCGAGTGCCGTAGCAATTTGCCTGATTGCATCTTTCTTTTTTGTGTAGTATTGGTCTTTTGTTAACCCTAAATCAAGGTACACATTGATGTCTTTTACGCGTGAAGTGCTGAGATACTTTTCTTCAACAATCCGACGCTCGATCTCGTCTAGCGAGTATTGCAATGCTCGATCAATCTGTTTGGCCTTCAGCTCGTTTATTGTCTCTGTTGGCTGTAGCCTTGGGAACAGTTGACCTATGCCCTTCTCTCTTAGTTCCTGCCTATTCTGTACAGCAACACGGAGGGCTTTATACTCTTTCAGTTCTTTCACAACGGCCTTTCTGACTTCTGTCTCATTCACTGGTTGCAGAAATGACAGTTGTTCTTGTACCTGTGCGCTCATTTCCAGATTCCCCCTCGCGGTAGCCCGTGATATAATTTTCTTGTCAAAGGAAAAATTATCCGGCTCCCGATTGGGGGCTCTCTTTTTAGGAGGTATCCAATGCCTGAGATTACTTTCATTCCTCCAGAGTACAAGCCATATTTCGTTTTAGGGATTACTCTTGTTTTCATTGTCCTAGGAATACTGTGGTATTTGAAAAGTAGGTAAGCCACTTCTGAGAGGAATGTGGTTTTTTTGTTGCTTGATTAAACACAAGAAATATTGTGTTAAATACTTTTGCTCCGCTACCTGCTCACACTTAGCGCAAAACAACTTCACTTCCCCGCGCTAATATGTTTTTACATATTTTGTAAGTTATGGTATATTATTTTCAGAACACTTCGACTGGAGGTGATACATATGAAAAAGTTGCTTGCTGTTGTTTTCACTGTAATGATTGTAGCTTCTGTTCCGGTTGCTGCTTCCGCTTCCGCTTCCCCGTCGGGCTGGGGGGGTTTGCCCTCCGTGGATTACTCTTTGCAGATGAGGATAATTGCTATTTTCATAGTGAACGAGGGCGATCATGCTCTCGTTTTCTTACTTTCTCTTTTGTTAAACAAACCTAAGTTCTTTCAGTGTGTCATACGCCACTTTTCGCATACGACGAGCAATTTGTCTGTCTGTTCCTTCACTTTCTAACTCTCGTGTAACCATTCGTAGAGCCTCGGTCAGTTTTTCTTCCCGTTTCTTAGCAGCTATCAACGCGTTGTCCCGATCAGTAATCATTTGCGGGTAAGTATTAAAGACTGCTGTTTGAAGCCTCTTGACCTCTTCCTCCGCTGCAACTGCTCTCTGTATCCAGTGTGGCAACGCAACGCGGGAATCTACAATGAATTTGGCGTCTTCGTCAGAAACGGCGATAATGTCTGAGGTAACTTCATCACCCTCTAAAATAGTCGCCACTACAGTATCCTTGCCCATGATAAAACGGCTAAACACACTCCATTCCCATGGCCCATCTGTTGCTGCCCCGCACATTTCCAAATCCTTTTTAGCATCACGTCCTGCTTGCATCCCGTTCCCTCCCACTATCAATTCGATGCCAGCGATTTACGCCGCGCTCGATATTCTCGACCATCATGCTGATGGCCACATAAATTCTGATAGCCATGTACTCCTCGATATTCACTTCGAAGCGATTAACGTAGATCGGTCCAAGGCGTTTCATCTCAGCCTGCAATTGTTCGAGGGTCAAATCCGCCAAGTCGTCGTAAACGGGAATCTCTTGACCTTCAATTTGCATCCCGTTCCCCTCTGTCCGGAAATTGGTTCCACTCTTGCCCGTCCAGCAGCCGTCCTGCTCTCTGCTTGCCTATTTTGACCGTTCTTGTTTCGTGCCCCGGGAACGTATCCATCTGATTGAATGGCACCCATTCGCCCCATTGTTTGAAGAAAAACGGCACCCCATATTCCTCGCATTGATCTCGCAAGCTCTCTACCCAATCGGAATGCATTGGTCTGGCGTTTGGTCCTGACTCACCGCCAACGATGATCCAATCAATTCCTTTTATGGCTTGCACTCCGTAACCCTCATTGTCTGGATGCTCAAATTGTACTGTGAATTCAAGATCAACTTGCCCCAGTAACGGCTCGCAGCTCAGGAATCGAACGGCGGCTGGCGTCTCTAACAGATACTGAACGCGCTCGTCAGCTGCTTTCTGATTCTCAACGCTTGTGCCAAGCCAGACGTTAGGGAGAAACGGCATATCACCCTCTCGCTGTTCTCCTTTGATGATCCTTGCAAAATAAGGTCTTGCTGATGTGCCGAGGTCGCGCCAGTACCTTCCTGATAACATTTCCATCATTCGATCTGGTCTCTTAGTGAGAACTTGAAATGTATGCTGAGGGCTTTTTGCCATAATATCGAATACGTTCCATATGAAGTCATCTGGCACATCATTATGAAACAAATCGGCCATGCTGTTGACAAACACTCGCTTCGACTTTTTCCACTTCATCGGTTGGACTAGCCGATCAGGAAACAGCTGTATCTTGCTGAAAGGTTTTGCGTACTGCTGCGGCAATTTCTTTCCCTCCTGGAAAGCCTTATGCCGCATGTCGTGAAGTGCAAAAGCGTAGCAATTGCGGCAACCCTCTGACACCTTACTGCAACCTGTAACTGGATTCCAAACCGTGTCCGTCCATTCAATCGCTGTACCCATCCTGTTCCCCTCCTATTTAGCGATTTCTATAAGCCTGCTTCGCAGTTTCTTTATGTCGTCAATAAGCGCTGCCTTGTCTTCGGGAAAAAGCAGCATCATATCCAGTTTGATATCTATCAACTCTTTGATTTCCTCCACCGACATATCCATTTCCATGAACTGCTCGGTTGGAATTAAATCGTGCTGGTCAACATTACTTCCGCATAAGGTGCATTCGTAGACTCCGATCGCACCGCTGTAATGAAATAGCTTTCCGCAACCGCAACTTGGGCAGCACAAACCGTCCACCTTGTTCCCCTCCCTGGGTACAAACGTAATGTTTTGTAAAACGGTTGGTGTATGATGTAACCAAAAGTTTTCTGTGCTTCTCTTGAATTCAATACCCTAGAGTCATGCTTGTGCAGGTTACATCAGTTTGCTAAAATATTTCCATCATTTTAAACAGGAGGTTTTATTTTGCAGAAAGTAGTAGTTTCTTTGTTAGCCGCACTATTGTCGATTACCAGTACTGCATATGCGTCGCCTCAAAATGATAGTCCCGTTCACTATCCATCACCCCAAGTTATTATTCCGAAAGAATATCAAGTATTCGGCTTAGATAAGGACTCTGGTTTTATAGACACCTTTGGACATATTGAGGATGATTTATACCTGCTAGAGCGTCACCAAAAGGCTGCAGACACCACGTATGTTTTTTTAGGGAAAAAGAATGGAAAAGTGATTAAGATCGATGCAATGCAATACGGCCCAAACAGTGGAAACGTTTATTTCGGTGTACTGGATAGTGACAAAGATAAAAACGGCAACCTCTACCTCCTTGTTTATTACAGGGTAGATAAAACAAATTCAGATGGAAGTGTCGATCTGGATTACATTCAGGTGTCATCACTGAAATACCAACAAGGTAGCTTAGTTGAAGTGGATAAACTTATTACAAAAAAATTACCTGACAAGCATACTCTAGACTTTTCCTATGGCGGTCTAAAGTTGTGGGCGAGTGTGCTCGATACTACAAGTGGTGAAGAAAAACTCGTTAAAACCGATTTATATAAATGGGATTTCCAAACACATAAGATCATTCCTATCAGTAATAAGTCAAACTGAAACCGTATATCTTAATTCGCCAAACAGCATCCGGTGTGTCTTAGTTTTCTAAGGGCACACCGTTTTCATTGTTCTGGACAAACTCGCGAATGCTTTCACTGGCCAGTTCATGAGCATTCAGAACCTCCCCATGTAACAAATCGATTGGTTTGTTAAGCTCAGTTCGTTTATAACAGAGCCACCTAAAGTTATAACTTTAGTTAGCAGACAGTTATAGATAGGATGGCGTATGTTATATGTGCCCGTTGTAAAACACGCTTTCTTATCTGTTGATGGAACGCCGTGTGCGATGAAAGTCGCCCGCACGGTGTAGGCTCGAACAAAAACCCTCACAACAGAAGGGAATAAGTCGAGAATAGCATTGATGAAACGCCAGCAGTTGGGACAATCACTCTTGTGAATGCGAGCATTTTGCTGATCAGCTTCAATGAAGAATTATCAGATGATACTTTAGCGATCAATGATATCAATGAGTTAATTTCCCAAATTAACAACCAAAATGGAGCTAATCTCAGACATCCTGCGGCTAATCAAAGTATTGAATGGGATACGAGCAATCCCGAAAACCCTGTTCTTAAAATTCACATGGGTTATAATCCTGAAACATGGCACACTGGATTTACTTATAAAGTCAAATTTGTTTCAGGCGCTGTAAAAGATATGAGTGGAAATATTACTTATGAAACGCCATTCAGTAGCGAATTTTAGACAGCCATCAACGGCCCTCGGGATATCCCGGGGGTATTTTTTTGTGTCGGGATTACGGCATTTAGAATCTCTTTTTTATCAAATCGTGTGTTGTGTAAATGATTATTCTTTGAGAAAATTGGAACTAAATTACTTTTTCTTCCTTGAGGTGAGATCATGCTTGGTTTGGCTGTTACTTTGTTCATTCCAATGTTTCTAATAGCTAGATTTTTTAGCTTCTTAGGTCGAAAATGGAGCATATTCGCTAATACAACACGGAATCAGGATCTAGTTGCATCTTTAGTGTTAAGCATTGTAGTGACGATCATAATCACCCTTTTAAGCGACCGCTAGTTTATTGAATTACCGTTTTGTAAAGCAACGTAAATGACTACTTTCATTAGTGACACGCTAATGACTTTCTGAGTAATCCCTAACTATCTATTCAGTTTTTGAAACCTCCTGATCTATACATTCAATCAAACTTGTAATAATATGGAAATGAGGTGTCCATTTGCTTGGAGTAAATGTCTTCTTTTTTGTTACTTTGCTCGGTGTTATAGGGTCATTACTGTGTACAGCAATTATTATCGGAAGACGATGTACAGAACCATCAAACGAACTCAGAAGACAAGTTGCAGTGCTTACCCGTGAAGTTGAAGAATTAAAATCTAAGAAGTTAAGTTAAACTTTAAGCATTTCTTGCTTAAGGTTTTTTTATTTCTCTACATAACTATTGCGTTAACACCTCGCAGTATATGGTAAAATGTGGTTTAACCTTCTGGAATGAGGTGTTTCCATGAAATTTATTGATTGGTGGATAGTGATCATTTGTATTGAACTTGGAGCCATAGCTTTTTCTCTTTACAGAAATCACACAAGAGTCTTGGTATTTCTCAAATTACTACTCACAACAACATTAGTTGTTGGATCAGTCCTCCTGTTCAAAGAACTGATGATTGATCTAATCGTTTCATCATAGGCTTTTCCTTAATTACGTTTATCAAGTTACACATTGTGTATCCGGCGGCGCATTTGATCCGAACCGCCGGATACACTTATTTCAATTTAATTAATCAATCCGTTTTTCTCTTCCGCCTCGATTGCCATTTCATCTACATGCCCCGATAGGCACCCCAAGCTGCAATAATGATCGACAGATGGCTTCTTGCTTACCAGTATCCACTCAGGCTTGTCCCCCACGATCTCTTCATCGCAAAATGCACATTTCATCGCTTGTTCCTCCTTGTTTATTGGTGAAGACAGTGGATTAATCCACTTGGCAAACGTGTGCATTGTAGTCTTTGTTGGCTTCCCCAAGTAAGCAGGCCAGTTGCTCCAAGTTGGCAGCCCGTTTATCGAATGCGTTAGCTGTTTGAATCCTTCCAGCTCGTAAATGCGTTGCTGCTTTATTCTTACTTTGATCCACTTCGCGATGGATCCCCGATACAGCATCTAACACAGCTTCAAAATCGAGACTTCTGATAAAGTAGGCCAATTTTTTCTCTTCTTCCGTGAACTCTGGTTCATTGATATCTTCATCTCCAACAGTGCCGTCATAGCCGTTAGCTTCCACGATCCCGTTTGGAGAAATAACACCACTATTGAACCAAGCGATATATTTCCCGTCTTTTGCTCCAATAGCCATCATGATTTGGCAATCAGAAATGAATCTACTGAAATCATGATCGCCTAGACCGAAAGCAAATTCCGCCTCTCCCATATTTACAATCAAGGTGTCACCGTCCTCCGCTTCCAAATAGTCCACATCTACGTTAACGCCTGAGATTCCAATAAACGGATCGGCAACTCCTTCCAACTTAAATTCTAAGCTGCATGTAACGCCGAACTTCTTCACCACTTCGAATAGGTGCATCGCTTCTCCAGCATTTGAATCAATCATTTGAATTGTTGTCATATAAATCTGCTCCTTTAGTGGTTTAGTTAAAAATTCGTTCACTTTTTGCTTTAGCTAACATTCCGACGAGAATAGTGTGAAACTTGTCCAGCGCACCCATTCGCACCATGACGTCGATTCCGTTGACCATTTTCTTGAGTGTTGATTCGGCATATGGGCGGCCGATGCTTTTTATTCGATCGGTATTAATCTTGTCCCGCTCCCGCTGCACCCGCTCCAAGACGTTAATGCCATGTTGATCCTTCATAGTGTCGTAGATGCGGTTGTATATTTCGTTGTGCCCCATTCGAGTCCAGCGAGAGTATTCGTTAATTAGATCGACTACCTTGGCTGCATCTGGCACAGCCGTCAGATTGTCTGTAATTGTTTCAAAGCCGTTCTTTAACGCCTTTAGTTCCTGATCCCGCCGAGCATCCTCTTTTTCCTTCTGGACTGCCTGATTTGCCAGGAAAGCAACCATTTCCATCGTGGTCAGTTGCGGTTGCATCTGCTGGCGAAGCGATTGTTCCAACACATTGAAGGCTTTGATGTAGTCTTCTTTGAACCGACCTGCTTCCTTCCCTGTGTATCCCATTACCAAATAGGTAAAACCGTCCCTAGTCATATCTACCTTCGGCATTTGTCTACCTTGCTGGTTGGGGTAAGATGACTCTGCAAAATTGCTGAGTCGAAATTCATCACTGCAGCCAAGATTTCGAATGTCGCGAAGAACATCACTATGATTCTTCATAAACGTCTCTGCCACAATCAAGCTATCGGTAATTACCCTTCCGTTCTCAATAAAGACCAATTTGTTCAAGTTTCTTCCCCCCGTTTAGTAGTAGATTTTGGTAGTTCATCCATCCTTATATTTAGGATAGCTTTTTAGATGCAAAAACTTAAACGAACTGTGGATAACTATTTTTAGTTTGTTAAGTAGACGATTGTTTTTGAGCACGGCGTCTATTCCGTCCCTTCACTTCGCAGTAATCCACAAATGGCTCGATCCGCTCCATGATCCGCGCTGCGCTCCTGTAGTTCGGCTCGCTGTTCTTCGCCTTGGCAAAGTGCTGCTCCAATTCATCGAGTTTTAGATTGGACGTGTAAATGGTGGGCAGCTTCTCCATTCGCCGTTGAAGAATTGGCCCCAACACTTCGTCACGAGTCCATGCCGTGATCGCTTCTGCTCCTATGTCATCCAGGATAAGCGCAGATACATTTTTCAGAGCCTCCAGCTTTTGCTCCATTCCGCCCGTCTCAATCGATGCTTTAATCTCCATCAGATAATCCGGTACGTACAGCATCAAAACGTCTACGCCACGTTTTGCCAGCTCCTGAGTCATTGCCCCTGCTATTGCGCTTTTGCCAACTCCAAACGGGCCGTATATGTAGAGTCCTCTTGTTGTCTTCCCGCGCTCAAAGCTGACGCAAAAGTTAATGGCTGCTTTTATGGCTTCGATCCGTCCTGCATCTTTCTCCAAGGCTTCAAAGGTCGTATTCATGATGTGATCAGGGACGAACTGGCTTTTGACCAATGCCTTTAACCTGCGCTGGTGATCATGGCTTTGTTGATGCTCGCAAGGTGAGAAACGCAACTCCACTCTCCCAGATACTTCGAAAGCAGTTTTTCTGTGCCCTATGAAGAAATTCCGACACGTCTCCAAACCTTTGCAATCAGTGCAATGCATGTTCGTATCCCGAAATTCGTAAAGCTCTGGCAAAGGGAATTTCTCCTCAGGAAATCGGTTCATAAGCCATTGAATCAGCTCGTGCTTGTACAGAAGGTCTTCTGATTGCTTTGCCTTTTCCATAATCATCTGCCATCTTTCATCGTTTGAAAGCACGTCTCCAATTGACTTCATGTTCACTCAGTCTCCTTGCCTTGGAGCTGGCCCAGCAGCTTTTGCAATTCGTGATCTTGTGCTGGATCATAGCTTGGATCGTCTTGCGGTGCTTGTCCTCCTCGAAGGTTGTCCAAATACGCTTTGTCGGCTTCTGACAATTCCGTTGACTGACCGCGACTGTATTTGCCTTTATTCGATGTCTTGCTCCTTGCATGTTCAGCAATAGCAGCTTGGACTTGCTGGAGTGTACGTAATCCTTGATCAGCCCAGCCAATGAGGATTTTTGTCGTATACTTCCAACTCTTCGTGCCATTCAAGATCGTTTCTCTAAGGGCCTCGATAATGATCTCTTCTGGCTCGTCAAAGTGACCTTTAGCAATCCATTGATCAATGTCCTGTACAATGATTGGCGGTATTGCTGCTGTGATGTTATTCATATAGAAAGTGACAGGATCAGGTTTTTGGGGGATGGTCTTATCCGGTAGGTCATCCAACGTACTGCTGGCTCCTGCTCCTGCTCCTACTTCTTGTTGTTCTTCTTGTTCTTGTTCTTGTTCTTGTTCTTGTTCTTGTTCTTCTTCTTTTTCTTTTTCTTTTTCTTTTTCTTCCCCATAGTCTATGGATACCGTATCGATACCGTATCCATACTCTTTACAAAGAGCTTGAAAAACCTCTAAGAACGGCTTGTGTTTAACGATTTTCAACTCTTTGGCAATGCAGGCTTTCACCTTGGGGCTGTTAATCCGGTTATGCTTTAACCAGTTCAACATCATGATTTCTTTGGTTGTCTCGTTGTAAGCGACCTTCCCGTACTCGACAAAACGGTTGAGAAGCTTGTCCACCGTTTCCCGGTTGTATCCTGTCTCCGTCTCTATGATTCGCTTGGGCAGCTCGTAGATGCCACACTGAGTCGTTTTGCTGTTTGTCATGAGGTACAGGAAGAAATACTTTTCTTCTGGTGTCAGATCGAGAACGAATCCATCTTGCCAAAAGCTTGTCTGTACTTGTCTATAGGTTGCCATCTTATGCGCCCCCTTTTTTGATGTCATTTATTTGCCAGATCGCCTCAGCCCCCAATTTTGGGTTCTGATCTTAATTGATATAGAAGAACCATCGCGTCCATGAAGCCCGCTTTATATGCAAACTCTTCGGTTATGGCTTCCATTGAAGCCAATGTGTCGTCGTGCTTATTTAGCAAGTGTTCCTGATCATCAGGAAGCAGTTTACGAATGTCGTCCATTAATCCGACAAGGCTCTTGCTCTTCTCTTGATAATCGTCCGATTTGCGGAAAACGTACCCATTAAAGCGATGAGCAAATAGCGTATCAGCTACCTCTTCAAAATCCCGCTTGCTGACTTCTAAGTCCCTTGCGAGTGCCATTTACACTACTCTCCTTCCCAAAGAAGGATTGTCACTCAAGCCAGTCCGGTACGATACCTCCACGCACGCTTCTCGCATCGAATGGACAGCATCATGTAACGATGTGAGTAAATCTTTCTGATCCGGTAACATTGCTTCAATACGCATTAAAGCAGATTCATAACGATCTTCTGCGTCTCCAACGGTACTTGCATTCTTTGCAATGTCCTGCACCCTCCGTAAATTCGCCTTTAGTTCTGTTTCATCGGTAAATAGATTCCAAACAGGAGTTTGGAAAAAACCCTGCATTTCAGAACCAAGCGCTATTCCATCGAGTATTCCGTATTCAAAAGTTACTTCTTCCTCAATTGCCCGTAGCCAATTCACGCAGGATTCTAATTCGTTGTGTATCTCAGAATGTTCTTCACCGAGGATCGTCCCCAATTCCGCATAAAGCTCGTAAAACCGAGTATTTGCCAGTTTGACTGCCTCGTTTTTCTCGATAGGTAATTTATCCATTCTTTTGTGAATAGCTGGTTTCAACCAGTTCATAAGCATTTTCAAACAGATTCCCTCCCTTTTTGTAGGAGGACAGACTTTTATGTATACATATTTGCAACATTCGCTATAATAGGTAATAGCGAGGCTTGTCCTCCATTGATACGGTTGTCATTTCCTTGGTCCGCCAAGACAATTTAGGAAATGACTGTCTTACCCCATCTGCTCGTAGCAGGTGGGCTTTTCTTTTTTTGCCCAACGCCCGAGGATTTTGGCTGCTTGTTCGGACTCCCGAGCTTTTTTTATTTCCGTTACTTTTTCAGCAGTAATTCGCATTTTGAGAGCTACCATAATCATGCCTTGCTGGTCATAGCGTCTGGCTGTTTCCTCAAGAGCAGATACGATCATCGAAAGCTGCTCCTCATCCACCCCATCCAGCGTTTCTTTGACATTCTCATGTCTCATCCGTTAGCCTCCTTTCAAATTCAAGCAGGTTCTTGTATGTTTGCTAGTGCCGCTTGCCTCTGTGCAAGAAGTTCGGATTCTGAACCGAAATGGATATGATTCAATGAAGCGAAACCATACAAGGCTAAGAGTTTATAAACCGAGACAAGGTTTGCTCTCCCGCTATCAATTTCCCAACGTTTAAGAGTACGAACGGGAATCCCAGTTTTCTCTGAAACTTCTTTCATCTCCATTCGGCAGTTTAAGCGGGCTTCGCGTAGAGTTATCCGGTACATGCCTTTGCTCACCTCCCCTCAGTAAATACCCCCCACATGTTCCAAGTGAAGCCTTGTCCACCTAAGACGACTGCTATCAATCACCTTTAATCATCTTATGAATCCGATCCACTACGCTTTCCGCGGGAAAAGTCTCCTGGTTTTTTGCGTAACAAGTCAGGCAGAATATACTTATTTATCACCTCAATAATTTTGTGTTTTGGAGGAACTATTTTATGACCGTTTTCCATTTTGTTTCTCACCCTTTCTCGGGACATTTTACAAGACCATCGAAGCGCACATTATGAGTCGCGTTCCTCTTTTTCAACTACGTGTTTTTCTTCAAGCCGTTTGTTTGCAATCTGAATTGCCTCTTGTACGAAGCAACTAAGGAACTTTTTTGTTTGTTCTGCGTTAAGGACAATTTTGGTAAACTCTTCCATTGGGACCACTCCAGTTTTTATGTGTTATTATTCCCAATCTAACCTATCCGTAAGAGTTCCCCTCACTAATCATCCTCTGGTACAGGATGTCCTTCCAAGCTTGTCCACCAAAGTAACTCCTAAGAGCCGCTTGTTCCCTTATCCCTATCAACCAATACAAACATTTGCCCAGTTATCATTTCTGCCATTAATAACTTACAACGATCGGGAAGATCAGTTTTGGCCGGGTCAATCGCCACTTTCTCGCCATTAATCATCATGTAATGTGCGACGATTCTAAGTTGTGGTCTTTTCTTACGCATTAGTGATCACCTCATTTAGAGCTTATCCCTCTACTGCGCTTGCTTAGTCCTCATGTGCAAGTACTTTCCATAAATTGATTTGGAAACAGATAAATCTAAACCAAACTTTTCTTTTACGGACATTAGGTTTACAGTGTCGTCCAGAATCTCCTGTCGTTGCACCAACATCTTCGGAGTCATTTGATCTTTCTTAATCATCTTTGGATGCCCATTTAACGAAGACGTTGTTTTGTTAGCAATAGTGTTTGCCTTGATAAAGTCCACCTTCACAGGTTGTGAAAGACTGGCTTTCAATCGGCTCATGGCTTCCTTCTGATGGTCTTTGTCCAACATACGGAAGATTTGGAATCCTTCGAGTCCAGTTGATTTTCGGAGTTGTTTAAGCATCTCGAAAATCCAATCCTCAAATTCTTCGGCCTCCGGTCTTTGTGAGCGAGTCACAGCTTTGTAAATCCCTTGTTCGCTAATCGCGGTGAAGTTCTGGTTCATACCCGTCAATTTGACGGTTGTAAGGTATTTCTTGTTTAAATGCCTTGTCATCGCGTTTGTATCGCTATACCTCAAAGCATCAGCTACGTCCTTGGCAATCCCTACCCAATCTCCAGGTGTCGTCTCTACAAACCGAATTGAATGCCCCATCCAACTTTCAACACGCATGTTCATTGTCATCAGCAAGCCCCCTTATTCTCGTTTTCCTGTAGCCATGTTAAAAATGACTCCCTATTCACACGCTTACTACGTCCCAACCGGATCAATGGGAAGGTTTTAAGATCCATCAGCTCGTAAGCACGACGTTCTGAGATGTGAAGATAATTAGCGATGTGCTTGGCTGTGAGAATTGATGGCATACTCTCTCCGTTGCCATATTGCGTTCGTACTGGCTATCTATACTGGCATGAGGCGTGGAGAAATCCTCGGCTTGCGTTGGAAAGACATTGACTTTGAACAAGCTAAAATCAGCATCCAGCAAACTCTCTATCGGCCTTCTAATCAAGGCATCATCTTTCAAGAACCAAAAACCAAAAGTGCAAAGCGGCGAATTGCGATCCCTCAGTTTGTATTACATGAATTGAAACGGCATAAGGCAAAACAAAACAAATTACGCCTGCAATATGGCGATGGCTACGAGGACAATGATCTAGTTGTCTGCTACGATGACGGCCGACCACAAGACCCTCGCAATCTCTTAAGACACTACGAACGAATCACGAAGAAAAGCGGACTCCCAGCAATTCGTTTTCATGATCTACGCCACACTCACGCAACGATGCTGTTACAAATGGGCGAGCATCCTAAAGTTGTATCTGAACGTCTCGGGCATAGCCGGGTTGGAATTACAATGGATGTATACAGCCATGTCATGCCGGACATGCAAAAAGATGCTGCTGACAACTTCGAGAAAATGATGAAACAAAAACGCTCAAAATGACTTTAGTTGAATAAAGGTTGTCAAAATGTTGTCAAGCGACAACGTAGAGGGATTATGTTGTCAGGGTGGATGGACGAGGACATAAGAAAAACCCTTGATTACCAAGGGTTTCAACGTTCATCATATGGTGATCCGGACTGGGTTCGAACCAGCGACCCCCACCCTGTCAAGACGCCAGACCTTTTTTGTTACGTTTTGTTGAAGATGAAGCAGCCTTGATATAACCGCATTCTATTGGTTGGTATGTTTGTTAGGCATTAGCTCTTTTTGGTGCCCTTTTTTACGTTTCGGCACCAGATTCGGCACCACTTTTCTAATCGTCATTGTCCCTTTAACCAGTTAAGAAAAACCCGTTTGGAAATCATATAGGATCGGCCAACCCTTACAACATGAAACTCACCAGAGTTTAAAAGTTCATAAGTCTTAACCGGACCAAGGCCAAGTATATTTTGTATATCCTTTGGTTTCAAAGCGTCAGGATAAGCATCCAATATCTCTTCATCCACTGATGGTAAATCAAATCGTACTCTCTCAACGAGTTTTGTCTTTTCCTCCTTGGTTTCGTTCAAAAGCTCCCGATATGCCCGAACTTCTTTAATCAGCGCATCTACATCCATCACCATCAACTTTTGCATGGAATTTAGACGTTCTTCGATTTCTGAAATCTGCCTATCTGAAAAAAGTTGTTGTGTTCCATCCCTACTCACCTACCTATTAAACTTCCTTGCACTGTTCTACTATCTAGTTTGGAAATGACCTTATGGACTGTTTGGTCATCTTCTCATCAATGTTTGTGATTTGGTGCAAACAAATTGCACAAAAATGGTGCACTTGAATTTCTTCGCTGCATCCAAGGTCCCCTTTACATCGGCCAGAAATCATCGTGCTTTTTATCTCGATCATATTTATGTTCATATTCATGTACTACACTGAGAATTTTCTTTTTCGATGATTTCCCTGGGATATACTGTCTCCACTCTTTATTAAAGGTATTGGAGCAGGTTGCAGGAGCATATAAGCTGCAAAACCAGTCTCAGTAAAGAGGCGGGTTTATTATCATGTCATTCATTATTTTTATATTTAATCCGCCCGGGGAACCCCTGAACACAAGGGTGCTGGGCGGATAATTTATGTTTGCTACAGTCGTTTATTAGGGTGATGTGTTCCGGAGTCCCCCGTACTTTTTCGTCTAAACAATGATAAAGTATAACAGTGCCAGAAAGGAGTTCAAGCTGAGTAGTTGCCGATCACTCTGAGGACTTTTCTCTCGATATCCGATAACACTCCGCACCACTCCGTAAAGAACGTTTGTTATCTAGAATTAATCACTAAACTGATTCTATGATAGCTAAATCAAGAAGGAAATTATAATGTGTCACATGACTTTCTATTGTAGATAATGATAATTACATTTTATTGGATAGGAACGTGAGTTCACAACTTTTTATTCAAGGAAAAAAATATTTCTGTAGTTCTTTACTACAAATCTAAAGAACTATATGTAATCGCATATGTACTTAGAAATCTAATTGGAAAAGTAAAGAGATATTCAGGAACGAAAAAAGACGTTCTTGAATACCTCTTTTTAATAAACTATCAACCTAATAGCAGAATGACCATGAGCTGTTCAAAGCAACCAGTCTACTTAAAGAGGAGCATATCAGTCATACAGTAGCCTTTTTTGCTTAACTATTCATACATAAGTTTTGTTAAATAATTTATTATTTATAGAACGGCTTCTTTGGATAATAAGGCGTGTACACCATTAACGCCATTGACTAGTTGAGTAATACGCAAGTCAACAAGAAGGCTTGCCAAATTTAACGCTTCTTTTCGCTCAAAACTATACAACTCCTGCATCCAATCAAGCATTCCCTCTAAGGCAATCATCGCTGCCTCATGTACATCTTCATGGAATCCAAAGGTAATTCTCTTAAGGGGAGTCTCTGCTCTTGGGAAAGATAAGCATTGATCAAGTACTGTGAAAGTTAAATCGACTAACTGCATTGGGCATTCGAGAGCTGGACTGGATACCTCTCCATCACCTTGAACAGCATGACCGTCACCCACTGAAAAAAGGCCACCTTCTACTGCTATGGGTAAGTATAAAATACTGCCAGGTACAAGTTCTTTACAATCAATATTCCCTCCACAGAACCTCGGAGGGTAAGTGGAGTGTATCCCTTCTTCATTTGGAGGCATGCCCATAATACCCATAAAGGGCTTGAGCTGTATTTTATGCCCTTTGTTACTAATCCCTAAATTGTTAGAAGCATCTAACTCCCACATCAAAACATACTCTGGTCCCTCGTGAAGACCCAATCTTTTGTTAATAATATTCGGGAATCCACCTCCGCTACTCCAACCCCAATTACCGGTCTTAATATCGTTTATGCGAATAGCCAAGGTTTTTCCTTCTTTTGCTCCATTAATGTAGATAGGTCCGATCAAGGCATGTCCGCTGTCTTGTGGATCATCTCTTTCGCAGAATTTCTCTCTTACACCGTCTAATTGAAATGGACCAGTATTCCACCCGGCGTCAATAGTCTCAAAGCGAACGGTGTCACCCGAATTGATTGATACTATTGGAGTGAACTCCTTTGAAAAAGAACCGTGCAGAGTTGAACGATCTGGGTGAATAAAAAACTCTGCCATATAGACACCTCCTAATTTGTATCTCATATTAATGTACAACAGGAAATGTGTGGAAACCCCCTGGAGGTTGTGATTACTTTTCGAATTATTCAGCCAACGGGTTCTATAAATCAAAAAGTGGCAGCCAAGTACGTTTTATTCCTGACTACCACTCCAATTTAAACATATTAATAACAATAAAAAATGCCATACGTATGACACATTATATCATTCCCTAATAATATAGCTATCTATCAACCGAAAGCGTCACTCTAGTTTACAAGTAGTTCTTAATTATATACAAACAAAATGAGAACAGACAAATAGAAAAAGTCCGTGAGTTAGTTCTATCAACCCTTCTCAGGACATTTCCTGTACTTTTAACCATCTGCCGAGATGGTTTCCTAACAATTTTCTGAACGCGTGAACATCAATAAACGCAATCTTGCTCATGGTTCGCGTATCTGCTCAGTGACCCGGTTGACCAGTAGACACGTGATTGAGGCAGCCCTTGAATAACAGCAGAAACCACTCAGCCTAAAAGGAAGACGGGCGGCTGAGTGGTTTTTGTCAGTCGAGTGGGATCTCGAAACGCAACTGTTTGTCTACAGCGATAGTCATGGAGTGGGAGTCCACGGAAATCGGATGGAAATCCTTGGTGAAGAGGGTGCTACCGGTGATGCCACCTCGCCTATTTCCCTTTTCGTCTGTAATACTGGAAAGAGGAACGCCCTTTGAATCGAAAACGCGAATAGCATCTGACAAAAGGTCAATCTGATTCAACGTTTCTTCCTCTGCCGGTTCTATGGATTCACTTTCACCCTGTACCCCAAAAACAATCCTAGTGGTACTAGGGGTTCGAATAATTTGTTTAACCGAGAGAATGAAGCCTCTTGATTGTCCGGAAACTCCTGGCTCCGTTACCTTCGTCACAGCATCTGCAGGTTTTCGAGTAAGAGGAATGTCAAATTGCCATGTTCCATCTACGCCACCTATTTTCTGTAATACCAATTTTAATGTCCATTCTTCAGGCAATTCTTCAAAGAAGAACGGCTGAAATGTTCCGTAGTATGTATTTCCCTCGACGTGACGCCAATGTAGCAGATAACTTTTCTTGGCTTCTTCCGTCGTGAATGTTCTCGTTATCGTACGACCTTGCCATTCATAGCTGAGCTTCTCTATATGCTGAAACCCGTTTTCACTCGGCGGGAATGTGACAACAAAACCAATCGAAAGATTAAGGCGATCGTAATAGGCCTCTTTTAGAGACACCGTGATTCCCTGGTTGTTCACTGACTGATCCAACGGTTGAGTAAGTCCTTGTTGATCGGCTACTTTTATCCCTGAATCCCCAACGAAACTGAAAATGGTGCTCACATAAGGCAAGTTTTTTAGCATGTGTGCCATGGTTGGAGACACAAGCCCCGTCCCAATCAATAAGAACATACCCATAAGAAGACAAGCAACGGATATCAACCACTTGTTCTTCCTCACATATGATTTCTTCAGTACAGGACGGACAGGAAGAGAGCCCAGCACTTGATCGATTCCAGCAGAAAAATGCATGGGAACATCAACAATCGCTTTCTTTGCTTTTTCGCGAAGCTCTTTATCAACCTGTAATTCATTCATGGCCAGTCCTCCATTCTGTAGACTCTGAAGTGAAATAGGCAGACAACTTTTTTCTTGCCCGACTCAAGCGAGATTTAATGGTCCCCTCCGGTTGGCTGAGTACGATCGATATGTCTTTGATTGCCATATCCTCAAAGTAATACAGAACGATACACAGTCGAAGTTCTTCTTCCAGGAGCTGGACGGCTTCGTGCACCTCGATGTTCTCTTCAAAACGATAGGAAGATGCTTGCTCATGCCATTCGTCAAGAAGTACGAGTTTGCGGTTTTTACGGACCAGGCGGTGGCATTCATTGACAAGGATTCGCATGAGCCACGATTTGAAAAAACGGGGATCCCGCAAAGTAGACAACGAATGGTAGGCTTTTATTATTGCTTCCTGTGCAGCATCCAGACACTCGTTTTCGGACGTCAAAATGGAACGGGAAACGCGATACATGCTCTGCTCATGTTTCTTGACCAGCCTTGTAAAAGCTTCTAAATCTCCGGAACATGCAAGCTCTTCATCGCAATTATTCATCGGTTCTCTCAATCGATTCACATCCTGTTTGAAGTCTATATAATATAGACACAAGGAGAGAGCAGTTTGGTTCTCATTATCCTAAATTTTTCATTTATACGACTCAATTCCATCTTAAATTTATTAAAAACGCTGGATTTAATGGTTTCTTTTTACTGAAAGTGTAATTCATAACGTGGATAAGCATGATCAGTTCTAACGTTTAAGTCTCTCTATAGATGTTTCACTTAGTAATGAGCCGACCACTCTGTTAAAACGTTTTACTTCGTGCTGCTGTTGGGATCAGCTGGAGAGGTATTAACATTAGTGGATTTTCAGCTCGGCTTTACTAAACTATATCGATTGTCGCAATTGCGAAAACGACTGGATCAAAAATAAGGTTAAAAATGTGCACAAGAAGCACCACCTTCCTATACCATTACCAAGAATACGTAAATCCCTCTACGGATTTAACCGAAGGAGGGCCTTACTATTTCGACTCCAACTTTACAATTTTTGATGTCCCTCCCCATTCAGTCTGAAGTCCGAGGATGTCGGGCAGCTGCCGTACCTTTAGGTTGTCCTCAATCGCATCTTAGTCTTTCGGCTTTACGCGTACCATCCACATGTGCTAGAACAGAGTCATTTTTTTCGAACCTATATTAATTTGAGTTTGGTTAACTGACCCAACCTTTGGGGAGTCTTCCCTACAATTGCCACCAATTCTGACGTCAGTATTTCTTTATCTTGTAGCTTCTCTGGTTTCGCCTTTGGCCTCGTCAATTTTCCCACCTCACTTTCGTTTTAGGACAAAAATCTCCAGTGTTCATTTTTGACGCATAAGATGAAGCTAAAATTAAAAAAGCTCTCATTTAGGCTGTACCCA
Source organism: Brevibacillus porteri (assembly GCF_003013475.1). Classification (GTDB taxonomy): domain Bacteria; phylum Bacillota; class Bacilli; order Brevibacillales; family Brevibacillaceae; genus Brevibacillus; species Brevibacillus porteri. The sequence continues at coordinate 23,430 of NZ_PXZO01000069.1, forward strand.
AGCGAAAGCGCAAGTGAATTTTAAAATTAGAATCTAGCGGGATTTCGGGGCTCGCTTCACCCGCACTCTTCCCGGCTTCCAGAAGGACCCGTGAATCGACAAAACGGACGCTTACTGGCTCGTGGGTACTCATATATACACTTACCTTAGATGCTGTCTATATTGTGGTTAGTTAACAGCGTCTTGGATCGGCTACACTGAATTGGACAATTCTCTTAAGGTCTAGTAGATTGTAAGCAAATCGAAATAGAACGGAGAGATTGTCATGCGGAAACGTGAGCGTCGGTCATTTACAGATGAGTTCAAACAGCAGATGGTTCAGCTTTATGAGAATGGCAAACCTCGTGCAGATATTTTAAAAGAATATGATCTGGGTGCATCTGCGTTTGACCGTTGGGTCAAACAGAGTAAAACTACAGGGTCTTTCAAAGAAAAGGACAACCGAACAGCGGAACAAACGGAACTGATAGAGCTACGTAAGGAAAATCAA
>NZ_PXZO01000007.1 GCF_003013475.1 Brevibacillus porteri
CACAAAAGATTTTACAGTCTCCATTTTTATTAGTAAGGAAAATCAGTAAAACTATTAAATTGCATTTTGAACACTCCCCCCGAAATTTCAATTAATTCAAATGTTCTTTTGTTTTGACTCTTCCCATCGTTTCCTGTAATTTATCAAATCATTATCAGCACATTCCTTTGAACAATAAACACCTTCAGTGATAAAACCCTCATTTGATTAGAATTCCAACTTGTCAAAAATCTTAATAAAGATTTTAGCTATATTTCTTGCATCGTCAATTCCGCGATGATGGGTGCCATCAAGAGGAATGTTGAGCATTTTCAGCGCTTTTTCCATGCCCACACCACGTTCAGTACCAATCATCTTTCCATGCTGATGCTTGATACTAATATGATTTCGAATCCAGTTTGTAGGTGTCTTATGTAATTCGCAATCCATCTTGAATTGCTTCTTGTCATAGAAACCCCATGAGCATAGATAGTAGTCATTACCAATCCAGTTTTTAAAATTACTTATCGCTTTCCCAAAACTAGGAGCATTATCAACTTCTTCTTGTTTTATGGATGTAAGACTCTTACAGAAATCTGACAACACAGGATTTAATTTGGGTTTGATAAATGTCTGAAATTCTCCCACTACGTTTAAGTTCTCATCGAGTTTTACAGCTCCTATTTCAATGATTTCATTTTGTTTTGTTCTGTCGTTTTCCCAACATGTCGCTTCTAAGTCTAGTATAATATAGCTCATTAGGCACTCTCCTTCTTCCGATCAAATTAACATTTCATCCATTCCCAAATGTTGCTGCCTGTCTTTTCTTCTTTCAATCTCCAACTACTTTTCTCATAATACTCATTCATTTTAGAAGTAATCGGACATATTACCTCAATTGGGTACTCCCCCAAGATCTGAAGCATTTTATCCATTAACCTTTGCCCTCGATGGCTTGAACGAATCGCAAACTGATATAGCGAAATAGTTTGATCAGACTTTCTAGGATAAAAGCGCAATGCTCCTACAATTTGGTTATCGTCTATTGCTACAATCATCTGCCTTCTTCGAACAGCGGCTAACGCTCCATCAGGACATAAAAATTCCCTATTAGAAATACCGTCATTATCCTCTTGAATGTTGTTCTGAAAGAAAAATACAATGTCATTCCCTAACCATGAATCTGCAATTGTTATCTTCATTGTTCAATCCTCATGAAATCCCCACTTTATTCCTTTTAGTTATAACTTTCGCACAGCTCATCTTCTTCAACAACCTTCTTATGATATGCACACACCAAAACTTGTTCTCCATGCTTATCGTCACCACTCATGGAATTGCTGCATCCAAAACAATCTAAAAATCGATGACTTTGAAATTCTTTCTGTAGTTGTTTAACAATTTTATCTTTGCTCAATTTTATCTAACACCTTTGACAGTCCTTTAAAATGCCAACTTCATTCAATTTGCTCCCATTCCCACTCTGAAATGGTATTAGCTATAGCTTCTTTACATTTCCTTTTAGCCCAAGTAAGTGATTTCGTCTATTTAGGTGGTCGTATGTAAGGCTCACTGTAGTTTCCTTTTGAATCAATGTCCTAAATCTGATAGGAGTACTGACCATCAAAGTACGTAAAAAAGGAAACTACAGGTATTTCTACTCTAGTATCAAATTTAACTTCCTGCTCTGCCCAAGTACGAAAAACTGTTCTTTTCCACTTCAAGCTTTCCCCCCATTTCCCTTAAAAACGATCTTTCACTCATTACTTTTGCATTAATCAATCGGAAATAGCTCTTTCAATTCATTTATGATCGTTTCAGTCTGTTCAGCTTTGACTCGATTTGTATCATATGCAGCACTATTACCAATCTCTTTAGCAGCGTTACTAAGATAGGTGTAATTGTTTACATCGTTTTCAAGCTTTTCGATATATCTATGTAACTTTCCAACTCTAATCTGTTTTGTACCTCTTGTTTTCTTTGTGTTTTCCATCTTAAACTCCTTCGCTCACTGCTGTTTGAATCAAATCGCTGTTTTATTCTAATTTCAATAATATCTTTGAATTGTCTTCGATTTGATAACCAAGTTTTTCATAAATTGTTTTCAGTTCTTTTGAAGTAACATTTGCGTCTCTGGGAACGATTTCACCACGAATAAAAGATATAGATTTCTTATACCCTTGTGCAAGAATATCTTGTGTTATGGATGAAGCACTATCAACTAGAAGTTTATTCATGAGTCTTGCATGTCCACGTTTTTTATATTCTGATTTTATATCGTTTATATACAATCCCCCCTCAAGGATGTACTCAAAATTAAGAAAGGAAATCTGCTCTTCTTTGAAATTGTAACCCCTAACCCATCCAGAAATGCTTGAAAAATTACATTCTAACCTTATATAGTCCTTAAAATCGTCTGATGTTTCTACTGTTAGTCTCATTATTAATCACTCCCCACGAAATTACCTTTTCATTTGAACTCTTGGCGTAACATCCCGTACAATCCTAAAGCCGATTACCGCTGTCAGGATTAGAAAAAGCAATGCAGTTACTATACTACCTTCAATACCATACACTCCGCCATGTATCAAAGTTCCTTGGGAAGATTCTGTTATTAATACGAGCTGTTCACCTCGCCAAATTCCCAAAATTCCAGAAGTATAATTCCACGCAAAATGGAAACCTACTGGAAGCCAAAGTGCTCCAGATTTTTCTCTCATGAAGGCATACATGATTCCAGCAAAAAACAACGTAGTAAATGCAGTTAATGTGAATCCCGCTCTAAAGATATGTAAAGCAGCGAATAATCCAGAGCTGATTACTGAAGCTACTAATCCACTGAACACATACCTTAGACGCCCATAAACGTATCCTCTAATAAATATCTCCTCAGACAAAGCTACTACAAGACATATAACGAACCAAATAAGAATTGCCTCTTTATCAAAAGCAACACCCACTAATTTATGTCCGTCAAACAAATAAACAATCGCATAAATGGTAATGAGTGTTAGAAAACCCGCAACCATCCCTTTTGAAAAATCAGAAGTCAACCTGTCCATAGTAAATCCTATTATCCAACGTTTTCTTTCAAACACAATGTAATCAACTAATGAAGCAATTGCTAAACCCACAGCCGTTGCGTAATCTTGACTTTGCAAGGTAAGTCCAACAATGAAGAATAAAAATACAAATAATACTAATCTCAATAGGATTTGTACTAGATTCTTTATCAACACTTCTCATCCGTTCTAATCAAATCACCGTTTTATTCACTTCTTTACTGCCCCTCTTAGTCACCTTTGAAGATAAACCAACTTTCAAACCTTTTCACCACATCATTGGCTAACTCAAGGTCAAACTCTAAAAATCTATTGAAGAGAGGCACTCTTGCAAATTCCATTAAGTTCGATTCAACCATTTCTAGCTTTGCAATAAACTCCACATAATCAAAATCAATATAGTACAGTTCATTCTTGTCTACATCTTCTTCATTAGAGTCATCCGACCAAACACGCACTATATTTTCAGCGAATTCCATTCTTGGTGTTGGATTATGACCCATCCAAGGGCTTTTCCTGTTAATAACACTATCTAGCACATCTCTCCAAGCTTCTAGACCAGAACAACAACTCGGAGGAATTATCCTATCATTGCTTTCGAAATAGATTCCTCCTCCAATTACTACATCCGATTCATCAAATAATCGCTTTAACACTTCATGAGGTGTACCCTTAATGTCTATATTGTTGTATCCCAAAAGCATCGCAATAAACAAATCAACTTCATCACTAGTAGTTTGACCTGTTAACTTGACATATTCAGTATAAGCCACATCTGTATTCAACCAATCAGGTATCTGATAATAAGGCTCTTTTATAACTGCAACAACTAAAGGGTAATGCATGCAACTCTCTCCCTAATTAAAATCTTCATTTTATCGTAATTCGCTTGGTTCGCTTATAAATTCAAGAAATTGAACTCCCATCCTACTCAATCTTGGTGCAACCATTCCACTGCCTGTCATCATAGTGTTTAACCCACTTGCTCCAGTTCCTGATAGCCCTTTATTGTATAGATCATTAAAAATCTGTTTAGTAAATTCATCATTTGACCTTAATTCAGTGTATGCGAGATAAACTACATCACTGAGCCCACCCATAGAAAAATTAGAATTTAATCCCGCAGCTTCAAGGTATTGTTTAGGATCTTTTAATAAAACAAGAATCCGCAAGTGCCACTCATTAAATATGTCGATAAAAGAAAGAAACATTTGTTGTAAATTCTCATCGACACTCGTAGACAGTGCAGAATTTGTTATAGCATTTAACAATGCCACTCTTTTATCATCTTGATGTGTTCTTAGAGAAATCTGGGTTGCTTGTAGTGTTACCGAAAGAAAGTTTTCATTTGTAGACAATTGTTCAATATTGAACCTATCTACTTTAACTTCTAGTTCTTTAAGCCGCTCATCTATCATAATCAAAATGTTTTCTTTCCTTTTCTCAGAAGGCTGAGTCACGAGCAATGTAAATAGTTCAGAAAGTCCATTCCCAACAACGGGTACCTGCCCAAAGTTGCTTTTGCTAATCCGTGTGCATAATCGCCAATAGTGTTTTTCAGACCTTTCTTAACATCCACCAATAACCCCTCCAATGAAAACCATCTTGTATCGTTATTTCCTTTGCAATAATAAAAGCTCTAAGATTTTTCATTCTAGCCCAACTATTTATGATCCATCTTCTTATAAATTCGAAATAATATTCTTATGACAATTATACCAAATATTTCTGGCACCTTCGATCTAGCACTGGTAAATATTCCTTTTTTGAATACTACTCACTAGTGCAGTATTGTGACTATTTATCCGCTCAAATAAATACAAAAAGACACAAGCATTTGGTTACTCATGTCCTTTCGCATTTACTTGACTTTGTTTCAGTTAACGTTCACATTATGAAGATCTCCAAGCCATGTTTTACAAATTGCTGTCCGTAAACATTGGCAAAGTCGGGAGGCAGCTGGTTCGTATTCGTCTTGCCTGTTTCCAATTCGGAAATAATCAAGTCTGAGTTCTTACTATGAAGTCCTTCTTTCCAGTAGTTCACGGCCTCTTTCAAATTACTCGCAGGCAATACGGTAATGTCGACGAGCCGTGCTTCCGCTGCATTTTGCCCGGGGAGGATCACGTGGGTAAATCCTGCAATTTTAGCTTCTAGCAGAATGGGGAGTCCACCCGTTACAGGACGAAGAGAACCGTCTAATGCCAACTCTCCAAGAACGAGGATTTTCTCTGGTCTAGAGAGCATTTACTTCGAGGCGAGTAAAATACCAAACCCAATAGCTAGATCGAAACCTGAGCCTTCCTTGCGCTGGTCTGCCGGTGCCAGATTGACTGTGATCCGCTGCATTGGGTAGTCGTATCCTGCGTTACACAGGGCAGCACGAACACGATCTCTCGCTTCTTTTACAGCAGAACCACCCAGTCCGACCAAGTCGAATTGAGGTAAGCCTTTTGCTATGTCTGTTTCTACAGTGACGACCATTCCATCTATGCCGAGCACCCTGCCTGAATAACTGCATGCGTACATGTTCTCTCCCCCTCTGGTTATAGGGTAGGAAAAGAGAGAGGGGGTGGGCAAGTAAATTGATGCTTGTGGCTAATCGTTGATACCACTTTGTCAATATAGTTAGGAAAATAGTTCCAATTACCTACTGTTCATTCAATTTAAAACAACAAAACCTCTTGATCAATGATCAAGAGACATAGTAACCCATACATTTATGGAAAACTTTCTCTCCAACAGGTATACTGCAAATAAACAGGTAAGGAGTTGGTTCGATTTGATTTTTACTCTTGATCATCATCAAATTTCCATCCACCACGAACATGCTGAACCTGTTCAGATCGACTGGGACGAAGTATACAGTGTCTCTTACTATAAGATCGATTGCATCGAGTACGAAATGGGTTACCTCGTTTTTGACTTGGTATACGGTGAGTTCATTGAGATTAATGATAGTGATCAAGATTGGGAAAAAATCGTCAATGATCTCGAAAAATACTTACCCTCGCAAACAAGCGATTGGAGGCATTCATTACGTAGTTGGTCGATCGACGACGGTATTCTTTATCTTTATGAGAAAACGTAAGAACGAGGCGAACTGAACCTCCTCACTTTATCCAACGATTTAGAACTTGTATTATTGCTGAAACCATTTGAATATGATGGGGAAAACGATAATCGCTCGGTCATCTTTATCTTCACTGCTTTCTCTTCAATTCATTCAGTAGTTCAATGATTTGCTGGTTTTGATCCACTTGCTTTTTACCTCCTTACGATTAACGTTGATATAAAAAAAAGACCCGCGTTCCGAATGCGAGTCTTTTCTCATGCTTTGTTGTTTCTTCTTGATCAAATCGAGCTACTTCTGATAGACAGAGATATACTCTTTTTTCACGTGATCTGCTAACCAAACGAGCTCATTTCCATGGTAAAACTTCACACCATCTTGCCAAGCTTGCCTCGCATCGATTCGCAAAAGTACCGGATGATCGTCTCGTCTTTTCCCAACCTGCTGTGCTGTTTGGACGTCTTCAGACAGATGCACATACTGTCTTCCTTTTGGAACAAGCCCGCTAGTCAAAATAGAATCGAGGAATCTTTGCGGCGTGCCGTGAAAAAGAAACGCAGGTGGTTCTTTTTCTTCCTTTTGGATCTTTTGTGGCACTGAATGTCCATAGAGGGCGCGAATTTTGCCTTGATTGATCTCATGGCGCTTTTTTTCTGATAACGCAATCATCGTATGTAAATCTTCTTCGGTAACCGCTCGCCACTTGCGCTGTTCATGAAGTGACAAAAGTAATTGCTTGATAGGAACCCATCCTTGTTCGTCTAACTCAAGCTCATATTCATGGGGGGCATGACGAAGCGCATAGGACAGTTCTTTACTCAATTTTTGATAATCCATACACTCATCTCCCATTACAACAGGTCATAGCCACTTCTTTTACGCAAAAAAGTAACCAAGACTCACGATTGCAGCAATAAATAGGTGAACGATGAAATTTCCTGTTAGTCGAACCCAGAGCAGTTGGCTTTTCATCGTCCAAAATCCATAAAGGAGAGCAACGATCAGGTAAGCCAGAACATAAATGAAAAACAGAGGACTGCTCTCCTCTTTAGGACATTTCTTTTTTTATGTTAGCAATTAGCTTGTCAGCATTGTTTTCATCGTTATCAAACATAACCAGGTCTTGCAAAGCAATCCCTTCCACGGATTGAATTGCTGTGGACATAGAATCGGCCAGTTGCTGCATATCAGCTTTGTCTGCTACTTCAACATCTAGAACCAGTACAAGTTTTTTCTTCATGGTGATAATCCTCGCTTTACGATAAGTATGGATAATGCGATCGAGCCATATCATCCCCATTATACATAATAATCCGGTATACATCGACAACTGGTAATCACAGATTTATTCCGGGATCTCTATATATACGGAAACACTCGATTTTAATATCTCGATCAGCACCTCATCCATGTATATGTATTCATCAGGAATGCCCAAGCAAATGATCCTTTTATCCATCAGTTCCGAGCTAAACTTTTCTCGTAACCGCCTTACATGTTTTTTCTCCATACAAAAAATGAGATCAGCCCAGCCGATAAGACCACTTGTTACTTTGATGCGCGCCCCAGTTTCAGTACCTGCTGATCTTACTTCATAATCATTGATCCCGTGAAAAATCTTTTCTGCTGTCAAGCTCCTCCATTTATTTCTACTGCAAATGAACAGTAGCTTCATTCTTCCTCCTCATCTAAATCTTCAAACTTCCATTCCTCTGGTACCGGATAATAAGCGTCATACTCTTTCTTGGCATCCTCGCTCATTTCCTCTAGCCATGGCCAATAATGCATGACATAGTCCTCACCAAATCCCATCCGCCAAAACAAACTATAAGGATGCTCTTCTGGAAACACAATCCATGGTGGCAAATAGAAATGCGGTTGATACCCCTCTAGGCTTTCACGTACTTCCATCCACAATCTTCCTAGTATGTTTCGATCGTTACTCGTACGATCGATTAAGGCTGCATCCCCAGTAGAAAGCAGAATTTCACGAATGACAGGATACTGTTCTACTTTTGCTTGTAATATCTTGCGCATGATCTCTTTTTCAAGGATAGTTCCCGAAACTTTCTTGGCTTGCAGATAGTGTTCCGAAGTTGTCCATCGTTCCCCTTCCACCTCTATCGGATGACCAGAGAAATGGGAGAAGCAGCCGTAAGGTTTTTCTGGTTGATCGAAGTGAATTTCAAGAGGTTGCTGTATATGTTTTCGGATATGATCCTGCATGAATATTTGTACCTCCCTATCTAGCGTAGCGTTTTCATAATGACTACCTGACATTCCACGCCTTCTGTAAATACTTCCGAAATATATCATCCAGCTTGTCTGTTGGGTCATCCAGCTCATTTGTATATTGGCTAGTCAGTGCAGTCAGACGCTCAATTTGTTCCTCAATAAAATGGTGAAGCTCTTCGATTCTTGGCTCCCAGTTCAACTCATCCCCAGCTATTTTTCTTTGGAGCAGCTCAGAAATTTTACCTTTTAACCTAGAATCGGTTATCAGCGCTTCAACTAACTGATCAAATCCAATGGGGGGGTTCGTATGATTCGTTTCGATCCAGATGCATGCGAGGATCGGGCGTAACACGTAAAAATACTTTTTGATTTTGACTTGCTCCCCTTGCAGATAGTCCCGAAAATTCCCCTTTGCCATACTGAGGTAATGATGCAAGGAAGCCTTTGGCGAAAATACTTCCCCTTGCAACCTTACCAGCTCATCTCGAAAGCCAAGTGTATCGAGATAGACGATATCTGACACAAGCCATTCTTGTAGAGGCGGATTCGATTTTCGATATAGCTTGAGGGCTTTTCGAATATCCCAGCCATTTATATCTAAAAGGTCATTGATCGGTACATCTACAACATCCCGTTTGTCGTCAATGGACAAATACCATTCTGGTTTCTTCACATAGACAAAACGTACATCATAATCGCTATCTTTGGACGGAAATCCCCATGCCCGGCTTCCTGATTCAACAGCGAACAATATTTTCAAGTCATGCTCTTGCTCGATTTCTTTTAACTTTTCCAAGATGATCTCTCGCACGGTACATTCCTCCTCCACAAGAAATTACAGGGATTACTTACACTTTGAAAAAAACTCGCTGAACCAATTAAGATTCAGCGAGCTTTCTATCCTATCTTATTTTACGGTAACTTCAATTTCAACTGTATAGCCTTTGTATTTTGCTGTAATAGTAGCCTTACCTTTCTTTTTCCCTTTTACAGTTCCATTGTCTGATACGGTGGCTACAGAAGACTTGGAGGACTTCCATGTAGCTTTGGTACCACTGATACCATCGCCATCATAGGTGAGTCTAATCTTTTCGGAGTCACCTTTTTTGAGCGAAATAGAGTCGTCATCTGCCTCCAACTTGCCTGAGCTTGAGCCGTCAACTTTTACCTCAATCTCCACTTTTTCGCCTTTATACGTAGCTGTAATCGTTGCCGTTCCTTTTCCTTTTGCAGTAATCGTACCATTGCTGCTGACAGTCGCTACAGAAGTTTTAGAGGATTTCCATGATGCTTTAGAACCACTGATGATGTCGCCATCATACTTCAATACAACGATTTCTCTGTCACCTTTATCCATGGTGAGGCTGGTATCATCAGCTTCCAGTAATGAGGAGGAACCATCAACAGTTACATCGATATCTACTGTTTCGCCTCTGTAACTAGCTGTAATCGTTGCCTTACCCTTACCTGTCGCTGTAATAGTACCGTTGCTGCTGACAGTTGCTACGGAAGATTTAGAAGTTTTCCAGGTTGCTTGGGAATTACTGATCACAGCACCATCGTAAGTCAGAATAATGATTTCACGATTTCCTCTCTTCATGGAGAGTTTGGTGTCGTCCGCTACCAACTTACCTGAGGTATTTGCATCAACTTTTACTTGGATCTCTACCTTGTTACCTTTGTATTCAGCTGTAATGTAAGCAGTTCCTTTACCTTTAGCTGTTACAACCCCGTCACTTACAGTTGCAACAGACGAATTGGATGTTTTCCAAGTTGCTTTGGAACCAGACAATCTTTCATCGTCATATCTTAACTGAATAGTCTCTTTTTGTCCGTCTTTCAAGGAAATACTAGTATAATCCGCTTCCAGTCTACCTGAAGCATCTGTATCGACATAGACGTCAATTTCTACCTCGTCGCCTTTGTATTTTGCAGTAATCGTAGCTGTACCCTTGGCTCTAGCAGTAACGACCCCATCATCACTGACTCTAGCTACGGAAGTATCCGACGATTTCCAAGTTGCTTTGGAACCAGACAGTTTATCATCGTCATAAGTCAATTTAATTGTTTCTTTATCGCCTTTTTCCATCTTGAGTCGAGAGACGTCTGCTTCTAGTTTCCCATCTGAGTTGCTTTGGCCAACATTTACTTGAATTTCTACTTTTTGGCCTCTATATTCCGCAGTAATGATTGTGCTTCCAGAAGATACACCTTTTATTTCACCATCATCTACAGTAGCAATGGATTTATCCTCAGTACTCCAATCTGCCTTTGATCCAGCTAGAGTCTTATCAGCATATTTCAAACTAATTGTCGATTTCTTACCTTTTTTAATATTGATTTCAGAACGATTTGCTTCCAAAATCTCAGCTTTTGAAACGGTGACTCTGATTGTTACTTTATCTCCATTATATTTTGCTGTAACAAAAGTCGATCCTGCCTTCTTACCTGTCACGACTCCATTGTAAACAGTAGCGATACTAGAAGTGCCTACTTCCCAGTTAACCAGTCCATTATCGATCGTGCTGCCATTATAAGTCAGGCGAATCGTTTCCGTTGAACCTGCGGAGATATTCATTGAACTCGAGTTGGCTTTCAGGCCAGACGTGCTTGCTACCACGCTATAGGCTTGTAAAGGTTGTGGTGTCGTGACTTGTGCAGAAGCAATACCTGTAACTGAAAACTGAACAGTACAAATAGTTGCAACCGCTAAGGAGACGTTTTTCATTAAGTTGCTTTTGATCTTTTTCATGTTTTTACCTCCAAATTATTTCCTATACTTGTATTGACGTATGAGATGGAAAAATGTCACACCAAATATGCTTTTTTTTGAAAAATATTTGTTATTATTTCAAACAATTGTTTGTAACCCAAATACAAAAGCAAAAAGTGACACTAGTTATGGGCTTGTCTGTACGAATAGATCCATTTCATCAAAAAAAATGCTTCCCAGCTTTTGAGCCGGAAAGCGGATATTGATGCTTGGAGGAGTTTCATCGCGTCGAGTACAGTACATAGTACGCTGGCTCTGCGACTGATGCTGTAGACGTATCCCCAATATATCCGTAGTCGAGAGCCCGTTTTTCCTAGAAAGCACTCTCATAATGCTCAATGACCGGCTTCATGAAGTCTCCACCTCGTGTTAATGTACCGGTGAAAATCGCGATGACATCAAACCGAAAGGCCGGGATTGGCTGTGAGTTTTTTTGCAGGTATTCGATGGCAAGCTCACGCAGCTTCTGTTTCTTCTTCCAAGTAATGGACTCGCCCGCTGATCCAAAAAATTGGCTGCTCCTCGTTCGGACCTCAATGAAAACTAAGCAATTTCCGTCTAGCGCAATCAAATCCATTTCCCCACGTTTTGTTCGAACATTTCGATCGACAATGCAAAAACCCTTGTTCACTAAATAGCTTTCAGCAAGCTGTTCTCCTTTTTGACCAAGAAGACGGCGGCGATCGCTCATTATTTGGTTCCTCCGCCTTTATCGATACGATAGACAAAAGCAAGGATTTCTGCCACAACTTGATACAACTCCGGAGGAATTTGTTGATCCAAATCCAGCTTGCCCAAAACCTCTACAAGTGATGGGTCCTCTTGTACCGGTATATCATGCTCCTTCGCTGTCTTCAGGATATTGTCAGCTACGTACCCCTTGCCTTTTGCCACAACCTTTGGCGCTTCCATGGTACCCGCCTGGTATTTTAGCGCAACTGCCTGTTTGCGTTTTTGCTCTGAAGAGGATGGCGGCTTCATACGCGAAGGTCAACCCCTTTATAGTCAGCCAGGATGGGGCCTTTGGCTTGGATCGGACTTGTCGACTTCCCGCGCTCGGCCGGGACTGGCTGGACCCGCATAGCCGATAGATGGTAACCAACATCCTGTAATTGGTCAGCAAAACGATCCTTGGAGCCTTGAATGAGTGCTTCCACCCATGGCGTATCGTTAAAAATTTGCAGGTTAACGATTCGATTCACGATACTGACATCAATCATGGTTGTCCCCATACTTTGGAGTTCCAAATGAAAGAATAGACGGCAGTTCTCCGGATCAAGTTGTCCAGAGCCTTTCTTTTTTGACTCAATTTGGACGAAAGCCGTCTCATCCCCTTCTGCTTGGCGAATCGGAATTTGCATCACGATTTGAGACAAAGCTTGGTTAGAGGGCTGTACCATCATCAACTGTTGTCCGGTCACTTGTTGCAGCAGTTGATCAGCAGCTTCTCGCAAGGCGGTTGGTAGTGCCTGAGCTGGCGCTTGACTGATTTGCAACAAGAGGGATTTGACTGTATCCATCTGCTTTAATGAATGCGAATCGATTGCCCCCTGTGAAAATGCCTGGCCCATCAATTCTCTCTCGTGGGTTACGCCTAAATGACGAAACAATTCAGCAATCGAGTTAGCAGCTGTGGCTCCATTCACTGCACCAGATGCTTGAGACATCACTTGTGGAATGACCTTTTGCCCCGCATCTGTCACTACGGCCCTTTGCTCTGCCATCTGCTTGTTTTGGATCGGCTCCTGATTCATCTGTGCTGACTGAGGAATAGGCAACGGCTCAGTTCGAGCAATTTTTGACTCGACGCTTGGACCACTAGTCTGGTTAGGCAGTAACTGATTACTCTTTCCGATCATCGCGTTTTGCTGCGATTCCACCTGCTTTGTTGCAGGGCTTGGTGCAGTTACTGCCTCAGTGGAACCAGATGACGAAACAGCTTGTGATGGCGATGGTATGTTACTGAAAGCCTGGGTTGATGGTTGGGGTGATGTCTGCACTTGCGCTGAAGGCTGACCGCTCTGCGCAGGCAGCGGCTGAGTCTGGCTTCCTCCAGACGCGTTCTGAGAAGCACCTTGATTGGGCTGATTCCCTTGTGGCATTTGTTTGACCGCCAGTCCCTCGTCTGTTGCATCGTTGCCCGCGATAAGTAAAGAGAGTCCTGCCAACTTTTCTTTTAACTGACTAACAAGCTGTTTGACATCTCCCGTTGCTGCATTAGCCTGTCCGGGGACTTGCTGTGATTGGCTTTGAGACATTTGACCTGTCGTCTGTGAAGGCTGGCCCTCTCCCTCTAAAAAGAGCGAGGCTTGCTGCAGCAGGTTTTGGATCAGCTGACCCATTGGCTTGTCAGATAAAAAAGCTTTGAGCCCTCCGATTGTATCAGGAGTCAGTGGCAAATTTCGTTTCATGGCAGTCATGAATGCCTCTATCGTGGCATTGTCTACTCCTAAGCGCCCAGCAACGGCTGAAAAAGCTTGTATCGTTTCCTTATTCACAGGAAGATTGGCACCAAGCAGAGCTTGCACGATCGCTTTGTTCTCTTTTGTATCGGCAATCCCTAGTGACCGCATTAGTCCTTCTAGAGATGCGTCTTTGCCAGCTCCTTCCCCGACGCTTTCCAAAACCTTCAACGTGACGACGCCTGTTGATGGTTGGACTTGCAGCCAAGCTTTCTGGCCCGGTTCCAGACTTGCTTCCATTTTAGCCTGAACCTGCATTCCCCCGACTTGTACGAGCGCCATATTGTCCGGGTAATGCTTGATTACCGTGCCTTTAAACACTTGTCCGGGAGTAAGCTCAACCGGCTTCGGAGCGGATATGGGTGCTTTTTGCACGAATGATTGAATAAGTTGCGACGGGGAAAACATGCAGATCCTCCTCCTCTAGGCAGTATGTTACTAGCTTCACTTTTTAGGCGTGTTCTTTTACACCAGTGAATGTCTTGCGATGGATCGGCGTAGGTCCAAATCGAGCGATTGCTGCCAGATGCTCAAGGGTGCCGTAGCCTGCGTGCTTGTCAAAGCCATAGGCTGGATATTGTTCGGCATACTGGGCCATCAATCGATCACGGGTAACCTTTGCTACGATCGATGCGGCTGCAATCGAGACACTCTTGGCATCCCCTCCGATAATCGGTACCTGCTCGCAATCCATTCCGGTTAGCTGCACGGCGTCAATCAGTAATGCATCTGGCACTTTACCTGCCTGTTGGATCGCCAGCTTCATCGCCTCTTTTGTAGCAGCCAATATATTGATCGCATCGATTCTTGCTGCATCGACAATTCCGATTCCCAGAGCAAGTGCATCTCTTTGAATGATTTCGCAAAAAGCTTCCCGAGTGGATACAGGTATCTTCTTCGAGTCATTCAGTCCTGGCAAGTAAAAATCCTTGGGCAGGCATACGGCACACGCGACAACTGGACCAGCCAATGGTCCTCGTCCGACCTCATCTACCCCGAATATGTATTGATGCCCCTTATCAAACATGGCTTTCTCATAGACGGTCATGTCAGCCCACATCTGGGCGAGCTTTTCTTGACGTGCAATCGCTGCTTCCGCCTGCTTCGCCAGAGCCTGTACACCCGCTCTTTTATCTTCTTTCAGCAATTGTAAAAAATCTTTGGGTACCTCGTCCAACTTTTCCATCGTCACTCGTATTTCTTTTATCGACATATCCGCTAGAATCATTGACTCATTTCTCCTTACAGATCTCAAAGTACCCATTCAAAAAGACGACGTTTTGAACATCCTCTCATAGTAAAAAACCTGCCTACCGTATATGTCGATAGACAGGTTTTTGATGGCTGGAAAGCTTATTCGGGAAAAGAAACTGGCTTACCAATCGGTTCGTCCATTTCCCAGTCAATCGGGCGCTCGACAGAGATCGTTCCCAGCTTGCCGGAACGCAGCTCACGCAGGAAAATTTCCGCTGCCTTGTCGTAGTCGATATTTCCGCCAGAAACGAGACAACCGCGCTTCTTCCCGATTTCTTCGAGCATTTCTACTCGATCCTCAGGCAGTTCTTTTAGCTTGAAGCGTTCGATCAGGCGTTCCGGATAGTAGTGCATCATGTAGCTGATGACAAATAATGCTACCTCCGTAAAATCGATGAGCTCGTCTTTAATTGCCCCACTTGCCGCCAGTCGCAGACCTACCATCTGATCTTCAAATTTCGGCCAAAGAATACCAGGCGTATCGAGCAGCTCCAGTGTATCACCCATTTTTACCCATTGTTGCGCCTTGGTTACCGCCGGACGATCCCCTGTAGCCGCTACTGAGCGCTTGGACAAGCGGTTAATGAGGGAAGACTTGCCGACATTGGGGATTCCCAAGATCATGATGCGGATGGCACGACCTTGCATCCCCCGCTCACTGCGCTTTGCCAGCATGTCAGCAGCTAGCTCCTTACACATTTCTGGGAGCTTGCTGACACCTTTACCACTCAGGGCATCAATCGGCAATGTGCGAATGCCTTGTTTGCGAAAATAAGCAATCCACTCATCTGTTGCCCGTTCATCCGCCAAATCTGCTTTATTAAGTAATATCAAACGTGGTTTATCACTGACAATCTCGTCAATCATCGGATTACGGCTGGAAAGCGGCAGACGTGCATCGAGAAGCTCAATGACAACATCGATTAACTTCAGCTTTTCCGTTACTTGACGACGTGCTTTAGCCATATGGCCAGGAAACCATTGGATCGTCATGATGTCTCACCTACCTTGAAGCTTTGCATTATCTTGTCAAGCGAATTCCCGCAACCGGCCAAAAAGTAAATTCAGCTCTACCAACAACCGTACTGACGGCAACAGGACCGATGGCTCTGCTGTCATGACTGTTCAACCTGTTATCGCCCATCACAAAGATATGGTCTGCTGGTATTTGGACCGGGGGAAAATCGTGGGTAAAGAACGGCTCTGCCTGCTGCTTCGCTTGTTCTTTAAATTGTGCAAGATACGGTTCCTCTACCACTTTGCCATTGACCAGTAGCTGATCGCTTTTGACCTCTACTGTATCACCCTCAACAGCAATGACTCTCTTGATGTAATCTCGTTCCTTTTCAGCATGAAACACGATGATTTCACCAGGCTTCGGATCTTGCAAAAAGTAAATCGCCTTGTTTACAACTAATTTTTCACTGTTATGTAATGTACTTTCCATGGATTCGCCTTCTACAATAAACGGGGCGAACAAAAAGGTACGAATGAGAAACGCCAAGACTAAAGCGATCCCAAGTGCCTTTATCCATTCCCATAGTTCATTTTTCTTCTTATGACTGGAGGTAATTTCTTCGCTCATGACTTACGATCCTCCCATGAAAGCTCGTCCAACCTTAGCTGTAACATATGTCAAGATGAACTATTTTATTTCGAGATCGTTAAATGGAAAAAAGAGGCCTGGCAAGCAGGCCAGTCCTCTTTCTAAGCTTTACGCTTATCGACGGATTTCTTTAATACGAGCTGCTTTACCTACGCGATCGCGCAGATAGTACAGTTTCGCACGACGTACTTTACCATGACGCACGATTTCGATCTTGTCGATCTTAGGCGTGTGTACTGGGAATGTACGCTCAACACCTACGCCGTAAGAAATCTTACGAGCTGTAAATGTTTCGCTTACACCTGTACCGCGACGGCGAATGCATACGCCTTCGAACAGCTGGATACGCTCACGCTGACCCTCGATAACCTTAACGTGTACACGAACAGTGTCACCAGGTCGGAACGCAGGAATGTCCTGTTTCAATTGCGCTTTTTCCAGTTCACGGATAATTTGGTTCATTTGAATTTCCTCCTTCCGATAGACGTTCTTACTCGTCTAACCCATAGGTCCAGCCGCTAGGGCTGCGTTACGAGTAGCGGACCGCCTTAGTCAGCGGGCAAAATTGCCACAAGAAGTATATTAACACAGGGGGCACAAAACTACAAGACTCTTCTCCTATTTGTTCCCTACTTTTTTTCCTGCTCCAATTCAGCCAATAGCTTTTTCATTTCATTTGTCAGCGCAATCTTTTCCAACAAATCTGGACGCCGTGCTTTTGTTCGACGCAGCGATTCTTTTAACCGCCAGCTTTCAATATTGGCGTGGTGGCCTGACAACAATACATCTGGCACCTTCCAGCCGCGAAACTCAGCTGGTCTTGTGTAATGAGGGTATTCGAGCAGTCCTGTTGAAAAGGAATCCTCAACAGCTGACGTCTGGTTTCCCAACGCCCCTGGCTGCAAACGAACGACACTGTCAATGACCACCATCGCCGCAAGCTCTCCCCCAGTCAGTACGTAGTCGCCAATCGAAATCTCATCCGTGACGAGATGCTCGCGAATTCGCTCGTCGTACCCTTCATAATGACCACAAATGAAGACAAGGTGCTCTTCTTGCGCCAACTCTTCTGCAAGCTTCTGCTGATAAGGTACACCCTGTGGGCACATCAGAATCACTCGGGTTTTTTTCTCTCCTGACAAGGCTTCTACAGCTCGGAATAACGGCTCAGGCTTTAAGACCATTCCTCCGCCACCGCCATAAGGGGTGTCGTCTACCGTACCGTGCTTGCTCTCAGAGAAATCGCGAAAATTGGTAACGTGAAAATCAACCAGTTCTTTTTCGCTTGCCTTTCCCAAAATGCTGCTGGATAAAACACCTGTAAACATTTCGGGAAAGAGCGTAAAAATATCGATCCGCATCTGAAGTTCCTCCTACAGCAAGCCTTCCATCAGATGGCAGACCACACGTTTGTTCGCAATGTCCACTTCCTTGATGCAATCATCGATATATGGCAGCAAGATTTCTCCGCGTTTCCCCTTCACTACCCACACATCGTTTGCTCCTGGCTGCATGACATCCACGATTTTCCCCAGTTCTTCGCCCTCGTCAGTTACTACGACGCAGCCGACGAGCTGATGAATGTAGAACTCGTCCTCTTCTAATTCCATCAGCGCTTCCTCTGGAATTTTCAACTCTCCGCCCTTGTACTTTTCGATATCGTTAATATGCTCATAGCCTTGGAAGCTCACAATCTCAAAATTTTTATGCGAGCGACGAGAAACGATTTTCAATTTTAGCGGCTCACTGAGTGTCGGATGGAACAAGTACAGCTCATTTCCTTTGCGAAAACGCTGATCTGGAAAGTCAGTCGTAGGTGTTACACGTACCTCACCACGCAGGCCATGCGTATTAACCAGTTTGCCTACTCCGTAAAAACTATTTTGGCTCAACGTGTTCATTCCTCCTTTTTTTTGTTCCCATTTTTCGTTTGTAGCCGAATCTCATGTACCAGACCATCTTTTATCATGATATCCGTTCCGGACATCATTTCATCCCAGACATCACCCTCTTGAATCGTGACAGGGCTTTGAACCGTCTGGTAATCGATTTCGCTTCCCTCTGGGAGATTTTCTACCTGCTGGAGGGTATATGTCAGGTGATCTATCTTTTCCTTGCGTCGGCGCTCTTCCTGCGCGATTTTTTCCTGCGCCAACGCATATGTATCCGTAGACTTTTTCTTCGCCTCGGTTAATAGCTTTTTCGATTGAAACTGCCACTGCTCCCACTCTTTACGCTGCAAACGAAGTCGTTGGCTATACTGATCAATGAGAGCAGCCCGTGATGCTTCCGTAATGATCAGCTTAACCTGTACCGTCCGAAATATAGTAAGCACCTTCGCCACTCCTTTCGGAAAAACCATCATGGTTTATACGCATCTTGGATACTAGAAAAAAGACTGGGAAAGCTCCCAGCCTTTTCTCATACAATTTCAACCGTGACACGCTTGTCCGTTTCCACGGATGCGGCGATCACGACCGTGCGCAGGGCTTTCGCGATTCGTCCTTGTTTACCGATAATCTTCCCCATATCATCAGGGTGTACCGACAATTCAAAGACGAGGGTTCGCTCTTTGTCCACTGCGTTAACACGAACCTCATTCGGATGATCGACGAGAGCTTTAGCGATCGTTTCGACCAGCGCTTTCATCATCAAACCTCCAGATGACCGACTTATTTGCCGTATTTGGTTTCGTGCACTTTAGCCATAACGCCTTCTTTGGAGAGAAGGTTACGAACGGTATCAGTTGGAGCTGCACCATTCAGGATCCATTGAACCGCTTTGTCGGTATCAATTTTCACCACTGCCGGTTGTGCAACCGGGTTATAGTAACCGATTTCTTCAATGAAACGGCCATCGCGTGGGGAACGGGAGTCAGCTACTACTACACGGTAGAAAGGAGCTTTCTTGGAACCCATACGCTTCAGACGGATTTTAACTGCCATGTTGTGTCACCTCCTGTATTAATCAACGCTAGAAGAGCATCTGCGTTGGTGCTACTATATCTGAACCATCGCGGCCAGCTGACAAGTCAGTGTCGCGAGAGATCATGCCTACTTACTTGAACGGTGGTTTGAAGTTAAAGGGGAAGTTCATCCCGCCCTGGTTGTTGCCTCCGCCTTTTCCCATGAAAGGTAATCCGAAGCCTTTTTTCTTCGACTTCTTGACCATCTTGTCAGCAGCGCCTGAGAATTGCTTCATCATCTTTTTCATTTCCTCGAACTGCTTGAGGAAGCGATTGACTTCTTGAATGCTCGTTCCACTTCCGCTTGCGATGCGCTTGCGACGGTTGGCATTCAATAAATCAGGATTAGCGCGCTCTTGTTTGGTCATGGATTTGGCGATCGCTTCAACGCGGGCTATCTGCTTCTCATCCACGTTCATTTTGCCCTTCATCTTGTTCATTCCTGGCAGCATGCCGAGAATGTCTTCAAAAGGACCCAGGTTGCGAAGCTGCTGCATGGAATCCAGGAACATGTCGAAGGTAAACTCACCTTGACGCATTTGGCGTTCCATATCGCGTGCTTTGTCTTCATCTACGGATGCCTGTGCTTTTTCAATCAGGCTGAGTACGTCCCCCATACCCAAAATACGGGAAGCCATACGATCCGGATGGAACGGTTCGAGCGCATCCAGCTTTTCACCCATCGCCGCGAATTTGATCGGCTTGCCAGTGACAGCTTTGACGGACAGTGCCGCACCGCCTCGGGTATCACCGTCGAGCTTCGTGAGAACCACACCAGTCAGTTCGAGCTGGCTGTTAAAGCTCTCTGCTACGTTGACGGCATCTTGACCTGTCATCGCGTCCACGACGAGCAAAATCTCATCGGGCTTGGTTACCTCGCGAATCTGCTTCAACTCGTCCATCAGCGCTTCGTCAATATGCAGGCGACCTGCGGTATCGATGAGGACTACGTCGAGATGATTCGTCTTCGCGTGTTCAATCGCTTGGCGAGCGATATCGACAGGACTGACTTGATCACCGAGAGTGAAGACGGGAACATTGAGCTGCTCCCCTAAAACCTGAAGTTGCTTAATCGCAGCAGGACGGTAAATGTCTCCCGCTACCAGAAGCGGCTTGCGGTTTTGCTTTTGCAAGTACTTGGCCAGCTTACCGGTTGTGGTCGTTTTACCTGCCCCTTGCAGACCTGCCATCATGATGACGGTCGGCGGGCGGTGCGCCATCGTGAGCTGAGCAACGTTACCACCCATCAGGGCGACCAGTTCTTCATTCACGATCTTGATCACCATTTGACCAGGTGTCAGGCTTTTCATGACTTCCTGACCGACTGCGCGCTCCTTGACACGAGCAACGAAGTCTTTTACTACTTTAAAGTTAACGTCTGCTTCCAACAGGGCCAGACGAACTTCACGCATCGCTTCATTCACGATGGTCTCGTCTATTTTTCCTCTGCCGCGCAGTTTGTCAAACGCGTTTTGCAGCCGATTGGCTAAGCTCTCAAACGCCATGCGAGCCCTCCTAATCCATCTCTGACAGTTGGTGGAGCAAAGTGTTCAGCTCGTCTCTTGTCTCGCTCTCCGAAAGCTCATTTACAAGTTCATTCATGCGATTCAACACGTCCATGCGCTTTTCATGACGCTCAGCGAGGCGAAGCTTCTGATCGTATTCGAACAGTTGCTTCTCCGCCCGCTTAATATGATCATAAACAGCTTGGCGGCTGACCTCATGCATCTCGGCAATTTCTCCGAGCGATAAATCGTCCAGATAATACAGCTCAAGATATTCTTGCTGCTTGCCCTTGAGTAGCGGCGCGTAAAAGTCAAACAAGAGATTGACTTGATTGGTCTTTTCTAACATGAAACCAATCCTTTGCTATGAGGTACTCGTTTCAAACTGTAAAGACTTTTTCTTTACAGCACGTAGATTATAGTACCTAATTCCACACCTAGTGTCAAGGTTTTTTATTGACATCATTTTTTTATCTTCGAAACACTATGTTTTACGCGTTTTCCTGCTCTTCTGTTTCATCTTTTTGAATCAATCCAGCAAAAAGTGCATGAACAAATTGCTCGGGATCAAACTGCTGCAAGTCATCCATTCTTTCACCCAAGCCAACGTATTTCACTGGAATGTTCAGCTCGTTGCGAATCGCAATGACGATACCACCCTTTGCTGTGCCATCCAGCTTGGTCAGGACTAAACCTGTTACACCAGCAGACTGTCCAAAGGTTTTCGCCTGCGAAAGCGCATTTTGCCCAGTCGTAGCGTCCAATACTAGCAAGACCTCATGTGGAGCTCCTGGCAATTCGCGTTGTAATACGCGGTGTACCTTCGCCAACTCTTCCATGAGATTGACTTTGTTTTGCAAGCGGCCTGCGGTATCGCACAACAGCACATCGACTTGGCGGGATTTCGCTGCCTGAATCGCATCGTAGATCACAGCAGCCGGATCAGAGCCTTGCTGCTGCTTGATTACGTCAACGCCTACACGCTCTCCCCAAACCTCCAGCTGTTCAATCGCTGCTGCACGGAACGTGTCACCTGCTGCCAGCAGCACTTTTTTATTTTGCTGCTTGAACATATGAGCCATTTTACCGATCGTGGTCGTTTTCCCTACTCCGTTTACCCCTACGAACAAAATGACATTCAGACGACCGTCCTCTACGTTCAGAGACGTATCCGCAGCAGCATCATTTTTCAAAAGGGCAACCAGTTTTTCTGAGAGAATGGGCTGCAGGTCGATCGCATTCTCGATTTTTTGCTTGCGCACTTCTGTCCGCAGGTCGTCAATGAGCTCCATTACGGTATTGACGCCCACATCGGACGTAATCAAAATTTCCTCTAATTCATCGAAAAAGTCATCGTCGATCTTTTTGTAGCGACGTACCAGATCCTCTACTTTTTCTACTAGCAGGTCTCTCGTTTTAGCCAAACCATCCGTAAACTTCTGGGTGACCTCTTCGGATTTTTGGACAATAGCATCACGAAGGCGCTTGAAAAAACTCATGTTCATCTTCCTTTGCGGGTAGTATCAATTGAATGGAAAATCCGTTTAAGAGGCTGATTCGATAAACTTGTCACTGTCCTCCAGCTTCACGGAGACGAGTTTGGACACGCCGCCCTCTTGCATCGTGATACCGTATAGCACGTCTGCGCTCTCCATTGTGCCTTTTCTGTGTGTGACGCAAATAAACTGCGTCTGGTTGCTAAAATGGTGCATGTACTCGGCGAAACGGTTAACGTTTGCCTCATCCAGCGCGGCTTCTACCTCATCCAATACACAGAATGGCACTGGCTTCACACGCAGGATGGCAAATAGCAAGGCCATCGCAGTCAAAGCACGTTCGCCCCCGGATAAGAGTGCAAGATTTTGCAGCTTCTTGCCAGGTGGCTGCGCCACGATATCGATACCCGTCTCAAGCAGATTATCTGGGTTAGAGAGTACAAGATCTGCGCGTCCTCCGCCAAACAGTTGGACAAACACGTCGCGGAACTGCTCTGAAATCGCATCAAATGTATCTTTGAAGCGGCGCGACATCTCTGCGTTCATTTCTTGGATCACTTGATAGAGCATGTCTTTTGCTTCATTCAAATCAGCTTCCTGCGAGCTTAAGAACTGCTGACGCTCGGATAAGCGCTCATATTCCTCAATCGCGCCAAGATTCACAGTGCCAAGTGCCCCAATCTGCTTTTTGAGACGATTGACCACTTGTGTCTCTTCCTGAATCTCGCCACGTGCCGGATATTTTTGCTTTGCCAGGTCGTAGCTCATTTCGTATTCTTCGGAGAGTTTATTCAACAGATGATCCAGCTCTACCTCGTTGCGGTTGACTTTTACTTCTTCCTGATGAAGCTTTTCCTCGAGCGATTTAACCTCGCGGCGGATTTCCTTCACCTGCTGTTCCACTTGCTCCTGTTTGTAAAAGAGAGTCGCCCTCTCACTTCGCCGCTCTTGAATCAAGCCAGCTACACGGTCTTTATCCTGACGCAATTCACTAATGCGCTGATCCAGCTCAAGCCCGGACGATTCGTTCGTACGCTCCAGCTCATCAAGAGATGCCAAGTTCGCGTTTTGTTCTTCCCATTCGCGCTGCAATTGGCTTTTTTGCTCCAGCAAACGTTCTGTTTGCTCCAAGCGCGATTGATACTCTTGCTTGACCTGCGCATTCAGTACTTTGAGACTTGTTATTTTTTGATTCATTTCTTCTTTGGATTCGAGCTGCTCTTGACGTTTCGCCTCTGCTTCTGCGATCTGCGCACCGAGCTCTTTTTCCTCTTCCTCCATGGCAGCCAAAGAGGCTTGCAGCTGCTCTTGCTTTCGTTTGGCTTCTTCCATCTCGCGGCGATAGCCTTCTATATCTTGTTCAACAAGCTTTGCTCGCTCGCCCAAGGATCTGCCTTCCGATTCTTTTTGCTGCAAGAGTCCTTTTACTTCTTGTTCTTTCACTCTCAGACTTTCGCCTTCTGTACGCAGAGCTTCTTGCTCCTGCTGCATTTGCGCCAGTTCCTTCGTCAACTGCTCCATAAGGGTAGTATGCCCAGAAATTGCCTGGTCGATTTCTACTAGCTGCGCTTCCAGCTCTTCTGATTGACGGTTGCGTCCAAGCAGGTTCGTGCTGTTCTTTTTCAAGGCCCCCCCTGTCATAGAACCGCCAGCATTCACGATATCGCCTTCCAGCGTCACGACGCGATAGCGGTAGCCAAGCGTACGGGCCACACGGTTTGCTTGCTCCAGCTTTTCCGTAATAATGACGTTGCCCAATAAACTTTCGAGGATAGGTCTATACGCTTCCTCAAAGGTCACGAGCTCACTCGCGATTCCGACGACTCCACTCTCCGCCTCCAGCTGGCGCTTATCGCTTGCCTGCAAGGTGCGAGGACGGATGACATCGAGCGGTAGAAATGTCGCCCTACCCGCATTGTGCTGCTTCAAGTGAGCAATGGCTGCACGACCAGATGCTTCGTCGTCCACGACGACGTTTTGCAGTGCGCCACCCAATGCTACTTCCATCGCCGTCTCGTATTGCTGTGGCACGACAACGAGCTCAGCCACCGCTCCATGAATTCCTTTAAAGCCACGCTCGCGTGCTTTCAAAATTTCTTTTACGCCTTGCTGAAACCCTGCGAACTCCGACTGCATTTCTTTTAACAGGTCAAAACGAGACTTCGCCGCTTCCCGCTTTTGTTCCCAGTGGCGCAGCTCTCGACGGGCTGTTTCAAGGCGGGCTTGTCCTTCGCGCATACCCTCAACCAGCTCTTTGTATCTGACACCCGTTTCTTGAATGGTAGAAACGATCTTCTCCAACTGATCTTGGAGCTGGCTCAACTGAGCTAGTCGCTGCTCTTCTTCTTCATCGAGCTGTTTTTTTCCAGACAATTGACGTTCGACTCTGGCCTCGCTTGTCTTGAGAAGCTGCTCTTGATGACGATTTTCGTTGCGCAGATTCGCCATTTCGTTGAGCTTTTCGAAGTAATCGCTCTTCAAACGCTCGACATCATCTGTCAGTGATTGCACCATGGAAAAAAATTGACCTTCTGCTTCTTGTAGCGAAGCGTGGGCTTCGGTCATTCGGCGATCCGCTTCCTTGGCCCGCTCTTGTTCTTCAGCCAATTCTGCCTCAAGACCGTGCTGCTTCTCGGTAATCCGATGCATCTGCTCCATCGTCTGCTGACGATTGGCATTGAGATTGCGCATACGCTCCCGCAATACCTCACGTTGTCCTTCGACTTTCTCGGTCTCTTCACTGACTGTCAAAAGTACTTGTTGCAGCTCTTCGATGGATTGGTCGATTTGGGTGACATGAAAACGCGCTTGCTCCAAATCAGCTTCTTGCTTGGATGCTTCGGTCGTTTGTCCGATTAACAGATTCTTGAGTTCCTCTACGCGTCCTGTCGCTGCTTCCCACTTCGTATGAGCTGCTTCAATTTGCTGCACGTAAAGAGCTACTTCATGCTCAACCAACTGGCGATGAAGCTCCTTGTACGTCTTGGCTATTTCTGCCTGCTCCTGCAAAGGTCCGATCTGCTCCGTAATTTCACTGACGATATCGTGAATACGCACCAGATTTTGCTCGGTGTCATCGAGCTTTTTCTCAGCCTCGCGCTTACGTGTTTTGTATTTGACGATTCCGGCTGCTTCTTCAAATATTCCACGGCGATCCTCGGACTTGGTACTGAGGATTTCCTCAATTTTTCCTTGACCGATAATGGAATACGCTTCTTTACCCAGCCCGGTATCCATAAACAGCTCCATGATGTCTTTTAGACGGCAGGATCTGTTGTTTATGTAGTACTCACTGTCACCAGAACGATACACTCTGCGGGTAACGGATACCTCCGAATATTCCACATCGAGCGAACGATCTGTATTGTCCAAGGTGAGTGTCACTTCTGCGAAATTCACTGGCTTGCGCTTGTCGCTACCCGCGAAAATAATGTCTTCCATTTTCGCTCCACGCAACGACTTCGCGCTCTGTTCCCCCAGCACCCAGCGGATCGAATCAGATACGTTACTTTTCCCACTTCCATTCGGTCCCACTACGGCTGTTACCCCTGGTACAAATTCCAATTCCGTGCGATCGGCAAAGGATTTGAATCCAGCCAGCTCCAGGCGTTTCAAATACATACGTACGGTCCTCCTTAAGAAACCATCCAAGACTGCCTGCCAAACTGACAGATTGAAAACATGCAAGGTTCGGATGGTACCCGAAAAGAAGCCCCTGCATCGAACAGGAGCTACCTACTACGAGCCTACATGGTCATCTGTAGGTAAGTGTAACATAGATAGCGGTCATCTCGCAGTATTTTCCCTATGTTTCCCACCCGAAAGAAAAAAGCTGCACCATCTTGTAGCAGATGATGCAGCCCTTCTCGCTGACGAGTGATTATTTATCCCCCAGCTTGACCAATGCTCGTGCAGCAGCTTGCTGTTCCGCTTCTTTTTTGGAGCGGCCAGAGCCGATGCCAAGCGAACGATTGTTCAAAAGCACCTCAGATACGAATTCTCGATTATGAGCTGGTCCTTTTTCTTCTACAATTCGGTAATGGATGTCTCCCAGATTGTCTTGTTGAACAAATTCCTGCAACTGGCTCTTGAAGTCGGTTACCTGGGCAAACTCTCCTTTGTCGATGCGCGGGTACACGTATTTTTCCATAAATGAAAAGACTGCGTCCAACCCCTGATCCAAGTAAAGCGCACCTACAAACGCCTCAAAAACGTCCGCTAGCAAGGCTGGTCGCTGACGTCCACCTGTCAGCTCTTCCCCTTTTCCCAGCAATACGAGATCGCCAAAATTCAACAGTTCAGCAAACTTGACGAGAGAAGGTTCACAGACAATGGCTGCACGCAGCTTCGTCATTTCCCCTTCGCTCATCTTCGGAAAAGTTTTATACAAAAACTGGGAGACAGTCAACTCCAACACAGCATCCCCCAAAAACTCTAGCCGCTCATTGTCTGATATTCGTTTGCCGCGTTGCTCGTTCACGTAGGAAGAATGGGTGAATGCCTGCCGCAAAACACTTTCATCGCGAAAGCGAAAGCCTATCATTTCTTGCAGCTGTGCAAAATTCATCACCCTCACCACCATTCCAGGAGACTGCCTACTTTTTCTATCAGCAGGGCTCATTTATGCTTCGTATCGCTTCAGGATTACCGTTGCGTTGTGACCGCCGAATCCAAATGTATTGGAAACAGCCACATTGACGGTCGCCTTGCGCGCATGGTTCGGAACATAGTCCAGATCACATTCTGGATCCGGGTTTTCCAAGTTGATTGTTGGAGGCAGTACTTGATCACGCAGCGCATATGCCGTCGCGATGGCCTCGACACCACCAGTAGCACCCAACAGATGGCCTGTCATCGATTTGGTCGAGCTGACAGCCAGTTTGTATGCGTGCTCGCCAAACACACTCTTGATCGCTTGTGTTTCTGCGATATCTCCTTGGTCAGTAGAAGTACCATGTGCATTAATATATTGAACTTCTGTTGGGTCAACGCCAGCGTCTTTCAGTGCGCTTGCCATGCAACGCGCTGCCCCTTCGCCACCAGGAGATGGAGAAGTAATATGATGAGCATCTGCACTCATCCCGTAGCCAATGACTTCCGCGATGATCGTTGCTCCACGTTTTTTCGCATGCTCAAGCTCTTCCAGGATCAGAACACCAGCACCTTCGCCCATTACGAAGCCATCGCGATCTTGGTCAAACGGACGGCTTGCTTTCTGTGGCTCATCGTTTCTGGTGGACATCGCTTTCGCTGAGCAAAAGCCTGCAAATGCCATTGGACGCACCGTTGCTTCTGCTCCACCTGCGATCATAACATCGGCGTGATCGAACTGGATCAGACGCAGTGCATCACCGATCGCATTGGTACCTGTCGCACAAGCAGTAATCGCGCTGGAAGTTGGTCCTTTTGCACCGTATTGAATGGATACTGCACCAGACGCCATGTTTGCAATCAGCATCGGAATGAAGAACGGACTCACGCGACGCGGTCCTTTTTCCAACAATACGGAATGCTGTTCTTCCCATGTTGTCAGACCACCGATTCCGGACCCGATGTATACACCCACTCGTTCCGCATTTTCTGGCGTGATCTCCAGTTTTGCATCTTCTACAGCCATTTTGGCAGCAGCTAATCCAAACTGAACGAATCGGTCTGTACGTCGGATATCTTTCTTGTCCATATACTGCTCAGGATCGAAGTTTTTCACTTCGCCTGCAATTTGTGTTGGATAATCAGAAGCGTCAAAGGCAGCCACACGGTCAATGCCTGATTTTCCTTCCAGTAAGCTGTTCCAGAAAGTCTGCGCGTCATTCCCTACTGGAGAAACGACACCAACGCCAGTAATCACCACTCTGCGTTTCATTGCAATCACCTCTATATGAAAGTCAGCAGTCAGCTTCTCACATTCACTGCATGCAAAACATGTATTTATTTGGATTATGTACAGGTGGCTATTGAAGGAGAAGTCCCGTATGGTACGGGACTTCCAACAGATCCAACTACTTGTGAGATTCTATGTATTTAACAACCTCACCAACAGAAGTGATCTTTTCAGCATCTTCGTCGGAAATCTCTAAATCAAACTCATCTTCGAGTTCCATTACGAGTTCAACCACATCCAGGGAGTCAGCGCCCAGGTCTTCTTTGAAAGAAGCTTCCAAAGTAATTTTGGACTCATCTACACCCAGACGATCGACGATGATTTTCTTTACACGCTCCAAAGTATCTGCCATCTTGCTTCACCCCCTCTCCCGTATTATAGTGGATGAGCTTTCAAAAAACCAGTTTTCGTAAAAACGCTCGATTGAGGTTTTCTAATTACATGTACATTCCGCCGTCTACATGCAGGGTCTGCCCTGTCATGTAGTTGGCCGCATCGGATGCCAGGAACAGCACCACAGCTGCGATATCATCAGTTTGTCCCAAGCGGGCAAGCGGAATTTGGCTTGTGAGTCCTGCTTTGACATCCTCAGGCAATACAGCAGTCATTTCTGTATCGATAAATCCTGGTGCAACAGCATTCACCGTGATGTTACGGCTAGCCAGCTCGCGAGCAGCCGTCTTCGTCAAGCCAATAACCCCAGCTTTTGCCGCCACGTAGTTTGCTTGTCCTGCGTTCCCCAAAACACCTACCACAGAGGTGATGTTGATGATTTTGCCTGAACGCTGCTTCATCATTGGGCGGGTCGCTGCCTTTACGCAGTTGAATACACCCTTTAAATTCGTTGCAATGACATCGTCCCACTCGTCTTCTTTCATGCGCATGATCAGGTTATCGCGAGTAATACCCGCATTGTTCACGAGAATATCGATCACACCAAAATGATCCAAAGCAGCTTTGAACATGTCGTTGACATCTTCTGTAGAAGAAACGTTCGCGCGAATCATGATGGCATCGCGGCCCATTTCTTTAATAAGCGCAACAGTCTCGCTCGCTGCCGCTTCACTACCTGCGTAATTGACAACCACATTAGCACCAGCTTCTGCTAGCTTCAATGCAATCGCACGCCCAATGCCACGGGAAGCCCCTGTGACCAGTGCTGTTTTTCCTGTTAGCATAGTACCCCTCCGTTCAATAGCTCAGTAAGCGAATCCATATCCTGTACAGAGATAATCGTCGCATCCGCTGGTGCGATTTTCTTGATCAAGCCGGCCAAAACTTTTCCTGGACCGATCTCTACAAAGGTTGTCACGCCTGCTTCGACCATCCATTGTACAGAGTCCTCCCACAAAACTGGGGCGGAAACTTGTTGAACTAATTGATCTACAATAATAGTAGCCTCAGACACTGGTCTAGCCGTTACGTTTGCCACAACAGGCACAGTCGCTTCTTGTACCGTAACTCCAGCCAAAACTGCTTGCAGTTTATCTGCTGCGGGCTGCATCAAGCTCGAGTGGAACGGACCGCTTACATTCAACGGAAGGACACGCTTTGCGCCCGCTTCCTTCGCTTTTTCACCGGCCAGTTTCACACCTTCAGCAGAACCAGAGATGACAATTTGCCCCGGGCAGTTCATGTTCGCTAATTGAACAGGATGTCCAGATGCTGTTACTTCTTCGCAAACCGCATGCAGTGCCGCGCGATCCATGTTCAAGACAGCGGCCATTGCGCCTTGTCCCGCTGGCACTGCCTCTTCCATGAACTGCCCACGAGCTCGCACTGTTTTAACTGCATCTGCAAAGGACAAGGCCCCAGCTGCAACCAGAGCAGAATACTCACCCAAGCTGTGACCCGCTACAAACGCCGGCTTATAGTCAGGCAACTTTTCGTTCAATGCTGCCATAACAGCGATGCTGGCTGTCAAAATAGCTGGCTGTGTGTTTGCTGTCAGCTTCAATTCCTCTTCTGGTCCTGCAAAACACAGTCCCGACAAGGAAAAGCCGAGCGCTTCATCAGCCTGCTCAAATATGTGATGGGCAGCTTCCGATTGTTCGGAGAGCGCTTGCCCCATTCCTACAAATTGCGAACCTTGCCCCGGAAAAACAAAGGCTACTTTTCCCATTCCTACTTGCTCCCTTCTGCCGGAGTCGTGCACCACTTCAAGAGCGTCGCTCCCCAAGTCAAGCCGCCACCAAACCCAACCAGAATCAGGTTATCGCCTTCTTTTACGCGACCAGCCTTTACTGCTTCATCCAACGCTACTGGAATGGAGGCAGAGGACATGTTTCCATAACGATCCAGGTTGATCGCAACTTTATCCTCAGACAGACCGAAACGCTGTACAGCAGAGTCGATGATGCGTTTGTTTGCCTGATGCGGCACCAACAGGTCGATCTCATCCTTCGATACGCCCGCTTTGGACAAGACAGCCTCTGTTGCAGAATTCATGACGCGAACGGCGAATTTGAAAACTTCTCCGCCTGCCATGTAGAGATAATGCAGTCCTTGTTCGACAGACTCAGTAGATGCAGGTGTTCTGGAACCGCCTGCTGGTATGCACAAGAGAGATCCGCCTGATCCATCTGCGCCGAGCTCAAAGGACTGGAAGCCGTAGCCCTCAGTAACTTCACCGATAACAGCTGCACCTGCGCCGTCTCCGAACAACACACATGTATTTCGATCTTTGTAATTCGTAATTTTGGACAAGGTCTCAACGCCTACGACCAACACTTTTTTATACAAACCGTTTTCGATGAACTGAGTCGCTGTCGTAATTCCATACAAAAAGCCTGTGCAAGCCGCGGAAAGATCCATAGCAGCCGCACGTGTAGCACCCAGCTTTTCTTGCAGCAAGCAAGCAGTAGACGGGAACGACATGTCAGGCGTTACGGTAGCGACAATGATCATATCCAACTGTTCCGCGCTGATGTTTGCTTTTTCGAGCGCTTCTTTGGCAGCCTCGTAAGCCAAGTCGGAGGAAGCTTGCTCCGGTGAGCTAATGCGGCGTTCTCTGATGCCAGTTCGGGAAACAATCCACTCATCAGAGGTTTCCACCATTTTCTCCAGATCAAAGTTCGTCAACACCCGCTCCGGGGTATAAGACCCTGTAGACAAAATTCCTACTGAACGCTTTGCACTCATCTGCCTCACTCGCTTTCTCCCAAAGTATTTTTCTGTAATGATTGCTGGATAACCTCGTTCACGTCCTGCTGAATAAATCGCGTAGCACTAACAATCGCGTTTTTCATCGCACGTTCATTTGAGGAACCGTGGGCCTTGATCACAGGGGATTTCAATCCCAGCAAGGGAGCACCACCGTATTCCGCATAATCCATTTTCTTTTTAAAGCGAACCAATCCAGGTTTCAGAATGGCCGCTCCTAGCTTATTAATCAGGCTGGAAGTAAACTCCTGCTTCAACTGCGAAAAGATTGTGGAGGCAGCACCCTCTACGGCCTTTAACAAAACATTTCCTACAAAGCCGTCGCATACGAGCACATCACAGGCTCCTTGCATAACATCGCGCGCTTCCACATTTCCTACAAAGTTCAAGTCAGCTTCTTGAAGGAGAGGAAAAACAGCTTTCGTTAATTCGTTCCCTTTTCCTTCTTCCGTCCCGACATTCAGCAAGCCTACTGTCGGCCGTTCGAAGCCCAACACTTTTTCAGCATACAAGCTCCCCATCACCGCGTATTGTACAAGCTGATGTGGCTTGGCATCCATATTGGCTCCGACGTCTAGCGTCAGTGTTACTCGGCCTTTTGTATTCGGGATATAGGCACAAAGCGCAGGGCGCTCGATTCCATCCATGCGACCAGCGTACAGCAAGCCTGCTGTCATTAAAGCGCCCGTATTCCCAGCCGAGATCATCGCGTCGACTTTTTTCTCGCGCGCCATCTCAACAGCTACGACCAGCGAAGAATTTTTCTTACGCCGAACAGCTCGAACCGGTTCATCATCTGGCAAAATCACTTCCGCTGCAGGAACGATCTCGATGTTTGCCGGAATATCCTGCGGCAAGTGGTTCCGAATAGCCTGTTCATCTCCCACCAATACAACTGTAATGGCTGGGTTTTCCTTGATGGCAGCAAGCGCCCCTAATACGGTACTCTTCGGTGCGTGATCGCCGCCCATCGCATCCACTGCAATTCGCAACCGTGACTCCTCCTTACTCCTCATCCATGCTGTTATGGTAGCTCGACATTTCAACTACACGGAAGGTTGCGGTAAAGACCAATTCACCTTGGACCTTTGTCTCTACGCGCACCTTGCATTCGTCGCCGTCTCGGCTTCTTACCACTGCTTTGGCCACCAGCTTTTCCCCTATTCGTACAGGACGCACAAAACGGATTCTCGCCGTAGCTGTCAACGCTACGTCTGCGTTAATTACTGCTACTGCCAATGAGTTGGCCTGAGCAAATATATAATGCCCTCTGGCAATTTGTGTTTTCGAAAAAACGTGTTCTTCTTTGATTTCCAATACGGAAATGGCCTGTGAATCGAGCTGTAGATCAACAATTTCACCGATGATTTCATCGACACCCAATGATTTTACAGGATCAAGACTTTTCTCTGCGACTGTCTTGATACGTTCACGCAGCTCAGGTATTCCTAATTCCAGACGGTCTAAACGTATGGTTTGAATACTGACATGAAATAACTCAGCCAGATCTTCGTCCGTCGCAAATGGATTATCCGCCAGATACTGCACCAAGCGGGACTGGCGATCTTTTTTTGGCAAGCGGGCGATGCCGAACACCCCCATAAGCAGGATTCAATTGTACTATGTATGATTGCGATCTGTTTTTAATACCTGGTACCAAAACACAGTATAAGGGAGAAGATGTGGAATTACAAGTATCCTTCGCGAAATTAGGTAGCCGTCCCTAACGATAAATGAGCCGAATGATCTCCTCAATCCCCGGTTCTTTCATCTGAATATCCAGCGGCTCACCCCAGCCCGCTACTTCGGCAAGGATTCGCGGGGAAGAAATTTTTCCTTTGTCGAAGTAAATCGAAAGGACATTCTCTGCTAGCTCCATCCGCTTGATTCCCTCTAGGTCGTAAAGCTTTTCGGGTGGTTGTCGAAATTCGATTCGAATGAGGCTTGGCAGCCCTATCTGCCGTCGCAAATCGACCAAGCTCGTATCCATCATCTTTTTGCCATGATTGATCACGATGATCCGGTTGCAGAGTTGCTCAATATCGTCCATATCATGCGTCGTCAATAGAATCGTCTTCTTCTGGGTCTGATTCACTTCTTTCAAAAACGCTCTGATGCGAGTCTTCGCGACCACATCCAACCCAATCGTAGGCTCGTCTAAAAACAGGACAGGAGGATCATGCAGCAGTGCCGCCGCTAAATCAGCTCTCATCCTCTGACCCAATGACAGCTTACGCACTGGCGTATCCAGGAATTCATGGAGATCCAGCAGTTCCTGATACGCCTCCATCGATCGCCGATATGCCTTGTCGTTAATTTTGTACATCGCTTGCAAAATTTCGAAGGAATCTCTGACTGGCAAATCCCACCACAGCTGTGTTCGCTGCCCGAACACCACACCGATTTGTGAGGCTACTTGAATTCGTTCCCGCTGCGGACTATATCCGCCAATTCGTATTTCCCCCTGACTGGGATGAAGAATTCCTGCGAGCATTTTGATTGTCGTCGATTTTCCTGCGCCATTCGGCCCGATATATCCAACGAACTCGCCTCTGTCAATGGAAAAAGAGATATCGTGGACGGCTTTGACCTCCCTTTGTTCACGAGAAAAGAGTGTTCGTAGAGAAGCAAAGCGCCCCTCTTTCGCTTTTGTCAGGAAAAATGATTTTTCGATGTGCTTTGCTTCAATCATATTACCCCTCCTCAGCTCCCTGTACTATGGTAGTGTCGAATCCCGACATTCCACAGCATACGAGCGAAATAAAAAGCAATCGCTGCAGCTACCGGGGTGAGTATCGGATAAAACCATGCGCCCCCTTTGCCCAACAGCGTCAACATTGGCAAATAATTCATATATGCGATCGGAATCGCTGAGAAAAACAGCCATTTGAGCCAGTTTGGATATAGCCCGATCGGATAATTGGAAGCATTAGCTGGCGCATAAATGGTAAAGGTCAGCATGTCTTTCATCTGATGCGTCCAAAAAGCGACCCCAGCCGTAGCAAGTCCAATGGAGAAATAGATGACTCCGCCAGACAAAATGGCAATCGGTGAGAATAACACCAACCCCATGATCGATTTCCCTTCCGCCGCAAGTCCCGACAATGAGACGACCAAAACAGACATCCCTTGCACCACTCCTCCCACTCTCGACAAATCAAGATTGCGTGTCAATAGCAGAAGCAAAGGTGAAACAGGTCGGATGAGCAATTGATCGAGCTCTCCTTGCACGATGTACTTCTCAAAGTCGTTGATTTCCGGGGCAAACAGTCGATACAAGGAGACAGATGCCGAGGAAATCCCGTAAAGCATCCCAACCTCGTATATATTCCACCCGACCACATCGTGAAATCGGTACAAAATCGCAGAGAGAATAATAAAATCAAGCACCATAATCATTCCGGTCGTGGCAGCGCTTGTGACAAAATTTATCTTGTATTGCATTTGCGAGCGAATGCTGGCCGCAATCAGTTTGCGATAGAGGGCAAACATATCGTTATCCTCCTTGAATTTCTAGCTTTCTTCTTGCTATGTTCGTCACCAATAAAGCAACTGCCGTTAAAACGAGCGCCCAACCAGCTTGTACGAGCATGCCATAAGGAGGAGCAAGCTCTAGCAAGGTCATGACTGGATAATAAATCATCGCGGAAAAGGGCAAATAAGGTGCTACCTCTCCAATCATCCCAGGCATCAAGTCTATTGGAATCATTTGTCCACCTAACCCAAAGATCAATGACAAAAGGATTAGGTGTACCCAGCGTATTTCTGTCGTCCAGAAGGAGGAAATGCCCGCGAGATAAAAGAGCAACATACCTACGTAAGTTCCTAGCAGTAGCGAGAGGATAAACCAGAAGTAAGTGAACGGATCGGAGGGAAAAAAGAAGCCTACCGCTAATCCTAGCAGCAAGCCGATCGGAACACTTCGGTAGCAAGCGTTGTACAAAAGTCGTCCAAACTCCTGACTGAGCATGTACCAAAGATAATGAACAGGCTTGATCATATCCAGGCTGACAGCCCCGCTTCTTACCGCTATTTGGACGTTCAGACCCGGCGACATAAAGGTTGTCATCCAGAGAACACTCTGGCAAATCGCAATGTAATACCCCATCGTTTTGACATCATATGGGCCATATACTTGTTTTCCAGAAAGGACACCCGTCCAAATGGCAATAAAAACAAGCCCAAAAATCGAGCTTGCGACATTGTTGATGACATGCGATAAACGATACTGAAGATTTCGACGATAGCTCTTGCGAATAATCCGCCAATAGACCATAGAACCCTCCTCTTGGAAAAGTCAGGATTACTAGAATAGCAGGGGCCGTATACAAATGCAAGAAAAAAAAGAAAGAGCCCTTCCCATTTGAAGGACTCTCTTTCGATAAATCCATTTGCTGTCACGCTGGTCACCCATTCACGCCAGCCAAATAGAACTTATCCTCTTTTTTATGGATCAATAGCTTCATGTGGAAGCTACAATCACCTCTACATCGTTAGCGTGCAAAGCTTCAACCATTTCCTTTTCAGGCAGCTTATCGGTCACGATAATATCGATCTGTTCAAAACCGGCAACACGATACAGCATGCTTTTTCCAAACTTGGTATGGTCAGTGAGGATGATCACTTGATCGGCGCGCTTGATCATTTCTTTGATCAGAAAGCCGTGATCTTCCTGCGTAGACATGAGCCCTTCCTTTGTAAGACCGCATGCACCAACCAGTACTTTGTCGACATGAAAATCAGCAAGGTTTTGAATCACGCGAGTACCGAGGACACATTGATCCTCTGCATGTACGTCTCCGCCCAAAAGCTTGACAAGAACGCCTTCTTTTCGGGACATACTGGAGGCAGTCGCTAATGAATTCGTGATGATGACATGATCGCGAGTCTGCAAGGATTCCACTGTGAGCTGAACGGTTGTGGAAGCATCGAGCAGCAAATAATCTCCATCTTTGATCAGACGGGCCGCTGCTGCTGCAATACTGCGCTTTCCTGTCAAATCAAGCTGCATTCGTTCCTGATGGGAGTAGTTCTTTTTGTTGAGGCTGGGCAATACTGCTCCTCCCCTAGTTCGCAGGATTTGACCCTGCTCCTCCAGCTTGACGATGTCACGCCTCGCTGTGTCACGGGAAACCCCAAACTGCTCAACTACCTCTTGCACACTGATTCGCTGGTGCTCCTGCAAATACGCAAGAATTGCAGCGAGCCTCTCCTCTTGAAACACGAAGCCTCAACCCCATCCTGCCTTCATTATAAGTGATTTAAGTGATTTACGCAAGCGATAATAAGTGTTTGTAAGTAATCATAAGCAATAGAAAGAAACAAAAAAAGCAAGGCGATTTCTCACCTTGCTTTCTTAGCAGCGAATATTACTTCGCTACTTTCACGCCTTTGTAGTGACCGCAGCTTGGGCAAACACGATGCGCAAGCTTGTATTCGCTGCAATTATCGCATTTGATCATGCCTGGAATCTCTAATTTGAAGTGCGTACGACGCATTCTTTTACGGGTTTTGGAAGTTCTCCGTTGAGGTACTGCCATCTTCCTTACACCTCCTTCAAGTGACAAATGCTAAGAAGCTCTATTGGGTGGACAGTATAGGCAAAATGCTTATGCCATCCTTCAAAAATGAGACGCTGCCACGAATGGTCGGCGAATCATCTTGAATACAGTAAGAATACTTATTTGCTGTCTTTGAAAAAGTCAGCCAACCCAGCCAATCGCGGGTCAACACGCTCATTCTTGCAGCTGCATGCCTTTTCATTACGGTTCACACCGCAAGTCGGGCACAGACCTTTGCAATCCTCCTCGCAAAGCGGGAAGGTCGGCATTGCCAGTAAGAAATCCTCTTGCAGCAGCGAGTCCAGCTCGATTTCATCGCCTTCCAGAGGAAGGATATCGCTGTCCTCGTCATCTTGCAGGATCGGATCATCCGCAAGCGCAAATGTCTCAGAGAAATCTACTGTTGCCTGATCGACAAAAGGATTCAAACATCTCGCGCAGACAAAATTCACATCTGCCTTCATGCTTCCTTTTACGTAATAGAGATTGCCCAGCTGTACGGCTTCACCACTCGCATTCACAGGAGTAATCCCGCGAACCTCATGATGGCGCTTCTTCAGCTCATCTGCATCCAGAGTTACCTGGAATGGCAACGGCTCTCCTTTTCGGTGCTCTAACTCTGCTAACTTAATGTTCATAGCATTTCACCTCATGCACAACAAAGATGATTATAGACCCTGCCCAAAGCTTTGTCAACCATTTTTGCTTGACAGCTAGTTTGCTCAGGTAGATTTCGGTTTTTGTCCATTCAAGTACGTAATCGCTTCTTCTACCGTCTTGACTGGAACCACTTTCATTGAAGTTCCAATCCGCTTGGCAGTCGCTAACGCCTCCTCGTAATTGGAGTTCGTATCTGGCGTATCCTGCGGAGCAAAGAAGATCTCTGCACCCGCTTTGTCCGCTGCGATTACCTTTTGATTAATGCCACCGATCCTGCCTACTTTTCCGTCTAACGAAATCGTGCCTGTTCCTGCAATTTTATAGCCTTTTGTCAAATCCGTCTCCGTATTTAACTGGTCATAAATCTCCAGTGTCATCATTAATCCCGCAGAAGGACCACCAATCCCTTGAGAGGCAATGGTTACTTCTTTCGGTATGATGATTTCCTGTTTGTTGTCAGGGCGCACACCAATTCCAACTGACTTGGACTCAGGTAGTGGTTCCAAGGTTAACATCGTTTTGGCCTCTTGTCCATCTCTTGTGTACGTAATTTCGACTTGATCCCCTGCTTTTTTTGCAGAGAGGGCTGTCAGCAAATCTTTTGCCTCAGACGTGCGAACCCCGTCAACATACGTAATGACATCACCAATTTGCAATGCTTTATAGGCAGGGAACCCTTCTAGAGTACCCATCACCCACACACCCTGCTTCTCGATTTTCACTTCAAAACCGGCTAGACGGAACGCGACTGCCTCCGCAATTTTTTGTGAATTGTCCATGATCGCTTGTTCTCTACGGATAAAATCTTCGCTGTTCTCGCCCTTGCTGACAACCAGCTCCTTGGGCATCAACTCAACATCCTGCGCCATTTTGGCATACCAATACCACGGCAAATTCGCTTCGCCCATTCTGACCGTCGTGAGCATGAAGGAACCAGTCTCGTCTTTCTTGCCGCCTGCCACTTGAATCATCGGCCCCAACTCAATCGCTGAACCCGGACGACTCACGTAATAATTCGTCGGTACAAAAAAAGAAATACCCAACAAGACAAAAACCAAGGCAAGTATCCAGCTAAAGCCCCTGGTTCCTGTAGATCTGCGTCTATTGGCATAAAGCTGTTCCTCACTCATTCCTGTGCCTCCCAATCTGCAATTAGTTCCTGAATGCGTTGGATATGGTCAGTACCCGCACGTTCACCTAACTCGATAATTTCTTCGACACCCGTGTACGCGATACTGCTATAGTGTCCAACATCCGGCCTGATTACGATGTCTGCCGCAATGATTCGATGTCGCAGAATTTCCCTTTCCATCACATCAATCGTCTGGGCAATTACATCAAAAATACTTTTGACCTCCATCCGGGTATCGAATTGGGCGACATCTACCGCAATCACGATATCAGCACCCATTTCACGCAGCACCGTTACGGGCACACGATCAATAACTCCTCCGTCAACTAAAAGCCGCCCCCCTACCTTTTCAGGTACGAAGATGCCTGGAATGGATATGCTTGCCCTCACTGCTTGATCAATTGGACCTTCACGAAATACAACTCGTTCTCCTGATTCAATATCCGTCGCCACAATGGCAAGCGGCTTGTTCAGCTCTTCCAAGCGCTTTCCGTGCGTTAGCAGGCGAATCAATTGCTTGATCTTCTCCC
Source organism: Brevibacillus porteri (assembly GCF_003013475.1). GTDB lineage: Bacteria > Bacillota > Bacilli > Brevibacillales > Brevibacillaceae > Brevibacillus > Brevibacillus porteri. The sequence goes on from NZ_PXZO01000007.1 coordinate 39,337, forward strand.
CTGTAACAAAGCCCATGCTGGGTACTGTCAAATCGAGCCAATGCTTGCGTTTTAAATTAAGGGCAAGCTTTCCCATCATGTGCGGTTCAATTCCGTTGGCATAGACAGCCCCAATCAGACTGCCCATACTGGAGCCAGCCAGCATGTCAATCTGGATGCCATGTGCTTCTAACGCATTCAACACACCAATATGTGCAAAACCGCGAGCGCCCCCAGAACCTAGGGCTACACCCACGATAGGTTTACGCTTTGTCTGCATGGAAAAACCCCTCCCTGTAACCAGCCTATGTGGTAAATCGCTGTACCTTTCACACTTGGGAGATATTCGTCGACCAAGCTTACGCATAGTTCTCCCGCCAGCCACGTAGACATGTACTACTACTTTTCTTCGATTCAGGAGGAATCCATGTCACGCCACTCACCCGTACTTACTTTGTTGCTCGCCCTCTCGACAGTTTTCATTGTTATTTCGTTGATTGCTTACTCGCAGATTTCTTTTGAAGCTGCCGTACGCGGTCTGAAAATATGGTGGGAGGTAGTTTTCCCCTCTACGCTACCCTTTATTGTGCTGTCTGAGGTGTTGATGGGTCTGGGCGTCGTTCATTTCGTCGGTGTGTTACTGGAGCCATTAATGCGCCCACTGTTTAACGTTCCGGGCACTGGCGGGTTCGTACTGGCTATGGGCTTCTCATCCGGATATCCGGTAGCCGCAAAGCTGACAACTCGCCTGCGTCTGCAAGGTAATGTGACGAAGGCGGAGGGTGAACGTCTCGTATCTTTTACAACGACGGGAGATCCCTTATTCGTCATGGGAGCAGTGGCAATCGGCTTTTTCCACAGTGAGCAAATGGGTATCATTTTAGCTCTGACTCATTATTTGTCAGCTGTACTCATGGGCGTGATTTTTCGTTTTCATGCGCCTTTTGCCATTACGTCAGCCCCATTAGAGAAAAATTCACTACCGCTTCCTTTACGCGCCCTACAAGCAATGCATCGGGCACGTATCCGTGATGGGCGTCCGTTCGGAAAATTAATGGGAGAAGCGGTGCAATCCGCCCTGAATACCTTGCTCATGATCGGTGGCTTCATCATTGTTTTTTCGGTCTTAATTCAACTATTCTCCACGATTCATCTGACACAGATCATCAGTACGCTTCTCTCAATCATTCTCGGTCCCTTTGGTTTTCCACCAGCCTTTTCCCAAGCAATCGTGGCTGGTTTGTTCGAAGTAACCCTCGGCGCACAGGCTGCGAGCATTGTGCCTGATGAAGTTTCCTTGGTCTGGAAAGCAGCGATTGCCAGTGCTGTATTGTCCTGGGGCGGTTTGAGTGTTCACGCGCAGGTCGCGAGTATCTTGAGTGAAACGGATATTCGCGTCGCCCCTTACTTGATTGCCAGAGCGCTGCACGCTTTGCTAGCTGCAGTTTTGACCTTTGTCTTTTGGGGACCTCTTGCCACAGTCAGTTCCTGGTTCATGGAGAAAGCCGTCCCTGTATTTGTACATGTGAAATCCGAGATTCCGGCGACGAGCTGGTGGGAGACCCTGCTACTATCAGGGGGAATCGCCATCGGCGTCGGTGCCATTCTGTTGTGTACCAGCCTGACTCTTTCGCGCATGAACCGCAGCAAGACGCGATAATCTACTCGGTCATTTTTCGCTTCAGTGCCTCTTCTACGACTGGCGGCACCAAATCGGCGACACTCGCCTTGTATTTCGCAACTTCTTTCACAATACTTGAGCTCAAGTACGAATATTGATTGTTCGTCATCATGAAAAACGTTTCAATATTTTCATCGAGCTTTTTATTAATCGAGGCGACTTGCATCTCATATTCAAAATCAGAAACAGCACGAAGGCCACGAATGATAACCTGTGCGCCCTTTTTGTTCATATAGTCAATTAACAAACCGTCAAAAGAGTCCACTTCTACATTTTTCATGTCAGCCGTTGCTTGACGAAGCAAATCGACGCGCTCTTCTACGCTGAACAATGAGTTTTTCTTCGAATTGATTAAGACGGCAACAATGACCTTATCAAAAACGTTGGCACCCCGCGCAATAATGTCGAGATGCCCATAAGTAACAGGGTCGAAGCTTCCTGAACATACGGCGATTGCCATAGCGGGTTATCCTCCCTTAGTGCTCTTTTGCACCTTGATTTGAAAGTTAGGCTTGTGGCTCCAAATCGTAATAATACACGGTAACGGCCGTATCCCCATACTTAGCCGCTCGGTCCTTCACACAATGACCAATCGCATCTGGAAAGGAGTCTGCGATATCATGCTCAGTCACGATCCACGCTCCGTCCGCCAACATTCCCAGCTCCTGCAACATCTCAATTTCTTCGACAATTTTCTGCTGGGCGTATGGCGGATCTAAAAAGACGAGATCAAATTTTTGATTGCGCGTACTCAGTGTGCGAATGGCGCGGTCCGCATCCATCCGATATAGTTCTGCATAATCGTCCAGCCTGCAAGTGCTGACGTTTTGTTTTACTACAGCAAATGCTTTTTGATCTCGCTCCACAAAAACAGCCCGATCTGCTCCCCTACTCAATGCCTCGATTCCGAGACCACCTGTTCCTGCGTATAGGTCCAATGCCCATCCGCCATCGAAATACGGACCAATCATATTAAAAATCGATTCTTTGACTTTATCGGTTGTCGGTCTCGTTCCTTTCCCCGGAACTGCTGCCAACCGTCTTCCTCTGTGTTCTCCAGCGATGACTCGCATACTCATTTCACCTGTCTGCTTTCCTATGTATGTTGTATGACGCGATTTTCTAAGACTGAGAATGATATCATACTATCACAACTGCATACACCCGTAAAATTAGCAACTGGAAAAATTTATGTACAAGAAAGGTATACAACCCCATTCGATTGGAAAAGATGTTGAATAGCGACGCAACGGTGTCGCTGACAACCGCGGAGAAGACTTACGTTTCCCCATAAGCTCTTCCTCCGGTTTCTCCTCTCCCATAATTGAAAGGCTGTTCACTTTGGCGCACGACGTGTCTGATAGGAGCATTTCGTGCCATCGCTCCCTTCATCGGGAGGAGTTGAACGGCTGCCCCTCGTCATTTGGCGATGGGGTATTTTTTTGTGTGCAGCGCATACTACATGTACCTGTAACACCCCCTACATGTAGATTGCCTGAAAGGAGTGAGTCGTTCATGGCAGAAAAACGACCGTCTGCACAAAAGTTGAAGGCGTCCAAAGCCCAATCCACTGCGGACCGTACTGGCAAAGATGTCGAGCTGGCGCGAGACATGCAATCGCGTGCAGATCAATCGGACATCGTCAAACATGGGCAGTAGCTATACAAGAAGTCAGCCGTATCAAATCGGCTGGCTTTTTACTTTTCCACCTTCAATTCCCTCGGCACTTCTTCTATGCCGTTACAGATACTATTCAAAAATAGCTGTGAAGGAGGTATCCGCATGCATACGGTGTGGAAGGGCTCGATCAGCTTCGGCCTTGTCAATATACCTGTCCGCATGTTTACTGCAACCGAAGAGCGCGATATTCGCTTTCGCCAACTGCATAAAGAGTGTAATACCCCGATCAAGTACACGAAAATGTGCCCGCACTGCCAGCGCGAGGTCGATACGAGCGAAATCGTCCGTGGCTTCGAATATGAAAAAGGACATTTTGTCATGATTGACGATGAGGATCTGGAAGCCATTACGCCAGAAACACGCAGAGCCATTGAAATACTCGACTTCGTAGACTTGTCGGAGATCGATCCCGTTTATTTTCATAAAAGCTATTTCCTTTCCCCACAAGACACTGGTGAAAAAGCATACGCCCTGCTGCGCTCCGCCATGGAACAGACAGGCAAGATCGGCGTTGCACAGGTGACGATGCGCAATCGGCAAAGCCTGGCCGTTATCCGACTGTATGAGCATTGCATCATGCTGGAGACGATCTTCTATCCGGATGAAGTACGTCCCGTCAGTCAAGTGCCTGCCTTGCCAGAAGCCACTGTTCCATTGGCCGAAAACGAACTAAAGATGGCAACTGAGCTCATTAGCAATATGACGATCCCTTTTGATCCGGCAAAATATACGGATGAATATCGATCTGACCTACAAAAACTGATTGAGAAAAAACTGGAGGGTCAGGAGATCGCTACTGCACCTACCGTTGCAAGAACCAATGTAATTGATCTCATGCAGGCCCTAAAAGAAAGCTTGGAGTCTACAGCTGGTCAAGCCGCAGTACCCATCAAAATCGAGCCTGAACCGACTCCGTCAAAGCCTGCGCGAAAACGCACCACTGCTGCCTCCTCGTCCGAAAAAGAGCAAGCATCGAAAAAGGAGACCGCAACCGGTCAAAAAAAGAAAACGACTACTTCTACAACCAAAACACTGCGCAAAAAGAAGGCAACCTCTGTTTAATCTGCACATAAAAAACCTGCCCACTCTGGACAGGTTTTTTGTATTCACATATAGACATCTAGCTTGGCGCCATCTTCCTGCATGGTTCAATATGGATATGAACAGCGTTAATGCGGTGAATCTTGCGCATCTGTTCTTCAATTTTCTCGGTGATGGTGTGGCTCTCCACCACATTCAGACCTGGATCTACATGGATGACAACATCAACCAGCACGCTGCTTCCGTGGTAGCGGGCTTTGATGTCACTGATATCCTTAACTCCCGAAATCGAGGAAATGGTAGCCCGCAGGTCCGCAAGCTCGCTCTCGTCAAAGCCATCTGTCAAACGGTGAGTTGCTTCCCTGAAAATGTCCCAAGCAGTTTTCAAGATGATGAGACCAACAACAAAAGCAGCTAAAGGATCGAGCCAGTGCAATTGAAATTGTGCGCCAGCTACCCCGATAAACGTCCCGATACTGACGAATGCGTCTGAACGGTTGTCAGCTGCCGCTGCATTTAGTGCTTGGCTGTTTGTTTTGATGGCAAGCTTTTTATTGTAGCGATAAACGCCAAGCATTATGACTGCAGTCGCAAGTGCTGTCCACCCTGCCAACAGGTTAGGAGCCGTATGATGTGGGTCCAACAAGGATGGTACGGCATTCGTAACGACTTGAACTCCGACAAATAGCATAATAAATGATGCGACAAGTGCTGAAATCGTCTCCGCCCGAAAATGACCATACGGGTGATCTTTATCAGGTGGTTTCCTTGCAATTCGCAGCCCGATCAAAACAGCAATCGATGCGACGACATCCGTTGAGTTGTTAAGACCGTCGGCCATTAAAGCTTCTGACGCAGTGACATACGCAACTCCTATTTTTAATACAGAGCAAAATATGTAGGCGAAAATACTCACCCACGCCCCACGTTCTCCTTGTTTTAGATCCGAATAGACATCCATACCTCATCACCTCAAAATACTTCTCCAGCCTGCTTCGACAACGCGGAAAATCAAAGCGCTGGAAGCAGTTGCTTTTTTTCGAACTTCATCGTAACAGATAGGATTCATGTGGGTCTACAGAAACAGTTTTAGTCCGATTCATGAGAATAGGGGGGAGGAAAATGTGTTGCACACCCGCAATTTTTTCACTGGAAAATTTCCCTTGAAATTAAATGGACTTCCCGTTATCCTATTCTTGCAATCCAAAATACAAAAAAGCACGGGAGCTTGGAAATCACCAGGCTGAGAGGATGGTACTGTGCCATCGACCGTTGAACCTGAACTGGGTAATGCCAGCGGAGGAATGTCATATACGACACGAAAAGATGCGTGTATCTTTTTAGGATACCCGTTTCTTCTCTACTCTCGCGTTGGCGTCGCATATTGTTTATGCGGCGCTTTTTCGCGGGCAGTTTCTTTCGCCTCCCTAAACGGTTCTCGCTTTCGTGCAACCAAATCAAGGAGGTTTTTCTTATGTCATTGGTGTCCTCATTTCCAGGCAGTCGCAAAGTATACGAAACAGGTAGTCGTGCGGACATCCGCGTCCCGATGCGCGAGATTTCCCTTCATCCTACCGAAGGATTGTCTGGCTCCACACCCAATCCCTCTCTTCGCGTGTACGATACGAGTGGCGAGTATACCGCAACGGGTTACGTTCCTGACATTCAAGTAGGACTGCCCTCCATCCGCCATGAGTGGATCGATGAGCGAAATGATGTGGAAACGTATGTCGGTCGCGAACCACAACTAGTCGACGACGGCATCCGAAACGAAGAAAAGGCAGCCACCCTCCCCACTTTCCCTCGAGAGGGCTACAAACCAAAACGGGCAAAGTCAGGAAAAAATGTTACCCAGCTTCATTATGCCCGAAAAAATATCATCACACCGGAAATGGAATACGTTGCCATTCGCGAGGGAGTCTCCCCTGAATTTGTACGAGCAGAAATCGCCGCTGGACGTGCGATCCTCCCTTCTAACGTCAATCATCCTGAAAGCGAGCCGATGATCATCGGCCGTAACTTTCATGTCAAAATCAATGCCAACATCGGAACGTCAGCTGTCAGCTCTTCGATGGAAGAAGAAGTCGAAAAAATGATTTGGTCGGTCCGTTGGGGTGCCGACACCATCATGGACCTCTCGACGGGAAAACATATACACACCACGCGGGAGTGGATTATCCGCAATAGTCCTGTTCCAGTCGGGACTGTCCCGATTTATCAAGCACTTGAAAAAGTAAATGGGAAAGCCGAGGATTTGACATGGGAGGTTTACCGAGACACCTTGATTGAGCAAGCAGAACAAGGCGTCGATTACTTCACGATTCATGCTGGTGTACTATTGCGCTACATTCCTATGACAGCTAACCGTGTTACTGGTATCGTCTCTCGCGGTGGATCGATTTTAGCCGCATGGTGCCTGGCCCATCATGAGGAAAACTTTTTGTATACGCATTTTGCTGAAATTTGCGAAATTCTGAAGGCCTATGACATTTGTGTATCGCTCGGAGATGGACTACGTCCTGGCTCCATCGCGGATGCGAATGACGAGGCGCAGTTCGCGGAGCTTGAAACATTGGGAGAACTCACAAAAATTGCGTGGGAACACGACGTACAAGTCATGATTGAAGGTCCTGGTCACGTCCCCATGCATCTCATTCGCGAAAATATGGATAAACAGTTATCCATTTGCCATGAGGCTCCTTTTTACACGCTTGGGCCACTCACGACCGACATCGCTCCCGGCTATGATCACATTACTTCAGCGATTGGCGCCGCCATGATTGGATGGTTCGGAACAGCGATGCTCTGCTACGTAACACCCAAGGAGCACCTTGGCCTACCCAATAAAGAGGATGTACGCAACGGTTTAATCGCATACAAAATCGCAGCGCATGCCGCTGATCTCGCAAAAGGACATCCGCGGGCGAAACTGCGAGACGACGCCTTATCCAAAGCTCGCTTTGATTTTCGCTGGAACGATCAATTCAATTTGTCTCTGGACCCAGAGCGCGCCCGCGAATATCACGATGAAACGTTACCAGCAGAAGCCGCCAAATCCGCCCATTTTTGTTCCATGTGCGGACCTAAATTTTGCAGCATGAAAATATCGCACGACATTCGTCACATCGCCAATGAACAAGGCGCTACCCAAGATCCCGCCATTCTTTCCGGGATGCAGGAAAAATCGCGTGAGTTCCGCGAACAGGGAAGCCGCTTGTACCAGTCGTAATGAAGGGGGATGCCTATGGAGGAAGCCAGTCGTTTACGCGAAAAGATCATTCGACTAGAGGCTGAGCTAGAGCAATCTAAACAGCAATTGCGGCTGATTCAACAGGACTGCAGCCACGTCTATATCGAGACTCCACTTACGCGAACATGCTCCAAGTGCCTGCAAACCGAAAGCCTCTATTATTAATAGAAAAAGGTCGAAATCCCTTTGAAGGATCTCGACCTTTTTTCTTGCTTATTTCGTCATTCCAACTTGCAACGGAAGTCCTTCTTTATAATAGAGAGTGGGCGATAGCAGAATGAAGAAAATATGGATATGCAGAAAGCCTTGCTTCTTCAAAATGCCGTGTATGGCACTAGCAATCGCGTCATGTTGCTTTTGTTCACGGGGAAACATCATGATCTCTACAGACAAAGGACTGTTCGTCAATTGCTCTACAGAAAGCAGCTCCAATTTCACCTTTTCCTGAGCTACCTCAGCAATTTTAGAAAACTCTTCTATAAGAATCTGATAAATGGGCTCTATGTCTTGCTTCGCAAAGCCTTTAAACCGAAGAAACGGCAAGTCAATTCCTTCTTTCGTAAATGAGTTCGCACAGTCATTATAAACAAGTCTCTAATTGTATATCAATGAAAAAAGGATTAAAGAAAGTGAACAACAAACATTCCCAACCCGAGTTAGACACAAAAAGGGCCATATCAGAGAACAGCTCCCTTCCCATGAGGTGTGGTGGACGTACCACGGAAGGAGGAAGCAGTTCAACCAGATACAGCCCAATCCGCTAACCCATCAGTTACTTAATACAAGTAGTATAGCTTGAATTCAATACTTAATCAATAAAAAAGTTTCGTAAAATTCTCACAAGAATGCATCCGCCATCACCACTCGTATAGATCATGCCCATCCGTGAAACTGTATTAGAAAACTGGGCAAGTCCCAACTAAACATAGAGGTGGCAGCCATGGAACTAACTCCGCTTTTTCCTTTTGAGCCTACCAGCACGGAAGCTATACCTATCGGACCACAATGGATAGGCCAAGTGAAATGGGATGGCGTTCGCATTCTTACCTACTACGATGGACACGAGGTCAAACTGTTCAACAGAAAATTAAATGAACGGACTTTCCATTATCCAGAAGTGACCGATATTCGCTCGTATTGTCGTGCCGATTCTGTGATTTTGGATGGCGAAATAATCGCTCTCGGCCCAGACGGAAAGCCTTCCTTTTACGAGGTCATGAGGAGAGACGGGCTCCGCCGTTTAGAGAAAGTCTCCCAGATACAAAAGCTTGTCCCTGTCACATACATGGTCTTCGATGTACTGTACTGGAATCATGAATGGGTAACTTCCTCCCCCCTATCAGAGCGACAACAAATACTGGGCAAAATCATCACTCCTACTCCTCATGTGCAGCTAGTTGAAAATTTTGCTGATGGGGACGCTCTTTACCGTGTCATTGAAGCGCAAGGCATGGAAGGAATCATTCTGAAGGATACGTCCAGCAGCTACTTGATCAATGGGAAAGATCAACGCTGGAGAAAGAAAAAGTACTACCGAGATCTCATTGCTGTCGTAGGCGGCGTTACGCTTCGGAATCATATTGTCAATTCGTTGCTTCTGGGCCTATTCGATCAACACGGTTCTCTTTGGTACATCGGTCATGCAGGTACTGGAAAATTGACGCAAACGGACTGGCGTGCTTTAACGGAGAGAATACAGCCCCTTGTCCAACAGAAGATGACTTTTGTTAACAAGCCACCACGCGCAGCCAATACCTTATGGATACAGCCGGAAATCACCGTCAAAATCAAATTTGCGGAGTGGAAGGAAGGGCATTCCTTGCGACAGCCAAGTATACAAGGCGTCGTGGATGTCCCGCCTCACCAGTGTGTTTTGGAGTAAGGAACCACATGGCTTTCGATCTCATTGTCGAAACGATCCAGCCTGTTTTGCCCTCCCCAGCTTTTGCTTGCCATGATTAAGAGCCTGCATTTCCCCATAGCTCGTCAACAGGGCTATCAGTAAGAGGGCAATGTACACAATGGCTGTCGTGCCCCCTCCTACCGCTGATTTATCCTTTAAAAAGTCCCCAATCAAAATCACGATCACACAGCCACTCAAACAGACTGTCGTGATCCACACCATCGACCGGTAAAATTGATAAAGCTTCGTTCCCTCGGGAATGAGGCTTTGCACTCTTCCTTTGTTCTTTCCCCTTACGTGAATGAGCAAAAAGATCGCCAACGGCAATTGAAAGACGAGCACGATCAACGGCAAGCTATAACTAATAAATTGATCGATATGCGCTACATTTGGAAACGCAAATATGGACGATACAACAATAAACCATCCACACGGAGCATTGAATGTATTGTAATGCCGCTGTCCCCCAAATGATCCCACCCCCACTAAAAATGCCAAGTAAGCGACAATGACTTTGATTGTGAAAGCGGGGAACCACACGCTAAAGAGGATCATTTCGACCCTGTCCAAGAAATCTGTGATGTGGATTTGCTGGACGAGAATATAGATGGGGAAATTCAGTCGACCAGCGATAGTGAAGCCCATCACCCCCAGCAAGACGAGCAACATAATCGTCGTTCCAAAGCCAACAATGATGACCCCGTGCTTCATCGCAGCATAAAATAGTCGCGGCTCTACAATGGCATGTAAGAATGCCCCCATGAGAAAAATATCACCATATACACCCACTGGTAAAAAGTTGCTGACCACGATCCTATTCAAGCTACTGGTCAAGATTGGTTCCAATCGCTCTACGTTGTATTCATTAACCAGCAGGAAATAGAGCGAAATGCACATGATGAAATAAAGGGGAAAATAAAACTCATTTACCCGTGCCGCCACCTCAAGACTCGTTTTGCCATAGTACATCATCAGTAAGACGAAGACGAGTAAGATGACCTCCAATGGCGTGGTTGGCAATAACAAGATATGTAAAAAATCAGCAGCCCCTTTAATATCGATCGCCAGGATGATCCAAATGTAAAACAAAATGAGTAGATTGATAGCTCCACCAATCCACTTCCCGCCAATGATAAACAAGATTTCAAAGATATTTTTCCCGGGGTATGCTTCAACCAGCCCACTCAAAACGTAGGCGATAAAAAGCGCATAAAAGATGGGTAAAATTTGAGAGAACCAAGCATCCATCCTTGCTACCTGAACGACAGACCGCAAGAAACTGATCATCATTCCTGTCATCAAGACACTGCCGACCAGCCAGGCAATTTGTCGATGATTGACAACTTGCTTGTGAATCATACTTGGGCCTCCTTATACGAACTGATCCACCCACCGCTTCACATGAGGAGATAGAAAGTTCATCAAATTACTCGTGGGTAACACTTGATAATACTGGAATTGCAAAGCAAACAGACAAAAAATGGTTAAAACGTAGAAAATAGCAATGACTCGCTGCTGTCTCCCGTCCATTCCTTTTCGCTTCATGATGAATTCTCCAAACGAAAGTAACAACATAGAGATAAAAAAGATCAAAAATATTCTATTCATGATCATCTTCACCCTGGGTAATATTTTTCGTTGTCTGCCCGAAATTGGCCATGTTCACTTTGGATCGGATTTCATATGTGATTTTCGGAAGCTCCTCATTCCACCTGTTCCGATATCGGTCTCGCCACTCTCGCGGATAATTCCTTGACAATGCGATTCCTAACCCGATGAAGTCTGATTGTTTCTGTTGGATCGTTTGCATCATATGTTTCACACCGCTATTGATTTGCTCGACGAGCTTCGCTTGCAGCATTCTAATATTTTTCTCTTCCTCGAGATCGAGGTTTGACTGATTCTCCACCACAACGGCAGAAGCGTAGAGGTCAATTTTGAAATGGATGTGGCCTTTCTTGATCACGGGCTTGATATTCGCCCTTCCTTTTGAAAGACTAATGGTAAGCCGTTCGTGCTTGTTAAGAGACACCACAACAGAAAACGGTGTAAAATCGCGTTGGAACAATCGCAAGCCGAGCAGTTCTTTGGGCTTCGCGATGGCTACGAGCTTGTCCTGTCGAAATAAGCCTACCCCCGTCGCCTCTATTTCTTTTGACTTTCCTTTCGGATGGGAATCCACTGCTGCCAGAACGGGTAAAATGGCATCAACCCCTGGTGTACCGAGCATTTGGGCAACATCCTTCAGCGATACTGTAATGCCCCCCATCTTGACCAACTCACGCATCGCTTCTCCTGAGAAACGTTCAAATTGCGGCTGAGCGGTTAGTAATTCGATTCCTTTGCCTTTTGTCATCACAATGTAAGCTGTCAGTCTGTTTTCCGGAAAGCGTGCCACAATATCCAGCACATCCGACATTCCGTCCTTCGCCAGTTCTTCGCCTATGACGATCATCCGGTGATGGGAGTAGTAAATTTCTCGAGACATTCTTGCTTGGATCAATCCATTCGCATCCCGAATTGTCCTGCCTACTGCGGAATCAACGTAATAACTCTTATCACCACTCGTCCCACCACCACCTCCGGACTGTGCGCCTAGGCTGCTGACCAGTGGGACCTGAATGGATAACCGATACCTTCCGTCTGGTTCCTTATCCATCGCCATTGCAATGACGATGGCCATATCATTTACTTCACGGCGATCCCAACATCCCGATACTAGGAACATACAGAGCGACACTACTACCAATATGCGGGTCACAGTCTTCACGATTGCCCCTCCTCGCTCTGATGACGATTGCCTGTAACCCCTGATTGCCCTCCTCTTTGCTGGATAGAATTCGCATAACCATCGTTCATACGCCTAGCATTTTGAACGCCCAAAAAGCTCGGGCGTTTTTCCATCATCGACCATGGTGCCCTCATCAATACGTCTTTGAGGTCGCCGATCGACAGTGGAGCTAGCGGCGATAAATACGGGACACCAAAAGAACGCAGGTTAGCCATATGACCGAGGATTAGCAACAAGGATACCAGCATCCCATAGATGCCGAGAATCGAAGCCGCAATCATGATCGGAAAGCGCAGCATTCGCAGTGAAATCGATGCATTAAAATGCGGGATAGTAAATGAAGCAATCCCTGTAAGCGATACGACGATAACCATGGGGGCAGAAACAATCCCTGCCTGCACAGCTGCCTGACCGACGACCAGCGCTCCTAAAATACTGACAGCTTGCCCGACTGTTTTCGGGAGACGAATCCCCGCTTCTCGCAAGGCTTCAAAAGAAATTTCCATGATAAAAGCCTCCACAATAGCAGGAAAAGGAATGGACTCGCGCGCAGCCGCAATACTTAAAAGGAGCGTGGTTGGCAGCATCTGTTGGTGATAAGTCGTAATGGCCACATATAAGGCAGGAGTAATGAGCGAAATGATGAGGAACACATAACGCAACAGTCGAACAAACGTAGCCATTTGAAATCGCTCGTAATAATCCTCACTCGCCTGCATCATCATCCAAAACGTAACAGGCGCTATCAAAACCATCGGTGTCCCATCCACAAATATCGCGACACGTCCCTCCAGCAATGCCGCAGCAACTGTGTCTGGGCGTTCTGAATACATAACCTGAGGGAAAGGCGAGTACGTGTTATCCTGGATCATCTCTTCGATATATCCACTTTCCAGCACCGCATCCATATTGATCTTGCTGATTCGACCAGTGACCTCCTGTACGATCTCTGGATCAGCAATCCCATCAAGAAAGGCAACCACCAGATTGGTGTTCGTCTCACGTCCAACTACCAAGGACTTCATTTTCAATCGAGGTGTTCGCAATTTGCGCCGCAGCATCGACGTGTTCGTGCGAATATTTTCGATAAAACCTTCACGTGGCCCCCGTACGACAGCTTCTCCTTCTGGTTCGTTAACGGAGCGTTTTTCTGCTCCACGAATGCCAAGCGTGAGCGCTTCTGTGTTGCCCTCAACAAGAATGCCTGTATCACCTGAAAGCACAGCTTGTAGCAGCTTTTTATAATCGTCTACTCTTCCCATCTGGGAAACGGGCAAAAGTGACTCTTCTATCACTTTTATATCTTGATCGCCGTCTTCAAGCACCATTAACGATTTCAGCGCAGAATTGACCTCTTTGGTATCAATCAGCCCATCTACGAAGACAGCAATCGCACGGACACTGTTTTTTTGACGGAATTCTCGTATGACAAAATCGGAGCAATCAGAGAACATTTTTTTCAACAGATCTATGTTCTCTCCCAATTGAGGCGAAATCGGTATACCCTCCAACTCAATCAAGCTGCAGGCATTCATTGTCTCAATCAGTTCTTTCATTTTATCTTTCTTCTTGAATTTCATTTCATCACCAACCCAACCACTGGAAAGCTACCCGTATTATGGTTGATTGGCAGGAAATATATGCAAAGAGGAATTCCTTTTACATAGAGAAACTCGGATGGGAGATAGTAGGAACACCTATCCCTTTTAAAAAGAAGGTGAAAACAACATTGCGTCCTGCAACAAAAGAGTACGAGCTGACGATCGACACTCACACATTGTCCATTACAAATCCTGACAAGCCTCTATGGCCACTAGCCAAGGTAACCAAGCTAGATTACTTGCGCTATTTGCTGATTGTCTCAGCCCCACTCCTACGGTATAGCAAGGATCGGCTCTTAACCGTCATTCGCTACCCTCACGGAGTTGGCGACAAGCACTTCTACCAAAAAAACGCCCCTGACTATGCGCCCGACTGGATCCAAACGCACACGTGGGAAAATGTTCGTTACGTACTGTGCAATGACCGGGCGACACTCGTGTGGATGGCAAATCAAGCAGCATTGGAGTGGCACGTCTCCTTTCACCTCGCCACGGATGAGACTCCGACAGAGCTCGTATTTGACCTCGATCCTTCAACAGATGATTTTGCCGTTGTGATAGAGTCTGCCCTCTTGTTGAAACAGCTTCTCGATGAATTACAGCTGCCTTCCTGGGTCAAAACATCTGGTTCCAGCGGCTTGCAAGTATACGTTCCGATTGAACTCCGCTATACGTTTGAACAGACGCGCCAGGTCGGACATTTTATTGCATCCTATCTAGTCAGCAAGCATCCATCACTATTAACCATCGAGCGCTTGGTGAAGAATCGGGGAGATAAGCTGTACATTGACTATTTGCAACATTGGCGAGGAAAAACATTGCCAGCCCCTTATTCAACTCGTGCAAAAGAACAGGCAACCGTATCAACACCACTCCTGTGGGAGGAGGTTCCCCATTCTCATCCCACAGACTTCACCGTTTATACGGTACCCAAACGGCTGGAAACATTCGGAGATTTATTCTCATCCGTATCTACTCCGACGAAACGAGCCTCCCTTGATGCCATCCTCGGCTTTTTGCAGTCCCAGTAAGCCATTAGTTGGAATCCAGCAGCCCATTTGTGCTATACTTGGCACAGATGTTTTGAGGCAAGGAGGCACATTCATGATCGATCCGATCGCAATTGCAATCGGCCCCTTAAAGATTCACTGGTATGGCATTATTATGGGGCTGGCGTTTTTCTTGGGTACTTATCTCGCTCGCTACAATTCCAAACGTTCTGGCATTGATCCTGATCACGTCTTGAACATGGTGGTTCTGATCATTCCAGCAGCCATCGTTTGTGCAAGATTGTATTATGTTACGTTTGAATGGGAGCAGTACAAAGACAATCCACTGGACATCTTCGCAGTTTGGCAAGGCGGCTTGGCTATTCACGGTGGATTAATCGGTGGTGTTCTGGCAGGAAGCTGGTATATTCGAAAACATAATCTGCCGTTCCTACGTTTGGCTGACATTTTTATGCCAAGTGTTATCTTGGGTCAAGCCATCGGACGTTGGGGTAACTTTATCAACCAGGAAGCCCATGGTGGTCCCGTCTCTGCTGAGTTTATGGAAAAGTTCCCTGCATTCATCCGTGAGCAAATGTTTATCGGCGGACAATATTACCACCCTACGTTTTTGTATGAATCGATCTGGAACCTTTTCGTTTTCGCCGTTCTCATGTTCATGCTGTACCGATTCAAAAAATTCGATGGGCAGGTCTTGTTCAGCTACATGATCCTGTATTCACTCGGTCGCTTTTACATTGAGGGAATGCGTACAGACAGTCTGTTAATAGCAGATACTCTACGTGTCGCTCAATTAGTCAGTCTGTGCTTAATTGCTGCCGGTGTCATCTTGATGCTCGTGTTTGCACGCAAAAGCAAGCAGACAGGACATTCCCAAAACTCGATTGAATAGTGTCAACATGCCATATCTATTACCACTCAGGTCAGTCCAACTGGGTGGTTTTTTCTTTACCTTGTCTGAATTGTCGCAATGCAGGCAATAACTAGGAGAAAGAATGAAAAAAGGAGGGGAATCAGATGGATGATGGAATTTTGGAAGAGTATCTCGATCGCTACGTACGTATTCATTTTGCTCCTGATATGATCGGTCAAGGATTATCTGCATTTGCAGAAGGCAAATTGTATGATTACAGCCAAAATGGGATATTAATTGAAGAACGGGATGGCTCGCTGGACTATATCCCATTCTCTGCCGTACGCCTCGTGCAAATTAAACCCAAGCCCGGTTTATGGGAGCGTTTAACTGGATCAAGTTAATGAAAAAGACACCTTCCCGCATACTCTACTACACGGAAAGGTGTCTGTTGTATAAAGATGTAGCTCTACAGAAATACGTCAAAAACGACGTAGCATGCAGCAGCCAAAAGTCCTGTAATCGGAAGGGTAATGACCCAAGTGACCAAGATTCGGCCAGCCAGGCCCCATTTTACTGCGTTCAGCTTTTGCGATGCCCCAACCCCCAAGATGGCGGATGTGATCACGTGCGTTGTGCTCACCGGCAGTTTCAAAGCTGTAAAGATTGTGATAATCAAGGCAGAAGACAAGTCTGCTGAGAAACCGGAAACTGGCTTGATTTTCATAATCTTACCACCCAAGGTCTTGATGATACGCCATCCACCAAAGGCTGTACCTAAAGCCATTGCAACAGCAGCTGATAGTTTTACCCACAGTGGAATGACGAATTCGCCCGGTGCTTGAATCAAGAATCCACCTGAAATCAGAGCAAGGGTGATTACGCCCATTGTTTTTTGCGCATCGTTGGCTCCATGGCTGAAGGCCTGCCAAGCTGCTGACACTACTTGCATCGAACGGAAACCTCGATTGGTTTTGTGGTACGCTGAGTTACGAACAAACCAAGAAACAAGCTTGATCACGACAAAACCAACAGCAAACGCAACAAGCGGGGATACGATCAACGCTTGGATAATGCTAATGAAGCCTGACCAGTTAATGGCACCACTTCCTGCGGCACCAAAAGCAGCACCTGCAACGCCTCCGATAATCGCATGCGAGGACGAGCTAGGAATTCCGAACCACCAGGTGATTAGGTTCCACAAAATCGCAGATGTCAACGCGGCCAAAACGACGACCAATCCATTTTCCAGCTTAAATGGATCGGTAATGCCTCCCCCGATTGTCTTCGCTACACCCGTATACGAGAGTGCCCCAAGCAAGTTACACACGGATGCAATAATAATCGCGGTTTTCGGACTTAATGCACGCGTCGAAACAGAAGTCGCAATCGCGTTCGCCGTATCATGAAAACCATTGATAAAGTCAAAAGCTAGCGCCATGATGACGACGAGTACGAGAATAATCACCTCTGGCGAAAGATCAGGCATTCTTTAACACGATCCCTTCTACCAGGTTGGAGACGTCCTCAGCGAAGTCAGCACAGTCTTCGAGTTTATCATAAATCTCTTTGAGTTTGATCGCTTCCATTGGGTTGGTATCAGGAGAATTCAACAAATCAGATACCATTTTACGGTAGTTGGAGTCAGATTCATGCTCCAAGTCTTTGATTTCCCCAGCGATTTGTGTAACAACTTTATGATCCAGCTTGCGCAGTGTGCGAATCAGCTCGATCAGCTTAGCCGAGCATTTCACCAAAATATTGGCTTGTGCCAATACACGTGGATCTGGTTGAGTCACTTGGTACAGATACATACGATCAGCGACACCGTCAATGTAGTCGATCATCGAGTCCATCGTATGAGCGAGCTGGTGAATGTCTTCACGCTCAAGCGGAGTGATAAAAGTAGAGTTCAACTCGTTCATAATACGACGAACGATTTCGTCTCCTTCTTTCTCGACAGCCTTGATTGCCTTAACCTTTGTTTCTAGATCTTGATAGTTTCCTATCATTTCATAGAAAAGATGAGTTCCTTTGTGCACAGTGGCAATCTGCTGCTCGAACAGATCAAAGAAGATATACTTGTTTGATTTCAACATACGGGACTTCTTCACTCCTTTGAATAAATCACACCTAACAGATTATATCGAAAGTTATTGTTTCCGTAAATTTAAAATCAAGGTCAAATGTGTATATTTTTCTTTAAGGAATTATTAAGTTTTTGTAAATGCTCTTTACAATCAAAAAAAACACCCGTGTCAAGTGAGCTGACGAGTGTTAGTTTTGCCAATATTTATCTTTTCATTCGAGGCGACCATCATGCAGTCTTTCCTTTTTTTCGCTTCATACATAAGCATATCTGCTTTTTTCGCTAACTCTTCCGCTGTTGAAGCATGGTGAGGATACGAGGCTACTCCGATACTGACCGTGACACCTGAAAGAGCGTGTCGGACTTGATTTTGAATTCGTTCTCCGATTGCGAGTCCTCTCATTGTGTCGGTATGCGTTAACAAAACGACGAATTCTTCCCCACCCCATCTTCCAACCGTATCTTGTTTTCGTACACTTGCCTGCAAAAGCCCTGCAAATTGGCAAAGGAGTCGGTCACCTTCCAAATGACCATATGAATCATTGAATATTTTGAAATTATCCAAATCGATAAACAATAGAGTAACAGATTGATGATTGCTTTTTGCCAACTCTACTTCTTCGACCAGCTTGTCCAGAAATCTACGATTGACGAGAACGCCTGTAAGTGAATCGTGATAAGCCATCTGCCGCAACTGATCTACATACTTCCCTATTTGATAGGCAGCAAGCGTCTGAATGACAGCCACAAGTAAAAGAAAGACAATCATACTCTCATCCGTCGGCAATCCGTATCCGATCAGCCAAACCGAGATGATCACACAGGACATTCCCAAGCTAATCCAGCGCGAACCCAAAGTACACTACCCCCGATCTATCCGATGTAACCCTCTTTCAATTCGTACATTAGTCCTATCTAACGAAATCTATAGTAGGTCTTTTTTCATATAATAAGGAATATTTTACCTATCTTTTTTTGTAAGTTCAAGAAAAACCGCGAACCTGCCGATGAATTGGAACCAATTGGAAGGGATAAGCTAATGGCTAATAAAAACAGACGGGAGTGAATGAATGTATGCCCCGTATTGAAGCAGTGGCTACAGCAGTACCTTCCCACGAGATTACACAAGAGGATTCCATGAAGCTGGCACGCCTATTTTTTCAAGATGCTTTTCCCGACATAGACCGTTTGTTACACGTCTTTGCACACAGTCACATTCAGAAGCGGCATTTTAGTATGCCAATGGATTGGTTTTTGGAGGACCGGCCGTTTGCAGAGAAAAATCAGCTGTATATCGAACATGCCGAAGCCTTGGCAGAGGAAGCAGCCCGAAAGTGTTTGACAAAAGCTGGTGTCGAGCCTTCTTCCATCGATTGTCTGATGTTTGTATCAAGCACTGGTATTGCTACTCCAAGCCTTGATTCCCGCTTGCTCCACCGTTTAGGACTCCGTCCACAAGCAACCCGTGTCCCGTTGTGGGGCCTGGGCTGTGCCGGTGGTGCGATGGGATTGTCGCGGGCATGTGAATACACCCAGGCTTTTCCCTCGCGGCGAGTATTGCTTGTGAGCGTAGAACTGTGCGGCTTGACCTTCATCCGACAAGATTTGTCCAAAAGCAATTTGGTCGCAACGTGCCTATTTGGAGATGGAGCTGCAGCCGTATTAATAGAAGGCGACCAAGTCTTGTCTTCTTCTGACGCGCCCAAGGTTCAATTTTGTGATGCACGAACAACAACATGGCCGGACACCGTAGATGTCATGGGATGGGAATTGACCGATCCGGGGTTAAAAGTCATTTTCTCTCGCGACATCCCTACTCTCATTCGTTCTTCGATGCGAGAAAACGTCGAGAGCTTTTTGTCACCGCATGGGATGTCTATCGATCATCTGCGTCATTTCATTTTCCATCCAGGTGGAGCCAAGGTATTAACGGCTTACCAGCGGTCTCTCGGCATTGGTACAGAAGCCACTCGTTTTTCTGAAGATGTCTTAACCAATTTTGGAAACATGTCTTCTCCTACGGTTCTGTTCGTCTTGGAAAAGAGCATGGAGAGGGCGTGGGAGCCGGGAGATCGCGGTTTGGTCGCTGCACTTGGACCTGGATTTAGCTCCGAGCTGTTACTTCTGGAGGCGAGATAGTCATGTTGCTCTTCTTTGGATTCGTTATGTGTGCAGTCGTGTTGCAGCGACTGGTCGAGCTTCTCGTTGCCGTGAGGAATGCCCGCTTTATCCGGTCAAAAGGGGGTTACGAGGTTGGGGCGAGTCATTACAAATACATCGTCCTTCTTCATCTTCTCTTTTTTCTCTCGCTTATTTTCGAAGTGGTGAGCAAAAGCAGTGCCATGGTTCTCCCCTCTTGGTGGGCGGTTCCGTTTAGCCTGTTTTTAATCGCGCAAGGGCTTCGTTACTGGTGTATTCGTTGCCTGGGCAAGCGATGGAATACCCGCATCTTCATACTCCCGGGCGTGGCTCCGATCAAACGAGGTCCGTATCGGTTCATTCGTCACCCCAACTACTTGGTCGTATCACTTGAGGTGCTCCTACTCCCCCTGACATTTTCCGCTGTGACAACTGCCCTGACGTTTTCTCTCTTGAATGCCTGGCTGCTCCTGCGTATACGGATTCCCCTGGAAGAAGCAAGCGTCTACGCTGGTCATCGTGAGTCATAAAAACGAAAAGTCTTTGGCACATGCACATGCCAAAGACTTTTTATCGTGCAAAAGGTTTATCACTTGTCATTCAGCGGGAAAAGAAAAGAAGCTGTTACTCTTTCCCGTGAGGTGGATCAAGTGAATCGTACAACCATAGTGGAGCCTCAGGAGACGAAACGTATCATCGTCCGAGACTTTTTCGCTTTGATTGAAACGGTACCGAACAAGGATGACCAGGCTAGTATTCAAACCTTTCTTCGCTATTTGCAAAGTCTGCTAAGAATCAAGCAAGTCGTTCCTCCGGTTGTGGAAATCATGACGGTCATCAAACAAAACAAGCCACTTCTCTACCACGCGGCACGCAGAATTACCCTTCCTTCAAGCAATCTGCACATGCTATTTCAGCTAGAAATGGATATTATGCTTGCTCACGAAAGGCTCCGTCAGTACGACAAATGATTTGGGTAGGCTTTGCCTTACCCTTTCAAGTTTTCTGGATTCAGACATTCAAGCTCTGCAATGACAAAACGACCATCTTTGCGAATCAGGACGTCATCAAACCAGATTTCCCCTCCGCCCCAATCCGGACGCTGGATGGAAACCATGTCCCAGTGCACAGACGATTTGTTGCCATTGTATGCTTCGTCATAGCATTGACCAGGCGTGAAGTGGAAGCTTCCGTCTATTTTTTCGTCAAACAAGATATCTTTCATCGGGTTGCGAATGTAAGGATTCACACCGATAGCGAATTCCCCAACGAAGCGCGCTCCCTCGTCCGTATCCAAAATTTGATTCAAGCGATCGGTATCGTTCGCTGTTGCTTCCACAATTTTGCCGTCCTTGAAGGTCAGACGAACATTTTCGAAAGTGAAGCCGTGGTATGGTGTTGGCGCATTATGAGTGATAACGCCATTTACGGAGTCCTTCACAGGTGCTGTATACACTTCACCATCTGGAATATTGCGAAGGCCAGCGCATTTTACAGCAGGAATGTCCTTGATGGAGAAGGTGAGATCCGTTTCAGGTCCTACCAAGCGTACCTTGTCTGTGCGATTCATCAAGTCAACCAGACTGTCCATTGCTTTGTCCATTTTCGCGTAATCCAGGTTACATACTTGGAAGTAAAAATCTTCAAAAGCTGCTGTAGACATGTTCGCGAGCTGTGCCATGGAAGGATTCGGATAACGAAGAACAACCCACTTCGTTTTAGGCACGCGTACGTTCATCACTGGCAGCTCATACAGGCGAGAATAGATGCTCAGCTTGTCACTTGGAACATCAGCCATCTCATTGATGTTATTCGCTGCACGAATCCCGATGTACCCTTGCATTTTCTCCATGAGTTCAACTTCATGTTGAGCCATGGTCTTCAACTGCTCTTCATTGCAATTCATTGCGATTTCTCGGCTTACGGCGGGATCAATCAATTGAACATAAGGACTGCCGCCTGCTTTGTAAATCTCACGCACGAGGGCTTGCACCAAATCCGGTGTGTCCCCTTTCGCGTTGATCAAAATGTTTTCCCCTGGCTGTACTCGTACAGAATAGTTAACCAGATTGTACGCTAATTGATCTAATCGTGAGTCTCTCATTCGTGGCACACCCTTTTTAAATTTTCTGATTCCTCTTGTATTTTTACCGATACAATCTACTAAGTCAATAAAAAATTTTTTATCAATGAAATAGAAAGCGGCCAGCCTCCTTGCATCCAGGCTGACCTTGCTCTTTTCCTGTGTTTTTACATCGTCTGTTCCTTGTCCTCAATGGTTCCCATCTTGTACATGTCACTGACCAACTCCTGCGTCGTAGCCAGACCTGCCGTATATTCGTCTGCCTCTTGATAATAGACGGCTCCTCCTGCATCCTCAGTGCTCAACTCTCTCGCCCTGGATCGAACCTGATCCTTATCATGACCTGCCATTTTCGACCCTCCTTCCTTTTGGTTTCGATCGGCTATAGTTTGTACGGGAATCTCCAGATTTAGCCGAAAAAAAGACGCCTTGCCCAATCGAGGGACAAAGCGTCTTTTGTAAAGGAAATTATTTATTGTTATCGGATTCAGGTGCACTCATTGTCCAACCAGCAGCTGGAGCACTTACAGGAGTGATGCGATTCGTTGTAACAAATTGATCTGTTCCTGGCATCGCTGTCCATCCAGCTACAGTAGAGATTACTGGAACGTATTGGCCACTCACCAGTACGAACTCATCTTTACCTGGCATCATCATCCAGCCACCTTGTTGATTCAGCCCTTGAATAGGGTTAACGGTTTCTGGAGCTACTGGTTTTACTTCTGTTGTAGGTGCAGGTGTTGTTTCAGTTGCAGGTGTTGTTTCAGTTGCAGGCTTTTCTTCAGTTGCAGGCTTTTCTTCAGTTGCAGGTTTTTCTTCTGTAGTCGTTGTTGTTGCTTCTGTTGCAGTAGTCGTTTCAGTAGCTTTTACTGCCTCTTCTGCAAATGCAGCTTGTGTGAACAGAGCCGCTCCTAAGATACAAGAACTCATGATCAGTGTGCTTTTCTTCTTCATATGTGTACACTCCCATTCCCGCGGTACACACTTTTGTCTTGCAAGAATGTCCCCAGACCCGAACTTGATGGCCATGTCTATATGGACTGCTGCATTTTCCTGAGGAAATACGTAAACTGGTCTAACTCGTTATCATTCAGATTCTCCAGCAGCTTTCCTACGAGTGCTCTCCTGTCGCACAAAAGTCCTTCCAGAGTCGGAATCGCTTGTTGTGATAATGTGACCCACACTACACGTCGATCCTGTTCGTCTCGGACACGGTCGATAAAACCAGCCTTCACTAACCGATTGAGTGCAATGGTGGTGGCACTATTGGACAGTTTCAAAATGGTCGCCAGCTCAGAAACTGTGCTTCGTCCTTTTTGATGTAGCACACGCAGCAGGATAAACTGCTTCGGACTGATTGACTCTTCTTCTAGCCAATTGTTAATAAAGAAACGAGCAATTTCGACAAATACTCGATCCAGTTCCTCAAGTTTACTGGCACGGGACATATTGCTCACAACATCACCTATTTTCGGAAAATTAATAATATAAGTACTTTTACTATAAAACTATATAGCTTAAGTACTGGAAGATCAAGAGAACTCCCGAAATTATTTCTTTTCACGAAAGATATGTATGAGCCAGACAAAGTGTTTACCACTTAATATTTTTATTGTAAAACTTATTTCAAGAACATCTTAACTCAAACAGGAAAAACTGACAATAGGTAAGCTTGCAAAATAATGTTAAGACTTTTTCCTTCTTCACCCACGCAGCCAATTATTTCCTTGAATCATCTTTCGTATCCATTCGTAAAGCATGTATAATGGGAAGACAGCCTTATACACACGAGGCATTTGACCCAGGCATATTTGCCACAGAATCTACATACATAGGAGAATTTCAATGGAACAAACCAACCCTACCTCAAAATGGAAAGTGGAATTGCTCGATTGGTTAAAATCGTTTGTTTTGATTGGCGGATTAACTGCTTTTATCTACGTCTTTGTCATGGCTCCCTACGTTGTCCAAGGGCGTTCCATGGAAAGTACGCTGCATGACCGCGAGCGCGTCATCGTAAACAAAGCGATTTACTACCTCAAAGAACCGCAGCCTGGCGATATCGTCATCGTTCATCCAGATGCAACTGGCGACAATTGGATCAAGCGCGTGGTCGCAGTAGCTGGAGACACCGTTGAAGCCAAAAATGATCAAGTGTATGTCAATGGCCAACCTCTCAGCGAAGAGTATCTGGTCGAAAACAAGCTCAAAACCTCTACAGCAGGTGTGACGTTAACCGAAGATTTTGATCCTGTGAAGATTCCTGAGGGCAGCGTGTTTGTCATGGGGGATAATCGCAACAACAGCATGGACAGCCGCGTCATTGGCCCTGTTCAACTGGATCATGTAGTAGGACGCGCAGAAGTCGTATACTGGCCGCTGTCCCAGGTCCGTCTCCCACGTTAGCATTTATCCAGACTTCAAAAAGCCGCTCCTTATCGGGGCGGCTCTTTTGTTTTCGATGGCGCTATTTGTGGGCAATTGCCGCTTCAGAAAAATAATCCTCCAAAGTAAGGCCACCTGCCATAATTTCTTTCGCCATTTCCTTCCCAACATAACGCAAATGCCAAGGCTCATACGCATATCCAGTCGTATCTTCCTTGCCCTTCAAATAACGAATGACGAACCCAAAGTCTGCACAGTTGGCTGCCAGCCATATTCCTTCAGGTGTCTCAGCAAAGGATTCTTCCAAGCGTGTACTTGCATCATATCCAGACACATCCATAGCTAAACCAGTCTGATGCTCGCTCTTTCCAGGTACGGCACTGTAGGCAGCAGCATGTTCAGCACCTTGCGTCCTTACATACGTTTCGTACAGCGATTTTTGGGTCTTATACGAGCGGTAGCCAGAAACAGCATACAGTTCGATACCTTCTGTCTTTGCTTTGGCAAACAGCTCTTCTAATGCTTGAGCAGCTTCTGCTCTCAGCAATCGCTTCTCCACTTTTTCATCAAAAGGAAACGGCACATTCGGCTCCACCAAATCCGGTGGAATATAATCGGCAGGCAGTGCCCGCTGTTTATTTACGACAACCGAGAGCTCTGTTTCATTCGTAACGGTTGGCACTCCATCCACATCTTTTATCGTCTCTGCAAGAGATGCCCGTTGGGGACGTGCTGTCTCCTCGTTATTTGGCTCAACTGTCGTTGACTGCGTTCCCTCACCCGTGGACTGTCCATTCGACTCGCTGGATAACAATCCACTTAATGAGGGAGGTTCACATCCACTGAGTAGTGCTACTGATAGTGCTGCGACGATCGCAAGGCTGCTGGTGCGATTTTTGTTCATGATCGATCCTCCTGGTTCCTTACAGACACATACGTTCTGCTCTACCTTACCATGGAGTACTACGAAAGAAAAGGTAGATAGGTCACGCTTTTTCGAAAGGTCTATTCCTCGTTTAGTTTTTTGACAAGCGCTGGTAACCATTCATCCAACGACCAAAACGGGAAGCCCGCGGCCTTAGCCTTCCCGTTATCCATGTAAAAGGATGCTACAAATCCAAAGGGAGACGCATCAGAAGCATCTGTCGTTGGCTCGATTCGGGCAGGTTTTCCGACTGTTTGCCCAATCATCTCCATCAGCTCAGCAAGCGAAACAGTCCCATCCGAGCACGCATTCACTGGCCCTGTGATGGACGTTGTCGCCACCCATGCCAAAAATTGAGCTGCTTCCTGTGCATGTATGAAACACATCCGGGTAGTGGGATTCGTGATTCCAATCGGTTGCTCTTCTTGCACATGCTCAATATGAAACCATAGCCGACGTGTGTAATCGTCTTCCGCTAGCACAATTGGAAAACGAACAGCTACGACAGGGAAGGCCTTTTCCTGAAAAAAGACGGCTTCTGCTTGACGTTTCCCCTCTTGATAGGTTGTCTCGTCTCTCGTTTTCTGGTTGATTTCATACGTGTATGGATCAAATGCTTCTTCCCGTAATGGTTCCTCTGCATAATCATAGACGGACAAGGTAGAGGTCAAAACGTACGTCCCCACTTTGCCCCGAAAAACTTTACACGCATCCATTGCATTTTGGGAGGAATAACAGATGTTATCATACACCACGTCCCATTGCTCTTCTCCTGCAACTGCTAGTGAATGGACGTTATCGCGATCAAGCGTCATTCTTTTGACAGAGGCAGGCAACTCCACTTGGGAAAGCCCCCTCGTTGCCACAGTAACGTCTGCCCCAGCTTCAACGAGAAGCTGGACTAATCGCTTTCCAAAAAATCGCGTTCCTCCGAGTATAAGTACTTTCTTCATTTTTGCTACATCCTTTCCTTGATCAGCCTACTTTTTGCTATTCAACTCGATGGACCGCTCTCCTTCCTTCCACATGACCGTATAGCCCAGCTTCTCGCCAACTTTTTTGACAGGCAAGTAAGGAATTCCCTGCACCATGACCACATCAGACTGGAAGGACGTCACTTTTTGTCCCAACCCTAACAGCAACTTTTTGGCGTGAACATACGCTACTCCATTTATCATCACTTTTTGCTCTGCTGTATATGGGTAGACATTGCCGTTTACTCGTAAATCAAAGGGGCCTTCTTTTTCTCTTAGAGGCTGCATTGGCTGAGCAGCCGTATACGCAATGGCATCGACCCCGAGTACAGTACCCTCGCGTGTGTTATCGGCTCCGCCGTACATTTTTCCTGTTTCAAAATCGTACACAATCGCTTGGACGTTGCCAATGTTCGACGGTTCCTCAGCAAAGACGTGACCTTTTGCCATCAATTGCAGGATGGTATCTTGGTCAATGCCCGCTTCCCACGTCACATTCGGATAGCTGCTAGAAAAAATGCGTGGTGCACGGATCGCATCCTCAATTTCCATTCCATGATCGATCACATTGAGAATCGTCTGCGATACGGA
The DNA here is from genome assembly GCF_003013475.1 of Brevibacillus porteri. Taxonomy (GTDB): domain Bacteria; phylum Bacillota; class Bacilli; order Brevibacillales; family Brevibacillaceae; genus Brevibacillus; species Brevibacillus porteri. The sequence continues at coordinate 66,312 of NZ_PXZO01000007.1, forward strand.
GGCGATAATCGTGGAGCCACCAGGTGAGCCAATTGCTAAAAAAGGCTTCCCGTCTTTTAGCACCATAGTTGGTGTCATGCTCGAACGTGGACGCTTGCCGGGCTCGACCTGATTGACACCGCCAGGAATCGCGTCAAAATCTGTAAGCTCATTATTGAGCATGAAGCCATAACCAGGAACCATCACACCGCTGCCAAAAATATCTTCAATGGTGGTCGTATACGCAACGACATTCCCCCATTTGTCCATCACAGAGAAGTGCGTGGTCTGCTTGACCGGAGATTGATCTCTCAGTTTCATGGACACTTCTGGCTTTTTGCCAGGATCGTACTTCCAAGGATCTCCTGCCACTATATTGGCATTCCCAGTTTCTTCACGAATGAGCTGACGTCGTTCCTTGATGTATTCGTCTGCAATCAGCCCCTTTTTCGGTACCGGATAAACGTCCTCATCCGCCATATAAGCCGCCCGATCTGCGTAGGCGAGGTGGTTGGCTTCGATCAGATGATGCAAATAGGCCACCGACCCGATTCCGTCCTTTTTGTTATCGTAGCCTTCCATCAGCTTCAAAATCTGAATAAGTGTCAAGCCGCCAGAGCTGGGTGGTGCCATCGAAATCACTTCATATCCGCGATACATGCCACGGACTGGTTCACGCTCTTTCACTTGATACGCCTGCAAATCATCGCGTGTCATGGTGCCACCTGTTCTTTGTACCTCCTCGACGAGGGCCTTGCCAATTTCCCCTTCATACAAGGCATCCGAGCCTTTGTCGCGGATGATCTTCAACGTTTTCGCCAATTGGGGCTGAACCAGCATCTCGCCTTCTTTGAGTGGAACTCCGTTTGGCGCAAACACCTGTGCAGCAGTACCGTGCTTTTTCAGCTTTTCCATGGAATTGGCAATAAATTGAGCGGACACCCAGTTGATGCGAACTCCTTTTTCCGCCAATTCAATCGACGGTTCTATCACTTTTCCCAAGTCCCATGTCCCATACGATTCCAGCGCCTGCTCTACACCCAGCAATGTCCCTGGGACACCTACGGCCTGACCGCTCGTATGTCTCTCCTCAAATGGGATCGGCGAACCATCTGCCCGCAAAAACATAGTGGGAGTCACCTTGGCAGGCGCCACTTCCCGACTATCTATCACCGTCACTTTGTTCTGATCCTTCACATAAATCATCATGAAACCACCGCCGCCGATACCGGACATATACGGTTCTGCCACATTCAGAGCAAATTGGATCCCAGCCGCAGCGTCAATCGCATTGCCGCCCTTTGCCAAGATATCTCTACCGACCTGCGCCGCTGCTGGATGAGAGACCGCGACAATTCCTTTTGTAGCTCCTTGCACACCTGCTGGCACACCTGGGACTTTTCCTACAGCAAAATGAGGAAACGAAAGCACGGAAACAATCGAGAGAGCAACCAACATCCCTTTTTTCATGCGATCCCTCCTATTCCATTTCATTACTTCTACCTATTATTATAATTTTCAGCATTTTTTAAGGTCAACCCACATTCACAGTTGCCTAGGCAAACTTTTCTCTACAGAAAAAAACACTCTTCTGCAGCAAGACTTGTCGTCTCACAGAAGAGTGTTGCGATTTTTGCTTATGGCATGATGACCAAATTGCTCACCACGCGTCGTTCTTTGCCGCCAGAAGGCTTGTTCAGCAGCTTGCCATTGTAATAAAACGCACTGGAGCCGCCGCCGTCGAGGTTATACGCATCCACGACATGCCACTCTTGTAGCTTTCTTTGCGCTTCCTCCAGCGTAACACCATTACTCCAGCCATCTCGTCTTCCATCAATGACAATCAGCAGCAAATCGCCGTTGTCGAAATGGCCGATCAGTGTTCGCGGTTGACGTGCATTCGCCCATTCACGAGGGATAGGCAATCGCTTTCCGTCCTGCAAGAGACGCGGCAAAAAGCTCGCTCCCTGCAATATCCCTTGTTGCGTAATTTGCGCCTGCGTCTTGATGCTTGTTCCGACCAGATGACCTTTGTTGTTAAAGCCGACAAAGCTCAGCTTCGCATTATTGGAAAAGGTTCGAATCTTGCCGTCAACAACAGTAATACCTAACGGAGTCAGATTGCCCTGCTTGTCCGCCATAAAGCCGCCTGCATTGATCGCAAGAATGGCTCCTGTACGTTTACCAGCTTGACTCGTCGTTTCTCCCTTACTTTTCACGGAGTTGTTGGCCAGCACCATTTTCAACGCTTTCGGATCATTGAGGCGAACTTTGGCCATATAACCGCGGTATCCACCTTCTTGCAGGGAATAGACTTTTACTGTCGAGTTTTTCCCAAAGTGTTGACCGATCGGCTTGCCAAGCATGTTGGACAAAATCGTGTCCAATACATCCGCAGATTTTTGCGTCTGGGATTTGCTCGCTTCAAGTGCGCTGCTGATGTTCTTGTTTTGTTGCTCGTATTCTTTCTGTTCCTTTTTCGAGCGATCCTGGATGTCTTCGATGACGACTTCTACATTCCGAAGCTGCACCTTGGTGTCGTTGAGCCGTTCCCCCAGCTCATCTGCTTGGCTCTTCGCTACGGCAGAAGGAAGCTTCAGGCCTTCTGTCTGGAGCTTGTCCACTGGATTATCCAGCCCAAAAGCGACCAAAAAACCGAGAGCAGGCGCCAACAGAAAGAGAAAGAAACGGTTGATCTTACCAAGCACGGGCTGCATCCTCCAATTTTTTCAGAGATGCTTTCAAATCAACCAGCTGTTTGTTGAGCTGGTCAACCCGATCCTGCAGAGCTTCTTTGGTCTTGTTCGTGCCACCAATGGTTTCACCCGTCAATGCCAGATCTTCTTCCAGATTTCCCAGACCCTTCTGGACATTTTGCATTTCTTCCTGCACCAGAGTCAATTGATCTCCCAATGCCTTCATCTGCTTTTGGTTATCTTCTTGAATTTGATCAATTCGTTGGTTCACAAATTGCTGTTGCTTGTCCAACGTATAAACAGCAAAGGCATATCCAGCGTAGGCGAGTCCTACCCAGACCAGAACGGCCAAAACGATCGGTAGTAAAGGACGCTTACCTTCTGTCTGGGAGGGAATCAATGCCTGAAAAAGGCTGCCTCTTCTGCGTCTTCCTTTTTGCTTCCCGTTTGCCGGGAGTGGCAGTGTGGGTGACGAAGTCGATGACGTTCCCATGTATTTGTCGTCCATCGGCTCCCTCCTCCTTTCTGTGACATAGAGTGAGGTTTCATTATAACATAGAAAGTTTTTGAATCAGCATTTTGCTGAATAATGGATAAATAAGTCGAGAAAAGAAAATACCGCCATTTATTTGGCGGTATCTCGCTTTATTTTCGGAGTTGAAATTCGCTTTGCAGCTGATTGTGCAGTCTTTGCAAAAACAGGATCGGGTCTTCCTTGGTGGTCTGTTCGTCAACAAGCTCTAATTTTTTGCGCATGATGCTGGCAATTTGATTCCCGAGTTCATATTTTTTCGCTTGAGATAAAGAAGATGATCTGCTGATGAAGGAGGAAAGCAGCTGCCAGTCCTCTCGGGTGATCGCCTGTTTTTGGCGCTCTTCAAGCACGAGTAGCGCATGATTCAAATCAAAGCCGTTTGGCTGTTTGTCTTTCTTTTTCTGAAAAAGAGTCGATCGCTGTCCAGACTCTACCACGACAATTGTGCCCGCTACCATATCGCCAATTCGCTTATCACGGGGGTGGAAAAAGCATACGAGCGCCCCGAGAAAATAACCAGTTGGCATTGCGTCAATGATGCGAAACAGATTCCGGATCGTCGAGGAAACAAACGTCGCAGGCTGTCCGTTTTCACGGATGACCCGGATTCCGACCAGCCTTTTGCCAACGGTCTGTCCGCCCCAGAGTGCTTCCTGTAACCAAAAGTAACCAAAATTCACTACGAAGATAACCAGCAGGACGATGGCCAACGCGTAGTTGCCAGAATCCAGGAAAAAATCATCTTCATTTCCAAATAAAACTATACCAAACAAAATAAATACAGTAAGATTAACCAGGAGCAAGATTCCTGTATCTATCAGCATCGCAGTGGCGCGGCTGCCTAGACCTGCCGTCTGAAATCGCAGCATAACATGCTCGGGTGTCACGACAGAAGCTTCTCGATTTGACCCACTGACGTATGTCGGTTCATTCATGATGGTTTTCTTCCCCCCCTCGAAACTTTGAGGTTTTTTCTAGTTTTGAAACACGCGTTAATGTAAGGAGGCATTATACATGGATATTACCTCGTTTTGGCACAAGCATAAAGCCTCTTGGGCCGAACTGGAACAATTAGTGGAGCGTTTTACCCGACAACCTCGGCACATCAGTGCTACCGATATTGATCGCCTGACACAACTATATAAGAAAACATCTGCTCATTTGGCCTATGTGCGCTCCTACCATCCTGCAGACGAGATCACGCTCTACTTAAATCAACTCGTTTTACGTGCACATAATTTAGCTTACAAGCAGCGAATAGGCAGCTGGCAGCAGCTCAAGCATTTCTTTGGCAGCTACCTGATGGGTCTCGTACATAAGCGAATGAGCTTCATTGGTGTGGCAGCGCTTCTCTTCATCATTGGTGGTATTTCTGGCTTTGCTGCCGTTATGGTCGATCCACTCAACCTGTATTATGTATTGCCTCAAGGGATGGCTGAGCAGATCGATCCATCCAGGCTAGGAGAAGGGCACGACTCTCTTGACAGTCCGGTCATCTCCACGATGATTATGACCAACAACATCAAAGTTGCGATGCTGGCCTTTGTCAGTGGAATTACATTCGGAATCGTCCCCATCTACCTTCTCTTATTCAATGGCCTTCTGGTTGGCGCTTTGGCAGCCGTCTACTATCAGGCAGATAGCAGCTATGCGTTTTGGGCCTACATTTTGCCACACGGCGTGATCGAGCTGACTGCCATCTTCATTGCTGGCGGAGCAGGTCTTCACATGGGGTACCGCCTGCTTGTGCCCGGCCGCTACGCTCGAAAACATCAATTTTTGGAGGCGGCAAAAGAATCTGCGCATCTGCTATTGGCTACTATCCCACTCTTGTTCATCGCGGGAATCATCGAGGGCTACATCACTCCATCGAGCCTCTCACTCGAAGCCAAGTACATCGTAGCTGTCGGCACATTGCTTTTGCTAATTGCCTGGTACCTCCTCGGATACAGACCCGATTCTCACAAAGCTTCTCTTGATTTGATGTCCAAATAAGTATTGATAACCGTCAGCGTCAATTGATCGGCCGGAACGTCCAGTACCTGGATACCCGCGCCGATCATTTTTTGTTGAAACGCCCTGCGATCGAGCTGCAACCGCTGAGCTACCGCCTTCGTAAACGCCAAGCTGCTGTTGCTCGTGGCTATATGACTCCATTCATGCAGAAGCGGATCTGCCAAAGACAGCAGCAAGATCAAATGCGAACGGCGCATCCGCCACAAATAATTGCTCAACTGATCTTCGACAAGGTAATTTTCCATATCTGAAAAAAGTACCACCAAGCTCCTTCTCTTCTGCTGGCGATTCAAAAATTCAAGCGCCTTCGCCGGATCAGCCTCTACAAAATCACTCGTCAGGTTGTAGGTTGCCTCCAAAAGGGTGTGCAAGTGGCGCAGCCCTCTGCCTGGAGGTATGTACGTCTTGATCTCATGCGAATAGGCTAGTAACGCTACCTGATCTCCTTGACGCAATGCCACTGCCGCTAACGTGAGAGCAGACTCCAGCGATCGATCCAGTCTCGTCTGGTTATCCAGCTCGACGCCCATCAACCTGCCGCAATCGATCAAAATGGTAATCACTTTGCCATGCTCTGGGCGATATTGGTTCGTCATCAGACGTCGGGAGCGTGCTGAAGCAGACCAGTTAATCATCCGAGGATCATCGTCAGGGACGTAATCGCGGATCGCATGGAATTCCGTACCCGCTTTCGCCCTGCGCATGATTTTTTTCCCGTCGACGATCAAGCTCTCCTGCAACGAAGCCAAATAGCCACGAACGGCTGAAAGGTCAGGGTATACCTTAATCATTTGTTCACACGCAAAGCGGCTTTGGCGATACCACAAGCCGAGCTTGCCATGCCACCGCATGTAAAGCCAGCGGAACACGTACTCTCCGCGTTCTGTTCCTCTTGTTTCAAAACTTAGGTTGGTTAAGGGGCGCTCCATCACACCTGTGATCGGTCCGGCTTCTTCAAATGACAGCGGAAGATCATCTACGATAGAGTACGCAACGGATTGCCCGCTTCTGTTCGCCAGTTCAAGCTCGATCGAAAACGATTGTCCGATATCCGTCTGCTCAGGCAAAATTCGCTGGATCGACAAGTCTCGGCGCTTAGGGATGGTAACCCAATCCAAGATGCTAGCGATCAGGAGTAAACCGTTGTACAAAAAGAATGTCGAATAGCCAATCTCCAGTAGAAATCCGACGATCGCGATGGGTGTGCCTAGCAAAACTGCCACAAGCAGTCTCTTGGATGGCAAGACAAAACGGTTTGCCAAAAAATCAGCGAGGAACTGGAATAGCCGCCAGCGTCTCTTCGATGATGTGGTCACTGGTACCCCCCTCCAATTCTACCTGCGGTGACAGTATGAGTCGGTGCCGCAATGCGGGGCGGGCCACCATCTTCACGTCATCAGGCGTCACAAACTTGCGATTGTCCAAAAGTGCCCAGGCTTTACTCGCCATCAACACGGCGATACCGGCACGAGAGCTGGCACCTAAGAGTAATCGCTTCGTTTCGCGTGTATTGCGAATCAGTGTCGTTATGTACTCCAGAATCGAATCATCCACAACCACTTCTTCTAATTGGCGGCGCTTCTCCAAAATCGCCTCCCATGTAAAGAGCGTCTCTTGATTACGCTCGTGGCTGCGCTTATTGGGAATATGTTTGGCGAGGATTTGCTTTTCATTTTCATGAGAAGGATACGACATTGTTAGCTTGAACAAAAAGCGATCAAGTTGAGCCTCCGGCAACACATACGTCCCTTCGTACTCCACCGGGTTTTGCGTGGCGACGACGAAAAACGGATCTGGCAAAGGATAGGTGACACCATGAATCGTCACTTGCCCTTCCTCCATTGCTTCTAAAAGGGCGGCTTGGGTTTTCGGGGGAGTCCGGTTGATCTCGTCCGCCAGCAATAAGTTAGCGAAAACAGGACCTTTGATTGTCTCAAACTGGTTCTGCTGCATATTGAACACCACATGACCAATAATGTCCGATGGCATCATGTCAGGCGTGAACTGGACGCGCTTGCTCACGCCCCCCATCAATTCCGATAAGGTCCTTACCATTTTCGTCTTTCCGATACCGGGTACACCTTCTAGTAAAACGTGCCCGCCGGCAACCAAAGCTGTTAGCAGTAACCGAACATTTTGGCGCTGACCAACCAGCTCTTTTTCCATTTGTTGCAACAATTGCTCCACAGTAGTTGTCACTCCTTCTCCAGACGCTTCGTAATCTCATCCAACAAAAGACTGTCTGCAAGCAAGCTCTTTGGCGAGTATCGCCCTTCGTTTTTTGCCTGTTCCAGTCGTTCTAGCAGATCAGCGAATTTCTCTACCTCTTGATTTGTCCATCTTGTTTTGGCATATCGCATGATTTCCACACGATCAGCTCGTTGGTGCACTCCCCACCGATCGTACAACAGCTGTCGCATGTACGCTTCTCGATGGCGCAACGCATCCTGTGCCAGCCCTCTTCGCTCATACCAGCTAGACACGGCGAGCAACGTCTCATCACCACGGCGCACCGTCCATTCCCTAAGCGTATAGACCGGTCCGAAACGTTTTCCTCTCCACCACACATACAGCAAAAGCAGGATACCGAGTTGAATGCAGGCAGCTATAAGCCAGCCTGGGTAGATCGCCAGAAAACCTGGTTTTTCCTGCAAGCCGTGATGGTATTCGTCTACCCAAAGGACGGACCAGTCTCCTTGTACATACGGCCAGATCGCTTCAAAGTGGGACAGTCGATCAATTTTTTGATTGGTTAGCCATTCCGGTACGAGAAAAAACGTGACACTGCCATCTCCTACTTCTGTTCTTCCTCCGAGTATCCCCTGATCGTCGTAGAGTAGTGGCTCCATGTCCTCATCTTCTAAAAATCGAAATGAGGTCTCTGCTTTGCCCATGAACCTGCCCTGGACGAGAGGTCCCTGAATGTTTCGCTCCTGATTTTCTTTTTCCCGGATGTACTCCGTATAAAAGGGAAGATCTTCCCACTCTGGTCTCGACTGAAAGAGAATCAGTTCATTGCCTTCACTGACCCAATCCAGAATGTCTATCTGTTCCTCTGGCATCAGTTTTTCTGGTTCTACTACGAGCATGGCCTGCCCAGTTGCTGTTGGTAAAAAACGCATAGGCTGCCGCCATTCCTTTACCTGCTTGCCTTTTTCCTCCAGGAGTACGAGCACAGCCTTGAGTCCGCTCGGCTGTGCAGATGAAGCCAAATACGGTGGGAGAGGCTCAGCTGTAGGCTTGACGATCAACCAGCCCACGATGACGAGCAACAAGGTAGCCACAACTATTCCGACACGATAGGTGCGCAAACTATCCATGCTGTCCCTCCTCGCGCCAGATGCCTTCCAGTTCGTTTACACGTTGCCAAAACGACCCTTCATCAACAAGTGCTTGCCCGTACCAAACAGCGTCGAATTCTCGTGCGAAGCTGCCGAACACATCGCGTAAGCTCGGTTGATTTGCCTCAATTTCTTCTGCGTATTCCCAATTCGTTTTCCATTTCTCCACACGAACCCATGACTTCATTTGCATATAAACCAACAACGCCAAAAACAACGAGCGTTCTCCTTCCCGCCATTCTCCTCGCGCTGCTTTTTCTTTCGCGTCACGCAAATAGTCTGCATGAGAACGTATTTTTTCACCGTCCATAAACAGCGGTCGATGCTTCTTCTGCACCCAAATCATTCTGCGGAACAACCAGTAAATGATGCCGACCAGTCCCAGTACTGCCATAATGAGCACGAGTGTAGATACGGTATTAGCAGCACCAGTTGGAATATGAGTCCACTGAAAAAGATCGGCGAGCAACTCGATCACAAACTCCATCGCTCTTTGAATCCAGTTCTCGCCACTGCCTTGGGGCAAATTGAACTCGTCTCTGGCTAAAATCTCTTGTAAATGCTCCTTGTCATCTACCCAAGGACTCGTGCTAATCATGAGTAACTCCCGGCTCTTGTGCAGGGGTAGGCGTTGCTGGTTCTACTGGTGCAGATGTGGCAAGCTGACGGCTTACTAGCTCTTGTAAATCTGTCCCTTCTTTTCTCACGCGCAGATCAAAGTAAGCCAACGCGTAAACAATGGCCATCCAAGGGGTCAAGAGGCAGGTAAGTGCAACCAGAATAATTTGCGCGAGGATAGATGTACCTAAGACGCCAGTGAGTACTAATTGTATGCCGCTAGAGAACATCGAGTAGATCACACTAAGAACAACAAAAAGACCGAATAAACGCCAAAAGTTTCCTTTTGTCATATTCCAGCTCTGACCGATTCCGACACCATCGCGTTCGAACAGAACGAGCGGCATATAAAAACCCCAACGAATTAAGAAATAGCCTGGTACGAGCATCATCCCAGCAATTAAGAATAAATAGCCAAATAAAACTAAAACGACCATAAGCACAATGCTGCCTTCATCTGACGGATCAAACATGGTTTCTAATGTCATCCCACCGGCGAAGGCGATCATGACGAAAATCAATCCATATGCGATGACAAATGCTGTCGACGCTGCAAACGCGATTATTCCATATAGGAAAGTACTACCCGCGAGCGGCCAAAATCGACGAAGTGCCCCCTTCAAAGCATCTTTTAAGCTCAAGGTCTCTCCCTCGAGAGCAGCCTTCGTCAGTAAAATCGAACCTGAAATCATTTGCGGATAGGCGATGATCATAAGGATCGGTGCGACAAGGAATACGAATAGGAGCAACATGGGAAGGCTTTGTGTCATAAACTCTTCTTGTCCGGCAAATCTTGCGCCTAACGATTCTGCAAAATCCATACCTTCTGTATCTTGTGCGAGCAAAGGCACTCTGGTCAGATCAACCAAAAGCAGTTGCTGCAGGAGTAACAATGGACCGAACCAAATTAAAGCCAACAAAAAGAATGCTCCAAAATGCTGGCGATACACAGAAAAGCTCTTGTCCAACAGCTTCCCCACTCCCATGGGGGCAATCGGCGTACGATTCATGAGAAACCTCCATCTTTCTTTTTGAGATTACCTGATAAGTATACACGATTTTCCTATTTTTTTAAAAAAATCATCTAATTTTGCTAATGTTTTCCTGCCTGATTTTGTCAAATCAGGTGTTAGTCCAATGCGGTCGCCACCCTGCTGAATATGATATTGCATGCATAGTAAGGAGGGTGTTGCCTTTGAAAGCATTGAGAAAGAAGAAACTAAAAGCAAAGCAAGCCCGCTGCTGCCCCTGCAAGAAGCGATCTACCAAACGCAAATCCAATAGTCTGCTCAGGCAACTACGCCGTTTTGCCCGTATCCACGTTCGCGCACCTCAAGTGAATGTGACCACCCCCATTCCACAAGTAGAAGCACCTGTTGTACATGTAGACGCTCCTGTTGTACAAGTAGAGCCACCTGTTGTACAAGTAGAGGCACCTGTTGTACAAGTAGAAGCACCTGTTGTACAAGTAGAAGCACCTGTTGTACAAGTAGAAGCACCTGTTGTACAAGTAGAAGCACCGAAGCCAATCGTCATCCCTGCACCATTAGTGAAGGTAGATGTCGAAACAGAAGAATCGGCTGATCAAGTATGTATAGAAGGGCTTCGTCAAGAACTCAGCAAATGTATGAGAAACGATCAGCTTGTGGAGATCTTACTCACGACGGATTGGGGACCTGAGAGTCGTTCTTACCGAGTCGGCAAGCTTCTTAGAGTGGACGAAGGAATCATTGAATTACAGACCTTACCCTCCTCACGTACAAAGGGAGCCTCTATTCTTATTCCTATCACCCACATCGTCGCGATTATTCCAAATGCAGAACCTAATTGAACAAGCTGATATTCTAAGGAGCTTCAGGATTACCTGAAGATGCGGGGAGTCTGTGCGTAGTAGATTCCCCGCATCTTCCCCCATTTCGTACAATAGGCATGTGGGACGAGCCCTTTTGTTCAGACAGGCCTGTCCACTCTAGCAGAACTTTGCACGTCTCTTTCGTCCCGAAGGTATGAATAAACGCCCACTTCTCCGATCTCTCAGGGAAGTGGGCTGATAACATTCACTTTTTGGTTTTACCTACCCCTGTTGTTCCATACGTCCAACACATCTCTTGCGACTCGATCCCATGTAAATCTTTGTTCGGCAAGCTGGCGTCCGCTTCTCCCCATTTGACGTTGGAGATCGCGGCTGGACAATAGTTGTTTCAGCTGTACAGCAAACGCTTGAGGGTCCTCCGGCTGCTCGACCAACAGTCCATTGCCTCCGATGATCACCTCAGCATTTCCACCTCGCTTTGTTGTTACAAATGGCAGACCAGCAGCCATCGCTTCATAATGAACACGTGCCAGTGGTTCCTCCCATTGCGAAGGACAGACAAAAACGTCTCCCGCCCAGAACCAGTGGTGAATCTGATCTGCCGGAACAAATCCCGTAGTAATTACCGGAACAGGCGAACGATTCGCCAATGATCGTACATATGCTGCATAGTCACTGATTTTATTTTCACCGTACCAGGACCCTCCTACTAAGACGAGAGCGATGTTGGAATGGTAGGAGCGGAGTTCATTCATCGCACGAACCAGAATGTCGGCCCCTTTTTTCGGCGTCAATCGTCCTACAAACAAAATCACTTGTTTGTTGCCAAGATTGTGCGTCGACCGCAGTTCCTGACGAATCTTTTTCGCCGTATTGGATCCTTCGACCGGAACAAACGTTTCCAAGTTCACACCTGAATAAATCGTACGAAGCTTGTTTGCGGCTTCGGGATATAGCGAGGCAATGACCCGGCCAACATAATCGCTGATGGTGATGATGCGTTCTGTTTCAGCAACGGCTCTAGCAGCTTCTGCCTGCCCTATTTTTACCGGATCAAACATATCATTGTGCATACTTAAAATGATACGTGCGTTCGGGCATACTTCACGAATGATGGGAACCATCCGCGGTCGGTTAAAAACATGGATAACATCATAGTTGTTCGCACTCAGGAAAGCGGCTACTTCGCGTGCATAAATCTCGAACACCCCTTGACCATCTACCCGCACATAACGTGCATTGCGAACTTTTTCATCCTTCGGTAGTGTGGGATCCGACGTTCCCAGGATAGTCAGCTCGTGATGCCTCCCTAGAATATCTGCAATCCCTGCAATATAAGTCTGAATCGCTCCCCCTCGTATAGGAGGGACTGGCAATTTCTCTGTACAGACCATAATAACTTTCATCCGTATTCTCCTTTCCCGTTCCGACTTCTTACATTAGTTGCCTCTCGTCTTCTTTGATTTATGACGCTGTTTCTTCATCTGTTTGTTGATGAATTTACGGCTTGATTTCGCCGCCTTGGCAACTTTCTTGCTCTTGTTGGAAGTGACGGTCCGGGACTGCTGTTTAGATGTCCACACAGTTCCTTTTTTGCTTTTCCCTGCTTGACTTGCGGGTTTTGCTTGTGGTGGTTTGGCTTTTACATTGATAGAGACCTTTACTCTTCTTTGAGCCTTGCTTGACTTATGGCTGCTTTTTGAGACAGCTGAGCTCATCCCCCGTTTTTTGTTTCGACGAACGAGGTTTCGTGCTTCGCTTGTAGCGAGTGGCGCTGATGGCGTAAAAGGAACATTTCCCGAAAATGAGATTCGAGTTCTGCGAGTAGTGCTTTGTTCTGCCTCTGCCCCTTCTTGCTGGCTTTCTTCCGGTATAACTGGCGTTTTGTCGCTTGCAGGCTGCTTGACTTTGGACTCTTTGTCTTTGGATACCTTCACCTTAGACTCTTTTACCTTAGACACCTTGCTCTTGGACTCTTCGTCTTTCAGCACCTCTACCAAAGACTCTGTCGGTGGAGTGGATACCGCAACAGGTATGAAGTCCTTGATACCTGACGCCAGCCTTTGCGGTTCAACTACTTCCGTTATTTGGTCATAGTTGCCCGGTTCGTATTTGCTGATATCTTTTGCAAGTTCTGCCAATGCCGCATCTTTCGTTTTATCCCCCGTCAACACTCGCTGCAAAATGCCTTCCGCTTCCGTCGACAGAAAGATTGCGGGATCATAAAACATCTCTTTGAGGTGCTTATAAAATTCGTTTGGCACTGCCATGTCATTCAAGAGCACTTCAAACGATTCGCGATCCAGTGGATTCGCCTTATGATAGGCTTCGATCATGCCGCGCATCCAGGTAACATCCCAGACGCCCATATCATCCATCGTACTGGTGATGAGCTTGCGCAAATCCCGAAATGGCAAATCGTACGACACGCCATCCAGGTCGATGACCCAAAGCCCTCCCGGACCATTTTGACCATTTGACCAGCCGTAATCTTGGTGCACCAATCCCCAGTGCGCCTCTCCCATTTTGATCATTTTCGGATAGGAAGAGGTTTTTAGTTTCTCTAAGGCTGCCCATGCTTGCTGTTCATAGTGATCAACGACGGCCAAAATGGATTTACTTGTTGGGGTTTCACTGTAGGCTTTTGCTACTTCCCGCATCCACCCGATTTTTTTGGCAATCTTTTGATAATGATTGGGCCAACGATATAAACGGGAAGAGTTTTTGGCTCCTGCGGGCGGAATATAGCCTTTCGAATGACGATGGAATTCACCAAGACCGTAGCAAAGTTCTTGCGCGCCTACCAAATCTACTTTTGTTGCCGGTTGCAAAGCAATCCAATCGGTAACAATCCAGAGTTTCCCGCCTTTTTCCACAAATAGACTGCCATTTCGGGCAGGAATCAATGCTGGTACCCTTGCCCCCTGTTTGACGACGTATTCTTGGAAAGCCACACTATAGAGACTGCGTTCAGGCGTACGGTGCAGTACCTTTAGGCTGCGCGGACCTTTATCTGTTTCGATGCGCCAAATAGCCCCGCCTTTGTCTGGCTTGGAAGTAATGAGCGTACGACTCTTCACCGACATGTCGTACTCTTTGATCACTTGTTCTGCGATCGCATCTACTTCCGGTGGCACTGTCATATCCCAGTTAGCCGGCGTTTCCACATTCCCTTCTCGGGTATCCCATGGCTTAATCACATATTGTTCCATTCCATTCCCCCCACACTACTGTGGTGATGCCTTCGTCCTTCTCCATAAGCTATTCGCTATGTTCTTATCTCGAACCGGACAAATATCATTGGGAGTCTGCCAATTCGTTATTCGCACAGGGATAAAGTCTCGCAAAAACAGCTTGACCCCTCGCATGGTAGCGACAGTCAAGCTGTTCATGTTAAATCATCAGCAATTCGCGTATTTCTTGCTCGGTTAAAGAAGAGATAGCCTCGTGCCCCGGTGTAATGATTTCCTCGATCAAGTTTTTCTTTTTTTGTTGCAGCTCGTACATCTTCTCTTCGACCGTCCCCTCTGCAACAAGCCTGATCACTTGAACGACGTTCTTTTGTCCGATACGATGGGCACGATCAGCTGCCTGTTGTTCCACAGCGGGATTCCACCACAGATCATACAAGATTACGGTATCTGCACCCGTCACATTCAATCCTGTTCCCCCAGCTTTCAATGACATAAGAAACAAATCCCGCTCGCCCTCGTTAAATCGGTTGCACAAATCTAGTCTCTCTGCCACTGGTGTCTGTCCGTCCAGATAGAAAAACGGGACACCGTGATACCCCAGCTCGCGTCCGATTATCCCTAGCATCTCCGTAAATTGAGAAAAGAGCAAAACGCGCTTCCCAGCGTTTTTGCATTCACCGATGATCTCGAATAGCTGTTCGAGCTTGGCTGACCCTCCATCATACTCTTTGACGAACAGCGCTGGATGACAACATATCTGACGCAGTCTCGTCAAGCCTGCGAGAATTTTGATCCGATTTTTTTGAAAGCCTTTATTGTACAGATGCTTCACTGTTTCCTGTTGGAGCTGCGCCAAATAGGCGACATACAGCTTTTTCTGTTCTGGCAACAGCCTTGCGCTTTGCAGTGTTTCAATTTTGGCCGGCAATTCCTTCAGTACCTCAGTCTTAAGCCTGCGCAGTAAAAATGGACGCGTCCGCTTCGCAATTGTATCTCGCGGCAAGTCGAGGAATTCCTTTCTTGCCGGAAAAAGCTCAGGGAAAACAGCATCGTAGATAGACCACAGCTCCTCTATCCTGTTTTCCACAGGGGTTCCTGTGAGAGCAAAGCGATGCTTAGCTTTCAATCGTTTTACTGTCTGCGCTGTTTGGGTCACATAGTTTTTGAAGGTTTGCGCTTCATCCAAGATCAAGGTGTGGAAGGAATACTCCTCGAACTGGGCATGATCACGACGCAAGAGCGGATACGAAGTAATGAGCACATCGATTTCTGACAGCTCGTTTACGATTTGATTCCGCTCTTCCTTCGTTCCATCCACAATAACGCTACGGATATTTGGCGCAAACTTTTTAATTTCATTGTGCCAATTGTATAAAAGAGAGGCAGGAGCCACGATAATCGCCGGGAGCTTTTGTTCTCGGATTTCGGGTAGGACAGAGAGAAGAAAGGTAATACTTTGCAAGGTCTTCCCCAGTCCCATATCGTCTGCGAGAATTCCCCCAAAGCCGTAGTGTGCCAATGTTCTCATCCATTGATAGCCAAACTTCTGATAATCTCGAAGTGTCGCCTGCAAAGATTCGGGTACTGGAAAGTCCAGATTATCAGGGTTACGCATATTCTCCAAAAACTGGCGCAACGATTTGCCTAGCTGAACAGACTGTCCCTGCATGGGTATATCAAGCAAGCGCAGTCCCCGAAAAGCAGGCAGTTGAAAGCCACTCCCCATTTGCTCAGCGTATTGCATGCCCATCTCGTCTAGGAAACGATTGATTTGCTCAAATTCCTTTGTCTCAAGTGGCAGAAGCGCTCCATTCGACAGCCGATGATATCTGCGCTTTTCTTCTACCGATTGGATAACACTTCGGATCTCGGACTCGGGTATCCCATCCATATCAAAGCGAAAATCCAGCCAATTTGTTCGCTCATCGACATCCACTTTTACTTTTGGTGGTAGGTGGAGAGGCTGAATCCTGATTTTTACGGAAGTTGTTGCGTATACCTTTAACAGTTTTTCCAGCTTAGGAACGACGTGGTAAAGGAAGTCGTACTCAGCTTCCTCGTCATCTAGAAAATACCCGCCTTCCGTGCGGGTAAAGGCACTTTCCTCCATCAGCCCCAAAATCTTCCGCTCCTTCTCCCCATCACGCATCAAAATCAGCTCACTACCACGTTGCCCTCCTCCTTCATTCCCTTCCAGCGGATTGATGACGATATCGCCATATTGAAACTCAAGTCCCGCCAGCAGCCGGTCTCTTACCCTGTCCAAATACAGCTTGGCTTTTAACTGGAATTGCACGACTCGTTCCGAGACGGCCTTTGCAATTTGTACGTTCCCCAGTTTCATCAAGGCCGGGACAACCTGCACCATGAATGGCTCGATTTTTTCCGCGGGAATGTGAATTCGCTCACTGCTATGAGATTCTAACAGGTGCTTCAGCTCAGCCAAACTGTGGCATTGTTCCTTTGGTAGTCTGTGCCATATGCCATCTACGAGCAGCAATCCGTAAGCTTCCAAGACAGTAATTTGCTTGAATCCTTGGACTTCCAGCTGATATTGATCGGTTTTGGTCTGGTCGAATTCGAAGTGGAGTGGCGGCGGCTCATCTATACATGCAAACGTTGGATACATTTGGTCATGATGCTGAATGTGAACAGTCGGTGCGGTAAGTAGCAAAGCAAATAATCGCTCCCAGGTAAAGGGTGGGACAAGAAGAACCCGTTCCCCACCCACATGCTTCTGTTCCTGATAATGGTAGCTTGCTGTCTCTCGATATATTTTTTCCGTGCGGTAAATTTGCAGGAGTTCACGGAGAATGGCTTCATGCTCTGGCAAAAAGCGATGCAAATTCGGATCATAGGCAAATTGGCTAGAGAAACGATACACTTGCTGCTTATCCACCTGGTCTAAAAACGCGCGAATGTCCTTTACGATGTATAACCTCTTTGGCCCTAGCTTCAGCTCTATTCCGATCATGCTCTTGCGAAAGCCGTACGGTATGATTTTACATATGATTTCCAAGGCAAGCGTTGTTCGTGAATCCAGCAACACGCGATTATGGCTTGTCCGAATCGGCCGGTCCACGAACAAGCCGAACAGTCCCTCTGTTAGCTGGGAATCAGGCTCGGTTGTCCTGCCTGCTTGTCTCGTTGTAAAGGAAGTGGAATAACTGCCAGGATGCTCGTCTACTTGCAGATCACGCATGGTTAACAACGAAGCTGCGATATGTTGGCAGTAGTGATCATACGACGCTAAAGTAGGACAACTGCACACTGCTGCCATACCAGACTCATCCAGTTCAATCGTGACCTGATAATTATTTTTTCCTGCGTTCACTGTGGTTTTGATCCAGGCAGGCTCCTGTTGAAAATGCTCCACAAGCACGTTCCCAGAACGGTAAAACGTCTTTCCTCTTTCATAGGAAAGGCGACCACACCATTCTTTTATCGTTTGATGACTCACTTGAAAGCTCATTTTCTGCTCCATCCTCATCATGAAATATGTTTAATATTACAGAATGCAACAGAAAAAAGATACGCATGTACGCGTATCTTTTTTCAACAAATACAAACGATTAGTCGTCGTCATCTTCTTCTTCGTCATCTTCTTCTTCGTCATCGGATTCCTCGTCTTCAGATTCCTCGTCTTCGGATTCCTCGTCTTCGGATTCTTCATCTTCGGATTCTTCATCTTCGGATTCTTCATCTTCGGATTCTTCATCTTCGGATTCTTCATCTTCGGATTCTTCGTCTTCGTCTTCATCTTCTTCATCATTACTGCCGAAGTACAATTTTTTCGTGGTACCATCTTCGTATTCGATTTTTACTTCCAATTCTTCTGCACCTTCACCGATGGCATCACGTAATTGCTCCAACCATTCTTCCATGTTAACCACACCTCCTGGCTATAGATGATTATTTGGTAGCATTTGCCAACAGTTTTCTGTCGACTTTGATACTATATGACGAGTTCCTTTTTCTTGTATGGACAGTTGTCTCCCTACCCAGAGAAGATTTTTACACAACTTGGAATACCGCTTCACTTGCCCTTCTACCTAGCCGCTGTTGCAGATGTACGTTTACATATTTGGAAGTAGACTGGACAAACTTTTGATGGAATCGCCTTAAATACATCATGACTTCGGTACAGAAGGGAGAGCTCCTTATTGAAAAGACGATGGATCAAAAGCTTGTTGATCGGGATTAGCTTGTTGCTTACAAGTGCCTTGCCAGTTGACTCGATTATGGCCTCACCAGATCACCCGTACCATTTTGGATTTAAAAAGAGCAAGAATGGTCAGTTACCCTCTATTAACGAGGAAGGCTTTAAAGGCATTGTGGATCGTCACGGTGCGGTTTTTTTAGGGGATACCACGAAAAAAGAGCTTTACTTGACGTTTGATAACGGTTATGAAAACGGCTTTACACCCAAGATTTTAGATACACTTGTCGCGAAAAAAGTCCCTGCCATTTTCTTTGTGACAGGGCACTTTGTGAAGGAACAGCCCGAGTTGTTAAAGCGAATGGCGCAAGAGGGACATCTGATCGGCAACCATTCCTGGAGCCATCCCGATATGACAACCGTATCGAATCAGAAAATCAAAGACGAACTGACGAAAGTAAGCGATGCAGTCCAGCATGTGACCGGACAAGCTAACATGCGTTACTTGCGACCTCCTAGAGGAATTTTCAGCGATCGCACACTTGCTGTAACCAAAGATATGGGCTATACCAATGTTTTTTGGTCGATCGCCTATAAAGATTGGGATACCAAAGTCCAGCGGGGGGCAAAATATGCCTATGATAGCGTGATGGCTCAATTGCATCCTGGCGCTGTCATTCTGCTCCATTCTGTCTCCAAAGACAATGCAGAGGCACTCGGGATGATGATCGATGAAGCACGCAAGCAAGGCTATGAATTCAAGAGCTTGGAGCAGCTTCCGAAAAAGTAGTGCAAGCCCTTCCTTTTGCAAGCAAAAACTCCCGCTGCTTCGCATGTGCAAAGCGCGGGAGTTTTTTGGTTTAGTCGCGATCCAGCAAGGATGCTCCAGCAATACCTGGATGAGTCATTTCAAATGGATCGAGAATCAGATCCAGCTCCTCTTCTGTCAGTACATTGTGTTGCAAGCACAGCTCACGTACAGACTTTCCTGTCAAAATGGCTTCGCGGGCAATGCGTGCAGCAGTCTCATATCCGAGATGAGGATTCACCGCAGTGATGACGCCTACGCTTTTTTCGACGTATTCTTTCATGCGCTCGCGATTTGCTTCGATTCCTTCCAAGCAGTGACGCGTAAAGACATCGAATGCATTGTCCATAATGCTGATCGATTGCAGCAAGTTGAAGACAAGCACAGGCTCCATAACGTTCAGTTCTAGCTGACCTGCCTCGGAAGCCAAACAAATCGTATGGTCATTTCCGATGACCTGAAACGCTACTTGGTTGATGAGTTCTGCCATGACAGGATTGACTTTTCCTGGCATAATCGAAGAGCCTGGCTGACGTGCTGGCAAGGAGATTTCTCCCAGTCCAGCTCGAGGTCCTGATGCCATCAAACGCAAGTCATTTGCGATTTTAGACATATTCATCATACAAACTTTCAGTGCTGCTGATACTTCTGTGTACGCATCTGTGTTTTGTGTCGCATCCACGAGATGCTCCGCACCTGTCAGCGGGAAGCCTGTGATATCGGCAAGATGCTTGACTACTGTTGTAATGTAACGAGGGTCAGCATTTAAACCCGTTCCTACCGCAGTCGCTCCCATATTCACTTCGTACAAATGCTGACGAGATTGCTTGATACGCTTGATGTCGCGCTCAAGCACTCGACGGTATGCTTCGAATTCTTGGCCCAAGCGAATCGGAACCGCATCCTGCAAATGCGTTCTGCCCATTTTAATGACATCATCGAATTCTTTTGCTTTTTGGCCAAATGCATCATGCATCTTATCCATCGTCACGAGCAGCTTTTCCAACAGAGTAAGTGTTGAAATATGAATCGCTGTCGGGAAAGCATCATTGGTAGACTGAGACATGTTGACATGTGTATTTGGGCTGAGGTGGAAATAATCTCCTTTTTTCTCACCTAGCATCTCAAGACCGCGGTTCGCGATCACTTCGTTGGCATTCATATTGATCGAAGTACCTGCTCCACCCTGGATCGGATCGACGATAAATTGATCATGCCATTTTCCTTGCATGATTTCTTCCGCCGCAGCGACAATTGCATTTCCTAGCCGCGGATTCAATCTGGAAACTTCCATATTTGCCATCGCAGCTGCTTTTTTTACCATTGCCATTGCATTGATGAGGGAAAAATGAAGACGATACCCGGTGATTGGGAAGTTTTCCGTTGCTCGCATCGTTTGCACGCCATAATAAGCATCTACTGGAATTTGCTTCTCGCCAAGAAAGTCTTTTTCCACTCGAAACGTCTGTTGTTCCATTCTTATCAGACCAGCCTTCTAGGAATAATGGTTGCTACTTCCTCTCCATTCTATCACAGTTTGATGCAGGAAGACTCATCCACCTGAAACACTATTATTTGTTTTTACGTCTTACTATTTGTAGGTACCAATTCATACCAGACAGAATCGAGGGATACCATGAAAAAACTGCTTTTGCTGCTGTTGACGATTGGCTTGCTGCAAGGATGCACGAGTAGCACAGATAGCCCTTCCACTCCAACAGAACAACAGAAGCCACCCGTTGCAGCCGAACCCGAGACACCTGCTTCTGAGCCACCCGCAACCACGCAACCACCTACAACGCCTGAGAAGCCACCAACGGAACAACCAACTCAACAAGAGACTGTCTATGCCAATGACATTTTCCGCAATGTCACTGTGAAGAAAACCGCCCAAGACACGTTTGAAATCAAAGGACAGGCGAGCGTGTTCGAAGCAGTACTCAATTATGTTGTAGAAGATGGGCATAACGAGCTGACGCAAGGTTCCGTGCAGGCTACGACCGCTGCTCCTGATTGGGGAGATTTTACCCATACACTGAAAGTGAAAAAAGCGGAGCCGAACAGCACACTGACACTGATCTTGTTTGAAACAAGTATGAAAGACGGCAGCCGAAGAATGGAACTCATCATTCCGCTCCCGGAATAAGGCCTGCAAAAAAACCAGGCCCTCTCTATTGAAAAGAGAGGGCCTGATTGAAAGGGTCTATTATTAGATAGCAGTAGACAGTCAGCTGCCGTATGCCTTGCTGTTACTTTTACTCGCTTTTTTCTTCCTTGAAGCATTCCATGCAGAGCGCACCATTGTTCTCGATTTCATACTCGGTCAAGCGAACCTGGCAAGACTTGCATTGTTTTTCCGTGAGCACTAAGTTCAAGACTATAACTCCTCTCAATGATGTAACGTAGTCTATTTATATTATAACCAAAGATTTATATCATACAAATAGCTATCTGTTAAAATTTCGTGAATTTTCAAATATAAAAAATAATAAACAAAGAGGAGATCATTATGACCTCACCCTATTTTTCACTTTTTCTGACAGGGGAGCCGTTTCGGCTGTTTTCTACTTCTCACGTTATCACCTTGATTCTAGTACTCTGTCTGGTCGTGTTCACCTATTTATTTCGGCAAAAACTCCAAGTCCCGACAAATCGACTCGCCACACGTTACGTACTTGCGGGTGTCTTGCTCTTGTCAGAGGTTTGTTATCAGCTTTGGCATGTTTATACCGAGAGCTGGACGGCTGCTTACACATTGCCCTTGCAGCTGTGTAGCGTGACCCTCCTCCTTTCTGCCATGATGCTGATGACGAGAAGTTACGGGCTGTATGAGATTACGTTTTTTGCAGGAATTGGCGGAGCCATGCAGGCACTGCTTACCCCCGAGTTGTTTTATCCATTTCCGCATTTTCGCTTTGTGCATTTTTTTGTAGCCCACGCGGGAATCGTCCTTGCTTGCCTATACATGACGTGGATAGAAGGCTACCGTCCGACTGTCCGTTCGATTGGGAAAACGATGGGCTTTTTAAACCTGCTTTTGCTCGTCGCACTTTTCGTCAACCATTGGACCGGCGGAAATTACTTATTTGTCTCGCGCAAACCGGACAATCCCAGTCTGATCGACTTTTTGGGCCCGTATCCGTGGTACATCGTATCGTTGGAAGGAGTAGCTCTCGTGTTGTTTTTCTTGTTGTACCTGCCCTTTATCCGAAAGCAGCCGTTGGCGAAGGAAGTCAGGAGCGATTTGTCTGTCTGAATTACGCCTGCTGCTCGTTTACCCATTCGGTAACAAATTGCAAGAAGCGTTTGGCAGCCGGTGACTGCTTGGAAAAAGAGGTTGCTGCCACCCCGAGCGAACGGTAATGCTCCCCTTCAAGCGGGATCATCCGGATATTTGCAGGCAAGCGGAACAAAATCATTTCCGGAAGGATACTGATCCCGAGCCCATTTTGCACCATGGCAATAATCGCATGATCATCTCCTACTTCATATTTGATTAGCGGCTCGATCTGATACTGGGCCAGCAAGCGCTGTATATCATTGTCACAGCCCGTCTTCGGCATGATAAATGTCTCTTCGGCCAATCGGCTCACATGCACCCGCTCCTCTTTGTAGAGCGGGTGTTCCTCTGTCACCAGCAAATACATCTGATCCTTTTTCAAAGGAATACATTCCAAATCCTCTGTTGTCGGCAAGGAGACGAAGCCGAAATCAATCTCTCCGGTTTGAATCCAGCTCTCAATTCCATCGTAATACCCTTCCATCAGCTTAATCTCGATCGCCGGATATTGATCTTGAAACCGTTTGAGAATACCGGGAAGCCATTGCGTGGATACACTCGTAAACGTTCCAATTCTCACCGTCCCGACCTCCAACCCATTGATGGCAAACACCTCTTGTTTCATCCGCTCATGACAGCGCAAGGTCTCGCGCATGTAGGGAAGCAGTCGCTCCCCATTACTCGTGAGGCTAATACCTGACCGTCCTCTGGTCAAAAGTGAAAACCCAAATTCCCGCTCCAGACTCGCAATCGCATGACTGATCGCTGATTGTGTCAGACCTAGTATTTCTCCAGCTTTGGTTAAGCTCCCCGACTCAATAACGGTGATCACTACCTCAAACTTGTTCAAACTCACCCTTCTTCGTCCCCTTTACATGAATCTGATTCATGAAAATCATCACAAACATTCATTTTTCTTATTTAAACGATACTCGTATACTGTTTATGGCGCAACACTGATTAGGACCCGCTTTTTCCCGGGCAAGGAGGCTTATCCCAACATGAAACCGCAAGTGAAAGCCGATTTGGCTATGATTTTGGTCACCCTGTTTTGGGGAACCTCGTATGTGTTTATGCAAATGGGATTGAAGGATTTGGAGACTTTCAATCTGATCGGTGTCCGCTTTGGCATTGCTTTTATACTCGCAGCTGCCTTGTTCCACAAACGCTTGCGTAGCACGAATCGAAAAACATTGCTCCATGCATTCGTACTCGGTGCGCTCCTTTTCGGGGTTTTTGCCACCATCACGAACGGAGTGAAATCAACGACAGCTTCCCAGGCAGGCTTTCTCGTTAGCTTGACCGTTATCTTTGTTCCGCTCTTATCTATTCTTTTGAGAAACCGTCCCGAAAAAAGAGTCTTTGTCGGCGCTGGACTGGCCATGATCGGCATCGGCCTGCTCACACTAAGCGCTGAATTTCGCATCAGCCAAGGAGATCTTCTGTGCATCGCTGGTGCTCTCTTTTACGCTACACATATTACCGTAACAGGCCGATGGGCCAATCAATCGGATACGATCCAGTTAGGGATTTATCAGCTTGGTTTTACGGCACTGTTGGGCATTGTTTTTTCTTTTGCGTTGGAGACTCCCACATTGCCGCAGACGACAGAGGCTTGGATCGCCGTGCTCGCCCTTAGCGTATTGTGCAGTGCAATTGGCTTTGTCGTTCAAACGGTGGCCCAAAAATATACGACCGCCACGCACACGGGTGTTATTTTTTCCTTGGAGCCAGTCTTCGCTGCCCTGTTTGCCTTCTTGGTTACAGGCGAAACATTGTCTGTTCGCGGGTACATAGGCGCAGGTCTCGTATTGATCAGTGTGCTGATTGCGGAAATCGATGTGAAGAGCTTGCTGCGCGGAAAGCAGCTGACAAAAAACCCGACTCACTCATCCTGAGCCGGGTTTTGCGTATGGGTTATGCAAGAGAGCAATCTGAAAGAAATCCACGCCTGATTTATTTGCTATGATGGAAAAAATGAGGGATGGACATGAACCAAAACTACGAATCAAATAAAATCGCAACGCAAGTAGGCGAATGCGCGATTGTGATCACCCGTGTATTTGATGCTCCACGCGATCTTGTGTTTGATGCTTGGACGAAAGAGGAGAACCTGTCGAAATGGTGGGGGCCTCGAGGTTTTACGACGACTTCTCAGAAGTTTGATCTAAAACCGGGCGGTACATGGCAGTTTATCATGCACGGTCCTGATGGCGTTGATTTTCCCAATACCAACGTCTTTGTCGAGGTCGTTAAACTCGAGCGAATCGTCTTCAAACATACTGTGTTTCCTCATTTTCTAGCGACCGCCATCTTTGAGGATCTGGATGGCAAGTATGTCTGAAAAGTAGATCGTTCAATAAAACAGCGGCAATCCAGGACTTTACTTTCTTGTCCAGGGCAGCCGCTGCTCTGATTTTCGGGTTATGTTTTCAAGACGTGTAGCAAACTGTTCCGCCAATGATGGTCATCATGACCTTTGTCGAAAGCAGCTCGTCTGGATCGATGGCAAACAGGTCTTTGGAATAGACGGTCATATCCGCGTATTTTCCACGAGACAGCGTACCTTTGACATGATCTTCGTTCGTCACCTGTGCACTGCCCAATGTAAACAGATGAATCGCTTCCTCCATCGTCAGTTTTTCTTGCGGGAAGTACCCATCGTGTGTTTCCCCTGGTGCTTTGCGCGTGACCGCTGCGTGTATCCCCAACAGAGGATCGATTGGCTCTACCGGTGTATCCGAGCCCGCAGCGCAAATGATTCCGTAATCCATCATCGTTTTCCAGATGTACGAGTGTTGAATCCGCTCCTGCCCAACGCGATCCATCACCCAAGGGAAGTCTCCTGCAAGAAAACGCGGTTGGATATCTGCGATCCGATGCGGATGCTTCAAGCGGTCCAGCAGGTCCGGCCGCAAGATTTGTGTGTGTATGAGGCGGTCTCGATAGGCGACTGCCGGGAACTGATCCAAGCTGTCCAGCACCATTTCCAGTGCTTTGTCGCCAATGGTGTGTACGGCAATAGGCATCCCCAGTTCACGTGCTTGGCGAACCAGCTCTGTCAGCTCGTCTTGCTCATGCACAGGATAACCGCTGGTACTCGGATCATCAGCGTACGGAGCTGACAGGTAAGCCGTCCTGCGTCCTAATGCCCCATCTGCAAAAATTTTCACCGCACCGATTTGCACATGAGCGTTTCCATAGCCTGCCGTCATGTTTAAGTCGCGCAGCTCATGCATATGCGGATAGAAGACCAGCAGGTTGCTGCGCAGCGCAAGCTCTTCGCCATTGATGAGCTCATCATAGAGCCGATACGTTTGCGCAAGTCCGCCCAATTCACGCAAATCCTCCGTATGTGCCCCTGTCAATCCATGCGCCATTGCATAGCGAATCGAGCTGCGCAGGCTTTGCTTCAACTGATCGTAGTCAGGTCTTGGAATATGCTTCGTAATCAGGTTGGAGGCAGTTTCTAATAGCATACCCGTTGGCTTTCCGCTCACAGGATCATGTACAATGACTCCCCCCGCAGGCACCTCCATGTCACGATGATAGCCACATTGCTCCAATGCCTTGCTGTTGACCAGATTCGCATGTCCACATATTCGTGCCAGAAGAATCGGGCAATGCGGTGCAGCTTGATCAAGCTCTTCAATGGTAGGAATGCCGCCCCCATCCGCGAACAAATTCTCATCCCAGCCGTAGCCTTGTATCCACGTATTTTCAGGTGTGGCTTGCGCTTTTTCTTTTAAGAGAAACAGCATCTCGTCCTTAGAGCGAGCTTTGCTCAAATCCAGCTGCAAAAAGGTGAGACCGAGCCATCCCAAGTGCAGGTGGCTGTCAATCAATCCCGGGGTAGCGGTACATCCTTGCAAATCAACGACCGTTGCATCACTGCCTCCGTATTGAAGAAGCATGTCCGCATCGCTGCCCAAGTCATGGACAATTCCATCCCGAACGACCAGTGCTTGTACGAACAAATGCTTGGAATCTCCTGTGTAAATGCGTCCATTTCTGAAAATGGTTGTCGCCATCTCGTGACCTCTTTTCTGTTCGCTTCTGTATTTTCGTATGCCTATCCTCTCTTAATTTGTTTGCTGCTAGTCGTTTTCCTCCCTGAAATGAAATAACGTTCAAAAAATTGCGATCTTCGCTTTTCATTTGGGAAAACATGGTGCTTACTCACTTTCCTGTTGAAAGCAGCAGCGGTAGGGCACGTTATGTTCATGTCCTATTTTTGCGCGGAGGGAACGTATGCACCAAAAAACAAAAAACCGCCTTCCATCCTTCCTTCAAATACAGGAGTCCACTGGTCTGAAAATGTCGCGCCACGAGCCTTCTCATCAAAAGCCATCAGGTCGGCTGGACAATCAAGCCAAGCTGCTGCTCCTGGTCAACGCTGTATTCATTGCCGCTGGCGCCCTTTCTGGCACGTTTGTAAACGTCTATTTGTGGAAGGTAAAAAGTCAGTTTGCACCGATCGCTTGGTTTACTTTTGCCGCCCACCTCGCGGGTGCTCTTACCTTCTGGCTTGCTGGTTGGTATGTTAAGCATTTGAACAAAATGAATATCCTGCGTGCCGGAATGGCGGTTTCTGCCCTTTTTTATTTGCTCGTTCTTCTGGCGGGTCCAAAAGCTGTCTCTTATGCCGTACCGCTTGGGCTCGTTCAAGGTATGGCGAGTGGCTTTTTCTGGCTTTCTTTTAATGTGGTGTACTTCGAAATCACGAATGCCGATAACCGCGACCTTTTCAACGGTTGGGCAGGGTTGCTTGCTTCCATTGGCGGCATGCTCGCTCCATGGATATCAGGGTTGCTCATTACGCGGCTCCCGGGAAATAGCGGCTACTCCCTTATTTTCGGGATCTCGCTTGCGCTATTTGTCGTCGGCGTGTTCATCAGCTTTTTTTTGAAAAAACGTCAATCGGAAGGGACGTATTCTTGGAGCTTTTCCTTCCGTTGCTTGCGAGAGGAGCCCGAGTGGCGCTGGGCGGCAGGCGCTTTAGCTGGTCAAGGACTGCGTGAAGGTGTATTCGGTTTTGTGATCGGTCTACTCGTCTACATTTCCACGAGAAGCGAGATGACTCTCGGCAACTACTGGTTGACTACATCTGCCGTCGGGCTTGTGAGCTACTTCTTGATCGCCAAATGGTTCGCTCCGCGCTATCGCAAGTGGGGAATGCTCACTGGTACTGTCATCATGTGGGGGATTCTGTTCGTATTTTTTTGGCAGGTGAGCTTTACGACACTGCTTATTTTCGGGATTGCCGTGTCCATCGCTTATCCGCTGTATTCTGTACCCATGCTCTCCACGATTTTTGATCTGATTGGCACGAACGAAGAGAGCGCACGCAATCGGGTCGAGTATGTCGTGCTCCGAGAGTTCGCTCTGGACGTTGGTCGGCTGGTGGGGATTCTGATCTTTCTGCTGGTAACCTCCTTGAGCGTCTCTTCTCTTACGCTGAACTGGTTGATTCTGTGCATCGGAATCGGCCCACTCATCGCATGGGCGTGCATGACCAAGCTATTCCGTAACGTCCCTGCGACTAAAAAAGCAGACAACGAAACGTAAGCGTGCGCCCATGACAAAACCCGCTTCGGCTGACTTGCCTAGCGGGTTTTGTCACCGATTTAGGAAGACAGTCTCCAGCCACCTGTCGTTTGCTGTAGCTTCCACAGCCGCGCATACAAACCGTTTTTCTTCACAAGCTCATCATGCTGTCCCTGTTCGACGACCGTGCCATTTTCCAACACGTAGATGTTGTCAGCATTACGGATGGTTTTCAGGCGATGAGCAATGGCAATAACCGTTCTTCCCTCGATAAGCGTATCGATCGCTTTCTGAATTTGCGCCTCATTTTCGGGGTCGAGTGAGGCTGTTGCTTCATCCAAGAGAATGATCGGCGCATTTTTCAGGATCGCTCGAGCAATGGAAATGCGCTGTTTCTCGCCGCCTGATAGCGTGCTCCCCCCTTCCCCTACGAGCGTATCGTAGCCATTGGGTAGCTGCATGATGAAATCATGGCAGCACGCTTGTTTGGCCGCCTCCTCGACCTCCGCTTGTGTCGCATCCCTTTTTCCGAAGCGAATGTTGTTTGCAATCGTGTCCTGGAATAAATACACGTCCTGGAACACCATTGACACGCGGGAGAGAAGTGCCTCCGGGTCTATGTCGACAAGTGGTTGATTGCCCAGCTGAACACTGCCTTGCGACGGGTCATAAAATCTGGCAATCAGTCGCATCACGGTGCTTTTTCCACTGCCGGATGGCCCGACCAACGCTGTAAACGAACCGACTGGCATATGCATGCTCACGTTGTTCAGGACGTTCTTTTCGATATAGCCAAAAGAGACGCCTGCAAGCTTCACGTCGTTTTCCGAAGGTGGTTGCTGCTCGCCTGTCATGATCGGCTCCGACAGCAACTGGACAATCCGCTCCCCCGCCTGTTCGTGGTAACGGAATTCTGCATAGTTGACGAGTGCAGCTGTCAACGGATCAAAGATACGTGTCCCAACCAGCAGGAACATGACAAACGTGATCAGATCTATGCTACCTGCTACGAGCAAATACACGCCGACCATGACCATGAGTGTGAGGCCCGCCCGAATAAAAGCGATGGCGGCGAGCACAATCGGTCCCAGTAAGCC
This sequence comes from Brevibacillus porteri, assembly GCF_003013475.1. Classification (GTDB taxonomy): domain Bacteria; phylum Bacillota; class Bacilli; order Brevibacillales; family Brevibacillaceae; genus Brevibacillus; species Brevibacillus porteri. The sequence continues at coordinate 95,395 of NZ_PXZO01000007.1, forward strand.
TTCGATTCGTATGCTCTGCCGCATGAATTCGCGAAAGGATTGCTCCAGCCGTACAAAGCGCTCGCCAGTCAAATTGTACGCCTTGATGACGCGAATGCCGTTCAAATATTCCTGCAAGCGATTGGCGGCGTCAATTTTGGCACGCATATGCGTCGCTCCGAGCCTGCGTTGTAGTCCAGATGTCATCAGCACCAAGAGAATCGCTATGGGAAACGCAGCAAACAAGGCCAGTGCCATGCGCCAATCCGCGAAAGAAAGGCCTACGATCGCCATGACAGGCATAATGATCGCCCCCAACATTTGCGGTACGAGATGGGAAATCCCGTGCTCCACCATCGTAAAATCTCCCATCATCATATTGGCCAAATCCCCTGGGTCTCTTTTGTTCAAGTAACCGAGTGACAGCTTGCGAAGGTGCTCTGCGAGCTTGGTTCGCCCTTCAGCAGCCGTGCTGTAGGCGCCACGAAACTGTGTACGATACGCTGGAATTTCGCATAGAAACAAAAGGAGCAACGAGACTACCATCCATCCGCATACCCACCAGAGTCGCTCGATGTTCAATGGGGCACCCGGCTGGGCAAACGGCTCAAAAATCAAGCGGGCACCCTCCACGAGCAAGGCAAACGGCAATATTTGCGCAAGGTTGGCAAGTGTCGTGTACATAACGGGTTTGATCAGCGCCCCTGGTTTACCTGCTGTGATATTGTTCAGCATACTCATCTGCATCCACACTCCCCTTTCCTTCGCCCATTTGCCAGTCCTGCGCATCGGTGTAAGCCTTCCACATCCGGGCGTAGAGCCCATTCGCCTCTATCAATGATTGATGCCTGCCTTGTTCGATCAGTTTCCCTTTTTCCAGCACCAAAATTTGATCTGCATCCCGAATCGTTGACAGGCGATGCGCGATGACAATGACGGTTTTGCCCTTCATCAGCTCTGCCAGCGCCAGTTGCATCTCATACTCATTTTCAGGATCAGCAAAGGCAGTCGCCTCGTCGAGGACAAGAATCGGTGCGTTTTTCAGGATCGCCCGTGCGACCGCCACACGCTGCTCTTCTCCCCCAGACAAGTAGACTCCCCCTTCCCCGATCAGGGTGTCGTAGCCTTGCGGGAGCTTTTGAATAAAATCATGGCATTGGGCTGCCTTCGCCGCTGCATAGACCGCTTCTGGCGTTGCGTCTGGCAATCCAATCGCAATGTTGTTGTAAACCGTGTCGTAAAACAAAAACGTATCCTGAAAGACGAATGCTACGGTGTTCATCAAATCTATGCTCGACACCTCCCGAACATCTACCTGGCCAATGCGTATCGCTCCCTCCGAAACATCCCAAAATCTTGGAATGAGATTCGCTACCGTAGATTTCCCTGCACCAGACGGTCCGACCAGAGCTGTCACCTGCCCGTGCTTCGCCAAAAAAGAGATGCGAGATAGTGTTTCTCCTCCTGTTCTTCCCTCTGCTGCATAAGAAAAAGAGACGTTTTCAAATGCGACATCAAAGCTCTGTGGACGCTGGGAGCTAAGCGGTTCGGTAACGGGTTGCTCTGCCAAAATTCGATCCATGCGCTCCACCCCCTCGCCAATGTCACGCAGGGTAGAGGTCAAAAACAAGAGCTTAAACATCGGTGCAGATACACCTGGCGCCATTACGAGAAAAAAGAGCAGAACAGACGCAAACGCAACATTTTGCGGGTCTTTACTCAGCATGAACACCCCTACCGGGAGAATGAAGACCGCAAATGAACTCAAAATCACCTTGAACACCAAGAATCCGTTTTGAAAATCATCCGTATGCTTGACGCAATAGTCCCGATAGGTGATCATATCCGCATAAAAGCGCTGGAAGGAATGAACCGTCTGCCCAAATACCTTGATCGCCGGCATTCCACGTACATACTGGACGGCAGATCCATTCATCCGTTCTAGCGAATCGTAGTACCTCTTGATATTTTCTTTTGTTTTCGTCCCGGAAAACGTAATGATCTGCACAATCAATCCCAGTATGATCGGCACGACGCAGGCCAGCGCCAGCCAGACGTTCAAGTAAAACATCACGCCAATCATGAGCACCGTTGTCACGACTACATGCACCAAATCCGGAAGCTGATGCGCGACAAACGTCTCGACCTTTTCCACATTTTGCTCCAATGTTTTTTTGACTGCACCGGTAGACGTCCCGTTGAGCCAGCCAAGCGGCAAACGGCCGATATGCGCAGCCAATTTGACTCGCATTCCGTACAAAATGCGAAACGCAGCGATATGAGACACCATCCCGCCTGCATACATCATGACCAGACTTCCCACGAGTCCCAAAAGCGCAATAACTCCCCACCGAATCATGTACGCCCCGTCCGCCATTGCGGGAGACGCTGCATGCATTAACAGTTCGCGTAAAATAAAGTAGACCGATGCATAAGGCACCAGCATGCATATTGCGCTCAAGGAAGACAATATCGCCGAGACGACGAGCAAGCCGCGCTTCTCATCCGCAATCTCCAGCAAGCGACGCACGCCTTTTTTGGGCTGCATTCCCTCTTTGCTCTCCATTGTCGTCATTCCTGTTCTCCTCTCTCCTGCTTGCTTCTTTTGTCCTATCCCTTATCATAATGTGACCTTCTGCCCTCTACCGCCGATTGCCGGATAGATCTTACCCCTAGCCGGAGCATTCTTTTATTTGGGAACAACAACACGGTCATAACCGTTTTGTTTGACCGCAAGCGGTTGCATCCAGCTTTATGAAAAACGTCGAGATGTTTCGATCCCCCGATGAGAGGGGACGTTTTTCACACAAAAAAACCTTTCCCACTTGGAGGCTAGCTCCCACGGAAAGGTTGCGTTGGTTTTTTCGATTATGGTTGGACTACTTTTTCTTTCGCTTTCGTTACGATGTGGTGACCGAGCGGCAAGCCGCGCTGCTCCAGCTCATCAGCTGTCACAATATGGAGCGTCTCACTTTTACACGGCATGGGCATCAAGCCGCCCAATGGACTCATCACTCTTCCGATCGTGTCTGTCTCAATGAGCACGTACAGGCCTTTTTCCTCCAATTGTTGCATGAATTCTCCCCAACGCTTGGAAGTAATTTGATCGGCGTGCTTGGTGAATATGACACCCATTTCTTGTGCTAGCATGTTAAATCTCCTTTGTTCTATCCGTCAAATATATGCTTCAAAAGATAATCTAACAATACAGGGAAACCTCTCTTCTGGCAAAATCCGTGTAAGCCAAAAAAACACGAAAAACGGTTGTTTTTGACCGCTTTTCGTTTCAGGAATCTCGCATCTTCTTCGCACACACCGTTTCATCGCGGCACGCTGTTTTTTGCAGCTTGCTTTTGAAAAAGAGACCTATTTTTGTCTATTTACTGTGTTATTCTTGTGCACTCCCCATCATGTACCTATTTTCCTTTATTCAGAAATTCGTTGCCAGCTTCACATGCAGCAGTCGGGCAAAAGGAACCCAGTGGACCTCAGAGCCTGCCCGAAGCTTGAGGCCTCGCGCTACTTAGTCAATATGGATGAGCTGGGCGGATAGGCGCCCCGCATTGCCTCCGTAACGAATTTGGTCATTATTCAGTTGATTTACTTCGAACCTATACAAAACATTAACCAGAAATGGTAGTAGCATTTTTTTGCATTCCAATTATTCTCATTGCATCACGAACATACATTCGGTATATAATAAGAATATACGTTCGCATCCGTGGCGTGTATGGACTTTGCAGTACATCTACGAATCACCAACTTTACAGGAGTGAAATGCCGTGCCTCAAGAGCGAACCATTATGTTAGTTGACGGACAATCATTCTATGCTTCGATTGAAAAAGCGGCCCGGCCAGACTTGAAAGATAAGCCAGTCGCTGTAGCTGATCCCTCTAGAAGATCTGGTATCATTCTGGCTGCTTGCCCCGTCGCCAAATCACGCGGTGTAACAACGGCCGAAAGAGTCGGCGAGGCGCTTGCGAAATGTTCCGATTTGGTCGTAATACGCCCCCGAATGCAAACATATATCACCGTATCCTTGCTTCTTACCGAGATCTTCGAGTCATTTACGGACCAGGTCGAACCTTATTCCATCGATGAACAGTTTCTTGATGTTACAGGTTCTATCAGTTATTTCGGGGCTCCGGAAGAGATTGCTCACCAGATCCAGACACACGTTCTGTTATCAACAGGAGTTTGGACGCGGTGCGGAATTGGACCAACGAAAGTGTTGGCGAAAATGGCTACTGATAATTTTGCTAAAAAAATGCCCGAAGGTATCTTTAAACTCGGTTTCGACAATTTAGAATCTGTATTATGGCCGTTACCGGTACATCAAATGTTTATGGTTGCCTCTCGAATGGCTCGTCATTTTACACGTATGGGTCTTTACACGATTGGCGACATTGCGCGTCTGGAACTGAGTGATTTTAAAAAGCGTATGCGAAAAGAGATGGGCAAGCAAAGTGATATACAGGCGGAATATTATTGGCAGACAGCACGTGGAATAGACCCTAGCCCTGTCGTGGCAAGTATTCGTAATAAATTAAAATCGGTTAGTCACGGCAAGGCGCTCAGAAGCAGCCTTTATCGGAAGATTGAAGATATCGAGGTCATACTGCTGGAATTGGTGGTGGAGGTCTGTCGTCGCAGCAGGAGACTGGGTTACATCGGGCGAGTTGTGTCCGTCGGAGCAACGGAAACAGATGGTCAACATTCGATATTGTCGTTTAATAGACAGGTAACACTTCCACAACCTACATCCCTTTCACATGAAGTCGCATCAGCAGCTCTCGGAATTTTCCATAAACATTGGAGCGGTATGCCCGTTAACCACCTATCTGTTGCATTGACTGAGTTGACAGACGATAACGTCATTCAGCTTACTTTTTTCGACGACCGGATCAAAGCGTACAGCCTGGAGAGAGCGACTGATGAAATTAAGGATAGATACGGCAGCGCCGCTATTATGAGGGCATCATCATTATTACAGTCCGGAGTAGCCCGTGAGAGGGCAGAACAGATTGGAGGCCATTACAAATGAGCAAACTGGACGGTAATGAACGGTGGAAGTCCAAAATGCTGCTTACTGAGCATCAAGAACAATACGAAAATCGTCACGACGCAAAGAACTCCCGTAAACGACCTACAGAAGATGAGTTCAAAATGATCCGAGACTGCATCTTGCTTCCTCACATGTTAAGCATGGTGCAAAAGAGCATCGAAGACATAGAGAACCATTCCAACCTTCTAAAGCAGCTTTATTTGACAGCAGGCCGAGCACTAATGAGCCAAATAAGTGCAGATTTGTACAGTCTGCGCCGCGAATTGTCGAAGCGTAATATTAAAATAATGAGTGATGAACAAGCAGATATGGTAATGTATCACCGTTTTATTTGTAGAGGATACGAGGATCGCTTTGGAATGGTCCGGGATGTTATGCGTTCGGAAATCAGTATTCGCCTGTCAATGTATATCAAAGAATTAGTTGGTCGAATGGGTGCAAACGACTATTAAACCTTGCATATCCGAATTTAGCGTCATTAAGTTGACGATTTTGTTGTTGTTCCCATTATCATGGTTTTCTTCGTTTTTATCGGAGTGGATTGGGACATCAATGTAACGGCTTTACGTAGTGCTAGAGCGGTCTACCGGAAGCGGACGGTCTTGCCCATTCCCTTGATAAATTTAACAGAAAAAAGCCGACAACTCGGGCCGGCTTAAATGGTTCAAATTAACTCTGGTCGGCAAACATTACCGTCTTTCGGATGACAGCAGACCTGCCCCCCAGAAAGTAACAGGCTCACACAATCTGAGCAGATGACCAGCCGACAGGTATTGCAGGATCGTCATCTTCTTTCAGGGACATGTGGACAAATACTTCTAAGGTGTTGCAGCTGTTGCCAGGCAGCCGCATAGGCTTTGTATAGCTGTGCTGCCTCCTCCGTTCTACCAGCCTTATTAGCCTCGAGATACTTGTTATATAATTCCTTCACTTGCCTGTCGACTTCCGCTACTTTGTCGCAGCCAGGACCGGGGGATGAGGTCACC
>NZ_PXZO01000070.1 GCF_003013475.1 Brevibacillus porteri
TTCAGTTTTCAAAGAGCATTTCGCGCTATCAAGCGCTCTGATTCATTTCCCTACTACAGATTATGTAGTGGTGCCGGCGATAGGACTTGAACCCACAACCCCCTGATTACAAGTCAGGTGCTCTACCAATTGAGCTACACCGGCATTTGTTTGTTTTCGTTGTGTGCGTTTCGTGTGTGTCCCGCTCACGAGATTTAATATAGCACGTATAAATTTTAAATGCAATAGAAAATCTAAAATAATTTCATTCAGAATAAAAATCGAACAAAAAAAGAGCAGTGGAACGACTCCCCCACCGCTCTTTTCTTCTATATATAATATTAACCCGCTCGAAAGCCCTCTCCCAACACTTCCTGAGCAGGGCACAAAATAATGAAGGCATCTGGGTCCACGGAACGCACCATGATTTTCAGCTTACTCACTTCACTTTGGCTAACCACTGCCATGAGCACCTTACGCGCGTCTCCGGTATATCCACCAGCACCATCCAACAAAGTGACGCCACGATCCAAATCATACAAGATGGTTTCTCTCAGCGTATCTGTTTCATTCGAAATGATATAAGCGACCTTGGATGTATTCCAGCCCATCTGAACAATATCAATCGTCTTGCTGGTCACAAACAACGCGATTAGTGCATACAATGCTTTTTCTGGATCGAATACAATCCCTGCAAACAAGATCACTAGTCCATCAAATACAGCTACACATGCACCCAAGCTAAATCCTGAATATTTGTGGAGGATTTGTGATGCAATGGAAAAACCGCCCGTCGATCCTCTCCCCCGAAACACGATACCAATCCCAAGCCCTACCCCGATTCCCCCATAAATACTTGCCAGCAGGAGGTTCGTCGTTAACGGCTGCAGGTGACTGGTCAGCATGACACACAATGGGAGAACAATCGAACCAACCGCCGCCTTCATACTGTATTGCCGATCGAGTAGTTTAAATCCTAATAGAAACAAAGGAATATTCATTGCCCATTGCACGACTGCTGGAGAAAAGCCAAACAAGTTATGCAAAATCGTAGACAGCCCAGAAACGCCTCCAGAAGCAATTTGGTTTGGATTCAGAAACAGATTGAAACTTGTTGCCAATACTAGCGATCCTAGAACCAGCATGCCGTATTCGAGTATTTTTCGCTGCGGACTGTTCATCTGGATTGCGGTTCGTCTTTTTCGTGCCACATGGTTCCACTCCTGACATTATCACGTAAGCAAAATCCGCACATACACTACCATGTTTTGGTCGAAAAGAAAACCCCTATTTCCTCATCCCTCTTATGTAAGATTTACGCATCCCCCAGAAACATGCACGCGCAAGCCAAGAGCTGGATAAGATATGGAAAGAAAAAGTTGACTGCACACAAAATAAAAAGGATAATTACAATATAGTAATCATTATAATCTAAGAACGGGGTGACCTGTAATGGATCATCATATTGTCAGTGTCACACAACAAGTAAAACATCTAGGAAAAAGATTAACCATCCAAAGAAGAGCCGTACTCCTTCTTATGCTTAACAATCGGAAATACTATACAGCCAAAGACGTTTACCATGCTTTGAAGAACGAGATGCCAAACATCACACTCTCAACCGTTTACACCAGCCTGCGCTTTTTCGTGAAAATGGGTATTCTCAAGGAGCATGTTCACCACGACTCCCCCAATCAATTTGAATGTGTGGTAACCATGGACGACATTCAGTTGCCAGAAGTCATTTGATTCCTACTCCTTTTCCTCAACGAAAAAACTCCTGAAATCATCAGGAGTTTTTTTGTATGCTATCAGCTATTAAAAATCAAAGTTATCCGGGTCTGGACCAACTCGGTGATTTTGGTTCAGCGCGTGAATCATTTCCATGTCTTCTTTCGACAGTTCGAAATCAAATACGGATGCATTCTCGACGATTCGATGCTCCTTGGTCGACTTTGGAATGGTCACAACGCCATTTTGCAAATCCCAGCGTATAATGACTTGAGCAATGGTCTTCCCGTATTTTTCTGCCATTCCCTTTAGTACTGGATTGTCCAATAGTTGTCCTTGCATCAGCGGAGACCATGCTTCAAATTGAATCCCTTGCTCCTTGCAGTAGGCACGCAGTTCATCTTGGGACAGGCGCGGATGGAATTCCACTTGGTTCACCATCGGCTTAATCTCAGCGTCTTTAAGCAGTTCCTCTAAATGATGAACGTGGAAATTGCTTACCCCGATAGCTTTTACCAACCCTTTTTTGTATAGCGTCTCTAATGCTCTCCATGCTTCTTTGAACTTTCCTTCTACCGGCCAGTGAATGAGGTACAAGTCCAGATATTCCAGCCCGAGTTTTTTCAGGCTCGTCTCATATGCTTCCAACGTGGACTCATACCCCAAATCCGAATTCCATACTTTCGAGGTAACAAAAAGATCTTCTCGCGTGATGCCCGCTTCCTGCAAACCTGCACGGAGTCCACGGCCAACACCTTCTTCGTTGTTATAAATAGCGGCTGTGTCGATACTGCGGTATCCGTGCTTGATTGCTGTTTTTACAGCTTGCTCGAGCTCCTGACCTTCCTCTACTTTAAAAACACCTAGACCCACCCAAGGCATTTTTACTCCGTTGTACAGCGTAGTCGTATCTTGCAAATGTTTTGGCATAGCTTGTCTCCTCCATCTTTGGCTCTATGTTAGGATGACTGTTTCCAGTCGCCCAATGTGCTTCATGTCGTTTGACAAGTGTTATTATGAGAGAAACTAACCAAAAGAAAAAGTACGCACTTTTTTGTGTGATAAGCACCAAAAAGTACCTATCATTCAGGAGGAAATCAACTGTGAAGAAGAAGTATAACATATCAGTGGAAGCCACACTCGAAGTCATCGGCGGTAAATGGAAATGTGTTATTTTGTGTCACCTGACTCACGGAAAAAAACGTACAAGTGAGTTGAAAAGACTGATGCCGGGTATTACGCAGAAGATGCTGACGCAGCAACTGAGAGAGCTTGAAGACGATGGCATCATCAACCGGATTATTTACAATCAGGTTCCGCCAAAAGTGGAGTATGAGCTCAGCGAGTACGGCTGGACCTTGAAAAGTATTCTCGATTCGCTCTGCTTATGGGGCGAAAAGCATATCATTAAGGAATACGGCGACAAGTATGCTGTATTGGAAGAAAGTATCTTAAATCAATAATAGAATGGGAGTAGGTGAAGTGGCTTGGGAGCAATCGAAACGCCTGTATTACGTAAATTGGGCAGCTCAGACCTGATGCTTTCTCCTCTAGGCCTCGGCTGCTGGCAGTTCAGCAATGGACAGGGAATGGTAGGGAAGTTTTGGCCTGTCATTGGACCTCACGATGTTTTACAAATTGTACAGACGAGTTTGCGTGGGGGCATAAACTGGTTTGATACTGCGGAAGTATACGGCAAAGGTCAATCAGAACAGATGCTGGCAAAAGCCTTAAACGACGCCGGGCCACTAGCGGATTCCGCTCATATTGCAACGAAATGGTGGCCTGTCCTGCGCACCGCTAAAAGTATCGGGAATACAATCGACGAACGCATTCGTTTGCTCGATAACCGCACCATCCATTTGCATCAAGTCCACCAGCCATACTCCTTGTCTTCTGTTGCAAGCGAAATGAATGAAATGGCCAAGCTCATCAAACAAGGCAAGATTCAGAACGTGGGCGTCAGTAACTTTTCCGCCAAAAGTATGCGAGAAGCCGATCGCGTATTGCGCGAGCACGGTCTGCGTCTTATCTCCAATCAAGTGAAATACAGCCTGCTGGACAGAAGGATCGAACAAAACGAGATCCTGGATACGGCAAAAGAGTTGGGCATTGCGATTATCGCCTATTCTCCGCTTGAGCAAGGGATTCTAAGCGGCAAATTTCATAAGAATCCAGCCCTTGTCCAGTCCATTACAGGTCCCCGAAAATGGACATCCACCTTTCGTTCTGCCGGGCTAAAAAAGTCTCAGCCCCTCATCAAGGTCCTCGAGGAGCTGGCACACAGATATGATGCATCCGCTACACAAATCGCCTTGAACTGGTTGATTCACGCTCATGGTGAAACGGTCTTTGCGATTCCAGGCGCTTCCAAAGTCCATCATGCGGAGGAAAATGTCAAGGCCATGCGGTTTTCTTTGACATCGTCTGAATTGCAAGAGATCGATGCAGCCTCCAAGCACGTTTTAGCTATCAACTAATGAAAAAGCTGCCGATCTAATCAACAGCCAAAATGGCGTAATCATACACAGCTCTTCCCAGTAATCCTAGTGTGTTCAGAGCGGATTGAGCGGTTACATCTTTGGATAAGGCCGTAATGGAAAAGCAGCGATTGTTCGTATACAGCAAGCCTACATCATGCTGTCTGCCGGTATCCCAGCCCGATTTACACGGCAGTTCCCATGCAGGATAATTGGATTCTTCCTCATTTGGCAATTGGGACGGCAGACCATTACGGACTTGCTGCTTTTTCATAATGGCGATCATCTCTTTACAGGCACGCTCAGACAAATAACTGCCCGTTGCTATTTGACCTAGCATACTCGCAACATCTCCAGCCGTTATCTTATTGTTTTCTGTGATGTCGAGTGGATAAATCATCAGCTTGCGTGAATAACAGCTTTGGCGCATTCCCAGATCGATCATAGTCTGGTCGATCTTCGCTTTTCCTACCAAATCAATCAGCATATTTGTCGCCGTATTGTCGCTCTGAATAATCATGAGGGTCACCAAGTCACGAATCGTAAGCTTCAAGCCTGGAGAGAGCGCGTACAAAATCCCCGATCCCCCAACCAAATCCTCTTGGCGTAGAACAAGCGGATCATCCAATCGAAAATGCCCTTGCTCACTTGCCGCGAAAACGGCTGCCATGATCGGCACTTTGATCACACTCTCCGCAATAAACAGCTCGTCCGGTACATGCTCAAAACGGGTCCCTTTAGCTGAGCCTTGTTCCTCCACAACGACGCCCCAAGTCCCCTCCGCTTGTCCGATAATGGCCGACAACCTTATTTCCAGCTCCACAGCTTTTCTTCCTTTCTCCTGTTGGCTTATCGTTTCTTGCCGCTTCCCTTTTATCATACTATTCCGAAAACAATTCAGACAAGAGACTACACCTGCTTACGTTTCGTTTATCCATCCTGAACTTGGAAATAATACGTAAGATAAACCTACGGACAAGGTGAGACTTCATGCAGAACTCCGATAAGATTGGCAGCCGTCAATTTGTCATCCTCGTAACATTCATCACCATAGGAGATTCCATCCTGATCTTACCTTCCGTACCTGCGACTGAAGCAAGTCACGATGGATGGCTATCAGGATTGATCGGCATGGTACTGGGGCTAGCCATCGTATACTTGTTTTGTGTAGTCGGTCGCATCTACCCTGAACAAACGTTGATTGAAAAGAGCAAGCTCATATTTGGGCGTTGGCTCGGCACGTTCTTTTCTCTCTTCTTTTTGGGAGCTATTTTAATCAACGGCGCTGTCTATATACGGACGATTGGGGAATTCATGACCACGCACATCATGAAAGCAACACCCATCCATGCTGTCATGTTTCTATTCGTTGCCTGCGCCATATACGCTGTTCGATTAGGCCTTGAAGCTTTTGCACGGACCAGCGAAATTTTTTTCCTCTGGTTTGTCCTTACGTTCGTTATGTTTTTACTTTTGTTAAGCCCTCAGTTCCAATTCGAGAACCTTTTCCCCTTCATGGAAAATGGCATAAAGCCCGTCATAAGAGGAGTATTTGCAGTCACGGCTTTTCCCTTCTCGGAGCTGGTTATTTTTCTCATGATCACTCCGCTCCTCGATGCAAAACAAAAGCTCACGTCTGCTTTTTTGCGCGGAGCCATGTACGGTAGTATTTGTCTACTTGCCGTCATCTTCTCATCGCTTTTGGTGCTCGGCCCGGAATTAGTTTCCCGTGAGACCTTTCCGAGCTACTCCCTCGCCAAACGAGTCCATGTAGGAGAGTTCTTTCAAAGGCAGGAAGCAATGATGGCTCTCATGTGGTTTGTCTCCATTTATTTCAAAGTCGTACTGTATATGTATGGTTTCTGCGTGGGTATAAAGCAGCTTCTCCATTTAAAGGAGCATCAGTCGCTCACCATGCCCATTTGTATCTTATTTGTCGCCATCGCGATTATCATCGTTCCAAACGGAGCTTTTTTATACGAAACGTATACGTACTGGCCATTCTTTGATTTAACAAAAGGGTTCCTGTATCCGCTGATTCTCATCGTCGGTTATTGGATACGGAAGCAAATAAAAAACAAGCCGGCATCCCTCCAGAAATAAGATGTCGGCTTGTTTTTGCTTATAGTAGTTGTTTGATGGCTGCCACTCGCTCTGCATCGACGTATCGGAGAGCCTGTCCTTCTTCTCGTACTGCCGATCCAAAATGAACCTCTTTGACACCCGTACGTTTCACGAGGTCTCCCACGTTAGCCAGCGACAATCCGCTTCCTGCCAAAATCGTGAGCTGTGTGTTCTCCGTCAGCTTGACGAGCTGCTCGATGCAATCAGCTCCCTCTATGGCCGTTTTTTTACCGCCAGAAGTAAGAATGGTACGAACTTGGGGATATTCCATGAGAATACGCGCTGCTTCGATTTGATCTACAGCATCATCAAAAGCACGGTGGAACGTCACATTCAAAGTACCTGACTCTCCAAGTAACAGCTCCACTCCCCGCTGATCGAGTCTATTTTCTGGTGTCAGCATGCCAAATACGACACCTGCTGCCCCAAGCTCACGGATGATACGTACATCCTGTCGCATGACCGCAAGTTCTTCTGCTGTATAGCAAAACGATTGGCTATGCGGTCGCACCATGACGTTTACCGGGATGGAAACCGCCCTGACCACTGCCTCAATCAATCCCCAGCTCGGAGTAATGCCTCCCTCCAAAATTCCCGAGATGAGCTCCAGCCTGTCAGCTCCGCCCTGCTCCGCACGTTTTGCATCCTCAACTGAAGTCGCAATCACTTCCACTAGCATGATACTTCGCCTCCGTTATTAGCATTTGTTCAAAACAAAAACTGGTCGTTTCTCTCCTACCACCAACTGATTGTCGTTTTTAATGGCTTTTGGCGCCAGCGCATGCAGTCGGTCGATGGTTTCCTGATTCTCATACTGAATCTGCTCCAAGATCGATGCAATAATAAGCGGCCATACTAATTCAGAGCCATTCAGTACCTTAAGCGAGAAGCTGAGTCTCTCTTTTTTCAAAGCAAAGCCGTATACGCCCATCGCTCCGCCTTTGGCGATTATATTTTCATCCATTAAAAGCGCTGTACAGATGAAGTTGTGACTGGCAATGATCTCGGGACTGCTCGTCATCCAGCCTGTCACTCTCCCTACAGCCTCACGCGTCGTGTGATCCTCGATCAGATCCGGGCACGCGAGCTTTAGATATGCGATTGCCAGATGCTTCAGCGGCAGCGCAAAAACCGGGAAGCCACAGCCGTCGACGCTTAGCTGAACCTGCTCCTTTGGATAGTCAGCCAGGTTGGCAAACACCTCCAATGCCTCCTGTTGCGCTGGATGCTCTGCCTTATAGTAATCATGAGTGGAATATCCTTGATCCTTTGACAACGCCAAGTACCCCAAGTGCTTTCCTGCACAATTATGAAAGAGCCTGCGTTTTTCTATGCCTTGGGACAAGCAAGCAAACTTCGGTTCCTCGTTTAGTGGATAAGTCGGGCAAGTGAGCAATTCGTCTTCCTGAATGCCGGTCTTTCGTAAAATCGACTCCAAGCCTTCCATATGATAGACTTCACCACGATGTGAGGCCGCAAAGAGTGCTGCTTCGCTGCTGTTCAGTCCGAATTTTTCATCAATTTTACGTTTAGCGATGGGAATGGCTTGAAAGGGCTTCGCTGCGGAGCGCAATAAGGTGATATGGTTCTCATCTCCTGCCCGATAAGCCACCTCTCCTTTTTCATTCACGCCGCACACGATGCCGTTATGTACGTTCTCCAGAATGCCGCCGCGATATTCTTCCACGAAAGGGACATCTCTCATCAAAATCACCCGCTCCACTCCATGTTGATCGATTATGAAAAAAACACTAGCAGTAGCACCCTCCATCCGTCAATCTTTTTCCAAGCGATAATCCCCCCACTTCGGCGCAGATTGTTGTATAATGTCTCAAGGTGCCCATTTGGGTTCCACAAATAAGAAATCCGTGCATCTGCACGGGAGAGGTTCGCGAACTCCCTCTATAAAAAACTAAGCCGGATAACAGTACCTTTCTTTGGTATTGTTTTTGTTTTTTTGATGGAAAGTTCAAGAACTCTCTTTCTTCCAATTCAATTAAGAGGAGATGGAGAGCAATGAAAAAGGAAAAAGCCGTTGTCGTCTTTAGCGGAGGCCAGGACAGCACTACCTGCCTGTTTTGGGCGAAAGAGCAATTCGGGGAAGTAGAAACCCTCACGTTTGATTACGGGCAGCGACACAAGCTGGAGATCGAGTGCGCCCAGCAAATTGCCGCAGAACTCGGCGTCAAAAACTCCGTATTGGACATGAGCCTGTTAAACCAGCTCGCGCCCAATGCACTCACCCGCACAGATATTGACATTACCCAGGAAGAAGGCCAATTGCCATCCACGTTCGTCGACGGACGCAACCTATTGTTCCTTTCCTTTGCGGGCGTTTTCGCCAAGCAACGAGGAGCACGTCACTTGGTTACCGGTGTATGCGAAACGGATTTCAGCGGTTATCCCGACTGCCGTGACGCCTTTATCAAATCACTGAATGTGACGTTGAATTTGTCGATGGACTATCCGTTTGTGATTCACACGCCGCTCATGTGGCTGAACAAAGCACAAACGTGGAAGTTGGCGGACGATCTGGGTGCCTTCACCTATATTCGCGAAAATACCCTCACCTGCTATAACGGCATCAAAGGAGACGGCTGTGGCGAATGCCCTGCCTGCCACCTGCGAAAAGCCGGACTGGACACTTATCTTTCCGAGAAAAATCAACCTGGAGAACAAGCCTGATGAGCGCGAACTTTGATTTTCGTATCGTCGATCGCATGCAGGCACTGGGTACTCATATTCAAAAATCACAGCTTCGCTACCATAACAAACGCGTTTTGGTAAGCAAGGAATTTACTTTTGACGCTGCACATCATCTACACGCCTATGAAGGAAAGTGCAAAAATCTCCACGGCCATACGTACACGGTCGTCTTCGGCATCAGCGGCTTTCCGGACGAGATCGGACTCGTGATCGATTTCGGTGACATCAAGCAAATCTGGAAAGAGCACATCGAAATTTATTTGGATCATCGTTATCTGAATGAAATGCTCCCTCCAATGAATACCACCGCCGAAAACATGGTCGTGTGGATTTTCGAAGAGATGGAAAAGCAATTGCAGTCAGATGCCTACCGCGACCACTACAACGGCGCTCGTGTGGAGTTCGTTCGCCTATTCGAGACACCGACCAGCTATGCAGAGGTAAGACGGGAGTGGATGATGGAATGATCCCGGTCTTGGAAATATTCGGCCCTACGATTCAGGGCGAAGGAATGGTTATCGGACAAAAAACGATGTTTGTGCGAACAGCTGGCTGTGACTATCGTTGTAGCTGGTGCGACTCCGCTTTTACCTGGGATGGATCTGCCCGTGATGAAATCCAGCAAATGTCTCCCGAGGCGATCTGGGAGGAGCTCACTCGCTTGGGCGGGGACCGTTTTTCCCATGTCACGATCTCCGGGGGAAATCCTGCGCTTTTGACTGGCATCGGCGACTTACTCGCCCTGTTGAAGGAGCATGGCATTCGCACAGCAATCGAAACACAAGGCAGCAAGTGGCAAGCGTGGCTTCCACTGATTGACGACATTACGATTTCACCCAAGCCGCCTAGCTCCGGGATGGAAACAGATTTTCAAGCGCTTGATCGAATTGTACACGAGCTTTTGGAACAAAAACATCCAGGACTTAGCCTGAAAGTGGTTGTTTTCGACGACGCCGACTTTGCCTACGCACGCACCATTCATCAGCGTTTTCCAGAGGTACCTTTCTACTTGCAGCCAGGAAACAGTGATCTAACGGACGCTGATACGCCTCGGCTTCGGGATAAGCTTTTGGAGAGCTTTGAATGGCTAATCGATCATGCGATGGCGACACCTGACATGAATGACGCGAAGGTTCTACCCCAACTACATGCGCTTGTCTGGGGCAATAAACGAGGCGTTTAAACGATATTTTACTCACATGGAAGAAAAGAGGACTGTACTCATATGGCACATCAACAAGAACGCGATTTATCCTCCCTCACTCTTTTAGGGAATCAAGGCACAACGTACAACTACTCCTATGATCCGAGCGTATTGGAGTCTTTTGACAACAAGCATCCGTACCGTGATTATTTCGTAAAATTCAACTGCCCGGAATTCACGAGCCTGTGCCCGATTACCGGTCAACCAGACTTTGCGACGATCTATATTAGCTACATTCCTGACATCAAAATGGTAGAGAGCAAATCGCTCAAGCTGTACTTGTTCAGCTTCCGCAATCACGGCGATTTCCACGAGGATTGCGTCAACGTCATCATGAACGATTTGATCAAGCTAATGGACCCGCGCTACATCGAGGTATGGGGCAAGTTCACTCCGCGCGGCGGTATCTCGATCGATCCGTATTGCAACTACGGGAAACCGGGGACAAAGTACGAGGAGATGGCGAGTCATCGGATGATGAATCATGATATGTATCCGGAAAAAGTGGATAATCGGTAAAATACACTATATTATACTAGATAACAACCTTTCTATATCAAGGTTTTATAGCGTTCGTATTTTGTTCTTATTTAGTGATTTAGAGTGATTGTTGACGAGTTTCGTCAACAGTTCGTCAACAATCGGTCAACATCTTCTATCTGCTCTGGCATATATGTGTCAGAGCTTTTACATAGACCAAAAATCTTCTAACCTTACATTTGGATCAATTTTTCGTAAGGCTCTTATTATCCCGTTTGCAGTCTTTAGGTTAGGTGAATAATCATCACTGGACGCAGCCTTTGTGGCTGTGTCCTTGTTTATTCCCGCCTCTTTGCAAAGCCACTGCTGAGTGACCCCCCGTTGATCTATCCACTTACCAAGTCTTGAACGCTTTTTTCCTAATCCAAACATGTGATCACCCCATCCATCATTCTGGACAAGTATTCTAAATTGCATACACAAATTTCCGACATTATCGGAATATTGGACAAATCGTACATAACTAAACTGGGCTATTTATGTTTATTGTTTAATAAACCCATTTATCTTTGTAGTCATGTGTACGTAGATAAAAAGTAAGCATCTTGTGCAGAAGATCGAAGGAACACAAAAATGAAACCCGCACTTCACTTTCATTTGGTATTCGCACTGGAAGGTACGAATGGATAACAAAAACCCGTCTTCTTTGACGAGACGGGTAATGTCCATCCTTTATTTGCTGCTTATTTAGGGGTACCGCCAGCAAAACGCGGATTTACAACGTTAAGGGATTAAGAAAGCAAAAACAGCCGGTTT
>NZ_PXZO01000071.1 GCF_003013475.1 Brevibacillus porteri
TGCCGTGCTTGAAGTTCTTGTGTCTGAGAATGCAGTTCCAGCCCCTTCGTCTGGAGCTCTTGATGGAGAGTGAGTTGCTCTTGTTCTTTCGTCTGCAGGTGATCCGCTTGAGAATGCAGTTCTAACCATTGCGTCTGAAGCTCTTGTTCATGATCGAGAAGTTTCTGCTCCCGTTTTTGTAGGTGTTGCGTCTGAGAATGCAGATCTTGCCCCTTCGATTGGAGGTCTTGTTCGAGAGAGAGTAGATCCTGCTCTTTCGTCTGAAGGCTGCTCGCTAGGGAGTGCAGTTCCTGCCCTTGCCCCAGCAACTCTTGCTCAAGATCGTGAAGTTCCTGCTCCTGTGCCGTGAGACTATGTTCAAATGCGTGGAGGTTTTGCTCTCGCACCTGTAGTTCCTGCTCCCGCTGCTCCCAATTTGCGCTTGCTTCTGTAAGCTGCTGTAGGTCAGAGAGTATCTGCTCTTCCCGTGCTCGTGCGTCCTCCAACTGCTGATTCAATGATTCCAGTTTGGATAGTTGCTCGTGCTGTCTCATCTGCGCACTCTCAAACTCTTCATTTACATGATCCAAAGCTTGTTTCCATGTGAGCTGTTGCTGCTCCAGATGTTCTATCATGTCTATATGCTTTTGGCGTTCATGCAGGATCTCCTCAATTTGACTCAGCCGCTGCTGATCTTGCTCGTGTAACGTTTTTTGCCATTGTACCTCTTTTTGTTCGTAGCTTTGTAATCGCCGTTGGAGCAATTCTATGTGCTCGCGTAAGTGTGATTCCTGCGCTTGATGTTTGGACATGATTTCTTCAAGCCGTGGACCTTTTCGTTGCTCTCTGATCTCGGTTTGCAAGCTGTCGATCGAACTCTTTAGTTTTGCCTCTGTTTCCTGGTGGTCGGTTATGGCATTTTCCCGTTGTTTCAGGAGATGCTCGTAGTAGTCGAGCTTGCTTTTCATTTCTTGAAGCATGTCTTGTGAATCATTCAAGCGCTGCTTCCATTCTGCCCCTTTGCTGTCCAAATCGTGGAGGTTCTGGTTCAATTGTTCAAGCTGCTCTCTGTATGCTTCATTTTTTTGGGATGTTTCCTCTATCTGCTTCTGTAGGTACCACACTTCTTGCATGAGTTGGTTTGCTTTTTCTTCGTAGTAGTGTGCTTGCTTTTTTAGCAGGAGGAGCTTCTCATTTTCTCTCGACTTGTTCGCATTGGAGATTCTCCTTTTGTACACAGTGTTGTCCTCCTTTTTCCGTCTGGCTTTCCCATATAGACATATGTACGGGGTGGGAATTGGTGCCTGTATTGTAGTGACGGGTTTATATAGAAAAAACGGGAGAAGTGTTAGTCTTCTCCCGCCTGATTGGAAACGAATATTTTTTCTTACGGAGTGGTAATGACAATATCCCCGAACGTGATGCAATCGGCAACCAATAATTGTTCATCTGGAACGATTGTAATTGTAGCACTGAAGACGAGGACACCAGCAGAGTCGGTGAGTGTCAGAATGATAACGTCTGGCAGGCCGATTCCTGTTTCGGCGAGTGTCAGAGAGTAGGTCAGCGTTTCTTGTGCGCCTGTTGCTGTGAATGTCCGTACACCAGTACCTGTTACGATCAGACCTGTCACAATTGGCAGGATAGGCAGTACAGTAATGCATGTCGGAGAGCTGATAGTCGTTGGCGAGAAGCTGAAGCTTTGATCGCCAAGGACATCAGGCAGGAGAGCATCAAAGAAGTTAAAGGTAAACGAGCTGCTGGATGGATCGCAGCTTGGGCAGATATCCGCGATGAGCTGGATCGTACCGACGGCAATGGCGAGTGGGATACCAATAGAAATGGAGACGTTTGGTACCAACGCGTTGACGGACGCCTGGCAATCGCAGTTGCGTACTGGGAAGATTGGTGGGCATTGTGGTGGGAATGTGATCGGCGGGCAACGGAAAGATGGCGTTGGCGATGGAATTGGAATGTTGTTTGGACGTGGAGAGCAGAATTTCGCCAATACTTCCAGTTTGACTTCTGCTTCTACCTGGATCTCTACGCAGACAATGACGTCGAGTTGAACCATGCCACCGAGGAGAACAGTACCGGTTGGTGAGCACTCGAAAGCACTGATTCGGCACAAGATATTGTCCTCATCAAGCGGTTCAGGCAGGCAGAGAACGACTTCCTGATCGAATTGCACTGTCGTTGTGAATTCGCAGAGAGGTGTTCCGTCTGCGAAGACGCGAACGAGCACAGTGGCTCCGAACACGAAGCGAACGACACCGACCCGAACAGTGGTTCCATTGACTATAATGTTCTCGCGGCGAATACTGACGACTTTGCAAGTAGGACCAGGAGAAACTGGCTCAACGCAGGAGATCGTGATATCTTGCCCTGCACGAATAGCAGCGTCTACCAGAGCTTGACAATCGTCGGGAAGGGCAATCTTGTTTCGGTAGCTGTTCGCTAATACTACCCAGTCATACACCTTATTGACGCGAATGCACTCTTCCTGCAGGTTGTTCGATATAGGAGGAGTTGCTGTAGGCGTCGGTGTAGGGAGCTGGCGACCCATAATGGGCTTCACGTGATGTTTCACCGTAAGAATCCTTCCTTTCCTAGGGAGTTTGCTTTGCAGTTACATACTATGTGGGCAACGGGAGTTTGGCATGTTGAGCATGCGCCTATTTTTTAGGTCACTATCTTGTCAGAATGGAATTTGAAATTTTTGAAAGAACCAATTGTCGTCGAATTTTCTTTGGGCAGTGTATCGAACACGCTGAGCGGCAGCCCCGCAAGTCAGCACATCATCCGCAATTTCACTCGCATTTGCGTAGAGCACAAGTTTTTTCGCTGCCTCAATCCGCTGCTCGTTAAAATGGCTGTACGCCATGCGAAGCATATTGTAATAAATGTGCTCATGTGCAATTGTGTAAGGGTGAACTTGCCTAAACAAATGCAAAATTTTTACGGATGGCTGGACTAGACACGTATATCCAAAGAGCCACATTTTGATGGAAAACTCGATATCTTCAAATCCCCATATGCGAAAACCACGGTCAAAACCCCCGACTTTCATAAAAGCTTCTCTGGTGACCAGGAAGCATCCCCCTGGCAATATCGCAACCGGTGCCGGGCCTGTTGGCTTTGGATACCAGCTGATCTCGAGCTTTTGATTCAGATTTTGCCCATAACCAATTTTATGTGGCTCCGTCATGGAGGCGATTCCCGGAGCAACGCCATCTGCTTTTTTTGTAAGGATGAGCTCCATCATGCGATCGATCCAAAAGTTTTCAAAAGACAGATGGGCATCGCAAAAAATGAAGTAGTTGCCACGTGCGTGATTCACGCCCAAGTTTCGTGCTGCAGCAGCACCAATGCCTTCTGTTGTGATTAATTTTATTTTTTCATTTTGCCTGTGGCCTTGTAGAAAGTGACAACCGTTATCAGTTGAGGCATCATCGACTACGATCACTTCATATGGATACGTGGTTCTTGTATTCAAAAGGGAAGTGATGGTAGAACGCACATTGTCCCCCTCATTTTTTACAGGAATGATAATGGAGATCAGGGGCATTTGTGAGGTAGGCATATGACCACTCCTTTCTGTAGCATCGTATGCGCAAAGCGCATCTTCGGAACAGTCATCGCCAAAAATGTTCACTTTGGACACTAGGCATTCATACAATATCGCGGACTGAAGGAAAGTGCGTGAGGAGAGATGGGAATGGATGTTGAGGTATATTACAGTGGTCAACGTGGCGGGACCATGCCATACGCGGCTCTGCCAGCGTTTCGTTTATTTTGCAAGCAAAATGGCTTTCAATTGAAGTGGGATTCGACGAATAAAAGAGTTGACCTGGATTCGGGGTTGAAAGGAAAAGTTTGCGTTCTTTTTACAGGCATATCTTCTTCAGGAGGGACCGCCTACGAGTGGGAGGTATTGGGGAACGTTCAAAAATTTCTTTCTGATAGCGGGATGGAGGTTGTCTTAAGCCAAAACAATCCCTCTCTGGCAAAAAATACGGATGTCGCCATACGTTTCAGCTTGAAGGAAATGCGAGTACTGGAAAAACCGAGACTGATTTTCTTTCAGTCGGAGGATGATAAGCGGCAAGATCTGGTCAAGTGTTTACGTACAGAAATGCAGCAGTCAGGAATCCCGTGTCACTATAAAGTAACCAAAAATCAAAAGCAACCATCGATCGTTCACATCCAGTTGCAGCTGCCGCTTTATACGGAAGTGAGCATGCGTAAGATCTATGCGGAAAAAATTGCGCTACACTTAGCGTCAGGGGTTTTGGAGTATTTCCAAAATGGATTACACATTCAACCAATGGCGTTTTTACCTCCCAATATTTTAAAGCTGTTTTATTCCACGATGCTCTTTACCTCTGATAAGGAAAGTCAGCAGGGAGCAGATGAAAAGCCATTGGCAGAGGAACCAATCACGATTCAGGAAAGTGACCAGCAGAGTGCTGAGGCCAGTGACTCAAATAGTGACTCAAATAGTGACTCAAATAGTGAAGTAAACAGCGAATCAAACAGCGAGTCAGACAGTGAACGGGAAGAGCTGTTGATCTTGGCAGAAGAAGAACTCCTGGAACAGGTAGTGACCATTCATCCGGTCGAAGAAGTGCCTGAACTGGTTGAATTGCGTACAACGGCAGAAGTGTATTTTGATTACACGTTGATTCACTCTGAATCAGTTGAGAAGCCGTACCTGTTGATTGGGACGCTTCAGGTGAAAAATACAGGGAACGTTGAACTTCAAAATCCAATCGTTTGCCTGCGTGTCTCGCCTGTCGATTCGATCAAAATGGGAGGGCAAGTATTGCCACCGAAGCTCGTGGAGACGATGGCCGTGCAAGGTACATCGGGCTTAAAAGGATGGAGATACTTGGAAGACGATTGGTTTGCTCAAGCGATGGAGAGAGGGGAATACTGGATAGCGCCGATCCAACCTGTAACCATTGCGCCGGAATCGACGGAAGCCTTCCAAAACTTTCAGATTTCATTTATGAAACAAGAAGCGGGGAAGGGAATCGTCGTCGAGGGTGTCGTACTGTGCAACGATCAGACGGTGCACTTTTCGGCAAATAACCGCATCGCCGTGTCTTTCTAATAGGGAAGAAAAGCCACCATTTCAGTAGAAATGATGGCTTTTCCGTTCCGCGCCTCTATTTTTTTAAGAACATTTGCACGAATGTTTTCCCGTGCGGACCGCCATTCACGACAGCAATGGCTACGTAGTCGTATGTCGGACTCATGATATTGGCTTTGTGCCCGGAGGAATTCATGAACATTTGATGAGCGCTGCTTACAGAGTAGTTTTGCGCAATATTTTCAGCAGCAGCTATATAGCGAATACCAAAAGTGTCCATCATTTGAAACGGTGAGCCGTAAGTGGGAGAGGTGTGGCTAAAGTAGCCTTTGTTCACCATCTCTTGGGCTTTTACACGTGCAACGTTCACCAACTGCATGTCCACTTGATATGGTGCGAGACCACGGCTGGTGCGCTCTTGATTCACGAGTTGAACCATTTCTTTTTCCTCAGCCGTCAAACCAGCGGGAAGAGGAACTTGTGTGCCGGCACCAGGGTTTTGTGGTTGCTCAGGCTTGCTCGGTGTTACGGGAGTCGTTGGAGTCGTTGGGACGGTCGGCTTCGTATCGGGTTTAGGCTGTACTGGATTGTTCTTGTATTGTGTTTTTATGGCTGTAAAGGTTTTGGCGTCAGCTTCACCGGTCAAAGTTTGCTTATTACGTGACTGGAATAGCATGACGGCAAAGCGCGTAGATTCATCGTAATAACCCGAAGCAGTTACTTTGTATCCGAGTCCAGCGAGCATTGTTTGCAATTCCTTCACGCTTTCCCCACTAGCACCCAATTTCAGCGTAACGTAATTATTGGATTCTGTGGGCTCAGTAGGCTTGGACGGCGTAGTCGGCTTCTCTTGATTGCGTGCTTGGTACACGCTCTTCAGTTTATCGTAAGTGGTTTTGTTTACAATCCCGGTTTGCGACAGCTTGTATTTTTTCTGAAATGCTTTGACGTTAGAAGCCGTGTAGCTGTTGTATGTCTTGTCCACTACCAGCTTGTAGTCGTAATGAAGTGCATCGAGCATCTTTTCCACTTCAAGCACGCGCGAGTTTTTCATCCCTTTTTTCAAAGAGGTAAAGCTTGTTTTCGCAAATGCAGGTTGTCCGATCATAGTAACGAGGACGGACAGGGAAAGGATCGTTGCCATTTTCTTAATGTTGCGATTCATCTCATCACGCCTTTCTCTGATTTGTCGCACCACAATGGTACTAAATGTAGAACAAATGAGAAAAGCACAAAATATTGGAAAGAGGTGGAGGTGGAATGTTTGACCTCTCTTGGATCGACCTAATCATCCTCGTGCTGGCAAGCTTTCGTCTCACGCATTTGATTGTTTTTGATGAGATCACGTCTTTTCTGCGAACCCCATTTTATCAGGTGTTATATGTACCCGATGAGTCGGGGCAAATGGTTCGGGACTTTCACTTTAAAGGCGGGAGGGTGCGCCAATGGATAGGCAGATTGTTGAGCTGCCATTGGTGCGTGGGAATTTGGGTGGGCGCTTTGATCGTTGGGTTGTATATGTATGTGCCAGCCGCCTATCCGTTGTTGCTCCTGCTTGCCATAGCCGGAGCGGCGGCTGTCATTGAGACAAAACTATATTCGAGTTGAAAGGTTAGCTCCTCGAAAAAATTTTGTACACGATCACTTCGTCATACGAAAGAGGAATGATCTCTTCGGCCATGTATCCTCCTACGATTCTTTGCTGGACTTGAGGAGTGCTCGGTACACCGATACTGGAAGACGCGATGTCCACACGAACCGTCGTGGCATTCGGATCGAGTGGAATTTCGAGGGCAAAGGTGGGCTTATCAACGGTATAACTTTTTACATTTACGCCATTCACGAGCGCAGTCAAAACAATGGGCTTCGGCAATTTTACGGGGGAGCCAGGGACTTTGCCCTTTACTAACAACATTTGAGCCGGTGCAGAAGGATCTGATTCAACAATCGCGCGCAGGACAGGAGGCGCCCACAAGTCCATCCCCCGATTCATGCTTGTGATTCTGGTTGTATTGGATGGAAAGGACTTGTAGAGCCTCAACAGGTCGAGTACACCCATGCCTTTGTATTGTGGAACGTACGATATCCAATGGCTGGGTATGGACGAATAATTTTTTGCAAGAGATCGTAAGACTTCAGGTACGCCGACGGAATGCCATTGTGTAGCTGATTTGCACGCTGTGTGGATTCGAGCGTTTCCTAAATAGTGAGGTAGATAACCGATGGGATAAAATTTGGCGATGCGCATCCACAGGTCATAATCCATGCAAAATTGCAATTTTTCATCTACGCCCCCCATGTGCCTGAAGACGTGGGCTCTGATGAAAGCGGATGGCTGGCAAATCACACAGCTCTGATACAACTTCTTGGAATCAGCCTGTTCTGACGGATAGGTGGTGGATACTTGACCGTACTCGTTCATCACATGGCAATTGCCGTGAAGCATTCCCCAGGCGGGGTTACTCGCAAAGGCGTGAACCGCCTTCATAATGGCGCCAGGTACATAGGTGTCGTCTGAATTCAGCCAGCCGATGATTTCCCCTCTTGCCAATGCCAAGCCTTTGTTAAGCGCATGAGACTGTCCGCGATCCGGTTCGGAAATAAAACGGAAGCGCGGATCTTTTTGTGCATATTCTTGCAAGATGGAGAGGGTATCGTCAGTCGAGCCTCCATCTACCACGATATGCTCAAGGTTTACATAGTCCTGGGTCAATATGCTATTTATGGTCTCACGAATAAACCGGCCTTGGTTGTAAGAGGGGGTAATGATACTCACTAATGGTTGCTGTGAGTGGGACACGAGATTCACTCCCATCTTTCCATCATAAAAAATGCATGCACTACCATCAGACTATGAAAGAATGGAAAATCGGGTACACAAGCATCGTTGATCTTGTGCACCCGATTTCAATTTACCCGGAGATTACAGGTAGTCCGGAACGATCCCTGGATTGCGGAAGATACGGAGCAATTCCGCGTGGCAGTTAGGGTCGATCTCTTTGCCAGAAATGGCTCTTGCCACGAGGCTGATGCGACCCGCATCGTAATTGTTGATTCTGCCGGAAGGGATGGTTCGAACCGATTCAGGAATGATTTCAAACAGTGTGCCTCTGAGCATCTCCTCGATGCAAAGGACGGACGGCAGCCACCAAGTGGTATCGTCCTTATAAATCCGGTTCATTTGTCCAGGAGCTCCGTTGTAGACCATGATCGATTGGGTTGTATCCAAAATACAGGCTGTTTCCAACAAGAGGTGCCCACCTGGTTTAATCACGCTCCTGCATTGTGACAATGTCCACATCGGATCGCGTAGATGATAGAGCAGACCAAGATGCTGGACGACATCAAATTGATTGTGCCGAATTTGATGTGGGAACGGCAGGGGTTCAATAAAATCGTCCATCAGCAATACTTGCAGCCCTTCCCATAATTTATATGGGC
Source organism: Brevibacillus porteri (assembly GCF_003013475.1). Classification (GTDB taxonomy): domain Bacteria; phylum Bacillota; class Bacilli; order Brevibacillales; family Brevibacillaceae; genus Brevibacillus; species Brevibacillus porteri. Next base: position 8,516 of record NZ_PXZO01000071.1, read on the forward strand.
TGGTATTATACAGCGGCAAAACTTTGCTTTGCAGGATGTTCTTGCAAAACTCAAAATTCAAATAGAGCGGCTGCATACAGTCCGTAGCCACAACAAGACTTGCCCCTCTTTGCTCCGCTTCAAACGCCCACATTCCGTCAAAACTAGCGAGATCAAGGACGCGTTTCCCCGAATATTGGATGTATTCTCTGGATTGTCTCGTCATATTCCATATACCTTCCAGAAGCGTAATCCCGGGTGTGACAATACCGGGTCGCAGTGCGATCTTATGGTACCATCGCCGTTTGCTGATCTCATCGAGAATTTCCTGATCTGTCCAAAATCTTCCCATCGACATGTCCCCCTTCATTGCAGAGTGCTTGCCCTATACGATATGTTCGGACCGTGCTGGGGGAAATAATATAAATGCATTAATTTCGTCCTATTCACGTCTAAAGTTGCTTGCCAACATGCATGTTTTCGGAAAAAAGGCATATGCCCGTTTCTCGTTGTCTGTCACGTACATAAAGTATGGGGAGAAAAAGGAGGCGGAAAAAGTATGGCCTTGCCTATCGTGATCATCCATCGCGGGGACGATGATTATCTCACATACAGCTTGCAGCAAGCAAAAAGAAGCAATCCCCATTCGCCCGTCTATCTGATAGGGAATGGGGGAAACAGAAGGTATGCTATGAACGGCATCATTCACGAGATGGTAGACGATTACATGCCTGCCGCTATCGAAATGACGAGAGTCTATAAACATATTCATTTCATGCCCTATGAATACAACCTATTTTGTTTTCAAAGATGGTTTATTTTGTTGGCGTTTATGAAAAAGCATCAGATTCCGAAATGCTGTTATATCGATACGGATGTCATGCTGTTTACCGACGTAAACCATCCGCGCTTTGACAACTTTATGATGGAATTCGTATGGACCAATTTCTTAGATAGGCAGAAGCTAGAACAATTTTGCGAGTTCATGACGTCTCAGTTTGCCAATCCGATTACATTCGCGAAAGTCGTTCATTACACGATGCAGAGAAAGGAACATGTCAGATTCAATCAGCCTTTAATTACAGACATGGTGCTGGCCTTGCTATTTCTTGCACAATTCAAGGATTACCAAATGACGAACGGCTTGTTTCATGATGGCATTTTTGACGGCAATATTCAGCAGTCTGCTTCGGTGGAGAACTTGTATGGCTTTAAGAAAATTTACTCGATAAATGGTGTCCTGTGCTGCAAGGATAAGGCAACGAGTCAATTTGTGCCGTTGTTTTCTCTTCATTTTCAAGGATACACGAAGCACCATATGAAGTTTTTTACGGCTCCCTATCTCCCCCAAACAGGTTCTTACATTTTCGATTATATTTCCAATCGATGGATTCAGTTTTTATAGGCTTCTATCATCCCTCGTGTTATTTGACCATTTTCATTGGATCATAGAGCATCGACTGCGACAAACGCATAAGATGGTGCATACAACACGATAAACGGATAGAGGTGGCCTGGGTGAAACTGATATTACTATCGGGTGGTTCAGGGAAAAGGCTGTGGCCGCTCTCCAATGATGTCAGGTCCAAACAGTTCTTGAAGTTGATAGGCAATGCACATGCCCAACCAGAGGCGATGGTTCAACGAGTGTGGAGGCAGCTAGCCTCCCGCAATTGGTCGGAGCCTGTTTATATTTCAACAGGCCGTTCGCATATTGACTTGCTTCAAAGCCAACTTGGAGAAGGCGTTCCTTTGATCGTGGAGCCGGAAAAAAGGGATACCTTCCCTGCCATTGCTTTAGCGGTGACCTATTTGTACTCTGCTTTGACAATGGACCCGGATGAAGTCATTGCCATCATGCCTGTCGATCCATTCGTTGAGGAGCGCTTCATGGACAGGATCAAGGAGCTGGAGAACGTCATACTCAGATCAGGTGCGAATCTTGCATTAATCGGAGTGAAGCCTACGTACCCATCTACGAAATACGGTTACATTGTTCCAAAGCTGGAATCAGAGTCGGGTCAGGGTGAAAGGCCTTATGCCTATCAAAAAGTAAAAAGCTTCAAAGAAAAGCCGACACTTGAGCAAGCGCAGGATTTAGTAGAAAAGAAGGCCCTATGGAATTGTGGAATTTTTGCTTTTCGATTGGGTTATCTGATTCGCGAATTGGAGCAAAAAGGATTGCCTACTGAATATAACCGCATGCTTGAGCAATATAGCCAAATGCCTGCCATCAGCTTTGACTATGAGATTGTAGAAAAGGCAGAGAAAGTAGTCGTTCTCCCGTATGACGGAGACTGGAAGGACTTAGGGACGTGGAATACGCTCACAGAAGAAATGAGCGGGAATGCAATCGGTAAGGTTTTGATCGATGAGAGTTGCACGAATACACATGTTATCAACGAATTGGACATACCTATCGTGTCCATCGGTTTATCGGATATGATCGTGGCGGCCAGTCCTGATGGCATTCTCGTTTCTTCTAAGGAACAAAGCCATATGGTCAAAAATTTGGCTTTGAATTGGACAAAGCGCCCAATGTATGAAGAGCGGCGCTGGGGATGGTATCAGGTTATGCATTTACAGAAGAATGAAGACGACGTGGAAGTATTAACGAAAAGAATCCATGTATACGCCGGGAAAAATTTGAGCTATCAGTACCATCACCACCGTAGCGAAGTATGGATCATCGTAGAGGGCTACGGCGAGTTCATTTTGGATGATCAGCTGAGCCAGGTTGTACCAGGTAACGTATTGCAAATCCCGGTAGGAGCCAAACATGCAATCAAAGCTACGTCTGAGCTGGAATTCATCGAAGTACAGATGGGAAGTCAGCTGGTGGAAGAAGATATCGTTCGACTCGGAATGACGTGGTCAGCGATCCTGGAGCAGTTAGGGAAGCACGGTGATCACGATGATTGATCCAGCGTTTTGGCGAGACAAAAAAGTGTTGATCACAGGTCATACGGGGTTCAAAGGGTCATGGCTTTGCTTATGGCTGCATCATTTAGGGGCGAAGGTAACAGGGTATGCGCTGTCGCCGCCGACGAATCCGAGTATTTTTCAGTGTGCCAAAATCAGCTCATTGGTTGATTCGATCATTGATGATGTCAGATCGAAGGAAAGTGTTCAAAAAGCGATCAACCAAGCAAACCCGGATATCATCATTCACATGGCCGCTCAGCCGCTGGTGCGTCTATCGTATCAATATCCGGCGGAAACCTACGAAATCAATGTCATGGGTACGGTGAATGTACTCGAAGCGGCGAGAGTGGCTGTGCAGAACGGTATGAAAATCAAAGCAATCATCAATGTTACGACGGATAAGGTTTATGAAAACCGGGAGTGGGTGTGGGGATACCGTGAGCAAGATGTATTGGGCGGCTATGACCCGTATTCCAGCAGTAAAGCATGTTCGGAGCAGGTGACTGCCTCCTATCGCAATGCTTTCTTTCACCCCGATCGGTATCACCAGCATGGCGTAGCTATTGCTTCAGCGCGAGCAGGCAATGTAATCGGCGGCGGCGATTGGGCTCTTGATCGCTTGATACCGGATTGCCTGAGTGCCTTGATAAAGGGAGAAAAAATCACCATCCGAAATCCAAAAGCGATTCGGCCGTGGCAGCACGTCCTTGAGCCATTGAAGGGGTATTTAATGCTCGCAGAAAAAATGTGGGGAAATGGCAAGGATTACGCCCAGAGCTGGAATTTTGGTCCGAATGAGGAAGATGCCAAATCGGTAGAGTGGATCGTCCAGCAGTTGTGTGAGCGATGGGGAGCTGGTGCCTGCTTTGAAGCAGAGCGAACAGATCCACAGTGGCACGAAGCCCAATATTTAAAGCTGGACTGTTCCAAAGCCAAAAGTGTAATAGGCTGGAAGCCCAACTGGTCACTCGAGCAGACCTTGGACAGTATCATTTTTTGGCATAAGGCTTATCAGCAAAAGCAAGACGTAAGGGAAATCTGTTTGGCCCAAATCGCAGCGTATACAGATAGGACCCAATGAACAACAGAGGAAGGAGGGCAACCAATGAAAGTCGTCATCCTAGCAGGAGGGTATGGCACGCGCATTGGAGAAGAAACGCATCTTCGTCCGAAGCCGCTCATTGAGATCGGTGATTGGCCCATCATTTGTCATATCATGTCCATTTATTCCAAGTACGGTTTCCATGATTTCATCATCTGTCTCGGTTACAAAGGCTACATGATCAAGGAGTACTTCGCGCACTACTTCCTTCACCATTCTGATGTGACGTTTGATTTTCGTAATGACAATCAGGTCACTTTTCACAACCATAATGCTGCGCCTTGGCGAGTCACATTGATTGATACGGGGAAAGACACAGGGACAGGTGGAAGGGTGAAGCGGATACAGAAGTATGTGGGAGAAGAAACATTCATGCTGACGTATGGAGATGGCTTATCCAACATTGATATTGAACAGCTGGTAAAATTTCATCGCACGCATAAAAAACTCGCAACGATCACTACGACTCAACCGCCAGGCCGATTCGGAGCATTGGATATTGCCAATGGGAACACCGTAAGAGGATTCCAAGAGAAGCCAAAGGGGGACGGCGGCTGGATCAATGCTGGTTTTTTTGTTATGGAGCCGGGCGTACTTGACTATATTGCGGGTGATGAGACGGTATTGGAAAAAGAGCCGCTGGAGAGCTTGGCCAAGGCGAATCAACTGATGGCCTTCAAGCATACCGGTTTTTGGCATCCAATGGATACGCTCAGAGATAAAAACTACTTGGAAGAACTGTGGAAATCCGGAAAAGGAGCATGGGCAACCAGCCGAATATGAAGGAGGAGGCAGGAGTGGGCGGATTAAACGAGAACAGTGAAGAGGTTTTTTCTCCGATCGGATACGGGGACATAACGATCGATTGTGGGGCAAATCACGGGCTCATTTCTCAAAAAATGGCGGATAAAGGCGCCCTCGTCTTTGCGTTTGAACCGAATCCATACGTATTTGAGGAATTGAAAAAAAGGGTGGGATCCTATCCCAATGTCATATGTATAAACAAAGCGGTTTGGCATAAAAACGATAAGCTACGCTTGCATTTGCATGATCTCTACCATACGGATCCGGCAGGGTCTGCTTATGCCTCTTCTCTTCTGACTAATCATCCAGTTACGAATCCCGAAAAGTATGTAGAGGTAGAGGTGATCGATTTGACACAGTTTATCCAAATGCTCAATCGTCCGATCAAATTGATCAAAATGGATATCGAGGGGGCAGAATTTGAACTGTTGGAAAAAATCGTGGAGCAAAATTTACACCTGCAAATAGAAAAAATCGTCGTAGAAAATCATGAATGGCTGATCGAAGACTTGAAAGCGAAAGCCGATCACTTTCGGAGGGTCATGCAAGAAAAACGAATTCACAACATCGACTTGAACTGGGTATAAAGCAGGTGAAGGGGAGCGATCCCAAATGAAGATACTTGTGACCGGCGCGACAGGCTTTCTCGGAAGCCAGCTCGTAAAAGCGCTGCGATTGGACGGACATACCGTCATCATTTTGAAAAGGAGCACCTCCGATTGCTCGCGTATCCAGGACATATTACCTGATTTGATTACGTATGATACGGATTGCGGTCAATGGGAAGCTCCTTTTTTCGAGCAGGGGAGAATCGATGCGATCATCCATACGGCAACCTGTTATGGACGCAACAACGAGAGCAATGCCACGATGGTAGACGCCAATGTGACCTTTCCGCTGAAACTGCTGGATGTGGCTATGCGCTTTGACACCCCTGTTTTTCTGAATACAGATACGTTTTCCAGTGCGCCCGTCCGATTATCCAAGCATCTACAACCATACAATTTGACGAAGCGTCAGTTTCGAGAATGGGGAAAATGCCTAGCAGATACATCTTCCCTGCCATTCATAAACATCAGGCTGGAGCATCTGTATGGTCCTTATGACAATACGAATAAATTTGTCTCGACTGTCATCAAAAGCTGTCTCGAAAATCAGCCTGAACTAAGGCTTACAGAAGGAAAGCAAGCAAGGGACTTTATTTATGTGGATGATGTTGTTTCTGCCTTTCGCGTGCTGTTGGCGCATGCTGACCGTCTACCCGCAGGCTTTACGGAATACCAGGTAGGGACAGGTACTGCTACTTCGATCCGCGAGTTTGTAGAACTGGTTCATCAGATAACCAAATCAAGCACGGTTCTGAAGTTCGGATCGATTGCTTATACAGATATGGAAATCATGCATTCACAAGCGGATAATCGACCGCTTCAAGCACTAGGATGGAATCATCAAGTGAAGCTGGAGGAAGGTTTGAAAAAGGTAATGGCCACTTTCAAATAGAAGCGAAACAAAAAACATGGCGAGCCTGCAGCCATGTTTTTTCGTGTGCCCTTAATCGAGGAAAGTCTTGTTTGTACAGAACAGATCAGCGTGGAAAGGTTTCATTTCATCTAGTAAGTGGTTGTAGTTCTTCACTTTTACCACCGTATTGTCCCGCTTAAACATATAAAGATGGGTAAACAATTTCTCCAGCAGTGTGTATAACACGAGTGGATGTCTGCCGAAGTTTTCCTTGATGCTCTCTGGGTTGAATTCAATGATCACATCCGGGTCCCACTGCTTAAGCGTTCGCATTGCACTTTCCAAGACGATGACCTCCGAGCCTTCTACGTCAATTTTAATGAGGTCGATGCGCGATATCATATTCTGCTCTACCCAGTCATCCAGCCTGACACATGATATGAATTGGGTGGATTTCTCCACGTCTTCTGGCTCATGCGGGATATAAGACCATCCGCCTCCACGCGGGTCGTCTTTAAAATGGATGTTCCCGTTCCGGTCTGCTATTCCGAGCTGGAGTGGTTCGACATTGGTGATGTGATTCTCGGACAGGTTTCGCAGGAGATAAGGATAATTGACATCGGAGGGTTCGAATGCGTACACCTTGCCTTGGGGCGCAAGATAGCTCAGAGCGAGTGAGATCGGACCGATGTTCGCACCGATGTCTAGGCAAACATGGTCAGGTTGTACGATTTTTTTCAGAGGAAGGATAACGTAGTCTTCATAGTATCCTTTGTAATAATCCATAAAGTACAGGACGCTTTGATCAGAGCCGTCCCCATAGACGGTAAAGGTTTGATTGTCAAACGGCAGGTGAAAGTCAACTTTCTTCATCGAATTCGTTGCTCCTTCAAGTGGATTGTAGATCATGATGATGTCATTTCCTACGACGAATAAGAGGTCGGGACGAATAGAATGAACGAATTCTCGTAGTTCTTGGATAGTGGGATAATCGTTCAACAATGGATTGGGACCAATAAAGCAACGAGCATCATCAATCAAAATGACGTGATTTTGAACAAAATGCTGCAGAATGGCAGCCAGCTCATGCAAGATTGGGGTGTCTAGGTCTCCTTTGGCTGCCTCAGTTGAGCGGGGGATGTAATGACCGTCCAGCCAAAACAGGCAAGGTGATGTAACAGAGTGCATCAGGTTGGTCAATACTGTTCCACTGTCACCGTGGAGGATATGGATGTGGCTGTCGCCTGAAAATCTCTCTTTTGCCGCTATAAACAAGGCTTCATCCAGCTCGATGGAAACGAGCAAGTCAAAATGGTTTTTCATCGCTTGCAACATGTCGCCCTTAAACGTACCTGTCTCGATCAAGGTGCGTATGCCCATCGTTTTTGCTATATGTTTGATCTTCGACTTTTTCAAATCGGTTGTCGGTGCTTCCAATATCCAAAAATCCCACGTTTCTTGTTCTGTTAATGGAAAGGGGATTCGGCGCTCCTTCCTCCACGTCTCCCGAATTTGCTGCATGCGTGACATACAAAGATGACCTCCTTTCAATTGACATTAGCGTGCGACGGAAGAAAAGACAGCCAGCGTTTCGCGCGCGCATTTCTCCCACGAAAAGTGCTTGGCTTGATGGATGCCTTTGGCAACCAGCTCTGCTCTTGCGTCAGGTGACAAATAAAGATGGGCGAGTTTCACCGCGATATCGTCGGAAATATTCGGATCGAAGGTGAGAGCAGCGTCACCTACCACCTCAGGAATGCTCCCTGCATTGGAGCAAACGATTGGAATGTTGGACTTCATGGCCTCTACCAGCGGTATGCCAAAGCCTTCGAAAAGGGAAGGGAAGCAAAGGAACTGGGCATTCCGATACAAGTAAGGCATCTCTTCCTGTGGTACGTAGTGGAGCCATTTGACTTGGTTCCACAGCTGGTTATTCGTGATGTAATTCATGACATTCTGATGAGCCTCTTGAGCAAAACCGGTGAAAACCATGGGAATCCGTATATTGTGTTTGTCCCGCAAAGTGACGAGTGCTTTGAATACATTCAGGTGATTTTTATGATGCCATGTATTCGCAGGGAAAAAGCCGTAGCCACTGGGCAGCGTATATTTTTGTATGACCTGTTGGTTGAGTGCCTCATTATGCGGCAAGGAAAATTCCCGCGAAGCATCCAGGTGGATCGCATGTACTTTGTGCGGAGGAAGCTCGAATTTTTGGAGGATCGTTTGTTTGGAAAACTCCGAGAGAGTCAGCACGGCACTGCAACGCTGTGCAGACGATTGGTAGTTGTCTTTTCGCCAGCGCAAGGAATGAGCATCGAAAAACTCCGGGTAATACTCATGCTGGATATCAGGAATGTTGATAACAGAAGGGATTGTGACATCAGCTGGATTCAAGACAAGCAACGGACAAAACCACAAATTCAACTGCAAGGAGTTAATCCAGAAATGAAGCATCGCGTGTGCATTCCCGTGGTCGGGGATCATGAATTTGCGCACATTTTTTTGCGCCTCAAAGGTATGGAAATTGTGTGACGATAAAAAAAGAAACCACTGATGGCCGTCCCCAGCATTCATCGAGTAGGCCAGCAAGTTCCTGACATACTGTTCCATCCCGCCGATTTTGCCAGGAATCACTGACATCAGATTGATTCCGACTCTCATGTAGGAATCCTCCCTTGTACGTGAGGATGTGCCATGTACCAAGCGATCGTTTTTTCCAAGCCAGCGAGTAAGGAAGTTTGTGCCACGAAGCCGAATCGTTCTTTTGCTTTGGTCACATCCAGCAGGCGGCGCGGTTGTCCGTCAGGCTTGGTTTTATCCCACTCGATCTCTCCTTGGAAGCCACTTAGCTGCCTGATGATTTCGGCTAAATTTTTTATGGAAATTTCGTGGCCGGAGCCGATATTGACCGGTTCCGATTGATCATAGCGCTGTGTAGCAGCAATAATCGCCTGTGCCGCATCTTCGACATAGATGAACTCTCTCGTCACGCTCCCTGATCCCCAGAGCACGATCTTCTTTTCACCATTTCGTATAGCGTCCACGCATTTTCGAATGACGGCAGGGATGACGTGAGAGGTTTCCAAATCGAAGTTGTCGCCTGGACCGTACAAATTGACAGGGAGCAAATAAATGGAATTGAACCCGTATTGCTCGCGATAAGCTTGCGATTGTACCAGCATCATTTTCTTGGCTAAGCCATACGGAGCATTGGTTTCTTCAGGGTAACCATTCCATATATTTTCTTCCTGGAACGGTACGGGAGCATGCTTCGGATAGGAGCAAATGGTTCCGATGGCTACGAATTTTTCGACACCGAATAACCGGGATTGCTCTATAAGCTGGGTCCCCATGATCAAATTATCGTAAAAGTATTTTCCGGGATTTTTTTGATTCGCGCCGATACCGCCGACGACGGCAGCCAAGTGAAGAATGATATCGGGACGGAAATCTTGCAACATCTTGTTCACATCATGTTCTTTGCGAAGATCGTATTCATGGCTTCTAGGGATGAAGATGTCCGTACAGTCCAATTTGCGCAATTGATGAACGACGTGGCTTCCTAGAAATCCTGATCCGCCAGTAACCACAATCCGTTTTTTCGCCAGATTCAATTCGTGTCAACCTGCCTTTCTCGTCCGCATTCATGTTCGAGGCGATGGGACTCTGCGATTTACCCATTGTTCGATTTGGGCCTTGCCTTTGGTGAATTCCTGATAAAATTGGTACTCCTCATAGGAAAGTGGGAGGACTTCTTCTAGGTGGTAGCTGATAGAGCGTTTGACTTTAGGATTGTTGGGGTGGCTCTGAAGGATCTGCTGGCTGCAAAAAATACTCACTTCACATCGCTGTCCCTCTGAGGTAATGGGAATCAAGACTTGAAAACGCTCGTGGGTAACTTGGAATTTGTGTACGAGTTTCCCATTCCTCATGACATGGAAATGCAGGAGAGGGGCGGTATTATGGTTGCTTCCTTTGATAAGCAAAGCGTGCATCGGTCCATGGCTGGCTTCAATGGTCATTCGCAGGTTTTGGGGAGCCCATGCGTCTGAGTAGCGGTTGGATGCGATGATTTGAGGAGAGGGACCGAACGCATGATACGCTTTTAGCTTGTGGAGAAACCAAAATGCTCCTTGATTGTAATGCTTCTGCGTATAGTGATAGAGCCATTCATTCGAGATGGTGCCATGATGCTTCACGCTTGTTTTCAAAATTTCGGAAAAGCCTGGCTCCAATTCATAAACGTACGTTTTACACGCGCTGTACAAGCGGGAATTGGCCAAAAACTCTGGTATCGAACCAATCGGATAATGCAGGGAGATCCGGTTCCACAGATCGTAATCCATGCACCAGTCGTGTTCTTCATTTACACCACCAACTGCTTCAAAGGCATGTTTGCGCAGGAAAGCAGCGGGTTGGCAGATGAGGTTGAAATTAAACAATTTTTTTCGGTCAAACTCTACCCAAATGTACGGATACTTTACTTTGTCATTCTCATCAATATGGAGCCCTTTCCCGTATACCACGCCCCAATCAGGATGCTGCTGCAAGGCTGCCACAGCCTTTCGAATGGCACCGGGAAAATACGTATCATCCGAATTGAGCCAACCGATAATCTCACCACGTGCCATTTGCAATCCTTTATTGATGGCATGGGATTGGCCGCGATCAGGTTCGGAAACGAAGCGGAAGCGGTCTTGCAGATGGCTATACTGCTGCAAGATGCCCACTGTACCGTCCGTTGAGGCGCCATCAACCACGATAAGCTCAATATGGGGATAGTCTTGCGTCAGTACGCTATCAATTGTTCGTTTGATGAATTTTGCTTGGTTGTATGAAGGGGTGATAACACTCACGAGAGGAAGGGATTGCATGGACATAGAGGTTCCTCCTGATTTTTTCTAAACATCCACTCGACGTTTTCAAGAGCTGTTATGTTGGCGTAGCACAGAGCGCCAGTAATTCAATAAATCTTCCATCGTTTGCTGGAAGGAGATTTCGGGCTCCCACCCAGTCTTTTTTCGAAACAGCGAAGAGTCACCCAATACGATATCTACATCGGAGGGCCTTAGTCGATCAGTGTCGACATGTATTTCCACCTGCACATCGGTCAGTGCCAGCAACGTCTTCAACATGTCCTCGATGGTATAGCGAGTACCAGCGGATATGTTATATACATCGCCTGGTTCGCCTCGAGTAAGCGCCAACCAATACGCCTTGACAATATCACGGACATCTGTGAAGTCTCGAATTGCACTGAGATTTCCGACGTGCACTTTTGGCTCTTGAAGACCGAGCTCAATCTGGGCTATTTGTTTGGCAAAATTGGAGGTGACATAGCTTTCGCCTCTTCTAGGCCCTGTATGATGGAACGTACGGGTACGGATGATCGCCAGACCGTAACTGTGATGATATTGATACCCGAGATAATCCTGGGCAATTTTACTGACTGCGTATGGATTGAGGGGACGGAGGGGATTGGTCTCCTTAATAGGGATTTCCTCCGGATAGACCAAACCATATTCCTCACTGGAGCAAGCGATTTGAATCTTGCACGGAACAGCATGGTTGCGTACCGCCTCGAACAAATTTAACTGTGGGACAATATTGTTCACCATCGTATCTGCAGGAGACGACACCGAGGTGGGGACGAAGCTTTGGGCAGCTAGGTGAAAAAGGAGATCAGGCTTTATTCTCTGGATGAGTTCATTTACAGATTGGGGATCTTTTAATTCACAGTTTTCCATATGCACGCGGTCCATCAGGTGCCCCAGCTGCTCTTTTTTGGTAAGGGACCGGAATGTGCCGTAAACATCCACATCCCCCCGCGACAGTAGATATTCAGCCAAGTGACTGCCGGCAAATCCCGTTACTCCGGTAATCAATGCCTTCATGAGTCGAATCCCCCCTGTCCATGATGCTCATAGCGAAGGATGAACAGCTTAACATATTATGAATATGGAAAAATGTGAAAAATGGCACGGCGCACAGCTCGTTTCCAAAGGGAATTTTATTGGGATTAGGGCTCGGCTCGCACCCATTTGCAGGTCGGATAGTCGAAATACATGTAATCATCTGTATTCGGGATGTCTTGTGAGCGAAAATAGGGGATGTATCCTTTTGCATGTCCTTGAAAATGCAAGGAATGAGCTGGGAGGTAGTTATTCGTCTCTGTTATTTTGCAAAAGAGCATGCCGTCCTTTTGATAGATCTGTTTCTTCGTTTCCAAGCTGTTTGCTTGCGGACAGGATGGGGCAAACGGACAATTGAGATTATGATCGAAAAAGCCGTTTGCAACCAAGCCATACGTAGCGCCACGGCGAAGCGCGTAATTGTGAAAAAGAGTAAACAATACCATATCTGAAATAGGAACATCACCGATTTCTTTTGCAAATTGAAGCAAGTTCTCATAGTGTAGAGGATCGCGGAAAAATTTGTTGGTGTATTCGCAGAATTGATCGAGTTTATCCAAGTCGCACACTGTTGTCCAGGTAAACTCGAATGTGAAATCGTGGAAATCCTTGTCGTTTTGCTTGCTGATGTCGGTGTAGAGCATCACGTCAGAGTCCAGGTAGCAGCAACGATCGATACCCTGACTCCTCATAAAATCGCGTAGAATAAACCAGCGTTGGAAGCAGAACAGATTGTATTCGTAGGGGGTGGGGGAGGAGTGCTTGTAAACAAAAGAGTAAGCTTGGGCGCTTTTGAAATACTTACTCAACAGGTAGTGCTCCGTATTTTCGGTACTAAGTTGCTTGGTTTCTGGCCTTCCAATAAGAATGACACGAGAGGAAGGATTGCTGTATTTCGCCTGTTGCACGCATATTCCTACATGCTCTTCAGCCGTTCTGTGAATAAACACAATAGGCAAACTCAAGATACACATCTCCTCTGTCTTACAAAATGTCTGATAGGCTCCAATTGGTAAACTTTCTCCTAATATATGTCCCGAGGAGGGCCTTGAAACGGCAGGCGCCTCTTGCGTGGAATATTTTGTATGAGAGGCGTGCAAATAGCCTGTTTTGCAGCCTGTTCATTGAATGACCAATCCTATCCGCAAAAAGATAAATAAGATACGTAAAGAGGGACGTTGTGAATGGAGGTATGGCAAGAATGGATGTGTTAAACCAATATGAAAAACGAGTGTATTCCCAAAATGGAGAAGACGGTATCATTGAAGAAATATTTTCGCGAATCGGAACTGCGAATCGCTATTGTGTAGAATTCGGAGTTGGAGATGGCTCGGAATGCATGATAAAAAAACTCATCACGCAGCATGGGTGGAGCGGATTGGCGATGGAAGGCGATCTGAACAGTTGCAATAAAATGTCTGCTGATTATGCTGCCTATCCCCAGGTCATCATCAAGAATGAGTTGATCACGAAAGAAAATATTTCTCGGTTATTCGAAGAAAATGGTGTTCCAAAGGAATTTGATCTGCTCTCCATCGACATTGACGGCAATGACTACTGGGTATGGCAAGCTCTTTCTATTTACACACCGCGGCTTGTTGTTATTGAGTACAATGCTGCTTTTCCACCCCCACAAAAAATGGTGATTGCCTATCAGCCTGATTTTAAATGGGGTGGCACTACCTACTATGGTGCCAGCTTGAGTTCCTTGGCCATTTTGGGAACCAGGTTGGGATATGCCTTGGTAGGGACAGATTCAAAGGGCGTCAACGCTTTTTTTGTAAGACGCGATTTGCTTCTCCAATCCGGTTTTCCTGAACGAACAGCAGAACAAGCTTATCATCCTCCTCGGTACGGAACAGTCGCGGGCGGACATCCTCCTCAATCCGGTCCGTACTTGGAAATCTAGTTGTTACTAGAATTCGAGCATCTGCAAGACAGCTTGTTTCAAGGTGAAAAGCCTTTCTTGACTATCCTGCTTACTCGTTCCTTTCACCCCTAAATAAATTTTGATTTTGGGCTCCGTGCCTGAGGGTCTGACACAAAACCACGAATGATCGTGGAAAAAGTATTTGATCGTATCCGAAGCAGGCAAGGTGAGCAGTGTGGATGTACGTGTTTGACAGTCTGTGCGGAGTCCGCTGGCATAATCTTCGATGGCTATGATGGGGTGGGAGGCGATTTGGGAAGGTGGCTGACTGCGCAGGGAAGACATCGTTGCCGATATTTTTTGCATACCATCTCCTCCTTTGCACGTGAAAGAAATCAGCTCTTCCGCATAATAACCGTAACGAATGAATAAGTCATTCAGTGTGTCATCGAGGCTTTTGTGCTTAGATTTGTAATACGCGCACATGTCAGCCAGCAACAAAGCAGTTTGTACGGCATCCTTATCCCGGACAAAATCGCCGATTAAGTATCCGTAGCTTTCTTCGTAACCAAATTGAAAGACGTACGCTCCACTTTTTTCGTAGGCTTCGATTTTTTCGCCAATATATTTGAAGCCTGTCAAAGTGTCTTCTGTCGATACACCGAAGTCTGTCGCAATGGCTCTGCCCATTTCAGAGGTGACGATTGTTTTCAATACAATGCCATTAGAGGGGAGCTCCCCCTTTTTTTGTTTGGTTTCCAGCAGGTAATGAAGAAGCAAGGCTCCCAACTGATTCCCTGTCAGGACGCTGTAGTCTCCTGCTTGATTTTTGACGAGTACACCGAGGCGATCTCCATCAGGGTCCGTCCCCATGATCACGTCGGCATCCACCTGATTGGCGTATGAAATCGCTAATCGAAAGGCTTCAGGCTCTTCGGGATTAGGCGAGGCTACAGTCGAAAAGTTAGGATCGGGGACAGCTTGCTCTTCAACGACACTCACTTGTTTATACCCGAACAAATTCAATCCACGTGTGATCGAGTCATGCGTCGTGCCGTGCAGGGGACTAAAGACGATCTTCACTTGCTCCCGGATCGCAGGAGATAAGTCTGGGTGGACGCGCAATTGCTTTACTTTTTCCAAATACGCATGCAAGAGAGAATCGTCAATGTAGTGGAGAAGTCCATTTTTGTACAGCTCTTGTTCATCGGCTGGGGTGATTTCGAGTTCATTTCCGGCTGCAACGATATGTTCCATCAGTCGTTCGGCTGTCGCGAGCGTAATTTGCCCCCCGTCTGCGCCATAAATTTTGTAGCCGTTATATTCAGGAGGATTGTGGCTTGCTGTAATGACAATGCCAGCACACGCGCAAAAGTGGCGGACAGCAAAGGAAAGCAGAGGGGTAGGAGTCAGTTGATTGAATATACATGTAGTAATCCCATACTGACCGAGAACTTTGGCGGTTTCTGTGGCAAACAATTGTGAGTGTTTCCGTGAGTCATAGGCAATGACGACTTTTTTGACGGACAGATCCGGGTATGTTTCGAGCAAATAAAGAGCTAGCCCTGCGCTCGCTTTGCGAATCGTGTATAAGTTGATGCGGTTTATTCCGGGCTCCATGACCCCGCGCATGCCTCCGGTTCCAAATGCAATCGGGGCAGAGAAGCAATCTGCAAGCTGCTTTTCATCAGTGTGCATGGCGGTTAACTGCTGACGAAGCTCTGGATCGAGGGATTCACACTCGTTCCAGCGTGTATAGTGTGCGTGCCAGTTTGCATTCATGTAGAGTTCACTCCCGTGTGTAGAGTACGACATCATTTACTAGGGTATTAACGAAATGGTGAGGGAGTGAGTGGATGTGATTAAGACTGGAGGATGTGAGTCTAACATGAAGGTGGATTGGCTGATAGTCGGAGCTGGATTTACGGGTGCTACACTCGCAGAGCGGATTGCCAACGGGCTTGATCAAAAAGTGTTGGTGGTAGAGGGGCGCAATCATATCGGAGGAAATGCCTATGATTGCTATGATGAGCAGGGGATACTGATTCACAAATACGGTTCGCACACCTTTCATACGAATTCCAAGCTGGTCTGGGACTATTTGTCGCGTTTTACGCAGTGGCGGCCGTACTTCCATGAGGTGCGTGCCTGTGTCGATGGCATAAAAATACCATTGCCTTTCAATCTGAATGCATTGTCTGCTTTGTTTTCCCCGCAATATGCGCAGAAACTGGAGAGCTTACTGATCCGTCAATATGGATTCGGGGCGAAGATTCCGATTCTGAAGCTACGGGATAGTGCTCATGAAGAGCTAGGTTTTTTGGCTGATTACATTTATCAAAAAGTATTTCATCGGTATACGATTAAGCAATGGGATTTGAAGCCGGAGGAGCTGGATCAGTCTGTTTCCGCAAGGGTTCCTGTGTATGTCAGCAGGGACAATCGGTATTTTCAGGACACGTATCAAGGAATTCCGTTGCATGGCTTTACTACAATGTTTCAACGCATGCTCGACCATCCGAATATAAAGGTGCTTCTCAATACGGACTATCAAGAAATTGCGGATGAAATCAGGTATAAACGTATGATTTACACAGGCCCGATCGATTCCTTTTTTGGCAATAAGCATGGACAGTTGCCTTATCGAAGCCTGCGCTTTCATTTTGAGACGCATCAAAAGGAGTGGTACCAAGAAGTGGGGACTGTCAATTACCCCAATGAGTATGATTTCACCAGAATCCTCGAACAAAAGCACCTCACAGGTCAAGTCGTTCCTCACACAACCATATCCTTCGTCTATCCACAGCCGTATTCACCTGGCGAAAACGAGCCTTATTATCCAATTCCTCGCAAGGAAAACAGCCAACGGTACAGCCTCTACAAACAAGAGGCGGAGCAAATACGAGATCAGGTGCTTTTTGCCGGGAGACTCGCGGACTATCAATACTACAACATGGATCAAGCAGTGGCACGGGCATTGACCTTGTTTAAGCAGATTGTCACAGAATAGTTAGGAAGGCTTTTCTTTCGGAATGAGCTCGTTCACATAGATCCATCCCTCGGGTGTGTAAACAAAGGCAGGCTCGTACTCGTCGCCCCACAGTTTCAAGATTTTTGTAAGGATGTACTTTCTTGCTTTTGTCCATTGCGGCCAGTTTTTTGTGTGGGAATTGTTGCTCTCGTGAATCAAATAATGATAGAGGTTCGCATCGACCCAGTGAATATCACCTGTTCCAATCAATTTTAATAACATGTACTTGTCATGAGAAAACCTTCCCTGCATCGGATCATCACATTCAAATCCACCGACATCACGAACCGCCTGTGTCCGATAAAAACGAGGCCAAACCATCGGAGCTTCCAAGTAATCATACTTATCTTCATAGATCGGAGGCCGCATGATTTCGGACAGTTCTCGCGTGTCACCCACTTCCTTCCAAAAAACGGTGTTGGAGAACACGACGTTCGTGGTTTCGGGCTGGCGTTCCATTTCATCCAACAAAATTTCCAAGGTCTTTTCGTCGAACCAGTCATCCGAATCAAGTGAGACAAAGTAGGGCGTGTTAATTCGTTCAAGAGCTGCCGCCATTGTTTTGCCGATCCCTGAATTTTCAGGGAGTAGCACGTAGTGAATGCGGGGATCATCGAGGTACTTTTCTACGATTGTCTGTGTGTGGTCAGTAGAGGCATCGTCTACAATGAGGAGCTTCCATTCCTTGTGCGTTTGGTTCAACACACTTTCGATGGCTGTCGGAAGATACTTTTCCCGATTATAGGTTGGAATCACGACAGTAATGAGCGACATGGCGGTCGAACCCCCTCTTTTGATCATTTTAAAATATCTGTCACCTGCCTACCTCCTTATTGATCATTGACAACGGTTTGCTTTCATTAGTTTATTACGGACTTTTATTCTTGACCCTCACCCTGACAACTGAACGTATGAACATGGTCCGGCATAAGCTTAAGAGATGCTCAAGGGTACTTACCGGAATGATATTACAGTACAGCCTGAAGAAGGGGAGTAGTAGCGGATGAAAACAGCTTTCCTTACAGGAATCACAGGTCAGGACGGCGCTTACCTGGCAAAATTTTTGCTTGAGAAGGGGTACCATGTGGTAGGACTGGTACCACGCCGTAGCACGGTGGACAGGTGGCGGCTGGAGTATTTGAACATCGCAGATCACGTAGAGTACAAGGATGGCGATCTATTGGATGTGTCATCGTTGACGCGTGCACTGAAGGCATGTAAACCAGCGGAAGTGTATCATTTAGGAGCGCAGAGCTTTGTCGGTTCGTCGTGGGAGCAGCCTATTTTGACCGCGCAAGTAACTGGAATGGGTGTCCTGCATGTACTGGAGGCGATTCGGGAAACGGACCCCGCAATCAAAATGTATCAGGCTTCATCAAGTGAGCTGTACGGATTAATCCAGGAGCCACAGCAATCGGAGCAAACGCCTTTTTACCCAAGAAGCCCATATGCAGTCTCCAAGCTGTTTGGCTACTGGACGACCAAAAACTATCGGGAAAGCTTTCAGATGTTTAGCACAAACGGGATTTTATTCAATCATGAATCACCTTTGCGGGGGCTGGAATTTGTAACGAGGAAAGTGACACATGCTGTCGCAAGAATTGCTGCGAACAAGCAAAAGGAACTACGGCTGGGGAATATTCAGGCGAAGCGGGATTGGGGCTTTGCGGGCGATTTCGTAGAAGCGATGTGGCTGATGCTCCAGCAGGATAAGCCGGATGACTATGTCATTGCGACAGGCAAAACTTCGACGGTGGAAGAGATGTGCAAAATCGCCTTCGATTATGTTGGGTTGAACTACCTGGATTACGTCGTGATCGACCCGGAATTGTATCGGCCAGCAGAAGTGGACATTTTGTTGGGCAATCCGGAAAAAGCGAAAAGAGAGCTCGGCTGGACACCGAAAACGCAGCTGGAAAAGCTTATTCACATGATGGTCGAAGCGGATATGCAGCGGGTGGCAAAAGCATAGGGCATCAAAAGGTCTATGACCAAGTGACGAGGCGTCCTGCCTATGGGACGTCTTTTTCTATTCTCTCGCCTATGTCGCATCTACAGTCAACACATATATATAGGAATGGGCAATGATGTGTGTATAACCATGCTTGGAAAGGAATGGTGGGCAATGCCTACACAGAACGTTGGTTTTACTGGCGCCATTCAAACCTTTGTCGTCCCTCCAATGGTTACCTCGTTGACGATCCGGGCGGTAGGTGCCCGAGGCGGTGACGGACTCACAACTGGAGGGAGGGGGGCGTATATTCAGGGCGACTTTCCTGTGACACCCGGCGAGGTATTATCTATCCTCGTAGGCGGAGCAGGTGGTGGCGATGACTTAACTGCAGGTGGTGGAGGCGGCGGATCATTTGTTTGGCGCACGACGAGTCCCGTTACTGCCGCCAACATTCTTATTGCAGCAGGAGGTGGAGGTGGCGGTACTCAAGGCTCCACAGGCGGCGATGCGAATGCGTCGAGTATATCAGGTCAAGCTGGTAATGAGGCATTAGGTGGCGCAGGGGGAGTGAATGGCCTCGGAGGTGGAGGGGGCAGCGGATTACTAGGGGGAGGAGGTGCTGGAGGAGCAGGTATCATTGGAAACGGTGCCAACGGCTCCACGGGTGCTATTGGAGGAACGGCTATTAATGCTGGGGGTGCCGGGGGAGGTACTGGTGGTTTTGGCGGCGGCGGGGCAG
>NZ_PXZO01000072.1 GCF_003013475.1 Brevibacillus porteri
CAACATAGTGGAGGAGAAGAAAAAGCGCAGTTCTCTTCGACTCTGACACGCCCTCAAGGGGGATTGACTGTCCGTCTCCACTTAAAAAAGGGGACCGTCGAGCCAAAGCCACCCTACGGGCGGATGTTTCTCAAGGAAGAAGTGTTCGACAAGCGTGGTCCCCTTTTTTAAGTTCCGACTGGGTAGGCGTTGTCAAGGTCTACGAGTCCTGCGCTTTTTCTTCTCACCAGCGTCGTTTGTTCATCGATACTTTTAAAAATGATCATCTTTATCTTTTTAGATTGGTATATAAAAAAGGAGCGCTACCTCGCAGCGCTCCTTTTCATTCTTGGGTTATTCCTCAATCTTCTTCGCTTTTTTGCCAAACCACGTATTGGCAACCAGCTCGACTACTTGCTTCGGCAATGATTGTGGTGCTTGTATTTCCGTCCCAGCCTTGTCCACTGTGCGATACAGCAAAGCCTTGTCATCCGCTGGGTCTGACATGGTTTGCAGTATCCACTCGCCGATTTGTCCGGCGTTTGTCCACTCTTCGATCATCAGCTGATACTCCCCTGGAGCCAGCTCGATGTAATCTTCGTCTGTCACATCGACAATCGCATATCCATCATGCTCGATTTCAGCATCGTATGTATTTCCGTTCGCCGCTTCGTACAGAGCGAGCTCCTCCGGGTTATTCAAGTTTTCTGTAAGATGAGTAAAATCCGCAATCGTCACCTTAATACGCTTTTTCATAGGTACCCCTCCCGTGTTGAACACATCATTTCACACTCTACCACAACATGGTCAACCCTGCCAATTGTCTCTAAGTAGACGAACATGTTTGATTTCTTCGCTATGGCCCCCTTCTGAGCCTCTCGCCGTTTCCAGAACGATGGGAAGTCCTTGCAATTCGGGTGTTTGCAAGAAAGCGGCAATGGCTTCATCACCGATCATCCCTTTTCCGATGGAAGCATGTCGGTCTCGAAAGGAACCACTCGGATAAACGGAATCGTTCAGATGAACGGCACGCAAGCTCGTAAAATAATCGAGCTCTCGCATCTGATCGGCTACTTCCCCCCAATCATTCCCTTTCCACAATCCGCTGGCAAATGCATGGCACGTGTCCAGGCAAAAGCCTACCTTCTGTGGCTCAGCAAACAATTGTCGAACCTGCGTGAGCTCTTCGAGTGTTGTGCCCATGCGATTGCCTTGTCCTGCATTGTTTTCGATTAACAGCTGGGCTTTTCCATTCCAGCCATCCAGTATTTGATTGACCATCTGGATCATGATTTTGTAACCGGTAAGTACATCAACGCCTTTATACTGGCCAAAATGAACGACCACGCCCAACGCTCCACAAGCTTCGGCAATTTCAAGGTCATTTCGTACGGAGTCCACTGTAACGGCGAAAAGCTCCTGCTCCTCGACGCAAAGATTCACCGGGTATGGCGTATGGGCAATCGACAGCATGCCGTTTTGCTGACAAAAAGCGCGACATCGCTCTGCGTCCCGGGCATCAAATTGCTTGACACCTAGGCTTCGCGGGTTTTTCGGAAAAAATTGAAAGGATAACGCTCCTTCTTTGTATGCAGTTCTCGCTGCCTCCTCATACCCATGGCGAATACTGACATGACAACCGATTTGCAAGGTAATCCCGCCCTTCTCTCGCTTCCTTTCATTGCTTGTTCAAAAAGTCGTCTTTTCAGCACCAAGAAAGTGGTGTGAACCTGAAAAAGGAGGAGCGGAATGTAGGGAACCTACATGAGCACCGGACTTTGAAGGTGAACGCCTCTTTCGACGCCGAATAGACTTTCAGGACGACTCCGTGATCAAAAGACGACTTTTTGAAATACCTCTATCATTTTTCCCTCTGTCTCTTCTTCTCAATCGAATACTTGCGTTTCCCTGTCAGATCAAATAAACTAAAACTAAACCGAACGTTCAGTCTAGAAGAAGGAGCATGTGTAAAATGTCAAAGCGTCGTCTCGATGGGGAGAAAACCAAACAACATATCGTAGAGAAAGCCACCGAGTTATTTTCTCAGAAAGGCTATTCAGCCACTTCCATTGAGGACATTTGCCAAGCAACTGGAGCGAGTAAGGGCAGCCTCTATTACCACTTCAAAAACAAGGAGCAGTTGTTCCTGTATTTGCTTGAAAAACAGTACAACGAATGGGAATATCTGTGGCAGGAAAAAGAAAAAGAATTCGAGACATCTATCGATAAACTGTACGGCTTAGCTGTTTTTTTCTTGGAGGATTATTTGTCCCACCCTCTAAAAAAAGCGGGCGAAGAGTTCTCCGGTAGCCAGCTAGCAGATCCAGTCATTTTGGAACAAGTGCTAGAAATGCTCGGCTCCACGTATACCCTCTATACTTCCCTCTTCCAAGAAGGAATCGACCGAGGCGAGTTCGCCCCATGCGATCCCGAAGAAATGGCGATGATACTGGAAGGGCTGATGAACGGAATCATTAACGTGGGTTATCAAATGGAAGACGAGCGTCTTTATGCTCTGCTGAAAAGGAGCATTGACGTTTTGCTGCATGGCATTGTTGCCAAGTAGCATTTTTTTCAACTTTTATTAGACCGGACGTTCGGTATAACTTTTTGGGAGTGATATGACCTATGAAAGGTCTTTGGGGAAACAAAGTTTTTCTCACCGTCTTTATCACGGATACATTAGAAAACATCGGTATATGGATCCGAAACATGGCCTTGCTCTACTATGTGATGGAGACGAGCGGCAACAATCCGACCGCCGTATCGCTCTTGACCGCTATCGAACTTGCGCCGATCTTGGTTTTTTCGATTATTGGTGGGGCATTGGCTGATCGCTGGAATCCGAAGCGAACGATGATAACCGGGAACCTGTTAAGCTCCCTCTCTGTTTTAGTCATCGTGTATTTGCTCTGGCAAGGGATGTGGATCGCTGTATTCTTTGCGACATTTATCTCAGCTGTCGTGTCGCAGTTCTCCCAGCCTTCCTCTGCCAAGATGATGAAGCGTCATATTCCTGATGAGCAAGTTGCAGCAGCTGTGTCTATTTCACAAAGTACGGGTTCCATTTTTCTTTTGGTTGGCCCAATCGTCGGTACCTTCTTCTTTGAACATTGGGGCATCTACCCTTCCCTGTTAACGATGGCCGGCCTCTTCTTCGTCTCGGCACTGATCCTTTTGACACTCCCTACCTCAACTGCCAGTGCAACAGAGGAAGACGGAACTCTCCTTTCTGAGATTAAAGCAGGTTTTGCCTATGTAAAAAAGCGACCAGCCTTACGCGGGCTTGCCGTTACCTTTGCGTGTCTGGGACTATCCTCGGGTCTTATCAATTCGCTGGAGGTATTTGTTATCACGGATCGTCTATTACTCTCTAAGGAAGCCATTCAATGGTTTACCGCATTAGACGGATTGGGTATGCTGTTGGGCGGTATTTTGGCTTCCATTTACCTGGATCGCCTGAATGGTCGTTGGGTCATTACAGGTGGATTGATTTTCTTCGCTCTTTCCGTCGCCGTAGAAGTTCTCTCTGTATGGGTATACGTCACCGCAGCAATGCGCTTTTTCACCGGAATTGGGATGGCATTTTTACAGATCGTGATCGGTATGTTCATGATCAAGCTCGTGGATGAAGCGTATATCGGACGAGTGAATGGAACGATTTCACCGCTCATGGTCGGACTCATGATGATCGGTTCCTTTGTTGCAGGTCCGCTCATGCAGATGACTTCATTGATTACGGTATTTCTGATCGCATCTGTCATCCTTCTGCTCGCTGCATGGGGATGTACTCGAATCAAGTGGGATTCGGCCGAAGTTACACCAGATGGAGCTAACCATCTTCTCGAACACAAACAAGCGCAAACTCTATCGTAAGAGAATGCGCCCAAGCAAAAAAGCTGTCCACCAAGCGGACAGCTTTTTCTAAAAAAATGCTATGTTTTCACAATGAGGAGTGGTGTTTTCGTACGATGAATCGTTTTAAAGGTGACACTGCCAAGCAGCGTACCTGCAACTGCACCTTGGCCATGATGACCGAGCACAACCAGTCCAGCGTCGATTTCTTCAGCTGTCTGGCGGATCACAGTAGCTGGATCTCCAACCACCACCTTGCTTTCAAAAGGGAGTGAGGCAGCTGCAAGCATCTCCTCGCAAGGTTTTAACGTTTCACGTCCCCAACCTTCGAGTGTATTCATGTTATCCCAGCCTACGCCATATACACCTGCGTATGTGACTGGTGGGATGACAACGGACAAGAGTGTAAACGATACATCCGGGAGGTGCTGCCCCATCTCGACGGCTTTTTTCGCAGCTTCCATCGAATGATCGGAGCCATCTACTGCAATGAGTACTTTATTCCAAGGGAAGCGGCTCTCATCTGTCTCCTCCGCAATGAGGAAGACCGGAACTTTGACATCGTGGAGTGTCGGATAGCTGACACTTTGCAACAGGAAGCCTGTAATGCGGCCATAACCATGTGTTCCCATTACGATGGCAGCATAGTCATTCGCAGCGTGCTTTGCAATGACTTCATGCGGCTCTCCGAACTCAATCTCCAGTTCATACGTGATACCGGCTTCTTCTACGATCGACAGGAATTTTTTGAGATCATCTCTTGCTTCATCCAATTGATAATCTTCTACAACATCTCGTCCCAACCTTCTGACAACATTGCGTGAAGGGAACGGTGAGATGGCATGAAGCAATGTGATATCATGCTTATTTTTGGCGTAGGCCAGCGCGAAGCGGACCGCCTGAATGGACTGCGCTGAGAAATCGACAGGGACTAGAATACGGGACATAATGACACGTCCTTCCTCTTTTTCATCTGGCAAATGTGGTGTAGCTCTATGTATCCATCTGCCTTGAGTCCATTGTAGCCCTGTGAGCCCTACGTGTATGTAGGGGTTTTCCCTGATCTTGGTAGGGATAATCCCTGATAGGGAGTCCTATTCTTTCCATGCCCTAGTCCATGACAGCTGTGATAAAAATAGTAGGCTTTTCACTCAAATCAATGTCCGTGATCTCATGATCATCCACCATCCGCCGATTCGCCTGCTGGTCTCTTCGAATGACCCGAACGACTGGGCGCGAAGGTAAGCCTCTATTTTGGTCAATGATCACACCGATCTCTCCTGTCGACAGCTTCAGCGAGGTTCCTGTCGGGTACATAGCAATCGAGCGCAAAAAGTGAATGACCATTTTATGATCAAAACGTTTCTCCGCGAGCCCCATAACTTTTTCGCAAGCCTCATACGCAGGCAACGTCTCTTCTTCCTCTGAAAAAGGAGAGATGAGATTATCGTAGTAGTTACAAATCGCAACAATCTTGGCGAAATCATGAATCTCATCGCCAGTCAGGCCTCGTGGCTGCCCACTACCATCTACCCATTCATGATGCTGCAAAGGGACGTGAGCGGAGACAATGCTCATCTCATGTTTTTTTCGCAACAGATCAAAGCCCAGCCACGTATGATGATTGGTCTTGCTGTTCTTTTTGTAGGCTGGGGCTTCCTTGTCGACTGACAGCTTTCCAATGTCATGCAAGAGTGCTCCGATGGCGAGCTCTTTTAGTTGAGCCGTATTATAGCCTAATCCTACGCCCATTACTGTTGCCATCATGCACACATTCAAGGAATGAATGTACATAGCGTTGTCGGTCGTGCGAATCTCTCCCAGATTCAAGAGCACGCGACGATTTCTCAAGGTTTCGTCGATGATACTTCCCACTGATTTTTGAATGCCGCGAACATCAAAATTTTTTCCAGACTGCACACACGAAATCGTTTGCGACAGATTGCGGATGGCGTCCTTCCGAGTGGTCTCCGTGACGACCTCCTGCTCCTTCACTTCATCGAGCAGCGGGTCTTTGATACTTAACATCGTGACGCCAAACCGACGCAATTTATTAATCATTCCGACTGTCAGCTGGACACCTGCATGCAAGAGCGTTAAGCCTTCACTTGTATAAATGCTTCGAGCCAAAACATCTCCTGGCTCTACTAGGTCTACATTCACATATTTCATGGGGTCTTTCCTCCTGATTCCATCCTCCCCTGATGCTTCTTCCCTATCTTCGCTTTGAAAAAACCTGTTTCGCATGATTTTGCCGAAAAAACATCCGTAATACCAGATGCCTTCTCATTTTTCACCTGTTCCTGCCAAGACCAAGCCATGTACAAAGTCCAGAAAATTGGGTACGAGCATCCTGGTAGCCTTGTCTGTAATAATGCTCCAGCTTCTCCTCTTGACGTTCAAAACCTCGTAGAAAGGTACCCACTGGTGGTGCGATGACAAACGCTTTGCCTTCCTTCTGCATCTCTTTGACCTGCTCAATCGTCTCGTAATAGATACGAAAATGACGAATGAATGCTTGGCACAAGCGCGTACTTCTGGAAAAAAGACGCTCGACACGCCATAGCTGGCGCATCCACTCACCCGGAGGACAAGAAGAAGTAAGCACAATAATATGCTTTTGATTGCCATCAAGTATGGACTTCATGAAAGGGACCGGATGCACGATGCCACCATCCCATAGCTTACGTCCGTTGATCGTAACCTGGGGTGATAGAAACGGAAGGCTGCACGAAGCCCGAATCACATGGAAAATATCCTCACAGTCGTCTTTCGTAAAGTAAACGGCTTCTCCTGACCCGCAATCCGTTGTGACGACGACAAACTTTTCCTTCGCTTCGCGAAACCGATCAAAGGCGAACGGCTCCAACTTGTTGGGCATCTCATTGAAAATAAAATCCATGCCAAACAACGAGCGCTTCGTGATCAAATTTTTATAGTGAAAGTAGCGGGGATCGCGAATGTATTTCGTATGATAAATCTTGCCCAATCCGCTCTGCCTCGCCAAGTATGCCGCTCCATTGCACGCACCTGCTGACACGGCAATCACATACGGGATGTATAGCTCCTGCTCCATGAAGTAATCCAGAACGCCAGCGGTATAAATCCCACGGCTTCCCCCTCCCTGCAAAACGAGCCCGACCTTTTCCATACCAATCACCCATTTTGATGTCGTTTACCCGTAGTATGAATGGTTGCCCAATGAAACATGCAGGGCGGGATCGTGCCAATCAAAAAACGACCCTCAAAAGGGGTCGCCACTCAATCGTCTTTTTTCATCATGCTGTACTGATCACGGACCATCGCTACGTTTCCCCCTTGCTGTGTCAACTCCAGCTTATAGAGGATATCGGCAAGCACCACGGCATAGATCAAGGTTAATTCACCGGTATTGACCGGCTCTCGAAAGTAGCTCCCGATCATTTCATAGCCTTTGCGCTTATAGGATTCGGTCTCTTCCTCTTCCAGTGCTTCACATAGCTCTCCAATCAGATCATCCAGTGCCAGCCTTGTGCGCTCATAGACATCTGGCTGGTCATGTGATAAAACGTCTGACTCTTTCCTCGTACCCACTTACCCCCGCCTCCTTCTACTCCTAGAGTGGGGCACGCGAAGAGGCTTTATGCAGATTCTTGTTCTGGTTTCTTCGCAGGTGGAACTCGAATTCCCGTCAACGCCTGAAACAGTACGCGTTGATACTTTATCTCCGCATCAGGCTCAGGCCGATCCAGTAGTGTTCCGAGCACAGCTCCTAAAAAGCCGAGTGGTATGGAGACCAATCCAGGATTCGTCAGTGGAAAAAGTGGCTCCGCACGGATAAGTCCGGTGAGGGGATGCATAACAGTCGGTCCTAAAATGACCAGTACTACTGATGCCGTTAACCCAGTCAGGACGCCACAAATGGCTCCTCGCACGGTAAACCGCTTCCAATACAACGTAAACAACAGCAGTGGCAAATTGGAAGATGCTGCTACAGCAAACGTCAGCGCAACGAGAATTGCCACGTTCATTTTTTCTGCACCGATAGCCAACCAAATGGAGATCACGCCCACTGCCACTGACGAAAGCTTTGCCATGGTGACCTGTTCTTTTTCCGATGCCACCCCTCGTCTGATCAGATGACTGTAGACGTCATGCGCAAACGCAGAAGAGGCAGAGAGCACGAGTCCTGTCACGACTGCCAATATCGTCGCGAAGGCAACGGCAGCAATGTACGCCATCAAAAACTCTCCACCGAGAGCATCCGCCAAGAGCGTGACGGTCAGATTCCCCCCGAAGCCCACATTTTTCAATGCCTCGTAGCCTACAAACGTGCTCGCCCCGAAGCCGAGAAAAATCGTCATCAAATAAAAGGCGCCGATCACCCACGTAGCGGTGTAAATCGAATTACGTGTCGTCTTTGCGTCCTTGACTGTGAATAACCGGGAGATAATATGGGGGAGTCCAGCGGTACCGAGAATCAAAGCCAGATGCAGGGAGATCGTTTCCAGCGGATCATGAAGTTGATTACCCGGCTGTAAGAACTGTTCCTGAAGAGGTGTAATCGTACTCACATGTGAAAACATTTCGGAGAAGCTCCAATCAAAACGGGCAAACACGATCAGACTTAGGATCAATGTCCCTGTCAGGAGCAAAATCGCTTTAATAATCTGAACCCACGAGGTCGCCACCATCCCGCCGAACACGACGTAAAATGTCATCAGGCTCCCGACAACGAGGACAGCCGTATCGTAACGCACTCCCAATAAATAATGAATGAGGGCACCTGCCCCAACTAATTGCGCCAGCATGTAAAAAATCGTAATTAATAGAGTCGTACAGGCAACAACGCCACGCAGCCAAAGACTGTCAAACCTGACGGCAATCGCGTCTGCCAACGTATAGCGCCCCAAATTATGCAACGGCTCCGCGACTAAAAACAAAATAATCAGATAAGAGACAAAAAAGCCGATCGCATACACGAACCCGTCAAAGCCGTACATCGCAATCGTTCCTGCAATCCCCAAAAACGAGGCAGCACTCATGTAATCGCCTGCAATGGCAATGCCATTTTGTAACCCGTTCAAGCGATTTCCTGCTGCATAAAAGTCTTTCGTCGTCCCCGTCTGTTTGGCAGCCGAATAAGTGATCGCCATCGTTCCGATAATGACGGCAAGGAAAAAGATGATCGTCGTCACGGACAATACCTCTCCCTTCTTGCAAAAATGAAAAAAAGACCAGGGGCTAACCCCAGCCTTCTCTTCGTGGCATGAGCTTCCTACGATTACTGTTTCTACGCTGAATCTTTCATTCCTGTATTCGCTTTCACCAAAATTTCATCGTACTTCTTATCATCACGAGAGCTGGACAACAAGGTTCCGATCCATGCTGCCAAAAACCCTAAAGGGATCGAGACAATGCCCGGATTCGGCAACGGGAACAGCGCTTCGCCGACCAAAATGGCTTTTCCAGCTACAGGATTCCAAACGTTCGGACTCAACGCAACCAGAATGAGAGAGCTGAACAAACCGACGAGCATCCCGCTGATTGCTCCTGCCGTATTGAACCTTTTCCAGAAGATCGTGAACAAAATCACTGGTAGATTTGCACTCGCCGCTACTGCGAAAGCCAGCGCAACAAGGAAAGCCACGTTCAGATTTTGCGCAAACAAGGCAAGCAAGATGGAGACAATCGAGACACCGACTGACGCCCATTTGGCCATCTTCATTTGCTCCTTTTCTGTTGCTTTTCCTTGTCGTAATACGTGTCCGTAAAAGTCGTGCGCAAAGGCAGAAGCGGCAGTCAGCACCAGCCCAGCCACTACCGCGAGAATGGTAGCGAAAGCAACCGCCGATACGAAGGCAAACAAGAAGTTACCACCTAGTGCTTGCGCTAGCAGTGGAGCTCCCATATTACCTGCGGGGTCCATATTCCCCGCTCCTACAAACGCTGCCGCTCCGAAGCCGAGGAAGATCGTCATGACATAGAAAGCACCAATGATCCACGTCGCATACACAACTGATTTGCGAGCTGTCGTCGCATCTTTTACGGTGAAGAAACGAATCAAAATATGCGGCAATCCAGCTGTTCCGAGCACAAGCGCGAGATTCAGTGAAAGGGTATCTAGCCCCACTTTAAACTTGTTGCCAGGATTGAGGAATTGTTCTCCCAATGGAGTCACCGTCTTCATTTGCTCGAACATTTTCAAGAGATTAAAATCGAATTTGGCAAAAACCATCATAGAGATGATGAATGTCCCGACCATCAACAAAACCGCTTTGACGATCTGCACCCACGAGGTTGCCGTCATCCCGCCGAAGACGACGTAGATCGTCATCAATGCCCCTACGATCAATACGGAGGTCGTGTAATCCAGCCCCAAGAGCAGCTTGATCAAGGCCCCTGCTCCGACCAATTGCGCGATCATATAAAAAATCGAGATCGCAATCGAATTGAGAGCGGCAACACCACGAACCTTTTTATTGTCAAAACGCGCGGCTATCATATCTGCCATCGTGTATTTTCCTAAATTACGCAAAGGCTCTGCTACCAAGTAGAGCACAACGAGATACGCGACAAGAAAGCCGATACTGTAGAAAAAGCCATCAAACCCACTCAACGCAATCATCCCGGCAATTCCCAGGAAGGAAGCAGCGGACATGTAATCTCCCGCAATCGCGAGGCCGTTTTGCCAACCCGTCAAGCCTCCTCCAGCGGTATAAAACTCACTAGTCGTGTTCGTCTTTTTCGAAGCGTAAAAGGTGATGACAAGTGTCAAAAGAACAATGCCGAGAAAGAGTAAAAATGCAGTAACGTTCATTAGCCCCTTCCACCTGCCTCTTGTTTGATTTTCTCAACGAGTTGATCAAACTGCTCTGCCCGCCTGGTGTACAGAATACAGAGACCCCATGTCATAACGAACTGAGCAAAGGCAAATACCCACGCCCACGAAATGGCTCCAAACGCTGGTTGGTTCAGTACGGTGAAGTAAGAGGTTAAAATCGGAAGGGTAAAGTAAAACACGAAGAAAAAAATAGAAGATGGCAAAATAAACGCTTTTTTTCTTCTTAAGAGCTCTTTGAAAGTGGCTGACTGAATCACTTTTGCATAATCAACAGCATCCTTCTTTTGATCCTCGGCTTTTTTTGCCGAAGCGGATTTGCCCATGGGAACCTCCCCCTCATCTACAAAAATGTAAGCGCTTCCTACATTGTAGAGAATCCTTTTCTAACCGTGTATTTTTCTGCGTAAGATGTCGGGGAGAGTGTGTCAGTGGCAGATTTTTAGCCACGATCTGCAAA
Organism: Brevibacillus porteri; assembly: GCF_003013475.1. Lineage (GTDB taxonomy): Bacteria > Bacillota > Bacilli > Brevibacillales > Brevibacillaceae > Brevibacillus > Brevibacillus porteri. Next base: position 11,115 of record NZ_PXZO01000072.1, read on the forward strand.
CGATTGATCATCAGGCTTACTCCTCAAGACGTTTGAGCAAATCCTTGGCAGAGGTCCGAGATACGGGAATACGCGGTCTTCCTTCTCCCTTCAAAATCAGGTTGTAAGCACCGTTGAACCATGGTTCGAGCTCGCTCACAAATTGAAGATTGACCAAATAGCTCTTGTGAGTACGGAAAAAGTCGTATGCGAAAAGCTTATCCGTCAGTTGTGTCAGGGTCATCCGCGTCGAGTACGTTGCCGTTTGGGTGACGATTTGCACATATCGCTCCTCCCGCACTGCATAAACAATCGTCGCTGGATCAATAACTACTAATCTGCTATTGTCTTCTACCAACAGCTTGGTTCGTTTTGTCTGGACAGGCTCTGCTTTCGGTTTGACCAGACGCTCGCGTATTCGTTGCATCGTTTCTACCAGGCGCTTGGGCTCCGTCGGCTTCAACAAATAATCGACGGCGTACAGCTTAAACGCATCGATGGCAAATTCCTCGTACGCGGTACAAAAAACGATGAGGGGATGCTGCTTGCGTGATGCGAGCATTCTTGCTGCCTGCGCTCCTTCCAGCTCAGGCATTTTCATATCCAAGAAGACGACATCCGGTTCGTGCTCATCGACCATTTCCAACAGCTCTCGCCCGTTGGTGGCATAGGGCAACAATTCTACGTCTCCTTCTTGTAGCAATAAATAGCTCAGTTCTTCGCGTGCTAGTCGCTCGTCTTCTGCAATCATGACGCGTATTGGCATCAGGCACTCACCTCTGTTGTCATTGGAATGGTAAAGGTAATCGTACTGCCGCCTTCTTGTTTATTGGCAAAATGAAGTTGGGCCTCTTGTCCGCACAAGCTGATCAGACGTTGGTTGACATTATGAATGCCAATTCCGTTGCCCTCCTTACTCTCCATTGGCACCTTTCCCAGAACTGGCAGCAAGTTGTCGGGAAAGCCTTCGCCATTATCTTCGATTTGAAAAACAACGTGCACATCCTGCCGTTTCACATGGAGTATGATCTCACCGCCGTTCGTGATGTCGCGAACACCATGCTGAATGCAATTCTCAAATAACGGCTGCAACGTACCAGGAGGAATAAGAGCTTCCTCTACCCCCGCATCAATGATCGTGCGAACGGCGAATTGCTCGGAAAATCTGATTTTGATAATTTCCAAATAAGCATGTAGGTGATCCAACTCCTGTCTCACAGTGACAAGCGGACTCGCTGTGAGCTTCAGGTTGAATCGCATGAACACACCAAGCTGAATGGTCATATGCCGGGCTAGCTGCGGATCAATTCGTATCAAGGTCACAATTGAATTCAATGTGTTGAACAAAAAGTGAGGATGAATCTGTGCCTGTAGCATCCGCAACTCTGCATCCTTCATTAAACCTTTCATTTGCTCCGTGAGAGATAGGGTCAATTGATTGGAGATCAGGTTGCCAAGCCCTTTAGCTAGTGCTTCCTGGACTTTTCCTATTTGTTGCGGCCTCCGATAATAGAGTTTGATCAGACCGACGACGCTGTCCCCTTCTTTAATCGGCACGAGAATCGCTGCATGCAGGTTACAATTTTTGCGTTTGCACCCTACGCTCTCTCGCGTGAATCCCTTATCGATTCCACCGCTATACAGAGCCCGCTTATCGAGCTCACTATTGAGTGCTTCTCCCGGATGATGATGATCTGCCCCCACTCCAACGTGCGCAAGAAGCTGTTCTCGGTCGGTTACCGCAACGGCGGCTGCTTTCGTTTCTTTTTGTAAGACGAGGGCTGCTGACTGAGCCGTTTGCGGGGTAAGCCCCCTTTTCAGGTGTGGCAAAATTCTTTCCGCTATCGTAAAGGAACGCTCCGCCTCAATGGCAGCCGAACGTTCTGCCTCTTGCAAGGCAACCCGTATCATCGTCGTAAAAATCGCAATCGAAACACTGTTCGTCAGCACCATCGGAATCCCAATCACGTTAACCATGGTTCGCGCCAACTCGGGCGGAGCTGCCATGATCAATAAAAGCGACATCTGAATAATGGGCGCGAACATGCCAATGAACATGGCTTTGGATGGAGAAATAACCCGCTCCTGTGAGAAAAAACGTGCGACGTATCCTGCCAGCAACCCCGTGATCGGGATCGACAAGCCCATCGGTGCTGCGGCGAATCCTCCCAATTGAAAGACATGAAGCCCAGCAATGACACCTGCCCCCAGGCCAACGAGAGGACCTCCGAGCAAACCTCCAATGACGACCCCTACCAAAGTAGAATTGGCGATCATTTCGTCATACGACAAACGAAAAATCCAAAAAGCAGGGAGATAGCTCTCCCCTTGCACGACCACTCCTGCATATGTACCTGCAATCCCAAACAATCCGAACATGACCGAAAATGCGATTGACGTCCCTACGTGCAATTCACGGTCTAAAAGCTGGCGAAACAACGGTGTCCTTGTCAAAATAAATGCTAGCGTCAAAAGAATGCCCATTCTTTCAATGAGCAATAACGTGAGATTGTCCACCGTAGCCTCCCTTAGTTTAAATCTTCTATAAATTCCGCATATTACCCTCATTTCCCTGCTGGACAGACAACCTCGCTAGGCTGATTGCATACGCTGTGTGTGCAATGCTTCAGGAGAAGGGTGATCATACCATGTGTGGAATTGTAGGATGGATTGATTGGGAAAAGGACTTATCTGGTGAACGTAATGTGCTGCAAAAAATGACCCGATGCCTCAAGGATCGAGGCCCTGATGCAGAAGGCTTTTGGCTGACTCCTCGTGCGGCCCTTGGTCATCGTCGACTTGTGGTCGTAGACCCTGCTGGCGGACAGCAGCCTATGTCGGCTCTCAAAAACGAACATGCCTGCACCATGATTTACAACGGTGAATTGTATAATACCGAGGATTTGCGAGCAGAGCTGCTTGCTTGCGGACATACCTTTCAATCTCACTCGGATACGGAGGTACTTTTGCACACGTATTTGGAGTGGGGCCCAGATTGTCTGTCAAAGCTAAACGGTATCTTTGCATTTGCGATCTGGGACGAACGCGAACAAAGATTGTTTGTCGGCCGTGACCGGATGGGGGTTAAGCCGCTGTTTTATGCGCAAAGAGGCAGTTCATTTCTGCTCGCCTCCGAGCTAAAAGCCTTGCTTGCTCACCCCGAAGTCAAACCGGAGCTCTCTCGTGAAGGCTTGGCGGAGGTTTTCGGAATCAGTCCCGCTCGTACGCCTGGCCATGGTGTTTTTCACAACGTACACGAGGTTCGGCCCGGCTCCTATCTGTTGGTAACGCGTGATAGCGTCAAGCAAAAACGTTACTGGCAGCTCGAAAGCCATCCGCATACGGATGACCTGGCGACAACTGCTGAACATGTCAGGGAGTTAGTCACGGATTCGATTGAACGCCAATTAGTTGCGGATGTTCCCGTATCGACCCTCTTGTCAGGTGGGTTAGACTCGAGCATTATTACAGCTGTTGCGGCAGATCATTTTCAAAAAACAGGCCGTGGAACCCTGCACAGCTACTCCATTGATTACGTAGACAACCGAAAGCATTTCAAGGCGAGTGCTTTTCAACCGAATGAGGATGAACCTTATGTGCAACTCGTTACAAAGTTTCTCGGAACCCAGCATCACACGATTGAGTTCGACACAGACGATTTGATTGAATCCCTGAAAACAGCGACACTCGCCCGCGACTTGCCGGGGATGGCTGATGTGGATGCGTCCCTCTACCTGTTTTGCCGCGAAATAAAAAAAGAGACGACCGTCGTCCTCTCTGGAGAATGCGCAGATGAAGTATTTGGCGGGTATCCATGGTTTCATCGTGAGGAACTGCTGAATGCCGGAACGTTCCCTTGGTCGAGAGCGACGAAAGAACGTGCTTCCTGGCTATCACCTGATCTTCGTGATTGGGTCAAACCCGAGGAATACGTTGCCATGCGATATGAGGAATCTCTCGATGAAGTCCCACATCTCCCAGGCGAAGACCCTCTCGAAGCTCGCCGACGGGAAATGTTTTATTTGAATATTACGTGGTTCATGAACACACTGTTGGATCGCAAAGACCGAATGAGTATGGCGGCCAGTCTGGAAGCGCGCGTCCCGTTCTGTGATCACCGTATCGTAGAATACGTCTGGAACATCCCATGGGATATGAAGACGCACGGGAATCGGGAAAAAGGAATTTTGCGAAAAGCTATGGAAGGAATCTTGCCTGATGAGGTTTTGTATCGCAAGAAAAGCCCGTACCCGAAAACACATAATCCCACCTATACGGAAGCCGTTCGCTCTTGGCTGCTGGATATAGTAAACGACTCTTCCTCTCCACTGCTTCAACTGGTAGATGTTCCAACGATTCGAAAAATTGCCGGGTCAGATGCACAGGCTTCGAGCATTCCGTTTTTCGGTCAGCTCATGAGTACACCTCAGTTGTTCGCCTATCTCGGCCAGCTGGATTATTGGCTGCGGGAGTACCGTGTTTCCATTCGAGCCTAAATACCAAAAGCTCCTCGCCCCTTATGATTCGGGGGAATAGAGGAGCTTTTCGTTACTTTTTGGTTCTTCCCCGTTGCTTGGTTCTAGGTGCCGATTGTGGTTTCGGATTGAGGGGAATGGTAGCAAGTGATTGATATCTCAGATCAAACTGCTCGCCTGAGCGTTTCATGATCGTGAACGTTTTGGTTGCGCCGACTCGGATCAAACGGTAGTCCACTCTTGTTTTTCTCCCTCCCCCGCTCAGTATCGCAGCTACGGTCCGATGATCCGGCAGATTCACTTTTATCTGCAACGACAACACAGTTGCAGGAAAAGGTGGGATTTCACGATAAGGAACACAGAGCTTACCTTTTAGTATCCGCAAATGGAGATTCCGAATCATCACTTCCGTCAATTGCTTTCCCCAATACCGGCGGAAAATACGGGAGATTTTTCGTTTAGTGTTGTATTTTTCGGGCAATGGCGTGTAATCCACACCGTTTACGGTATAGACAGGCTTTCCTCTCGGCGAATTCGCGATCTGAGTCCAGACATGCTCTGCTGAAGTGATAAACTGCTTGAGCCTCTGCAACTCATCCAAGGATTTCACCTCCTCCATAAACCGTATGGTGGTGGGCTTATGCTAGTACGCCCGATTTCAGCGTTCTAAACACAATGGACAATAATTCTGAACATACATATAAATTGCAATCATATTATCGAGATGATAGAATATAAACCGCTTTCACTTCTCTTGTCGGGGAGTGCGTTTTTTTGCCTTTTAAGTTTAGCACTATTTAATTTCTTGGAGGTTGTAATGAATTTCATCATTCCCATCGCTGGCTTACTCATCGTGATTGGGTTAGCATTATTAGGGAGCAATGGACGTAAACAGGTCAAATACAAACCGATCATCGTCATGATTGCTCTGCAATTTTTGCTTGCCTTTCTTCTTCTGCACACCAAGTTTGGGTTTATATTCGTTTCAGGCATTTCCAAATCGTTTGAAAAGCTTCTTGCCTTTGCTGCGGAAGGAATCAATTTCGTATTTGGTAATCTGGCAAACGACGGACAAATGTCCTTTTTCCTTGGTGTATTGCTCCCAATCGTCTTCATTTCCGTCCTCATCGGTATTTTGCGACACTTCAAGATTTTGCCGATTATCATGAAGGCAATTGGCTTTGTACTGAGCAAAATCAACGGCATGGGTAGACTGGAGTCATACAACGCTGTCGCTTCCGCTATTGTCGGCCAAAATGAAGTTTTCATCACTGTAAAAAAACAGCTCGGTTCCTTGCCAGAGCATCGTCTGTATACGCTGTGCGCATCAGCCATGTCTACTGTTTCGATGTCGATTGTCGGTGCGTACATGACGATGATTGAGCCGAAGTACGTCGTCACGGCCCTGTTCTTGAATCTGTTTGGCGGCTTTATTATCGCTTCGATCATCAACCCTTATACAGTGAACGAAGAAGAAGATTTACTGGAGATTCAAAGCAATGAAAAGCAGTCCTTTTTCGAGATGCTCGTCGAGTACATCATGGACGGCTTTAAGGTAGCAGTAGTCGTGGGCGCAATGCTGCTCGGTTTTGTTGCCTTGATTGCAGCTGTGAATAGCTTGTTCGGCATGATTTTCGGCTGGACGTTCCAAGAAATGCTCGGCTTCGTCTTCGCTCCTTTTGCCATCCTGATGGGCATTCCTTTTGCGGAAGCGATGACGGCTGGTAGTATCATGGCGACGAAGCTCGTAACGAACGAGTTTGTAGCGATGATCGAGCTGGGCAAAGTCGTATCTGAACTGAGTCCACGTACAGTAGGAATTCTCTCTGTCTTCCTCGTTTCGTTCGCGAACTTCTCCTCCATCGGCATTATCGCTGGTGCGGTGAAAGGTCTGAATGAGAAACAATCCAATGTAGTCGCTCGCTTTGGGTTGAAGCTGTTGTTTGGTGCCACGCTGGTTAGTCTTTTGTCTGGTGTCGTCGTCAGCTTTGTCCTGTAAGTGATAATCGAGTAGGAGGGAGTGA
>NZ_PXZO01000073.1 GCF_003013475.1 Brevibacillus porteri
TCGCCCATGCTGGGCGCACTGCAAAAAACCGCTCTGGGCAACCCCAGAACGGTTTCTCTCATTTCTATTCTATTTAGTCGCTTGCAGCTTCAACTGCTTTACCCGGGCAACAAATGCCTGGGCAATCTTCAACATGTCGTCGTCGTGTGCCCACATCCGTTCTGGATGCCACTGTACACCTACATGTAGCCCGTCGAGGCTTTCCATCGCCTCAATCACACCATCAGCCGCGCATCCTGTGACTTTGAAGCCCGGTGCTATGTCTTTGACTGCTTGGTGGTGGGAGGTGTTCACGAGCACCTCTGTCTTTCCGAGGGCATCCGCTACAAAGCCAGGCTGCAGCGTAATCTTATGCGCCCCGTATTGCCGTGAACCCTTCTGCGCATGCTGTAATGCTCCTGGTACTTGACTCGGGATATCTTGAATGAGGGTGCCGCCACACGCCACATTCAAAATTTGCATCCCGCGACAAATGCCCAGGATTGGCTTTTTCAGCTCCAGCGCAATCTTGATAATCTCAAGCTCTGTGATGTCTCTTTCGTAATTGATATCGCCCAGCCCTTGCAGCGGGTCTTCGCCGTACAAATGCGGCGACGGATCTTCACCACCGGACAAAATCAAGCCGTCCAGGGATTCGATCATCTCACGAAACGGAGCTTCCTGAATCGTCAGCAGTGGCAAGATCAGTGGAGTACCGCCACTGCGCGCAATTCCGTTCACATAGCCTGAACCTACATAGAAAAACTGGTCGAGATCGTTCTTCGGAAAATACATTTTCGTACATGCCACACCAATGATCGGACGCACGCCAGTCACTCCTTCATACACTCATGATTACTTTTGATTGGAAGCGTACTTGAAGTCGATGAACCCGAGTGCATCTACCACCACATCTTTTACGCTATCCTGCTTCACCCACGCATAGGTGAAATAGTAGATTGGCAACGCAGGCATTTCATCCATGACGATTTGTTCAGCTTTCTTGAGGATTTCCTTACGCTTCGCTACATCCCCTTCTTTGGCAGATTGCGCGAGCAAATCGAGGAACTCCTTGTTTTCCCATTTGGATGTATTCAGTCCACCCTTGAAGACTTCCAGGAAGTTAATCGGATCGTTGAAATCGCCAATCCAGCTTCCACGACCGATTGTGAAGTTTCCTTGCTTCATGTCCTCGCGGTGAACCTTGTTCTCTTTGTTAACCAGTTTGACTTCGATGCCAAATGCTTTGCGCCATTGATCCTGAATGACTGTCGCAATACGTGAATTGACCTCTGACGTATTGTATGCAATCGTGATCGGTGGCAACTCTTTGATCCCCGCTTCTTGCATGCCTTCTGCCAAGAGCTTCTTCGCGGTCTCTACATTGCCGTCTTTGATGTATCCCTCTGGTGTGAGTGCCATGGTTGGTGGGAGAATCCCCGTCGCTGGCGTGCTCTTGTATGGTACGACATTATCGGAGATTTCCTGACGATTGACTGCCGTAGCAAACGCCTGACGAATCTTTTTGTTGTCAAACGGCTTTTGCGTCGTATTGAAAATGTACCAGTACGTACCGGCTGTCGCTTGAGCTTGCATCTTTCCAGATTCTTTCAGAGCATCCAGCGCATCCAGTGGCAAATCGCCCAGTGGTGAGCCTGCCCAATCCAGGTCACCTTTTTCAAACATCGACAGCTCCGTATTGGCATCCTCGATCATGTTCAAGGTCAGCGTGGACAATTTGACAGCGTCCTTATCCCAGTAAGAATCGCTCTTCTCGAATTCGATCTTTGATTTGTGCTCCCAATTTTTCAAGGTGAATGGCCCGTTTGTCATGTACGTCTCTGGCTTAGAAGCCCACTCTTTGTTGCCCTCAACCGCTTTTTTGTTAACCGGGAAATAGGTGACAGATGCAACCAGTTCCGGGAAAAACGGCGCAGGGTTTTCCAGTGTAACAACCAATGTCTTGTCGTCGGTTGCCTTCACACCGACATCTTCGGCTTTTGCCTTGTTGGCGTTAAAGGCTTGCCCATTTTTCAAATAGTACATCTGGTACGCGTAACCGGATGCGGTTTTCGGGTCAAGAACCCGTTTCCATGCGTACTCGAAGTCATGAGCGGTAACCGGATCTCCATTGGTCCATTTGGAGTCCCGCAGATGGAAGGTGTACGTGAGACCATCAGCGGAAACCTCGTACTTCTCTGCGACCGCCTCTTTCAGCTCGCCTTTTTCATTCAAGCGCAGGAGGCCATCAAATGCTGCACGGGCAACAGACATCGAAGGGATATCTTCTGCCAGTCCAGGGTCGATCGTGCTTGGCTCACCAGAATTCAGGTTGACCTGCATCGTTTGAGGGGCGCTACTCTGCTCCTGCTTTGCACCTGTCGTCTCCCCCGTGGTGCTTGCTTGCGGTGTTCCACAACCAGCGAACGCTAAACTGGTTAATAGAACAGCACAAAATGATAGTTTCTTCCACTTTTGCAACAGCAAAACCCCCATCTTAGGAATAATTCTTCTTGATTGTTAGGAGCATGACTAAATAATATTATCTTGAGAAAATTTTGTCTACATCGAAACAAAAGGAGATGGGTCTACATGTTATCCAGTCTTTTTGCCCAAATATCCAGCCTGATCAAGGACGCTGGAGGGGAATGGGGAATCTTTTTCGAAGATTTGCGAACCGGTGAAACCTTATCCATCAACGAAGATCAACGCTTTTATGCAGCCAGTGTGATCAAAGTCCCGATCATGACAGCTGTTTTTGCAGAGGCGTACGCAGGCAAGTTTGCCTTAGAGGACAAAATCAAGCTGCGTGCAGAGGATCTCGTTGGCGGTGCAGGTGTTCTTCAGCATATGACTCCCGGCACTGAATTTACGATTCGCGATCTGGTTACCCTGATGATCATCCAAAGCGACAATACAGCAACGAACATAATGATTGATCTCGTCGGAACAGAGAGCATTCGCAACGCGATGCAAAAAACAGAAATGACAAACAGTCACTTCTACAATAAGCTCATGGTCATCCCAGCCGAATTAGAAGGATACAATGAGGTGACGGCAAAAGACATGGGAAGCCACCTCCGATACTTGGCAACAGGAAAAGTGATCTCCTACGACAGCTGTTTGAAAATGGTCGCCATCTTGAAGACTCAGCAGCACCGTGACCGCATCCCTTTCCTTTTGCCTGACCCAGACGGTGATGTGATCGGGATGATTCCGAAATGGGAAATCGCCAACAAGACTGGCTCTGTGACCAAAATCACGCATGATGTCGGCATCCTCTACATCGGTTCTCATGCTGTCACCTTGTCCATTTTAAACAAGGGACTCGAGCAAAAGGATGCTGCCGACGTCATGGCGCAAATCGGCAATCTCGTTTATCACGTATATAGTCAGAAAGCATAATCCATGTGGCCTGCCATCTCCATTGGCGGGCTTTTTTCTATGTAACTTTGCATGAGAAAAAACAAGCAGGCATTCCTTTCTCCAAGGAACACCCGCTCGTCATCGACTTATTCTTTTTCCAAAATCAGCTTGGCAACGTTCATCGCGCTAGAGAAAGACAGCTCAGACAGCTGACCTTGTCCTTCACACCAGTCACCCGCGAAGAACAGGTTGCGGTAATCTGGCATGAAAATCGGCATTGGCTTCTGATTCATGGTCCACTTGATCTCCTGTACGACTGCACGAGCAGAAACGCGCGGCACAACCAGTTGCTCACGCCAGCCTGGGAAATGCTTGTCATACAGGTTTTCAATCTCTTGTTTGCGGATTTCGGCCGCTTCCTTGTTCCCTACTTCATCCTGACGCATGTAAGCAGTCGCCTGCAGCAGCTGCCCGCCTTCAGGTACACAAGTACGGTCATAATACGAAATATCGGTAATGAAAATATTGTTTGCTTTTTCGTAGATGTACGAGTACGGTACGTCAATTCGCTCTTTCAAGCCAATGTCATACACCATAACAACCGTTGGCTCGTATTCAGCATGCTGTGCAACCGCATGCTCCAGGCGCGTCTCCGCAAAGACCTTCGCCATCTCCTTCGGCGGAATACAGCAAATAAATTCATCCGCCGTAAATTCGCCCTCCGGTGTCACCACTCCAACCACACGATCATTCTCTACTTGGAACTTCTCTACTTTGGTTTTGATCAGAATCGTACCTTGATTTGCTTCAATGATACGTACGAATTCATTGATCAACGCTTGCCAACCACCACCGATATACGCTACCGGTTTATTCGTTGTAAACAAACGACTGTAGTACGCAAAGAATACGTCAGAAGGAATCTTTTCAGGCTCACGTGTGAAGAAGTTAGAAGATGCAAGCGTCAACATCATTTCTCGCACTTCTTCGTTGACTTGCTTTTTCTCCATCCACTTTTGAATCGACATATGTGGATGGCCTTTCTCCATTTTTAGCATCGTTTTCAAAATCTCAAACGTGAACAATACTTTGTCCATGCCTTTTAAGAGCTTCGTTTGGAAAAGTCCTTGTACATTCGCCGGAACTGCAGTCAGATCGCTACCAATATCGTACTTGGCTTTCGTCGGATTGAAATCCTGCCAATCGATGTTCAGACCCAATTCTTTTTCAAACGTTCTCAAAACGGAGCTGTCGCGAGCATAAATGGCGTGGGCACCGAAGTTGAAGTTAAATCCTTTGATCTTCAGTGTAACGGCACGTCCACCCAATTGACCGCGTTCCAAAACTGCAACTTTTTTGCCTTTCGACGACAGGTAGGCGGCACTGGAAAGACCAGCAAGTCCCCCACCTACAATAACAACGTCATAGTGATTGGTTGTCATACACAATCTCCCCTACGCACTAGCGATGTTGAATACATAAGCTAAACCCTATCCTAGTCTAAGGGATGGATAAGGTGGAAGTCAACTATTATTGGACTGTGTCTATTTTTATACTGACTTATACCAATATTTACCTAATGAACCAACTTGTTTACCGCTCTTCTTGAAGCAGTATGCCCCGCTATTCGCCGTATATCCAGCCAATGAAAACACGACAAAAAAGCCCTCTATAGCAGTTATCCGCTTGATAGAGGGCTCTTGCGCCATTGCAAGCAGCGAATTAATCGTTTCGGCGAGTCATTTGCTGCCAAACGGTACCACTAGCCGCCTCGCCGCTTTCAATGCGCTGCACGGCCATTTGGACTTGCAAGCTGACCTCGAACTCGGGATCATTCTGTGCGGCACGCAAAGCGTCCAAGGCGGTTTCATCCCCCACCTCAAACAAGTAGCGAGCAGCGCGCCAGCGTACCAGCTTGTTTTTATCCTTCAACGCTTCACACATCGGTAGAATCGCGCGCGTGTCTCCTAAGTCAGACAAGGTATCGCCCGCTGTGCGTCGTACAGAGACGGAATCATCCCGGAGCGCTTCAAACAACAGCGGGAAAACATCATCGCCGCCGATCATGCCCAGATATACAACCGCCAGCCTGCGAATCGACGGTTTGCCATCACGAAGCGCTTTTTCCAAAACAGGCAAATCCTCTTCGCTAGGCTCCATTCGATCCAGCACTTCATATCTTTTTTGCCAATCCGGATCATCGAGCATCTCCAGCGTAACGACTTTCTTTTCACGCACGACTGGCTCTGGGGTTTCCCCGGGACCAAGCGCCATGGCCTGTTCCACGATTTCTTCTACACGACTCTCCGGATAGGAGGCATCGACTTCCAATGCGACCTCTTCACCAATCTCACGCAAATCGCCGTAACGCACGCCATGCTCGACCCATTTTCGCTCCATGATAAGGTTGGGCGACGCAGAGCCTGCACGCACGGCTGCCTGTCCAAAACGCTCTGGCAGGGCTGCACGAATCTGTTCTGTTCCCATGGTCACCTTGACCTGCATCGGTACACCGCGGAACATTTGAACGTACACTTGCGCCTCTCCAAATGCCCCCGCTTCCTCCGCAGACAGGTCAGGAACAGCCGCTCCTCCACCTGCTTGCAAAACCTCGCGGGCGACTGTCAAAATACGCTGCCAGTCTGCATTAGATTTTCGCTCCAGCGCGAGAAAATCTGCCGTATGAAAAATGGAGGTAACCCCTTCGATCTCCAAGAGCTTGTTCATGAGTTCTGGTGCTTTACTCGCATCTTTCTTTGTATAGACATGTTGGACCCCATCCGGCAAACGCTCGTCTACATTCAGCTTCATGACGTTTGGACTCGGCGTCGGTTCGATGGACAACAGTTTCATATTGAGTCACTCCTTTTTACAGCACACTTGCTTTCTCTTCTATCGTAGCATGTATCCTGATACGTTTTCCAACCCGAGAGATAGGGAAAAGCAGTTTGCCCACTACAACGCCAGCTTGTAGTAATCATTGGCCGACTTTACGAAAAAGCCGCATGATTCATACAGTCCCAAAGCATTGCTGTTTTCACAGGCTACCTCCAGTGATACGTTCTGGTATCCTTCTTTCCCCAGCATCTCGATCGTTTGTGCCAATGCCTGGCGTCCATATCCTTTCCCTTGGTAATCCGGGTGGACACAAAACCCATAAATAAACGCCTTGCCCTCATCCTTGTTCACGCTTATTTTGCCAATGGCCTTATCATCGACAATCATCAAATGTGTGGTGGCCTTGGGATCACCCGCCATGTTTTCGGCCATTTCCCTCGCGCGTTCTTCCTCCATTTGAAAACCATGGACGTTCAGCCAAATCAACGTTTCGTAGTCACTGGCGATCTCCGGTCGAAGCAGCACCTTTCCAGAAACCGTTGCTCTTTGCTTCTCTCCCAAATCCATCCAATATTCCGAGAATTGATATTCCCCACCGATTCGCTCCATAGATGACTTACCGTTTTCTGAATCTCGCTGAACGATAAACAACTGCGCCGGAATGCCTCTTCGTCTGCATGCATCTGCGGCTTGTGCTTGCAACGCTGTGAATATGCCTTTTCTTCTGTAGGCTGGGTGGACCATGCCGCTCACTTCTGCCTCACCGCCATGAAACACGTAGAGCCCCAGAAAGCCAACCAGCTTTCCATCTGCATAACATACAAAATCTTCTTCATGCTCTCCCGAACGCTTTTCCAGCATACTCGGGTTTACTTTGAGATCAATCCCATCCTGCTCATTGCAAATCCCAACCAATTCTTTAATTTGTGCCAGTTCCTCTGAGGTGAGTGTTTTTCTTGCCGTGATCGTATACGTCATAGCGTAAGCACCCTTTCTATGATTAGAAGTATCGGCGTTGCAATTCAGCGACCATATCTTCCAAATTATTGGCGACCTGCGGAATAGAATAGCCTACGTAAAGAGGCGAGGTAACAAACCGGGGAACCACTTTGGCGATCAGCTTTTCTCCCCAATGGTAGAAGAAAAAATTGTAGCTTTGGTTGCGCGGATTGACATGAGTCAGTATCCAATGTGCTAAAATTTGTAAGTAGTCTGCCATTTTCGCCAATCGATCAAAGTCCGATAGAATGACGTTGTATTCAAAAAAACCTGCACGGGGATGCGTAGACAGATTGCATTCAATCCCTGCCTCTTGATCGATTGTCATGCCATTAAAATCACTGTCTTTTACCTGATCCAGATAGTTATAGTCATTTAATCCGACGATCTGCATGTGCGGATGACGGATGCTCCCTCCGGAATACGGGCCGTGGTTTTTGAAAAACAGAACGGAACGATAAGAGTTGCTTTGCTCCATTTCCAGCCACTTCTCTACCCCGAATGCCAGCAATGCTCGTACATGCTCTTTGGAATAGACAGACCAATCCCCTTGGCATTCATCCGTCTCAATCAAAACAGTCTGATGTGTCTCCTCCAGAACAGGGAATTTGTTCATGAGCCAAATCATGGAGCCCCGCTGCTCCAAAACGTCTGTGAGACTGTTTCGATCACAAAAAGGACAGGCCGTTTCTGTGTTGTTTACACTCACTGGCTTTTTTCTGCCTATTTGCATGTTAAAGTGCAAGTGCGTCTGCTTCATTCCCAAGTCCCTCCAGTTTGTGCTACTTCCACTTTACACGCATTTCCTGGGAAAATCATGACGTTTTTTGCCCAGACGACACTTTTGAAACCTCAATTGGACTGCCTATTTTTCAATGTCTGTGGCGTTTGTTTCTTTTTTTATCTCAAATGTTTTACATACAATGGAAAGCAGTGAAACCTGGAAAGGTGTTGGAATTGGATGGAAAAATCATTTTATTATCCTGTTAGCTGGAGCGAGGCCCAACATTACAAAACGTTGCTTGATCAAGAAGGAGTCCCTTATGAAATTCAATCCCCGCTCGATTTGCCTGTCTTGGAAGAAGGTAAGCTGGCCATCGTCTTTCCTTCCATTCCTTTACGGATGTACGTCTGGGTGCGAACCTTGTTCTATCGTGACGGCCTTCGCTATCCGGATACGTTTTCGTTAGATTTCAAACTACATTAATCATGAGAGGAAAGGGACCGGTATCGTCGGTTTTCATAACATAGTAAGAGCGGCATTTCGTATCGTTTATGGGGGAGGTGAAGAAGCTGCCGTCCTACAACATCCGTATCTCGATTGCGAGGCTACGTCTCGATCTGTTCGATGGGAACCGACTCATCCGTTCTTATCCTGTTGCCTTGGGCAAAATTGCCACATCGACGCCACGAGGGGATTTTACCATCATCAACAAAGTCCCCTATCCGAATTCCTATCCGGGAGGTCCTCTGAGTGTATTCGGAACCATCTGGATGGGACTAAGTAAGCCACACTACGGCATTCACGGCACGAACGATCCTTCCTCAATCGGCAAGTATGTATCTCACGGCTGTATTCGCATGTACAATGAGGACGTGAATGCTCTGGCAAAAATCGTGCCCATTGGTACGCCCGTTCGAATCAGACAGCAATAAATAAACATGCAAAGACCCGCCTCTCTTAAACCAAGGGCGGGTCTTCTTTACATAAGATGAGTCTTTTTCGTTCTTTCTGCTTCCGTTTCATCCGCTTCCAAGAATATAAGATATCTTCTTGCTTGCTTGTACATGATCGATAACGTCATTTCCCTGATCTTGTTCATGATCACTTCTTTATCCTCTGGATGCACTTCGGAAGAGAGCTGTTGTTCTTGTAGCTCTAGGTAAGACATCACCCATTCCGGGTCTAACTTATAGGCAGGCAACGACAGCGACTCCTCTACTCTAGTAATCTACTCTAGTCTACAGGTGGAAGCGTCGCATTCCCAGCCCTCAATTACTGGCTACGCCACTAATTATTTCCCTTGCTCCAATTCCTCTACCAATGCAGATAATTCCGCCCAACGCTCAATGGTTGCTTCCAGCTCTGCCGCCACTTGCTGTTCTTCAGCATAGAGCTTTTCGATTTTGCCGTAATCGCTGCCAGACGCTGCAATCTCTTGTTTTAGCTTGACGCTGCGCTCTTCCAAAGCCGCGATCTTTCCTTCAATCGCATCCCATTCCTTCTGATCCTTGTAGGATAGCTTGCGCGTGCGGTTGTTGCCGCGATTAGCCCCGCTGTTGCTTTGCACCTTTTCTGCCTGCTGATCCGCTTCTTGCACCTGTGTTGCTTTTTCCTGACGTCTATCTTCCAGGTACTCGGAATAGTTGCCGTAGTACTGACGAATGTTTCCTTGCCCCTCAAAAGCAAACAAATGGTCAACTGTACGATCGAGGAAATAGCGGTCATGCGATACCGTAATGACTGCGCCTGGGAATTGCTCGAGATAGTCCTCCAAAATACTGAGCGTTTGAATATCCAAATCATTCGTAGGCTCATCTAAAAATAGCACATTCGGCTCTCCCATCAGTGTACGGAGCAGGTAGAGACGACGACGTTCTCCACCAGACAGGCGGGAAATCGGTGTCCATTGCATATGCGGCGAAAACAGGAATCGCTCCAGCATTTGCGAAGCCGTGATCGACTCGCCATTGCTCGTCTGAATGACCTCTGCTGCTTCCTTTACATATTCGATGACGCGCAGCTTTTCGTCCATCTCGACGCTATCCTGCGTGTAGTAGGCGATTTTAACGGTCGTCCCGATTTCCAATGAACCACTATCCGGTTGAATTCTTCCTGCGAGCATGTTCAAAAGTGTCGTTTTTCCACTTCCGTTTGGCCCGATAATTCCCACACGATCACCCGGCAGGACAATATAGCTGAAATCGTTGATCAGTTTTCGCTCACCGTACGCTTTATTGATATTTGTAAGCTCGATCACCTTTTTGCCGAGACGACTGGCCCCGAGTGCCATTTCCATCTTGGCGGCAGGTCCATCTACGGCTTTATCTCGTAACTCCTCAGCCCGTTGCACACGCGCCTTTTGTTTGGTCGTTCGCGCTTTTGCTCCACGACGTAGCCATGCCAGCTCGCGGCGAAGCAGATTTTGCCGCTTGCTTTCTACGGCCGCTTCATTTTCTTCACGCTCTGCCTTTTTCTCTAAGAACATCGCGTAGTTGCCTTCATAGCTGTACAGCTTGCCGCGATCCAGTTCAAACGTGCGGTTCGTCACGCGATCCAAGAAGTAGCGATCATGGGTGACGAGCAGCAAAGCACCCTTGTAGCGTGACAAATACTCTTCCAGCCACTCGACTGTCTCATTGTCAATATGGTTCGTAGGCTCATCCAAAATGAGCAGGTCTGCTGGTTGGATCAAAGCTCGTGCCATTGCTACCCGCTTTTTTTGTCCACCAGAGAGCTCTCCTACCTTTTGCGAGAAATTGTGCAGGCCAAGCTTGGTCAGGATCATTTTGGCTTGTGTATTGCTCTCCCACGCATCAGCCGCATCCATCCTGTTTTGAACAGCAAACAATCGCGCCTGCTTTTTCTCGTCGTCAGGCGACTCTTGAACAGCCTCTAGCGCTGTTTCATAATCACGCAAAAGCTGAATGAGTGGAGAATCGCCGTAAAATACTTGTTCCAGTACGGAGGAGTTTTCGTCGAAATCGGGATTTTGCGGCAAATACTCCACATGGAAATGATTCGCATGAATAATTTTCCCGCTATCCGCTGTATCCAAGCCCGCCACGATTTTCAAGAGCGAGGATTTTCCCGTACCATTTACACCGATCAGACCAATGCGCTCTTGCTCGGCAATATGAAAGGAAATGTTATCAAACAATACTTTTTCTCCATAGCCTTTGGAGAGGTTTTCTACTGATAATATTTGCATGAACGTCACCTGTACTTTTCTATTTGCGTATCGAGAAGCCATATGAATCTTACACTCGATGGTATCATGTTTTTCGCGCAAGCTCTAGGGTGATTCAATGGATTGCACAAATATTGGAATACAATCTCATTAATGGTAAAATATTGAATATAAAGTAATAATGACACATGTACAAAAATAAAATAGGAAGCGTCACCAGCAATCAGGCATGTCAACAAGCCCAAACAGAAGAGGCGTACTCTTTTCATTGAGCACACCTGCTTTTACTCTCCTAACGACGTCCTACTCTTTGCAGCACGCTGCCAATCCGTTCATTTTGGATGACCTCATCTGCCCACGCATCCAATGGGGTTGGTTCCTGATTGACAATGACCAGCTTGGCTCCTCTTTCTTTTGCATGCTGCGGAAACCAATTGGCAGGACTCACCGTAAGCGAAGAACCTAATACGATGAACAAATCGGCTTGTTCCGTCCACGAGATGGCCTGATCGACTTGTGATTGCGGCAAAGATTCGCCAAACAGGACAACACCCGGACGCAAAAATCCTCCGCATGCGCAAATCGTCCCTTGATCCTCCAGATAACGTGTATTGGCATACTCGGTCCCGCAGGCAAGACAGCGGATTTTCGCAAGGGAGCCATGGAGTTCGGCTACAGCCAAGCTTCCCGCCTCTTGATGAAAGCCATCTACATTTTGTGTAATGACCCCATGAACCAATCCACGCCGCTCCCATTCAGCTAAGCACTCGTGTCCGGTGTGTGGCTTGCAAGACAGTAGACCTTGAATGCGCATCTGATAAAATTCCACAAACGCTTCCCGATTTTCCATCATTGCGCGTGTACTCGCGAGTTGCATCGGATCTTTGCCTCGCCACAGCCCAGACTGTGAACGAAAATCAGGCAAGCCACTCTCTGTCGACATGCCTGCTCCGGTGAATACAACGGTAAAGGAAGATGTCCGCAACCAGTGTGCCAGATGATCCATCATGGTTCTCCCCTTCATCTTTGAAAATGTTCTTCTCCTGATTGTAATAGAAGAATGCCGAATTTGGGAGACCTGCCCATCAAGGCACTATCTGTCTTGCCATTCAATAGGATGGATAAACGGGTTGTGGCGTATATCCGGTATGGTAGGGATTCGTGCCATATTGTGGATAACCGGTCGGCTGTTGATAGACTGGGTGCTGTCCATACCCACCCTGCTGCACATAGTTGGCATCGTAATAACCGTAACTGTCTGGCAACTGACTCGAGTAGCCATAGTACGGGTACTGGCTTGAGGCAGCTCTATCTGGCAACTGCCCCTGCTGCTGACATCCTACCGGCGGGCCAATCACGACTGTTTTGGTAAGAGGCGCAAATGTTTCTTTTACCTTTGCTTCATCTAAACAATACGTATGTGCCCACACACTTGCTGGAGTCAACCGCAAAATATCGGAGCCAAAGATCACCTCAGGAGTTGGCGCATCAAAAATAGCCAGTAAGTGCGTATCGTCAGTCAAGGCCATTTCATAGTGCCACCAGCCCAGCGGGATATTGGCAACTTGTCTCGGTTTAATATTATAGTTGAGCAATTGATTGGTAAAAGGATTGATTAGGGACACAATGGCCTCACCAGCGATGCAATACACCAGCTCCGATGCATTTTGATGGATGTGTGGCTCGACAACATTTCCGGTTGTCAGGAAAATATCCAGCAACGAACTGTTACCTAATGTATTTAACTGTGCGATTCCCAGGGAATCGATGAAGTTCTGATCGTCCTTTTTAAAAAACAGATTATTTCTCATATCGTACGTAAACTGAGTATTTGGCGATGTATAGTCGCGATAGGAAGTAGCCATCGTCGTTTGATCCTCCCACCGTATGGGTATTTGACTCATTCTGTATCTCTATTCCCGTTCACAAAATATGTGCACCCATCTATTCCATCGAGAAAGAGACACACCTTTCACCCTCCCCTTTACACAAACATATCCTACTAAAAGGCATAACGGGTACTCGAGGAGGGTGATCTTGTTTGGCTACTTATTTGGTCTCGGACATACATGGTCAGAATCAAGCTTTTCAAAAGGCGCTGCGGGACGTTTCCTTCTCTCCCCAAGCTGGTGATCGTCTATACGTATTGGGGGACATGGTCGATCGAGGACCTGAATCAAAGGAAGTATTGCTCGATCTACTCGCTCTTCGGCAGGCGTATCCGAACCAAATCTATCTCATAAAAGGGAACCACGAGCAAATGCTCGAGGATTGGCTGTCCGGCAACGGCAATCCGGAGCTATACCTGCGCTACAATGGCGGCGATGCCACCATACGTTCTTTCTTAGGGAATCACCCGCTGCGGCGAGCTTTTCTTGACCGGATGCCTTCTTTGCAGGAACAAGAAGAAGCGCGGCAATTCATCCTTTCTCGCTATCCAACCATTTTGCCAGCCTTGTCGTCTCTTCCTTTATATATCGAGCTGCCAGCCGATCCGCGAACAGGAGCTCCAGCCGCACTTTTGGTACACGCAGGCATTCGACCCGGCATCCCCTTGCAGGAACAAGATCCGCAAGATTTACTATGGATTCGCGAGCCTTTTTACCTTTATTATGATGGAGAACTCCCTGTCATCTTTGGCCACACCCCTGTTCCAGGATTACCTCAATACTCAGGCAGCGGTCCTTGGCGCAGAGACAACATAATCGGCATTGATGGTGGCGCAGGATATTGGCGAGGCGTCATGCTCGTCGAATGGCCTTCTCTTCAATCCATTTTCGTACCGATTCGGGATAGGCAATCCTCTCCACAAGTACGGGTCTACTGATCGTGCTAGGGAAAACCGGGAGCTTTCGCACTGGTGCTCCTACCTGCTGCAAGCGCATCGGGTAGTGCATCCAGTATGATGCGAGAGACAAGCCCATTCGTTCAACAAATTATTACTTTTTATAATCTACTTTCGATTTGTAATATGTTAAGATATGGACGAGGTGTTTATATGAAACGTCAGCAAATCGTGGAACAAGCCATGTTTGCCGCTTGGGGAGTGTCCCTGATCGCAACAGGAGGTAGTTTGTTTTTTTCAGAGGTATTAAAGTACATACCATGTGACCTGTGCTGGTACCAGCGAATCTTGATGTACCCGCTCGTCATCTTACTCGGGGTGGCCTCCGCGAAGAAAGATGACAAGATCGCTTCGTACGCCTTGATTCTCTCCATCATAGGAGGACTCACATCGCTGTATCATTACTCGATTCAAAAAATACCTGCCCTGCAAGATCTGGGTAGCGCTTGCGGCATTGTGCCATGCAACACGGACTATATTAACTGGCTAGGCTTTATCACTATTCCGTTCCTTGCTCTCATTGCCTTCACATTGATCAGCATCCTGCTTGTCATCGTTATGAAAAATGCAAAGGAGAAATGATTCATGAAGAAAGTCATCTTTCTATCCATCCTTGTGGCTGCGCTCCTGATCGGTGCGATCGTGTATGCTGACATTTCGAACCGTCAGCTTGCGGAAGGAAACCCTTACGGTAAAGCCAATTTGCACCCCGCTACTCTCGAACAATTGAGTGACCCGCTGTACGATAATCTCATTATGCCTAATGAGCTCAAAGGTAAGCTCAATAATCAGGAGGACGCGTTTGTTTACTTTTACAGCCCGGTTTGTGAGCATTGTAAAGCAACTACCCCCGTCCTTGTACCGATCGTGAAAAGCTTGGACATCGATATGAAAAAGCTCAATTTGCTAGAGTTTAACGCCAGCTATGGTGATTACAACATCGAATTCACCCCGACCCTCGTTCATTACAAAGGCGGCAAGGAAGTAGCTCGACTCGTCGGTGGTCGCGAAGCAAGCGAATGGAAAACATGGTTGGAAGAACAGAAAAAATCATAACATTTGGTAGCCTCCCTCGATTCTTTGCGGGAGGCTCTTTTCATATTGGACATACGTGACAAATATGTGAAGATTTCTGTTCCCTTGGAAGAAATAGCCCGAACGAGTCATTAGGCTTTTCCAGTTATTTGCCTATAATGAGTACTGGGGATAATCCTTGAAAACGGAGGTAATCGAATGACCCTCACTTATTTCACTGAAACCTTTGGCTTTCGGGCTACATGGAATCCAGAGCTGATTCTTCTGACCTTTTTGATCGGTCTGGCTTATTTCTCACTGACCGGACCACTACGCCAAACTTTTCAAGATTCCACACCTGTTACACGAAAGCAACAGACTTTTTTCACTCTCGGCTTACTTGGTTTTTACTTTAGTATGGGGAGTCCTTTGAACGTAGCTGGGCATTTTTTATTTAGCGCCCACATGCTGCAGCAATCGTTACTCTATCTCGTAATGCCCTTGCTGCTCTTGGCAGGGACCCCGTCATGGTTGATCCGCGGCCTGTTCTATCGCCGGGGGCTCAAGCTTTTCATGCGAATAGCGAGTCACCCGATACCTGCTATTCTCATGTTCAATGCCCTGTTCTCGTTTTACCATATGCCTGTTATTTTAGACTTGGCAATGAACAACCTAGCCCTACATAATTTGATTCATTTACTGCTGCTGGTGACTGCGATATTGATGTGGATGCCTGTTGTCGCACCGATACCGGAAATTCACCGCCTGTCGGAACTGCAAAAACTTGCCTACATCTTTGCTAACGGTGTTTTGATTACGCCTGCATGTGCACTGATTATTTTTTCAGCCACACCGTTGTATGCGACATATGTAGACGGTCCTTCCATGCTCTGCGCGCCATTCTTTTCCACGCCGATCGACAAATCGATGTTTGCCGTTCCACTGCTCCCTCTGGAGGATCAACGGCTGGGCGGAATTGTGATGAAGCTCATGCAAGAGCTGACGTACGGAGTCGTCCTGGCTTACATCTTCTCTACCTGGTATCGAAAAGAAAAGAATCAGGAAGAGGACGGACTCATGACGCCATAGCCAAAAAGAATCAGAAAGGAGGCGCCACACACAAGTGAATATCGCCCCTGCTACCGCTATCCGAATCCGTCGGTTGCTCTTGTTGTTGCCCGTCCTTGTCCTTGTTGCTCTTGTCGCTTCTTGGGTTTGGTTCGGGCCCAAAAACACCCAGGCGAAATTACCTGATGTAACTCTGCAAACCATCGATGGACAATCCTATTCGCTAGCACCACAAAAGAAAACGTTTCGCTTGGTGGAGTTGATTTATACCCGTTGCCCGGATATTTGTCCCACGACAACGGTAAAAATGGTTCAGCTGCAAAAACGCTTGCTCGAAGCAAACTTGATGGGGCAAGACGTTGAATTTTTGACCATCACGATTGATCCGCAAAACGACACCCCTGAGGTCATGGGCTACTATGCCAAGCAGTTGGGCATTCAAGACCAAGGCTGGACCCTGCTTCGGGGTGATGACGAAACGATCAAAACGGTTACAAATTCGCTTGGCTTTTTTGCCAGTAAGATGGATGATGGATTCATCTCTCATACATCGAGTACGTATCTCGTGGATGATAACAATGCCGTTATTCAAAAATTCGGCATGGGTGACGATTTCGATCCCGAACAAATTTATCAGGAACTGTTGAAATTGAAGAAGGAAGGGTAATCCAACATGAAACGTACGATGATTCTGCTCTTATCCATGCTCATGCTCCTTTTAGCCGCTTGTGGAAAAGAGAACGAGCAACAAGCCTTGCTACCCGGATCTCCCGTCGAGGCTGCCTTTACATTGGAACCAAAGGAGCTAGTAGCGGGCGACACCGTTACCTTCTCCGTTACAGTTACACAAGATGGCCAACCCGTGGATGATGCCAAGGAAGTGAAGTTCGAATGGTGGAAAGATGGGCAAGAAAAGCATGAAACGATCCCAGCTTCGCTGCAAGGAGACGGTGTTTACACGGCCCAACAAACCATTAGCGAGCCAGGTTCTTATTTTGTCTACTACCATGTAACGGCACGTGATTTCCACAATATGCAGAAGACCCCATTTACCGTAAACAGCAAGGCTGGTGAGACGCCTGGGGTGACGCCATCTGCGCCGCAAGCTGACGCAGGTCAGGCACACGATCATGGGGCGGCAGGTCACGCGAATGGTGAAACAGTTGATTATCATTTCTCCCCAGCCGACAATATTCAAGTAGCATCACCTGCTGCTCTCACTGTTCATCTGATGAAGGACAACAAAGCTTTGGACAAAGCGACAGTCAAATTCGAGTTCTGGCTGGGAAATGACGAGAAGCACAGCTTCGTCGATGCAACGGAAACTGCGGCTGGCCAGTATGAAGGCAACGTACAGTTCCCGACAGCCGGAGATTATACAGTGAAGGTCCATGTGGAAAAAGGAGATATTCATGATCACAAGGATTTCTCACTCTCCATAAAATAAGTCCTTCAAAATAAAAAGGCCATTCCCTGGGAGAATGGCCTTTTTGCTCGTAAATGAAGTTAGCAGGTAAAATAAGCGATTCGATCCAAGTCTGTCCCGTAATACTCCCATCGATATCCTGTCCAGCGGTATCCAGATACAGAGTGACGACCGACATGAACGGGGTAAAACCAGAAAGAGCGACCATTTCGCAGCCAAACGTATGTGTAACGATATAAACAGGGATAGAATCCGCCAGCATCAATCCGACGTGTTCCCCCATAGCCTCTTGCTCCCGGTGCACTTGGCGTTCTGCTCGGTGGAGGGCCCGGTGGTGGAGGGGGGAAACCTCCGGGGGAGCCTGGAGAGCCTGGGGAACCATCTCGGCCGCCAGGTGGAAATTCATATGACATGACGTGTCACCTCCTACTAGTCTCCCTATAGGAAATGCAGCAAACACACAGATGGTATGTGCGTTTGCCCGCCGTCATTCACCTATTTTTTCCGCAATAGCCTGTATAGTAATCCCTTGTCCGCCACCCCGCAGGCGTCCCCACTCTTTCATCCATTCCGATTGCTTTGATTGGCTGTTACTCTGCACAAAAATTGTACAGTCTCTCCCATTTTCAATCGATTCGATCCTTTTACGAGGAAGGCTGTATTTGGCTTCAGCTGTTTTGCTAGACGACGATGCAAGCCTGCCTTACTCAAGCAATGCCTGACTCGATTTGCCGGAAAACCGGAGAGAATCGCTGCTCTGGCAATATTCCTAGCACTTCTTCCCAGCGTATATAAGTAGTCTACATTTTTTTGACTCAAATATTTCCCGACATCCTCATGACCCTTCACATCGTATTGGCCCATTTCCAGCATACTGGCGAGCACCGCGATCTTGGTGGTATGCCCTGCCTGGCTTAATACATCAATCGCTGCCTTGGCTGCATCTGGATTCGAGCTGTAGGTATCATCCAGCACCTGAATGTTATTCGCGAGTCGATAGCTGGTTAGGCGTTTTGGCTGTCCGCGAAACAGACTTAATCCGCGACGAATATCATCGACGGGAATCCCCATCGTATGGGCGACTGCTATAGCAGCCAATGCATTGTACAAATTATGCTCGCCGGGAATAGGGACAAAAAATGACTCCTTTTCTCCACGCAAAGAACAGTCGAACCGAAACCCATTGCCCTCTATTTTCGTTCGCCCCGCCTTATAGTCCGACTCCTGCTCCTTGCCAAATGTCACGATTTTTCCCGTGAACGAACCCAGGTAAGGCTGTTGAACAAACTCGCGAGAATAGGGACAGTCCCCATTCAGAAAAATGGTTCCTGTGGGTTTCATATGACGAATTAACTCCGTTTTTGCTAATGCCAGCTTCCTAGCATCACCTCCGAAATTTCCGATATGAGCCGTGCCAATATTCGTGATGACTCCCATCGACGGCTGTATGATTTTGCAATGCTGTCGCAAATGACCACTTCGATAAATACCATACTCAAGCACTACGGCTTTGTGCTCGTCCCGAATTCTTTTGGTATGCGCTCTTGTATTTCCTAGGAAGTTCTTGTTGTACATCGATTTATATGTGGGCATGCGTAGATTCAGGATGGTATAGATCATTTCCTTTGTCGTGGTCTTCCCTGCACTTCCCGTCACAGCGATAACTGGCTTGTCGAGAATCAGTGTCTTTACCGGTACAGCAGCTCTTCTCTTCTTTTTCACGGGTATCACCCCTTTGCCTCGTTCTTCTCGATCAGCTTTCCTATTGTATGAACGGCATAGACAGCCTGTATAGACCATTATCTATGAAAACGTTCCGCTCCTATCCAAATCAGACGGACGACTTCTGGAATAGAGTAGGAGGGGAGGTGAAGCACATGAAAAAGAAGGCCACCATCGCCGCTGTAGGCGACATCCTGATGTGGAAAGAGCAGGTGGCAACTGCCAGACTGCCTGGTACAGATCAATTCTCTTTTACGGATATGTTTCACCCCGTGACACCGATTCTCTCAGCGGCAGATCTCACGATTGGCAATTTAGAAACCACCTTTTCCGGGAAAACACAGCCCTATCAAATCGGTTCGGCACGAACCGGTTACCCTCGCTTCAACTGTCCAGATGAATTGGCTCGAGACTTGAAAACATCTGGCTTTGACGTATTGACTACAGTGAATAACCACTGTCTGGATGGCGGAGTAACCGGACTATGCCGAACCCTTGATGTTTTGGATCGATACAAGCTTGCTCATACCGGAACCTATCGAAGCCCCGAGGAGGCAAATACCTTCCTGATCAAGGAGGTAAACGGCATTCGCATCGCTATGCTTGCTTACACGTACGGGACAAACAAGCAGGTGATCCCCGCTCATACGCCATGGATCGTCCGACTACTTCATCTTGACACGATATTATCCGACCTGAGAAAGGTCCGTCCTCACGTTGATGTTGTGATCATCTCCCTCCACTTTGGGATTGAATTCCGCTATACACCGACGACTCGCCAGCGACAGCTCGTACAAAGCCTGCTCGACAACGGTGCTGATGTCATCCTCGGAGCTCACCCACATGTTCTGCAGCCTGTTGTCACCCCGAGTATCATGACTGCTCACGGAACAAAGAGACAAACACTAGTCGCGTATTCTTTGGGCAATTTCACATCAGAGAAAATGCTCTCGTTTGATCAATCTCAGTGTGGAGCTATTCTGCGATTTACTGTCGAGAAGGATGAAAGGAATCAGATTTCACTCGAGCAAATTTCAGTCATCCCGACGTTTTCGCAACGATATGTAAGTCAAGGGCGCATTTGCTTTCGTGTCATCCCCATGCGTTCCTATTTGAAAAGCCCTGATCTGTATGTACGACCCCTGCTGAGAAAAAAGCTCCTGTTGCTGTGGAATCGCGCCATCCGTATTATAGGCAGGTCGCGGGGCGTATTGATTGAATAACACCGGAACAAACGAGGGAGCGGGTAGTTTGCTCCCTGCCCTTCCTCTTTTCCTACATAGCCCACGATTGACGATTCACAGAACATTTTGGTAAAATTCACTTGTAACTAACAAAATTAATTTAGATGGTTACAAAGGAGAGATGACTTGCATGATCACCGTTCGCCGTATCCACCCGGAAGATTTACCTGCATTTCTTGCCTTCCCGGATCACCCTGCTTCCGTTCGGGATGATATCGCTCTTTACCTCGACAAAATGTTCACACAAGGAGCCATGCGTCAGGACTGGTGCTTCGTTCTGGAGGTACAGGGTAAGATCGCTGGTCGTCTTGCCTTCTGGACATTGCCTGGCAGTAAACAAGCGACCGATTTGGTATTGTGGGAGCTTCCATGGAAAGAAGCAGAATGTCCTTCGCTCGGAGCTCATTTCTTACGCGAAGTCTACACACTCATGGCAGGGAATCTTTCGGAGAAAATCGGCTATATTCTGGATTCACCTTCCTCCTCTCCCCAATGGCAAACGGATCACCAAGAGCGAAGAAATGTTCTGGAAGCGCTCGGTTTTCGAATTAGCCGGGAAACAAACCGCTTCGAATGGCATGCACCGATTGAGGCAACTGCTATACCGTCAGACGGAACGCATGATCTGATCGTCTACCGCAGTCTTCCTGAGGTTGGTGAGGCTGCATTTGTGGATGCCATCATGCGCGTCTCGCAATTCACCCATGATCAACAAATTACAGAGGAGCGCTTGGAAAAAGGCCCTCAAGCCCAAGCACAGGAAATGTTCCAAGATTTGCAACAAATGAAATACGAACCGGAATGGTGGCAGCTCGCCTATACAGAAAAAAATGAGCTTATTGGTTTCTTGATGCCTACGGTCAGCCCCACCTTTGCTACAATTGGATACATCGGTGTTCTCCCCGAGCAGAGAGGACACGGCTATATTGATCGATTGCTGAAGCAGACCACTGACGTTCTTGTACAAGCCGGAGAAACATACATCCGCGCAGATACCGATGTCAAAAACACGCCAATGGCTAAAGCCTTTTTACGGGCTGGATACCACCAATTTGCCAGTCGCCAAGAATTTTCTCTAGATTCTGGCTTGTTGCTGTAATGGACATACAAAAAAGGGGGGCGATTGTAGTAACAATCACTCCCCTTGCTTACCTCATATGAACAAAATTTATGGCACAATCTCAGACATTTCTTCTGGGCATACAGCTTTCTTTAGCATCTCTGTTGCCCGATCGGTATTTACGTCTTTTACCAGTTCAATCTCACTAATGAGGAGCTGCTGCGCATTATCCAGCATCACTTTGTCACTCGTTCCCAATACTTTTTCTTTACTCATACCAACCAAATCACGAATGACCTCAGATTGCTCGTAAATATCGCCACTCTTCATTTTCTCTGTATGAAGCTTGTAGCGCTGCGCTGCATTCAAGGTGGTGTCGCGTTGCCCCTCTCGCATGGCGGCCAAAACATTCTTCAGAATGTCGGCTTCGACCACCTTTCGAATACCAAGAGCGGACATCTTTTCAACCGGGACCATGATGTTTAACTCTTTCAGCAGCATGTTGAGCACATAATAGAGGTGTTTTTCACCCAGAAATTCTTTCTCCTCCATCGCCTCGATTACGCCTGCCCCGTGCATCGGATAAAAAACCTTGTCTCCAACTTGAAACATACGTCCACCTCCTTCAAAGCAATCTAAATCCATTATAGCACAAATATTGAATTTGAAATTTTTTATTTTATCATGACGTTTAAAATTAAGTCAACAAAAAAATTACTTCTTACTAATTGAGCAATTCTGTTGCCATTCGCCGCCTAGTTTAAATACGATCACACCTCCGACAATGACCAGAACCCCTAACAATTGCGTAAAAGTAATCGGCACTTGAACCAGCCCTAACCAGCCGATTGAATCCGACCATAAAGCGAAGCCAAGCTGGGCAGTGAGAACGATGGAGATGGCATACGTTGGGCCAAGCAGTCTCATCCCTTGCACCAGACAAAAGACCACCCCAACGCCGATCATGCCACTGAACCAGTACCACGGCTGCATAGATGGAAGTGAAAACAACTGAGTTCCTTCGAAAAGGAGACCCATCGTCAAAGAAGACAGAAATCCCATCCCAAGCACAAGTGTCGTCGTAGACCATGTTCCTGCCTGTTCACTTACTTTCCTGTTGAAAATATTTTGCAGGCTGACCAACAAGCCAGCCAGTAACGCGAAGAATAGCCCGACTACCATGATTTTGACACTCCTGTCTCATTATTCGTTCGGAGTCTCGCTCGCCAGTTTAGCTAAACCTTCCCGATCCTTGATCAGAAGGAATCCATTGGCACGCTCAATCAGTCCCTCCTTGCAGAACTGCTGGATGACCCGATTCAAATGTCTGTAGCTCGTTCCAATCATATTCGCTGCATCCAAGAGATTGCTCGTACTGATCTGTTCTTTGTTGGCAGGATTCCACTCTTCTATCGAAACGGACAACAAATAACGAGCGAAACGTACTTCTACTGGGTACAGAAGGTTGATACTTAATGAGTTGGACTTTACACAAAATTTATGCGTAATGATTTGCAGTAAAAATTGCAGGAGTGGAGCGTAGTCTGTTCCGTATTTTTTCAACCAGCGATAATGAATTCCGATCATCAGAACAGTCGAGGCCGCTTCCACCGAATTTAGATAAGGAATTCCCCTTACATACTCAATATCTCCGATCACTTCAAGCGGTTTTTTAAAGGAAAGGATCAGGGTTTTCCCTTCGGGGGAAGTCGTAAAAATCTTTACTTTTCCCTGCACCAAAACGTACAGATGACAGGCTGATTCGCCTTGAGCACAAATGAGCTCCCCTTGATCAAATTGATACAAGGACAAATGCGACAGAAAAGGCTCATGAAAAACAGACGCTAACTGATGGGCATGGAGATAATCTTGCAAAAGCTCACGATTTTCGATTTCCTTCATTCCTCTGTTTCACCCTCTCGTCATCAGGCCCTCAGTATCAGTACCCCCAGAATCATCATCCCGATCCCGATAAAATGCGGTAGCCTCATCTTTTGTTTATCAACACCGAACCACCCATTACTGTCAATGAGAAAAGTCAGGCTAAGCTGCGCAATCAAGAGGGCTGAAATCGTCATGGTTACCCCGATATGGTGGATAGCAGTAACGTTGCTAAAAATGATAAACGCGGCGAATGCCCCACCTGTCAAATATAACGGTTTCACTCGCCTGTATGCCTGCCATTTTCCATCTCGAAAAATCAACAGAAGTAAAAAAGCCGTGAGGAAGCCCGTTAACTGCGTAAGTGTCGCGGTTTGCCAAGTACCAATATCTTGACTGATTCTTGAATTCGCTACACCTTGCAAGGTAATGAAAACACCGCCCAATATAGCAAAAATAATTCCTTTCATCCTCTCACCTCACACTGATCTGTTCCTAATTAAAAAGGATCGCAAGGTGGATAGGGAAGGACATATGTCCTCATGATTTTCGTTGCAAAAAACAAAGGAGAGGACCTTCCCGTTAGAAGGACCTCTCGCTCATTCTTCTCATTGAATCTTCTTTTGTTTCACGATTCCTATCACAAGCAGAACGATCATCCCAATGATGGTGATCGGCAGAAACCACTTCCCAAAGCCGCCTCCCCATCCTAGAGCAATGGAAACCGACTCCAACAAGATTACGGAAAAAATAAGTAAGCAGCTATTTTTTATTTGGTTCACGATTTTTCGACTGTGCAAATAAAACTGATCGGCATTCGATTCAGTGAAGCGTGCCGGATAGTTATGGAGCTCCGGATGTTTTTCGAGTACCTGCATGAGGAAAATGATAAAGACGCCAATCCCAGGTAAAAGAAGCAGTTCCCATTTTGAGCCCCAGCGATCTACTTCCCCCAGAGCATTGTAATGGGCAGGCACCTCGTCAGGAAGCTGATTCCAGACAAAGACTAAAAAGAGAAGTGATCCCACGAAAAATAAACAACCAACTACATCCCATAACCATTCGCTGCCTGTCTTTGGTATATCTATGATTGGTCGCTTCATATTCTCCCCCCTTACTGCTGCTCCTCCTACAAGTATTTTACCATTAATGTTTATTTGCGAGTCAAGGTCAATCCGTCACACACTTCTGGGCGATTATGCCCGCTTTATTTTTCAATCACTCACTCCGAATGAAGAGCAGGCGATTGAAAGAGCCGTATACATCGAGTAAAAGATTAACCTTTTTCAGAACAGGGCGAAAGCTAAAGGCTTTACGCCTCTTTTTCATTCCTTCTTTGCGATATCCACTCATGCATAAGCAAGCAGGAAGCTGTCCTCATATCCTATAAAGTACCAACCGTTAAGGGGGAAGTGTCATGGATCCGATTGAGCATCATCGACAGCGAATGCATCACCACATGAGGCAAGCAGAACGTTATCGCTCTTTAGCTTTTGAACATCGCCATGATCGCATGCGTCATCATACCTTTAGAGAAAGAGAACACTTCCATCGCATGCGGGCCCATCACCACAGAACGCAAATGCATTCGATGCGTCGTTATTAACTTGGAAAACTCCCGTTATTGGGAGTTTTTTTTATGGGACAAGCGAGAAAACGCCCAAAACAATCGTATGGAGAAATGGGCTTGGTTCGGATGTGGATTCTGTGCTCATGCCCATTCACGAAACTGGGTAAACGCATAGACATACATCATGTGTGATCAAAAGTGGAAAATGGGCTGTGATCCGCCCACATTCTTATGCGGAGGTACTATATGACAGATGTTTTTGTTGAACGCTCGTTAGAGGAAATACGTTTTTGGTCTCGCATCATGAAAGAACACTCCCTGTTTCTCAAATTAGGCTTTAACTGCGAAGACACAAAATTGATTGAAGAAGCGAATCGCTTTTACAGCATTTTTGAAGAAATTGAAAGCCAAGCCCTGGCCTTTTCTTCTGACGTAGACCCCCAACGAATCTATGACTTTAATCAGATGGTTCACAATGCCGTTTCCTATATTTGGGCCTTTAAACGCAAAGTACTCGGACTCATTATTGGTTGCAAAATCGGTGGTAACAACTTTCCGCTGTTGGTCGATCACACAAGTAGGGAGGCTGCCTATTTTCGGAATCGATTAGAACAACTGAATACGGGAAACCTTGATCCCTTACCTGATGCGGTGATTAATGAAAATGTCTTCTTCCTACGAATCATGGCTGACCATGCGAAATTTATTAACCATTTGCTCGATCCTTCCGAAAGAAAGCTAGTGGATCAGGCTAGAGAGTTTAGTCATGATTTTGATCAATTATTGTTCCAAGCTCAGGATCTAGATTCCATGCGCCCCCAGTCTCAAACGAAACCGCTACTGAATCAATTTGTCGATCAAAATCGCGTATCCGTCCGTCAATTGCGTGACTTCAAAAAAACAGCTCGTGATCTGATTGAGGAATGCAAAATTAAGAGCATAATCCCCCCATTGCTCGCTGACCATGTGTTTAGAGAAGCCTCGCATTTTCTAGAGATTTTAGATGCCTTTGAGGTATCCCTTACACACACAAAGTAGCTATCAGAAATAAGAATAACCCGTCTCCTATAAAAACAGGGACGGGTTTTGTATTTCTTGAACGAACTAAATACAATTCAGGGAGGTTTTTGATGTTTTTAGCAAAAAGGTATCGTAAGCAAATTTTTAGTTTGGCACTCATGTTTTCTATTCTATTTTCTGGTCAAAGCATTGGGCATGCAGAAGATCAAAACTCAGTTGATTTAATTCCCACGATGATGAAAAAACCTCTTGGCATCCGGCCGATATTAGTCAATTCCCCTATTATTTGGGGTATGAGTTTCCAACTGAAACAGTAGTTGGAAAGTATACGATAAAATTAGCCTCTGACATGACATATAGACATTTAGAA
This sequence comes from Brevibacillus porteri, assembly GCF_003013475.1. Lineage (GTDB taxonomy): Bacteria > Bacillota > Bacilli > Brevibacillales > Brevibacillaceae > Brevibacillus > Brevibacillus porteri. Next base: position 26,314 of record NZ_PXZO01000073.1, read on the forward strand.
GCTCCTACCACTTGGACGTTTGAAGGATGGAAGCTTGGTGAGAAAAGAGAATTTACATTTGATAACTCCAAGCCCTATAAAGCGTATCGCTTCAATATTACTGCCAATAATCGGCATGGCAATACTCATACCGTAATTAGTGAAGTTGAATTCATGCAAGGAAATGCTGAGATGCTGAGATGCTGAGATGCCAGATCCAGATCCTCAGCCATCCGGTGATAACGCACTTCTTGTTATCAAGATGATCAGTGGACTCGAGAAAGAGTTTGAATTAACTACATCCGAAGTTCAAGACTTTATCGACTGGTATAATGGCCGTGCAGACGGACGTGGAAAAGAAACTTATATGTTCGATAAGGACTTTAACAAGGGGCCATTTACCGCTAGAAAAGATTATGTAGTATTCAGTAAAATCCAATCCTTTGAGGTCATGGAATATACCAAATAATACAATGAGGCACCTCCTATAAAACAGGATGGTGTCTCATCGTGTTGATATCTATACTGTCGATATTATCTGTGGCGACCTTCCTAATACCTTTTTTTGCATCCATTTTCGTCACTTGAGAACACTCGTACAGTCAAAAGGGAAATTATGTTAATACCTTATTTTAGATCATCATAAAGGAGGAAATATCCCATGAAAAAGAAGAAATCTAATTCTAAGAAATACAAGAAAGTAAAAGGTCAATTGGTACAACATTCATCTTATTATCCAGCTCAAGCTGGAAGTTGTATCTGGATTTGCATGCGTCATGGGTGCGGTTGGTGGTGCCCAGAACCCGTTATGTAATGTGACCTTCTCCAAGAACCATCATGCTAAACACATTGGTTGCATTATCACCACTCCCTGATTATTAGGGAGTTTTTCTTGTTACAATTCCTGGCACCATTTTAATAATCTTGTGTTTAGTAAACATTGACAATCAAACAACAGACTGATGGCATTCGCTGTAGTGCATACAATCAAATCATCTGTTAAAATTGTTACAAAAAGGAAAATACTGGTGATCCTTCATGAAAAATAGACCTCTTTGGTTCAATATCTTTTCAGTAGTTGCCCTTTCCATGGCAGTAGTGAACGTTTTTACACATGTGGCTTTGTTACGAATAGTAACGATGCTATGCCTCGCCGTTTTCATGGTTACTGGTATTCAACATTATGAGGATGATAAAAATGAGTAAAAAGTTTGTCTTATACACGTTCATTACAAGTTTCCTTTTAATCGCTTTCACTCCGCTTATTTTTCCAGTTACCATTACTGATGTTAAGCAACTGAATCATGTGCTTATTGGAGCGCCATTTCCTTTTATTCAGCAAGATGTTTCAAGTATTATTCTTTGGGATTTGATCGATTACAAAGTTTATATCAAGAATCCGTTTGAATATCCGACAACCATCCTTTTTGGTAATTTAATCCTTTCATTATCAATCGTTTTCTTTGCTTTATTTGGAGTACTCAAAAGTGTAGTTTCTTTGTCTCGGATTAAACGACCTCATAGAAAGTAACTAAAGGATTTGGAAAGCTGCTGCTTTTCCGTCCCTTCTGCCATTGATTGCTCCACCAGCAGCATCGTTTGTTCCCCGCTGAAAGACGGAGACAATTTGCATCCCAGCCACCGTGATCGCCTCCGCTTCTGCTCGTGTGAGACGTTTCCATTCATACTGCACAGGAACAAGATAGCGGCAGACAAATTACATACCCCACCGCCCGCTGCCAAAGTCACTACAAGACGCTTATTGCACCGTTTCCTGCTGTTCTACTACCGATGCATCATATTTTTCACAAGTAATCCCTTCATATTGTTCGGGTGTTAATTTTCCTAGCTCTACAAAACGGGTGACATCTTCTGCCGTATACTCGCCGAAACGATACAGCAAGCAAATAGAAAAGCCACCCGGCATCCGAGTGGCTTCATCCCATTCACTTGTCTGTATTTTACTGGAATAAGCTTTTGTAATGAAATGTCATTTCTTTGCAGAGAACGAACTACGAAATGCCTCCATCAAAATAGCGTCCTCCGCTGCGAAAAAACTACCGATTCTGCGGCTGTTTCGTCCGATAAAACTCATTAAACAACTTCATTAACGCTCGCTTTTCGATACGGGATACATACGAACGAGAGATGCCCAGCTCACGCGCAATTTCGCGCTGTGTCTTTTCTTTGTCCTGATCCAGCCCAAACCTGCCGATGATCACTTCTTTTTCGCGCTCATCGAGGATGTGTATGTGCTGGTAAATTTTATTGGACTCCAGCTTGAGCTGCACAGCGTCGACCACTTCGTCGGTTTCTGTGCCAAGGACGTCGATCAAAGTGATTTCATTCACCCTATGTGTTTATCCGTATTCTAAATAAGCTTCGCTTACTAAAAAATACACGCGATAGTCGAAGTAAATTCTCAAAATGGATATAGTTCCAATAATCAAGAAATAAGAAAATCCCGTCTCCTCAATACAGGGACGGGTTGTCATTTGACATTGGGTTATCTAATTTCTGCGGCTATTCCCTAGCTTGTTTCTTTAATTTCTTTTCTTTTTCATCAGAGATATTAAAAGCCTTTTTAAAATTTGGTACTGTTTGATCTTCCAACGGTTGTGAATTAATCCACTTCATAAATTCTTCTTCCCCTACATAATTTATAAGGGTGTCTTCAAAAAAGTATTCTTCACTGTCAAATTTACGTAATAATTCATCTTCCGTTTGATGCTCTTCGGTTTCATGCTCTTCATGTGGCGCAAAGGTCGGGCCATCAAAGTAGTGAGGCCAGAAGTATTTAGGGTCTATTGTATTTGAATAGTTAATATCCTTCCCATCATACTCCCCTTCATTATTTATATCGATATGCAAATGAGGACCAGTACTATCTGTACCAGTATTTCCTGATACCGCAATTTCTTCTCCTTTGCTCACAGAATCACCTGTAGATACAGATTTGGATTTTAAATGAAGAAACCTAATTACTAGTTTAGAATTCGTGTCAGGGTCCTTGTCTCTTGTTTCAATTGCCACATAATTGCCTGCACTTGTCCAATAACCTGCACTTAATACGGTTCCTCTTTGTGGACTGTATACAGGCTCTTTATTTACTGCAATATCCATTCCTTTATGACTCTTAGAATATCCCCTACTTAATTCAGTATCAGTAGTAACCCACTGCCAGTTAAAATCATCGTATGGATTTATCCCTTCTGCGTAAGCTGTTCCATTGCCAGCACTGACTACAGCTGATACCGCGAGAGCTAAACCAAGAATACCTGCCCTTATCTTCTTCATACATACTTCCATTCCTTTCATTTTATGGTATATTATTACCAATACGATTATAGTATTTATTTGTCAAATTTTCAATTAATTTAGATAATAAATATGTAAAAAGGTGGTAATTCAAGTGTACAAAAAGTTAACGTTATTTATTTTGCTTTCTGCCGTTTCGATAGTTGGCTGTTCGACTAGTAGCAATGCAGTATCAAAACAGGAAAGTCCTCAACCTACGCCCGCAGATTATAGTAAAAAGCTAGAAATTCTTGATCGATTAGAGAACCACGACTCTACCTTAAGTCGCATGACAGAAATACTAGCAATCGAATGGCATCATTTATTTACACAAAAGAATGAAGAGGATCTATGGAATACATATTTTTATCTCACTTGGAATTTACGTCCTGACGAAAAAGAACGAGTAAGGAGCGAATTATCTACAACCCATAAAGAGCTTGCAACATACTTAGATATGCAGAAACAAGGCACACTTCCCGCAAAAGAAGTTAGTATTAAAAATATTATGGCTGAGAGAAACCCCAATAATGACGGTTATCTCGTGAAAGCAAGTTACCTTCTAACACTAAAAGACGGTACTACCAAAGAAGTATGGGTTGAACTTAACGCAGACGACTACATGGAAACTTTTAATCCTCGTTTTAACACTATAGCTACAGGAGAAAATCTTCCTGAACCCAAAAATGAACAAGAACGATTACGTCGTGACTTTATACTTAGAGCACTTGACTATAATGTGATTAAAAAAATGACTTATGATGAAATTTTAGAGATGATCGACATGAAATCGGTCGATACAAAGTAAACCTATGTACGCTTACTGCTTAAAAGTGAAATTAAGTTTCCTACTGGAATCCCGGTCGAGAAAAGTATTTGTTTCGTGTACCCGCAGATTCCTGATCGAATAAACATTCACAGTAAAAAACCCGTCTCCTCAAAATAGGGACGGGTTTGCTATTTCTTGAACATAATTTGAACATTCCGCTGACTATTCCGTTGATTTGAATTTATTCCTTTTAATGTTTTGCTCAAATCAAAGAACTGTAATATATTTCAAAGGTGATTTGTTCTATTATCCATTTTTAACAATTAGAGGAGGATTATCATGGTTTTGGCAAAATGGTTCAACAAGCGATTTTTTTCCTATGCACTTATGTTTTGTGTTTTATTTTTTGGGCAAAGTATAGTTCATGCGGAGGAACAATACACCAAAGATTTAATTCCTAAAATGACAAGTAATACTGCACCTAGTGGAACAGCCTTTTCAAATTCACAGTATTCTAGTAAGTACCAAGCATGGCGTGCATTTGATGGGCTGAATATTGAAAATAGCGAAAATCCGTCAGGAGACGCTGGTGGCGCTCAAAGTGGGGATCTGGGTGATCTAAAACTTAATCCTTTTCTTCTTGGATATGAATTTCCTACAGAAAAAACTGTAGTAAAATACGCTTTAGAATCCCCGAATTGGTCAAATGGTGTTACTCAAATGGCTAAAAGCTGGACTTTTGAGGGATGGGACGGAACCTCGTGGAACATTCTCCATACTGTAGAGAACGAGACAAACTGGAAGATAAATGAGGTTAGGAATTATCAGTTTACTAATGAAAAATCCTACAAAAAATATCAAATTCGTGTTACTGCAAACAATGGCTTTAAAGGCTACGTTTATATTGGAGAGTTAAAAATGTTCGGATATGAGGAAGACCTTAATTTAATTCTTAGTGGTAATACACATGATCTATCTAATGTCCTTTCCTGGAACTCAATTAATGGGGCAACTATTTATAATGTAAAACGTTCTATAAATACTGGCGGGCCATACGAAACCATCGCAACAGTGACAAATACAACTTACACTGATGAAGACGTTGAAAAAGGAATTACATACTACTACATCGTAACAGCAGTTAATGAAGATAGTGAGATTAAAGACTCGAATGAAGTAGCTCTAACCCCATTAGGCAATACCGATCCTGTTGATCCCATTACTGGGGATAGAGCACTGTTAGTTATCAAGATGATCAGTGGTCTTGAGAAGGAGTATGAATTAACTGCATCAGAAGTACAAGACTTTATCAACTGGTATAATGGCCGTGCAGATGGTCGTGGCAAAGAAACATATATGTTCGACAAGGACTTTAACAAAGGACCATTTACAGCTCGAAAAGATTATGTAGCTTTCAGCAAGATTCAATCCTTTGAAGTTATGGAATATACCAAATAACACGACGAGGCACCTTCCTGTTAGATAGGAGGTGCCTCAAATTTTGAAAGACGCTGATCTACGCTGAAAGAATAAAATCAACAAACACTGGTGATCGTAGCACGCCGCTCTTTGTCCAGTTTCGCATTTTAACCTTGGCTTTTATCTGCGGTTGTATATACACAAAATCGCGATCCTCACCAGTAATCAACTGTTTCGCCACACCGTAAAACGCCTGCTTGTGAGTTGGCGGTACACCAAGCTCAATCAGGCCTGCTGGTCGTCCGTTGTAATGTGCCAACCATCCGAAGTCTCCCTTACGCCAGCCCGCAATATGGACATCAGCATAAGTGTAGTTGATTACCTTTATGAAATCGTTTGTACGTTTATCCGAGTGGTATCGCCCGTCCTTATGCTTGGCGACTATTCCCTCCATGTTTCGAGCAACAATTGCGTCCCATAAGTCCTCACCGTATCCGTCAATGTACGCTATTTTGCTCATGGTTGGGGTATCCGGTATTGCACGGTCTAGGACGGCTTTGCGCTCCATGAGAGGAAGTCCTTTAAGGTCAGCACCATTATAATGTAGGATATCGAACACGACGTAAGATATCGGCAGCCGCGACCTCTTCGACTGGAAACGCTGCATAGTCAGCTCAAAGTCAGGGATACCCGTTTCAGGGTCCATTACCGCCAGCTCGCCGTCCAGCACGTTGTCAGGACCATCCGTAATGAGTTCGGGGTACTTCGAGGTCACATCGTTGTTATGCCTTGTGTAAAGGCGCGTCTGTCCATTACTTCGTGAAAAGATTAGACGGTGGCCGTCTATCTTTGGCTCGAAGAAGTATCGTCCATCAGAGAAGGGTTTATCGACTTGTTCGAGTAACATCGGAGATATAAACATTGTTGTCACCTCAATACTAAAAAATCCCCGACGAACATGTCGAGGAGAAAATGTAAGGTTATGGTCGTTTTATATATTGTAGTATATACACCCTGATATACTCAACAATCAGATATTTACAATTACTTCGTGACGCTTACGAGGTCGTCTACTTTGATCCAATCTGCTGCCCAGTCGCTCACCAACCTGAATCGCTTCCGTACCGAATCGATTTCACGAACAACTCTCAACGCTTCCTCCAGTGTTCCGAGCTCCCCTTTCTTTAATTATGATTTTTTGAAAAAACAGGTCAATTCGTTGTGTAATGGATTATATTCCCATTAACTTGTAACTTTTTCCGTTTTTGTACGTCTAACAGTTGAGTTAAATAGAATTCTATGAGGTGACAAATCCGTGATAAAAAAAGGGATCACACTTGGACTAATCCTATCTCTTGCGAGCATACTTTCAGTTCCATCACAAGCAATAAATGCTTCGAATCAACCTCAAGCCATAGCCACTCCTCCTGTCAAAAACAACGTAAGTCCGAATATTACTACCGACAAAGTTAAGCAGTGGATCAAGGAACAAAGTAAAAACAAAGCCACTTCTCAAAATGAGCTTTATTTGGACTTTCTATACTACAAAACACTCAATCTAGATGACGACAAAGAAATGGAACTTGTAGTCACAGCGCCAGGAGGGGCTCACACAGGGGCTTTCTTTGTTTTTGATCAACAAAACGAACAATATCAACTGATATTTGAGGAAGAGTGGCATGTGCCAAAAGATGGTCTAGTGCAACCTGATGAACTGGATGATTTCATCCCCTATAGTACCAGCAATGGCAAACGAATCTATAAAACGATTGATCATTCTGGCGGAACAGGTATACATGTCGAAACCGCGCACCTATGGTACATCGAAAATGGAAAAGTAGTAATCGCTTGGGAAGGAGAAATGAAAAAAGTCACCTCCTTTCAAGGCATCCTAACCGTGACATTGGGCACTTACCACATAGAAAATGATACCCTACACTACTTCGCAAACTCCTATAAACAAGATGTAGAGCAAAAGCAAATCAAAAAACCTGACTCGCAAACTGAAGCAAAGATGTTCCAATTTAACGGGAAGATTTTTGAAGAGAAATTGTAATTTCACAAAGAAACAGGCTGTACACATGTAACCATCTTGCACACGTGTACAGCCTTGTCCAATTACTTCGTGACGGAGTAACCTTCTACTCGGAAAAATACATGGTCACCAATATCTTCTCGTTCTACGATCTTGGCCTTGCCACCCCAACCTGTGTAATACTTTTCGTTAGACGTTGTATTTTTTTGGAATACTTTAACACCATTAAACCATAGGCAGGTTCCGATTGGATTATCTTGATCACTCAGATTTTGCGCAATATCCAATGAGTCTTTCCAAGCTTTACTTTTAAGAACTGGCTTCAGCATCTGATCGGATTCCGCACCATTAAACTGACCAGGGTGGAGAATCACAGACTCAAAAGTGGCTTTTTTCCCAAATTCTTTATGATGCGGAGCCTTATTTCTCACTAATTCTTTACGATTCTGAATTACGAAAGCAACTCCTCGTTTTCCTTCCTTTGATTCTGTACTCGCTTCAGCGTAAATAATGCGTGCTAGTAAATCTACACTATCACGACCTTCTAACTCATCGTAATTTTCCAATGGTTCACCGTATGGATATGCCATGTTTCATTTCTCCCTTATTGTGTGATAAGCAACTTTTTTTGACCGGTCATCGTCGCTTTCACCTATCTAGGAAAAAAACAGGGGTAAAACGGAACAGCTTTGCAAAAAAAAGTAAAGAATTTTTCATCCCCTGATTTTCTCAATAAACCGTGTCGTAATCTCCTGAACTCCCTCTTCTTTTGGGAGCTTGAGAAAACCCGCTAAGTTGTGAATTTCAGGTTGCATTTCTTCTAAGACTTTGAGTAACGCTTCATTGTCTCCAGATTTTGCTCGTTCGACCATTAAACTGAATGCGTAATTACATAATGGTGTAGTTTCTTTAGGCTTCGATTTTTGCATTGATTCACGCCTCTTTCTCCCATATTTAGTTCTTCTCCGACCTCTTTTGCTGTGAAGCCTTCTAAGACGATCTTGCGGATAACGTGCCTTTCCTTTTCATTGGATAGTTGCCGTAACAACTCTTCAACAAAAAGGCTTCCGTCGTGATTAACCGTGCCCAGATGCCTTCCAAAGTCGTCCAGAATCGGGCATTCATTACGCAGCCTCTTTCTTTCTCGATAGTTCAGGTTCCAGGCAATGCGTCGCAAAATTGTTCTGCATTCCTCTTTCGTCAAACGCTCACCTACTTTTTAAGAGTTTCGCAACCACAAAACCAAAAACAGGATCGTACGTTCGCTTTTCAAACAAAAAATAAACGTGCCAGATTCACACTGGCACGTCTCGATCTACTGTATCCATTTTACTAAATAATCCAGCTTCCTTGCTGATTCCTCCTGTAATGTAAACTTTTGTAAGTAAGTGTATTGTTAAATGCTTTCAAATTGCATTTTAAGACAAATAAAACAGCCCTCCCCGGATCGCTCCAAAGTAGGGCTTCGTTAATTTAGTAATCTTTGAAATGATTTATTGTCCTAAAACTTGAATTGGTTGTTTTTTGTTATTTTTGGTTCCATCTCCAATTTGTCCCCAAGGATTGCCTCCCCATCCGAAAGCAGCTCCTTCCGCACTTACCCCCAAAGAATGAACATTTCCAGACGATAAAGTTTTATAACCCTTTAAGTTAGTAATTTCAACCGGTAAGGAGTAATTAGTTATCTCTCCATTACCAAATCCTCCATGTCCATTGGAGCCCCACGCCCATATTGTTCCATCCTCTTTTTTGGCAAAAGAATAATATCTACCAGCTTCAACTTCTGTTACATTCTCAAGATTCATAACTTGTACTGGAGTATATTGGGTGGTCTTATTATTTATACCTAATTGTTCATATGAATTCTCTCCCCAAGCCCATACTGTCCCATCACTTTTCAAGGCCAAGGAATAATTGTAACCTGCTGAAATATCAATAATATCCGTCATCCCTTCGATCTGCACAGGTACCTTTGAATTATAAGTACTTTTCCCCAGACCAGATTGGCCATATTGATTATCTCCCCAAGACCATACAGTTCCATCATTTTTTAAAGCAAGTGAATGGAAACTCCCTGCTTTGATTTTTTTTACATCATCAAGATTTGCAACCTCAACAGGAATCTTAGAAGCTTTAGTTAAAGCTTTGTCGCCTAGCCCTAGTTCATGTTTCCCCCAAGCCCATACCGTTCCGTTCTCTTTCAAAGCCAAGTTAAATTCAGATCCCGCTGTGATATCTTTTACTTCATTAAGTCCTTCAATTTGAGCAGGTACAGTTATGGTGCTTCCATTTGCACTACCAACTTGCCACTGTCCATTAGCTCCCCAAGCCCATACCGTTCCATCTTTCTTTAATGCCAGTGAGTGTGATCCAGAACCTGCATCAATCTTTATAACATTACCTAGTTCAGACACTTGTTTTGGGACTGTACTCTCTTTAGTGGAGCCATCCCCTAATTGTCCGAATAAATTATGCCCCCAAGCCCATACTGTTCCATCTGATTTAAGAGCAAGTGAGTGATAACTACCAGCACTTACTAACTCAATCTTTTCGTGATCTTCACATGCAAATGCTTGTCCTACAGGCATCAACAGCAAAGCGGAAACTAGAAGACTTACTGATAATTTTTTGATCTTTTTCATGATTATCCCCTTTTAGTTATGATTTAACACTTTTTAAGTTTATTTAAAGTGTTTGAAAATGTCAAATTTTTCCATTTTAATGATAATTTGTATATATCTTGATATTACTAGTATAAATTCTTTAAACATCATAATTAAGCAACGCTTTCAAAGTTCTTAGAATTTCTTCCTCCTCTCAGTGAATCTGCTTTGAAATGTGCTACATCCCTCGCTTTCAATTCTGGGCTTTATGTTGTATAAACTCCTGCTGCCCAAGTTATTGAGTTTCTATTTTTATTTTACCGATTATTTTTTTTCTAACCGAAAACTCCGGAAGTGTAAACTTCTGTAAGCTTGTGTCCTTAGAGATATGTTATAGCCCTCCCCAAGATTGCTCTCCAAAGGAGGGCTGTTCCTATTAGAATGCAGCTAATAGTAATTCAAAAGCCTTCTGGATCGCCTGAACTTGCTCATCTGACAAAAACCCGTAGCCTGCCCCAATAATTGCAAGAACTCCCCCAACGAGCATCAATACACCCTGTTTCTTCTTGTTTGTTTTATCCATGAAACTCATCCTCTCAATTTTACTGTATTTGTACTACCATCCCACTCAATCTGTAGACAAAGCGCGGCAGCCAGCTCACGAGCTGGAGCATAAGCCGAACCCGTTAAGATCTGTTCATTTAGGTCTTTGCCATTAACGCGAACGTCCTTCGTCTGTTCAATCCACTCCACTTTTCCACCTGCAGCATTTGCAACCGCTCTTACAGGTAGCATGGATACACCATCCTGTAGGAAACCAGTCCCTGATAACAGCGAGCCATTCAGGCTGATTGCAACCGGGACTTGCTTTGGCTTATCCACTTTACCCACAGCTTTTTGCAAGAATTGTGAGTAATTTGTTCGGAATGTACCCATCGGGAATGCAGGACAGTTTTTCGATGCATAGCCGGGGTACTCCTGGTGACCAAACACCTGCTTCATGGTAGGAATCTGTACCTGCAGATGCTGGATCAGGCGATTCGCCGCATCAAGTTGTGCTGCTGTTGGTTGCTGTGTCCGGAAATCACCTACAAGACAAATGCCTAGCGCATGACGGTTGCTATTGCCAACATGGTAGGAGATTACCTCTGGTTCATTGCACCAGTAAATAACACCGTCTTTTTGGATCACAAAATGATAAGCAATGCCCGGCCATCCGTTAGTGCCTACATGATAGCGAGCAAATGCCTCCGGTGATCCGCTCAAGGTAGCCGAATGATGGATGGCTGCCGATCGGATGTCAGTCAGCTTACGCCTTCCATACCTTAGTGTTTTGTGTCGTGGCAAAGAGGCGCGAACGTCAACGACACGCGCACCTGGAATCGTCAAATTCATTCTTATTTTGTCTCCTTTCGTGCAGCACGCTCAGTCTTGGCTTTGATCTCCGAACCGACCAAATTTACGACCGACTTCGGCACAGGCCAACCTGCTCGGTGTGCATTCGCTGTGAGGCTGTTCCATGTATGATAGAGTAGACCGAATGTGACGCCATAAAACAGAAAACCGGGTGTGCCCATCACCCGATCCAGCAAATTTGCTACGGCCGGCAATGCAAAAAGAAACAGCGACCGTGGGATTCGGGAAAGGCCATAATCAGACGAGTAGGTATGGTCCTTTTTCGCTGCGGAAATACCAGTGATCCAATCGAGTGAAATCATAAGAAAAAGCACGATTAAAATATCGAGCCGCCCCTTTCCATAGAGGTACTGGAATATCGGGGTAAGAAACACTCCCGTGGTTGCTGCTATTCCGTTTGCCGGGGTAACTACGTTCTCTAAACTCTGTAAAAACTTCATCAGCTCATCTTCCTCCTCACCCCCCTCGGGGCAACAAAAATAGCCCCGCTAGGAACGAAGCTTACTCAAGGTCTTGTTGAAATAAAAAATCACCAACCTAGAATTCTTGGTTAGTGATTTGCTTGAATTCTTCCGGGGAGATTTCTCCGAAAGGATTTGATGTTGTTTTTACAGCCAGTCGCAACTTCTCAGCTGTGACCCACTTCATGCTAAATGCCACTGACCAAAATGCCATCAGTTACCACCTCCTTTCAACTGGATTAGCTCCAGTTTTACCATGGCCAGCTGCTCCCCCATTGTTTGGATTAACGCATCCTTTTGGATATTGCTAATTTTGAGTGTGGAAAGCTCCTGTCCCATTGTCATAACTGGATCTGTTTGTTGCTGTTCCCTAATCACTGAGATAGCCTTCTTATTTTGCATATCCATTAATCGAAAGCACCTCCGTAGCCGCTCATTCTGACTCGCTCTGTTGCTGTTCCCTTGGCAAGAATGACCCATAGATTGATTGCCCAATTTGCGGCAGTCTTCGTTTTATTTGTAAAGAGATAACCCCGATTTCCCTTTACCGCACCCGTGCAGTCTTCCCATGTTGGAACAGCATCCAAGTAGTTATTACAAACTTTCACACTTTCAATTGACGAGCCTTCTGGTAAATATCTCTCAAGTGTCACTAGTACACGTAACGGCATACCGTCTAATGTGAAGTCTGCTTTAATATCTGGATTTCCGTACTCTAGCATAAATTCGATATGAGTCTCTTTTCGGGTAAATGTGAAAATTCGCTCGGATGAGATTCCTGCGCTGTCCGTGGCAACGATCTTGATTTGATGCTGTACATCCAAATCCAATCGAATCCAAGCGTCATGACTGATTTCTACCGTGTATTGCTGCCCTGCCACACCTTGGAACGACCTGATTTGTTTCCCGTTCAGGTACTCGCTAAAAGTGAAATTGTTGCCTTCTGGATCGGTGGCAGAATACTTCACCGTGGGTGGCTGCATAAAGGAGCCGAGGTCTTTATTCTCGCCGTCGATTACTGGTGGACGGTTCCAAATGATCCGGAACTTCCGGATAACTTCTGTGCTTTTCCCCTGTTTGTTGTCCTCGGCCCACACTTTTAAGGTGTGATCCGTATTCTCCGCCAAGTCCGCGCCGACTAGATCGGTTGTGCCAGAGTAGACCCGTTTGTTTTTGTAGGTCAGTGTTTTGGCAAAAGGAATGGCTGTAGCTCCATCTGATACATTGGAATCTACAGCCAATATGGTTCCGTTATTAATTTGCAGGTAGATCGTAACGGGATCATTGGCGTCAGTATCAGTTACTGATCCCTGAATAGTCATTGTGTTGCCTTCCGATAATGTCTGATTTATTGTCGGGTCGGTAAACGGGAACTTTTGTCCAAGTCTTTCTCCAGTGTATTCAGGATCGACGTCTATCTTATTGTAAGTATCCTGACTTACTTGGTATATTCGGAATCCGTCAAAATACGCATATTCCCCTTCGTCTGCTGTTACAACCCCCCATACAGTGAGTGCATTAGCATTAGCAGTAGCAAGATCAGTAGGAGAAATTTTTACATGAGATGTATTGAATTGGGTACTATCAGTTAGTCTATTACCATCCTTATAGACAGAACCGTCAGCCTTGAATGACACCTTACAGAACGCAGAATCAGCATTACCGTTTTTCACATCTACCAGTGCAACGTAGTATTGACTCTTGTCCACAAGGGTTAATAAATCTCGACTCCAAAACCCGCCAGTAGCCTTGCTACCATAACCAGAAATTGAATATCTGATACCGTTGTTCCCATATTTCTTATTGTTTGATTCAAGAGTCAAAGAAATATAAACTGAACTCTTTGTCCATTTACTTGTGTCCTCACAATTGCCATCTGCCCCTAGAAGATTCTCTGGTGGTGAAGTAAGTTTTAGTGTTGGTGATGTATTTAATGCCTCGAGCACCGGTCGCCATCCACCCATTGCTTGTGAAGATTTAGCTGTATCATTTAAGAATCTAGCTGAGTAGTAACCTCTTATAACACGACCTGCAGCTGTAGCATCTTGTCCCCATGTATGAGCGTAGAACCAATTCCAATACTGATTATGCGTACCATTCAAATCAGAGCTATTTTGTGTGTTGTCAAGGTCAGAGCTTGTAGGCACAGGCAATCCACTGATTCCAGCCTCGTTTACAATAATACGGTCCCACTCATTACTCACAGGAGAACCACCTGCATAATTATCTGACCCTCGTCTGCTAGTCCCCCCTGTAAGTAGTCGTAAAATATATTGTTGACCATCAATCGTAATATTTTTTCCGCTTGCTAAAACTAGAGAATTTAAGACATCCCACGCAATGCCCCAGAGTATGACCCTATCTGAGATTAGCAATCTTTTTCCGTTGTCGTTAACCTCTCGCCATTGTATTTTGTAAGCATCATCAGAATCTGTATCTCGTATTTCAATCGACTGATTGCTATACATTGGTATGTTACCACGCCCAGGCGCTCCTGATGGAGTTACGTAAATATCCCATGGTCTCGTGGGTCTTTCCCTCTTTGTCCCACCTAGATAAAGCGTTCCGAGTTTAATTAGGTCTCCTGTTGCCATTGATACTTGCCTCCCTTCTGCAAATGGCCGTTATTTGAAGTAATAAAACTCAACTTCAGGTCACCTCCTCCACAAAAATACACCCCCGTCCTAAAAATAGATGGGGGGGGTAATATCAACGTGTTTTCAATTTTGACTTGTTGTTTTTACCAACAATTCTTCCCACTCAGGAATTAACAACTTATTTGTAATATGTTTTAAATCATCGGGTACAACAACATTACACATCAATTCTAAGCTGTTTCCATCTGGGTCATCAAAATATACTGAAGCATTCCCTAGATACGGACGAACAAATGGTTCAACAGAGTTTCTCCTCCCAAATGGCACAGCCTTTACTTGAATTGATTCCAACCACTGCAAAGATTGCTTTAGATCGTCATAAGATACCTGAAAAGCAATATGCCGCAAAGAAGGATGGTAAGGAGTCTGATGCTCTTTCCCTTCCCATAGACCAAGCCAGCTCTTTCCTTCCTCAATCCAAAAGAAGGCAGTTTCATCATCTCGCCAAGCAAATTTCAGCCCAAGTCTAGTATAAAATTCTATTGAAACTTCCAAGTTTTTCACAGGCAAATGAGCCTCGTACAATCCTTTAATCAAGTAACATCACTCCCATCCACACGAGTTATTATACTTTTTAATATCATATATTTGCTTATCATCAATTGTAAATAATAATTTTCTAATTATTCCAATGATAATGGCTGTTATTGGCAGGTTTCCTCATTCTGGAGTTACACCTCCAACCGACTTTGAGCCTCGTTATAGTAGCCCCGAATCACCCTGATTGAGCTGATAGTGGACAGGTCATCGTTAAAATTGTTGTGTACAAATCCGTCAGGCAAGGTGGATTCGATCGTATTCACTCGGACTTTCAGGTTCGAGACATCTGCTTTTAACACCGCAAGCTCTGCGTGAGCATCCGCAATCCCTCGCTCCCAACGGTTTATGTCATGCTCGGTAACAGGATCGTCATGCTTCCAATCCGTTTTTGCTACATACGACACCTACACTCCTCCTCTCGTTTCAATAACAAAGGTCAGGTTTACAAACTGTGCCCCGTTCATTTCGATAGTCTCTGTTTTCTCAGCAACTACAGCTCCCGTCCGAGTCCTCAACTTCACATCCGTGATGACTGGCACGCTGGCTACATGTTGAGCAGATACTTGTAGTGCTATCCCGTCTTGAATGCCCGCAATCGGATGTGAGGAAATCTCCACAGCCTGTACAGGCACCGAAACTGTCCCGTTTATTAATATGTCGCCGCCAGATACCCTAGCTAGCAAGTCATTCCGAGCGGTTTGCAGATAGCTTGGCAGGATCATTTCACGACCTCCTCATAACGCTTGATTGGTGTCATTCCTACTCGAAACTCATAGACCTTGTGATACTCCTTTATCCCGACAACTAAGACGTCTCGCAACTCGATTTTTTCGGACACCACAGGTTCAAAGGCGACACCATTACAATGTACTGGTCTGATCCTCTCAACCGCATGTACCGCGTTCTTTGTATCGAATCGATCTTCAATCGGGTAAACGTACCGAATAACCTTCTTCCCGAAATCTTCAACCATCTGGACTTGCTTAAATGCGGATGAACTCAAACCAATTGCACGTAGCACGCTTGGGGTAAATCCAAGATACGACCAGTGCTTTTGCTGGATGTTTTTGCGCCGTTCTTCAATGCTCAGCAATTGCTTTCTTCCAAAATAAATCCAATCCCAGACATCCAACCCCCAGGTAGCTGACCATGGGCTAAACTGCTGTAAGATGTCCTCGTGCTGCGTATTGAAAGCATCGATTGCTTCTGCCGATCCTTCAAAATGGTACTCTGCTACGTCATTCTCGTACCACTGGGGCGGTAACTTGCGTCTATAGCGCTCAGGTATCATGTTGTCACCGCCATGGTTAGGGTCGATACAGAATCAGCAGGAACCGTTAAATTCAATTCCCCGCCGTTTAGGATGTAGCTCGTGAAGTCGGTAACGCCGTCTACGAAAAAGAGCGCCCCGATCTGCTGGTACACGATCTGAGAACGCCCTTTTAGGTAGGTTTTGATTTGTGTGGTAATTTGGTCTTTGACCTTCTCGAATTCCGCATCAGGCCGCAAGACAAGTTTTACAGCGATAGTCACCGGATAAACGTTCGCTGGCAGTACCTGCAAGTCGTGCAAAGCCCTTCGTTTGTCTTCCAGTTTCGTCCGCACACTCGTAGCCAGTTCCTTCCCCGCAGGGTTGCCTGTCAGGTCTGTGATATACAAGTCGATAGATAGGTCATGCCGCGCCTTCTCGATTGCAACTGCTCCGCCTACTCCATCAATGTTTCGCGCCCACCGCTCGTAGTCTTGGCGCCTGCCGTCTCCTTCTTCGGTACGGGCTCGGTCGATAAGGCGTTGTCGGTAGGCGTCGTCCGTTTCTCCCTCGTTACGAGGTAAGCCGAAGAACACTCCTGTAGCATCCAAGAACTCCCCATCTGCCCAAGGCAGGAACCGCTGGAGAAACCCGTACTCCAATAGCTGTTGTTGATCGCTTATTTCCTCCGCAATCGGGTATCCGAGGTCATAAAAGATTTCTCCCTCTTCTGTCGCTGGGGGCGTGTCTCCGCGCAACTGTGCGATGGCCAACATCCGGTTAGCCATACGCTGATAGATTTGATCAGGCGTCTCACGTAGAATGGGCATGGTCGGTTTTTCTATCGTTGCCATGTATCCACCTCCAATCGGGTTTTACCCCTTATGCCTTCAATTTCGAGTGAAAAAACCAATCGGTTCTCCTCAAACTTTATTCCGAATACTTCCACATGCTCAATCTCACCATGAGCCTCAAGCGCTTCTTGTACCTGTGTCTTTATAGTTGGCACCGAAATCACTGAGCGCATTCTCCCCACTTCAAAGAGGAAATCCACACCATACTGTTCTGAATAAATCTCGTACCGGAAACGACGCGTATTCAGGATTTTCTTTGCAGTCTCCTCCAAGTACTCCGCGTATGTAGTCGTCCTCAAATACCGACCATCCGGTCCTTGCATTAGTTGTTTTGTGGTCCTGTCAAATTTATATGTCCATGGAATAGGATCGTCCACAGACTGAATGAGTTGTGTCTCATCACCTTCCAGAGTGGGAAACATCACTCCACCACCCCAATGAGGAGATATTGACCGTTCGTGCAGGAAATTAAAGCAACCATTTTCCCTATATCCTCTTGGCGTAATTGGGCTGAGCGCAAGGTAACAATCTCATCTCGTTCCAACGGTGCTGGGTCCTCATCCAGTTTTACAGACAAGGGTGAGAGCGACAAAAGCTTGCCGAACTCCCCTTGCGTATTCTCAATGCCGTCCTGTGTCAGCCCTCTCAGTTTTGCAATAGCTGCATGCATACTATGTCCTCCTTTCCAGTTGCAAGTCCATCGTATATTGGCCGCCCTTCCATCTGGCGTTGCAGTTTGTCACAATCCAATCGGTTACTGTTTTTTTGTCCTTTTCCGTGATCTTGATGAGCCAGCCCGCGCGAAGTCTTGCAGCGTTATTGTCTTCATGCCTGACGGTGATTGTGCGTGTTTTTGGTATCTTCGATAATTCGGAGAGTTGCTTCGAAGCAAGGGAAGATATGTTTTTCTCTTCTCCCGCATCGATCATCTTTTGCATTCTACCGATTTGCTTGATCAATCCCGCGTTCTCTTTGGTGACACTAGATGCTAGGCTATCCCCTTTGTACTTCTCAACGGTGACCACCGTATAGACTTCCTCAATACTCTCCCCTGTGGAACTTTTCTCTAACATGCTCGCCTGAAACATAGGGACAACTTTGTTCCCGCCTTCTGGTAGTACAGTCAGTTTGTCGCGTAAATGCTGAATGAAGTATCTCTTTCCTGTCTTTTCATAAGCCTTCTCCGTTAGAAACGTAAACAAGGACGCGTAAGACTGAGAAGAGAGGCGTTCCTTGATGTCAAAACCAAAGGCAGGACAACTAAACTGGATACCCGTTGCCTTCACAATGCGCTCTAACTCCCTTCCAGCATCGCCATTCAGCTTGATCCGTGAAGTCTCGTTCTTTTGCAAGTACCAGCTCAACTCGTAGGCGGTGGCAGAGAGGTCGCTTGTCTTTTCGTCTCGTTCAAACCGGACGATCGGACCATGAAAAAACTGCATCGACTCCTTCGGTTCAAAGCCCGAAAAAAGCATCAAAAAACCCGCCGATTGTAGGGGCGGGGCTTGGCGTATGTTGATATCTGCATTCTGTGCAATTTGTCCTCGTGATGAGGTCCACGATAGTTCCAGCGTCGCCTTTGTAAGATCGACCCTTGAAGCATCTTGGCCATAGATTACTTTCATGCTGCGCCCTCCCCCCCTTGTCTACGGAGTAAATCCGGTTAATTTCTGGCTAATCTTTTGCTTTTGTTGTTCCTGGACAACAGGTTCAATAAGCGACACCTTCTTTTTTGCTTTCTTCCCTGTTGTATTTGCACGTTTACTCGTTTGCTTGGTGATGACTTTGCTTGGTTGTAATACCTGCTTGGAATTTGACCAAGAAACAAAATCCGATTTGATATAGATCGGGAACTCAATCGTCCCTCTAAAGCTCCCATTGATCCCCGAGAATTTGCCTTCACACGGGCCAATGAGCACGTTCCACGCCAGATTCAATTCGTCGATCGTTAGCAAAACTTCCGCATGCGACAATCGATCCAAGCCAGCAAGCCACTCCCTCGGCCCCTGATATCCTTCAACCTCCACCAGTGGATTTTCAGGGTCGCCCGGGAGCAAAAATTCAAATGCAATAGATTTTGCTTTTCTGCCCGTGTAACGGTTTAATGAGTCCAACGTGATGGACGTTGTTGCCTCTACATCACTCCCGTAACCCTTGAACTGTACTTCTCCGGGTGTGACTGGAAAGGTCAGCCTGTATTTGCCTTGTAGACGGATCATGCGGCACCCCCGTTCGTTTCCACTGCATCAACGATCAATTTTTCCACCGACTGTGATAGCTGGTTCATAACTGCGGGTGACTTCAACAATGCGATGAACTTCTCTTGGTTGATATCGCCCGAGATATGCAGATGGAGTTGGATAGGCGCGTCGACTTTCACCTGGACAACTTTCGGCTGATTGGAACCAAACGAAGAGCGCAACGGCCCGACCATACCGCCATTTGCATATGGAGTTACCCCGAGTTTCCTTGTGGTATGACCCAGCAACTCCAACGCGCGTTTTCTTCTACCGGCTGAAAGAGGGATGATCACTTCTGGCCCGGCTTCACCGACGAGTCCCAAATGCGGTTTGTTGATCATTCCACCGTTGGCGTACTTCTTCCCCCAGCCAAATAAGTTCGAGAGACCAGCACCCACACCAAGGATGTTGTCTTTCGCAGATTGTACCTTGTTCCCCAGCCAATTTCTCGTATTTGCGTAGCCGTTTCCAATCATGCTGCCTATGTTATCAATAGCGCCATCAATCGGTTCTTGGTACTTATCATAAAGGGTTGTAGCTAACCATTCGCCACCTACCGTACCTGCCAAGCCGCCAAGAGCTCCACCAGCCATTGTTCCCGCTCCCGGAGCCGCTATGGACCCAAGTGCTGCTCCAGCTATGACACCACCCAACGCGCCGCCTCCCATACCGCCGATCACTTTCATGATCGTCCGGTTCCTTTCTTGCTTATTATCCGCGTTAGCAATGTCCCATACGTCCATGGCATAACCGATAGGCTTTACTGCCTTTCCCACAAACTTTAAAGCTTTTCCGAACTTTAAGTCTAAATTTCTCGTACGGTGTGCGTCTGCTCGTAACCGCATAGCATCGTCGATACTCGTTGCTGACGACATGCTGGCATGGTAGTTATTCCAACGCTGCTTGATCATCTTTTTGAAAGAGTTGCTCGTGCCTTCGACTACTCCTGCTGCATAACCGATCGGATCGTTATTGTCGTCAATGAATCCCTTCACGGCTGCAACACGGTTTTCCCACTTGTTCGTATCAATCCCCAGCCGAGCCCCAACTTGCTTCCACAATTCGTAGGCTCGATTCTTTCTACCAGATGAAAGCGGTATGATTGCCTCAGGTCCAGCTTCGCCGACCAACCCAAGGTGGGGCCTGTCGATTACCCCGCCGTTTGCATATGGCTTCGCTTTGGCTGTCGTCTTCCCAAGAGTAAAGCCGCTGGCCAAATCTTGGAACGTGCTTGTGATACCAGTTTCGATGGTGCTAGGCAGATTGGAGAACCACGTCTGCACGTCAACGATGAACTGATCAAACATTTTTGCGGCTTCGTCCAGCCATTTTTTTATCGAGCCAGGCAAGGTGCTGACCCAACCAACAAACGCGTCTTTGATTTCTATTCCTTTTTGGCCCATCGCAACTGCAAGTTCCCCAGCTTTTTGCCACCCCATGTCGCGGAGTTGACTGAACTTTTCACTCCCATATCCGACGATGTAACCAAGAGAAGCAACAAATCCGTCAGGCATGTTGCCCCAAAATCGGTCAAACTCTTGCTTTGCTGGTGCGAGAAATCCATCTATCTTCGAGGATATTCCAGATGCGTACTGACTAATCGCCCCCATTCCATCTTCTGCAACGTCAAACAGCCACTTTCCGAAGGCTTCCCCACCGATAGCTCCACCGATTGCACCTACAATGCCTCCGACAAATGTTCCGATGGGGCCAGCTCCCACACTACCCAATGCAGCACCAGCTAAGGCACCTCCCCCGACTCCTCCTAGCCACCCGCCAATTGAACCCCACAGGTTCTTGCTATTTCCTTCGGTAGCCGCTGTAGCAGCCACGTCAACTGCCCCTAACAATGCGCCAATCATGGGAACCTTCTTCATCACTTTCGATAGCATAGAGAATCTTGAGCCCATAGCCCCAGCTCTCGATGCAATATCGGATGCAGACTCCCCGACCGTACCACCAGCGCGTCGAATTGCTCCCCTTCGAAGGTCTTCTCTCCTTATCGTTCTCCGGTGCCTATTTCTCCGGTTTCCTGTCTCTCCGGTTCCACCACCACTCGCTGCGTCACCAACATCTTGTGCGAATTGTCCTGCTGCTACATTCCATAAAGCCCTTCCCGCAGCAAAGGCGGCAGCTTTCAATCCCCACAGCCCTGCTGCTATCCCTACTCCGACGACGCTAAGTGTTCCAAGTGCACCTTCTGGAGACATGCCGTCCAACTTCTCTTTCAGCCACTTCACTTTGGCAGATAGGAATTCCATGGCTGGGGCAAGGTCTTGTCCCACGACGACACCCAACTCAATAAACTCATTGATCAGCGTGTTTTTTGCCTGTTGAAAACCATTGAGTGGGTTACTGTCCTTATAGACTTGAAAGCTTTTGTCCAGCTCGCCTTTTAATTTGTATTGATCATGCTGACTTTGACTGATTCCCCCGGCTTTACGTAATAGTTCAGCAAACGCCTTTGTGCCCAGGTCTTCACCCGGCCCCGAACCAATCTCATTGAGTAACGCTTGCCGCACTTCTTCATCTTTGATCGAGCCGAATGTCTGCATCAGCATACCGACAGCGCTTTGTCTTTTCGCAATGTCCCCAGAAGAAATTAGCTTTTGTACAGTCTTCGCTTCCTCTTCAGCTTGTTTCTGTGCTTCTTTTGACTCGATCCCCATGGATTCGTATGCTGTTTTCAATGCATTTGTCAGGTCGCCTTCGTTGTACAACTTCAGTGTCGTTTCCTTCAGTGCATCAAAACCTTTATCGATAGACCACAGGCCGTTCATTTCTTCCATCAACGCGGCCAGCTTCTCCGGTGTATCCAAAAACTTCGTAACCTGTACGCTGTACTCGATCAGGCTATCCAGTGCCTCACCTCGAATGTCCGTGGTGTTCTTGGCGACCCGTGCAAGAGAATCGCCGAATCGTCCAGTGTCATTAATGTCTTTCCATGCGTTTTTCATGGCAAACATCGTCTTTTGGTACTCTTCGACACCACCCATGTCTGGCCGAATTGCATTTAGCTTCAATGCTTGCTGAGAAATTGAATAGGCGCTTGCTTGATCTAAGCCAGCCTTGCCTGAATAGCGTTCTGAATCGGTAAGCAAATCGGATACCGTCGCTCGATCTACGCTTTTATTTAGGGTAGTCAGCTCGGTCACTTGTTTTCTGTATCTGGCCATCTCTTCTTTGGTGGCTCCGATCACAGCTCTACGCGCTTCCGCCTCCGCAGAAGCCACGATTTGGTCGAATAACCCGATTCCACCCACCACTCCAGCACCAGCAGTAGCACCCGTTACAGCAGCCGTTAAAATGACTTCGGCTTTCGTGCCGTTGAGGTCCCTTACTTCATTTCTTACCCTTGCGATTTCTCGCTCTGCCTGATTATCTGCGGTGATCGTTGGCCTAGCTCTGGTACTGCTCAATGATCGTAACTCGGTCTCAAGCCGCTCAACTTCGCGTCGCATACCCTGTATTTCTTGTCGAAAAGCTTGTTCGCTCTGCTCAGCTGCCCGTCGTACATTTCGCAACTCATCCGCAACATCTTGCGTGGACTGTTCCAAGTGTCCAAGTTCTCTCCTAGCTACACGTGAGGCCCGGACAATATTTAACAGTTCCGGTGATATTCGATTCTGTGCGCCAAGTACCGCTGTTACGCCTAGACGGTTCATTCGGTCCACCTCCAGCCCAAGAAACGAAAAAGACGCCCATCAAATAGGCGTCTGATGTCTCGTATTCATAATAGTAATACTCCAATGAGCGACAACACATGAACCCCTCCTGTGAAACTTCTCTCCCCAATGACATGATGTCATGTCGCTCGGGAAAGAAGGAGACAGAAGACATCTAACCTCCACTATCTTCTACCTCTACTCCTTCACAAGCGAACAAAAAAAGCTTCTGCATATATGGGTCTACTTCATACTCTACGACTTCCGAGGGGAGTCGGTTTCGATTAAGCCATATTCTTGCAAGTAAATTTGCCTCCCCATCGGAACGGATTAGTTTTTTAGCTCCTCAATAGCCTCTTCTTCCGTTTCTGGCGTATCTTTTGATAGTTCTTCAACTGCTCCGAGTAACGCTTTGTACCCTTCTGGATTATTCTTGAAAAGTCGGGCGGGCAAATCGTACTTATCTTTGGCTTTATATGCCTTTAGCAGCTCCTTGTCATTCCAAGGAAATGCGTGTTCCGTTGCTTTTACGATTCGAGCATCACTATATTTTAAAGCATCGAAATCACCGTCTTTTTCTGCCATTTTGAGGCACGCTCGGCTATCCAATAGATTCAGCTTCCGAACAGACCATTCATCTCCATCGATTATCACCGTCGTGGTTACGTGCTCTACTGCTTCATTTGCCTTTGCCAGATATTTTTGCAACAGATTACTCATACTGTTCACTCTCCTAATTGTTTAATAGATTTAGTCTTCATACTCCGTAAACTTCTCAAGGAAGTCCGGTTTATCGTTGGTTTTCCCTCGCAATTCATAAGTGCCTTTGTCATTTCCTTCTGCCTTTGCCTCAAAGATCGTGAGTTCTTCCGGAACCAAGCGAATGTTTGTAAGACGCACGCGTTCTTTTACATCATTCTCTTTATCCCATTGCTCACCAATCAGCATAGGTATGATAGGAGTCTTCCCTTGCGTGATCTTGTCGATGATAAAGTATTTCAGATCAGCGTTTTGGGCTGTAAGGATCATTGTCACCTCAACATGATAAGAGACGATATCTTCCGTCTCTCCTTTTCGCAAGCGGTGAACAGGTTCTACTTGCGTTTTAAATACCGCTTTTGCCTCCAAGATGCCCTGAAAAGGGTCTCCGTCCTCATCGTAAACTTGTGTGTTTTTCAGATACAGGTTATGTGCTGCCACTCCTAGATCACCTCCCAGTCGATTTCGAAGTATTCAATGGCATCCAAAGGACGAGCTGACAACAAGAAGCCTCGACGATCCCCTTCACCATTTTTCTTATCAGTGAAAGTCCATCCGGTATCAATGGCTCCTTGTCTTTCGCGTTCTTCCAAGTACAGCTTGCAGCCACCTACGAAGACGGCTCCGCCCAGGTCGTTATTGCTCAGCTTACCTTTGTACTTTTTGCCCACAGCATTCATGTCGTTTACAATCTGATCCATGGTCATGCTGACGCGAATTTTGCCGTAGTCCTCCCGCTCATTTGGCCCGATCACGGACAGCGTGTTGACGGCACTTTCGATGATGTAGACATCACCGTCACGCGTGGCAATTAGCGTGCCAGAGCTAAGGGCACCTATGATATCACCATGGCCCCAATCCCTTAGTGCTTTTTTCAGTGGAACAATGACTCCGGTCAAAGACTGATTTGCTGGGGTTGCTGCTAACATACCAGCTAACCATGCCGCCCATTGAAGGCTGCTGTATGACTTCCCGTTGGTGTGTGTTCCCGCAATAGCGCAATTGACCACATAGCGAGCATTCATGGAAACAGAACGCTCGATGTGCTTCGTCATGTTTTCGTCATCTGCTTCCTTGCCCGCAATAACCAATGTGCTGAGCTTCTTGCTGAGTGAACGCCGATCCTTAATGAACTGCTTGGCTGAAATCGTAATCGCTGGATCGTCAAAAGGCAGATACATGGTGTCGAAGTCAGCTCCGGAAACAGCAGTAAAAAGCTTCGTAGCGTCTGTTGAAGTTAACCCTGTGTTACCAGTAGTTCCCCCGGTCAGGGCTGTCTCTGCAACATCAGTAATCGCAACATCCCCCGTTTTGGTTGCTCGAACATAGAGTGATTGGGATGTTTTTGCGACAAGCTCGGCTGCATCTGCAAAAGAGAATTTCTCGATTTTGATCGGCCCTTTGACTTGGATCTCCTTTTTCCCCGGTTCAGCCGTGGATGGGGAAATTGAAATTTTTAATTCATTGCCACGAAGCCCTGGATAAAGCGCCTCGATCTTGATTGCATCCGCCTGTGTATACTCGGCTTTTTTTGCATTTCCATTTGTGATTCGGTACGCGAGAATCGTAGCGCCGCCTTCTGAAGCAAGCTCGATGTTATCTACTTCTCCAAAGGTTTCTGCGACACGTTCGTCATAGCTGGTTATCTTGACCAAAGTATCAGGAGCTCCCCACTCTGCTTGATAGGGAACCAAGACAACGCCGCTTTTGGGCACGATACGTTCCTTCGCTTTTGTGATTAGTTCGACCATTGTTCCCGGACGTTCTCGTTGAATCGTCATCTTTACACACCGCCTCTATATTTTGTTAACCGACGAGCAACGTCTTTCTCGGTCAACATGTGATGATCGGAGACATCAAAAAGAGCGCCAGCAATTTCGAACCTTTCGGCTCCAAACTGTGGTGCTCTTTCAATCCACTCCGTTTTCAGTAGTTTCGGTTCGGCTTTAGCAGCCTGCCGCTCTCGCGGTTCTTGCTGAGTTGTCACGATTTCCAATCCTCCTCGATTTCGAATGTGTGGACTCTCGGCATATCGGTTATAGGAATCGGGACGGTATATTCAAAGCGAAAAGTAATCTCTGTCCGGTCTTTTTTGTCAGACCGAACCCGAAAAGTGGTGTTGTCGATGTTGATATACAGCCCGTCCGTCTTCCCGCGATAACTGTACCGCTCACGCCTTAATAATTGTCGGAGTGGCTCGGTAAAAATCGGTTCATAAACCTCTTGGCCTCCCTTTATCACTTTTTTGTGATGCAATACAATCCCCGCGTCGGAAATGATTTGGTACGACGTCAGAGTATTGCCACGTTCTGAAACCTCTTGGGTCTGAATGAACGCCACAGGTGGTTTAAAATTACCCGATAGCCACACATCCAAGCTGTACAGGATAGCGAGGGAAGGGAATGCCTCGTTGATTAAATCGATAATGCATGACAAAGCCCGGTTCTCCATCACCTCAACATCCTTTCCAGCTCAGTTTGTAACATCCGTTCGAGCAGGGCCTTCATACCGCCTTGGAAATCTCTCAAGGCGATATCAAAATATTTGCGGCCGATAAAACTACGAGGCTTGACCATGAAGCCACCTTTTGCAGATGGGTCATAGATGAACTTACCTACTCCATTCCAATACCCCGGAACGAAATACGACTTGTCGATCGTATAGCCTTCATTGAGGTACTCTGCATAGGTCAGATTGGAGCCGACTTCCAGCGACAAAGTGTTCCGGTCTCCATCGAACTGCCAAACGTTATTCTGATCGCCTTGCGTGAAGGAATTCCACAAGGTCCCTGTATCAATCAGGTCTTGACTGTCGAGCTCATCAATAACATGGTTGAGTAGTTCTTCCCCCAACTGGTAATAGATGCGCTGCATGATGTCAGGTAGCTCCCTGTTAAATTGCCCCATGCGCTCTTCAAACTGTTTGAAGTCCACTACTCCGCACCCCGTTTTTGTTGGATCGCTGTCACAGCCAGAAACCGTCGCCCTGGTCTGGCATCAACCACAACAAACTCCCCAAGGTTAGGTAAATCAAGCCGATCATCTTTTCGTACCTCCTGACCCAATAAGAAGGCGAGTGACGCTTTATAATCCCATTCCACCGGATCGGTATTCGCTGGACGTTGCCACGACGATTCCACAGCACGCACACAGCCGACAACTGTCTGTGGGGGTAACTCGGTAGTGGAAACTATGTTGCGCTCACCCTGAATCGTTCCTGTACGTTTCAGAACGATCTGATCATTCATCCGATGGTTCATAAGATCATCGCCTTCACGTTACCCCCGTCAGTCGTTTCGGCTGTGAAGGACATCCACTGACGAAGCAAAGAATCGACCAGCGGGCTTCCTGTTGTGACAGCAGCTCTTTCAACCGACCAGGAGTAACCCTGATCACTTTCGGACATGATGCCCCGCGCTTCCGCACCCAGCACCTCGTCATTGTCCGTCAGGGCCATCCCCTCAACCAAACGGAAGTGAGCCACTTCTAGCCTTGCGTCATCGTCCACAAACGGCCGTGACGTGAAAAGCTCGATCCTTACCCTTGCCTCACTGATAAGATAGGAAAGCCGCTCAGGTGTCGAATCCCGAACGGCTCGTGTGCTACTCTGCTTCTTGACCTTCTCCGACGTCAGCATCTAATGACCCTCCTTCTGGTGAGGAAGTATTTGTGGTCCCTTTTTGCTGACTGCTTGGTTTGTCTGGCTCATAAATCTTGAAGTCATCACATGTCTTTAATTTATCCAGCACTTTTTTATCCTTTATCTCAATTGGCTTGTCCTTTTGAAAACGAAACCCGAGAGTCTGGAGCGAATTATTCTCCCCAATATATGTGACGAGCATTAAAACTCAACCCCTTCAACGTAGGCAACCGCTGCCGGCTCCTCAAAGATTGGGTCGAAGTCGGAATGGATAGCATAGAAGCGCTTGTCAGCATAGATTGCCTCTTTACCCTCTGTCGTCTTCCGGATTTGCATGGCGTAGGTGTTAACCATCACGAAGTTAGGCTGATATGTGAAAATAACAGCGCCTTCTGGCATATGAGCAACTTCTTCTACATCATAAGAGTTGATTTTCTTTACGCCGCCAGTGATCTGCAACTGAATAGATGCGCTCGTGTCTTTTTCCGCCAGTCGTTGCAGACGCTCAGAGAACGTATTCGGATGCATGAAGTATTTGAATTGGCCTGCTGCCCGATGACGGGTAGGTACAGCTCGCTCCAATTCGAAAAAGATACCTAGTTTTTCAGCAGCAGTAATCGTTGCCCAATCGATGTAATTCCCTTTTGTTTTGGCAAGCTTCAGCCATCCGTCATTGAGCTTCAAGAAATCATAATCGGGGTTCGTATTCGGTGTAACTGTATCACCGTTAAATCCGATGTCCTGCATATTGTCACCGTAATTCAGAGTCATATGTTTCAGAATGATCTGCTCAGCATTTTGGCCACGTATGCGCTCGGTTTGTCGGATAAACTCCTCTGTAATTTCAAATGGCAGGACAGCAGGAGTAACAGAATAAGGAACTTGTGGGAAGTTTGGTGTTTTAGTGTTTGTTGCTTCTTTGTCCTCCACCTTTCCTCGAAGGTTTCGTCCGGTTACACCTATTTTGTCAATGGTCCCTTGAGCCGATGTGCGGGTTTCGTGTCGGATTCCTTTCAAAAATGCAGTGGAATCGTACGCCATTTCCATAAATTTATTGACTTGCTTGTAATTTAAAGCAGAAGTATCAACCGACGTTGTTGTTGCAGCTTTAGTAATGATTTGTCCATTTGTTCTCATGTGTACACCCTCCTTACAACAGCCCACTAAAGGAACTATCGTCTTCATTTTTTTGAATTGGATCTCCAGGCTGTTGCTGACTGGAACCTCTTGCATTTTTGATCAATTGGACCTCGTTCCCCAACGTTTCCATTTGCTTTGAAATAGGCTCTAATGCCTTGGCAACAGCTTCAGTCAATGCGGCCGTTGCCGGATCAGTTTGTTGCCCCTCGTCACCAGCTCCACCTTCTGCCTTCTTGAGCTCTGTTACTTCCGTCTGCAAATCAGTCAATTGCTTGGTAATTGGCGCCATAGCCGCAGCAACTGCTTTTTGAATATCTTCTGGTTTCATGTCTTCTTCCTCCTCGTCTCCTGCTTGGTCATCTACTTCTGCCAGCAGGTCGGTAATTGTGGTGTGGGCTTGTTTCAATTTGTCCAAGCGAGCTGCCGACAGCTTTTTCCCTGCCTTGGCAATTTGTTCAGGCGGTTTGCCCAACGCCTTCGCAATGTCGTTGGCTCCAAGAATCTCTTGCAGAATGTCGGCAAAGTCCTGAATCGCTTCTCTTGCCTTTTCTGGGTCACTTTCAAACTCGTAACGATCCGTCTGCCAGTTGTAGCGCTGAACCGTACCCGAAAACGAACTCCAAGCAGTCCAGAAGTCGTTTGACTTCTTGTTACGCTCATACTTGTCTTTTACCTCGCCTTTGACGATGCGAGTCAATGCTTTGGCAATGGAATGCAGAAGCCCCTTCTCAACCGTTTCATTCCCGGTATCAGAAGAGGCTTCCTGAATTTTTTCGCGTTTTCCGACTCCCCACATGGAGAATCCTGTGATTTCGCCTTTTTCGATTTGTTCCCACGTATCTGCGTCCGTTACTTTTACACCAGCCACCCATGACCCCTTTTTGATTTCTTGATCGCCAAACGTCATGTCTACTGGAGCAATGTACGACTCCACGACATACCCTTTGTCAGCCTCTAGATCATGCTGTTTGTCAATGTTGTACGAGTTCTGGCGCTCCAAGAAACCATGAGCAGCCTTTTCAATTTCATCGGCTGTCATACTGTCTCCATGCGCGTCTGTGACGTCTGGCTCGTAGACAAGCCCATAAACAATCTGCTTGGCTTTGTCCGCTTTTGCAATACGAATGTCCTTCTGCAATGACTCCTTGCCCTCTTCCTTGATAATGGCAAACGGGCGACCATTAGCACCCTTGTCCACCAATGAAATGTGCGTGATTCTTGCATCTTAGTTTATTAGTCACCTGTATTCACCCCCTTCCTAAAATTTGAAATATTTGTTAGTATACCCAATAGTATCACTCCTTAACTATTAAAGTATGGAGGAAGAATTTTAATGGATAAAAAGTTATCGAGTATTTTTTCTTTTTTGTTGGGTCTGGCTGTAATTATAGGCTCTCTAATTGCTATCTATTTTTTATTCAAAACTTTTTGGGAAACTTTTAAAGAACTACAGCCACCTGTTGCGGGTGCTTTTATTACTGGATTCGTGACAATAATAGTAGCTGTAGTATCATTAATTTTGGCGAAACGATATGAACTAAAAAAAGAAATTGAGCAATCTCACAGATCCAATAAGTTACCATTGTACGAAGAGTTCCTTGTTTTTTATTTCCGATTATTAATGTCCATCAGAACTGGAGAAACCTCTATAGCCCCCTAGAGA
>NZ_PXZO01000074.1 GCF_003013475.1 Brevibacillus porteri
GGTAAGACCCCTCATAGACGATGAGGTTGATAGGTTCGGTGTGGAAGCGCGGTAACGCGTGGAGCTGACGAATACTAATCGGTCGAGGACTTATCCACAAATTCTTAGCAATCATGCGTATTCAGTTTTGAAGGAATAAACCTTCAACGTTCCTCGGTAGCTCAGTTGGTAGAGCAATCGGCTGTTAACCGATCGGTCGGCGGTTCGAGTCCGTCCCGAGGAGCCATATGGATGGATGTCCGAGCGGCCGAAGGAGCACGATTGGAAATCGTGTAGGCGGTGTCGAACCGTCTCGTGGGTTCAAATCCCACTCCATCCGCCATCTTGGCCCGTTGGTGAAGCGGTTTAACACAGCAGCCTTTCACGCTGTCATACAGGGGTTCGAATCCCCTACGGGTCACCTAGAAAGATCCCTACATATTTGTAGGTGATTTGGAGGCTTAGCTCAGCTGGGAGAGCATCTGCCTTACAAGCAGAGGGTCGGCGGTTCGATCCCGTCAGCCTCCACCACTTATATTTAACGGACAAGGAAGGTCAGTTGAAAGCGTCACGTCTTGTGGCAACGCTGACACTCGGTCGTCCTGACTATCGCGGGATGGAGCAGCTCGGTAGCTCGTCGGGCTCATAACCCGAAGGTCGCAGGTTCAAATCCTGCTCCCGCAACCAAATTTTCTACTTGCTCTACGTCGAGTAATCTTCTTGATCAAGTAGGATCAGAGTGCCCAGTGGGTGCAACCAAATATGGAGCTGTGGTGAAGTTGGAGTTCACGCCGGTCTGTCACACCGGAGGTCGCGGGTTCGAGTCCCGTCAGCTCCGCCATTTCTATTCAAATGAAATTGGCGCGTAAAGCATAGATATAAGGCTCGGTAGCTCAGTCGGTAGAGCAGAGGACTGAAAATCCTCGTGTCGGCGGTTCGATTCCGTCCCGAGCCACCTTTATAGGGGCATAGTTTAACGGTAGAACGAAGGTCTCCAAAACCTTTGGTGTGGGTTCGATTCCTACTGCCCCTGCCATTTTTCAAAACATTAGTAGTAATCATGGCGGTCGTGGCGAAGGGGTTAACGCACCGGATTGTGGCTCCGGCACTCGTGGGTTCAAGTCCCATCGATCGCCCCATAAATTCATAGTTGGGGATTACTTATTGGGGTATAGCCAAGCGGTAAGGCAACGGACTTTGACTCCGTCATTCCTAGGTTCAAATCCTAGTACCCCAGCCATTAAAATGCGGACGTAGCTCAATTGGTAGAGCGTCGCCTTGCCAAGGCGAAGGTCGAGGGTTCGAGACCCTTCGTCCGCTCCATTTCTCAAATTGTTTCACCTTATATCATGGAGGCATAGCCAAGTGGTAAGGCACGGGTCTGCAAAACCCTCACCCCCGGTTCAAATCCGGGTGCCTCCTCCAAAGTATTTGCCGGTGTGGCGGAATGGCAGACGCGCGCGACTCAAAATCGTGAGGGAAACCGTGGGGGTTCAAGTCCCTTCACCGGCACCATACATTTAAAAGCTAACCCTGAATGTCAAGATATCTTGATGATTGGGGTTTTTTTCTGCATTGATATGCGCATAGTGTAGACAGGGGAAATAGACAACTTGTGTAAGTAACAGGACGAGGTGGTTGAGGTGTTTTACAAACTGCAAGACAAACCGCCAATGGGGATCACGACGCTGTCCGTATTGCAATGGATGATCGTAACTGTTTCCAGCAGTGTGGCGGTACCACTAATGATTGGAGATATGTACGGCTTGCAGGCTGATGAAATTGGAAAGCTGATGCAGCAGACCATGTTTTACATTGGACTCGCGTCGCTACTGCAAGTGTGGATTGGACACCGCTATCCGATGATAGAAGGCCCGGCTGGATTATGGTGGGGGATTTTTATCATTTTGGCTCAACTCGGAACGAGCATGGGTCTTCCTCCACAAGAAATTGGTCAATCCTTTCAAGTGGGGATGATATTAGCAGGTCTACTCTTTTTCATTTTTGGCTTATTAGGCTGGATTGGAAAATTACAGAAGTGGTTTACACCACTGGTATCAGGTACGTATATGATTTTGCTTGCTGTTTCTTTGTGTAGCAACATTCTCACGGGCATGCTCGGTATTGGTTTTCAGCATTCAAAAGAGGTACAACCGGGTGTAGCAATCGTGTCCATAGGGATCGTAGCCCTTGTTGTGTTCATTATGCGAACGAAACGATTCTCCAGTTTTGCGGTTTTGTTTGGCATGGTTGGGGGCTGGATCGTGTACGCGCTTCTTGGATGGACAGAACCTGTCCGACCTACTGAGCAATTATTTTCATGGCCTTCCATTTTCTTTTGGGGACCCCCACGTTGGGATTGGGGCGTTGTATTAACAAGTATGCTGACAGGATTCGTTCTGTTGACAAACCTCATGACGAGTTTGTCAGTCATGGGAAAAGCGACAGACACTGTGCCTACTGAAAAGCAGTACAATCGCGGTGGTATTTTTACAGGGGTATCCCATTTCCTGTCAGGCTTGAGCGGTGTGGTTGGTATGATTCCACTTTCCTTGGCAGCAGCGGTTATTCAAACGACGAAAATGGCTTCGCGCTTGCCATTTGTAATAGCGATGCTGGGGATGATGCTGATTGGGCTGATTCCCACTGTTGCCCATTTTTTGGCGGCTTTGCCTACTCCAGTGGCATATGCGGCGATGTTCATTTCCTATACGCAACTGCTTGGCTTCGGGTTGAAGGATTATGTGAATCTGAAGATGGACGAACGTACGATTATTGTTGGGGGAAGCTCACTTCTGGTCGGGATCGGAGTCATGTTCGTACCTGCTGTAGCTTGGAAGCAACTTCCTGCACTAGTCAGCTTTTTGTTCGGCAATGGCTTATTGCTCGGAGTTATTGTGTGCCTGGTCCTAGAACATATTGTTTTTAGAAAAAAGGAAGATAGCGTAGAAAAAGACGGCCAGGCTGCATGACGGGCCGTCTTTTTCTTAGGCGGTAACAATAGAGGAGTGAGTCAGCTCGCCACCGTTGATTTCCGTAAACATGCGGCCAACTGAACCTACCATTTCTTCTTTATTAGATTGTTCCATTTTTTCATGGAAAAAGATGACTTGGAGCAGTGTGCGGCTTTGTTCCGTTACGCATGAGCGCTTGGAATCGACAATGGGACTCCCAAATGCGCCGTTACCATCAGCGAGAAGCAGTTTCCCTTCCATGTTGACTTCACGTCCGTTTAATCCTTCATAGACATCATCGGCGTGGCCAAGACGACAAGTGATATCACCTGCTAAGTGATTGACGTCATAAATCCCAAAAGGAAGCGCGTGCAAAACTGAGAAAAAATTATTAACATCAACAGCGCTGTTGATCCAGAAAAAATGATTTCCCTGCAGCAGTCGGCGCAGTAATGCTTCGGAGGAGGGGCGGTATCTGGACGGATCAATGCCAACTTGCTTAAAGCAGGCCCTCCACTCGCGGACGCCTTCGATTTCTGTTAGGTTTGCAGTGTCGTGCGCAAGCCGCAAGCTCTCCACATAATAATTAATGCGGCCCTGCAGCATTTTTGGGGAGTCACTGACGGTAGCATTGTTGTATTGTAATATGCCGAGAGAAAATTGCGGCAGACGCTCGGACACGGAACAATCTAGCTGAACTTTCATCTATAGACACTCCTTACTAAACCTATTTTTGGTAGTATAACAAAAAATTTTTGTGGAAGCGACTAAGCTTCGATACAATAGAAGAGAACAGAGGAGGGAACCCCTGACGATGACGATGCGTGAGGTTGAAATTTATACAGACGGAGCTTGTTCCGGCAATCCAGGACCAGGTGGTTGGGGAGCTGTACTGATGTACGGCCAACACATCAAGGAAATGTCCGGAGCCGAACCGCATACAACGAATAACAGAATGGAGCTGTTGGCAGCCATCAAGGCGCTCTCTACATTGAAGGAGCCTTGTAAGGTGACGCTATATAGCGACAGTGCATACTTGGTTAACTGCTTCAAACAAGGCTGGTATAAAGGCTGGCTGAAAAACGGCTGGAGAAACAGCAAAGGCCAGCAGGTGGAAAATCAGGTCTTATGGAAAGAACTGCTGCAATTGATGGACACCCACAAGGTAGAGTACGTAAAAGTCAAAGGACACGCCGACAACAAATGGAACAACCGGTGCGACGAATTGGCGACAGGAGCGATTAAACAGCTGTGAACGACTTGCAGTACTGGGAGCAGACAAAGCAGTCCATCATTGACTATGCCAAGGAAATCGGAATCGATAAGATCGGGTTTGCCAGTGCCGATCCATTCACGACCTTAAAAGAACGGCTTCTTGTACACCGGGAAAAGGGTTATGAATCTGGATTTGAGGAGCCTGATTTAGAAAAGAGGACGAATCCGGAACTGTTGCTGGACGGGGCACGTTCGCTGATTTCTATCGCACTTGCCTATCCATCCAAGCTAAAAAATCCACCAAAATCAGAACCTGGTGCGTATCGGGGAATCTTGTGCCGTGCAGCATGGGGAACCGATTACCATCACGTTCTGCGCGACAAGCTGGACAAGCTGACTCGATTCATTATGGAGCTGGAGCCAGGAGCTCGGATCGAATCCATGGTAGACACGGGAGCATTGTCTGATCGGGCGGTTGCCGAGCGGGCTGGGATTGGGTTTGTAGGAAAAAATTGTGCCATCATAACGCCGGAGTTTGGATCATGGGTGTACTTGGGTGAGCTTGTAACGAATCTTCCGTTGCCAAGCGACCTACCGATCGAAGAAGGCTGTGGCGACTGTAATATATGTGTAGATGCTTGTCCGACCGGAGCCTTGATTCAGGGCGGACAGCTTGATGCACAGCGATGTGTTGCGTATTTGACTCAGGTAAAAGATTTTATTCCCGATGAATTCCGCGGGAAAATCGGGAATCGGCTGTATGGTTGCGACACTTGTCAGACGGTATGTCCTAAGAATCGTCGCATCGACAACGACCATCATGCTGAATTTCAGCCTGATCCGGAGATTGCCAAGCCTTTATTGATTCCGCTGCTTCAGATGAGCAATAAGGAGTTCAAGGAAAAGTTCGGCCTATCCTCTTCATCTTGGCGGGGCAAAAAGCCCATTCAGCGCAATGCCATATTAGCACTTGCACATTTCAAAGATCGGACGGCTGTTCCTCATTTGGAGCGTCTTTTGTTCGAAGACCCCCGTCCAGTCATTCGTGGAACTGCTGCATGGGCACTTGGAAAAATCGGAGGAGAGCAGGCACAAGAAGCGCTCATTTCCGCAAAAGCAAAAGAGGCGTCACCAGAAGTGGTGGAAGAGATAGAAAAAGGCATGAGCATGATTCGCGCACAGGCTTAGTTTGAACGAGAGAGGGAGGACGTAAAATGGCAAAGGAATTAAGCTATACCATGATGGATTCACCGATTGGACCGTTGCTCTTGGCTTCTACAGAAGAAGGGCTGTGCTACATTCAGTTTGCCAATGAACAAGACGGATTAGCGCCTCTGGTGCGCTGGTGCAAAAAAACGTTCTTAGGAATTACTCCAACGCGCAACGATACGATCAATGAGTCTGCAAAAAAACAATTAGAAGAGTATTTTGCAGGCAAGCGAAAGACGTTTGATGTTCCAACCGTATTGTACGGAACTCCCTTTCAAAAGGATGTATGGAATGAGCTATCGAACATCCCCTATGGAGAAACTCGTTCTTACAAAGATATTGCCTTGGCTATTGGAGCAGCGAAAGCTGTTCGGGCCATTGGCGGTGCGAACAATCGCAATCCGATTCCTGTCATTATACCTTGCCATCGTGTCGTTGGCTCGAATGGTGCCTTGGTCGGGTACGGCGGTGGCTTATCCATTAAAAAATATTTGCTGTCCTTAGAAGAAGGTCCACTTTTTGCTCACGCTTCTTCCAAATAAGCTGTCTGCTTGCTCGGGCAGCTTTTCTTTTTCTTCTGAATGCTCCACGAGTGACATATTCTTCATTGAGATGAACGGTTCATGGGTCTATGTCGCAGTCTGGAGGGGGAAAGGAGGAGGGGAAAGTGGAGTGGCGTGAATTTGTTCAGCAATACTTTCAAGCAGTTCACCAGTCATCTATGGACGGAAGATATGAGCGGCTGCTGCCTTTTTATTGCACAGGAGAGTCTGGCGTACAGGAAGAATGGGATCGACTGAACCGGGAGAAGCGGAAAACCGAGGAGCGGGGAGTCAAATTGTTGGCTGTCCAGGGACAAGTAACGCCCATGTGCTGGGTAGATACCGATGCCACCATGGAAATAACGGTTCAATGGCAAGAAAATAAAACCTTGGGGATCAAGCATACCAAGTATAAAGAGGCAAACAAAAGATTGTTCCAGCTCCAGTTGCTCAAAACGAATGAAAAGTGGTCCATTATCGGGGCAAGGGAGTCGAATGGTGATCAAAAATTGGTGGTCGAGGAAGAGGAGGAGCCTGTCATCGTTGTGTCAGGCGTCGAGGATGCCATTGACCAACCTACGCTAATTGTTCATGGAGCGGGAGGATACAACGCTGCAAATGCAGTCGCGTATGCGGAACGCTACTGGAACACGACCAATCCCGTATATCCTCGGTTTCCGGATGACTGTACGAATTTTATTTCGCAATGTTTACACGCTGGTGGAATTCCTATGCTGATGTCGAAAGAGATGGGCAAGGGTTGGTGGATTCGCACGGGAAAAGGCACCTCTTGGAGCTATAGCTGGACGGTAGCGCATAGCTTGTATTTGCTTTTGAAATCAGGTGGACCACCTATGCGGGCGGTTACGAAAAGCTCTGCGGCCGAATTGGTCCCAGGTGATATCATTTGTTATGATTTTAACGGGGATGGGCGTTTTCAGCACAATACGATCGTGGTCGCAAAAGACGCGAATCAGATGCCGTTAGTGAATGCCCATACGACAGATAGCAGCATGCGTTATTGGGCATATGAGGATTCCACAGCCTATACGCCCAAAATGCGCTATGCCTTCTTTCATATAAGAGGGGTATAATTATCGCTTGCGAAAAAAAGCTCTTCGTATAAAAGAGATGCCGCGAATCATCCAAATCATTGCCGCGAAAATGAGCATGTCTGAAAAGGTATGCGGTTCTCCTTTAATGGATTGGATGTAAATCAAGCCATGGAACAAGACGATGACAAACAGCCATGGATTGGCGAGATGAAGCCTTTTCCAACTGGAGCCACCCAGCCATTTTTCTGCCCGTGCAGAAGACGTCAGCCACAGGGCCAGTAGTATGAAAAAAGCAAGCAGCCCAAGATAGTTTGCAACGCCTGTGAGGGTCCAGTTGGGAGATGGCCACATGGTTGGATCCGAGGAAGCGAAAAAGAACAGACCCAGCCATCCATCGGCCTTTTCAGAACGGTTGTTATCTATGATCATCAGGCGAGGCTCACTTTCAAAAAGGACGAGCACAAGAATGACGTGCAGCAGTCCAGTTAGCCCCGCCCATATGCCGATATCTCGGCGGATGGACAAGCTGACAGCCATCCAGCCAGCAGGGAGCCAGGACTGGAGTGGACCAATCAGTAAGGTGCAGCCAATCAAAATAAATGAGAGATAGCCGAGAATCATACTCCATGTTTCCAGAGCAAGGAACGAAGAAAAATCAGTCCACTTCCAACTGGCGCCTAATAGGATCAAACTCAGGATGCTCACATGTGCGACAAGTCTTCGCACAAATGATAGGGGTGTCCCCATCTAATCGTCACTCCTTCGATAGCCAAAAGTTTCTGATTAGATGCAGCAGGCACTCCATTTGTTACAGAAGCTGGGCACGGTGGTATAATAGGACGTGTACAGGTATCAAGTTCGAAATTTACAAGGAGATTTTCAGATATGCCGTTACATATTGTTTTGCATGAGCCGCTCATTCCGGCCAATACGGGAAACATCGCCCGTTCATGTGCAGCGACAGGAGCGCATCTGCATTTGATTCATCCGCTCGGATTTTCAACGGACGATCGTTACCTGAAGCGGGCTGGTCTCGATTATTGGCATGCAGTAAATGTTCACCATCATGAGAGCTTTGAGCACTTTGCTGCGGCACAAGTAAAAGGTGCGGGCACCTTTTACTTTGTGGAGACCTGGGGGGAAAAGTTGTATTCGGACGTTTCTTTCCGAGATGGCGACTACATTATCTTGGGCAAGGAGACGACGGGCCTGCCGGAAGAGCTGACAGAAAAATATCGGGAACAGACTATTCGTATCCCGATGAGCGGTGCGACCCGATCTGTGAACCTGTCCAATTGTGCAGCTATTGTCTTGTTTGAGGGACTTCGTCAGTTAGGTTTTCCATCGCTATCGTAAGGCATTTGGGAGGGAGAGATTCATTTTGACTGTGAACACCATCCTGTTTGATTTGGACGGTACGTTATTAGAGATGCAGACAGAACCCTTTGTCAAAAGTTACTTGGTTGAAGTAGGTCGTCATGTCGGAGATAAGTATGATACCGAAAAGCTGTTGGCGCTGATTTGGGATGCGACCAAGGCAATGATCATGAACCAAGAGCCGGATAAGACGAACGAACAAGTTTTTATCGAACATTTTATGGAACACAGTGAGTGGGATCGGGAGGAAATATGGCCTCTGTTCGATTCGTTTTATCGCGATGTGTTTCCGACACTTTCTCACCTGACGTATCCTTCGCCATGGGCAAAGCAGATTATTACTGCCGCCAAAGAGCAAGGATTTCGGGTTGCAGTAGCGACGAATCCTGTTTTCCCGCGTGATGCGATTCACCATCGCCTTGCTTGGATCGGGATGTCCCCGGATGAATTCGAGCTGGTCACCGTCTACGAGGAGTCGCATTTCACGAAGCCGAATCCTGGTTATTACAATGAGATTTGCCAAAAGCTCGGGGTTGAACCGACAGACTGTGTCATGGTCGGGAATCACATGCAGGAGGACATGGTCGCATCCAAGCTGGGGATGAAAACGTTTTTGGTAACCAATTGGATGGAAGACCGTGGGGAGCCTCAGTATCCGGTAGATCAGCGGGGATCATTAGAAGAGCTGTTTACGGCGATTTCTGAGAAAAGCGGTGTGTTTGCGCGTTAAGAAATGGCCATGAAAGAATAGGCGAGAAGCAGGCTGTCCGTTTGAAAAAATGGTCAAGCCTGCTTTTTCACATACTTTTCCCAAAATCATCAGGTAGGCTAGGGGTGTACGATCACGTTTTACATAATAAAGGAGGAAATCTGCATGAAAAAACTTGTTTCGTCTCTGGTGATGGCTACCTTGTTGTTTAGCGGTATCTCTGGAGTGACTGCGGCGGATACAGCAGCGGATGCTACGGTTAAGCACTCCAAAGCGGAGAAAAAGGAAGAAAACAAAGCAAAACTGAACGCGAAGGCTGCCAAGTGGGGCATAGAAACCACGGATAAAACAAATAAGGAAGTAAAAGCAGCCATTCAAGAAGCAAAAGCAGCAAAGAAAGCAGAAAACGCTGAGAAAAAAGCGGCAAAAGAAGCGAAGAAGCAAGAACAACTCGCCAAGCTAAATGATAAAGCTGTGAAGCTGGGCGTTGATACGGCAGGTAAAACGGCGAAGGAAGTAAAAGCGGCTATTAAAGAAGCAAAAGTAGCAAAAAAAGCAGAAAACGCTGAGAAAAAGGCAGCCAAAGAAGCGAAGAAGCAAGAACAGCTCGAGAACCTAAAAGAAAAGGCGGCCAAGTGGGGCGTTGACACAGCAGGTAAGAGCGCAAAAGAAATCAAGGCTGAAATCGAAGCGAAGAAAGCAGAAAAGAAAGAGAATAAGAAATAACAAGAAAACAAAAAAAGCAGGTTGCCACAGTAGGCAGCCTGCTTTTTTCCCCTGGATGCTTCTTACATGTTCCAGGTTTTGTCTTCGTTGTAGCCCGCTGTCAGCATGAAAAACAGAAAAGCTCCGAGAACCAATGCTACGATAAATGTACCCACGTTTGACAGCTCCTTTCGTAAACAAACTACTCCCATTATAGCGTAGCCTGCCCACTTT
Organism: Brevibacillus porteri; assembly: GCF_003013475.1. GTDB lineage: Bacteria > Bacillota > Bacilli > Brevibacillales > Brevibacillaceae > Brevibacillus > Brevibacillus porteri. The sequence continues at coordinate 9,980 of NZ_PXZO01000074.1, forward strand.
GCAAACGAATTAAAGCTGTTGCGCCCTTGTGAGTGACAATTTTCGATAGTCATACACAAGCTTCAAAAAAGCACTTAGCGCAATATATACACTCAGTTTCTCACCAGTATCGAGTTCCATCCCTGTCACTGCTTGGTAAATGAATATCGCAAGAATCACCAAGCTCGCGATGCCAGTCAAATATAGTCCTTTTTTCACTTGAATGCGTTCTGCTTGAATATCCATGATCGTTCCTCCTGTTATTTTAAGCCAATCCGTATTGGCTTCCGTGTATGTTGCTTATGATTGTATTTTACAGGGGAGAAGGGATTACAAACCATCGAATCAGCTTACAGCTACGTTCGCTAAACCTTACAATTCCGTAATCTCCCAAGCTGTAAAAAAGCAAGGTGACGGATTTTTATGGGAAGATTGCTGAAACTTGTGCTGATGTCTCGCATACACATATGTAAAGGCTGTAAGAGCCTGTTGGCAACCGGAGAAAACGGCTTGCACGTGAATGCGTGACCGCAGGCGGACATATACATGAGAGTACATTGTCGTTGGGAAGAGAGAGGGGCTTAAGAGGGAGGAGTGTCGAACATGGACATTTTAAAACGGATCGCTGAGCACCGGGCCCGCGAAGAAAACCTGATGTGGAGAGGAACATTCGCCGAATATTTGCAACTGGTACGTAAAAATCCGCAAATTGCCCAGACGGCGCATTCACGCGTCTACAACATGATTAAAAGTGCGGGGGTTGAAGAGAACGAGGACGGCTCACGTTCGTATCAATTTTTTAGTCGGGAAATCTTCGGACTGGATCGTTCTGTTGAGCGCCTAGTGGAGGAATATTTCCACTCGGCTGCGCGTCGTCTGGATGTCCGCAAACGCATCTTGCTCTTGATGGGGCCTGTCAGTGGCGGTAAGTCTACGCTCGTGACGATGCTCAAACGAGGACTGGAAGAGTATTCACGGACGGAAGACGGAGCGATCTATGCACTTGATGGCTGCCCCATGCACGAAGAACCACTTCATCTTATCCCGCACGAGCTGCGTCCAGAGGTGGAAGAAGAGCTGGGAATCAAGATTGAAGGAGAATTGACACCCTATAACCGGATGAGGTTGGAAACCGAATATGGAGGGTGCATTGAGGATTTCCCTGTTCACCGGATTTTGTTTTCCGAAGCCAATCGTGTCGGTATCGGTACATTTAGCCCTTCTGATCCGAAGTCTCAGGATATTGCCGATTTGACGGGGAGCATCGACTTTTCGACGATTACGAAGTACGGCTCTGAGTCCGACCCGCGTGCGTATCGTTTTGATGGGGAGTTGAACAAAGCCAATCGCGGATTGATGGAGTTTCAGGAAATGCTGAAATGCGACGAGAAATTTTTGTGGCATCTCCTGTCGCTGACACAGGAAGGAAACTTCAAGGCAGGTCGTTTTGCCCTCATTTCTGCAGATGAACTGATTGTTGCGCATACAAATGAATCGGAGTACAAGGCTTTTATTGCGAATAAGAAAAATGAGGCACTGCAATCTCGGATTATCGTCATGCCAATGCCGTATAATCTGCGTGTCAGTGACGAAGAAAAAATATACGCGAAATTAATCAAGCAATCCGACTTGGGGCATGTGCATATTGCACCGCATGCGCTCCGGTCAGCAGCAGTCTTTTCCATTATGACCCGCCTGAAAGAATCGAAAAAACAAGGGGCCGATCTGCTGAAAAAGATGCGGCTGTATGACGGTGAATCAGTGGAAGGCTTCAAGGGAGCCGATCTGGAAGAACTGCGTAACGAGCATGCCGATGAAGGAATGTCCGGTATTGATCCGCGTTATGTCATCAACCGTATCTCCAGTGCACTGATCCGCCGCGACACCGAGTGCATCAATGCGCTTGATATTCTTCGGGCGCTTAAAGAAGGCTTTGACCAGCATCCATCTATCACCAAGGAGCAGCGGGAGAGGTATATGAACTTCATCTCTATCGCGCGCAAGGAATACGACGAGCTGGCGAAAAAAGAAGTGCAGAAGGCGTTTGTCTACAGCTACGAAGAGTCGGCAAAAACGCTCATGGATAACTATTTGGACAATGTGGAAGCTTATTGCAACATGAACAAAATCCGTGACCCCGTTACAGGTGAGGAGATGGATCCAGATGAGCGCCTGATGCGTTCCATCGAGGAGCAAATCGGCATATCGGAAAATGCCAAGCGGGCCTTCCGCGAAGAAATTCTCATCCGTATCTCGGCCTATGCGCGTAAAGGGAAGCGTTTTGACTACAGCACGCATGATCGCCTGCGGGAAGCTATCGAGAAGAAGCTGTTTGCCGATCTAAAGGATGTCGTCAAAATTACGACCTCGAACAAAACGCCGGATGAGCATCAGCTCAAGAAGATTAATGAGGTCACCAAGCGTCTTATCGAAGAGCATCAATATTGCCCCGTTTGCGCAAATGAACTGCTGCGCTATGTGGGTAGCCTGTTGAACAGATGACAGAACGTTGGCGACATGAGGAGCACGTCATATTCGGCGCAGATTGCGCCAGTTGCTAGGAGGAGACGGCATGAAAGATGAATCATCGTTCATTGTCTCCCGGGAAGACTGGTCGCTGCACCGCAAAGGGTACCAGGACCAAAATCGACACCAGGAAAAAGTGAAAGAAGCGATCAAAAAAAATCTCCCCGATCTCGTTAGCGAAGAAAACATCATCATGTCGAATGGTCGGGAAGTTATTAAGATCCCTATTCGCTCCCTGGATGAATACCGATTGCGTTTTAACTTCCAAAAGGGAAAACATGGCGGTCAAGGTAAAGGAAACAGTAAAGTAGGCGATGTCGTCGCCCGTGACGGCGATCCGGCGCAAGGGCCAGGAAAGGGTCAGGGAGCGGGTGATCAGCCAGGTGTAGACTACTACGAGGCTGAAATCAGCGTAGAAGAATTGCAGGAGATGCTTTTCGCCGAGCTGGAGCTGCCGAACCTTCAACAAAAAGACGAGGAACAAATCGTCGTGGAAGAGACTCGGTTCAATGATGTCCGGAAAAAAGGCTTGATGGGCAACATTGATAAAAAACGTACGCTGATTGCGGCCATCCGCCGAAATGCGCTGGCAGGCTACAGTGATATGGAGCTGGGGATTACCGAAGATGACCTGCGCTTCAAGACGTGGGAAGAGATCATCAAGCCTCATTCCAATGCTGTCATTATTGCGATGATGGATACGTCGGGAAGTATGGGCGTGTTTGAAAAGTATATTGCTCGCAGCTTTTTCTTCTGGATGGTACGTTTTCTGCGCACCAAGTACGAAAAAGTCGAGATCGTCTTCATTGCCCATCATACGGATGCGAAGGAAGTAACGGAGGACACTTTTTTCTCGAAAGGGGAAAGCGGGGGGACGATCTGCTCCTCTGCCTACAAAAAGGCGTTGGAGATCATCGATAGCCGCTACCCAACATCGCAGTACAACATTTACCCGTTCCATTTTTCCGATGGCGACAACCTCACGTCTGACAATGAGCGCTGCGTAAAGCTGGTGAAAGAGCTCATGGAGAGATGCAACATGTTCGGCTATGGCGAAGTGAATCAGTATAATCGTCATTCAACCCTCATGTCAGCGTATCGCCACATCAAAGAGCCGAAATTCATGCATTGTGTCATTCGGGAAAAGGGCGAGGTATACAAGGCGTTGCGTACTTTCTTTGGCAAGAAGGAAGCTGTGAGGTAATCCATGGAAGCAACCGGGCGAGAAATCGTCCGGTTGACTTGTATTTGTTTGCATGAGTCGGATGAACAAATTGTGAATGTATCCACAAAAGCATCGGATGCGCAATACGGGAGCCTTCACTCCATGAAGCAGGTGCTTGGTCACCAGGAGTACCCCGGCTACGCGTGGAAAAACTGCCCTGCATTCCCGATGGGCACATTCCGCACAAATTACTCACAATTCTTGCAAAGAGCTGTGGGTAAAGTGGATAAGCCCAAGCAGATTCCGGTTGCTATCAGTCTGAATGGTACTTTACTCGCGTCAACTGGCTTTTTGCAGGAAGGCATTTCTATGCTGCCAGTCCGTGCGGTAGCCAATGCTGCTGGTGGAAAAGTGGAGTGGATCGAACAGACGAAGGATGTTCGCGTGAACGGGAAGGATCTGAATGAAAAGGTGATTGATGGATCGGCTTATGCTCCTGCTCGGGAGTTGGCTGCGGTACTCGGCTTACAAGTGGAATGGGACGGATCAAATAAAATTGTAAAGCTGAAAGGGAGTGTTAATTCATGAAAGACTTTTTGAAAAAGCACAAGAAATCAGTGTTGCTCATCGTCACGGGCGCGCTGGCTATCGCGGGCGCTTATATCGGTATTGATGAGGAAGCACAAACGCAGATTCTAAAAGCGATTGAATAGGTACTTCCATAGAGCGTAGGTTTGTCTCAATAGGGCAAATACATTTATTTACAAAAGTTTACACAACGGGCGTTTTCAGTAATCAAATTGTAATATTTGGTAAAATAGATATAAGCAATTGGGAGTTGAGGCGTGCCAGTGTGAATCTGGTACGTCTATTTTTTTGATTGAAAAACGAACGTACGTTCTTGTTTGACATTAATTAAGTGGAAAGCAGGTGAGTGATTGACGAAAGAGGAGTGTAGACAAATACTGCGGCGTATAGCTTGGAACCTGAACAATCGAGAGAGAAAGAGGCTGCGTAATGAATGCCCGATCCTGGACGACTTTGGAAGGCAGCAGAGTACGATCGGAAGCGACAATAACCTTTTTGTTGAAGAGCTATTACAGCAACTCCCTAATGAAAAGGAAAGGCACGTCATTCGCAAGATCGTATTGGAAGGCTTCACAGCAAGAGAAGTCGGAGAAGACCTACACATGGGAGAAAGAGGAGTGAATCAATGCAAAAATCGGAGCCTGAAGAAACTGCACAATTATCTAACCACGCATTCAGTCTAATAGCTGAGCAAGCAAAAAATGGTGATAACGAGGCGTTACTCAAAGTCTTGGAGGAAATGCAACCTGAAATTGACTCCCTAGCTGGTTTTCTCAAGCTACCGAAAGAAGAGGGAATTCAAGAAATTACGACGCAGTTTATTGAGAAAATCAGGGGTTGAAAATCTTTTTTAAAATTTTTTAGAAAAGCTGTTCCGTTTTGTCCCTGTTTTTTACCTAGATAGGTGAAAGCGACGATGACTGGTCAAAAACTGTTGCTTATCACATTAAAAAGGAGAAATAAAAAATGGCGAAAGGCATTGATTACGCAGGTAAGAATAACTCAACGAAAAGTAATTTGAGAGCTATTAAGGATGAGGGGTACAAATTTATCGGACGTTATTATGGTGAGTCGGATTGGAAGCGTCTGACCAGAGAAGAGGCAAGGCTCATTTCTGATGCTGGATTGAAAATCGTTGCTGTTTATCAGAATGGTGGACGTGATATTGATGAGTTCACGTATAGTAACGGAAAGCAGGCTTGCAGGAGTGCTATTCGACAAGCAGAGGAAGTTGGTCAGCCATATGATACGCCTATCTATTTTGCAGTAGACATGGAAATCATAAAAAGAGCTCATTTTGATGCGATTGAGGATTACTTCAGTGGTATCGCAAAAGAAATGAGCAATTACAACCGTGATAATGGAGACACATATTTAATTGGTGTATATGGAAGTTACTACGTTTTAGAACATATTGATAATACTGTCGATGATGTCACCTATTTTTGGCAGTGCAAAGCATGGAGTGACAAGAAGGATTTCAAAACACGTGACTTGTATCAATACAGTATTGATAAATCACTGAAGTTAAATAACGGAAACACCATCATCGTGGATTTCTGCGAATCAAATGGAAGCGCGGGTGGATTCCAAGTCTAATAAAGGAGGACCCAACGGATAGAATTCTCGAACCCGTTGGGTTCTCTTTTATCTAGTAAGAGGTTGTAAAGATGAAGCTATTTCTTCAACGGATTTTGAAACTCTAAAGGTTTGATTGTCTTTTTGTTCTCTAACTCGAATAAATGACGTATCCTTTTTAAAGTATAATCCAGCCGAGGCTGCTTCGATATTGTCTTTATGATTTGAAAAAGATATCCATTTGGCTGGAATATCGTTGTTTATTGTAGTCTCCTTCTCTTCGATGACAACCCCACCCAGTAAGACCTCCTCAGATGCCTCTAAAATTTCCAGGTAAGTACTCTCATTCTCGTCAGCAAAAATTAATTCGAAAAATTTTACCTGCTCCGTACTTGTTTCAATCTTCACTAGCTTCTGTCCTTTACTCACAAACGAGGGTACATAGACTTTATCCACCCCTACTTTTTCCGCAGATTCAAAAATCTCGTTTTTCTGCTGATCTGTTAATGTCAATGCCTCAAATCCTTCAGGGATAGCCTGATTCGGTGCAGTTTGTCTTTCTTGTGTACATCCTGAGATGAAGACGACGCAAGTGAGCAGAAAAACAAGGAAATACCTTATCATGTACATTCCTCCAATCTTGAATTTGATTAATGAATGCAGTTATCTATTTTATTTTGTTACAAATGTTATATTGGAAAACTTTAGGCGAAGTAATTATACAACTAAAGTTCTAATTATATTGACGAAATTTGTCGTTTGGTTTTTGGATTTATTGATTTGTTGTTGGCAAAAACAATTAAAGCCTTTGAAAGTGTTATTTGGAACCGAATTTTATTTCCCATTCCCTCATGTTCGCATATAACACAAACGAACGTTCTTATTTGGAGGGGTGGCGCTTGCTCACGGATATTGAGCGCAAGGTATTACGGATTATAGGAAATTACTATGCGATGAAACCGAAGCCTCCGAGCATTGATGTAATATGAGTAAAAACCGGGCGTGATCGCGAAGGTGTAATGACAGTGCTTGAAACGTTGGCGCGCGAAGAGTACATCGAGTGGCGGCGGACGGAACCGGATAAGATGGACGTTTTCGAAACTTGGGAAAGGAACGGTGCGTTGAAATGGCCTCTAAGATAGAAAATCCTTTTTCAATACGTTTTGTGCCGCCAGAGCAACGAGCGATGTACCTACAGATGAAGGAAGATGACAAGCTTGTAGCCATGCCTATTGTTGAGCAAGACGAATTGGAATCCTTGAACTACGTTATTTGTGATTCAGCGCGTGCGGATGTAACATGGTGGAAGCAAGTGAAAGGCAACCTGGGAACCACATGCACGATGTGGGGTGTTGTTAAGTGGATCGATCAGAACGGCAGGAAAATTAAGCTTGTGACTGATGAAGATAGCCAATGGATATCGATGGATCACATAACGGCTGTAAAAGCTTAGTGAGGAGGAAGCCCAAAAAACGACATGCCAGAATGCATTCAAGAAATAGCTAACTCGTCCTTATTTTAAGAGAACGGGTTTGACGAGAACTTTCCCTCATCTAAAGGGAGGGATTTTTTTATAGGAAAAAATGGTATTAGGATGCAGGTTTATCGAGTTATAATGTTGAATCGTTTACAATATATGGTAAAATACTTCTATAAGGAGTGTGGTTGATTTGATTAAAACATGTCGTAATGTTTTTCTTGTAGGAATTATTTGTTCAATGGCGTTATTTGGTTGCTCCAAGATTTCTGAAACATCTGAAGATAAAACGATAAATGCTGCTCAATCTAACACTTTGGAGAAAGTAAAAAATGGGCAATTAGAAGGTGTATCAATTGGTATAGGAGCAACAAAAAAAGAGGTAATAGATAAACTGGGAAAGCCAATTGAAGGTAGAAATTCGGAGTATGGATTTAGTGCATATTATGATGGTTTTAATTTTCAATTTGAAGACTACGCTGATTCTTTTGATGCAGTTAGCGATAGTAGTAAAGTTGTCATTATCAATGCAGATCCAACAACTGTCGGTCTAACTGGAAACCCTCAGGAAGTAAAGAAACTCTTAGGAGAACCTTCTAGAGAGTTTACGGATGATATAAGCGATAATAATTTTATATTGGAATATTCAGTGGATAATCTTCTGTTATGGGTGAATTTTGATACAATAGAGAATCAAGTTAAATATATTACCCTTCGGATTAAATAAGTCAGATTATCTGGCTTATTTTTCAATAAGAACGTATGCGATTGTATCGACTGATACTGCAGATGCAAGTGTTATATGAAGATATTCATACATACAGATAAAGCCCACGATAGTGCCGTTCGTCACCAACAAGGGCTGGATTGATTGCCTTAGTATAGAAAAATGGTGCTTGTATGCCGAAGAGGAGGGATGCCGCCTTTATCAGACTGTATAATACCCTAGACTTAACTATTTTGAAAATCAATTAAAAAAAATGACCTTCTAGAATGCCTCCTATGACATATTCGATGGTGGGGATACATATTTGTCCTACCTAAATCATAGGAGAAGTCCCCTTTTTTTATCCAAGGGGACTTTCTCGTGGGTCTGTCAAAAGTTTTGT
>NZ_PXZO01000075.1 GCF_003013475.1 Brevibacillus porteri
AGTAAAACTACAGGGTCTTTCAAAGAAAAGGACAACCGAACAGCGGAACAAACGGAACTGATAGAGCTACGTAAGGAAAATCAACGATTGAAGATGGAAAACGATATTTTAAAGCAAGCAGCGCTGATCTTCGGACGAAAATCATAGTGATCCGGCAAAATGCACATAAGTACTCCGTGTCTGCCATGTGCTCCATACTCAAGGTAAATCGGAGTACCTACTATTATGAAAGTAGCCAGCAGTCATCTAGCGATGATGAGGTGGAGCAAGCAATCATCCGTATTTTTGACGAGAATCAGCGCGTTTATGGAACCAGAAAGATCAAGGCAACCCTCCAAAAAGAAGGACGAATCGTTTCAAGACGGCGCATTGGACGCTTGATGAAAAAGAATGGCCTTGTATCGGCGTATACGGTTGCCCAGTATAAACCACATAAGTCACCGTGTAACGATTCACCAATCCAGAATGAACTGAACCGCGAGTTTACAAAAGATGAACCACTAGAGGCAGTTGTGAGTGATTTGACGTATGTTCGAGTCGCAAACAAATGGCACTACATCTGCCTGCTCGTGGACTTATTCAATCGGGAGATTATTGGGTATAGCTGTGGAACCAGTAAAGATGCCGCGCTGGTCTACCAAGCTTTTGCAAGCGTAAAAGGAGACCTACGTCAAATCCAGCTCTTTCACACGGATCGAGGCAGTGAGTTTACCAATCGTACGATTGGTGACGTCATCCGTACATTCAACATCAAGCGCTCGCTTAGCATGAAAGGCTGCCCATATGACAATGCAGTCGC
>NZ_PXZO01000076.1 GCF_003013475.1 Brevibacillus porteri
CACTCCCTCCTACTCGATTAACCTGTTGGCTCTACCGATTATCCACTTTTTCCGGATACATACTAACAAGCTTCAACCCTTGATACATAAGGGTTTTTTAGTGCGTGAAATATGAGTTGTTGACGGATTGTTGACGAAAAAAAGGAGCTGCTGTGTGGCTGCTCCTCATGCATTCTTATTCTTCATTGGGATGATATTGTTAAATTTATTTGCTGCTTCTTTGTCTGCGGTTTGGAGAGCATGTCCATAAATATTCATAGTAGTGGTTATGCTGGCATGTCCTAGACGTTCAGAGATTATCTTTGCGTGAACGCCTTGGCTGATTAACAGGGATGCTGACGTGTGGCGAAGTGCATGGAAGCGTATGTATCGAAGTCCATTGTTTTTTAAAAAACGTCTAAAGTGTAAATATGGGGTTGATGGATGAAATGGTTTTCCGTCAGGGTTGCAAAATACAAAAAAGTGATTTCCACCATTCCACTTGTCACCCATCTGTAATCGCATCTTACGAGCATGAAGGTAATATTCTTTTAACTGATCAGTCAAAGCATCAGGAAGGCTAATCTTCCGCTTTGATTTTTTTGTTTTTGGTTCATTGATGATTGTTTCGCCGTTGATCCGCATAGTTATGCTCTGTTTTACTTCGATTGTTCCGTTTTCAAGGTCGATATGTTTCCATTCCAAGCCTATAATCTCTCCCCGGCGCAGGCCAGTTGTGATCGCGAAGGTAAACAACAGTCGCCAATGTATAGGCTCCTTTTCCAGAGCTTCAAAGAGAACAGCAACATCTTTTTCATCGTATACCTCAACATCTTTATACGATTCTTTGGGCTTTCTAATATCAGAAGCTGGATTCTTTTTTATGACTTTCCATTCCTCAGCCCGCTGTAAAATATTTTTGATAACACGGAATATATCTAATTGTTCCTGGCGCTAAACATCCTTCCTGCCCATCTTGCCGGCTACCCGAATCACCCAATTCAGAAATGAACCTCACAATATGAAACGGTTTTATTTGATCTAACCGCATATGCCCAAAAACAGGAAGAATGCGTCTTTTAAGGTAGCCCATATAAATGTCTCGCGTTTTTGGTCCAAGTTCTTTTGATGCAAAATTTTTGTACAGGCAACTGGGGTGTCGCCTGGCAGGGTGTAAAAACAGTCTTTACTGGCATTTTTGAGACATTAGGAGCTGCACTTGCTGCACCAATCAACGCAGGAATCGATATGATCAACGCAGCGATCAGGGGTATTAACTCGATCAAAATGGATGTTCCTGAGTGGGTCCCTGGGATGGGTGGTCAAACTTTTAGTTTCAGTATTGGGGAAATACCTAAAATTGGTGGATACGCGAATGGTGGCATTGTCAGCCGACCAGAACTCGCTTGGATCGGCGAAGGCGGAGACAGTGAGGTAATTATCCCGATTAATAACTCACAGCGCTCACTTGATCTTTTGACAACCGCAAGTCGAATGTTGGGCGTGGGTGGGACGACAGCTGCTGCTGGATCGACGTCGGTTGGCGACTTTATTTTTTCTCCGACCTATAACTTTTATGGGAACGCTGACCAATCGTCGGTTAAGCAGATGGAAAACGCAACACGGAGCGACTTTGAACGGGAGTTCAACGAATACAAGCGCCAGATGGGGAGGGTGGTATTTGCGTGACGAAAACATACAACACCATTCAAGGCGATATGTGGGACACAATCGCCTACAAAACGCTTGGCAGTGAGTACCACATGACCGCCTTGATCGATGCCAAACCCAAACATCGCGAGACGGTCATTTTTTCTGGTGGCATAACCTTGGCCATCCCTGAAATAGCTGAACCTGAACCGGAGACGCTACCACCGTGGAAGAGAGGAGGAGACTGATGAGCAATACGCGCCGGACACACTTGGAACTCAAATATGAAAACATGGATATCTCCGCAGACCTGCAGCCGGATTTGAAGAGTTGGACTTATACGGATAATCTCAGCGGGCAAGCAGATGATATTCAAATCACGCTGGTGGATACGGCACATAAATGGATCGGCTCTTGGATGCCAAGTACTGGTGCAGTCCTGAAAGGTGCGATTATTCGCGAGAATTTTGAATCGGAAGGGAAGTCCGATAAACTCCCTTTGGGGCAATTTGAAATCGATACGGTCGATTTTAACTTCCCACCGAGCGAGGTCACGATAAAGGGGATTTCCGTACCGGAATCCTCTTCCTTGCGCGGACAAGCAAAAAGCCAGGCGTGGGAGAAAACAAAACTCTCCGTCATCGCGGGAGACAAGGCAAAGAAAGCAAGTTTGAAGCTGCTTTTTGATGTGGACGAGAATCCTGAATACGATAGGATCGAGCAAACAGAAGAGACAGACCTTTCTTTTATTGTTCGGTTGTGTAATGATGCAGGGCTATGCGTAAAGGTCACAGGTACGCACTTGGTCATCTTGGATGAAGCGAAATACGAGCGTCAGACATCGATCACCACAATTAATAAGAACGCAGCGATCAAAAGCTTCAAAGGTAGTACGACATCAACCGGTATGTATCGCTCGTGCCGAGTTGAGTTTCATGATCCAAAGAAAAAGAAGAAGATCAAGGCAGTGTTTACGCCACCGAATGCCCCTAAAACCGGCCGTGAGCTATTCATCAATCAGAAAGTTGAATCCATCGCTGAAGCTATGCGCTTAGCGAAAAAAAAGCTACGCGAAGCCAACAAGAACGCTGTTAAAGTCTCTCTTTCTGTGGTGGGAGATCCATTATATGTTGCAGGTATCACCCTTGATTTGAATGACTTCGGGTTATTTGACGGAAAGTACATTGTCACACAAGCCACACACAGTCAACAGAGCGGATATGATACCTCGCTGCAGTTGCGCAGATGTTTGGAGGGATATTGATGCAAGGGATGGTTCAATCTGTTTTGAAAAACCTCATCAGGGTCGGTATCGTCTCCTCTGTAGACTATCGCAAGGGTACGGCAAAAGTAACTTTTGACGACCGGGATGAGTTAACCTCCTATGACCTGGATGTCCTCGTGAAGAATTCTTTTCATAATAAAGACTATTGGCTCCCTGATCCAGAGGAGCAAGTGCTTTGCTTGTTCCTCCCGATTGGTAATGCTCAGGGCTTTATTTTGGGATCTCTATATTCACTGGAAGATAAGCTCCCTATCAAGAACGAAAACAAGCGACATATACGGTTTGGAGACGGTACGTTTATTGACTACGACCGCGAAACGCATACCCTCACGATCGATTTCCTGCACCCTGAAGGCGGTCATATTGTCATAAACAACGCGAAGGTGACCTATAACGAAACGACACAGCGAGGTGAACCAGAATGGCGGTCATCGGAAGTTTTGGAGACTTGATTTTTGAAGTTTCTGCCGACCGGATTCGAACCTTTGACGAATTCTCTCGTTCTGCTTCGGGGCGCTGGACAGCCCATGAAATTATTGGTCGTAAGCCGATCTCTGAGTTTGCGGGGCCTGCGCTGGATACAGTCAGCTTTAAAATGCGATTTGATGTTCGTTTCGGTCTGAATCCAAAGACGGAGATGGATAGATTGCTTGCACTTTGCCGTGAGGGCCGGGCTGAAACACTCATCATTGGTGGAACGGCCATCGGCATGCATAAATGGGTTATTACTTCTGTCAAGCAAGGGTGGAAGCAGTTTGATGGAGCAGGTCGTGTCCTTATCGGTGAGGTTGACGTGACCATGGAAGAGTACATGAGGAGGTGATTGGGATGAACGAGCAAAAAGAAACCGCAAAACAAACGGCGTCTGTCACAATGTTAGAGCTAGTAGGCTTAGATAATTGTCAGGTAGCTTTGAAATTGTATGACCTGATCAATGATAAGCCGTTAGATGACCTGCTTGAAATTGGAGAATACCTCAAAATTGTTGCAATAAATAAGAAGGGTTAATACGGCTCATTGAGTTTGACACTTACAAGGGGGACAGCTAGAAAACTCAAATTTACAAAGTAAGGAGAATTTGTTCAAAAATATATAAATTCAACTATTTTCAGGATAAATTAACCAAAATATAGGAAAAAGTGTTTTAATTACCAGTTAAATTATGGTATAAATTTAATGTGATTATTTGTTGTATTATGAATAATCACATCGGATACTTCATATATGTAGGAGGATAACCATGAGAAAACATATTTTATCTTTACTTGCAGTCCCACTAGCAATCATGGCAGTAGTATCACCTGTTAGTGCATCAAGTAATTTCGTATCTTTAGGTGTTAAGAATGTTAAACAAAGTCAGACAAACTGGTGTTGGGCTGCAACATCTCAATCTGTCTTAGATTATTACAATATATTTTCTATACAAGATGGGATTGTAAAGGTTGTTAAAGGAAAGGTAGTGAATAGGACTGCTACTGTTGATGAGGTGCAAGAAGGATTAAGAGAATATGGACTAGATTCATCAGCAACTGGCAGTTTATCATTTAGCGAATTAAAAAGTGAGCTGAATGCTGATGACCCTGTTTTAGCTGGTATTCAATATAAAGATGGAGGAGGTCATATGGTCGTTATTGATGGATATGAGGAGGATGGAAGATCAAAATATATTGAGTACATGGATCCAGCAAAGGGTTCACATGTAGTCAAATCGTATTCATCTTTTAAGGATAACTCCAGTCAAGAATGGTTTGAATCGATTTATAATTTTTCTAAGTAAGGGACATATAATATCTATAAGGAGAGACATAATATGAAACCAACAAAAGGTATAATTATAGCAGGACTTTTAGCGTTGAGTTTTGGGATAGTTGGAAATAGCTTTGCCTCTGAAACTGGTACTAATAAAGCTTTGAATGATTATAAAAGAATAATGCAAAATAAGAATAGTATGAATAAATCTAGTGCCTTAAAAAGCAGTTCTCTCGATGAATTAACTGTTTCCAATTTTTCAGTACCGAAATTTAATTTATTACCTGCTCAGGAAATTTTGGATTACGATGGAGAAAACCTTAAAGATTTACTAGTAGATAATAAAGAAAAATTATCTTTTATGATGAATGGCAAACAAGCTGAAGGAATTATTATTGCAAATGAAACAGAACCTCTCACAATGGGTGCGCCAGAATATGGAGAAGAAATGTATAAGTTATATAATTCTATAGAACTTGACCGCACTAGTGAGATATACTACTTTGAAGCACGAGGTGGAGGGGCTTTCTTAATTGTAGATGAAAACACTGAATCCATTTATTTAAGCAATTTCACAGCATCTATTTTTGATTTGAGTCCACATGAAGAATATTCAGCTTCTACAATTATTGAAAAACTTAAAGAGAATGCCGAAATCCCTAAAGGTCAATATGGTGGTTCAGTAGAATCACTAGGGAATATTATTCCAGCTGATTCATCCAATAAGTAAAAAACGTGGTCGGGGTTATTACAACCTCGGCCTTTAATATTTTCTTACTCATGCAACATTCCGGTTGAACTGGTACGGTTCGAGAACGAACAATTTCGACAGGGGATGGAAAGTACTACCAATACCAGAGAGTAGGTGAGCAGGATGACAGAATACGAAGTGACAACAGATCAAAACCCAATTGATTTTGGAGCGGACGGACCACATGCGATTATACAGAATATCCGTATGATTATGGCCTCACCAGCCTACTCTTGCCCAATGGATCGCGGCTTTGCTTGGAGTCCTGATGTCGATTCCCCGTTACCAATTGCACAAGCTCGAACAGCAGCAAGGATCACTGAGGCTATCCACACCAACGAACCGCGTGCGGAAGTGGTCAGTGTTAAGTTTGAGGGAGATGGTCTCGAAGGACTGTTGAAACCGCGAGTGAAAGTGAGGATTCGCGATGGCACGATTTAATATGCCCGATATCACCATTGTAGAGAAATCTCCAGAGAAAATTGAGAATGAAGCGGTAGCTATTTTTGAATCGGAAACCAAAATCAAGCTTGTACCTGCTGATCCACGGCGGAAATTTATGCAGGTGATCATTGCTCTTTTGGCGCAGCAAAGAAGCAATATTGACTTTGCAGCCAAGCAAACCTTGTTAGCCTATGCGATCAGTGATAATCTCGATCACCTTGGTGTTCCCAGCGATACACCACGTCTGGAACCTTCATTCGCGAAGACTACTCAGCGGTTCCATCTTTCTGTTGCACAACCTCAAACAATACCGAAGGGGACGCGAGTTACAGCTGGTGACGGCGTCTTTTTTGCTGTTCAGCAAGACATGCCAGTCCAGATTGGCCAGTTATTTGTGGATGTAGAGGTCTGGTGTACAGAGGCTGGGGATTCTGGCAATGGATATGTGCCTGGCGAGTTGAATCAATTGGTTGACCCACTCCGTTGGGTGGCAAAGGTGGAAAACCTCACGAAAAGTGAAGGCGGCGCAGATTGGGAGGAAGATGATCCCTATGCAGATCGTATCCGTCAGGCTCCTGAAAAGTTTTCAGTTGCTGGACCGGATGGAGCCTATATTTATTGGGCGCGAACGGCAAGCTCGTTGATTGTGGATGTATCGGTGAGAAGCCCGTCTCCTGGAGTCGTGGAGATCCGTCCCTTGTTGAAAGGGGGAAATATTCCGGGACAAGAGATTTTGGATATGGTTCAGGAGAAATGCAATGACCGGAAAGTCCGGCCATTAACCGATCAGGTCCAAGTAATCGCGCCGGAAATCGTGCATTACGACCTAAAGGTGACTTATTGGATCGCCATTGATAAAAGTACAATAGCTACGAGCATCCAAACAGACGTACAGCAAGCTATCGAGGCTTACAAGCTATGGCAAAAATCGAAGCTTGGCAGAGACATCGATTCTTCTGAATTGATTGCCCGAATAAAGAATGCAGGTGCAAAACGGGTCATAGTAACACTGCCTGCCTATCAAAAACTTGAACCCTACCAAGTCGCAAAAGAAAATGTGGTCTCAGTAACCTATGGAGGGCTGGAAGATGATTGATATCTACAATATCTCCCTACTCGACATCCTGCCTGACAGTCTCAAGAACGACAAGGATATGGTCGCGATGGCCAAGGCATTCACTCCTGAGCTGCAATCCCTATTTAGAGAGGCGAAGCTATGCATGCTGCTACGGAATATCGATCACCTTTCCTCCGAACTGGTGGACCATCTGGCGTGGGAATTACACGTTGACTTCTACGATCCGGAATTGCCCCTGGAAGTGCGCCGCCTATTAGTGAAAAACAGTATACCGTGGCATCGGACAAAAGGAACTCCTGCAGCTGTGGAGGAGCTGATTACCACAGTTTTTGGCGATGGTCGGGTAGAGGAATGGTTTGAGTACGGTGGCCAGCCTTATTATTTCAAAGTGATCACCAACAATCGAGATGTAACGACGGAACAAGCACTCATGTTTACGCGGGCGCTCAATTCCGTAAAGAACACTCGCTCATGGCTTGAAAAAATCGAGATATCGCAAGTAGAAGATCTTAATCTGTATTTTGCAGGAATCATTCACACGGGCGATAAGATTACATTGTGGCAGGTGAATTAGATGGGGGCTTTTGGTGGTATCACCTTAACGAACAAAGGACGAAATTTACAGGCAAAAGCTCAGACAGGCGTGGAATTAAAATTTACCCGTTTCGGCATGGGGGATGGCCAACTGAGCGGTCAAAGTATTGTTGACCTTAATGCTTTAATTAATCAAAAACAGTCGCTTGGAATCGCAAAACTGAAGACAATGCCAGGCGGAAAAGCAGTCGCTGGAACAGTCATCAGTAACAAAGATTTAACCACGGGGTTTTATTTCCGCGAAATCGGGCTATTTGCTCAGGATCCAACTGAAGGAGAAATCTTGTACGGTTACGCAAATGGCGGACCTACTGCAGAGTTCATCCCAGCAAATGGCGGAAGTGAACTCATCGAAAAAACATTCGATGTTGTCATGATTATTGGCAATGCGCCAAATGTTAGTGCTGTCTTGGATACTTCTCTGATCTGGGAAACGCCAGAAGGCGCTCAGGACAAAGTGAACGTCCACGCAAACAGGCAAGACAATCCGCATAAGGTAACGGCAGAACAGGTAGGGGCTGCTAAAGCGGATCACACCCATAATAATACTACGACATCGTTGCCCGGATTTATGAGTGTGTCAGACAAGATCAAGCTAGATAGCATACAAAAGGATGCAATCAAAAAAGGAACTGCTGATACCTTGTATGCTCCTTTTAATCATGTGGGAGCAGGTGGCAGTGCTCATGCACGGGCGACAGCAACAGCTGATGGCTTTATGTCCTCAGAGGATAAAGATAGCAATCAGTCTTTTAGGAAATACCGTAGCGGATTTGATGCGGTTTCACAGGTGTACACGAGTGTAGAATACAAACGAAAAGACGGTACTTTATTTATGAAGTCTGTTCTATCTAGCAAAGTAGGTGACAACTACACGGTCGATACACGAACCTTTTATGGGACTAATGGAACGACTGTCAGACGGACAGAAGTGTGGGACATCACCTACGATGCCCAGCGAAACCCTGTAAACGAGGTGCTCCGATGAATAATTTTGGTGATGTACTACGTGATCATGGCATAGGCTTGGGCAAGTACAAGATTGGCGGGACTATTGGGGTTTCGAATCTGAACGTGCCGCATGTTCTATTTACTTTCGGGGAAGAGGCATCATGGGTAAGGGCGGTAGACTCGTTGGGGAATCTTTATATCTCTGACGTATCTTCCAGCGGCAATAACCTTATTAAATACGACTCTCAACTCAATGAAATTTGGAGGGCGAGAATATACCCAACAGAGGCACTAAATCACCCTAGTATTATGCGAGTGGTAATGGGCAAAGACGATACTCCATGGATTCAGTTAGCGTTTCAAAAGAAAGATTTCAACTATTATGTTGGTTTTTTCAAAGTCAATAAATCAACTGGTGCCATTGAAATTGGAAAAGATTTTCAAGTCGGTCAAACAGAGAGCGATTACTGGAATTTTGCCGTTGATCAGTCAGTGGCAGATGTCCTGTATATTGCAGAGTGTAAACGGTCGGCTTCAACAGCAGAAATTAGGAAAACAAACTTATCGAGTAAAACTGTCGAATGGACATACCAACTAGGGTATTCTTTCTCTGTTCCTTCGCTGATTGCTCATGCAAACGGCTCATTGTATGTTGCTGCCCAAACAGGATACATTCACCGCATAAACACGTCAAATGCAACGGAGTACTACAAAAGATTAGTTCCTCTTGGAAAGGGGTTGGATGTCGATGCGGAAGGCAATGTGTATTCCAGTGGCTACGATTCAGGTTACAAAATCGTTTCACTTAACCTAAGTGGCAGTATCCGTTGGACCTACCTGTCGAGCGTGGAAACATCATCCATAGCTGTTTCTAAGGATGGGAAGTTTTTATACTCGACATCGGCTGTTACTGGGTACGTTAGAGATGATAGATTAGAAAAGCTTAATGCTTTAACCGGTACACTTTTAAAAGCAATCAGGCCAGCAGGTAGGAAATTCGGTGTTATAACTTCTCCCAACGGTGACGTATTTATGTCCCACAAAGACTCCACCGTTCCAACGCCTGTTTGTTTGCGTGAAACGTTTAAAATTCTTAATTGAAAGGAGTGAATGGTATGAAATACGTGGAGTTTGTCGCTGAATCTAGTGTGCGTGCAAAAGTGGTGTTTATCCATTCAAACCCTTTTGATCCGATCAATGGATTACAAAAAAGTGAAGAAGAATCGCTTAAAACGGGGGAGCTCGTTGAAGAAATACCTGCTGCAAGTTCTCAGCACGGTAAGTCAGCACAGTTGTATTTCAATCCGACTACCAAAAAGTTTTGGTACGAATACGTCGATATACCTGTCGAGCGAACCACTGATGATGAACTTAAGACCGTTGTTGAACAACAAAAAGCAG
Source organism: Brevibacillus porteri (assembly GCF_003013475.1). Taxonomy (GTDB): domain Bacteria; phylum Bacillota; class Bacilli; order Brevibacillales; family Brevibacillaceae; genus Brevibacillus; species Brevibacillus porteri. The sequence continues at coordinate 9,883 of NZ_PXZO01000076.1, forward strand.
CACTAACAGATGCACACGATGCAATTGCTTATCAGGGAGAGGAAATTATGCTGCTTAAACAAGAAGTCGAAGCCCTAAAAGGAGGACAAGCATAATGGTAAAGGATTACATGGTTAAGGTGTATGCCTTTCTGATTGAAACAAAACGCCGTGAAATTAAGTCACTCCCAGAGGAATACAAGGTTCCTGTTGCAGAGTATCTTGTTCAGCAAATCGAAAAGCCTACAGTTTAAACGCCCTTCTCCAAAAGCGAAGAGGCGTTTTTTCATGGGAGCTGCTAATGCGGCTCCCTAATTTTTTTTGAGAGAAGGCGGTTAACTTGAAAGAATGGTTTTTATCGGGCGTAATCGGCGCTTTTTTACTATCAGCTTTTCATTTCCTTTATGGCGAGGGCCCGGCTAGATACCTTGCGATGACCCTTTTTGGATTACTCATTACCATGGATTGGATCGCTGGATTCCGAGCATCGAAAATAGACGGTTCTTACGCCTCTGAGTATGGCATAAACGGTGCATTTCGAACTACGTTCATTCTCCTTATGCCAGCAATCGGAAACCTTGTAGATAATGTAGCAGGTATGCCAGGAACCGCATTTGGGTTTCTACTCGCTGCATTTGGTCTGCATATCTGGAAGAGCATGACTGCCAACGTTATACGCGCAGGGTGGGATAAATGGGTACCCGGGTGGGCCATGAACGCTGTGTCAGATGAGGTAGAACACAAGCTTGCAAGAGCAATGAAGCGTAGACAAGACAAGGACAAGTATCTAGGTGGTAAACAACAATGAGCCAACAATCCTTTATTGAAAAAATCGCTCGCACAAGAGGAAATGAAGCGCAGCGGTGTGCCGGCTTCTTTGACAATAGCACAGGCCATCCTGGAATCAGGATGGGGAACATCCGAGTTGGCAACAAAAGCAAACAACCTGTTTGGAATCAAAGGAACAGGACCCGCAGGCATCTATCAAAAGGTCTCACCAGAATATGTAGACAGCAAGAGAATCGAAAAATCATCAGATTTCCGGAAGTACAACACTTGGCAGGAAAGCATAGAGGATCATACAGCCAAACTGTTAGAACCCAAATACGCAAAGGTGGTGGGTGCAAGCTACATAGCTGCTTGCCACGCCGTACAAGACGCAGAATATGCAACCGATCCTAATTATGCTCAAGAGCTAATCAAGCGGATCGAGAAGTACAAGCTTTATCAGTACGATTTACAAGGAGGACAAATCATGCCACTCCCCATACTCATTATTGATCCAGGACACGGTGGAAGTGACCCCGGAGTAGTCGGTGCAAATGGACTCAAAGAAAAAGACCTCAACTTACAAATTAGCTTGTATCAATACGCAAGGTTTCAGTCGTTAGGTGTACCAGTGATTCTTACACGCGCATCCGATATCGCACTGACGCCAGAACGACGAACAAAACTGGTTCGAGAAAGCGGAGCCAAGTTTTGTATCTCCAATCACATTAATGCGGGCGGAGGTGATGGAGCTGAGACGATCTACTCTATCCATTCTGATGGTAAACTTGCAAATAAAATAGCAGAAGCTCTTAGCACGTCTGGACAAAATGTCAGACGTGTTTTTTCTAGACAGGGCAAACCGAATTACGACTATTACTTCATGCATCGCCAAACCGGGAATGTAGAGACAGTCATTGTCGAATATGGCTTCATTGACTCGAAGCAGGATGATGTAGAGCAAATTCAGAGGGACTGGAAGATATGGTCTGAGTCGATTGTGAAAAATTTCTGCGACTTTATTGGCGTTCCTTACAAGTCACCCGCAGAAAATCCACAACCAGATAAAAAACCTGTTGATAAACCTGTGGATAAAGTTTCCATTGAGGTCAATGGCAAAGCGCTGCCAGTGCAAGGATACCTCAACAATGGCGTATCAACCCTGCCAGTACGAGCAGTTTCAGAGGCTGCAGGTGTCACGCCAGGCTGGTGCCCTGACAACAAGGCCGTGACTGTTAACGGCAAGCAGCTGACCGTCACTATCGGAGCTGGAACGTCCTATGCACCGGCTCGAGAGATTGCTGCAGCACTTGCCATGCAGGTGGAGTGGATCCAAGAAACCAGGACCGTAAAACTGAAAGGATGAGTTTCATGGATAAAACAAACAAAAAGAAACAGGGAGTTTTGATGATCGTTGGAGGAGCCCTTGCAATTGTAGGAGCAGGGTACGGATTACTGACAGATGAGCAAGCCAAGGCGATCCAGCCAAGGCGATCCAGCAGGCTTTTGAGTTACTACTAGCTGCATTCTAAAAGCGACAGCCCTCCTTCCGGTTAAACGGGGGAGGGTTTTTTTAAAAGCAAATTGAGTTTAAACAACACGTTTCAAGAAGCTTAGGAAGGAGGAAACTCAAGCCAGATTGTCAAATGGTAGTAGGATATAAAAAAAAAATTATATCTATATATTGCCAGTATTGGTTTTGTTTTATATAATTCTAAAGCATGCATGCGATTGGTGTTCACCTAAATCTATCTTAATTATACTAGAGGTGAAATTGTGAGTTTTATTAAAAAGATAAATAGCATAGTATTAGCTTTATCCTTAACCACTGTAGCAATTCTTACGCCAACTGCAGCAGCTTATGCAGAAGAGCGAGGCGAAGTTTCTAAGTTAGCAAAGAAGAGTCAACAAGTCGAGCTAACAGAAGAAGAAGCTGCAACAGAAGAAGAAGCTGCAACAGAGGAAGAAGCTGCAACAGAGGAAGAAGCTGCAACAGAAGAAGCTGCAACAGAGGAAGAAGCTCTATCTGAAGAAGAAGCGGAGCAACCAGAATTAAGAGCAGTTGGTGTTATTGTCAGGATTTTAATAAGAGGATCAATTATGTATTGGAAATATAAAAAGTATGAAGAAAAGTTTGAGAGTGTAAGCGAGTCTTTTGTGAAAAAAGCAGTTGAGAAAGTATATGAGGATGATCTCAGTCCTAGAGATTATGATAGGTGGGACGATGTAAAAGAGGATACAGATTTAGATTCAACTCGTCTTGCAAGTGGTAAATATATTTACTTAGAATTTGGAGATCCTGATACATATGGACTGACACATATTCTTGCAAGGCACCATCCAAAATATTGGACAAATGATGGCGGTCATAACAGTGATGATACTTTATCAATGTTTGATCCAGATACAGAAATAAAAGAAATAGAAACGATTGTTCATAAAATTGTTAATTATAGTACTAGTAAAGTTGATAATAAAGAAGAGATGCTGAAAAATTATAATAATGACGACAGAATAGCTTATGTTGGATATCATAAGGATAAAGAATATAAGCTAATAGTGAGTGGTAATAAAGTTATTACACTATATCCAAATGGTTGGAATGAAGTAGAATAAATTTGGGTAATAAAAGTAGTCCCAGTTATTTAACTGGGACTACTTTTTCGAAAATTTTCATTCTGGGGGAACATAAGATGTTTAGTGTTCATACATATTTATTAAAGCCGAATAGAGCCATAGGTTTAGAGCTCAATATTGACCATGTGAACAAAGATATTATTCTGGAAAAGGTTGATCATTCATTTGTAGATATTCGTAATGAGAACGAAGTTAAGCACTATTTCGAAACGTATACTAAATTTTTTCGAGAAGCAATAGTAATAAAAAATAGGGATACAGTTATCTTTAATTATACATATTATGACTTAAACCTGTGGATATCTTTCTGTACTTTAATTGAGAACTTCCTATTTAATAATGAGAAGGCAACAGAAGAAACAGTTCACTTCCAAGCTAACATTTCACTAGAGAGCAAAGGTATTGATAAGGTGTTATTTACCGTAACAAAGAGGAATAAAGTTCAAGTGGAAATGGAACTTCCAAGACAAGAATTTCTTCTTTCTTTAGTTAACGGCGGATTAGATTATTACACTACAATGGGTCGTTATGGGCACAAAGATGAATCTGTTACTAGAATGCATACTCGTTTTAGCAAACTTGTACAGCAACTTGAGAAATGCTAAGACGTGAATAACTAATAATTAATTCCCCAGCGTAAATATACTTTAATTATCATGGACCGCTTTTTAACGTTGAGGACCTTATTAGCGTGACGAAGTAATTGTAAATATCTGATTGTTGAGTATATCAGATCGTATATACTAAAATATATACAACGACCAATAACCTTACATTTTCTCCTCGACATGTTCGTCGGGGATTTTTTAGTATTGAGGTGACAACAATGTTTATTTCTCCGATGTTACTCGAACAAGTCGATAAGCCCTTCTCTGATGGACGCTACGTCTTCGAGCCTAAAATAGATGGCCATCGCCTGATTCTATCCCGAAGAAACGGCGAGACGCGACTCTATACAAGACACAACAATGATGTCACGGCGAAGTACCCTGAACTCATAACAAATGGTCCTGACATCATATTGGACGGCGAGCTTGTCGTAATGGACCCAGACACAGGAATCCCGGACTTTGAGCTGACTATGCAGCGATTCCAGTCGAAACGATCACGGCTGCCGATTTCCTACGTTGTATTTGATATCCTACATTTTGATGGGGCCGACCTAAGAGGGCTTACCCTAATGGAGCGAAAAGCCGTCCTTGATCAGGCAATATCGGAATACTCCAACGATGAGCAAAATTGCGTACATTGACGGTCGAGGCGAGGACTTATGGGACGCTATTGTTGCCAGAGATATGGAGGGCATAGTCGCAAAACGAAAAGACGGGCGATACCATGCAGATAAGCGGACTGACGATTTCGTCAAGATCATCAACTATACGTATGTGGATGTTCAGATCGCTGGTTACAGCAAAGGGGATTTTGGCTGGCTCGCACACTATAATGGTCGGCCTGCAGGTGTCATTGAGCTTGGTGTGCCACCTACTCATAAGAAGGCGTTTTACGGCGTTGCGAAACAGTTGATTACTGGCGAGGATCGCGATTATGTTTACATCCAGCCTCAAATAAAAGCACGCGTCAAAATGCGGAACTGGACAAAGAGCGGCATGCTTCGTTCTCCAGTATTCGTTGATTTTGTACTGACCACATAACAAAACCCGCCCCTGTATTTAAGGACGGGTTCTTGCAATTTTTACCCAGATATTGAAACTACAATCTTTTTGAAAATCTCAGGGGCTTGCTTAATTTCGGATGCTTCAATTTTTCCAAGCAGGAATCCGTAGCCATCTACAACAGGGTATTCATCTGATTGCCGTAGTTTCTCTTCTAATGAGCCTTCCTCATAGTAAAGATCCCACGAATCATCTTCTAATTCAATGGCGATTCCCACATGCTCTTTTCCGTTGTGATCAATTTCCAGATGGTAGTGCCGTAAATCTCGATGAAAAATATCATCAAATATCACGTTAATACTGTTCAATTTTTCTCGTAATAGAGTGGAAGAAGTTTGGGGTAGTCTTATATACAACTTAAAACCAATCTTCTCCCCGCTCAATTCCATTATATCTATTTCGTTGTACATGGGCATGCTGTCGCCCAATACATTAATGACTACTTTTTTTATGTCATTATGATTTGGAAAGTCATTAAAGTATAACTCGCATAGATATCTAGTATAATCATCCGACAAAAATTAAACCTCCCTACTTTTAAGCCAACGTTTGCACAGGAATAGCCAATTAATTAATTACTACCATGGAAACTTAGGTATGTCTTTACCGAAGGGTACCTCTATAGCCCCCTAGAGA
>NZ_PXZO01000077.1 GCF_003013475.1 Brevibacillus porteri
ATTCTAAGGGGTGCATTTCAAATGGCCATAGACCAAGCAACGGGGCTATTCTTTTTTCACCAAAAGATCTTAACATTTTGTTTGTAATTGTAGCGTTTTTGTCATTTCGGCCGTCAAACTATGTAGAGGATGGGAGATTGTACAGCCGTTTTCCTTTGCAAACTGATCGGCAACAGGTGCCATGGAGAGCTGTGCCACTGCAATAGGTTGGTCTGGAAATGTTTGGTGGAGCTGGTGCAGGGCGTCTTTTATCGCTTCTCTGTATGCTTCCTGCTTGTTTTCCATGAGCAGGGCAAAAGCATTTTCAATGATGCTTACTCGTATCTCTGGATAAAGGTTGTGAGAATGGGCGTGTTGCACGAGACGCTCCATCGTAGGTTGGACAGTAGCGGGATTGGAGAACAGAAGAACTTGTGGCTCTGTATATCGTGCAAGCTCATGAAAAAAAGGTCCATCGATTGTGAAGATGGGGACAGTGGTAGTTGCCTCATCCTCTAGTGTTACTAGTGCGGCATACTGCGTGCAAGTGATCACGATTGCATCGACCGCCAAGCTCTGCATCCAGCTTAGTTGCTCACGTAATTTGGCATGCGATTGTTCCTTGGTATTCACAGGAGTTCCCTCGTTTTGCAGGAGTAAACTTGGATCAACAAAATGAATGAGCTCTACGTCAAAGGCTGCGAACGCATCTGATATGAGGGAAATATTCGAATCATGTCCATGGAGACAGGCAATACGAGTCATTGTGCACCTCCCCCATGTAGAGTATCATTCTCTGGTTTCTTATGGGCAAGGACACGAATGCGTTTGTAATCGAGCACCCATTGACCATCTTGAAACAGAGCAGGACGAAGTAAGCCAGTGACTTCCCTACATACTTGCTGGATTTCATCTGCGGACAGCCCCGCAAAAAAAGGACTGCAAAAAGAATTCAACCAATGCGAAAGCCCCAGTTCCCCATCAGCCATGACTGTGGGACGATCAAAATGGGAGGCAAGTACGACATGGAAGCCTTGCTTCTCTAAAAGAGTCGTGTACTCTCCAATGCTGGGAAAATACCAAGGTGATCGCTCATCCGCGGATATTCCTTTTTGTGCCAAAATAGTCCGTAATGCCTTTGTGATTTGACCGCAATTGCCGTGTCCTCCGAATTCCGCGACAAAGCGTCCACCGGGAGCAAGAGCCAACCAAATGGTCTCAACGACTTCAGCAGGACGTTTCATCCAGTGGAGTGCGGCATTGGAAAAGACAGCGTCGTAACAGATATCTGTACGATACGTGTGCGCATCGGCTACTTCAAAAGCAAACGGCGGATATTTATGGCGAGCAGCCTCAATCATGGCGGCAGAAAAGTCGATTCCTGCCACATTTGCTCCGGAAAGCGATAGTTGAGCACACAGGTCGCCTGTTCCACAGCCTAGGTCAAGAATGCTTTCTCCAGGAGCCGGCTGTAGCCAGTCCACTAATCCTTTGCCGTATTCAGAAACGAAATTCATTTTGCCGTCGTATAGCCCGGCATTCCATTGATTGGTTTGAATCATCTGTATCCCTCCCTTTCTTCCTTTTTACCGACTGAAAAGACATAAGTCAAATCTATATAAATTATTAAATGGATAGTTTTTAACTATATCTAATTTAGGAAAAAGCGTGCGAACATAAAGGATATAGCTCGGTTATTGTCGAATAAGATCAGTTGTTCACATACAAATACGTAAGACAAAAAGTAGGAGGACAGTTCGTGAAAAAATGGGTTGTAAAAGCACTTCTCGTGTGCTTGGTAACTGGTACCTTTTTGCCAGGTGTGTCAGTACCGCCAGCCATGGGAGCCGGGGCAACAGCATCCATGAAAAAAAACAGCCAAGTATCTAAGCCAATCCGGAAGCAGCCTGTTCACGATATGGTTATCTTTAACGATTATCAGGTTGCGGGACTGGATTCGAAAGGTTGGAACTGGGTGAAGAATGATGAGTTTATTCTACCTCCGGAGACAGCACTCGATATTGACATGATACAGACTACTTATGGAAATGGAACAAACCTAAGTCGGAAGCAAGTATATTTGGATGGTGTAGAATTAACGGAGTTACAAATGGAGCAAAGCTCAAATCAAGCTGTGTTCAAATGGCAGGTACCTCGTTTCACAATTCCCGCAGCGAAATTATCTGCTGGCTCTCATACGTTGACCTTTGTAGTGACTGATGCCAATGCAAAGAGCAGTACGTTACACGTGAGCTTTCAGGTAGAAGCACAAAATTTCCCACTCATTTATGAGGGAGAAAAAGCAGAGGGAGAGCCTTTGGCGACAGACGGGCAGACGACCATTTTCGGTAATATGGGGTCAACTGATTTTAACAGTTCTGTACCTGGTACGTGGAAGCTAACAAACAAGTCTACGAACCAAGAAATGAGATCTGTTCCTGCTACTGTGTTTTCAACAGGTACGTTGTTGACTGGTCAATACCAACTCCTTTTTCTACCTGATGATACCTCGATGTCGCCTTGGACGACGACAGTTCAGATTGGCATGCCGGAGCTATATATGGGTACAGATGCAAGTGGTCAAAAGCTGGCACCGGATCAGACCATTACTGCCCCGGAGCCACCAGGTAAAATTTCTTTGTATTCGGCATACCTAGGTCGATGGTCGGTGAACGGAACTGGACAAACGTTGACAAATGCGCAACATTTTGAAGTTGATATCCCGAAAATGCTGGCGGGTATGACGATTTCTGTCACTTTTGAGCCAGATTCCAAGGAAAACAAAACGGATTCCTTATGGGGTGGTTCTACGTCGACTACGATTCATATACAAATTCCAGGTGCACCGAATGCTTGTGGTCCAACAAGCGGAGATGTCACGTTGGATGTGTTGATGCAGCCAAACGAAAAATCTACACTCATGGTCGAGAAAGCAAACGTGTATTCATCAGACAATACAGTGAGGCTCTATCAAAACCCGGTACATGTGATATGGCTGACTACAGCAGCAGAGCATATCGAATTCGGTAGTGAAGCTGATGACGATGAAGGACCAGGCGTATGGGCAGTCGATAACGTCGTGGTCGATAGTGATAAATTGAATTGGGATCATACAGGCTTGTTACTGTCTGGCTATAAGCCAGGGCGTTACAAGGTAAACTATTACAGCAAAAGAGACTCTGCCAAGTCATGGTGTGGTTACATACAGGTCATTGAGGATACGCCACCAGTCCCAGCGTCCCAAAGTTGTGATCCAGGTGATTCAGGTATAGCTCCACAACAAGCGCCAATGTTCATGAGAGGAAAAGAGGGCAAGGAATATCGAGATGGAGATATTGTGACTGTGGAATCTGATAGCGATCTTGCTGAATTGGAAAACCTACAACTCATCTCCACGTATGCAGAGCGGACTGGGACGAAGAAAATTAGAGAGAGTAGGAAGGCTTCCTCTTACCATATGCCCAAGTATGAGTGGATATATGGAGAGAACGCCATTGGTGCTAGACAAGAGCACAGCAGTGCTACGATATCTTCAGAAAATCGGATCGAGATCTCCTACGAAGGAAAAGAAATCACTACCATTAAGCCTTCAAATCGAGATGACGGCACTGAAAACGGACTGGAATCACTTGATATCAGCAAGTACATTGATCGGCAGCAGCCCGGTAAATACGAGATTAAAATAACCAACATCCTTAGCAACAAGACTTGCCAACTCGTTAAAAGACAAAAAAGATCAGTCAAAAAAACAGACGTTGATGAACGAAAAGAAACGATCTCATTTACAATCGAAGTGAAATAACGATTGACCCCCTTGCATTTTGGCATGGGGGTTTTCGACTACATGGGGAGGAAGTCCAGTGACAAATGAGCAGAAGACGATCTTGGAAAAGTTCGGGTTTCGAATCGAAGGAGAGGAAGTGAAACATTTAAAGCTGGGAATCGTAAGAAGTAAAAAAGAATTCGTCTGTCACGCCACGTCAGAAGAGTTGCAGGACTACATCAAGTCCATCTTGCGCAACCAATGTCAGTGGAGGCGAGGAGAATCTGAGTGAGCAGCCAGGGAGGTTGTTGGGGTTGAGTGAGTCTAGGGAGTCATTGGTTACGGCATTACGTGAAGTGGAGGCTTGGGAGAGGGACCAGAACGACTTGTGGTTCTGGGAAAAGCTTGGCAGACTTCCGTTTGTTCTGTTGGATCGGATTACGCCTGCATTCGTTCAAGAGAAGCTGGGAAAAGCCGTAGATGAAATGGCAGCCTTTCTTGAGACAGGTGGAACTTATTTGGTGCAGGATGAACCGATTTACAAGCGGTTTGGCAAACGGTTAGAGGGACAGGGGGCGTCTGTTGTTGACAAAGAAGAGATTGCCGCTGTACCGCTTACGATCATGAATGATGTCGCAATGGAGCTAAAGGATTCACGTGCGAATTTTGCCACGGTACAAGGTGCCACGACTGGCTTCGGAGGGATTTTTACCCTCGCGATCGATATCCCTTTATTGATGGGGACATCCCTTAAAGTATTACAAGAGATGGCTCTTGCCTATGGCTATCGACCTGAAGAGAAAAGAGAGCGGCTGTTTGTCGTCAAATGCTTGCAGTTTGCTTCATCAGACATTGTAGGGAAAAAAGCGATACTCGCTGAGCTCTCCCGCTTTGATGATCCAAATGCGCAGAGAGAGGTTATGGCGCAATTGCAGGGATGGCGTGAAGTCGTGGTAACGTACACAGAAAACTTTGGGTGGAAAAAATTGTTTCAAATGGTGCCGATTGCAGGTATTTTGTTCGGGGCGTATTTGAACCGTTCAACCGTACAGGATGTCGCCGAAGCGGGGATGATGCTGTACCGCAAACGGCGTATCCTGGAGCGGCTGCGAGAGAGCGAAAAGAGCGAGGAAATTACTGAGCCCACTCCTCAGCAGTAAGAGCGTAGAGGAGATGGTCCTCCCATACACCGTTAATTTGCAAATAGCGTAACGAAAGCCCTTCCTGGCGAAAACGGTTTTTTTCCAAGACGCGAATGGAAGCTTGATTGCGAGGCATAACAGCAGCTTGTACTCTGTGCAGCCCAGCATCCGTTAAAGCAAAGCGGAGGGCGAGATTTACTGCTGATGTCGTATAACCTTTGCCATTGCACGCCTGATCCATAAAGTAGCCAATCGTCGCATTTTGCCATGCGCCACGTGCGACATTCGACAACGCTACACGTCCAATCATCTTTCCGGATTCTCGGGAGAATACGCCGAAAGCATAGGCAGTACCACGTTCAAAATCAATCTGCGCTTGTGAAATTTGTTCTTGCTGTCCTGTGAGTGTCAGAAATGAAGCGGGGCGGATTGGTTCAAATGGTTGGAGAAAGTCATGATTACGCAGCCGAAGCTCTAGGAGCTCGGCTGCGTCTTGTTGTTGGAGAGGCCGTAAGAGAATCTCGTCCGTATGTAGTGACATGAGATCAATCCTCCTTAAAAAGTTGGATTGATAGTATAGCATGTGCCAGAGTATTTGGGAAACATCAATTAGCCGAGCAATTCAGCAAATGACACCCCAAATGCTTTGCACGTTTCCACTTCTTTTGCAGTAGGAGAAAGCTCGATTTTCAAACCTTCCAAAGGAGTTTCCGCACCACGCTCGCTCGCCTTTTTCAGCAAAATATCAACAGCTGCACCGACATGCTCGTAAGCGGAGTCGCAAGAGCCAAAAGCAACAACCTTTTTCCCGCTGAGGTCAATATTGTCCATTTCTTCATAAAAATCCAGGCATTCGTCTGGCAGTTCACCGTCGCCCCATGTGTAGGCACCAAGCAAGATTCCGTCGTAAGCTTCGAGTTCTTTTGCGTTCGCATCCATCACTTCTTTTATCTCCAGCTCAGCACCAGTTGAACGAATACCTTCTGCAATTGCTTCAGCAATTTCCTGAGTATTCCCTGTCATGCTCGCGTATACCATCAAAATGCTCATAAAACGTAAAACCTCCAATTCAGATAATGAGTATCATTCTCATCAATAAAAATAATGAAAATGAGAATCGTTGTCAATAACTTTTTTCTTATTGCCACGTTTCATTGATTTTGGTAGAGTTAAATAAAATTATAATAATGTACTCTAAATAGAGGTGCGCCGAAGAAGAGTAAGTCTTTTCGCAATCTGCCAGGGGGCAGGAGAAGGAAGAAAGGCTAAAGCGCCGAAGCTTATGCTATGCCCCTACGTAGCACAGGCTGGGGTGTCTCATGAAAAATGATCATCCTGTCACAAGGGACTAAAAGTCTTTTTGTGGAGCGCTATTTATGATTTGCTTCTGTAGTAGTAAGAGCAATGAGATAGCGAATGCACTCATTGCTTTTTTTGATTTACCATGCTGTTATTTTGAGGAGGATGTAACCATGAACATGATGGATGCCAACGAAATTATCGCGTTTATTCAAAAAAGCGAAAAGAAAACACCAGTGAAGGTATATGTGAAAGGGAACCTGGAGGGAATCGACTTTGGTGCGAGCTCCAAAGCTTTCGTTACTGGTCCTACTGGTGTTGTTTTTGGTGAGTGGAAAGAGATTGAGCCAGTGCTCGCTGCTAACGCAGACAAAATTGAAGATTATGTGGTAGAAAGCGACCGCCGCAACTCCGCCATTCCATTGCTGGATACAAAAGGAATTCAAGCACGTATTGAACCAGGCGCAATTATCCGTGACCAAGTGACAATCGGTAACAATGCGGTCATCATGATGGGTGCTTCCATTAACATCGGCGCAGTTATCGGTGAAGGTACGATGATCGACATGAATGTTGTGGTAGGTGGACGTGGAACCATCGGGAAAAACTGCCACATCGGCGCTGGATCGGTTATCGCAGGCGTTATCGAGCCACCATCTGCACAGCCAGTTGTTGTCGAAGACGATGTTGTCATCGGAGCAAATGCTGTCATTCTGGAAGGTGTTCGCGTAGGAAAAGGTGCTGTCGTTGCAGCGGGTGCTGTCGTGATTGAAGATGTACCTCCATACGTAGTAGTTGCGGGAACGCCTGCACGTGTGATCAAGCAAATCGATGAAAAAACTCGTTCCAAGACAGAGATCAAGCAGGAGCTACGTCAGCTGTAAGGGAGAGAGTGCACATGGACTGGCGTTCGCTCGATGAACAATATATCGTTTCCTCTTACAAAAGACTTCCGATTGCCATAGAAAAAGGCGAAGGAAATTACTTGTACGATACGAATGGAAAGAGCTACCTCGACTTGTTTACCGGACTCGCGGTAAACGTTCTGGGGCATTCGCATCCGCGCATTGTACAGGCTCTGCGTGAGCAGGGAGAGCGCTTCTTGCATATTTCCAATGTATTTTTAAATAAGCCAGCTATTCGTTTGGCCGAGCGTTTGGTTGCGAACAGCATTAGTGGAAAAGTGTTTTTCACCAACTCTGGTGCAGAGGCTACAGAGTCTGCGATCAAGCTGATTCACAAATGGACGAAGAACGAGGGAGCAGGTCGTGAAGGCATCGTTGTCTTACGCAACAGTTTTCACGGGCGAACACTCGGAGCAGTGCGTCTGACGAGGCAGGCTCACGTCTATCAAGACTTTCCTCAGCCGGCTTTTCCTGTTTATGAACTGGATGTGGAAGACACGGAAGGATTGCGAGCGATTTGCCAGGAAGCAAGACCCGCTGCGGTCCTCATGGAGCCAGTCTTGGGTTCTGGCGGTGTCGTGCCGTTAACGGAAGCGTTCTTGCGAGAGGTAGCTGCGATCTGTGAACATGAAGGCATGCTCTTTGTCATGGACGAGATCCAGACAGGAATGGGCAGAACAGGAAAGCTGTTTGCTTATGAGCATGCAGGCGTAACGCCAGACCTGATCCTTTTTGCCAAAGGCATAGGGGGAGGGCTTCCCCTCGGCGGTGTCATCGCTGGCCCAAGGCTGATGAACCAGTTCAAACCGGGGGATCACGGAACGACTTTTGCACCATCGCCACTGTCTGCTGCCCTAGGGAATGTCGTGTTGGACGAATTGCTTGATCCAGCCTTCAGCGCTCACGTAGAAGAAGTGATTGCGTACCTGTGGTCGGGCTTGGAAGCGCTGCGAACGCGTCTTCCAGATCAGCTGCAATCCCTTCGCGGAAAAGGCTTAATGGTTGGAATTCCGCTCTCTTCCACCCCGGAAGAGGTAAGCCACTTGCAGCAAGCATTGCTTGACGAAGGAATTCTCGTTGACGTGACGCAGAAAACGATTGTTCGTCTGCTTCCGCCACTGACGTTGACAAAAACCGATGTGGACCGTTTCCTTGCTGTGTTTGAGGAGCAATTAACAGCAAGAACAGGTACGAAAAAGGAGGTGTAGACCATGACGACTTCCTTGTTTTCACAAATTCGCCGAGACTTGCACCAAATACCGGAGCCAGGCTTCGCTGAAGTGAAGACGCAACAATACTTGCTCGATTATTTGAAAAAGCTGCCCCAGGAGCGAATCGAGATCAAAACGTGGCGGACAGGCATTTTGGTCAAGCTGGCAGGAACAAAGCCAAAACGATTAATTGCCTGGCGTACGGATATGGATGGCCTGCCGATCGTAGAGGAAACGTCCTATCCGTTTCGCTCGCTTCATGAAGGATTCATGCATGCATGCGGTCATGACATGCATATGGCAATTGCTCTTGGCCTCCTGACGCATTTTACCGAGCATCCGATGGCAGATGATTTGCTGTTCCTCTTCCAGCCGGCAGAAGAAGGTCCTGGCGGTGCGGAGCCGATGATGGAAAGTGAAGAGTTTGCGGGGTGGCGACCGGACTGCATTTTTGCCCTGCATATCGCGCCAGAATATCCGGTCGGTCATATTGCGACGAAGCCAGGAATTTTGTTTGCCAACACTTCTGAGTTGTACATTGATTTGGTTGGCAAAGGGGGGCATGCAGCCTTCCCGCACAAGGCGAATGACATGGTGGTTGCAGGAAGCCATCTTGTGACACAGCTTCAATCGATTATTTCGCGCAATATGGATCCATTGGATTCGGCTGTCGTAACGATTGGCAAGCTGGAGAGCGGGACGAAGCAGAACATCATCGCAGAGAAGTCCAGGCTAGAAGGGACCATCCGAACCTTTTCGATGGAATCGATGGCAATCGTCAAGAGCCGCATTGAATCTCTCGTAAAGGGAGTGGAAATAGGCTTCGATTGCCAGGCAACGATTGACTATGGGGTTGGCTACTGCCAGGTTTACAACGAGGAGCAGTTAACGACAGACTTCATGCAATGGGTACAGGAACAATGTGAAGAAGTAACTCTTATCACCTGCAAGGAAGCCATGACCGGAGAAGACTTCGGTTACTTTTTGAAAGAAATTCCCGGCTTTTTGTTCTGGCTGGGTGTGCAAACGCCGTACGGCTTGCATCATTCTAAAATTGAGCCGAACGAAGACGCGATCGAAGTTGCCATTCGACTGGTCTCCCGGTATTTTACATGGCTTTCGCAACAGGAGTAGCAGGTGTCAGGAACAAAAAAGAGTGGCTGGATAGCCGCTCTTTTTTCTGTGTCATTCCCAGCCGTATTTTCGTCAAGAGTAAGAAGTAGTTACTAACATCTCTGTGCATAAGTCTTTCTTCCTAAGGTTTTTGTGCTTGTGGATAATGTGGATATTGTTGAAAAAACTTATCAGGGCAGCACAACTATTTCCTTTTCCAAACGTATAAACTAGAGAGAAGAAATTTCGGAAAAACAAGCGCTGCCGCGCACACATACAGGAGGATTATTGACATGAAAAAAGCATGGTTATCGGCCTTGTTGGCGTTGACTGTAGCAGCAGGTGTAGGGAGCACTACTGCGCTGGGAGAGGGTGCAATGCGCGTATTTTTCGGTGCGGAAACCGTAGCGAGTGAAATGCCAGCATCCAAGGCCGAATCGATAGAATCAATAGTGAACAAGCTCGGTGGTTTCGCCGATTACGATCAGCAATCTGGCAAATTGCAAGTGATTAAGCCAAACGTAAATATTATTGTGGTCGAAGGAATTCAGCAGACCCGCAATAAAAATGTCGTTTTCAGCAACCCTGTCAAAGGATACAGCGACAAAAATGTGCCTCGTACGTTTAACGTGTTCGTAGAGGTTGATGACGCGCCTGTAGCTAAAGACTTGCGCATGCAACTTGTGTTGATCGGACCGGACGGCAAAGAAGTGTCTAAAGGGAAGGAATGGAAATACTCCACACAAAATGCAAACAGCTTCTATTTTTCTGAGCCTTTTGTATCTACGAAACTCGAAGCATACGGCACTTATAAAGTACAAGTTCAAATGAAATCCGAGAAATTCACTTCTTATGTATCCGTCGGTGAAAATACATTTACAGTTGGGCGTTAAAAATTATGGCTTGGATGCGTTTCCACTTTGCATGTCCCCGTGCTATAATATACGGAAAAGCCAATATACTTGGTAATAGCAAGTACATGAAAGAAAGGAACGATGGGAGCGAATGGAGACAAATCCCCCGCGATCGTCCACAGATCTAGAAGGCCCGAGTATACGCATTGCCTGGAAAGATGAGCAATCCATTCAGGCAGAGTGGAGCATGACGAAGGAGTTCGAGCAAGAAATAGAGCGAAAGTTTGCTATTCCTTTTGCTGAACTGCCTTTTGTCCTACGCCTTTTTGATGTGACGTACCGCAAAGAGATCCGAAATGATGGCACTGACCTTTACACTGATTTTGATATCAACCACCTCTCTTCCGAATGGATTTTGTACGGAGTGACGCAAGGATTGGAATATTGCGTCGATCTGGGAATTCGGATGGTGGACGGAAGGTTTTATTCGCTGTCCAGGTCTCAAATGATTTGATCAACGTGCTCAAGCAACGTACGACTGAGGCAACTGCATTTTTATACGAAACAGCCCCATTATCCACGAGATTTACTTGTGGCAATGGGGCTTTTGTTTTTTATTCATGGACTTATGGCTTCTCTCGCTGTCTGTCCAGCAGTCGCAGGGCAACCGCTAAAACAGCCCATACTGGCATTGGTTCGTCTAACTTATTTAACCATTCAGGCGAGGTCAGCAAGCCCTCCTGTAATGCGCGATTGCCCAGCTCCAATTGCCAGGGAGGAAACGTTTGTGGCCCTTCTGAGGTGAATGAATCGTACTGAGACAAGTTGTACGTCTGAATGAGGCCCGTCAGCTTTTCAGCGTACGCAGGGTCGGTAGCGTAGCCGGCTTCTTCTAAAGCCTGTGCGGCTTGTGCGGGAGTCGCGGCTGCCAGCACGTTTTTATATGCGGGCCTACGTAAAAACTGGGTATGGTCTTCCATGGATTGCTGGTAATTTTCATAAGCGCGGAACTGGGAGGTACGTGTGACCGTTTTTCCGTTTTCCACCTCTTTGCTTTCGATGGTGACAGAGCCGGCAGGTCCCGTTCCCTTTATTCCAAAGAGATTGTATGAGGATGTCCCAGTGGTAGGGTCAACAGGTACTTTTTTACCCCAACCTGACTCGAGTATGGCTTGCGGTATGATAATGGAGGGGAATAAACGATGGTTCAGATAAGACTTTCTGGCGTGGTCAGCAACCAACTGAACAAATGCTTGCGCCTCCATAAGCAGACCCCTTTCCACTCTTTGTTATTCGTATGAAAAAAAGAGGTCAGGGGGAATAGGCCTGGACATGAAAAAACAGTCGAGATTTCTCGACTGTTTCTCCGTTTTTTCTTTATGGCTTTCGAGGTTGGAAGTATTGAATGCGATTATTGAAGAGATGGAGCTCTGCTTTATAATCACGTGCCAAGTATCGACAGTACTCATTCGCCTTGTTTTTATCGCCATGCGTGGCCGATTCAGGGAGGGACACCTGTATGTAGTGCTTTTCGGAACCGTTTTCATTTTTGCTCCCGACTCCAACAACGATGGCTTTGTACATGTTTGGGTCTTTTCCTTTGAGAAGGAACCACGAGTCCTTTCCTTCAGGGCGTTCTTCTAGGTTGTAAGGGAAAGCGGCGTCAGCATAGGTCCAGCCCAACTGCTTTCCTGTTTTTGAGGTCATGTCAACGTATCGCGTAAACTTGGCTTTCACGTCGTCAATACTTACAGATGCTGCGGTAGAACCATCAACGAAATAGATGTAGGCCGATTGAAGTTTCACGACTGCACTCACTCCTAGTACCGGTATTCTGTGCGTTAAGTGTAGCATTGTCTTCCACTCTTTGGCAATGAGGCAGTTGGCGACCAAAAACAATTGCGCGTTTTTTCTGAAAAGTGTAAAATATATATCATATTTATATGCCGTTAGATGAACGATAAAGGATCATGGAGGAATATACGCATGCAGGAGGCCTCAATTAGACACGTATTCGAAGCTTTAAACACCATGCGCGCCATCGATGTGGTGAACAAAGAAGACTGGGAGCGGGCAGCGAAGGAAGCTGAATTGGATTCCTCCGTACAGTTAAACATTCTCTGGATCATCTACTGTTATGAAGGTGTACGCGTCACGCAAATTGCAGATTGGACCTTCTGGCATCCCTCATCGATTGTCATTCATATCAAGAAATTAATGGAGAAAGGCATGGTGACCATCGAAAAGTCGGAGTTGGATGGGCGTGTAGTTCACGTATACCCGACTGAAAAAGGAAAAGAAGTATTAGAAGCCAGTCGAAGAAGTGTACCAGATATTTTTAGATTGACGTATGCATTGGAGAAAATGGAGGAACGATACAGTACAGCAGTAGTTGAATTGTTCTTTGAATGTCTCTCCTTTGTCGCGCAATCGTTGCATGGTGCAGAAAAAGTGAGATGGATTCAAGAAGGGGAAGACAGGGTCATTAACCCGACGCGTCTGGTAAATGATGCTGTTTGGGTGGCAAAAACGTGATTTTTCGCTTATACTAGTTAATAATCCGAATATTTCACGAAATTCGGAGGCCAAAATACTGTTGAGGAGGGATTGCTGATGGAGCACTACGACCACTTATACGACGTTTCGGAGAACGCTAATGTACGTTTCCTCGGTTTTATTTCAGAGGGAACTCGCTACGACTTTGGCATGGTATTTACACACAAGTTTTATGGGAAGCCGTTGGTGATCTGTATGCAGACAGGGCAATCGACTCTTCTCAGTTCTGAAGATGCGGTGAATCCAGGATACCTGCAAAAAATCTTCAGACTGGATTCAGAGAACGAGGCAGTCGCGCTTGCTGAGTTTTTCCAGGAGCATTTACCATCCATTCCATTTGAAGAAAATCAGTATTAGGTAACGAGCAGAAGTTTATCTTCTGCTCGTTTTGGTTTTTCAGTAAAATACGGCCTTCCGTTTTTTAGTATAATCGAAAGAAATCAAGCAGTAGGAGGAACAGTGGGAATGGGTGTACATAAATGGTCGGCCAAAGATTCTCGGGGAGCGATTGTTCTCGTCCATGGAACGGGAGAGCATCATGGGCGCTATGAGCATGTAGCGGCTTATTTCAATCAGGCAGGCTGGGACGTATATGCGGAAGATTTGCCGGGATGGGGGCGCTCTCCTGGGAGACGGGGGCATATTCAATCATTCGAAGACTATTTGTCCCGTGTACGGGAGTGGACGAGTACCGCGCTTGCCGATGCGTCAGGAGAGAAGCCTGTATTTTTAATGGGGCATAGTCTGGGTGGTCTCATCGCGACTCGCTTTATTCAGGCGGATGAGCGGAGTAAAGAGTTGGCAGGGTTAATTCTCACATCTCCATGCTTGAAACTGAAACTGACTGTACCGGCGTGGAAGGAGCAATTGGCACAGTTTCTCGATCGGGTCTGGCCAACACTTGTCATGCCTAATGGAATCACTCCCGACATGGTATCGCGTGACGAAGCTGTTCAGGCTGCATATCAGAACGATCCGCTCAATTATTCCAAGGTAAGTGTCAGATGGTTTACGGAATTGAACCGCTCTATAGAAAAGGCGTGGGAGGAAAGAAACCAAATCAAGCATCCTGTCCTTGTTTTGCAGGCTGGTGCTGATACATTGGTTGATGCGGATGCAGTGGAGCAGTTTACAGCGGGCCTTCCAGATAGACAGACTTTTGAACGATTCGCGGGCTTGCGGCACGAAATTTTGAATGAGCCTGAAAAGGAAGAAGTCTTGCAAAAAATCGTGAACTGGTTGAATGACAATATTTCGAATTAATGTGACATACTAATTATCAACAAATGCATCTTGACTCCGAATGAAGTGGCATATTAAGATGAATGTAACATAACATTTGTAGGAATATGTGAATCAATTGAATGCGGAGGGGACATAGATGGGAACTATCGTATGTCAGACTTGCGGAACCATCATCGAGCATTTTGAATGTAATTCAGTGAAAACGCTTTATGCGGTGTGCAACTGTGACTGCCGACCTGGTGAAAGACAGGAAAAAGAATAAATAGTCAACAGGCCTATGTTGAGGCCTGTTTTTTTTGACAACCTTTTCCGCATGGAGGATAATAGAGAAGTGTGAAAATCGCTGCAAAAGGAGGAATTGTGTCATGAAGCGAAAACCGATACAGGGAATGCTGGCCGCTGCACTTTTGGTCACATCTCTGTGGAGCGGGACACCAGCGCTTGCTTACAGTATTGGTGATGAAGAAAAAATAGACGGTAGCCAGCCATCAATATCCTCGGCAGGATATGATATATCAAAAAAATATGCGGTATGGATGGTTGAAGGTGGGCAAAGAGTAACACTCTACAACCTTGATAAAGGTAACCAGAGCGAAATAGGTGACAAGGAATCAGAAAAGACGAATCCAAAGGTCGATGGAGATTACGTCGTATGGATTGATTCCCGAGATGGCGGCTCAGATGTCTATTTGTATGACATTGTGAAAGAAAAAGAAATCCGTTTGACAAGTGGTTCTACTTCGGTCGATGGCTTGGAGATTGCCGATAAAAATGTTGTTTGGACAGAAAACGGCGATGTTTATCTACATAAAATTTCTACTGGAGATACAGAGATCGTATCAGCGAGTGGAAAAGCAAGCAACCCGGTGGTAAGCAGTGGTTATGTTGCTTGGGAAGATGATCGTAATGGCAATGATGACATTTATTACTATGACATCAAAGCAAAGCAGGAAAAGGCTGCCGTTACTGCTAAAGGGGATCAAGGGCGTCCAAGCATTTTCTCCAATCAAATCGTGTACGAGCATCAATCGGCTGGCGACCTCTATTCCTATTCCATCAGTAACGGTAGAATTAAGGAATTGACTGATGATGCAAACGAACAGAAAAATGTACATTTGTATCAAGAGGATTATGTCTATTCTGACAATAATGACTTGAAATATCGTGAGCTTGGCAAAACGTCTGGTAAAAAGATCGCGAGCAATCTGTACGGTGAGACCGGACCGAAAATTTATGGCGATTTCATCTTATTCGCGAAAAAAGATAGCAACAAAAAGCTCCAACTCCACCTGTATGACCTGGACGAAAAGGAATTAGTTCCGATAGGTAATGCAGGCGGGAAACCAAAGGAGCCAAGTGCTCATGATCGTTATGTAGCGTACGTAACTGAGTCTAAAAAAAATAATACGATCGTTTTCTACGATGTCGAAAATAAAAAAAGTAAAGTCATCAGTAATCCAGAACATGATTCTGTTCGCCCTGTTGTAAGCTCGCGTTATGTTGTCTGGTATGACGAGCATGAAGATGCACTCTTCTCCTACGATATTCGTAAAGACACTCAAAAGCAGATTACACATGAAGATGATGATCAAAAACCGAGTGAGAAGCTTTATGAGATTGACGGAGAGCGTCTGTTATGGGTAAATATCGATGGCAGAACAGAAGTGATCATCACAGATCTAACGACTGGAAAGCATACGGAAGTTACGACGGTGAGAAATGAACCATTAAGTGTTGATATTTACAAAAACTACGCTACCTGGGTAGTGGAAGAAGGCTCAAAGAGTGCAAGCATCGTACTCTACGATATCGAAGAAGATGACGAGACAGAAATCCGCGATAACGTAAAAGTAGAGAAAGCAGAAATCGGCGATGACTTCGTTGTTTGGAGCGAAGATACAGGCAATTCCAAAACGGGTTGGGATTTGTACTATTACAACATCGACCGTCAAAGAGTCAATCCGTTGCTACGTTATATGGATGGTGACCAGAAAAATCCACAGGCTTCACGCAATATGATTTTGTATGAAGACAATCGTCTGTCCGCAAAAAGCAAGGAATTCTACTATGAGCTGTATGATTTCGAAGAGGATTCCTATAGCAATATTGAGTGGGATGATGATGCGGAGATGGAAAATGCCCGCATCGGTGGAAATCGCGTTGTCTGGGTCGATGAGCGTGATAAAGACCCATATGTATACACGGTGGCATTCGCTCCAGGCAATGATGATGACGAAGATGAAGAAGACTGATTCTGCACAATAGTAGTCAGGCTTTTATAAAAAAAAACAGACGAAAGGAATTCTTTCGTCTGTTTTCTTTTAGTGCGCCCAGCATGGGCGATAACTCTAGGGTGTAAGTCCCGAACGGGGGTTGGCTGTACCAACCGTTAGCTCAAGGCAAGGGTGTCTACCGTGAGGTGGAATCTGGAGGAAGCCGGCGGCAA
>NZ_PXZO01000078.1 GCF_003013475.1 Brevibacillus porteri
AGAGCTGCATTCCCAGACGCAAAACCTCAACGCACGGGAGCAGGAACTTCTCGATCTCGAACAAGAGCTTCAGACTCAAGGCCAAGACCTTCAATCCCTAGCTCAAAACCTGCAAACGCAAGAACAACAACTCACGTCCAAAGAGCTAGAGCTGCATTCCCAGACGCAAGACCTCAACGCACGGGAGCAGGAACTTCTCGATCTTGATCAAAAACTTCAGACGAAAGACCAAGAACTTCAATCCCTGACTCAAAACTTGCAGACGCAAGAACAACAGCTCCAATCCAAAGAGCAAGCGCTGCATTCCCAGACGCAGGACCTCAACTCACGAGAACAGGATCTTCTCGATCTTGATCAAAAACTTCAAACGAAAGACCAAGAACTTCAATCCCTGACTCAAAACCTGCAGACGCAAGAACAACAGCTCCAATCCAAAGAGCAAGAACTGCATTCCCAGATGCAAGACCTCAACTCACGAGAACAGGACCTTCTCCATTTTGAGCAAGAGCTCCAAGTACAAGGCCAAAAACTGCAGACACAAGCAGATAATCTGCAAACAAAAGAACAAGAACTAACAATCCTCGAACAAGGTATCAAAGCGCGGGGGCAAGACCTTCTCACCCAGGCGCAATACCTTCAAGCACGAGAGCAAGACCTTTACACTCTCGAGCAAGAGCTGCAAACACGCGGGCAAGAACTTCTCTCTCAAAATCAAAACCTCCAGACGAAAGAACAAGAGCTGCTCACTTTCGAGCAAGGGCTTCAGGCACGAGATCAAGAGCTTCTCGCACAGACGCGAGACCTTCAAGCACGGGAAGAAGAACTAAACGGTTTTGAACAAGATCTGCAGGTACAAGGAAAAGAGCTACAAGCTCATGCGCAGGCGTTGCAGGTTCAAGAACAAGAGCTCAAGACCCATGAACAGGGGCTTCGGGATTGGGAACAAGCCAACCTCTCCCAGGAGCAGGCTCTTTTGGCTCAGAGCCAAGAACTACAGGTTCAAGAACAAGGGCTTCAATCCCGAGAGCAAGCGCTGCAGCTTCGCGGGCAGGAGCTTCTCTCACATGAGCAGGAAATCCACTCCCACGAGCAAGAGTTACTCACGCTAAAACAAGAGCTGAACGAGCGAGATCAAGAGCTACACAACCAAGAGCAGGAGCTGCAGGCTCAAGGGCATACCCTACACAATCGTGAACAGGAATTGCTTACTCGGGAGCAAGAACTAAATACACTGGAATTGGCCCTCCTCTCTCAGGAGCAGGAAATCCATGTTCAGAGGCAAGATTTGCAAACCCGAGAGCAGGAGCTACAAGTACAGAATCAAGATAGATACACCCGAGAGCAGGAACTTGAAGCGCAAAAACAGGATTTACGTACGAAAGAGCAAGAGCTAGAAGCCACCCGCCACGATATGTTGCAAAAAGCAATAGATCTCGAACAAAGTTGGACGGCAAAGCACGAAGAGACTTCTCAGCAATTAACAGAAGCTCTCCTTGAGCTGGAAGCAGCTCGGTTAACGAAAAATCAACTCGTCGCTGACTATAAAAAGCTGGCCGAATCACATTCCCTACATGAGCAAGAATTGCAGCAAAGCATCCAAAAACGCGACGAAGAAATCCAACAAACACAAAACACCGTTAAGAGTCTCCAGTCGGAGTTAACAAATACACAACAGAAATTAACGGAGGCACAGGATCGTATCAAAGCTTTTCAGCAACAAACCAAAGAAACTGACGAAAAGCTCGCAAATATCTCTCTTCAAAAAACTAAATGGAACGAAGTACTGGAGAAAACTACCCAAAAATACGATTCTCTGTTAACAGAAAAAGAAAAAACCATTGAGCAGTTTACATCCCAAGAGCAAGTGTTGAAAAAGACGATCACCGGACTCAAAAACATGGTGAAAGAACTCCAAAACACCGAAGAAAAATACAAACAAATCATCAAAGAATTCACGCAAAAAGAAGCTCGAACCAATAAAGCCTTCAGTCAACTCCAGCATAATACCCAATTTCAACCAAGTACTCAATTCCAACCAAACACCCAATTCATGCCAAGCTCCGATCCCTCCACTCAACAACTATCTTCCACACCAGTAAAAATGCAGATGCCCTATCCAAGAAACGGCAACGAATTCAACCCGTTTCGTTGAAAAGTTGAAAATGTGCGAGAGCCGTTACCATGTGAATCTATCCTGAATACAACATAATACAGTACAGAAAGGGAGGAAAAACCATGACACCTGAACAAATGCGTGCACTGTATCAGCAACGTCAACAACATCAAGTCCATCCTGCTCAGCGTCCATCGAGAATGCCGCCATCACCATTGCCAAAATCCGGTCCGGTTCACAGAGTCCAACCGCAACCGTCCGTCCAGAATAGAACAAGCGGAGGTTGCTGCGGCAGGCGTTGGCAGGGCTAATCTTTTAGAGATCCCCTTTTCCATGACCCGTGCAGTCTGGGATGAAATCATCCGAGATTCCCTGGAGAAGAAGCCAAATGAAACGTGCGGATTGCTTTCCGGTAGAAATGGGAGTGCACAGACGGTTTGGCGTATGGAAAATACATTGAAAAGCCCGGTCGCCTTCGCCATGGACCCTAAGCAGATTCAACACGTTTTCCACAAAATGGCGTTACGTGGGGAGCATTTGGTCGGGATCTATCACTCCCACCCTACTGCACCTCCCATTCCGTCACCTGAAGATATTGCTTACTGTCATTACCCGGAGGTCGCGTATCTCATCGTTTCGCTCGCTTCTCCACAACCAGTTCTCGGCTGTTTTCGAATTGAGGGGTCTTTTGCTCGGGTGTATCCTTATACAGTCCGTAACTAGTGGTCAAAATCACTCAAAACAAAAGAACAGTGGGAATTTACTCCCGCTGTTCTTTCTGTTTTTGAAGATCGCCATGTTCCATTGAACTGGGTAGCAGCCATTCCCTTTTCTCCCAGCTGACAAAATCATCTTCCCACTTTACCTGGAAGCGGTCCTCCTCAATATGAATGACGACTCCCTTTGCGCCATCCTTTACGTATACGACCAGATCGCCTACTTGTATCACCGCTCATCGCCGCCTATTACCCGAGTCTGAAGATGATTCCGTGTCCACCCTTCGGATACACCCATTTGATATTTTCGTACGGACAACCAATGCGGCAGCTCCCACACTCGTGACACCCTTCGTAACCGACGTGCATCCGCACTTCTTCCCATTTGTATACTTCCGCAGGACAGAAGATCGTACAGAGCTTATCAGGGCATTGCGTCGCACAAACATCTGCGGAGAGCACATGCAGATGTGACTCCGTGTCCGCTTTGAAGCGCACAAGGTACTGTTTCTCCTCGATTGACTGGCCCTTCGGTAGATCCTGCATCACTTCATCACCCTCCACGCATTCATCAAGTCACGCGCCATTTTCCATTTGTCCTTCGCAGAGCCGAGGTCGCTCCATATTTTCTTCTGCTTGCTCCATTTCGAGCTGCCATCAACCGTGAACATTTGACTCGCCGCTTTGTTCATCATCGGAATATACTGTTCGAAATACTGCGGGAATTTTTCAAAGTGATGCGTTGCGTCCTTGTACTTTTTCAAATCTTGACCGACAAAGCTATTCAACAGATTGATTCGGTACCCGTCGAGCATTTTTTCAGAATAGTCCCCTGCCTCTTTTGCCGCCAGGATCGTTTCCGCCGCCATGACACCAGATGCCATTGCCATATTCGATCCCTCTCGATGGATTGCATTGACGAGCTGGGCAGCATCTCCTACGACAAGTACACCATTGCCGACAATTTTGGGAATGGAACGATATCCGCCCTCGGGAATCAGGTGCGCCAAGTATTCCTGCTGCTCACAGCCTTGGATATACGGCCGAATCATCGGGTGATTCTTTACATAGTCTAACAACTCATACGGCTTGATCTTGTTTTTGATTAGACCTGACAGCATCGTCCCTACCCCAATGTTCAAGCTGTCCTTATTCGTATACAACCACGCCGTCCCCAAAATCCCTTTGGTCGAATCCCCGAAAATTTCAATCGTACAACCGTGATCGCCCTCTAAGTTAAAGCGATCCTCGATTATTTTGCGATCCAGCTTTAATACTTCCATGACAGCGAGCGCTACTTCATCTGGGCGAAACTCTTTGTGGAAGCCTAACGATTTCGCCAGCAAGGAGTTGACGCCGTCTGCTAGCACGACAACATCTGCGTATAGATCCCCATCCGGTCGATCTGTTTTGACACCGACTACCTTGCCATTTTCAACAATGCACTGCAAGGCAACAGTCTCATTAAGTAACAGTGCTCCCTGCTGCACGGCTTTATCTGCAAACCATTGGTCAAATTTCGCCCGCAGCACCGTGAAATTGTTATAGGGTTCCTGGGCCCACTCCATGCCTTTATAACTGAAATTGATGGCTGATTCCTTATCGAGCATCATGAACCGTTGTTCGACGATCGGACGTTCAACAGGCGCCTCTTTGTAAAATTCGGGAATGATGTCTTCCATCGTTTTACGATACAAAACACCTCCCATGACGTTTTTGGAACCCGGATATTCCCCGCGCTCCATCAACAGAACATTTACACCCGCTTTGGCAAGCGTATAAGCACAAGCTGTGCCAGCCGGACCTGCTCCGACAATGATTACATCAAATTTCTCAGCCATACGTTACCTCCTTGTCCGGCTCCTTTTGGAATGCTTCAATGAGCAATGGCACAATTTCAAAAGCATCACCGACAATACCGTAGTGACAAGACTGGAAGATGAGTGCATTCGGATCTTTATTGATGGCAATGATCAATCCCGAGTTGCGCATGCCGACCAAATGCTGGATAGCTCCCGATATGCCGATGGCAAAGTAAATTTTGGGCGTAACAGTCACTCCCGTCTGCCCTACCTGATATTCATGACCGATCCAGCCTGCTTCCACCGCATCTCTGCTTGCCCCAACGGTTGCCCCGATTCGTTCTGCAAAGCGATGAATAAGTGCAAAACCTTCCTTGCTTCCGAGTCCCTTGCCTCCAGCGACGATCACATCGGCCTCATCCAGCCGCACCTTTTCCTTCGTCTCCCTGACGATTTTCAGTACTTTTGTGCGAATGTCTTCTTCACGTAGCTCCATGCTTTCTTCGATAATCTTTCCTGTACGTGACTCGTCTGGCTCAAGCGCTTTCATGACTTTTGGGCGAACGGTCGCCATTTGCGGGCGATGTTTTTTGCACAAAATGGTCGCCATGATGTTACCGCCAAACGCTGGACGGCTTGCCTCCAATAAGCCTGTCTCCGCGTTCACATCGAGCATGGTCGTGTCAGCGGTCAGCCCTGTCTCCAAGTCCGTCGCGACAGCGCTCGCCAAATCTTTTCCGGTTGAAGTCGCACCGTACAAGATGATTTCCGGCTTGTGCTTTTGAACACATTCGATAACAGCTCGCATGTACGACTCTGTTCGGTAATCATGAAAAATCTTGTGATCGTATACATACACTTGGTCCGCACCGTATGGAAACGCCGTGTGGGCCAACTCCTTGATTCCATCTCCGATTAACAAGCCAGCAAGTGGCACGTCTCGCTTGTCAGCCATTTGTCTTCCCGCCCCCAACAGCTCGAGTGATACAGGCGCGATACGGCCGTCACTCACCTCTAAAAACACCCAGATGCCACGAAAATCATCCAGATTCATATCTGCTCCTCCTTCACCCGAAACAGTCGCTGTTTATCGTGCAAAATTTCCATCAAGCGTGCGATTTGCTCGCTGGCGCTTCCTTCGAGTATCTCGCCACCTTTTGGCTTCTCTGGGGGCCAAACTTTGGCAACAATGGTAGGAGAGCCCTTCAGACCTAACTGCGTCCGATCGATATCCCCCAAGTCATCGACGGACCAAACAACGGGATTATATTTAGCAGCTCGAAGCATGTTAGGCAGCGGAGAATAAGGTACCTCGTTAATCTCCTTCTCCACGGAAAACAAACAAGGCAAGGTCGACTGAATGACTTCATAACCATCCTCCAGCTTTCGATGCACGATGGCGTAACCTTGTTCTTTGTTTATTTCCACTACTTTTTTCACACACGTGAGCGGCGGAATATCCAACCTTCTGGCGACACCCGGTCCGACTTGTCCCGTATCACCGTCGATGGTCATCTTCCCGCAAATGACGAGGTCGACTGGCTGGCTTTCTGCAATCTTCTCAATGGCTTTGGTAATTGCATAGCTGGTCGCCAATGTGTCTGCTCCGGCAAATGCACGATCCGTTACCAGATAGCCTGCGTCTGCTCCGATCTCGATACATTTCCGAATAGCCTTCACCGCTGGTGGCGGTCCCATGGTGACGACGGAGACCACACCCCCATATCGATTTTTCAAACGAACGGCTTCCTCCACCGCATGTGCATCATACGGGTTGAGAATGGCTGGCGCACTGGCGCGATCCATCGTATTCGTCTTCGGATTCATCTTGATGATTTTGGTGTCCGGCACCTGCTTAATGCAAGCAACAATATGCAGCATGATTGATCCCCCCTTGCTGCCGGGCGCGATACCTATGCCTGTACAAAAGGTTGCCTTTCTTACGCGCAATCAGATCGGGCAGCTTGTCGTTCATTGTTATAGCCTATTGCGATGAAGCCGAGCTTAGACCAGTAAAAACAGGCCTCTGAATTTAGATATCAGGGGCCTTCATGGAAACGTAAAAAGACGCCAAACATCAGCTTAGCGATGCGTGGCGTCTTTTGACTTATGGATTAATCTTTATCAATGGATAGTTCAATCGTAGCATCCGTGAACTTCTTGGCAACTCTTTTCAGTTTGATTTCCAAACCGATTTGCGGCAGGATTTTACCGACTTCGGGCACTTCCGGCATCGAGTAATCATCACTGTCTTCAAACTCAGTTACTCCATCCAACGGCTCGTATTCCATGGTTCCCATAATGTAATCCAGCTTTATTCCAGAAGTGTCGTTCGGGCTAAACGCAGCGTCATTCACTTGGTAACGGGAGTCTGCAATTGCCTTTTTGTTACCTTCATCATTGTTCCAGTAACGTACTTCCTGATGGGCATCTACTACACCGAGCATGCCGTAGCCTGGATGCAGGCTCGTATTGTTGTCACGGGTTCTTTCATAGCGACCATCAAAGTACCAGATCACCATACCTGGATCATACGTGAAGAAAGAGTCGTTGCGTCGGAAATGCTTCAGACCAGCGTCAATTCCTTCGTGAGAACGCAGCTCAATTAGGTAGTACGCATCGAACATTTTTCCTTTTCCATCGAAGTGAGAGAAACCATCCAATTTGAACTTCTTCTCACCCTCTGCATCATCTGCGAAGATGACTTGTCCATCCGCCTCTACTTCAAAGTTATCCAAATAGAAGCCATCCATCACGAAAGCGACATCCGTTACATAGTTAAACTCGACTTGTACCTTTTTACCAGTGAACTCGTTCAGGCTGATTTCTTCTTTGTCCCAGCCTTTTGTTACGTCATCGTATTTTTGAACTTCTTTTTTCTCGCCTGTATCCGCGTCGATTACATTGACGCTCACGTAGTCATAGCCTTCCTCAATGCTTCTCCACGAATCGAATTTCATCGTTGCGGAGCTGACCCCTGATAAATCGATCACATCAGACGTCATTTTTGTATTCAGCTTGTTGCCTTCATCCGAGAAGTAGGCGTATCCACCATCTTTTGGTTCAACCGGCGGTTTCTTTTCGACCTTTGGCATGTTCAGCTTGATGACCTTGCCGTCCTTCTCAAGGCTGCTCGCATCAATGAGTCGAAGGGATCGCTTGCGCTTCTCTACATCCTTGTAGTCCAGCACGTACGGATTAATCCAGTTTCCACCGAACATTTGTTGCAGCACCATTTTGGACCAAGGATCAAGGCCAGTAGGTTCTGTTTGGAAAACCTTACCTGTATGGCTACCGGACGACATGAGGGACCAAGCACCTACTGGCGAATCTTTTCCGCCTCTTGTCGTGTCATACAAGTCTGGCAAACCGAGATTGTGTCCGTATTCGTGAGTGAATACGCCTGGTGCGCCATCCTCTGGTTGAATCATGTAATCAAACGCTTTGAGGCTTGTACCTGGAATTTCTACAGGTCTCTTCAAAGTCCAACGGTGGGACCAAATCGCATCTGCGTCTTCCCCAGTTTCTTCGCCGATCCCAGCATGAACGAGCATGAGGTTGTCCAGATTGCCATCTGGCTCCATCAGATCACCATCGCCATCGAAGTCATACGGATCGCGCTGATCGTACAATTCCTCTTTCCCGGCAATGGAATCCCCAACTGCCTCAAGCGTCTCGATTACTAGATCGCGCGGATTGGAATCGTCACCAGCCTTGGAATTTTCACCATAATACTTGTAGCTATTCTCAGCCATTTGCCATGGCGTTACTACACCATCAACCGTCCACGTTTTTCCCGATTGCAGATAGAAATATTTCGCCATCGTTGTCATGCCGATACCTTCAGGAGTTTCGTACCCCTTCTGATCAAACAGCATCTCTTTGTAGTGCTTTTCGTTGAAGTCTTTCGTCCAAAGCGAGTCATTCACTTTTGGTAGCTGATTATGCTCCCGGTCAGGGAACTCGACAAGAGCGACAACGATGTTATCAGTATGTAGTCGTTTGGAAGAGCGCAATTCATCGCCATCCTCCATCTCAGCCACTTTCTGGGCTGCCTTCGCCAATGCTGCCTGCTGACCTCTGCTTGCTTCTTTACCGAAAGAGGTCGATTCGTCAACGCCGTGTGGTACTTTTTTGTCTTCCAAGTACTCGAGCAACGCCTCGTCAATCTCATCCTGATCGGCGTCTTCATCAATGATTCCTTGCTCCATTAACCCTTTAATCAATCGCTCCAGGTTAACAGTGGACAAGTCTACATGCAGATCATGCTTGTCCTCTTTTGATTTGGCCAAACCTGCTGTAGGTGCAGCCACGAAAGTACTGAGCACGAGTGAGGAGGAGAATAAAACGGATAAGAGCTTCTTGCTTTTCTTCACTACGGTTCACCCTCTTTTTCTATCTATTTGTGATGCATCGGAAAAATCAAACCCCCAATTCCGATTATTCATAATTATTGCGTGATACGTAATTTTTGCCAAATTCTTTTCTTCGACAAAAAATACTTCCCGTTCAAAAGAAATTGCTCAATAAGGCTATCGAACTAGTTACGACAAGTGCCGAATTTTCGGCTAATCATTTATTCACAGGGTATCTGTTCGATATATTACCGTTGTGTCTACATCCTAAAGACCCATAGAAATTTGTTGAATTTTGTCGAAAAAACTCGATATTTTTCTATCATATATTTCTTTCGCCCCCCTCTCTTTCTTGCAAAACAACTCGATTATCGGTACGATCGAATAAAAATGCTCGTGTTTTCCATGGAGGATTTTGATGCTGCAAACATTTGGTTTTTCTCTGTATGAGAGTAAAGTTTATGAAGCGTTGGCGTCTAGCGGCGAGCCTCTCGATGCAGCAATGGTCGTGAAGCATTCGGGAGTGCCAAAAGCAAAAATTTACGAGGTGTTGAATCGTCTGGTAGAAAAGGGGATGGTTCTTGACACCGTATCGGAAAAGAAAAAGCGGTATACAGCCCTGCCTTTGGACAGCCTGGTAGAAAAGCTGACCCGCCAATTTCAAACAGACGTCAAAAAATTGACCAGCTCCCTTTCTCATAAAGCCGTACGTGATGACCGTGTCTGGAGCCTGAAGGTTGATGAATCGATCCGCGCGGAATGCAAACAATTGATCCAACGAGCAACACGGTCTATTCGCATCTCTGCCTGGTCCAATGATTTTTTGGAATATGTACCCCTACTGGAGATGAAAGAAAAAGAAGGGGTGGAGATCGAAGCCTTGGTCATCGGGCAGATTAACACCAAGCTCTCCTGTGTTCATTCCTTTATCCCTGTGCAAGAGCATCAAGGCTTGGAGCGCTATCAGCTAATCGTAGCGGACCAAGATGAAATGATTTTTGCAGGCGAGGAGGACACGGGCTGGCATGCGATCAAGACACGCGGTCAACCTTTCGTCAAATTTTTTGCTGATTCTTTTTACCATGATGTCGCGTTGACAAAAATCACCCAAAAATATGTGGATCAACTCTTTGACGATGAAGAAATCCGCAAGATGATCATTCGCCTCCGATACTGACAATACCTGGACTTTGGCTTTTGGCCAGAGTCTTTTCTATTTGTAAGGAGAAATTACTAGTTGCACAGGATCGAAAAGGTTACTATTATGGTAGTAACCTTTTTCTTGAGAGGAGCTATTGTTTTGAATCCACGTGTCTTCATCTTAGCGATTGCTACCTTTGTTGTAGGTACGGTGGAATTGATTATCGGTGGTACGCTCGATCTGATTGCTCGCGATCTTCAGGTATCGATTAGCGCTGCCGGACAATTAATCACCATATTCTCACTTGCATTTGCTGTTGCCGCTCCTCTGCTCCTGCATGTTACGAGGCGTGTTGAGCGCAAAAAGCTATACTTGTATGCATTAGCGGCCTTTTTCCTGAGTAATGTGCTCGCGGCACTTAGTCCGAGCTACGCTGTATTAATGACGGCGCGCATCTTGAGCGCAGCAAGCAGTTCCATCCTGATTGTGCTGTCGATTACGATTGCGACGAGCCTTGTGGAACCTGCTTATCGCGGCCGTGCCATTGGCGTTATTTTCATGGGGATTAGCGGTTCGCTCGTGCTCGGCGTCCCTGTCGGATTGGCTCTGGGGAATGCCTTCGGATGGCGTGCCCCGTTTTGGCTAATTGCGGCACTGAGTATCGTCGCGATGATTTTTATCCTCTTGTTTTTGCCAAAAGTCCAAACTGCACCGCCGATTCCGCTACGTGATCAAATGACTACCCTCCGTAGCAGCAAGCTATTCAGCGCCTTGTTTATCGTCTTGTTAATGCTGACAGGTCACTTGACGCTTTATGCATACTTTACTCCTTATCTGCAAACGACGATGAATGTGGACGGAACGACACTGAGCTGGATTTATCTCTTGTTCGGGATTGCTGCCGTTGCAGGCGGTGGTATTGGGGGGTGGATCTCAGACAAATGGGGAGCAACCAAAAGCATTCTGTTCATCATTCCAGTGTTTGGCTTGATCATGTGTGTCTTGCCGTTTTTTACAGGCTCGCTATATTTGTTCTTGCCGATCATGGTAATCTGGAGTGCGCTTAGCTGGGCTATTTCGCCAGCACAACAAAACTATTTGATCTCCTGCTCACCTGCTACCGCAGACATTCAATTAAGCTTGAATACTTCTGCCCAACATTTAGGTATCGCCCTTGGCTCTCTGGCTGGCGGTCTCGTCGTCGAGCGGTCATCTGTCATCTACACACCTTGGGTTGGAGCAGTGTTCGTCCTGCTTTCGTTCGGATTTGCCTTTTACTCGATCTCACGTCCATTTCAAGCACAGGAAAGCCAAGTAGCGCAGCCTGCGCCAGGACAAAATGCATAGCGACTCAATCGAGTAGGAGGGAGTG
>NZ_PXZO01000079.1 GCF_003013475.1 Brevibacillus porteri
TGAAGTGACCCCATAAAGTTAGACATGTCATTTAATTAGGCGGATGCCTGGGCATGAGTTCGGTATTGTACCGGGCTCATGCCTTTTAATTTTGTCTTAATCCGTTTGTGATTATAATATTCGATATAGCTGGCTAGTTCTGATTTAAAGTGTTCCATGCTGTGAAATTCTTTTAGATAAAGCAGTTCGGATTTCAGAGTACCAAAGAAACTTTCTATCACGGCATTATCGTAGCAATTTCCTTTTCGGGACATACTTTGCGTGATTCCACGCTCACCAAGTGTATGTTGATACTGTTTCATTTGGTAGTGCCAGCCTTGATCCGAATGAATCATAAGATTATGGTCATCGGTTAGCTGTTCAAAAGATTGTTCTAACATAGTTGAAACTAAGGAATAGTTTGGTCTTGAACCAATGGTATAGGCAATGATTTCGCCGTTAAACAAATCTAATATGGGTGAGAAATATAGCTTTTCCCCCAATAATTTAATCTCGGATATATCCGTAACCCACTTCTCACAAGGTTTTTCCGCTTTGAAGTTGCGATCCAAAAGATTGGGTGCAATCTTACCGACAGTTCCTTTATAAGAGCGATATTTTTTCATGCGGACTAGACTTTTTAGACCCAGTTCTTTCATGATTCGCTGGACTTTTTTGTGATTAACTTTGTGCCCACAATTTCGTAGCTCATCCCGAATACGTCGGTAACCAAGACGACCTTCATGGTCGTCATAAATAGTTTGGATCAACTGTTTCAGTTCTTTATCGAAATCAGGACGTCCAATTTTTTTCACGTAGTAATAATACGTACTTCTCGAGATATCTGCCAGTTTAAGTAATGCTTTCACCGGATACTCATGCCTTAGTTCGTAGATGACTTGGATTTTGTCTTGCTTGGTGATTTTTCCTTGCTTTGAACTAAGGCATTCAACTTTTTTAAATAGGCATTCTCCATACGTAAACGTTCATTCTCCGCTTGTAATGCCTCTAGTGATCCATTTCCAGGTAGTTGATCTTTTTTTGCGTTCTGGTTTTTCTTTTGCATGGATGGACGCCCCTTTTTCTTTGGTTTAAGGGCATCTATTCCCTGCCATTCCACTTGCTTTTTCCATTGGATTAGCGAAGAATGTGTTGGGATGTTAAAACGTGCAGCAGTTTCCCTGATAGACGTCCCTTGTTCATTCATATACTTGAGTACGTCTAGTTTAAACTGAACTGAATAGCCTGTATAGGATTTCATAAATGCTTCGACACCATGGTGTTGGTAATGTTGTACCCATTTAATCACCTCAGATTTAGCTGTGCCTATGGACGAGCTAATCACAGCAAAACTTTCGTTACCATTTAAATAGCGACGAACCGCTGATAATTTATCTTCTGTAGAAAATTTAGTCATAGAAAAAACTGCACCTCCAATCGTTAGTTGTGTCTAACAATTGGGGTGCAGTTCA
>NZ_PXZO01000008.1 GCF_003013475.1 Brevibacillus porteri
AACAATTGGGGTGCAGTTCAATTTAGGTGGTTTTTCTATTTGGAGGTGAGACGGTGGGTGCAGTTGTAGGGCTTACCGCGTATATCCAAGCGAAAAATCATACATGGAAAAAGAAAAAAGAGTAAAGGATTCGAGCTTACTCCTGTTTATTCATACTAAGCGTTCATGATTTTACAATATTTTATAATTTGTGTCGGCATTTTTTGCAATATTTTCAAGTGATTACTATTATTATGATTAAGAGAACAATGATTTGAGGTGAGTGATATTATCAAAAAAATTCTTTTGGTCTTACTTCTGGTGCTTTTAGCTTTCAGTTTTTTTGATCTTGACGTTAGCATGGGAATAAGCAGAAAGATTGTTGTAGTTCTCACAGTTGTGGTGGCTTTTGGGATTATTTATCTGGATAATAAAGGTGGTGGCAAGAAGGGTAAAAAAAAATGAAATAACTAAATCGTTACTAGCAGTCGCATTTACTACAGCTTTTCTATTTACTGGATACTCTCAGGTAGCGGTACCTAATGTTCACACAGCAGAACAATCTAATGATCGTAGTTTTGATATACTCCTTGAAATTGCAAAATCTGATTTGGAAGAAAAGATCTTTGTTAAGAATGGTCAAGCCCCCCTTTCGTAGACAGTAAGAAAAACCCTGGCCGTTAGGCCGCTAACTGACGCCTAAATTCACTAGGCGTCATTTTTAAAAATTTCAGTTGAAGACGTTCGTCGTTGTAAAAATGGATATATTCCTCAATTCTTCTTAGGGATATAGAGCTTCGGTTTTCAAATGAGAAAAGAAGCTTTCCATCTAGGAGTTGTCTAGGCAATTACCTCGTCGTGACATGCTGATCTGGGCGCCAACCGTAGGCAGCATGTCGTGGTATGACGTGTACTGGTGACCCTGATCGTTGTGAACGATCACACCAGTCACGTCTTTTTGTGTTTTAAATGCTTTCTTGAAAGTCTCAAGAACTAGCGCATTGTCGTTTCGAGAGCGACGAATAACTGCTTTTATCCCCAAATTTTGCATCAACCGTAACACTTTTTTATGGTTTACTTTACAGCCATACTGACGTACTATTTCTGCTTGAATTCTGCGGTAGCCGTAAATTCCTTTCCTTTGCTTATAGATCGACCTGATCTTCTCTTTCAAAGACCCTTAAAGTTCATCGGTAAACCACAGGGGTTATTCCAATGTCTACTTTAAGGGGTGCACTCCATTTTGAGGAGACGGGTTTTTCATGTTTCTCCACTACTTTTGACAAGCCGTTCGCGCATATCTTCTCGACAGGAGGGGATGAACGGTGCATGTAAAGATTATACCGGGCAGTTCTACTGACAGTATTCGTTCCGCCTGTTACCACTATTTATTAGGAAAATACAGGAGGGAGAAGCCTTATGATCGGAATATATGCCAGGGTGAGTACAGAGGAGCAGGCGAAAAGCGGGTTCAGCCTCGACGATCAGGTAAGGGAATGCAGGAAAAAGGCAGCGACGAGTGAAGCTGCCGAGTACATAGATGATGTATCTGGCGAGTTCCTAGATCGTCCGGCTCTCTCAAGGCTAAGACAAGATGTGAAAGATGGAGTCATTACCAAAATTGTTTGTCTGGACCCTGACCGTTTATCGCGTAAGCTAATGAACCAGCTGCTTATTACAGATGAATTTGATAAGCGTGGTATAGAGCTTGTGTTCGTGAATGGCGAATATGCAAAAACGCCTGAAGGTCAACTCTTTTATAGCATGCGTGGAGCGATCGCTGAATTTGAGAAGGCAAAAATTAATGAACGTATGAGTCGTGGGAGAAGAGAAAAGGCAAGACAAGGCCGCGTTCTCCGTGACTTTCAAATATATGGATACAGTTATGATTCAGAGAAAGAACAGATCGTAATTAATGAAGTTGAGGCAGCAGTAGTGCGACTAGTATTCGATCTGTTTACTCAGCCCAACGAGCTAGTTCAAGGTATCAATGGGATAGCTGTTTATTTAACCAATAAAGGAGTCCCTACAAAGCGCGGTGCGAGCGTATGGCATCGTCAGGTGGTACGACAGATGCTGATGAACGAGGCGTACGTGGGGAGATTTTATCAAAATAAGTGGAATACAGAAGGGATGCTGGGTAATCAGTTTCGCCAGCCAGATGAGAAAGTCCGTATGAAAATGCGCCCAAAAGAAGAGTGGATATCCTTGCCCTGCCCATTCATTATTGACGAAGTGAAATTTGAACATGCCCAGCGACTACTAAAGGAATCCAGAAGAAGATGGGCGGGACGGAGCTTCAACGAGTACCTCTTAAGCGGCCTAGTACGTTGTGGGTCCTGTGGAAATACGATGTCAGGAAGAAAAGCGAAAAACTGGAGCCAGCATGTTTTTGAGTATACTGATGTTAAGAATACAGCAGGTGCAAAAACTAAGGGGTGCGGTCGTCGTGTAAGATGTGAGCAATTGGACAATCAGGTTTGGGAAGCGGTTGCATCCTGGTTGAATAATCCTGACGAGATTGCGGCGGTAGTGGAAGATAAAGTGGAAACTCCATTCGAGCAAGTGGAGTTGGAGCGATTGCAAAAGGAACTCGAAAAAACAAAAACAGGACGCAAGAGATTGCTTAAATTGTTTGCGTCTGGTGAAGAAGATATTGGTGAAGAAGATATTCGCCAAGAGTTGAAAGAACTGAAGGAGAAGGAGGATAAACTGAATCAGCGTCTAAACGAGCTGCTGGATCAAACAAAACAGCAGGTCGATTATGAGTATAGCCGCAACTTGATTCAAGAAGCTGCTGAATTTTATTTATTAAAGGCTCAGGATGAGCTCACCTTTGAGGATAAAAAAGAGCTGATCCGTCATGTGGTTAGGGAAGTAAGAGTTTTCGAAGCGAGTGTGGAGATATTCACGTTCTAATGTTCTGAGTAAATAAAGTGTGAAAACATATGCCGTCCCAGGCACCTAACAGACCATGGATCGTCTTGAGGCTTCCGTAAAACCTGGCAAAGCGCCTGGTTTTACAGTCCAAGGACGGCACAGAACACATAAAAGATCGCCACACACCTGGCCAAGCTGGCATAGGTTGTGTGGCGATCTTTATTTATTCTTTACCAGACTAGTTTTCCATAGATTTATGAAACTTTCTAACTATTTTGCGATTACAATCAAACCGTTTACAGCCTCCCTTCGTTTCCTTTGATAGTACCGTTAAAAAACATGTGTGAAATGGAGGAAGAATCATGAAGAAGACCGTGTTCCTAGCAGCTCTACTGCTCTTTGTCTTTACAACTGCTGGAATGTCAGCCTATGCACAAATGGACGGTAAGCCGGCGTCCCAGGCAACATCAAATACCAGCCAAAGTAATAAAGTCATCCGGGTGTACGGACCAGGTGGACCACTTGGACCGATCAAGGAAGCTGCTGAACAATTTTCAGCTGAAACAGGAATGAAGGTGGAAGTAACAGCCGGACCAGAGGGCAATTGGATCGGCCAAGCAAAGCAAGATGCAGATATTATTTTCGGTGGCTCCGTGTATATGTTGCAGGACTTCATCTTTAACCACCCCGAAATGATCGACACTAAATCACGTACGGAGCTTTACCCGCGTGCTGCGGGAATCTTGGTGAGGAAAGGAAATCCTAAGAAGATTGAAAGCCTGGAGGATTTAACGAAAAAGGGAGTAAAAATAATCGATGTGAATGGGGCTGGCCAGCTTGGCCTGTGGGAAGACTTGGCAGGCAGAAAAGGGCTGATCGAAGGCATCTCCCAAAATATTAACCTTTCTGTAAAGTCGAGTGCCGAAGCCATTGAACGATGGAAATCGAATGCCAGCCTGGACGCCTGGATTACCTATGAATCGTGGCATTATCGGCTCCAGGATGTGACTGATCTGGTCGAACTGCCCGAAGAAGAAAAGCTCTATCGTGGAACGCCGATCGCCCTGACGAAAATCACTGATCAGAAAAAAGAGGCACAGCAATTTATTGATTATTTAAGAACGGAAAAATCTCACCAAATCTTTCGAAAATGGGGTTGGAAGTAAGGACGAGTCATACATCTCAAAAACTGGGAGGAACATACATGAAAAAAGCAGTTTTTACCCTTGCGATACTTTCGATTATTTTTGTTTTGGCTGCCTGCGGAAAAAGCACGGAGGTAAAAACAGAGACGGTTCAACCCGATCAAGCCCAAACGGAACCAACTAAATCGGAACAAGCCCCGGTTGACAGCCTCCAGCTTTTGAAGAATGAGAAAGCTGGAGAGTACCTGGCGGACCCACAGGGAAGGGCCCTGTATTACTTTAAAAAGGACGAAGCAGGAAAAAGCAATTGTAGCGGAGACTGCCTGGCAAACTGGCCGGCATTTACCCAGGAGGATTTCGCCGTCCCGGAAGGTTTTGACAAAAAGGATTTCGATACGATCACAAGAGAAGACAACGGGAAGAAGCAGTTTACGTACAAAGGCTTTCCTCTCTATTATTTTGCAAAAGACCAGCAAAAAGGGGATGTAAACGGACAAGGAGTAAAAGAGGTATGGTTTGTCATAAACAGCGAAACAGCATTTGAATAAGCCTGCCCAGGGAACGATTAGTCGCGGTCGTTCCCATCTTTACTTTTAAAATAGTGTTATGGCAATATATTTTTATCCAAAAGCAGGGAGTGCCACATGAAAGAAAATTACGATGCGGAATTAATGCGATTGGTAAACGAAAAAAATGGTCACGCATTAGAGGAGCTCTATGATCGATATATAAAGCTTGTTTACGGCTTCGTTATGAAGTTTTGCAATGGGAATGAGGATAAGACGAAAGAGATTATTCAGTTGGTCTTTTTGAGGCTATGGACAACAAACTGCCATTACGATCCTGCTCAAGGCAGCTTTGTAAATTGGCTGCTCACGATTACTCGCAATATTTGCATTGACTACCTCCGAAAAGAGAAGAGGCATACGCAACACCATCAAGAGGAACACGAAGAGATCGCCGACCCTGCTAATGCAGTCGAGCAACGAGTAAATACGAATGATATTGCGATGGCGAAAAACAAATTGCCGACGGCGCAAAGAAAATTAATCGATTTGCTTTATTGGAAAGGGTATTCTCTTTCAGAGATCGCCAAGCTGGAACAAGAGCCGCTCGGCACGATTAAAAGCAGGCTTCACCAGGCTCTTAAAGGATTGAGGAAGCATCTGGAACTGGAGGATTTAAAATGAGAAGGGTTTGTGATCAGTTAATTCCATATATAGTAAATGAGCTCAAGGAGAGCGAACACATGGCCTTTGCTGAACATTTAAAGAATTGTACGGAGTGTAAGAAAGAATATCAGGAATTATCCCAGGCCTGGCATGCTTTGCCATTCGATTATACCGAAATCGAGGTGCCTGAATCGCTAAAAGGAGAGGTGCTGGGGTTTGTTTTTGAGCACAAAAGGAAAAGCGGTACGGAAACATTCATAGCTAAGATGAGCAAGCTCGCCATGATGCTCAAAAGCCAGTTCACTCCAGTTTCAACCAGTATCGTGGCCGTCTTGTTACTCGCGTTTATTGGTCTTGGAATAGCGAATGTACAGGTAAAAAATCGGCATGTCGAAAATATACCCATTGAAATTTTAACGGCGATTCCCTTAAAAGCAGCCAATCAAAGCCACCCGGGAACAAACGGCATCGCCTATATTGTCCAGCAGGGATCAGAGAAAAATTTGGTGGTGCAGGTTCACGAATTGCCCGGCGTCGAAGGTTCACAGGTTTATCAGGTTTGGCTGCTGAAAAACAGCACGAGGGAAAATGGTGGCATATTCAAGCCGGACGAAAACGGATCTGGAATACTGACCTACCAGCTCGCCGAAGGGCAGACTTTTGATCAAATCGGCATCACTGTCGAACCGGACGCGAACAGCAGACAACCAAGGGGGAAAAAAATAGCCGGGTCATAGAAATATCTGGCTAACCGTATAGTACGAACGGGTCTTCCTATCTGTATTCTAAACGGTAGAATCGATTTTGATCGATCTTTTTTCAAAATGGATTTGCAGAAGTTTTACGCAGCAGGCCGGTACTGATGTGTTGTAAGAGCATATTACTGTGTGGCAAGAGCAAGATCGATCCGTGTAATCCGCCATGATTCGTGAGTTGATCGAAAAGGAAATACCCTATAATTAACGGAAGTAGTAGGAACAACGAGGCAGTGTTTATACGCGTGATTAAGCTAACGGGCTTAACGATTATAAAGCTGTCGCACCTGCTAAGCAATGCTTGTACAATTATCTAAAGAATATAAATGCTACATAATACTTGGAGGTTATGAAAATGATGGAGCAATATGTATTCCGTTAAGTCCGTGGTCCCCCTTGCTATCTCTATTCTCACCTTATAAAAATAGAGGAGGACGAATATGGATATTTTCATTAGAGAACTGAGAGCTGGGGACGATGAGTGTGGTGCAAACATTGATGGGAGCTTTATCGTGGACTCTACCCTTGTCTTGCAACTAATGGGACAGCGAATCGGATATACGGTGATGGAGAGACCTCTTAGGAATAAAAGCTACGATGATGAACAGCTTGAAGAAGATACTGTTGAGGATTATTCGAACTATATCGACAATCCCCATCAAATCATTTATTTAGCGCTCGTAAACAATCAAGTTGTAGGTCAAATTGTTTTGAAAAGAAATTGGA
This sequence comes from Brevibacillus porteri, assembly GCF_003013475.1. GTDB lineage: Bacteria > Bacillota > Bacilli > Brevibacillales > Brevibacillaceae > Brevibacillus > Brevibacillus porteri. Next base: position 6,658 of record NZ_PXZO01000008.1, read on the forward strand.
ACAAATATGCCTATGTGGAAGATATCAAAGTTGATAAGCAATATAGAGGATACGGCGTCGGTAAAAAACTAATCGAACAGGCTAAATGCTGGACGAAGGAAGGCGGCATGACGGGAATTATGCTGGAGACACAAAGTAATAATGTCCGCGCATGTAAATTCTACGAAAGTTGTGGTTTTGTCATCGGAGGTTTCGATTCCTACGTCTACAGAGGTCTAGATAAAGATAGTGATGAGATAGCAATTTATTGGTATCTCATGCTTGATTAATAAGTGATTGATCTTCAGCATATGTCTTAAAAAGCCTAAATAAGGGCAGCTTCTTTAAGACATTCCCCCAGTTTGGGAATAAATTTTTCTTGAAACAACTCCCGGCATATCAAGGATTCCAGTCTATTGCTATATTTTCAATGAACATCTAAATCTGTCGATGCTCCCCTTTTGACATTTAGATTGAAATCCTCATGCATCTGAGAAGCTTGAAAAAAACCAAAAAAGACGTATCCTTGCACGACCCAATCGGAACGGACAAAGAAGGCAACGAATTAACCCTCACAGGTTATCTGTGAGGGTCTTTTTATTGTGGAATCAATGGATATAGCGTGAGCTCAAAGTTTTTTTCACGTTGCCACTTTTCCTTACGGTACACGGCTTTTCCAATTACGGTTTTCAAAAGAGAATTTTTCTTTGCAGGGTCTTCCGTTTGTTCGTATAGTTCCAGTACATTTTCTACCTTTGGGATAATTTCAAGCTGTGCCTGCTGACGTTTACATTCCAATTCCAATTCCTGTTCTGCTTGGTTAATTGCAGAGCGGATGGCTTCCATACGATCAGACAAGTTTTTAGAGCGCTCTAAAAAAGTATCTTCATCGTAAATACCTCTTTCTAGAAAATCATAGAGCCGGCCTTTTTGTGAATCCAGATCCTTTAGTTCACGTTCAAGGATAGAGATGGTGTGACGTTTGGTCTCAAGAATGCCATTATTCTGTGAAGGTTGTTCGTGTCTTTCCCAATCGGCTTTATATTGGTTTAGCCAATCTCTAAGCCCAAGAACGACAGCCTGCTCCACATAATTAAAGCGACTACTTTTGTTTTGGCAAAGCTGGTTGTAACATTTTAGATGGGCTTGCTGCTTTGTATATGGTCTTAGAACCATTGAGGAACCACACATGTCACACTTTACTAATCCGGCGAGGGGATTTGTAATACCATTAACCAATTGGTACGGTACGTGGTATTTTCGTCCTAAGATATCCTGGGCTTTTTGAAACGTTTCGATCGTCACTAGGGGTTCGTGCTTCCCCTGCACGTCTACCCATTCGCTACGCGGTCTGGTTCTTACATCTTTTCGTTTACCAGGCTCTGTTGACTTCTTTTCCTCTTTCTTTTTCCACTGGAGCCGACCGACATATACGGCATTTTTTAAGATTGCCAATACAGATGAGGAGGACCAAGCTTTTCCTGTATATGAGTAATACCCCATGCTGTTCAGTGTTTGGGCAATTTTATTGCTCCCCATTCTGCTTGAAGGCACTTCGTGTGTATACCAATCAAAGACCATTTTCACAATGCGAGCTTGTTCCGGATGTGGAATCAGGATACGCTCACGATCGGTCTTATGAATTTGGTAACCATAGGGTGGACGAGTAGCGATATAATTTCCTTCTTCGACAGAGGCAATACGACCACGTTGAAGACGTCGATTGATTAGCTTTAACTCGCGACGCGCCATGAATGATTCAAACTCCATGTACTCTTCATCCCATTCATCGTTGGGATCGTATATTTTCCTGGGTGTGATGATCTTGGTTCCAGATTCCCGAAAAGCTCGTTCTATTAGCCCCTGATCCACTTTGTCTCCGCGACCAAGACGGTCGATATCCATTACCAATACAGCGTCATAAGCTTTGCTCTCGACTTCTTTCAAGAGCTCTAGCATTTCAGGACGGTGAATCAGGGATTCTCCAGAAACTATTTCTTCACGAATTTTTATAATATTTAGCTCATGCTGTTTTGCAAGTTTTAAAAGAGCTTTTTTGTGTTTGGCAAGGGTTTCACCTTCACCGCGTGCTTCTGCTTCCAAATCGGCACGTGATTTACGAAGGTACATACAAACTCGGTCCATATTGCCCTCCATGAGTGATAGCTGTGGATGTCTAAAAATACAAAAACGCCCTTGGTAACAGAAACTGGGCGGTTTCTAATAGTATACGATCTTGTTGTAATTATATCCCATCTGCTAAATTCGGAACAACAAATGTGGAAACTTCTGGGACACTGATATGTTATACTATTCTTACAATAGAATCGGCTCCTCAGGGGCGGCGGCTCATCTCCCAATGTCATATTAGGGGAGGTGAGAGTATGGAGGTATATCAGGCTCTAGCGTTGATGATTTCTTTCGCAACGTTGGTTGTGTTGATTCTGACCTTCGATAGAAAAAAGAAGTAACCGCCCCTTGAGCTACCAACTCTGGCGGTTACTTTTCTGAAATAATTGAGCTGCCCCCTTGTGGGAACGTCTATTGTACTGACCGTTCCGGTTGCCGCCGGGACGGTCTTTCTTTAGTATACGCAGTTTTTGTTATTTTTAGGATAGATTACATTTAGTGATATGTCAACAAATAGGGATGAATACCTTTTTCAATCAATAATAAATGACGAATATAAGGATAGTAATAAAAAGTAATTTATTATAAAATTTTCTTAAAATGTTAAAGTTTTTTTGTGGGGGTCTGAATGACTGGATCAGTTACGTTAGGTATGCAGATTAGGTCATACCGGAAAGGAAATCGCCTTACGCAGACGTCGCTTGCAAAGATAACTGGGATACGAAGAGATTTCTTAATTGGAGTGGAAAAAGGTCGGATTGTTCCTGGATTAGAAGTAATAGATCAAATCACTGATGGACTTGGAATACGTTACGATGCTCTATACAGGTCCTACTTGCATTGCTTTGACAATCCTGAAAGCCTGCTAAGACTCGTTGAAGATGAAATTACCAAAAACAACGTAGCATTTGCTTTACGCGCCCTTCAAAGAGTAATGGAAATAGCCAAAAAAACAGGCGATAGAGGGCTGCAATTATTCGCGGTAATCAAGCTGATACTACTTCGAGACGTGTTCACCGGGAAAAAACCGAAGTTAAATGAGCGAACAATAGAATTCGCACTAAGTAACTTTGCTCTCCTTTCCAGCGATCAAATGAACGGCGTGTTAGACAGTCTTTATCAACTAACTTTACGGCACAAACAGGCATTCGATTTATTTATTGATCTTGCAAGCAGGATTTCCAAAGACGATCTTTCAGGGAAGCAACTTTTCTTACTCTATAACCACCTGGGATATATCTATTATTTTAAGAAACAATACTTTCAAGCTCTAAGAATGCTAATTAAAGCGTTTGAATATGAAAAGGATGCTGATTGTGAGAGCCTTGGTAAGGCGTATGGTCGACTAGGAAACGTAGCCGTACAATGTAGACAATACGAGCATGCTATCCAGGCATATAAGCGTGGCACTGAGTATAACAATTTAGCATGTAAAGGAAACATCGGAAAAGCATTCATTCGATTAGGACTCGTAAATGAGGCAATACAATCATGGAAGAGTTTTCTTCAAATCACAGAGGGATATGAATTGCATGTACTTCCTGATTGGGCGTTTGTTGAAATGCTTTACGGTAATGTTCAAAAAGGAGAGTATTTACATTCAGAGGTTTATAGACTAATGCGTGAAACTCCATTGGAAGACCCTACAACATTATTGTTTTACAAAAGAAACAGTGCCGTCAAACTCATACTAGAAAAAAAGTATGTTGAGGCACTGGGATTATTAATAGAGGTCAAACATGAATTTTTACAGAGCTATTTGGAGGAAGAGATCGTGCCACTAGAGGACTTAATCCACTTGTTAGCTGCATACACAAATGGGATTCCTATTGTTAAAAGTTATACCAATATATAGAAACAGTTAGTACAATGGGTGTAATCATGAGAAAAGGGGTGTAATCTGTGAAGAAAATCGCAATAGCTATTTTTTCTGTATTAATCTTGGGGATTGCAATAGTGAGCCCAATGAAAGTGGAAGCTGGGGGACCGCCAATTCATCCGATTACTCAGGACAAGTCAGACCCAATTAAAGTATATGGTCCCCCAATCCACCCTTAAAAAATGTAAAATCCACCAGTGCCGGTGGATTTTTTGTTTTCCTTCTGTCAATTATCTTTTTTGTCGAAATGTATGGTGAATAGTGTCGGATTATGCGGGTGCTTGAAAAGTCCAACATTTTTTATTATTCATATATATTCTTTATAAATGATGAATTGTAAAATAGTAGCAGACTTTATTCCATTTTAGGAATAACTTGGAAAACAACAGGAGCCTAGAAAAGTTCCTGAGGGGAGGGTGCATAACCTCTTATGGAGAGAGATGCGAAAGAAAAAAGTACACCAGTAACGAGCAGAAATTATATAAAAGAAGAGGTAGTTAATGCATTTAAGGTGATTTTACAAAATAAAAATCATCCTGAAGCAAAAGTGATCATTGATGAAATTCAAAAGAACCGTTTTATCACTTTGTGATTGAACGGTTCTTTGCTTTTATACCCTCTGCAAATATGAGTGCTTGTTCAATTATTCGTTCACGATCTTCTTCTGGTAAAGATATAAGAGTGTCTAACAGCGCTCTCATTATAAGAGAGGTGAAATAAAGTGATTCCAGTAAACGAACGGATCGAGCAGATAAGAATTAATAAAGGTATTACAAAAGCTTATATGGCAAGGAAACTGGGGATGACCTCTATGGGATATCATCATTTGGCTACAGGCCGTTCTCCAATCAGCACTGATAGAATGCAAATCATAGCTGAAGCTTTAGAAGTTGATCCAAGGGAGTTTTTACGCCCAAAACTAAACGATTCGTTTAGTTCGGCGGAAGAAAAACAAAATACAGCCTGAAAGGAGTGCTCGTATGATGCGAAAGGAAATCGGAGGTGAAAACCATGGTAGTCCACCGTTCAGTGTTGCATAAGCATGTGACAGGAGGTGGTTCCAAGATGAAAACTGCTGGGAAGTTCGATGAACCAATCATTGTGGAGACGTACCAGTATGGAGACACCACTGTTCGCATTGCAAGCAACGCTTTCGTAAAAACGCCAGAAGAGAAAGAAAAAGTCATCCGAGATATGCACATGGCAGGTTGGACGATCCTTGAAGAGATTTATCAAAAACAGACCGGGTGAGTATACCCGGTGCTGATGGACAAGCTTCACACAACTGCATAGAGCGCCGAAGAGCGGGAGCGAGCGATGAGATGAGCCGCGCCATAATACATTCCACCATTTCGCCGGGTAAGGGTGATACAAGGTCAGGTGGAGGTCACTGCCAAGACTCGACGCTGCATGCAGTTGTGTGATGAAAGTGAGGTGAAAAGGGATGACCGACAAAAAGCCAGCCATCCGTAATATACGTGATCTGCTTTACGTTTCGAACAAAAACCATGAGATTGTAACGGAAATTATTGGCCTTGCTGTTCAACATAAGGCCTCTGAGTGAGTTTCAAAGTGCAATTGGTTGCATTCACACACAATTATCCGTACAACAGTCGGATCGTTGTGGAGAGGTTAAATACTTCTATCGTCTTGATCTGTACCACTTTCCTGAGTCGTTGGAGCCTTTTAAAGAACAATTGGAAGACGCACTCTTTGAAGCATGCTTCAAAATTTATCGTGAGTATCTCCAAAAGGTTGAAGCTAGCGAATAATCACTGACGTTGGAAGCCCACATTTTGGACATTCATCTTGATTAGTCGGAGTGGCTTCGTACCCATCAGGAAATTTGGCTAATTTACCATCTGGGCAACTAAGCCACAAACTTGTATTTTTGTCGGTTAGGTTGTCAGAAGATTGTAGTCCTTTACTTGTTCCTTGTATATTCCAGCCTAGACTTTTGAGATCGCTGTCCAATTTCACTTTATCCTCTTCTGACAATTGCCTCACGTTGATTGCATGATTCACAGATTTCACCACCTTCTGTCTTTGATATTGGAAGAAGAATGCCACTCGTCAAAGTACACGTTCTTCCGACAGAGAAATTCGACAGGATGTTTGGAAAATACTACCAATTACTAGAGGTGTTCAACCTGGACAAACTCGATAATCTGGTCAAACGCATTGGCTGATATACCAAAAAAGTGAATCAATCAGCAAAATGGCCACGTGATAAAAGAGAGCGTCGGCTCCCAAAACTTCTGGCCTACAAAGAAAGGCTTCATGAACTAATCCGAAAAAGAAAAATGCCCTCGGCTCATATGGCTGCCGAGGGAGAGTCTGGAAAGTGAGCTAGGATTCATTGTACATCGAAAATCGAATAACGAAGGTAAGGGTGGTGCGAACACTTGAGCGATTTTGGTAAACAGTTAGGTCAGTCACTTCAAGAGGCGGGCATGACACAGTTAGCTTTCAGTTTTGAAGCTAATGTAAGCCGGGAGGCAGTCTCTTCATACACCACGGGGAGAATTATGACGCCGCCCGATGTTAAATCGAAAGCTGTACAAGTGATAAACAATCCATTTCTTTCAATTGCAGCAGCTTATGAGTCCTCAGCAGGTACAAGCCCGGTCATTTTGGACGGCGACAATGTGGAACTAAATAGGCATACAGTGGTCGCTAAAACGGTTGAGGAAGTGGAAGAGCTTCTACTAGCCATAAGGCGGGCCCAGCCCATCCTTTTAAAACCGCCGTCCACATGGAGTACATCACAAATGCATCAGATTGAACACTTGATCAAGAGACATTGGACGTGGTTACATCCACAACACACATGGCAGCGGTGATCACGAAAGAATCGAAGTTAGGCTGGATAGCTCAATGGACGAAGCACAAAACAAAGCTTATGAGCAGAGGTTTTATAAAAGTGATGAAAGGGGCAGGACGTCATGAGTAATCAGTACATGATATTTGATCAAGACCAGTTGCTTATTGTGATCGGCGCATTAGTCGAAGAGAAGGTCAGGATTCAGCAAGAGGGTAATGGATGGCAAGCAAAACGACTTATCATCACGGCAAATGTTCTTATCGAAATGTGTGGTGGGAAGCCCGGTTACTTAGATGAGGAACAGCTAGAGCAAGCTGCCGGAGCATTGGAAAAAGTGGTCGAAAGCCGGAGGGGATTGGCAAACACCAAAGCATCACAGGCTCTATGGCTAGCTGCACGACTACGAGAGGTAAAGGCAAAGCGGGAGAAGCGATTTCTTAAATCACCGTATGTACTGGTGAAGGGTAAGCGGAAAGCAGTCCTCTTGAAGGCGAGAGAAGTCGCAGCATTCCTAAAATACGAAAAAACCGCCTGCAGCGAACAGACGGCTTAGAAAAACACTGTATCGGAAGAATACCACAACCACATAGAGGAGGACAAGCCCAATGAAGCCAGCACACATCCGTATTCAGGAATTGCAAAAAGAAGTAGCGAATTTGGCTGAGCTGCGTGACGAAGCCAAATCAGAAATGAATAGCAATATGGACGATGCATTGCACTACCGAAAAAAAGCATCGGAAGCAGAAAAACGCATGCATGCTCGTCAGGAAGAAATTGACGCACGTCTTGCAGAAATCACCGATTTGGAGGAACAGGAGGTGTTGGTGCATGCGGCAAGTGCCTGACATCGTGGAGTATGTGGAGCAAACAGAGGCAATACGGCAGAAACAGTCTGAGCAATTGGCGTTTGATCAGGATTCCGAAACGTTGGAGAAACAAGTTCGTGACTTGATGCAAGAGCTAGAGGATATCCAAGAGGAGGTTCGAGGCATTTGGGAGTTTAGGCGTGATTACTCCAATAGGGACAACCTTGAGGCTCTACAAGAACAAAAACGGAGGCTGACCAAATGGGCGATGTAAAACGAATTGCCGAGCTAGACTTAAACCTCTGCCAAGCGTCTGGAGAAATTGATTTGCCTGATAAGCTCATAGATGCAGCAAAGGCTTTCCGGGCAAGAGAGGCCCTTCCCCATTGGATTCATCGAGCAGTTGAAGCAGAAGAAAAGCTCGAAAGAGTGAAGGGGAAACTTCAAGCTATTGCAAGTTTAGTCTCAAGATCATCAAGTCAGGCAAGGATTGCGATGGATGCTCTTAAAGAAATGTAGTAACGCGGGCTTCGGCCCTGCGTGGAAAATTCGGTCGACCTTTCAAAATCTGAGAGTCGCACGTGAACTGAGTTTTCCACGGAGGTTCGAACCTCCAAGTAATACATAGCGAGGTCAAGACGTGGCGTAGGCAAGGAACTACAACGGCTGCCGTAGAGGTTGGGACGGTGGCGCCTCGCGATCAAAATTGAGAGGGGGTGTGCTTATTGGAAAGAGTCAATCAGGCAATCAATGAAATCAAAGAAATTAAGATGTATCTGGAGTCGCTTGAGGAAAGAACGAGTGATAGCCATACAACAACCGAGAGCATTTTACATGCCTTTGCTGATTTTTACGAAGTTGGAATCGGGAATCTTATTGGAAACGTTGAGAAGGTTGAAGAGCTACTACAAGAATTCGTGAAAGCAAGTGAAGAAAATGAAAAAGACCCAGCGTAGCAGCGCTGAGTCTCAGTCAGAACGGTAAAGCATATTCAGTACAACTATGTTATCCGTTCCCACAACGAAAAACAAGTACACAGTGAAATCTGAAATCAGGGAGGGTAAACGTGGCAGATCAAAACAAATTAGTTGTTATCTATAACAATCTTGAGAAATTGCTAGATTCTAAGCGCGAAGCAATGCCAACAAGCTTCAACAAGACGCGCTTTCTACAAAACTGCATGACTGTTCTCCAAGAAACGAAGGATATCGAATTATGCAATCCGACCACTGTAGCAAGAACAATGCTTAAAGGTGCATTCTTGGGTTTGGATTTCTTCAACAAAGAGTGCTATGCGGTTGTATATAAAGGCTCGGTTGAATTTCAAACGGACTATAAAGGCGAGGTTAAGCTTGCCAAAAAGTACAGCACAAAGCCAGTGCGAGAAGTATACGCAAAACTGGTCCGAGAAGGGGATGAGTTTGCGGAAGAGATCAATTCTGGAAATCAGACGATTAATTTTAGGCCTAAACCTTTTAACAACGAAGAAATTCTAGGAGCATTTGCTGTAGTTAATTATATGGACGGGACCATGGCATATGACATCATGAGCAAAGAAGAAATCGAAAAAATTAAAGAGAATTTCTCGCGCAAATCAAAACAGACCGGAGAGTATTCAAAAGCTTGGGTGGTTACTCCTGGTGAAATGTATAAGAAAACAGTGTTGCGTCGTTTATGCAAGAATATCGATCTTGACTTTGACACAATCGAGCAGCGTCAAGCGTTTGAAGATGCTGGGGATGTGGACTTTAACCAAGAGGTTAAACCTGCTCAGCAAAGCCCGTTGAACTCGACTGTAATCGAAGCTGAATTTGAGGAAGTTTCTGAGGAACAAACCAATGCAGCTGAACAAGAGTAATTACTACTCTACAGAAGCCAACCTTCACTACATGTCTGGAAGCCAACTCAAGAGCTTCCTGCCCGCCTATGAGGGCTGTGAAGCTAAAGCAATGGCTAAGATCAGGGGAGAGTATGTAGAACCGCCAAAAGATGCATTCGACGAGGGGCACTATTTGCATGCTTGGAACGAGGGTACCCTGGATGAATTTAAGGTAAACAATCCGAGTTTGTATAGCACCCGTGCCCCTTCAGTAGGGCAACTAAAATCCAACTTTCAACATTGCAATAAAATGATCAAGATTCTTGAAAGTGATCCACTTGTCATGAAGGCTCTTGCTGGTAAAAAAGAAGTCATCATGACAGCCGAGTTATTCGGTGTTCCGTGGAAAATTATGATCGATAGCTATCAACCAGAGGTAGGTATATTTTCTGATCTAAAAGCACTTAAAGATATCGGCGGTAAGTGGTGGAACAAAGAAACGCAGTGTTATGAAAACTTCCTAGACCACTACGGGTACACATTACAGATGGCTGTATATGCAGAGGTCGAGAGGTTGGTAATGGGGCGCGATAAGTGGCTTATACCACACATAGTTGTAGTGACTAAGCAAGACCTGCCAGACTACGAAATCATCTATTTTGACTACGATGTGATCGAGGCAAGTTTGCAGATAGTGAAGAACAAAATCGAGAGAGTGAAATCAATAAAGTCAGGATTGGTTCCTCCAGTTAGATGCGAAAAGTGTGAATATTGCCGAGGAACAAAGCGGATTAATCGAATCAAGCATTACTCGGAACTCGCGTTGTATTGAAGGTGTAAGCGAAGAATATCGTGATCGGAGGGTGGGGATGGGCATAGCAGAATACGGGACAACGAAAAGTGTAAACGTGGACAAGTTGTATTCATCATGAAGGACTATGCCAAAGAGACAAATTGGTCTGAGGATCAAATCAAATACTCGCTTAATCAACTAAAAGCGATGGGGTTGATTCAGTGGCAGCTCAACAGAGGGAATACAAAAAATGGTTTGTTGATCACCATTAATCATTATGATGAATTTCAAAATCTTGCTAGTTACAGTCGTCAAAAAGGGTCAAATTTTCCCGAAGAGAATCCCGAAGAGATTCCACCTGAATTCCCGAAGAGGGAGGATGCTGAAAACCCTAATGTATCAAGCGTTGAAAGGGTTTCTGATGAATATCATTCCCGAAGAGATTCGGAAGAGATTCCCGAAGTATATAAGAACAGCAGTAAAGAACAGCATGTAAAACATAAAAAAGATTCTTGTCCCAAACGCACAAGACGCGTTTATGACGAATCGACGGATGCCTATATTTTGGCGAAGTACCTACGAGGCCGTATTCTTCGCTGGAAACCGAATGCGAAAGTCCCAGATGAGAACCCGACTGCTCTTGCTGCATGGGCTGATGATATGCGGAAGATGATCGAGTTGGACAAGCGTAGCAATTATGACATACAGCTCGTGATCCAATGGGCTACAGACGACCCTTTCTGGCAAACAAATATCTTGTCGGCAGGTACCCTACGAAAACAATATGACAAGTTGGAAGGGCAGATGCGCAGGAAAGTCGTGCCGATGCATTTGCAGCGCTCAGAACAAACACAGCAGCATGCGCCGGGACAGCAAGTACAAGACAAAGCGTATACCGGGTTCGAAAAATGAGCAGCGAATGACTTAGCCTTTCAGGAGATGCTTTTTGGGAAAGGAGATAGCACATGATTGACCGTCTACAAAACCTGCCTGCTGAAAAAGCGACGCTCGGCAGCATTATTATGGACCCAACGTTGATAGACGAAATTGACCTGATCCTGTCTCCAAATGATTTCAGCTCTGTGGGACACCAAGAGATATATAAAGCTTTGCTTGATCTTCGGGACCGCGGAGAGACGATTGACCTTGTGGCACTAACGACGGAGTTGAGTCGGGGTAAACAATTGGACGCAATTGGCGGTGTGCCCTATCTGACTGGCCTCGGTAGTGTTGTTGCATCTGCGGCAGCAGTTGACCACCACGCTGGTCTGGTGAGAGAGGCGGCTACGATCAGGAAAGTGTTTCGATATGCGGAGTCAATGCGAGCCAGAGTCCTTAACGGTGACTATGAAACGGCTGATGAGCTCTTGAACTTAGCAGAGGAAAAGGTTGCTGAAATCCGCCCGAACAAACGGGGAGGACTCCAATCTGTAAGAGACTTCATTCTCGATCACATTGCCGTCATTGAAAATACCCGTCTCGAAGGTGGAGGTATTCTCGGCAAATCGTGGGGCATACCGAAAATTGACTTACTGACAAGTGGAGCGTGTGGCGGGCAGCTAATTATCATCGGCGCGCGGCCCTCGGTTGGGAAAACAGCGTTCGCCTTAAAGATGGCGCGAACTGCTGGGCTACCAGCGGGGAGTGACCCTGTAGGTATCTTTTCACTCGAAATGCGTAAAGGCGATCTACTAAATCGAATGCTTGCAGCAGAGGCTAAAATTCCACTCTTGAAAATTCGCCATAACAAGATGAGTGAAGGGGAATGGGAAGTGTTTACGCAAGTTAGCGACAAGTTTTATCGCTCCAATATCTTGATGGAGGACAAGGGAAGGCAAGCGCTAAACGAGATCGTCGCAGAATCTCGGGCATTAAAACGCAAGCATGGCAAGGTGGGTATGATTCTGATCGACTACCTTGGACTTATTGGGAATAAAGGTCGAGGTCGTCGTAACCGCAACCTTAATCGTGATCAAGAGATCGGGGAGTATACTGGCACGCTGAAAGAATTAGCGAAGGAATTGGATTGTCCAGTCGTGTTACTTGCTCAGCTAAATCGGGACATTGAGAAAGGTATTGTGAAACGTCCGAATCTTTCAAGCCTTCGCGAAAGTGGAAATATCGAGCAAGACGCTGATGTGGTTGCTTTTCTACATAGGGATGACAGCGAAGAGTACGTAAATTTTGCAACAGGAGAACCAATCAGCAAGGTTGAGCTCATCATTGCTAAGAATCGAGACGGATCGGTTGGCACAGTGAATCTTGCCTTTCGGCGTGTGTTTCAGGAATTTATCGACTGGGATATGGCTCCAGGGCGACAGGTACAAGAAGCGTTGAATACAGGTTCCTAAACCGGGAGGAGAGCAGACATGAAGCAAGGCAAACGACCAAATAGACGGCAAAAAGAAGAATTGGAAGCACGTAATTTTAATCCTGCAAATTGGCTGGTTGAGCGCGATAGCACGACAGAATTGGTTTTGATCCATCGTTTCTCCGGTAATACAAAGACGATCAAGAAAGGGGCATAACATGAAGCATAGAGCCAGAGCAGCCAAACAAGAAACAGATAAACCAAAGCTGCCCAAATATAACAACCAGATCACCATTGTGGATGGTATCAAGTTCGATTCTAAGGCTGAGTCAGAGTATTGCCTTGTACTAAAAGAAAAGCTGGCTGCTGGTGAAATCCAAGACATGCGACTGCAACCTGTTTACGTGCTTCAGGAAAAATGCCACCGGAATGGCAAGAATCTTAAAGCGATAACATACAAGGCGGATTTTGAAGTCCTTCACCTTAATGGATCGCTGGAGGTTATTGATATCAAGGGTGAAGAGACAGAAGCCTTCAAGATCAAAGCAAAAATGTTCATGTACAAGTATCCGAATCTGAAATTGACATTGCTTAAAAAGGTACAGAAATACGGCGGCTGGATCACCACTGACGAGTGGAAAGCAAAAAAACGTGAAGAGAAAAAAGCCATATAAACCAAGGGAGAGTGTGGAAAATGAGCAAACACGCACAATTTACGGCAATAGTAAAGAAAATGGCATCGAATGATAAAAAGATTGTTGTGAACTTGGAAATGGTAGGGAAGCCTGATCCATACGATTTGGCGGACATTGTAGACATGGTTGGTGACAAGGTAGTTGTACGCCTTGGAAATCCACAAATGGCAATGAACTTTGACGAAGATGAAAGAGAAGAACGTCGTGGTTTATCTGTCACAACCGATCAGTCTGGCGTGGTAACTCAAGTTAACGGAGACGCTGAGGAAGACAAGAAAGATACTGGTGACCTGGAGAACGATGAAAACGAGAGTGAAGAGTTTGAACGCGATGAACAGGCTGGAGAAGAAGGAAACGAATCATCGGAAGACTGGGAAGGTTCCGAAGGCAATCCAGAAATCCAAGCTGAGGATAAAGAAAATGACAACACACCTGATCCAGAACCACAGGGTCAAGAAGAGTCCGCGGATAACACAAATGACAGCGATCAGGAGGAAGATACACAAGACGATGCTGTCGCTGCAATCGACAAGGATAAACTGGTGGCATTCATCTTGAGCGGACAAGCCCCATCGTTTGAAGAAACAGAAGAGTATGACTTCCCCGCATTGCTTGCACGAAAACAAAATGGCGAAACGTGGATTAAGATTGCATCGTCCATCGGCACCTCTGCCTCCAAACTCCAAACGGCTTAGTCCAAATACAAGAAACTCGTTGCTGAACATATGGCAAAGCAAAACGGTGAGGAACCGGGGGCAGCGTAAAGCTGCTCCTCTCCCCTAGAAAGGCGGGATCATATGACAGCCGTTAAACCAGCGCCAAACCATCCTTGGAGACGAAAATTTATAGCCACAAGCCAGGAAAACGAGTATATCAAGCAGTCCGTCGTTAATCCACAGGTTAACAACTGGAAGGTAGGCTGAGCATTGCCGCCTTGGAACAGTAGGAAATAGGGCTATACAGGAGAACGGCGTCCATGACTACCAAACAGTTCGTGGACGCCTCCATACACACGAACAGGAAGGTCAGGAAACACCAGGGCAACATGGCCAGCATCGAGAAGTAGACGGTCGGAATCTTGTTCAATGACATAAGGTATCTCCATTGCGTCTAGGGCGTCCTTGAGGTAGCTGACCTCAGACCATTCGACTGAGTAATAAAACGACTTTTCCACGTGACCAACTCCTTCGTCATCATTATGCCACGAGGAGACTGGAATAAAAAAGATGGATACACAATCTCAATTATGTTAAATCACTCGCCGCTTTTGCCAAAGTCCGTATAGACGCTCCATAGTCCAATAGCTAAAAAAAGGATACCGAGTAAACCATATTTCAGGCTAGTTATCATTAAATAAAGTCCATTCAAGCAGATTACAATTGAAACTATTTTGTGCAAAGTTGTTTTTTTCATAAAACTCACCTATATACAGTATTTAACAAAAAATATATCACGAAATTTGTTTATTTCCAAATTTGCTGAATATGAAGGAAAACAAACGTTTGCGTGGATTGTTGGACAGTCTTAATATATGACTTTAACTCAATAGTTAGGGAGAGAAATAAAAAACCTTAAGCAAGAAATGCTTAAAGTTTAAATTCACTTCTTGGATTTTAAATCTTCAACTTCACGGGTAAGCACTGCAACTTGTCTTCTGAGTTCGTTTGATGGTTCTGCAAATTGTCTTCCGATAATAATTGCTGTACACAGTAATAGCCCTATAACACCGAACAAAGTAACAAAAAAGAAGAAATTAACTCCAAGCAAAATGACACCTCATTCTCATTGTGATTTTTTAACCATATTATTACAAATTTGATTGGATGTATAGGTCAGGAGGTTTTAAAAACTGAAAAGATTGTTAGGAACAGCCCAGAAAGTCATTAGTGTGTCAGTTATGAAAGTAGTCAATTTGGTTGCTTAACACAACGGTAATTGTAGAAAGTAGGAAATTCCCCCACTTGGTGAGAAAAATACCCCGGGATTAACCCGGGGGCCGTTGATGGTGGATTAGTTGATTTTCAACTGTTCCCAGGTAAACGAAACCGGATAAGAACCGTTTTCAAAGACTCCTACCTTTTGCCACATGTAGAACACCACTGTTTTGTTTTGGTTATCGATCCCAATGTCGATTGTATACCTATAACCAGGAACTTCCCAGCGTTTGACTTCCTGATTGTTGGAATCAAATGCGACGACAACCAAAACAAGGTCATTCGATGAAGGGGTATACGACCAATACGTATACTCACCATACTTAACGATGACGTTTGCTTGGCTAATCGAAAGTCCAGCTGGTTGCAAAATTTGAGCAGGTCTGGCAATCAATTCATAGCTATTCCCGACTTATTCCCTACTAAATGTGAGGGTCTTCGTTCGAGCCTACACCGTGCAGGCGACTTTCATCGCACACGGCGTTCCATCAACGGATAAGAAAGAATGTTTTACAACGGGCAAATATAACGCTACGCCAATCAATCTAAATTGTCCGCTAACTAAAGTTATAACTTTCTGTGATTGTGGGGGGCGAGCCTTCAGTCTGGACGAAAAAATATCCCCCGGGTCCATCCCGAGGGCTGTTGATGGATAATTAATTTTTAGAAATATCCAATACCATTTCTTGCGTGTGTTTTGAATCAACAGAAATGAAAAATTTATACGTTCCTGCAGAAGGCATTGTGTAAGATCCTAAGTCAAAAATGATTAACTGTCCTTTATCAAGAGTAACATTAGGAATCGTAATTACGGAGCCATTAATTTTATCAGCACCAATTTCATTGCGAGCAGAAGCAATGTAATACAAATCGGTTGCATCTGGAGTGAAAACATCATTCAAATCAAAAGTTAGAGTCGCGTTTCTTAATGGCTGGGTGGCGAGAAATTTTGGCATAAGGTATTGGGAGGAGCCTTCAACGAAATGGTAGGGATATTGACCATTTAAATTGTCTTGCAAAGTGAATATTGGATCAATATAGCTATTCTCGACTTATTCCCTTCTCTTCGTGAGGGTTTTCGTTCGAGCCTACACCGTGCGGGCGACTTTCATCGCACACGGCGTTCCATCAACGGATAAGAAGGATTTTTACAACGGGCAAAATAAGCGTACTACAAATATGTCAATATTTACAGATTTTGATTTCAAGATGATGGATCCAAGTGATGAGGGATTAACAAAATAATCGATTTGTAAAGGAGAGGTTCGTGCATGACAGAAATCGTTTTAGAACTCGATGAAAACCAGCGCTTTTTGATTGAAGACCCTGATAGTGTCTCGGTGATTATGGTCGATCAAATCACGATCCATCCAGTTGCCTGCCAAATTGTTTATAGTGGTTACTCGTTCAACGTTGATTATGAAAAGATGGATTTTACCAATAGAAAAAAGTGAACATGGTACTTGATACAACATTGAATGTGATTTATGGCGAGGATGACTAGACACAACAATCGATGTGATAAATGGGGTGCAAAAATGTACGAACCACAGTATTACAAAGGCATTAAATTACAACTGATTCGAAGGAATTATACAGGCTACGCCGCAAAACGATTCACATTGAACGGTACAAATCAGAATGTCTGGATACCATGCAAGCATCTTCATGATGACGGCAGATTGAAAGAGAACGAGGATATTGATTACGTATTTCGGAAGGCTCAACGGCAGCTTGAATTGGCAGGGTACACCGAACCAATCCAAGGCATTAAAAAGCGCACAGTTACAGGGATTGCTTAATATACATTACGTATGTATCCAGGGAGGGGAACAAGATGGACGGGTTGTGGCTGCCCAACGTGCGGATGCGAAAAGCTAACACATTACATTGGCGGCGTGTATGAATGTAAATTATGCGGAAGTAATGTTGATCAGCATGATTTGATTCCAACCGGACAGTTCATGGAAATGGATATGTCGGTGGAGGAAATCAAGGGTTTGATCGATGTCAAACTGGATATGATGCTGCTCTTTCCCGAAGATAAAGCAGCGCTTATTGATGACATAAAGAAATTGCGAAGCAGGCTTATAGAAGTAGCCTGAATAGGGGGAACCAAGTGAAGGCAATTACAATTCACCAACCGTTTGCGACATTGATCGCCCTCGGGGAAAAACGATTCGAAACACGAGGCTGGTCTACCAAGCACCGCGGGCCAATCGCGATCCACGCCTCCAAGAAAGTGGACAAGGAGATTTGTCAGCAGGAGCCATTCCTTAGTGTACTGGCTGCACATGGTTATACGGCTAATACACTGCCTACGGGCTCAGTTGTTGCTACGGCCAACCTTATCGGCTGTCATTCCGTAACAGTAACAAAACCATGTAGAGCTACATTAGCTGGCTGGGGTTACGTGGAAGGAAACGAATTAGCGTTTGGATGGTACGATGTGGGGCGTTATGCCTGGGAGATGACGGATGTAAAACAAATCGATCCGGTGTCAGCAAAAGGTCTGCAAGGACTATGGAATTGGGGAGGGGAACGGGATGGAAGCATTGCGAGTGATAAGGATATGCGATTTCCGGAACCAACCATCACGACAGCATTAGATGAGATTTTTACATTTGGAAAGCAAAAGATTTAGAGGAGCTGCTCGTACCACGTTTCTAAGCAGCCCTCTAAATCTTATAACAAATCTAGTTCCACCAAGGACGCTCACTCAAGGCGATGATATATTTCACATTGGGGTCAACTCTTATTGCATCTTGAGCAGCTACATGCACTCTGAGTGATTCGCCAGCCGGCAAATATATATACCAGGCTTCGCGTCCTGTATCTTTAAATATACGATTTCCTGAACCAGCAAAACTCATATCACGAATCATATAGTCTAGGCTGCGATTTTGGTAGGTATCGAAATGAAGATAAAATGCTTTTCCTTGGCCTGTGTTGTTTGTCCATTTAAAATAGTCGTGATCCATTCCGTATTCTGGAATTGATAAAGTGCCCTCAAAACTATCACCAATTCCTTGAAAATAATTCGGTGAGTCAAAACTATCAGGCTCTCTGGCATCACCCATAGCGAATGCTGAAGATGACATCGAAAGTAGGCAGGTCGTAAGTCCAAGCGTTGAAATCAGTTTCTTTAATTTCATAAATGCAACCTCCTAAAATTTGGTAATATCTACTTTTTTAATTTACATTTATTCCTAAAAAATGTAAATATCTTTTTTGTTACAAACCAGAGGAAAGAGATCGCATTTTAACAAAAGAGAAAAAGTGATTCCATTCAGAATCACTCAGCAAAAATCAATGGTACATTCTTCTGATTAGCAAGCTGCATGAACTTCCCCAATTCAACAGGGTTACGAGAGATTCGCTCAGCACTGTGACAGATTACCTTGTTTACCAATCCTGCCTCTATGTCCGTAATCAACTGAGACAGGCCAGGACGATCCGAGTCAATGGTTTTAACATCGATTTCTATGTACACCTTATGGGCTACATTTTGGACAAGCGGCATGCAGGATTCCATTTGTTTT
The DNA here is from genome assembly GCF_003013475.1 of Brevibacillus porteri. Lineage (GTDB taxonomy): Bacteria > Bacillota > Bacilli > Brevibacillales > Brevibacillaceae > Brevibacillus > Brevibacillus porteri. The sequence continues at coordinate 25,370 of NZ_PXZO01000008.1, forward strand.
TCGGTTTTTCTAAAATCATTTGATGCAGTTCGAATAAAAACAGCAACCATAGGATCACCTCGATGTATTCTTGTGACAAGTTTACCTCGCTAGCAGACAAAAAAATAACCCCCATTCGGGAGCGCGTATATATGTTCGGCAAAAACATTATAGCACGGGCTTGCCGCGAGGGGGAATTGGAAAGATGAGCGCACAAGAACAACTGTCATTTCTGGAACCAGTAGATGAAAAAGAAGTCAGAAAGGCTGTTGTCAAAGCATTAAAAGAGTATAAAGCCCTTCGTGATGCTGTCCAAAATAAACAGGAGCGACAGGAAAAGGGCATTGATCAACTGTTTCCAAGGCTTCAAAAGTCAGAGTCCACGAATGAGTTGAAAGCACGACAAATCGAAAGGGCTTTGCAGTATTCGTTGGATGAAATCGAGCGTCAGATCATCGAAGAGAAGTATCTCAGCACATCAAGGGTAAAAGACATTAACGTTTATCTTGATATGGGCTTGACCAAGGACCAATACTACACGAAAAAGAAAGATGCAATTAAGCAAATCGCTACGGCACTCGGGATGATCTGAGTGCTTTTTTATGAAACAAGCTTCGTCGGCTGTAGATTTTGCTAACGCAATCATAACGTTGTTATGTTAACGTGCAAGTTATGTGCGACAACTTTCATTTTATTAGCCAGAATTAGAGTTTTATTAACTGATGAAAAATCCAACTTTTGGATGTAAAATCAAACTAATTACTGCACTAAAATATCGAGAAAATGCTGGGGGTAGTCATGGAACCTGTAAAATTAGTAGCACTAGAAGGTACGTATTCCTCATATTTATACGATGGGAAGTTTTATCATTCAATCGATGTAAATTTAAGTCCCTTTGAACTTGAAGGAAATGAATGTATAGAGAACCCAATACATACAGCGATCAATATTGCATTTCTTAAATTACCAGGTGTTCGGAGCTGGAGGGATTTGGAGAATAAGGCTTACGAGTTTACCGACATCGCTTTCGAGGATTACGAAGTTCCAATGCCTGATGCATCAGTTTTGTTGTCTTATTATCATAGTCCAGTCTTTATTTCTAACATGGTGTTTGGTGAGAGAACGAATCGCTACATAAGAATGTCGATGAAATGTGAAGTAGATTTTGAGAACGGAGTACACGGAATCCAGTCTTATGAACTTTCGTGTCTACTTGAGATTAGGGATTTTTATATTGATTATAGTTTCCTAAAACCAACAAATGAGAATTTAAAGGAAGCTGAAAAAATTGCAAAACAATATGTTACTTTGGATGATTATGAAGAACCAGAAATCATTCGAAACTTTCAATTTAATTTGAATGGCCAGGATTTTTTTGAAGAGAAAATATCATTCCCTTCAAAAATTGAATAGAATAAAAACAAGCTAAGAATAACAGAGAAATTGAGAAGGCTCCAAGGTTTTAACGGCAGCTTTTGTTTAGCTAACGGGCAAGATAATCGAGTGAAAAAAAGGATAATTTTTGAGGTGGATACATGAAATACACTTGTCCTTGTTGCGGTTATAAAACATTTGACTTAAAACCCCCGGGAACCGTTGATATTTGTCCAGTTTGTTATTGGCAGGATGATTTACATCAGTACTTTGACCCGGATTTTGAGGGGGGCGCAAATATTTTATCCTTAAGACAGTCTCAAGAGGCTTTAAAAGATAAAACAGATCTAATAAACGATAACTACGAATTCGATGGTCCGAAAGATATATCAAAAATAAAGCGTATGCCCGTGACGGAGATTGCTAGGATCTTTGTTGCCCTTGATGTACCCCTTGAAAAATTACTTGGACTCTATCTTGGCTTTATTGAGATTAAAGAAAGTAGCTTTGTTTTCAACTATGAAGAAATCTATGAACTCATGGGCGATGATAGTGAGCTAATTACCCGTTACATAATGATTCGAGAAAGGAAAGATCCAAATGCAATTCTTAAGGAAATTCATGGACTTGTCGATAATGAAGCTGACAAAGAAATCAAGAAAATCGAAGAGGTATTTGTTAAGAAACTCATTTCAGTGCTTTGAGCTAACTGGATTCGATAGTTGAAGATAGTAGTGCCGGAAACCACCATTAAGGTGGTTTTTTGTTGAGAGTTGGTACAGACGCGAATGAAAGAAGTCCCAACAAAATTCCGACAAAACGCGGACAAAATTAGGGATAAAAGGCAGGACGATTTGAAATGTTGGAATCGGTAATCTTGAGTCAAGAGCAAGCGACATCGGCTCTTGGGAGATACCGCCTATCCCTTATCAATGGTGTACCTGAGCGAATCTATGGGTGATGACGAATGTGACCTTACGAGAGGGGGGCATTCTGAGCCTGAACGCACAAGTTGCGGCGAGCGTAGCAGGGAACCATGCAATTATTTTTCATTGTATGCATTACAGCGGTTTTCAAGTTTTGGGAACCCCTCTCGGAGCTTTGGAAAATCGCGAACTACTCTGCTGGGATATACCGGACAGGGGATAATGCGAGGCATACGGCTCCGGCCTCTCGCCCCTTGTCCAGTACTTCTTATTACCGAATTAGAGAACGGAGACCTCCCAGTGTGTAAGGATGGCACGGAAAATAACTGGAAGAAGTAATAAATAGTTAGGGCAGAATAAACGATGATGTTGAGACATAGGGAGAGAGGTAAACGCGCTGAATTAGGAGGGGAGATTAATTTGGAAACGGGAGAATTGACTGCTTATTGTTACATGGTGCAGAGGGGAAAGCCTGCGGCAATGATGCCATTCCAAGAAAGGTTTCGTGAAGATGTCATCACTTTCGTGATTAATCAAAAACTAAAGGTATATACCGAGCCTTTGGCAGAGGGCTGGTTTACCTTGTGGATTTATAAACATCCACATATTCTTGATGTCATACAAAGCTTGCCGCAGGTCCCTACTTCTGTCCTTGATCACTGGATACTCGGAAAGCTGTTTGGTTACGAAGAGTCAGCAATCCAAGAATTTTTCACTAAAACCTAACGATATTCCGTCCCATTGCATTTAGGGCATGGGGGAAGCGTATCTGTGTGATCATCAAGGGTAACGGATTGACCACAACTATTGCAGGTGTAAGTACCTTTTCCAGGTTTTTCACCAGTAGTTGGCATATGTATCACCTCCTTCAAGATACACAATTAGATAATCTGGGTATTTTATCCTTCCGAATGTTGGTAATTGTCGGACGAAAGTTGTAGGATAATAGTATTTATTGACGAACTCCCTAAATGAAAATATATTCGAACATTTAGAGAAGGAGTTATAAAGAATGATTTCTGACTTGAATAAATTAACGTGTGTTGAACAATTGATCGAAAAGTTGACGAAAAAAGAATTAGTCCATGTATCTCACATCGACTTAGCTGAAATGGATGCGAGCTTATATGAATACATCAATCATTTAAATGATTCAATCGCTTTGTTTCCGACAGATTACAATAGTGTCATTTCTGGAGTCATTAGGTTCAAAGAAGGTTATTTTATTACATTAGGTATGCTATTTTGGAAAGATTCAAGTCGAACAGAAAAGTTTAAAGAAGGAACGTTTCTGTTCTATAAAAGGGACTCAAGTAATTCAATTGACGATTGTGTACATATTACAAACTCCACAGAAACTCCTGAACTAATGGATCGTCTCTTCTACGCTTGCTGCAGTAATGAAAAGCCTGAACCACTTAACAAAGACTCTCACTTGGAACACGCAATAAGGTACGGTCAAGCTTACGGAGAGATCAAAACAATACTAAAAAATTGTTTGACTTAATTTAAATTGAGCACCCACGAGGTGCTTTTTTTCATGGAGGTGGGTGAAATGTAGTGCGTCAGTTTGTTGACTCAGCCACTGGAGAGATATTTTATACTGAGGAAGTGCTGCGCCGGTCGAATGAGATAATAAAAGTATTTCGTCCCGTCGGCCGCAGCTCAAAATTCGTAAAGATCAAAGCCAGCCAAAAGGCAAAGCGACCGCTCAGAAAGCTGTCACTCGCTGAGGCTGGTTTTTTGTTGAAGATCGCCCCTTATGCCAGTGAGGGAACCAACCTCTTACAGGGCGACAATGAGCGCGGGCAAAAGGGAACGCCGCTCACAGTCAAAGACCTTGCCCGCATCGCAGACTGCTCCTATCCAACAGCGCGCAAGATCGTGAAGACATTCATGGAGCTCCACGTCATGCGTAGAACCGATTTAGAAGGTCGGTCAGCATTAGCAATCAATCCTCTGTATTCTCTCAACGGGAAGACAGCAGAAGCGTGGCTCCTACACCTATTCAGCCAGGAGATCACAGAGGCAGGCGAAGACCCAAATTTGGACTAGGGGGTCGCCAGAATCCAACAGCCAGCCAAAACATGAGGCTCTAAGCCTCAACCCCATTTTTTGCGGTGAAACAAAACATATACTTTTCTGCTGGAATAGTAATTTTCGTTACACCACCAAAACACAGCACCAGCCCAACAGTATCAAAGCATACAGCAATTTTAAAGCTGGCAATATTCTTTATTCTTACTTTATTGCCACGAAGGAGCTGAACAGCATGGACATACGGAAAATACCAGTCTCTAAAATTAACCCTGCACTGTATAACCCAAGGGTAGATTTGCAGCCGGGCGATCCTGAATATGAAAAGCTGAAAGGATCGATTGAGGAATTCGGTTGCGTCGAAACGCTCGTCTGGAATGAACGGACGGGTAACCTGGTCGGAGGTCACCAACGGTTTAAGATTCTGGTGAATGAACTGGGATCCACGGAGGTAACAGTTTCCGTTGTTGATCTGGATGACATCAGCGAGAAGGCTCTCAACATCGCACTGAACAAGATCAGTGGTGCTTGGGATGAGGAAATGCTCGCCCAGGTGTTGGCGGAGCTGCAAGATAGTGAACTGGATCATGCGATTACGGGCTTCGATGATAAAGAAGCAGCAGACCTTATTGCACAATTCACTTTCAAAAGCGATGAAGACACGGAGTTTACCAACGAGGAACTCGACTTGGACGATTTCGCTGAGAACAAATTCGATTGTCAGTGCCCACGGTGCGGTTTTGTCTTTAATCCCAAAGAACACATTCCATCCGTTGAGGATAACGACGATGAAACGGCCTGAGTGGGACTGGAGCCTTTCTGATATAGCAACCGTTCCCAAGAACGGGCGAAAAGTCTTTTCTTGCTTCTCGTGTGGTGGCGGTTCAACAATGGGGTACAAACTGGCGGGGTACGAAATGTTGGGCAATGTCGAGATCGATCCGCAGATGATGGCACTGTACAAACGGAATCAGGACCCGAAGTACCCATTTCAAATGCCCATTCAAGAATTCAAGAATTCAAGAATCTCCCGGATGCTCAGCTACCGGCAGAGCTCTTTGATCTGGACATCTTAGATGGCTCACCTCCATGCAGCGTGTTTTCTACATCTGGAAAGCGCGAGAAGAAGTGGGGCAAGGAACATCATTTCAGAGAAGGTCAGGCCAAGCAAAAGCTTGATGATCTATTTTTCGATTTCTTGGACGTGGTTGAGAAGTTACGCCCGCAGGTAGTGGTCGCAGAGAACGTTAGGGGAATGATCATTGGATTAGCAAAAGGGTATGTGTCTTTGGTAGCCAAGCGGTTCTGTGAAATGGGGTATGAACCTCAATTATTTCGACTAAATTCAGCAACAATGGGTGTGCCTCAGAAGAGAGAGCGCATCTTTTTTATTGCTCGGAGAAAGGACTTAAAGCTTTCTGATCTGACACTCGAATTCAAGGAAAGACCGACTCTCTACAAGGAGATACGATCTGGAAGAGGAAGGCCGCTTGATCCAAATACGAGAACCTATAAGCGGTGGTTGAAGAGAAGGCCGATTGATTCGAGTTTCGGGGATATTACGGAACGAGTGGAAGGTAAGGAAAGCAACTTCAATTCTATCTTGGTTCATGATGATCGTGTACCTAATACCATCGCGAGTAATTCCTGTTTCATTCGCTACGATGAGCCGTACTACATCAGCGATTCAGATATTATCCGTATTCAAACGTTCCCAAAAGACTATGACTTCCTGGATGCTGACGTGCAATATGTCTGCGGAATGTCTATCCCTCCGGTAATGATGAAGAACATTGCTCAAGAAATTTACAAGCAATGGCTGTATAACCTTCCTGCTTAAATAGCAAAAGGGAGACGCGTGAACGTCCCCCCATGCAACCAGGTCACCCCGGCTGAGATAGTGGAAACCCGTGGCCACGGAACCTCATAGCCACTATCTCGTACAGGAAAGCCGAGGGTGCCACAATGAAAACAACTACAGAACAGTCTTCTCCTGAATCTATTGACCTTCTATTGCAATATCAAATCGAAGTAATGGAAGGCATCATGGAATAGAAGGATCAATACAGGAAAGTTGTGAAAGCTGCCATTGCAAAGTGGGTTAAGGACTTTCAATCAGGTCATATTGAGATAAAGACCGTGGATGATTTGAAGAAATTGATAGAGTTGGACATTGAGTTGCAGAAAGATACGCTCTGATTGTTAAGAAGTGAGGCCGTCTCCTTATATTGGTTTGTGTACATCAAAAAACCACGAGGAGGAATTCCACTTATGACAAACAACGAAGAAACAGTCTTGGTAGCTTTGCAAATCTGCTTTGAGAAAGAGCTCGACACACGGTCCATTTACAAACACTTTGCAAGTCGAGATAAAATCGATGACTTAGTTGAAGCCTTGCTAAGGTTGAAGAGAATGGGGCTTGTGACCGTTCCGTTTGAGGCTTGGTGCTATGGAGACTCTTATGACTCAAGACCAGATGACGTCGTAATATCAGCGGTAAGACTAACCCCGTATGGGAAGCAATTCGCTGTAGAAATTAGGAAGAAAAGAGAGCGTCTTAAATAGGCGCTCTTCTTTTTTTGAAAACAACCCCATGAAGTGGTGAGGTGGTGGTCATGTAGATGGCGAGGAATCCTGAAAAGAAAAGATGCAAAGCAAGGAGTAAGCAGCGCGACGAGCAATGCAAAAATTGGGCTAAGCCCGGCTGGGATGTGTGCCGTTTCCACGGTGCTGGTGGCGGCGCACCAGAGCGTAATACCAACGCAGTCAAGACGGGTGAATTCCAATCGATTTGGATGGATGCCTTGACTCCAGAACAAGCAGAGGTGCTTGATAGGATCAACCTCGATCCAGTCCAGCAAGCGGATGAAGAAATCCGTTTGTTTACATGGCGTGAGCGCGAAATGATGCTCCGCATTCGTGACTTGAAGGATGGGCTAACAGAAAAGCAGCGGCGTGTCCTTCAACAAAGAGTCACCACAAAGGAACCAGTGCAGGTTCATGACGATAAATCTGGGAAACAGAAGATGATGGTCATTACTCGGGACGAATTGGTCACTACTGAAATCGAAGAGACAGAGTATCGAGCGATTGAAGATATCCTGTCGCTTGAGGAAGCACTAACCAGAGTCCAAGACAAAAAGCTAAAAGCAATACAGCTCAAAGCACAATTATTGAGCAACGGCGGCGGTCCTGAAAAGCAGATCACCGTCAGGAGGTGGTCCCGTGACAAGTCTGGAACTTGACCTCGATCCATTCGAGGATTGGACACCTCATGAAAAACAAATTGAAGTTATGGAATGTGATGCTCGAAACGTAGTCATGAACTGCGGTCGTCGCGGTGGTAAAACGAACGTGGGAGCCCGGAAGTTTTTCGATAACATCCTTGCCGATATTGAAGCAGGGAAAGGGTTGCCCTATAAGCCACCGTTAAACCTGAAAAAGGTTAAGAAACCCAAACCACGGCTGGAATACTGGTGCGTAGCGCCTGATTACAACATGTCAGAGATTCAACAAGAGGAGCTATCACAAGTCATTCCTGAGTACATGATCGACACTTGGAACGCATCGGGGAACTTCGTTTGGTTAACTGGATACGTTCTGATCCGGTTTAAATCGGCAGACAATCCGAAGAAGCTTGTTGGTCGTGGTTTAGACGGCGTATGGCTTGACGAGGCATCGAAAATGAAGCCAGAAACGTGGTCGGGCTATCTGGCCTATGCCCTAGCTGATAAAGGAGGCTGGTCTATCTGGACGACCACGCCTGAGGGGATCAACTGGTTTGCAGAGGAAATTGTGCTGCGGGGCCAGTTTATTGATGCAGGGTTAGAAGATGATCGGTACCAGGATGATCCGGATTGGCGGAACTTCTACTGGACGTCCAAGGATAACCCTATCCCTGAATTGCAGAAGAATATCCAGAGGATGATTGAGACGTACCCTGAGCGTTACGTGAAGCGCGAGATTTACGCGAAATTCAACGTTTTCCATGGTCAGGTGTATGAAGAGTTTGACGGAAGCATTCACTGTGTAGATATACGCCCCGTTGATCTTGCGCGGCGTTTATTCGTCGTTACCTATCCGAGCGGCGAGGAACGAGAGGTAATGTTTAAGCGGTATATCGGCGGAATGGATCACGGCTGGAATGACCCAGCGGTGCTTTTGGTCTTTGGATGCACGGATGAAGATTACTATTTGATCGAGGAAAGCTATCGCCAGCAAACCAATGTTATGGTCGTAGACGATCAAGGTAAGCTCGAGGACTGCCTTGTGAAGAGGTATTTGGAGCTTCAAAAGAATTACCCGATGGAGGTCATTTGGGCAGACCCTTCTGAGCCAGAAGACATTTCTACTTATCGTCGATACAAACTGCCTGTGAAGTCAGCAGAAAATACTAATACGCCGAGTTGGAAGTCTGTACAAGGTAAAGGAGTCGTCTGGTCGCCCTAACCTTTATATCGCTCGTACAGCTGTTGAGACGATCAAAGAAACAGGCAATTACAAGTACAAAGAACAAAACGGCATCACGCTTGAAGAGCCAGTGGATAAAGACAACCATACACAAGATGCGAAGCGATATGCAATGTACAACGATTGGCTCATGTTGCTGCTTGCGCAGAAGCGTGAGGATAGGAAAAAGAACGGGAAAGGAGGATGGATTTAATGTCTGGATCAACAGGTTGGTATCCCATTGGTAAAGCTGAGGGGGAAGGGGAAAGCAAGCAGCTTGTAATTGATCAATTCGAGCGGGATTACGATGAACACAAGCTTATACGCCCGACTATTGACCCTTTAGCGTGTGTTCAGGTAGTGAAACAGAGCAATATTATTCCTCAATGCATCGAGGCGTACAAAACTAACGTGGTTGGCTATGGCTATGCATTAACATACCTGTCGGATGAAAGTGATAAGACGGCAAAAGCAGAGTGGGATATTGCTGATCGTTTCATGCAGACAGCTAATCTGGAAGAGTCGATTGAGCAATTGCTAAGTCAGTTGGTTGAGGACCTTGAACACTGCGGCAACGCTTACGTTGAGGTTGCATGGGGCGGTGGGCTTCCTGCCATTTACCGTATTCCTCCTGAATACATGCGCTGCACAGCACCACTCATAAGGGTAGATATGAAGTATCGGCGTTTGGTGCAGGGAAAGGTTGAAGAGTTCACGCAGTCCAAATGGGTGCGAAGATACGCGCAGAAGAGAGGGACTAACATATCGTGGTTCCGTGAATTCGGGGCGCCCGGTGAAGAGAATGAAGTCATTCATCTGCAACTGGGGAACGGGACTTACGGCGAACCACGTTGGTCAGGAAATTCACCGGGCATTGTTGGTTCGAGAAAAGCAGAGGAGCTCAACTTCGAATACTTTGATAACGGTCGAATGCTTGACATGATTTTGACTGTGACGAATGGGGAATTAACTCCGCAGTCTATCGTTGCTCTAAAAGGAGCAAGAGGAAAGAAGTCACGGGGTGGGATTCTTTATCTTGAATTGCAAGGGTATGACAAAGGGCTTCTTGGCGATGAAAAGGAAAAAACCAGCATTAAATTGGACAAGCTGAATGACTTGCTTCAACAAGATGCACTTTTCATCGAATACAATCGGGAAAAACGCAAAGAAATAAGGTCAGCATTTCGGCTGCCGCCAATTCTCACGGGTGAGTCGGAAGACTATAACAGAGCGACAAGCGATAACGCCCGCAGAATTGCAGAGGAGCAGGTGTTTCAACCATATCGCAAATGGATTATGGACGAGATTTTCAACAAGCGACTGCTACCTGCCATCGAGGTACATCGCGTGAAGGCTATACTGAACAGCCCAAAAATCAGCGATCCAGACGAGTGGAAAGCGTTACTTGATTTCCTAGCTGATAGAGGAATTATGTTAGTGCGCCATCTCATCCCCATTGCAGAGGAAGTATTGGGAACTGCCATTGATGAGTCGAAATACACCGAAGAGTATCTTGATACACCTATTGCTAGCTTGGCAGTACAGTTTCCCAAGAGCCACTCGGCACATTAGATACGCAAGAACAAGTGGCAACGATAGCTAAGCGTCTACTTCGTGAAACGAGGGACCAACAGCATGTGTGACCAGTGCCTGTATCTGATTGCCAAAGCGGATGACGATGACTTTCTTGATAGCCTTGACCTTACCCACGCCGAACGCGCATTGCTTGAGAAGCTGTACAAGGAAGGTGAGGAGTCAATCGCTGACCTTCTTGAATTACAGGGTAAGGCGCTGGATGAGGCTATTCAAGAGTTGAGTGACGAGCTGGCTACAGATGCTGACGAGCTCTTGAAAGTGATTTTGCTGGTTCAGACAGGTGACTTCTTTCAAGAACAGTTTGAGCAGGCTGTTCATGATGCTTTCATGCCACTGTTCCATATGGCGGGTGAGTCGGAAGCAATCAACATCAACGCAGATACAAAATGGGAGCAGGAGAACAAGGCGGCAGCCGCGTTTGCTACAAAGCTGAAAAAACTCGTACCTGACATGAATGAGTCATCGGCTGATCGTATGATTCGATCGTTCCAGAAAGCGATTGAAGCTGGCGAGACTCCAGCAAAACGGGCAGCCATGGTCAAAGAGGCAAGCAAGCTGCCAATGGAGAAGAGGGACCTTTCAACATGACCAGAGCGGTTACCGTCTCCCGAACGCTTTCCACTGCGGCAGCAAACGGCGGTAAGCTGGAAGGTTGGAAGCAGTCGGGGCTTGTGAAGAAAAAGCGGTGGCGTGCTGCCAACAACAAGCGGACTAGGAAGGACCACAAAGATGCCAACGGACAAGAGGTTGACATAGACAAGCCTTTCAATGTGGGAGGTGAAAAGATGATGTATCCAGGCGATCCGGCAGGGAGTGCTAAACAAATCGTGCAGTGTCGTTGCACTATGCAGGCAATAATGTAAGACCACTTCTAAATTAAGAAGCGGTCTTGTTTTCTCTCAAGAAATTATCGATATATCATTGATGAAAAGTGATAACAAATCTGACTCTTTTAGATTATTATTTTTGTGTCCTGTATCCTTTCTAAGAGCAAACATGAATTTCTCAAATTGAATCAATAATTCTTGTTTTGAGTAGTTATGTAGGTTGAGATAAATTTTACGGAATTCCGCGTATGCAGTGATTACCTCATCTGATCCCCATAAGATAAGTCGTTGTGTAAACTTTGTGTGAAATTCCATCATTTCCGATTCAGGAATCGTTTCGGATTAACCCCTTGAATTTGGACACATACTACCTTAATCGTTGTTTCTCTTAGAATTGCTAATTAAAGACGAACTGCCTTAATTGACATCGGTTGCTTTTTGTTTTTTTCATAAAACTCAAGCGGAGATAGATCACGAATGCTAGAATGTATTCTTCGTTCGTTGTAAAAACGGATATATTTTGCCACCTCTTCATAGGCTTCTCCATACGTTTGAAACTCGTAACGAGCTAAACACTCGTCCT
>NZ_PXZO01000080.1 GCF_003013475.1 Brevibacillus porteri
AAAAAAGCACCACATGGGTGCTAATTAAAATAGTCAACAATCTGTTCGTGATGCTTAATAATTGCTGGTATAGCGAATGCTGCTAAAACAAATGCACCTATTTGCGTTTCGGTAAACACCCATTTAATAGCGTTTAATCCCTCTATCCAGCCTATTAATGTTTCAAACATACTCTCACCTCCCATTACCATTTTGATCCAGATGGGAAGGTATGTCCATATTGACTGTGTAAAAAGCCACCCGATAGACCGGATGGCTCCCATGTTTCGCTGTTCATAATTTTTCGATGCTATCATAATAACACGGACCGTACGACGCCGAAATGACACCATTTTGCTGTGCGTTTGACTCACATGAAATCAATAGCATCTACCCCAAAAATCAATACCGACAAGGCTTTGGTGGCTTCATTGATGTCTCTGTACACGGTTCGAGTATCAATAAAGTGACATGTTGCGACCTGCTCGACCGTCTTTTTTTCCTCTGAGATATACAAGTCATGGATGATTTGATACCTGCGCCAATCTTCTGGATGCTCAGACATTAGGCACGTTGTTTCGTATACAGAAAGCATTCTCTGGACGAACTTGACCATAACCATCGTGCGCTGTGTACTTCGCTTGATGGATTCCAGCGCTAACTCTTGGCTGTGCAGATTACCTATGGCTTCTGCATAATCGTGCGCCGTCACCTTTTCCATAGTCCCATCCACATGCCTCACAAACGAACGGTAATGTTTCAACAGGAGCTTTGTATTCCGAAGTCGCCAATCTCGTTTCTCCTTCTGCTGCTTCTGTTTTTCTTTCTCCAGGAACTCTAATGCAGCTTGAACAGCAGCCTCCGCTGAAATTTTAGTAACGTGCTCCATCATCTTTTGATTCATGCTGATCGCCTCCCTGCAGATAGTTGTACATGTTTAGATGAGATCGACTCATATAGGCAATCATGCGATTCACCCTTTTCTCTTAGCCTTTCGTTTCGATTGGCTTCTCTTTTTTCGGTAGTACAGCTGCCGCGCACGTTGCTGATTGTGTTTGATCTTTGCTAATTGTCTGAGGCAATCTTGAAAGGGTGGACTATTGAAAACCTTGTGCAAGGTTCGTGAAATGGAATCGAAAATGCGGCGAAATCGCTCAAGCATTTCACGAATTCCTTTCAACACCGGCGTTTCGATCACACTATTCATCGTCATCATCCTCCCACTGTTTGTCTTCTTCCTCTTCTTCCCGCTCTGGACCAAACCCGCACCACGGGCAGTCATGGTCGCCTGCTTCATCAGCCAAGACCTGAAAGCCATGCCCGCACTTCGAGCAACGCTGCCATGCGCTTTCCCGCATCATGCCTTCACCTTCTTCTGTGCCAGCTGCCGTTTGCCCGGTTTTCGAACCCCAGTCAAGCCGTTCTCTCGCTTCCACTTGTAAAAGAGATTCATATTGGAGCAGTTGTATATCTTCATGATCTCTTCATCGCTTTTTCCATCGGCCTTCATTCGCTGAAACTCTTTCACTGTCAGCTTGTACATTTCATTAGGCTTCCTGGGAGCAACCGTAAAGCCGCTTGGGGGCGTTGCGATCTCCTCAAATACTTGCTTCTCCACCCGGCGCTCTACCGGCTTTGTAACAAACCCCATCGCCTCATATCGCTTGCGATCCTCTTCCGGTAGGTCCGCCAAGCCCATGATCGTAATGTCGCTACTGCCCGTGAATTGATTTCCCGTTCGCAGCTCGTTCCAAGTTGGGTCAAGCACTGCTTTCATCTCACTCAATCCCTTCGATCAGTTTTTTCACATCGTCAACACTTCGAACGATTCCGGTAATAGCTCCAGCAGCTTCCCACTTGGACAACTCATGCAGCTGCAGCTTGGTCGGTTTGCCCGATTCGTTTTTCACTTCAAATGCAAGGAACCGTCCTTTGTAGGAAGCGAAGATGTCGGGCCGTCCGGATCCTTGATAGCTATTGCCGTGGTTATTTATCGCGTAGCAGCCTGGTAGGCTGTTCAAATATTTCAGGATGTTAGCTTGAATCGTGCTTTCTTTCATAGCAGGTCTTATTCCCCAGCGAGATAGTAACCACGATCTGTCCGTGGTATAAAGAATTGGATGCGATGAACGGTATTGCCGAAAGTAATCTCCGTTGGGTACTGCCGGGCGCTCATCCACTCCGCGACCTTGGGGACGACGCTCTCCAAGTAGCTCATGGGATGGAAAACCAGTTCGTCTTCCTCAATCTCAATTAGTTGTGCCATCACTAGATGGTTAATGAATTTCCCATACGGCTTGGCTGCATAACGTGAAGCCGTGTAAATTCCGCAGCGTCTGGCCACTTCATCTGCTGGAATAAAGGTCATCATCGTCTCTCGCATCTTTTCGGTCTCACTGAAACGCTGCCCCCACGTTGGGCCGTTAAGAAGCAGCCTGGCTGGGTGACTTGCGGCGATTTCTCCAGCACTGGGGAGTGAGTATCTTCCAGTCTTTCGAATGGACGGGAGAACTTCATCAAACACCCATGTTTCAAATCGTTCTGCACTCGGTAAATGCGATTTGATGATCAGACGGTACAGATTCCCCTCGTTGATGAAATTCGTTTCTTGTTTTCTTCCAAGAGCGTCGATGACCTCACGTTTCGTTAGCCCATCTTTTCGGCAATGGGCAGAGATGGCTTTCCATGGGTTTGAATATCCCAAAGCCTTCGCCACTTGCGTTGCACTAAACCATTCCTTGCCATCTATACGGATTATTTCGACTTGCCCAAACTCTGTATGAGCAAAGACTACTTGATGCTGACTCATTATTTACTTCCTCCTTGTTCTGCTATCAGATTTACCAATGCCAACTCTCCTGTTTCAGCACCTGCAGCAACACTTTGATGCTGTCGAAGTGCGGTTTCATGTACTTGTCCCGCATGTACTCGTATTCTTTCTGACTGACCCAACCGGTTGTCGGATCGATAATCGGTCGAAGAACAAAACCATTGTTTCCCTTCACCAGCTGGGTTCCTTCGGCGCGGATCCCGTTCAGCACGCCTACCAGCTTGAATGCCTCTTTCTCGTCAGGGAGATTGCAGGCCAGTTTCAAGAATCGCTGCCACAAACGATGGTCGTCTTGCAAATCAGGTCGCGGATCTTCCCAAAGAGCAGGCGGATTTTGTTCTGGTTGTGTAGCAGCAACGGTAAGAGGCGATTCGATTTCTGGCTCTGTTTTGGTCTGTTGCAGCGTTTTTGAAAAGCTTCCCATGCTCTCAACTCCTCAAAAGTGTGCCAGAGTGTACC
>NZ_PXZO01000081.1 GCF_003013475.1 Brevibacillus porteri
GGGTCTGTCAAAAGTTTTGTGTAAACCCTGTGGAGCCAGGCAATATTAATCCTTTATTCCCCTACATGGAAAAACGCTTTTTGGAAGCAATTTTGTCAAGGGCGAGCGTCAGCGAGGCGTAGCATTCCCTTGACAAAATTGCTGGAGAAAAGTACGGTTTCTCAGGGGAATGAAGGATTTTTTAACGAATGTAATCTTTGATACGATCATGGTAGTACACCGATAATTGAGCAAGAATTTGCCCCCAATGCTGAACACGGCCTGTCCATTTTCTGAGAACATCCATCGTAGCCAAATAGAGCATTTTCTGCAAAGCTTCATCGGATGGGAACATACTTTTTGATTTCGTTACTTTCCGTAATTCCCGATGATAGCTCTCAATGACATTCGTCGTATAAATTAGTTTTCGCATCTCTGGAGGATATTTAAAAAAGGTAGAAAGTTCACTCCAATTTTTTCTCCAAGATTGAATAATGAGTGGATATTTCTTGCCCCACTCTTCTTCGAAGAGATCAAGTTCTCGGAGTGCCATATCCTCAGTTGGAGCTTTATAGATTGGCTTTAGATCAGCCGTAAGCTTCTTTAAATCTTTATAGGATACAAATTTCACAGAGTTACGAATTTGATGCACGATGCACTTTTGAATATCGGTAAGAGGAAAGCAAGCGGTAATGGCTTCGGAGAAGCCTGAAAGATTATCGACACTAATAATTAGAATATCTTTGACGCCTCTATTACGCATCTCATTGAGAACAGATAGCCAAAATTTAGCGGATTCATTTTCTCCAATCCACATACCAAGTACGTCTTTTTGGCCGTCCAGATCAATCCCAATCGCCATATAAGCAGCTTTATTGATGATATGACCATCCTGTTTCACTTTAAAATGAATAGCATCTAGAAAGACAACGGCGTACACCTCTTGAAGTGGGCGATTTTGCCATTCTTTGATGAGAGGGAGAAGCTTATTCGTTATTGTAGAAATCATGGTGGGGGATATCTCGATTCCGTAAAGCTGATTCAAGTGATCCTGAATATCTCTGGTGGTCATGCCTTTCGCATACATAGAGATGACCTGATCTTCAATTCCAGCAACCTGAGTTTGATGTTTCTTTACGATTTGCGGTTCGAATTCGCCCTCACGGTCGCGAGGAATTTGAAGATCTACTTCTCCGTATTGAGAAATAACCGTTTTCTTACTGCGGCCGTTACGGCTGTTTGAGGTATTTTTATTCTTGTAATCATGCTTAGAATAGCCGAGGTTGTTTTCCATTTCAGCTTCGAGCATTTCCTGAAGCGTATCAGCAAACAAACCTTTTAGCATAGTTTGGACATCTTCAGCTGATTGTAATTTTCCTTCTTTCATAAGCTTTCTGATTTGTTCTTTGGATAGTAGGCTCATCTAAATGTTCCTCCTCGTCCTGATAGATTCAGGATATATGTTTTGAGGAGTTTACACAAAAGATTTTACAGTCTC
>NZ_PXZO01000082.1 GCF_003013475.1 Brevibacillus porteri
CTCTATAGCCCCCTAGAGAACTTGGACACTAAGAGTGTATATGATTTACACTACTAGTGACAGGGGATGATGAAATGAAACGAATCAGACATTCAAAAGACTTTAAATTACAAGTGGTAAAAGAAGCTCTCGAAACAGGAAATAAAGCTGCTGTAGCTAGACGATATGAGATTGCCCCGAATATGCTTCATCGCTGGACAAAAGAATATGAAGCTGGGAAGTTTGGGGATGTATCTCTTGAGGGGATTTCCTCCCTTGAAACCAAAGTATTGTCTCAAGAAAACGATCAGTTAAAAAAACTTCTAGGTGAACAAGCTCTAGAAATTGCTATCCTACGAGATCTCATAAAAAAGAAAAACCCTCATTTGCTGACAAAGTTGAAGTAGCAGATCACTACATTCAGCAGGGGTACGCCATAACGCTTGTGCTACGTTTGGTAAAAATCCCACGCTCGACTTACTATTACCATAAGTATGGCAGAGTCATCGAGAAAACAGTTAGTGAGGGGCGTCAAGCACCTGGGTATTCCTACAAAATAAATGGAACCAAAGTATCAGATGAACAAATTCAGGAATGGCTCATAGAGCTTATTTCAGGCGACGGTTACGCCTATGGCTACCGAAAATTAACGGTTTGTTTACGTAAAGACTATCAAATCGTAATCAATAAAAAGAAAGTATATCGCCTATGTAAACAGCTAGGCATTCTACGACCACAACGTCAAAAGCGTGTGATTTATCCACGAAAGCTTGCACGAAACCGAACGATTACCGACTCGAATCAATTGTTTGAGACGGATATTAAGTATGGATTTATTGCGGGAGAAGAACGGTTTTTCTTTATTCAATCGTGCATTGATGTGTATGACCGATCGATAATCTCGTATCATATAGGGCTTACCTGCGAAGCCAAAGATGTTGTTCGTACGATTCAAAGCGCTCTGTTAAAACGACAATTATTTGATGTAGATGTGAAGCCTGTCATCCGCACAGATAACGGTCCACAGTTTATTTCCCATGCCTTTCAAGAAGCCTGTGAACGCTTTGGTGTGGAGCATGAGCGTATTCCCCCTAAAACACCGAATATGAATGCTCATATTGAATCTTTTCATAGATTGCTACAGGACGAGTGTTTAGCTCGTTCCGAGTTTCAAACGTATGGAGAAGC
>NZ_PXZO01000083.1:0-7500 GCF_003013475.1 Brevibacillus porteri
AGTTTTCAGGGAATAAAAGAAGCCATCCAGCTTGGATGGTTTTTTTGTACTATTTGAAAACTGAAATTTCTGACGTATCATTTTAAAAAAGGAGTCATGTCATTATGAAATAAGCTACTTCGAGTCGGCTCCACTACGCTTGGATCATTGCGGGTGTCACCTTTTTCATTCTCTTGGTTGGCGCTGGAATTCGCTCTGCTCCTGGTGTATTTATGGTTCCTGTTGAACAAGAATTTGGCTGGAGTCGCTCTTCTATCTCAATAGCGCTGTCCATTAATCTATTGCTATACGGATTGGTAGGCCCGTTTGCGGCAGCAGTCATGGATCGGTTCGGAATAAGGCGTATCACGATCATTGCTCTTATCCTGTTGGCATTGGGTTCATCCCTCACGACTTGGATGCAGGCCTCCTGGCAACTGACTGTACTTTGGGGAGTCGTTGTTGGACTGGGTTCAGGATGCACGGCTTCCGTATTAGGAGCAATGATCGCAAATCGCTGGTTTGTGAAGCAACGAGGATTGGTTATGGGTATATTAACAGCAAGCGGTGCAACAGGACAGCTGGTATTTCTTCCTCTTATCGCAAGCTTGGCTGAATACATTAAGCAAAATCCTTTTCGTGCAGCTGTTGATGGTTTAGTAAGAGGATCTCGTTCCTTTGATTTCTGGTTGTTGGCTGGCAGCTTTTTTATTTGCGGTCTTTCTACCAATGGTTTAATCGGTACTCATTTTATAGCTGCTTGTATGGAGTACGGCATTCCAGCGGTAACGGCTGCAAGTTTACTCGCTCTCATAGGTATCTTTGACATTATCGGGATGGCTATCGGACTGTTTTAACAATCGTTGGCTCTTGTTTTGGTATTACGGTTTACGGGGATTATCGTTAATGCTGCTTCCTGCAGCACTGTCCTCTTCTACGTTTACCTTGGGCTTATTCATTGTCTTCTATGGCTTAGATTGGGTAGCTACAGTTCCTCCAACACTTAAGTTGACAACCGATATTTTTGGAAAACAGCAATCAGGAATTTTGTTTGGGTGGATATTAGCCGCACATCAGTTAGGTGCTGCTGTGGCCGCTTACGGTGGAGGAGTCATTTATACCATGTTGAATAGTTACTTCATCATGTTTATCATTGCGGGAATATTTTGCTTGATCGCTTCTGTATTGGTTATGCGGATTGGAAGGAACGCGCTCACGGCGAAAATTTCCGGGAACATGTAGAGGCAAATATATGGATTGAAAGAAAAACACCCGAGTGGACACTAGATCACTCGGGTGTTAGTTAGTTTTCAGGCTGCGAATACATGGGAAGGATGATACGGAAAACAGCGCCGTGGATTGGACCATTTTCTGCTTGGAGACGGCCGTGCGAACGTTCGATAATTGCTCGAGAAATAGCTAGCCCCAGTCCGACATCACCATTTTTTCCTTTCACAAAACGATGAAATAAATGAGGGAGAAGCTCTTCCGCGATGCCCTCACCATCATCTTGTACTTCTATTTGGATATGGCGTTTGCCTGATTTGATTTCGATCGTGATCTGATCCTTGGCATGGCGCAAAGCATTTCCAATGATATTCAACAAGGCTTGAAGAAACTTTCCTTCATCGACGTACACTACGTCATTGGTTTTAGGCGGACGTACTGAAATCGTTACATTGTGTTGAAGCTGCAAAGGGTGTAAACGCTCAATGGCTCGAGTCACCAGGTCAGTAGCGGAAAGCCATGAGGGATCAAACAAATTCTCTTCGCCTTCGAGCTTGGCCAACAATATAATTTCAGTCACAATATGCTTCAATCGACTGGTTTCCTCTACGATTACATCAAAACCTTTTTCAGCAGCATCATCAACAAAAACACCATCGCGAATTCCCTCGGCATATCCTTGAATGGACATGAGAGGGGTTTTTAGCTCGTGGGAAGCATTCTGTAAAAATTGCCGCTGGATTTCATGGAAACGATCGAGCTCTTGTGCCATGGAGTAAACACTATTCGAGACTTCAGCAATTTCACCGCGAGCAGGAATGAGTTGGACTTCGGAAAAATGACGTGCTTGAACCTTTTTAATTTCTCTCGTCAATTTATGCAGTGGCTTCACCATACTACGCGTAATAAAAAAACTGAGTAAAATGGTAGATACGGCTCCAATCAAAACGATGAGCAATATGTTATTCGTCATCTCCATACGAATGTCTTTTAGTCCACGTACAGGAGAGGCCAGAATCAGTCGTTGCTTTTCGTCGTTTTTAAAAGGCAAGTTAACGACCACATAATCATCGCTTCCGACCATCCATATGTTTCGATTTTGCCTTTTCTCCGCTTTACGCTCAAGGGCATCCATCCACTCATTCAAATTGGAAGAAGGCAGGGATGTGTAGAGTACTTTTTTCTTTTTTCCTAAGAGCAAAACTTCTATCTTGCGATTGGAGACGAGAAGCTTTTCGAGTTCTGCGACTCCCTCAGTTTCAATCTTTACATTCGATTCGTTCATTTTTTCAATCCAGAATCGACCTTTTAAGTTTAATTCATTCTTTTGCTGCTCGATTAAATTATCCAGCAAAAACGAATTGATCAGGGCAGCTGATACCCCTATGACAAGACAGAGAAGAAGGGCGAACATCAAAGTAATGCGAAATTGGATACTCATTCATCCTTCGTTCCTTCCAAAGTTCGCAGGCGATACCCAAAGCCCCAGACGGTTTCGAGAGGGATCTTGTCCAGCTTTTTTCGGATACGACGAATAAGATCATCAACCACTCGATCACTTCCAAAATAATCATATCCCCATATTAGAGAGAGCAGCTCATCACGGGAAAAAGCCCGATTCGGATGCTCCGATAAAAGGCTAAGCACCTGAAACTCTTTCGAGGTCACCTCTACTTCCTCCCCAAAAGAATAGACCAGACGTTTTTTCTTATCTAATACAAGAGCGCTGTTAGCAGCCTCTTCCGGGTTATTGTCTTTCGCAATGAAAGGGGATTCTTCCGCATGAGACTTCATCTGTTTCCAACGTTGGAGTGCCCGATTCACGCGTGCCACTAATTCACGAGGGCTAAAAGGTTTGGTGAGATAATCGTCGCTTCCTAGCTCTAGTCCAAGAATCTTGTCTACTTCTTCGTCGCGAGCAGAAACCATGATGATAGGCGTCTCTGAACCAGCACGAATACGTCGGCAAAACTCATAGCCATTCATACCTGGCAACATGATGTCCAATACCCAGAGATCGGGAGGATTCTTTTGCTCTAAAGTAATAGCCTCTTCGGCTGATTCAAGTGCAGTTGTAACATAGCCTTCCTTTTGAAGATAGGCTTCGACGATCTGACGAATATGGATGTCATCGTCTACGATAGCAATGTGAAAGGTCTTCATAGGATTCCTCCGCGAACCTTTAGATTCTCACTTTATTGTACATCTTCAAACCGACATAAGCAGTTGTTAAAGGCATTTCCCACACTTTTCCCATACTTTCCTACGTTTCTTACAATAGTGTAAGGAAGTTGAAACCCAAATCGATAGGACTACGTGTTCATTCCTTGTAAAATCAAAGTACATTCAATAAACGGAGGGATACACCATGAGAAAACTACTACAGCTGATCGCGATTACGTTCGGATTGTTAATCGATACGAAGACAATGATTCGCTCCTCCGAATTGGAAATGGTCGTGAAGCTGTAAAGATGATCATAAATACATGTAAAATAACATGAAATTGTAGGGGCCAGAATGTAGGGGCCTTTTTTGTTTTGTGCGATGACCCAGCCTGAAACAGGGCTGGAATATTTAGGGATAGTACGAAATCGTGTGTATACGACCAAAATCGGTGGTAAATCTTTAGGAAATGGATTGATTCAACTGGATTTTTTGGACGTGTCCTCTCTCTATATGGTATAATGAAGTATTGTGATAACCAGTTGGAGGTTTACCCTTTATGGCAGAAGAAACTGCTCGGTTTCCAAAAGTCGATATTAGCCACGAAATGAGAGAATCGTTCATTAGCTATGCGATGAGCGTTATCGTCAGTCGGGCTTTGCCTGACGTTCGCGATGGTTTGAAGCCTGTACACAGGCGTATTTTGTATGCCATGCACGATATGGGCCTTACTCCTGACAAGCCGTTCCGTAAATCGGCAAACGTTGTCGGGGAAGTAATGGCGAACTACCATCCGCATGGTGACTCTTCCATCTATGAAGCGATGGTACGTATGGCCCAAGATTTTAACATGCGCTACATGCTGGTTGAAGGGCAAGGGAACTTCGGTTCTGTAGACGGCGACCCGGCAGCGGCGATGCGTTATACGGAGTCGCGTTTTTCCAAGCTCGCGCTAGAGCTTTTGCGCGATATTGATAAAGAAACGGTCGATTTCACTCCTAACTACGACGGACGCAAAGAAGAGCCGGTTGTATTGCCTTCTCGTTTCCCGAACCTGCTTTTGAATGGGGCATCAGGGATTGCTGTAGGTATGGCTACCAATATTCCGCCGCATAACCTGACAGAAGTTGTTGATGGCGTTATTGCCATGATCGACAACCCTGATATTACGATTCAAGAATTGATGAAGATTATCAAGGGACCTGACTTCCCTACAGCGGGGGAGATTCTCGGTTACAGTGGTATTCGTCGGGCCTATGAAACAGGCCGTGGTTCCATTATTATGCGCGCCAAAACCCAGATTGAAGAGGATGGGAAAGGCAAACCGCGCATCATCGTAACAGAGATTCCTTATCAGGTGAACAAGGCGAGACTCGTGGAAAAAATCGCGGAGCTCGTGCGCGAGAAAAAAATCGAAGGCATTACCGACCTTCGTGATGAGTCTGACCGCAAAGGTATGCGCATTGTGATGGAATTGCGTCGCGACGTTATTCCAAAGGTTGTTTTGAACAACTTGTTCAAGCATACCCAAATGCAGTCTACATTTGGTGTGAACATGCTGGCACTCGTTGACAGTCGTCCGCGTGTATTGAATTTGCGTGACATGCTCTATTACTATTTGGAGCACCAACGCGTCATTATCCGCAGAAGGACCGAATACGATCTCAAGCAAGCAGAAGCCCGTGCGCACATCTTGGAAGGCTTGCGCATCGCGTTGGATCATATTGACGAGATTATCAGCTTGATTCGTTCTTCTCAAACCACAGAAGAAGCTCGCACAGGACTCATGGAAAACTACACCTTGTCTTACGAGCAGGCACAGGCCATCCTCGATATGCGTCTGCAACGCTTGACTGGTTTGGAACGAGAAAAAATCGAGAACGAATACCAAGAGCTCATGGTGAAAATCGCAGAATTGCGTTCTATTCTTGCAGACGAAGGCAAAATCTATGCAATCATCCGCGAAGAGCTGGGTGAGATCAAAGAGAAGTTTGGCGATGCAAGACGCACGGAAATTACTTTCGATGAGAATCATATCGAAGATGCTGATTTGATCCCAGAGGAAGATGTGGTTATTACCCTGACGCATGATGGTTATATTAAGCGTCTGCCTGTTTCCACCTATCGTTCGCAAAAACGCGGTGGGCGTGGTGTTCAGGGATTGGGAACCAAGGATGACGATTTTGTCGAGCATCTGTACATTACCAACTCGCATGATTACATCATGTTCTTCACGAGCAAAGGGAAGGCTTATCGCCTAAAAGGATTCGAGATTCCTGATCTGAGCCGGACAGCGAAAGGCACCCCAATCATCAATCTCATTCAGATTGAAAAAGGGGAGCGGGTTAGTGCGGTAATCCCTGTGAAGGAGTTTGATGAAGAACATTACCTGTTCTTTGCGACCAAGAAGGGGATTATTAAGAAGACCACGCTGGAGTCCTATGAAAATATTCGCAAAGGCGGACTGATTGCGGTTAACCTACGCGAAGATGATGAGTTGATTGGTGTTCGTCTGACGGATGGCAAACAAGAAATCATCATGGGTACTCACAAAGGCATGTCCGTCCGTTTCAATGAGGGAGACGTACGCACGATGGGACGTAACGCCACTGGTGTGAAGGGAATTACCCTTGACGACGATGATGATGTCATCGATATGGACGTTATCAAACCGAATGCAGAAGTGCTCATTGTAACGGCGAATGGTTACGGTAAACGGACTCCTGTCGATGAATACCGCATTCAATCTCGTGGCGGTAAAGGAATTAAGACACACAATGTAACCGATCGAAGCGGTCCGGTCGTTGGTCTGAAAGTCGTTGAGCCTGAAGAGGATCTGATGATTATTACCACTTCCGGTATCATCATTCGTACAGAAATGAAAGGTATTTCTGTGATGGGGCGTTACACGCAAGGTGTGAAACTGATCCGTTTGTCTGAAAATGAGCAAGTGGGATCAGTCGCCAAGTGTCCTCCAACTGAGGAAGAGGATTTGACGGATGAAGATGTGGAAGAGAGAATCGAAGATCTGCAAGACGGAGAGACTGTCGAAGCAACCGAGCCTCCTGAACCTACCGAACCGACAGAGGAATAAAGAAAATCACGACGAAAGCGTCCCGCATAATGTGGGGCGTTTTTTCGTGTAAGTGCAAAAGTTTGTTCTACCCAGTGGTTTTTTCCTGCAAATGGTTTGGGTTTGGAGTAAAATTGGGAAATGGATACTATATCATTAACAAGTTGGATCGGGTGGTGAGCAGGTTGCCCAATGTGGAAGTGAAACAACTGACTCTTGGAGCGAAATTGGCTGAAGACGTATTTACAGCATTGGGAGGCATTCTTTTTGCAAAAGGAACCCCTCTCTATGAAAGAGAAGTTCAATTCTTAGAAGCGTTCATGATCAAGCAGGTACAAGTAGAGGAATCAGGAGGGGCTTGGACTGACCAAGGTGAACCAACTAAGGCAGATACGCCAGAAGCTTCTGATAAGTTTATCCAAGCTAAACCTGTGTTTCAGGAGTCATTTGATAAAGCAGTGTCTACACTGAAAAATTTGATGACCCGCGTACAAGGCGGCAATAACATACCCGTTATGGAAGTCAGAGAAGTTGTGACGCCGATCATTACGGAGTTTCAGCAGCAACCACAAGTCCTTCTCTCCCTTCGGCGCTTTGCAAGGATGGATAGCTATGCCTACGAGCATGCCATAGCGGTTGGGATTATTTCTTATATGATTGCAAAATGGGTCAAGGTGCCAGAAAAGGAATGGATGCAGGTCGCATTGGCGGGTACATTGCTCGATATAGGAAAAACGAAAATTGATAGGCGGATTTTGCAAAAACCAGGGAAGCTGACACCAGACGAATTCGAAGAGATGAAGAAGCATACCGTTTATGGCTACCAAATTATTAAGTCATCCCACGGTTTAAGTGAAGGTGTAGCATTAGCAGCTTTGCAACATCATGAGCGAGAAGATGGTTCAGGCTATCCGCTAGGTTTGCCTGGTTCTAAACTGCATTTATACAGTAAAATTGTCGCTGTGGCCGATGTGTATCATGCAATGAGCTCGGATCGTGTGCACCAAAAGGCATTGTCACCCTATCAAGTCGTGGAGCAATTAGTGCAGGATAGCTT
>NZ_PXZO01000084.1 GCF_003013475.1 Brevibacillus porteri
GGGATGACGTCAAATCATCATGCCCCTTATGACCTGGGCTGCACACGTGCTACAATGGTTGGTAGAACGGGATGCTATCTCGCGAGATGACGACAATCTCTTAAAACCAATCGCAGTTCGGATTGTAGGCTGCAACTCGCCTACATGAAGTCGGAATCGCTAGTAATCGCGGATCAGCATGCCGCGGTGAATACGTTCCCGGGCCTTGTACACACCGCCCGTCACACCACGGGAGTTTGCAACACCCGAAGTCGGTGAGGTAACCGCAAGGAGCCAGCCGCCGAAGGTGGGGTAGATGACTGGGGTGAAGTCGTAACAAGGTATCCGTACCGGAAGGTGCGGATGGATCACCTCCTTTCTATGGAGTACCAATCACAGATTATTTTCTTTCCGGTTTTGAGGGAGTATAACCCTCGCTTATATAGTGATGGGGCTGTAGCTCAGTTGGGAGAGCGCCTGCCTTGCAAGCAGGAGGTCATCGGTTCGATCCCGTTCAGCTCCACCAAAAGAATAAATATGCTCCTTGAAAACTGGATACTGCATGAAATTGCTAAGATATTAACTGTAAGTACTTTTAGTAATTACGGAAATGCAAGGATGGCCTGCTAAGTTCGTCTCATCCATGAGACAACGCATGCACTAGCACATCCTGTGCGTCGTGGTTAAGTTACTAAGGGCACACGGTGGATGCCTTGGCGCTAGGAGCCGAAGAAGGACGCAGCGAACTGCGATAAGCCTCGGGGAGCGGTAAGCACGCTTTGATCCGGGGATCTCCGAATGGGGTAACCCACCATCTGTAATGGGATGGTATCCTTCACTGAAT
>NZ_PXZO01000085.1 GCF_003013475.1 Brevibacillus porteri
GAAAGCAAAAACAGCCGGTTTCCACCACGCTAAGAGGTAACCGGTTTTATCATTCAAAAACCCCAACTACTTCAAAACTTTCCAATCGGAAAATATCTGAAACTGACTACTTTTCTAATGATTCCTTATATTTCTGGAGACGATCAACCCAGTCAATTTTCCTTCCATCAGACGGAACTAAAGGAGGAAGCGTATTCTCATTCCTGAAATAAAATTCAAATAACTCTGTTTTCGCTCTGCCATTATTAAGGAGACTAGATAGGGTTATATTATTGGGTGCCTCCTCAGCAATTAATGCAGCGAATTCCTCACGCTTGTACCTGTTCCAAGGTTTCTCTAAATTTAAAAATTCAGCTACTGTCGATTTGTGGATTTCGCCGCGCATTAAACTTGTAACGACCTCATCTTTTGTCCACATATGAGTTCTCCTTCAGGGGCTTACCTTTTATCCTTGAAGAGCATTGGTGCAGGAAATAAAATGCTACTTTGTGTGAAATGAAGCATCCTAGGTGGTCAACTCGAAGATGAGCGTCTGCCCCACAACTGGTCAACTTTTTGATTAGCGTTTACAGCTGGCGGTACCCCATTATAAAGAAAATGTTCTAGTCTACCACTTTTTATGTAAGCGTAAAATAGTCCCCACCTTGTAAAACGATAGGGACTGCTTTACGCTATTTATTTAATACGCCTAAATACTAGATGAATTCTATCGGTTATTGCGAAACTTCCCCAACTGGAATTTCAACATAGAATCCTCCTTCAGTCTTGTTATTCGTCATTGAATACCAAGTCAGTTTATATTTCCCTGCCTCACGATACCCTAGATTGTAAATAGTCTCGTTGTTAACTTCACCAATAATTTTATCCCACACTACGTCTCCGTAGGTATTAGTTAATGTCCATAATGTTTTAGCTTTTTGGCCACTATGAATCCCCTGTTGCTAAAGATGTAATGATATGTAACCTTCTTCATGCAATGAAATATTCACTTCGTCATTATCTCCAGTAGTAGTAGGACGAACTAAATATGGTCCCCATTTTTTATAAATAGCTAGCTTTTCAATTGATTCTGATGAATTTCTATTGATTTTACTTTCTGTTGCAAAACTAGGTGTGAAAGAGCTAAATGCCAACCCTAAGGTAAGAGTGGAAATCAAAACTTTTCTAAGCAGAATTCTACAATTATGTACTTTATCCTTCCTTTTCTTACATAAAATGAGAATAAGATTTGCCTATCTTAGAGAAACTAATATTACTTTACAACTAAGGGTGAACTTATGAGGATTTTTCCTGGTTTTTTTCTAAGTCTATGTGTCGTATTAAGTCCAATTACAACTGTGGTACATGCAGTAACCTTCCAATATGGTCCGCATAACACAATTACGATTGAAACACTGCAAAAAGAAATTGATTTCAAATTACTTGTACCAACCAAAATCCCTAAAGATTGGATATTAGAAATAAAAGAGGGTCCTCGGACAGATGGAAAACAAGATTATTGTAATTTAAATTTTTTGGACAAAAATGATCAATATTTAATGATGTCTCTAAATCAAAAAAAAGCTATTTTTAAGGAACTAGATTCGTACCAAAACAGGCGCGACAATACTGAAATCGTTCAAATAAATAACTTTGAAGGACATTTCGAAGCTTGGGTTGGTGGCAGAAATGGTGCAAATGATACTCCTGGTGGGTATTTACGTTGGATTCAAAAAGGCACTTATGTCGAAATGGAAAGTTCTAGACTGTCTAAAGAAGAAATGATAAAAATCGCAAAATCACTAAAGTAGAGTAAGCGTAAAACAGTCCCCATTTGCGTATCACAAGCGCAGCCTCTAGCCAACGTCTCGTCGCGACCGTCAAGCCGATGAGCTGTTGACAACAACCAGGAGGACATCCCATCGCCAGCGTCCGAAGCTGCTTGTGTACAACATGCGCCGTCTCTGGCCAACGTCTCGTCGCGATTGGTAAAGCACATGAGTGGCTACGATGACCAAGAGAAGATCCGTTCCGCATGCCCAATCATTGAGGCCATTGAATCAAGAATAGCAATAAAGCCGGTTATTTACCCTTAGCGTGGTGAAAACCGGCTGTTTTTGCTTTCTTAATCCCTTAACGTTGTAAATCCGCGTTTTGCTGGCGGTACCCCATTTAGTAGAAATTAAATCTGATCGTAGGAATTTAGCAGTAGATTATCACGTACTTTTTTTGTCTGTATCAATTCTTCTTCTAATTTTTTTATTCGGTTCCGTAAGGAGGCTATAATCACATCTTTGGATTCATCACTTGTGTTCCGTCTTACCTGTTTTGCCGGAAGTCCCTTTTGTTGTTTGCGAAGGGTATCTATTCTTTCAAATAAATCTTTTGTTTCATATAAGAATCTTTTAGAAACACCAGCTTCAATTGATACGGAGTTGATGTTTATTGTCTTTTGCTGCTTTATCATTTTCTTTACAACATCTTCAACTAAGAGCCTCTTTTGTTGTCCTTTTTCTCTTGCATATTTTAAGAGTCCCTCAGTATTGGGATTATTATTAACCAACTAGTTCACCTTGTTCCTTTCATTATTCACATATTCTCGTCTCTCTTTCTCTAGTCCATATACTTTCCCTGAAAGTTGAATATCTTTAATAATTCTCTTGTAGCTTTCAATTTTCTTTTCTGCCAGCTCCATTGATCGTAACTGGTTGTTTTTGCTGTACTCTATTAAGTCTTCTGCTATTTTATCTAATTGCTCCTGGTAATATCCTACGAAAGAGGTATCAACATGAAAACTTTTGCAACTATTTTTTATACAAGGTGGTTCTTCTATCATCTGATCTCTAAAT
The DNA here is from genome assembly GCF_003013475.1 of Brevibacillus porteri. Taxonomy (GTDB): domain Bacteria; phylum Bacillota; class Bacilli; order Brevibacillales; family Brevibacillaceae; genus Brevibacillus; species Brevibacillus porteri. The sequence goes on from NZ_PXZO01000085.1 coordinate 2,829, forward strand.
TCACAATTTAGTCTATAGTCCCTTACACAAAATCCCCATGGCATTCGAATAGATTCCATGTTATGACGAATCCAGGCTAGTTCTAATCCATTATCAATAGCTTGAAGTTCAAGATCAGTCGATTCAAATACTCCTCTTGCGTTTATACGCAATCCACCTGTCCTTTTTAAGACTTCCTCTCTTGATTTACGAAGGGTAGTATCAAGAATTCTTGCATATGTCATAGTCATCTCTGGAGACATATGGCCTAATAAGGTCTGAACGTGAACTAGATTCATGCCATTGTTAATGTTAGTTACGCCGAAGCGATGTCTAAAGGCATGACTATTAAAATGATAAGGCTTCCCCTGATAATTTATATTACATTCTAATGCAAATAGATTTAAAACTCTTGATACCCAATTTTGGTTAAATGGTTTTCCTTTTCTTGGTCCAGATGTTTGAACAAATAAGTACCCTTTAGGGTTACTTTTTTGATCTGTTTCTTTTCTTGTTTGCTCTTGTTGTGCCAGCAGAATAGCAATTACTTTTTCATCCACAATAGGAATCCTATGTCCTTTAATTCCCGGTTTCATTTGATCTCCAACTAACCACCAGCCTTGTTCATTACAATAGAGAAAATCTTCTGTCTTTAGCGTGAGAATGTCTGATATTCGGAAACCTGAAACCTCAAGTGCCATAATTACTGGTATTAGTTTATAGGGTAGCTTTTCAATATTTGCTATCAATTGATCCCATACTTCATCAGGAATGTATTTAATTTTTTTTAACGCCAGATCTTCTGATCTGCCTTGGAATGTCATCTGGAAATAAAAGTTTGGACACTGGAGAAGTAGGGGCTTCTTTCCATTCGTATCTCTCGAGATATTCTAGAAATACTTTTAGTTGAAATAAATTAGTCCTGACAAAGTGATTTGGATTAGCATCTTTTCTTTTTACTTCTGTTGCAGCTTTATCACAGTAAACAATAAAGTCGAGAATGTCTTGACGTGAAAGTTCATTAAGGGCAATCTGTCCCGGATATTTTTTTTCTAGGAAAGCAAAGAAGTGAATAAACCCTCTATACAAGATTGATGTTGCGGTTCCGGATTAACCCCTTGAATTTGGACACATACAACCTTAATCGTTGTTTCTCTTAGAATTGCTAATTAAAGACGAACTGCCTTAATTGACATCGGTTGCTTTTTGTTTTTTTCATAAAACTCAAGCGGAGATAGATCACGAATGCTAGAATGTATTCTTCGTTCGTTGTAAAAACGGATATATTTTGCCACCTCTTCATAGGCTTCTCCATACGTTTGAAACTCGGAACGAGCTAAACACTCGTCCT
>NZ_PXZO01000086.1 GCF_003013475.1 Brevibacillus porteri
TAAGACCCCTCATAGACGATGAGGTTGATAGGTTCGGTGTGGAAGCGCGGTAACGCGTGGAGCTGACGAATACTAATCGGTCGAGGACTTATCCACAAATTCTTAGCAATCATGCATATCTAGTTTTGAAGGTGCATATAATCACGGAGAGTTACCCAAGAGGCCGAAGGGGACGGTTTGCTAAACCGTTAGTATGCGCAAGCGTAGCGAGGGTTCGAATCCCTCACTCTCCGCCATTTTTATTTTGGCGGCGTAGCTCAGCTGGTTAGAGCGTTCGGTTCATACCCGAAAGGTCGGGGGTTCGATTCCCTCCACCGCTACCAAACTACATAAAAATATGGCGGTCGTGGCGAAGGGGTTAACGCACCGGATTGTGGCTCCGGCACTCGTGGGTTCAAGTCCCATCGATCGCCCCATAACAACATGGGAGTATAGCCAAGGGGTAAGGCACGGGTCTGCAAAACCCTTATCCCCGGTTCAAATCCGGGTACTCCCTCCATTTTAGTCCCAGTAGCTCAGCAGGATAGAGCAACGGCCTTCTAAGCCGTCGGTCGGGAGTTCGAATCTCTCCTGGGACGCCACGCCTTTTCAAAAGATAGCCTCCTTAGGACGTTGTGGCGTCCGCAGGAGGTTTTTTTGTAGAAGATATAAAGTGTCTTTCAGGATACAAACAGAAGCATGTGATGAGACAAATGGCCTATTTCAAAAAAAGTTAAAAAACTTTCATCCAAAATTGGAAATATTTTGTCTGATTTGTCATAAATCATGTAAAAAAATTCACAGAATATGGCTCCTTTTCTATTCCGAAAATGTGACGAAACAATGATATTTTTGTAGAGAAGCGTTTGCATTCTTTCAAAATTTTTGCGACATGTAACTTTCTTTTTCGACAAACGTATCTACTAGAAGACTGAGCAATAAAAAAGATAGTTTGACAGGAAAAATATGGGCTCCATCAAGTCGAAAACGATATTGACTTGCGAAAATTGATTGTGTATACTCAAAAACGTACTTCGTGTCAACAGAAAAACACGAGTAAAATCAGCGTTTATAGGCGGTCGTGGTGGAATTGGCAGACACACCATCTTGAGGGGGTGGCGGGGCGACCCGTGCGAGTTCGAGTCTCGCCGACCGCACCAATCCCGAAAGCAATCAGGAAGAAATGGAAACGAGCGTTTGTATTTTTCTAAATAAATGGAGCCTTTTTCGACAAGGGCTTTTTTTTCTGCCAACTGCCAAGCACTGTCGAATAGAAAGAGAAAAAGGTGGGAAAGGTGATAGCAGTGCCTTATTTTTTCCCACTTTTGGGTCATTGCTTATGAATCGCATTTGATGTAAACTGCCAATTGAGAGAAAAACAATAGAGAAATGTTGGAAAAACAACACTACCTAAATTCAGATCAGACCCAATCTGGTTTAGGTCGAGGAGAAGAACCCATGAGTGTAATTAGAGAGATCATTGAGGGATTATTCATCGGATTTACGTCTGCGGTGGGTGTAATCGGCACATACCAAACACTGGTTTCTTGTGCAGGCCTGTTCCGCAAAAAAGAGCAAGTAACAACAGAGCCGCAAAAGACGTTTGCTGTGCTCGTGGCAGCTCACAATGAGAGCGCCGTAATTGCTCCGCTTATTGAAAACCTGAAGAAACTCGACTATCCACGTGAAATGTACGACATCTTCGTCATTTGCGACAACTGTACAGATAACACGGCAGAAATTAGTCGGGCGCATGGTGCAATTGCATGTGAGCGTTTTGACACATCCAAGCGTGGGAAAGGCTACGGCATCGAATGGATGCTGGAGAACCTCTGGGCAAGACCTAAGCAGTATGACGCTGTCGTCATGTTTGATGCTGACAACTTGGTTGAGAAAAACTTCTTGAAAGTAATGAATGACCGTCTCTCCAAAGGGGCGCGTGTAATTCAAGGCTACCTCGACTCCAAGAACCCGTTTGATTCCTGGATTACGCTGTCCTATGCGGTTACCTACTGGTTTACAAACCGTATGTGGCAGTTGGCTCGTCACAATTTGGGACTGCCGAACACTTTGGGCGGAACTGGCTTGTGCATTGAGAGCAACCTGCTCAAAGAAATGGGCTGGGGAGCAACCAGTCTCACGGAAGACCTGGAATTTGCAACACGTTGTATTGAACGCGGTATTTACCCGACATGGGCACATGACACCAAGGTCTGGGATGAAAAACCGATTGATTTAAAATCGTCGATGCGCCAGCGTTTGCGTTGGATGCAAGGGCACTACGATGTGGCAGGACGCTACATCCGCGCTGTCTTGTTTAATGGTTTGAAGTCAAGAAAGCTGGGAATGCTTGATGCAGCCTTCTACCTCTTCCAACCGATGTATGTGCTGATGGTGACGATGATGTCGGTATTGTTCTTGGCAAGATTCTTTGATATCGGTACGCTGACAACAGTATCCACGATCTTGCCTACATGGCTGGTATACGGTTCTACTGCCGTGTTCTACCTGTTGCCGATCTTGGCCCTCTATTTGGATAAAGTTCCGTGGAAGGGGTATTTCGGGCTCCTCTTACTACCATTCTTTTTCCTGACCTGGCTTCCGATTATGTTTTACGCGTTCTTTACGAAGAAAAACCAAGAGTGGAGTCACACCTCTCACACACGCGCGATTCGTATTGAGGAGATCCAGCAATAGTGACGTAAACAAGCAAAACCACAGGGGGAATATTCACCTGTGGTTTTCCTATTATCTTAAAGTAGCGAGACCGTTGCCGAATTTGGTATAATGACGTGATCAAGCAAGTAGCGTTGTCCAACGGGATTAAGGCACCAGCGCCAGACGTAGCGGTGCCCATAGGAGGAAAACAGCAATGAAGCTCGCGACAGATATTCACAACAACGACGTCCCATTGTTGTGGGGCGATAAACGATACCATACATGGAATAATCATTTAAGAGGAACTTTTCACGAAAAGATTTTCAAGGTTCCATTGGATGGCGGTTTTAGTTGTCCGAATCGGGATGGGAAAGTAGCGACAGGCGGCTGCACGTTTTGCAGTGCGAGAGGATCTGGAGATTTTGCTGGTGATCGCAGAATGGACCTGGAAAGACAGTTTCATGATGTGAAAAATCGCATGCATGAGAAATGGCCGCAAGCCAAGTATTTGGGCTTCTTCCAAGCGTACACGAATACGTATGCACCTGTAGAGGAGCTGCGGGAGATGTACGAAGTCATCCTCCAACAAGAAGGTGTAGTTGGACTCTCCATTGCCACACGTCCTGACTGCCTGCCTGACGATGTTGTGGAGTATTTGGCTGAATTGAATGAGCGCACATATTTGTGGGTGGAGCTCGGTCTACAGACAGTCCATGAGCACACAGCCCAGTTAATTAATCGAGCACACGATTATCAATGCTACGTGGATGCTGTAGAGAGATTGCGCAAGCACAACATCCGTGTATGCTCACATATCATCTACGGATTGCCAGGAGAGAGCCAAGAAGAGATGATGCAGACGGCAGATGCTGTGGCACATCTCGATGTGCAGGGGATCAAGATACACCTGTTGCATCTGCTGCGCAAAACGCCGATGGTGAAGCAATATGAAGCAGGTCTTTTGGAATTCCTGTCACAGGAAGAGTACACAAAGCTCGTTGTGGATACATTGGAAATTTTACCTCCAGAGATGATCGTCCATCGAATCACTGGGGACGGCCCACCTGATCTCTTGATTGGACCGATGTGGAGTCGCAAAAAGTGGGAAGTTCTGAATGGCATTGATGCAGAACTGAAAGCGCGGAATAGCTGGCAAGGAAAGTTTTTCGTGCCACGTACGTAAGGATGCAGCAACAAAAAGGGAGCCTTTTTAAGGGCTCCCTTTCTTTTTTAGTGCGCCCAGCA
>NZ_PXZO01000087.1 GCF_003013475.1 Brevibacillus porteri
CTAAATGGGGTCTTGACCAAAGCGCGTGGGGAGGCTTTTTCTTTTGTGGAGTGAAACTTTAAGCAGGGTATCGACGTCTATCCTCTGTAAGGTAAATTTTTCTAGGAAGCGAGGCGAGTTTTTTGTCTTTGCGAAAAATTCGGGGAATGAGTATGTCCATTGTGTTTGCATTGCTTATCATGACAGGATCCGACTTCGCGCAAGCAACCTCCACGGACAGTCGGATTGCTCAGAGTGGCCCCTCCCATACGACCAGCCAAACGACAAAGGAATGGAAGCAAAAGGAACTGTCTTATGACTACGTATCGATGAAAGAAGACGTGGTTATTCAGTTGAATGAGGCTCCACAGCTCCGCTCTCCTCGAAGAACGGTCGTAGGACCTGCACCACAGGCATACACCCTCTTTTTTAAGGAAGCTGTGAACCGTGGAACAGTCGAAGCAGCGATCCGCAAAAATGCTCAGGAAGAGACAAAAAAAGAGGACTTGGGCTACGTGGAGCCGATTTTTACGTTTCACTGGGTGCACGACCGTCAACTGCAATTGCTCGCTACCCTTCCTGATACGCTTGCCAAAGACAGAAGCTGGACGGAATATGTTGTAAATGTAGCAGGAGCGAAGACGGTAAAGGGAACCACGTTTGATGATACGAATGATTTCTCGGCGGTGGTGTTTGCTCCGTCTCAGATTTGGCGAGTCTCTGTCGATGGCAAGGTGAAAGAAAAAATGACGGACTTTGCCGTCAGGACTCCCATGGAATTTATCGACCCTGAGGAACGGTATGTGTTGTTGGAGCGATTTACAGAATATTGCGAGTGCGATGCACGTTTCCCCATGCTGTATTCGATTTATGACATACAGACAAAAGAGCTGACTGCTTATCCAGTGGAGCTGACTGACAACTATAGCGGTGCAGGCGACTTCATGGCAGATCGCCGCGGCTTCTTTTTCGCTCATCCACCAAAAGGGACAGAAGTACCGAAAAGTGAGTTTGCCACTCGTATCAAGGTAGATGGATACGTACATGGAGCCAGCTTTAGCCATGATCGCAAGTATGTATTGATGGCAGTAGGCAAGACCGAACAGAAAAAGGATCTCGATCTGGTCGTGTACGATCTGGCGACTGCAAAAGAACGGCGCCTCCCAGGTGCAATCAAAGGATGGGTTCCAACAGATGAGATGAATGGGCAAGTCCAGCCCGTCAGTTTTATCGATGATGGACGCTACGCGACGTTTGAAATGAGAACAGAGGAAGAAAGCTTTGAGGAGCTTCGTCAACGCTACGATTGGCAGTCAGGCAAGGTGATCAGCTGGAATCCACCTGTTCCAAAAGAAGCTTGGTCTGGCTATATCCAGTCGACAGATGGCGCCTATCAAATGTATTGGAATGCAGGGGTGTTTAAGGGCGACGTCAAACTGAAGGAAATGAAACCAGATGCGATATGGATTCCAGGCACTCACCATTTGGTTTATATCGATTGGGAAAAAGCTGAACAAGGAGCGGAGTCCGTGTCGTCGCTCTTCCTGTTTGATGCTGATCGTAAGCAACAATCTGTGCTGGTGAAAGGACTGCCAGCGAATGTATCTATTTTGGGAGCTAGCAACGACGGCAAATGGCTGTATGTTACGACTCCGGAGCTACTAGCCCCTTAGCGTCATATTCCGATGCCAGTATGGATAAAATGATCAAGGATTCGTAAGTATCGCCTGATTTTAGGCAATCGCGCAAGGTGCCCTCTATGTGAAACCCTTCCGATACGTAAAGGGTACGGGCGCGGTCGTTCGTTTCTTTTACATCCAGCCAGAGTCGATGGGCTTTTTGCTCGATGAATGCCCAATGCTTGATCTGACGCAGGATGTTGCGACCGTAGCCTTCGCCCTTCACTGCGATTGTAATACGCATGAGTTCAATACTTTGATGAGGATTGGTCAGCCCGGCGATGATGACGTAGCCGACGGGGTGGCCTGTTTCTTTTTTTTCGGCAATCATATGGAGGATGTCCGGGTTGCCAAGTGCGTGGTGGTGCCGCTCTTCGCTCCACGGGATAATGAACGGGGTATTCTCTGGCGCATTTTCTACTTTGCATACGAATGAAATGTCTGCTGGTGTAGTGCGGCGTAAGTGGATGGTCATGCGTGTATCTCCTTTTCAGCTTAACATTTGCATACCATGATCAGATTGCCGTCGGGATCGCGGAAGTTGAACCAGTGACCATGCTGGATAGGAACGACGACTTCTACTCCGTTCTCCTTGAGAAATGCATAAGAGGCTTCGATATCCTGTGTGTTGAAATGAAACAAGGGAGCATCATCTGTGATGCGCTTCGGAAAGATTTTGCTGTCCAGAACGAGCGTCAGTCCGCTTTGTAAGGGAATGCAGTATATATGTCCGAACATAATCTCACCGTCTGCGGGAATGCCCAAGAGACGGCAGTACCAGTCGCGTGCGCGTTCGATGTCGCTGACGGCTACAAAAATCGTTCCGATTTGGGGCAGCAGGGGGGAAGTGGTAGTCATTGTGATAGAGCTCCTTTCAAATCGTGTTTTTCACAAGGTCGACCCGGCATAATCGTGCACGAAATGTCGGATCGCCTGATTTTGCTTCTGCTATTCTGAGGGAGAAAGGGAGGTCATTACCATGGATTTGCTTGCAAAGCTGAATGAGGCTCTGGACTACATCGAAGACAATTTGACCAGCGAGATTGACTACAAAGAAATCGCTCGGGTGGCTTGCTGCTCCGAGTATCACTTCAAAAGGATGTTTTCTTTTCTCGCTGGAGTTCCGTTATCCGAGTACATCCGGCGTCGGCGCATTACGCTTGCAGCTTTTGAGCTTGCGGACAGCAACGAGCGGGTCATTGACATTGCGATCAAATACGGATACGGATCGGCTGATTCCTTTGCCAGAGCTTTTCAGAATGTGCATGGCGTCACTCCGACAGAAGCCAGACACATCGGCCATTCCTTGAAGGCTTATCCGCGAATGACCTTTCATCTATCCATTAAAGGAGGCAGTGCCATGAACTACCGTATGGAAGAAAAAGAGGCATTTCGCATTGTGGGTCTGAAAAAAAGAGTCCCGCTGATTTATCGTGGAGTCAATCCAGAGATTGCGGCCATGTGGGCTTCATTAGATATGGAGACGATTCAGCAACTGAAGTCTCTATCCGATGTCAAACCACTTGGACTGCTCAGTGCGTCCACGAACTTTTCAGAAGGTCGGCTGGAATATGGTGAGGTTGATCACTTTATCGGGGTGGCTACTACAAAGGAATGTCCAGACAATCTGGCAGTGCTTGAAGTTCCTGCTTTTACCTGGGCCGTATTCGAATCAGTGGGTCCATTCCCTGATACGCTGCAAGACATCTGGGGTCGCATCTATGCTGAATGGTTTGTGTCCTCTGGATATGAGGCGGCTCAGGGCCCAGAAATTTTGTGGAACGAAAATAAAGAGATAACATCACCGACCTTTCGCAGCGAGATTTGGATTCCTGTGGTGAAAAAGTAACCCTATATTGCATTCGCTCTCGTTTGCGGAACACCTACCAGCGTGTGCATATCCGGGAAGAAATAATTACCAACTTTTTTTGCATAAGACAGGTACAAAAACGAACGTTTGTTTGCTTAAATAACGGATCGTGTTTTTGATCGACATGCAGAGCTTTTATGCCAGTATCGAGAAAGGGGTCAACCCAGAGCTGCGAAACAAGCTGATTGTCGTCGCCGTCGATCCCGCTGACGTGTCCGCATAGTTCAATCCTAACCAAGATTACCCTAGCCTCATCTTGAAGACAAGGTGGGGCTATTTTACGCTTGCTGTGCTCACGAGCATCTGACAAGCGTTAATGCCAAGAAAACTTTCTCTACTGAGGACTCTTTTCGGGCACTCTAAGGGCAACACCACGATTAAGGAGGGAACCCTGATGTGTAAACACCTAGTCTTGTTCCTACTCCTCCTGTTCCTGCCGCTGGGCGCCTGCGAGCCGTTTGCATCGCCGTCGACGCCCGGTCCCGGTCCGGTGACC
>NZ_PXZO01000088.1 GCF_003013475.1 Brevibacillus porteri
CCACCACCACCGGAGGTTACGTCATTTTCGGCAGTAACAAGCACATGCTCGCCAACTACTTGGTTCCGTTTAATCTCGAAAGCAATTGGCTTGCTGTTTATTACATAACCAGTAGGAGCCTTCGTCTCGACAAACTCGTACTTGCCAGGATTTAGGCCTTCGACTAGAAGTTCACCGTTTGCATCAGTTGTCAGCTTTGTCAGCTCTTGAGCGTTCTTGTCTTTGGTTACCTGACCATTTTCATCACGGAGCGTAAATTCAGCTCCTGTGAGCTTATGATTTGGGTATCCCTTTCTTATTTTGGTCAGTTTCACAGATCCTGGGATCAATCTGTTGGTCAACGTGAGAGCTGTCGTGCCTTCATCTGTTACTTCGAATTTCAGTGGTTCAGCAAGCTCATAACCAGCAAGCGCTTTTGTTTCCACGAGCTGGTAGAATCCTGCTTTCAGGTTCTCGAGGAGAAGGATACCGTCCTTATCCGTTGTGAGTCCACTTTGCAGTACTTTCCCGTCAGCATCTTGAAGCTCAAAGGTTACGCCAGGAAGTGGCTCTTTGGTGTAGTGGTCCACTTTCAGCAATTGAACGGACCCGATATTTTTGGTGTTCTTTTTTGTAAGGGTCACAATTTCTGTCTGGTTGGAGGCGATTTTGAATGAAATAGGAGTCGCATCCAGCTTGTATCCCTTCGGAGCTTTCGTTTCGACTAACTGATAGTTTCCTTCTGCCAGATCGCCTTTGGAGACTTTTCCGTCAGAGCCGGTTGTCAGCTCAGCGATTGTTTCGTATGCTCCGCCCTTTTCAACCTGTAGATTGAAGACAGCGCCTTCCAGTGCTTTGCCAGCATTCTCCGCGTCAACTTTGGTTAACTCAAATCCTTGACGGAGCAGCTTGTTGTCGATGGTTATTTCGATTATAACTGGAACAGCTGGGTCAGCACCTGCAGGAGCTTTTAACGTAATGTCTTTTCCATTTCTGTACTCGTCTGCGATGACGTAGCCAACAGGAGCGGATAGTTCTTTTAGCTTGTACGCTTTAAATTTGTAGCCTTTGAAGGTGGCCATGCCATTTTCATCGGTCACGACTGTTTCCAGCAAGGTTTTCCCTGCCTTGTCGTACAGACCGAACGTGGCGCCTGCTAATGCTTTTTTCGTATCTGCGTCTGTTTTGACGATTTTCAAGTCGCCTTTACCAGGTGTGCTGGCTCCGCCACCAGCACCGGACAAGCTGACTTTGACACCTTCTTGTCCGTCTTTCCCTTTACCTACAACTGTTTTCCCTGCAAAAGAGGCCTCGTTTTTGATGATCTCTCCATGGTCAGCATTGATAAAGGAACGGTACTCCAGGATGTAGGCAGTGTGCAGATCGTTTTTGAAGGTCAGTTTAAAGGTATTGCCGACTACTTCTAATTTGTAGTCCTCGGAGGCCATTTCTTTTCCGATAGTCAAAGCACCGGATTCAGAGACGGTTGTCGTAAAGAGTTTGAAGGAGTCTTTCATCAGAAGTTGATTGCTGGACAGGGTATCCGTCAATACAGCACCTGCCGAAATATGAGACTGGCTCGGATTGATTCTTACTGTCCATGTTGCATACTCTGAATCTGCTCCTGTACCTTGTACGCCTGTTTTGAGGACGTACTGCCCACCGTATGTCGGTCTGACGGTCGTCTTGCCTTTATAGAGTGGAGTGCCTGTTATGTCACTATCGTGCATAGTGGCATTGTTTTCGTACACTTCTCCGACAGGCAGATTAGCCAAACTGGTTTTGTACGTGATGCGATAGGCCGAGTCGATGGGACCGAGATGAAGCTCGAAGCCGTTGGTCAGTTCGTCAAATTTGGTGGCGACAACTGGACCCTCGACCACTTTTACACCATCTGCTCCACCTGTGAGCAGCAACTTATGGATGGTTAACGAGTCCTTCACAAAAGTTTGTTCTCCGGTATAAAAATCGCGGATGATCGCGTTGTTAATCTTGTGAAGGTTGTAGTTCACATCGATTGTCCACGTGATTTCTTTTGTGCGGGCGTCGTATGTACCCGTTTTGTTTCCGTTATTGTTGGTGTAGTTGTCTGGTTTAACAGTAGCGGATTTCGTGATAGGGTCTTGTGCTTTCCCGTTTTCCTTCCAATTCAGTTCAGCCTTGTTTTTGTACACGGATGGACGGTCCTTGGAAGTAGGATCGAACTTCGTCAGGTACGTAATGACTAGACCTTTTGTGACTGGTTTGTGGAAGGTGATCTTGAATCCTTCTTCGTACGTTGAGTTCGGAGAGATGCTGTAGTCTTTGTCAGGCCCTTCTTCCAAATCCTTTGTCCAATCGTTGATCTTTACTTTGTCAGGAAGAAGAGTCAGCCCTTGCCCCGCATAACTGTCGGTAATGACGACTTCATCCATCACCTGATTGTCGTCGTTTAGACTAAGCGTCCATTCGATTGTCTTATCCAGGTAGTTCACTTTTTCTTTTTTGGCGTTTTTCCAGAAGATTGCTTGATTGATCTCTCTGGATGCATCTTTTTTGGTTCCATCATAGATCTCTACTTCATTTTTCACGAGGTAGCTGTCTTGGTGGACCCGATTTTTGGCTTTGGTTTGGTAGGTGATTTCGTAAGCAGCCGACACGTCATGGTCAAACTGCAAGCGGAAGCCAGTAGGCGAAGGGGTTACGTTGTACTCAGTGATGGCAGCCCCGTCTTTTGTTCCGTTTCCGTTGTCACCGATGGTCATTTTATGAACGGTAAAGGAACCACTCACGAGCTCTTGATGACTCGTATCGAATCGATCCTCGAGCCATGCATCGCTTTGCGTGATCAGTTTTTCATTGTAGTTGTACTGAATAGCCCAGGTGATCGTTTGTTTGTTGTAATCGTAGTGAATCGCCTTTTTGTTCAAAGGCTGGCTGAATCGGACAGAGACATTCGCGGAATCGATTAAATCCTTTGGGAGGTTCGTTCCTGTGACAGTGGCTTTATTCGTGTAGGTTGTATCTGTCGTACCGGTGACGTTGGTCTTGTACGCGACGCGATAAGCACCGTCGATGTCGCCAAAGTTAATTTTGAACCCATTTCCTTCTGTTAATTTCTCAGGAGTGAAGGTGGTTACCTCAGCCTTTGGATTAACAGAGCCATTCAACTGAACTTCCAATGGGAAGACCTTAATCGAGCTCATGTCGATATCCAGACCGCTTGGAAGCTCATCCGTAAAGATAGCGCCTTTTATCGGATTTTCACTTTGGTTAAAATCGACGGTCCAGTCGAGATAGCTAGGATTCATGCCCTTGTTTGCTTTCCCGTTCTTGTCGATTTCATTGTTGTTTTTGCCTTTGAAATGGACAGAGATCGGAGCGATGCCATCGAATTTGAAATCGATCTCCTGTCTCGTGCCACCTTCAAACTTTTTCTCATCGAATTCCCGCCACACATAGAAGGTTCCGTCATTGATCTCTGCGCCGTCATTGATGGCATCACTGAAAATGAAGGTGACGGTGCCGTCTGTTGTCACTTCATAGGTGCCGTAGCCTCCGTTCAGATCTCCGGTCAAATTGCGATCGGTCCGAAACTTATCTGGGAGAGGGAAGGTAAAGGTGGCACCTTCTGAGTAAGGATGTCCAGCAGGGATTTGCCAAGTGAAATCAACTTGAACACGCGAGCCCTGATCCGGGCGGATGTCTTCTATGTTGTTTCCGTCCTTGTCCTTCATGACTACGCTGGTGATGATGCTGTCTTTGATGATGTTGGCGTCGGGGTCGGGTTCTGGGAGAGGAACGGGAACTGGTTCAGGTACTGGTACAGGAGTCCCTGTGCCTGGATTAGTTGGAGTCCCCGTGCCCGGATCGGTAGGA
>NZ_PXZO01000089.1 GCF_003013475.1 Brevibacillus porteri
ATTCAAGGGGTTAATCCGAAAGCACCAATCTCATATGTTATATCAGAAAATCTATCGCTTACCTTGACCCCGAACAAATTGTCCAAGAGATAGAGGGCATAGTTGAGATTCAAACTACTTCTTGCTCCTAGAGCTTTATGGTTTAGATCCCAATCAGAATCATACGCATTTACTACTGACCTATATTTATCAATATCGGTCATGGTTCGATTGCAAATGTACTCCTTTATAAATCCTTCAAAAAGACTCATCAAATAAATGAATCGTATTTTAGGCTGGACATCAATCGATTTCTTAGCAACATCATACATTGTCACTTCGACTTCTGGGGAAACACCAAGCATTTGTTTAACCTTATCTGGAATTATCATACCTTTTAGCCCGTTGATAACGAATTCATCGTGGAATTGCAGTACGGCTGCTACCTCGTCATTTATTAACCTGTCATACTTATTACACACGTCAGACTTAATATTAATGACTAGCCCTCCTGTAATTTCATCTGAAGAAAAAGCACCGCGAGGTGCTTTGCTCTTTAATCAATATGCTGTGGCAAGAGCTTCTTTTACTTTATAGCCTCTTGCTTTATACATCTCAACGCTCTGCTTATGACTCTCCGACTGTAATGGATGTTCAATAAATTCAACTTCTAGTATGATTGATTCAATAGTTGCCTTACCTTCCTTAACCATCTTCCCTTGATGAAATACATTCCTTACTAGAAACGCTCTCAATCCAGTTTCGATATGTTCTGATAAATACAGATACTCCCCAGATTTAGGAATCGTAATAAGATCAGTTTCAATCTGGTAATCCATTTCCCCTCCATCTGGAGGCACAATAGCTAGATATGCTTTCCTGGTTTCATCTCCCTTCATCTACACAATTCGGCAAAAGGAAGTCATTTCCTGTTACTTTTTGGATATATACCCCACTTCCTTCGGCGTGAGGTAGCCGATACGGTCGCGGTTGCCCAGGAGTGTGGGAATGAACTACAGCTGGTGGTAAGTCAGCATAGCCAGGAATGGAGTAAAAGAAAAAGCACCCGTGGGTGCTATATGAACTGTGACCCATAGGATGGTCACCGTTCAGGGAAAACCGTTGGTGCATTTATTTAGTGTCTAAATTTTCTAATCCACATTTTGTTCAAAAGTAAAAGATGGTAGTAAATAAGTGAAGGAATGATATAAATTAAAAAACCTTCAATATCGATTAGTTTCATTATAATGTTTCCTCTTGATAGTAAAGCGAAAAATAGTGCTACAATTATACCCGCTAGGAGATATAGGCTGATATTAAAAGAATATCTTCTGATGGGGGATTTAAATGTAATTCTGTTTTCAATTTTTTCAATTAACATTGAGAAAGGGATTCCGACGATTATCAAAATCGGAACCGAGTACATTAGATATATAAGCAGTAAGCTAAAATATGAAAAATAATATGTATTCTCTTCTCGTATATTCATTGGAGTATATTCTATAGAAGCCAAAAATACACAATAAAAAATTGCAGTCAACAGGGCTGATAACAGTTTGTTCACCTTTATTTCCCCCTTTTAAAATGTATTTTGAAACAAACAAACTAGGAGCCAATTGGCTCCTAATTCGTCTGTTAATTGGAGATATCGAAATAATGTTTTGGGGTTACCTCAAACAAGTAAAAGAAATCATAGAGGTCGTGTGTAAACACTTCTTCATAAGGACCATTATCAAATGAAATGTAAAGTTCATGACTTGGTGCCCCATCATGCCATCCATCAAATCGGTAGGATCCATCTTCTCTAAATATTTCTCCATCCATTCTATAATCGATTTCAGGTGGAGTGAATTCAAAAGAATCTTCCAGGTAAGGAATTCCAACCGAATGATTTAATCTAAAATCCATCTCATCTTGGTTTACAACATTTTTGTTCAACTTGATTCCACTACTACTAGCCCTTGCGGTGCTTAGCAAGTTTTTATTCTTATCATACATTGTAGTTTTATTTACATCTTTATCAATGTCAAGGAGTTCGTCTGTAAAATCGGCTTCGATATTTACTTGAGTGCGAAATCTAGAATGGGATACAGCAAAGTCTCTATTATCGCCACCAAAGTATTCGACCTCCTCCTCCCAGTCTTCACCAGTTAGCCGAAGTGCATATGGAACTGGGTTTTCTACATATTTGTCACCAATAAACGTTGTATACCGTATTTTTACATTATCCACTTCATTATTCGATAAATTCGCTAAAGATTTTAATTTTTTCTTATCAACTACTTTAATGATTGATACGTAATCATATAAAAGATCTTCAGTTTTGAGAGATGCATCTCCTTGCTCACTAATATTTTTTTCTATTTTTGATAGTCGAATTTCCCTTTCCTGCTTGTTTACAGGAATCTTTCCTCGAAATTCATAGACAACCTTTTCTTTACCTCCATCCACTTCATCACTGAATTCACTTTCGCTAATTTTGTCTACAACGGTCCCATTTTTAATAACTTCGAATTCTTCTACATCCGGAACATTATTCCAATCAAATCTAATAAATTCACCATTTGAAATAGTAGCAACATTGACATCATTAACAAGGAAATCATTTGATGAATCATTACTTCTTAGGGTTTTCTTCTTTGGATTAATTGTTTTTGTACCTAAAGTAATTTTGGCAATGACTTCTTCGTCAGAATTAACGGCCATTAAAGTGTAATTGTATGGTTTTCCGGATTCTAAATCATCATGAACGAATGAGTCATTGGTCCCGTTATATACTTCTGAGTCTCCATGATAGACCCTATATGCTACTGCATCTGGCACTTCGCTCCACTTAATTGTTATTTGGTTTTCATCAGAGTCAATTTTTACATCATTAATAAATTCTTCGTAGTTAAATTTTTCGGCTGCATACACATTGAATGGACCCAATAGTGTTGTTAATGCAACTAAGCTGGATAGTATTACTTTTTTCATCTTTTCACTCCCAATACATTTTATGTAAAATTTAACTTTCTACAAAATACCATATTTACATATAAATATCTATTTATTTTTAACCTTTTTAAACGAGATTTTAGCAAGTAGATAAACCAATGTATCAAGTTATCCAACGGAGGTATATTAATGCTAATTTACACAAGAAGCGAATTAGAAGAACGATTACATGTAGATGAACGTGAAAAAATATTTCTTCCCAATAGTATATTTCAGGAATTAAAGAATGCAATGACAGGGAATGAAAAGAATAGAAGCAGTAAGCATATCCCATTTGCTTATGCTTATGTATTTCTAATTAGTTACCTTTGGAGATATGCAAAATTTGGTTTACAAAATGGGGATTATGATTACACAGAAGATGAATTAAAGCGGCTGCTTACAGTCAGTGGAAGCAATAAAAATATGAATTATATTACAAAGAAAAATGGTGTTCTTGAGCAAATCGGATACATTAGGAAAGTTTCAGACTATCCAATTGTTCCTCATTTTAGTAATAAGGTGGGGAATAGTTATGAGGCATTTAATAATCTAGAATTCACAATGCTATCAGATTTAGATGGATATATGAAAGAATCAATAGGTAAGGATAATTTGAAAAATAGAAAAGTAAACTTTCCCGTTCGAGGTTATTATGGATGTAAAGAACATGAAGAAGAAAATTATACTGACGGATACTTATTTGAGATCCACGAGATTAACAATGAAACAGCAAAGGGGACACATGAAGTAAATATCGAGACTTTCTTATTCTGTATGAGTAATGATGGAATTGGGTTAGAGGGCTTCTATATTTATCAGTATTTAAAGTATCAGTCATTCAACGGGGATAGATTTTGGAACTGTGCTCAGAAGGATTTTGAGAGCAATTTTGGAATTGATACGGATATGGTTAAATCTAGATTGAAGACATTAGAAGAACATCGAATGATTGTTAATACACATGAAATGATGATCTTAGGCTTACCAGTCGATAAAAATATGCCAGCCTGCGCTTATAAAGTCAATAATCCAATTTCGTTTAGTAATGAGAAAGTCTCTATTCCTAAACGTGTAGTAATGTCATACGCTAAGGCTGTTGCTATATACGGAGAAAGCATTTTCCTCAATAACATTCAAGATAAATTCGATCTATCTATGGATCTACCGTTTTGATGCAGTAGAAACACTTGGTTTGATAAAAAGGTATGCTATACCTCCAATATATAATATAGCACAATTATCATATATAAAATTAATATATAAGGTTAAAGGTATATAATTATATATTAAATATAGGAGGTAGAACATACCTTTTATAGATTATATTTATATGGTGGGTCTTCCAGACCCACTTTTGTGACGAACATTGGATTAACCATGATTTAATATTGAAGAATACCTAAAGCACATTCAATCATTTGGATGTGCTTTTTTTTATTTTTCAATTATGTTCTTTGACAACTAAATCAACAGAATAAGTGCCGTTTTACTGATTACCGGACGCAAAATAAATCAGGATAGGGTTTGCTCATTTTTTAGCAGTCTCTATTAGACATGGATTGTATGCAACTGTACAATCCCTTCCTTTTCAACTAATCGAATATGGAATCTGTGCCGCCAGACGTTAAATAATGCGGAAACAACTAAATCAATCGTATATGTCCGTTTGTCGGTATCGGTGCAATAACCGTCAACAATTCGATTATAAAATAAAGGATGGGATATATAGATGATGAAGCAAGTAGAAATATTTACTAATGGAGTATTTGAAGTAAAAGTAAGAGAAGTAAATGGACAATTTGAGTTTGATACTGAGAGTGCTGCTAAGTCACTGGGATTTACGGATATTAAAAATGGAAAAGTTTACGTGAGATGGAACACTGTAAACAAGTATCTAGCCAGTTTTGGTTTTTCGCAAGAAGTTGCGAAAGGTGATTTCATACCAGAGCAATTCCTTTACCTACTTGCAATGAAGGCTAATAATGAAAATGCAGTAAGATTTCAAATGTGGTTGGCAACTGAAGTATTACCTGCGATCCGTAAAAAGGGGTATTATATCGCGGATACAATTACGACTGAGCAGACAGGTGAACTGAACAAAGAAGTTAAGTATTTGCCAGCAAATCTGAAGCAGACATTTTTAAATGCAGTACCGACCACAGATAATCTTCGCCAGATGATTAATGATTGCTTGAACATGTATAAGGGAAGACAATACGATAAGACTAAAAATGGTTCACTATATAAGAAAAAAATGTACTGTGAGATACTCAAGGCGTTAAATCAAATGTTGGATGAACATAAGACGAAAGGTAATGAAGGTGAAGTAAGAACTCTCGACAATATGATCAAATGGATTCTGGAAGAGGAGAAGGAATCAATCAAACAAACGAAATACAGTAAAGTTTACTATCGTGATTGTTTGATTGAAAAATTACAGCAGGAGAATCAACGATTGAAAGTACATAGTGAGTCAATTGTAGAGGTCATTGAAGATGAGGAAGGCCGAGAGCGAATTACGGGTATTTACTGCATCGAGAGCATAAGAGACCGAAAGAAATATGTGGGCATGAGTAAGGATATACATATGCGTTGGGCGCAACATAGAGCGGATTTGAGAGGTAATATTCATCATAATGCCAATCTTCAGGCATCATGGAATCGATACGGTGAAGATAACTTTGAATTTGTTGTTTTGGAAGAGTGTGGAGAGAATGAACTTCGAGAAAAAGAAAGACAATGGATTCATGAACTAAAAGAACATGCTTACAATATGAATTGTAAGGCTTGTTAACTTTTAACAAGAACTGTACAGGATATTCAATATGGATTTAATGACTGCTATTTGGTACATCATGTATTAAGGATAATTATTAGAAATTTTTAAACTATCTTTCCTCATAAATGTCCATAACATCAAAATTACTTCGCATTCTAACAAGTACAGAATATTCCTTTTGTTCTTTCGTATCGTAGATTTTAGTGAGATATTGCCGTACGCCGTATCTATAGGAAGGAAGAATTCCTGCTTCAAGTTGATCAACTGGAATATTGTATTCCTTATGAATAAATTCAATAGCATGTTTATTTGCTGCGACCCGTCCATTAACTGTGCCAAAGAATTCAGAACAACCACCGACTAGAGCAATCACTAAAACGAGAATTATGATGTATTTTACAACTCTTTTTAGCATAGATTATAACCCCTTTCTTTCTAGGGCAAGTCGCTTAACTTACCCTAGAAAGTGATTAACTACTCTACATTAACCGATACCATCGTAATAATGTCTTCATGAAAACGATAGTCAACATATCTATCGCCACCTACACTGTCATGTATATAGAGTAGATCGTCAACATCGTCGGTGAAGTATCCTACACCAGTAGTCCAGTGATAGTCAAAA
This sequence comes from Brevibacillus porteri, assembly GCF_003013475.1. Taxonomy (GTDB): domain Bacteria; phylum Bacillota; class Bacilli; order Brevibacillales; family Brevibacillaceae; genus Brevibacillus; species Brevibacillus porteri. The sequence goes on from NZ_PXZO01000089.1 coordinate 6,363, forward strand.
ACATAATCATCGCCCCAAGTATCATCAATAACAAACCAATCATCAAATTTTATTGCAAGAGGTCTGTTAGCTCTAATTTCACGTTTATATTTGGAAAAATTATTAAAAGAATCAGTCGTTACAGAATATGACCCTTTTTCAGTCATATGTTCTATTAAAGCCCTTCTTACTCCAGCAACACTCATTCCAGTGAGCGTTCCATCATGAGAATCATACACGTGGTTAATCATATCTGCTTCTGAATCATAGTAATTAAGTCCACGTATTGAACTTTTATTTTCTTCAGTTCTCCAATACTCGGATATTGTTGCGATGGTAGTTGGCCCACAAGAGCTAGCGGGATAACTAACATCATCATCCCATTGATTTAATATTCTAACACCGTTTATAGAGTCTTCATCTTCTGCTGATAATGCCTTGACTGCTGGGGTTTCATTTTCAGAAAGGTAATACTCCCATCTCGCTTGTGCTTTAGGATTCTTTTTAGTACGCAGATCTTTTTTGGATAGTTGTGCACTTTTCTCAGATAAATGGGTATTGATCATATTTAGAGCACTCGACGCATCTTCTGCCTCATAAAGTGTAATATTTCCTAAGTAATAGTACTTGCCTCCTTTATCAACACTTTTGATACTAGGCTTTCCGCTTCCTGCTGAAAAGAGAAGTGAATATTCAGTGTTTGACGAAAGCAACATAAAGAAGCTCTTGTCTCCTTTTTCAAACTGATAATAATAGCCTAATTCGTTATCATCAAGGTCATAGAATGTAAAAACGTCTGTTTTGTCATTGAATTTTAAATCGGTTTTTAGTTTTTTCAAATAGTCTTTCGCTACCTTATCTACAATCTTTTCAGTTACCTTGTTACTTTTTGCTTCTGTAATTGAAGGTGTTTGCACAAGGATAAGTGCTATTACAAATAAAAGTGATACTACTCTCTTAAACATGTTTATACCTCCTGTGTAAATTTATTACATTGTATTGCTGAGTTAGAATATTGTCAATATTTATGATTTTGTATTAATTTATGTAATATATTGTATAAATATGGAAGTTTCCATTAGTTATCGAAAAAGTGCTTATCAAAGTGAAGTAAACGGTTTTTTTTGATTGTAAGTAGTGCATGTGAATAATAACTGCATTCACTAAATAAGAATAAGTTATACTTGACTTGCGGAGGCGAGGTTTTATGAATAGGGAGTCAATAGTACTAAAACTTACAAATAACACGTATCACATTACTTTTAATGAAGATGGGACAGCAACAGCAATAACAGAAAAAAACAAAAATGGAATTGCTGGTTATATTAAGTTTACTAATTGCCCTGAAGGGCATAAAAGGACAGTAGAAGCAGCAAAAGCGCTGTATGTAAGAGGATGAAAATTTGATATTAATGTGTCTTTTGATAGTTTATAAATGTGTTTGTCTACTGAAATAAATATATTGTCATATCCATAGTCCTCCTTTAAGGTAATAACTAGGGAGGGTTTGTATGAGAGAGCTAGTCTATAATATTTTTTCTGGTAGCAATTTTGTGGGATATGTAGGAATGGCCTATATTTGTTTGGGACTAGGGATATTATCAGGAGTACAAATAGATACAATATACCTTGGACTGTCAACACGAGACTGTAAAATCTTTTGT
>NZ_PXZO01000009.1 GCF_003013475.1 Brevibacillus porteri
ACGATGTGCTTGTTTTCCAACCCTCCCGATTCAAGATTTGTAACCACTTTTTTAAAACATCTACCTCCATTTGTAGACGCCGAATCTCCCGGTCCTGCTCCGTTTCAACCCGATGAGGATTTCCACGCCCGTCCTTGAATGATACCTCTCCACTTTCGCGATACTTCCTCATCCAAGTTCTGACGCGATATTTATCCTGGACCCCTAGGTGTTCGGCAATCTTTCTGTAGCTCCATCCCTCTTCCACGTGCAAGCGAACTGCTTCTACTTTGAGTGATTCTGGATAATGTTTAAATTTCTGTCCTTTCACTGCCATGACGAAAAGCACCCCCTAGAATTACATCGGATTTCCCTATGGGTTTTTCCAATGTCTATTCTAAGGGGTGCACTTCATTTTGCTGACAAAGGCTTTTCTTCCTATGCGCTGAGTCTTCGTGGACACGGTGAAAGTGACGGCTATGAAAATCTTCATTCCTACACACTTCAGGATTACACGGATGATGTTCTTGAAGTGATCGGGCGTCTAAAAAGTAAGCCAGTGCTGGTCGGACACTCCATGGGTGGAGGAATTGTGCAGAAGATCTTGCACAAGCATCCAGATATAATCTCAGGTACCGTTCTGGTTGCCTCGATTTCTCCACATGGCGGAATGGGTGACTTATTCCGATTGATGATCAAAAATTTTAAAGAAGCTATGCAATTATTTACATATAACGAGAAAAGAGATGCATCACTGCTTGCCAATGTCTTTTTTTCCAAGGAGCTGCCGATTGAAAAAAAGGATGAGTGGGTGAAGCTCTTGCAGCCTGAATCACTGAAAGCAAGAACCGAGATGAATGGAAAAATTGTTCCAAAAACCGTCCGTGCGAAAACTCCGATACTGGTTCTCGGCTCCAAGCAGGATCGGATGATTTCTGAGAAAACAACACGCCGAATTGGCAAAACATACGGAATCGAACCCGTTCTGTTCCAAAATATCAGTCATGATATGATGCTTGATCCTGAATGGGAAGCTGTTGCTGGCCACATTTTGACTTTTTTGAGCGAATCTATATCTGAATAGCGGAGGTTGGGAATAACATGGAAGGTTCTTATCAAATCGCAAACATTGCCACGAATGTTGAGGTAGAAATAGAACGTTTGAAATCGCAGGTGGAGTTGTTTTGGGATAAAGAGCTGAAGCATTATATCGAGTTTGGTCTGACAGATGGAATGTCAGTGATAGAGCTAGGCTCGGGACCAGGATTCGTAATGGAAAAGGTCATGCAGGAGTTTACAAATTGCAGAATGACGGGATTAGAGCTTGATCCGCTTCTCGTTGATTATTCAAGAAACTATTTGACACAAAAGCAATCGGATCGATTTGAAATAGTCGCGGGATCGATTATGGAAACTGGCTTACCTAGCGATTCCTATGATTTTGCGATTACCCGACTCGTATTGGAACATTTACCCGACCCAGTCGGTGCGGTTCGTGAAGTGGCGAGGTTATTAAAACCAGGCGGCAAAGCGGTATTTATCGACAATGATTTCGAGATGCACATCATGACCACCCCACATGTACCAGAATTGCGAGAGCTGTATGATGCCTATTGTGCGGCACGCTATGCGGAAGGCGGCAACCCGAAAATCGGTCGAGAACTGCCAACGGTCCTCAAGCAAGGCGGACTTGGAAATTTAGATTTCGAAGTCATATGCGCTCACAGTGAGCTACTCGGGTACGAAATGTTTCTAAAGTCGGAGGGTGTAGGCATTCCTGTGCAGTTGGTGCGTGACGGTTATTTATCTAGCAAGGCGTTGGGTAAGCTATCTGTGGCATGGCGAAACATGCTGAATACGGAAGGTCATTCTATTCTCAGACAGCTATACATGGCTGTTGGTGAGAAATCGGTGTAGAGATCGGGGGGAGTCGAGTATGAAGGTACTTTTTCATTCATTTCATGATGTGGAAACTATAGTGAAAGAAGTAATGACCGACTTATTAAAAGATACGACGAATCCCTTGGATTTCGATAAAAGCTTTGTGGAATTAGGTATCAGCTCGGTGTTGTCTGTAGAAATGGTAGAGATGATGAATAGGAAGCTAGGCATTGACTTAGGGATTGAGGTTGTTTTTGATCATGAGAATATCAAGCAACTAGCCACGCACATTTTCGAAAAATATCAGGAAATCGCTCAAGCAACAGATCGTATCCAGGCTGATCATGGCTCAACAACGATTGCGAGCAAGATAGGTAAAATCATGGCTCAACTATTGGATACACCTGTGGAAACTCTTAATTTCGATAAAAGTTTCATAGAGCTGGGCATTCATTCTGTGTTGGCGGTCGAATTAATAGAAGCAATCAATGCTGACTTGGGGCTTCATCTTGGCGTAGAAGTTATTTTTGATTATACAGAGGTGGGTGAGCTGGCTGAGTATATCTCTCTGCAATTTGCGTCAGAGATGGCAGCAGACGACAGCCAAATCCTGCCTACTGTTTTAGCAAATGAAATTCGCCACTCCGATATCGCGATCATCGGAATAGCAGGCAGATTTGCTGGCTCAGATTCGGTGGAAGAGCTTTGGAAGCATCTTGCGTCTGGCGACAGTTGTATCGAGGAAATATCGCGCAGTGGTTGGGAAGCAGATCAATATTACGGCGGGCTTCTCAAGGACATTGATCAATTTGATGCAACCTTTTTCAATATTTCGTCTGACGAAGCAAAAAGTATGGACCCTCAACAAAGGTTGTTCCTGCAAGAATCCTATAAAGCCTTTGAAGATAGCGGATACTCGGTTGAACAGTTATCCGGGAGAAAAGTAGGTGTGTTTGTCGGGGGACGCCATTCAGACTACAAAGAGAAATCTGTGTTGGCCGAAGGTGTCTCTTCCCAAACGATGCTAGGCAATGAAATGTCGATGTTAGGGGCAAGACTCTCCTACTTTTTAAATCTCAAGGGACCAAGTCTTGCTGTTGATACAGCTTGCTCCTCTGCTTTGGTAGCCATTCATTTAGCCTGCGACAGTCTGCGCAGGGGAGAAACCGAAATGGCTCTTGCAGGCGGAGTGGCGATTCACAGCTCCCCTGACTTTTTTGTGATGTCCTCCAAAATGGGCGTGGTCTCACCTGATGGAACATGCAACACCTTTGACAATCATGCGAATGGAATGGTGTTTGGAGAAGGAGTGGGAGCAGTCGTACTGAAGCCAGTTGCGAAAGCAATGGAAGATGGCGACCATATTTATGCGATCATCAAGGGCTCGACCGTGAATCAGACAGGAAAATCAAACGGTATTACAGCACCGAGCATGCTTGCCCAAAAAGAATTGATTGTGGATGTCTATGAAAATGCAGGGGTTGATCCGGAGACGATCAGTTATATCGAAACGCATGGGACAGGAACGCAACTGGGTGATCCTATTGAAGTGAAAGCATTGATGGAAGCATTTCGTTCGTTTACCGATAAAACACAATTTTGCGCGATTGGCTCACATAAGCCCAACATCGGTCATGCCACGATGACATCGGGACTGGCGAGTCTGTTTAAAGTGGTCATGGCGATGAAATATAAGAAGATCGCTCCGACGATCAGTATCAAGGAAGTCAATAAGCATATCAAATTGACGGGAAGTCCCTTTTTCATCAATACCGAGCTCATCGAATGGAATACCAGTGACGCGACTCCGCGAAGAGCAGGAGTGAGCGCTTTAGGATCGAACGGAACCAATTGTCATCTGATTCTGGAAGAAGCGCCGACGGTACAACTGCAATCAAGCAAGCAGCAAGCAGGGGCTTATTACTTGTTTCCGTTTTCAGCCAAGAGCGAGTCAGCTCTCACGAAAAAAGTGGATGAAATGTCCCATTGGTTAGCAAAAGAAGCGGGACGTTTTCACGAACAAGATATTTCCTATACCTTGTTCACTGGGAGAAGTCATTTTTCGCACCGTTGCATGTTTATTGCCAAGGACGTAGAGGAATTGCGGCAAAAAATCGCGGAAGTAAAAGAAACGGGAACAACTGCTGATTATTTTGTCCATAATGAATCGGATTTCGTGCAGCTAGAAAAGAGCTTGAAAGAGTTCGGAGAAAAATTAATTACAGAAGTAGTAGAGAACAGTTCGCTAACCACCCAAGCAAGGAAAGAGAAGCTGTCCACGCTTGCTGATTTATTTGTAAAAGGGTACAAGCTGGATTGGAGCTCCTTATATAAAAACGGCAAATATACCCGGGTGCCTTTGCCAGCCTATCCATTTAGAGGGGAACGCTATTGGCTGCCCAAAACAAAGAGACAGGATCGCTTGCCCAATACCCACCCCGAATTGTGGAAGGAGATGGACGAGCTTCTCTGCAAACTGTTATGGGGGCAAATGCAGTCCATCGGTTGGTTTACGGACAAGAGTGTGAATGTAGCCGACCTCAAGGCAAAAACAGGCTTCCAGCACCGTTATGAAAAATGGCTGGAAGAAACTATCGCGATGTTAGCTCGTCATGGCTATCTCGATGGCTTTGATGGAGAGCAATGCCTGGTGGTTGATCCGACTTTGATCGAGGTAGATGCTGTATGGGCAGAATGGGATCGACGTAAGGTAGCATGGCGTAAGGATGCCAATTTAGAAGTGCGGATCAGATTGCTGGAAGCAACGATGAAATCTCTGCCGCACATTGTAACAGGCAAGCGACTTGCTACGGATGTCATGTTTCCAGGCTCTTCTATGGAATTGGTACAACATATTTATAAAAATAACCCGGTGGCAGATCACTACAATGAAGTGCTAGCGGAAACAGTTGCCACCTATGTGGAAGAACGGATGAAACAAGATCAGTCTGCAAAAATTCGCATCATAGAGATTGGTGCGGGGACAGGCGGAACGAGCACGTTTGTATTTGAAAAGCTGAAGCCTTATCAGCAGTTTATGGAAGAATATTGCTATACCGACATCTCCAAAGCATTTTTGATGTTCGCACAAAAGGAATATGGACCGCACGTTCCGTATCTGACCTATCAAATTTTTAATGTGGAAGCGCCTTTTGCTGAGCAAGGCGTTCGAGAGGGCTATTACGATCTGGTGATTGCAGCTAATGTGTTGCACGCCACCAAAGATATTCGCAAAACCTTGCGCCATACCAAAGCTGTTTTACGAGAAAACGGTTTGGTTCTTTTAAATGAGATTAGCAGTAATTCCTTGTTCCTTCATCTGACCTTTGGTCTTTTGGAGGGATGGTGGCTGTCTGAAGATACGGATGTACGTATTCCAGGTTCTCCTGCCTTAACTCCGGCAGATTGGGAAACAGTACTGGAAAAGGAAGGATTTCACGCGATCTCTTTTCCAGCTCAGGAAGCTCATGATCTGGGACAACAGATTGTCCTTGGAAAAAGCGATGGCGTCCTCCACCCTGATGTTTGTGTCGGTACGACTGCTTCACCTATCGCGCGAGAGACTGTCCATCAGTCAAAAGCAGAAGGGAGAGTCTCTTCGCAGCCAGCACCTCAAAACATTCCAAGCCAGTCTGGGGTGACCGAGCAGACGGTGACGGATTATGTGAAGGATATGATTATTGAAAAGCTGGTCACCGCATTGGAAGTCGATGTCGATTCGATCGATGTGGATGAACCTTTTAGAGATTATGGATTGGATTCCATTCTCGGGGTTCGTTTGGTTCAAGAGATCAATCAAGCGATGATCATTGAAATAGAGACGACCATTCTTTTTGATTACAGTACAGTCAATCAACTTGCCAGCTATATTTTGTCTGAGTACAAAGAGGTCATTTCTCATGCGTTAGGACAGAAAGTCAGTCTATCCGAGCAGAGGGAAGATTCCGTCTCTGCTATTCAGACTGAGCCATTCATTCAAGCAGCTCCTATGCTTTCAGCGGAAAAAGGGCGCGCATCAGAAAAAGCTGCGTTCCTCGCTGAACCCATTGCGATTATTGGAATGAGCGGTACGTTTGCCTCATCTGATAACGCTGACGACTTATGGGATCACTTGGTGAACGGTTCGGATTTGCTTACGAAAGTGACTCGTTGGGATTTATCAGCGTACGGACTGGACGAGGCAGAAGGCTATCAATACGGCGGGCTTGTAGAAAATATTGACTTGTTTGATCCGCTTTTTTTCAACATCTCCGGTTTGGAAGCTGACTATATGGACCCGCAGCAACGATTCTTTTTAGAGGAATCCTGGAAAGCGTTGGAGGATGCTGGCTATGCGGGTCAAGGCGTGCAAGGAATCCAATGCGGTGTCTACGCAGGATGTGCCAAAGGTGATTACGATCGTCTCGTGGGAGAGAATCCTCCTGCCCAAGCCTTCTGGGGAAATATGGAGTCCATTGTGCCTGCTCGGGTTGCTTATCATCTGGACTTGCAGGGACCTGCCGTCACGATTGATACGGCTTGCTCCAGTTCCTTGGTGGCGATTCATATGGCATGCCAAGCCTTGCGTACAGGTGAGGTCGACATGGCATTGGCAGGTGGTGTCTTCATTCAATCTACGCCAGGATTTTATTTGTCTGCCAAGCGAGCAGGTATGCTGTCACCGACAGGACGCTGCCATACGTTTGATGAGCGGGCCGATGGCTTTGCGACGGGAGAAGGCGCTGGTGTCGTTGTACTGAAACGTCTCTCGGAAGCGATCGCTTGCGGTGACCATATTTACGGTGTCATTCGAGGCTCGGGAATCAATCAGGATGGGACGACGAATGGGATTACTGCGCCGAGTGCGAAATCTCAGGAGCGATTGGAACGCAATGTCTACAATACATTCGACATCAATCCTGAGCAAATTACGATGGTCGAGGCTCATGGAACGGGAACCAAGCTGGGAGATCCGATTGAGTATCAAGCGCTAACTCGCGCTTTTCGGACATATACGGATAAAAAAGAATTTTGTGCGATTGGATCGATCAAGACGAATATTGGTCATACCCAGATCGCAGCAGGCGTTGCAGGGGTCATCAAAATCCTTTTGTCATTGAAGCACAAACAAATAGCGCCATCGCTGCATTTTGAAGCAGGGAACGAAAACATTACGTTTGCAGATAGCCCGTTTTATGTCAATACAAGCCTGAAGGAATGGTCAGTGGAGCCGCAAGCCAAACGTTGTGCGGCGATCAGTTCCTTTGGAGCCAGCGGTACAAATGCGCATATGGTCATCGAAGAGGCGCCTCAGGTAGAGCGGAATCATGCGAAAAAGCCGGGCTATTTGATTGTGTTGTCGGCTCGCACTTTTGAACAGCTACGCCAGCAGGTTGCCCAATTGCTTTCGTTTTGTGAAAAAGCACCGGAGACGGATTGTGGAAATATCAGCTATACGCTGTTAGTAGGCAGAAAGCATTTCCATCACCGCTTCTCTTGCATGGTTCAGCATACAGCTGAGCTTGTCCAGCTTTTGAAAAAGTGGCTGGAAACAGGAAAAGTATCTCAGGCTTTTGTTTCCGAGTTAAATGAAAAAGATCATCGTGAACAAACCGCATTGAAACGTTACGGTAATCAAAGCATCGAGAATTTGCATGGGACGAGTCAGTCGAGCGAATATTTGGAACAGTTGTCTGTGATCGCAGAATTGTTTGTGCAGGGATATGGATTGGACTATGACAAGCTGTTTGCGGACGATTCGTATTCTCGTATTTCTCTTCCCACGTATCCTTTTGCCAAGGAACGCCATTGGGTACTTGAGAGTGAAACAAAAGCAAATGCAAGGGTAGCAGCAAAAAACGCCACAGCCTCCGTGATCCATCCCATGCTGCATCAGAACACTTCTACTTTCTCCGAGCAACGGTTTAGCTCCATCTTCACGGGAGAAGAGTTTTTCTTGGCGGATCACGTAGTCAAAGGGCAGCGGGTGTTACCGGGAGTTGCCTATCTGGAGATGGCAAGAACCGCGATGGAGCACGCTGTAGGAGAGAGAGTCCATGGGGATACGGCGATGAAACTACAAAATGTCGTATGGGCTCGTCCGATCGTTGTAGGCGATCAGCCTGTTAAGGTACATACGGGTCTCGTTCTCGAAGAAGATGGTGAGGTGTCCTACCAAATCTATAGCGAGGCAGAGGGCAGTGATGCTGAGATCGTGGTACACAGTCAAGGAAATGCTGTGCTTAGTCCGCTTTCGGAGTTGCAAATGCTTGATTTGCCAGTTTTGCAAGCGCAGTGCAGCGAGCGTGTGATTTCATCCGAGGAATTCTATAAGTTCTTTAGAGCGATTGAGATTGATTATGGATTCGGACATAAAGGAATAGACAAGGTATATGTCGGGCCAGGACAAGTCTTGGCAAAGCTGGTTTTACCATTATCGGTCACCGGCTCAGAGGATCAGTTTGTCTTGCATCCTAGCTTGATGGATTCAGCTTTGCAGGCCTCTGTGGAGTTAACACTCTCTTCCCGTCACGTGATGTCGTCGGATAGTATGGCAAAACGCAAGCCAGTGATGCCTTTTGCCCTGGAGGAGATTGAAATCATCAGCCCGTGCACCCCTGAGATGTGGGCATACGTGCGATACAGCGACGGAAGCCAAGCGGGGGATAAGGTAGAAAAATACGATATGGATCTATGTGACGACACAGGAACGGTTTGTGTACGAATGAAGGGATTCACATCTCGGATACTGGAAAGAGAGATCCAAACAGATCGGACAGCAACAAAAACGCCAGTTGAGACCTCTAGCGAATCGCTGATTGGAACGATGCTGCTCAGTCCTGTATGGGAAGAGGTTGTGATGGACCGTGGTTCGGAAACGCCACTTGCAAGTGATCGTATTCTGATTGTTTGTGCAGATGATGGGAACCGAAGCCTTGTTCAACAACGCTATCCTCAGGCAGCTGTTATGGAGATTACACCCGCAGAGAGTATAGATGAAATAGCGGTGAAGCTTGCGCAAGTTGGTTCGATTGATCATATCATCTGGATTGCGCCATGGATTGATTTAGAATATCTGGCAGAAGAGGCACTCATCATCGAGCAGGAGCGCGGTGTATTTCATGTGTTTCGCTTGCTAAAAGCGCTGCTCAAGCTGGGCTACGATACAAGGGAGCTAGGATGGAGTCTCGTAACCTTCCAGACCCAACCCATTCATCAAAACGATGTGGTCAACCCTATTCATGCCAGTCTTTACGGATTAGTCGGTTCGATGGCAAAAGAATACACAAACTGGCGTATCCGACTTGTTGATCTGGAAGCTGGTCGTGCTTGGCCAATGGAAGAGGTTTTCACCCTTCCGCCAGATGCCGAGGGAAATGCAACGGTTTATCGCGGAGGGAAATGGTATCGTCAGGAATTGATTCCATTACGTCAACCGCGATGGGAACAGGCTTCCTACAGGCAGGGGGGAGTCTATGTTGTGATTGGAGGTGCTGGCGGTATTGGCGAAGTCTGGAGCGAATACATGATCAGCACGTATCAAGCGCAAATCATCTGGATTGGACGCCGAGAAAAGAATGCAGAAATCCAAGCCAAAGTGGATCGACTTGCGAAGCTCGGACCTGCTCCTGTCTATATGGCGGCGGATGCGACGAATCGCAAGTCCTTGTATTTTGCCTATGAAGAGATCAAAAAGCGATACAAGCAAGTGAACGGAGTCATTCATTCCGCGATTGTCCTGCTAGATAAAAGCCTCGCGAATATGGACGAAGAGCGCTTCCGTGCCGGACTTTCGGCAAAGGTAGATGTAAGCGTGCGGATTGCGCAAGTATTTGATCGGGAGCCGTTGGATTTTGTCATGTTCTTCTCATCGATCAACTCATTTACCAAGTCGCCTGGACAAAGCAATTATGCGTCAGGTTGTACGTTTAAAGATATATTCGCGCACCAGCTTTCGTTGCATAGCCTCAGTGCAGTGAAGGTGATGAATTGGGGATACTGGGCGAACGTAGGCATTGTTGCCACCAAGGATTACCAGGAGAGGATGGCACAGGCAGGATTAGGCTCCATTGAACCTAGCGAAGCGATGATGGCCTTGGAAAACCTGCTTGCTGGACCGATGAATCAAGTCGCGTTGGTGAAAACAACGAAATCACAGGCCATGCTTACGATAAATTCGGATAAATCGATTCACATCTATCCAGAAAAACTGGTATCACACATCGAAAGTGTAAAGAATGATATGCCCAAACTAGAGTTTTCGTCTCAACGCAGACAATCTGAAATGGAGGCTTATAAATGAACACAATGGATAAGCTTCTCAGTGAACTACTCTTTGGTCAATTACAGTCAATCGGGCTGTTCACGGTAAAAAAACAGACAATAGCAGAACTCAAAGCCAAATTGCATGACAGGTACGGCAAATGGCTGGAAGAAAGCATAGCCGTTCTCGTGCAAAACCATTATCTTGCGTACGACGGAGAGTCACTCATCGCAAACGATATCACCCCTATTGATCTTGATACAGCATGGAAAAAATGGGAGGAAGAAAAAACAGCATGGCTCAACGACCCGAATAGTAAAGCTCAGGTGATTCTGGTAGAGGGAACTATGCGAGTATTGCCAGAGATTTTACTAGGAAAGATTCCAGCTACAGAAATCATGTTTCCTAATTCCTCGATGGAATTGGTGGAAGGGATTTATAAACATAACGTGGTTGCAGATTACTTTAACGAAGTGCTAGCCAATACAATTGTTACTTATGTGAAGCAGCGTACGGAGCAAGATGCTTCTGCACGGATTCGAATTTTGGAAATCGGGGCAGGTACAGGTGGAACCAGTGCGATCGTACTGCCAAGGCTAAAACCCTTTCAGAAGCATATCGAGGAATATTGTTATACCGATGTTTCGCAAGCCTTTTTACTTCACGCCGAAAAAGAGTACGGAGCCGAAAATCCATATCTTACGTATCGGATATTTAACGTGGAAAAGCCTGTTGAGGATCAGGGGATCGCTGCGGACACCTATGAACTGGTGATTGCCACAAACGTGCTGCATGCAACGAAAAATATTAGCCAAACCTTGCTCCATGCTAAAACAGCTTTACAGAAAAATGGCTTACTGATTCTGAATGAGTTGACGAGCAATACCTTGTTTGCTCATTTGACTTTTGGCTTGCTGGATGGTTGGTGGGGCTATGATGATCCAGAATGGCGTATTCCTGGATGCCCTTTGTTAACGGTTGAAACATGGCAAAAGATGCTGAAGAAGGCAGGATACCGATCTGTTTTCTTGCCAGCGGAAGAGCATTTGGATTTATGCCAGCAGATTATTGTTGCAGAAAGCGATGGGGTTATACGCCGTAGCAGTCAGCCGAGGCAGTCGGCGGTAACAGTTGCGTATTCGCCTATAAAAAAGCAAGCCACAAAGTTGAAGGCGAAACCACTTAAAAAACAAGTGCCTGTACGCACAACACCAGCGAAAAAATCAGGCAGAGTCACTGAGGAAGTTCTTCGCGAAAAAAGTACGATTTATATGAAAAGACTGATTGGTGAAACGCTTAGAATTCCGACCCATCAGATTCAATCATCAGCCCCATTAGAGCAATATGGGATTGATTCGATTTTGGTTGTGCAATTGACCAATTCTCTTCGCAAAGATTTTGCGAATATGAGCAGTACGATATTTTTTGAGTATCAAACGATTGATGCCTTGATAGAGTATCTCATCGAGACGCAAAAGGAAGTGTTGATCAAGGTAATAGGTTTAGAAGCACAGGAAGCAATTGACGAAACATACCAGAGCGAGATAGAGAATGAAGAGATGAACGTCTCTGCTTCAACGGCGTACACCAAGCTTCCTGTGAGAAAAACGAGACGCTTTTTATCCGTTCGAGAACAAGAAAGCAAGGAATCCATTTCGCCTTCATCTGTGGTGCGGGATGTGGCGATCATCGGTCTTTCCGGGCGTTATCCGCAGGCGAAAAATGTGGATGAATTCTGGAACCGTTTAAAAGAGGGCAAAAACTGCATTTCTGAAATCCCTAAGGATCGCTGGGATTGGAAGAATTATTTTGACGAAGAAAAAGGTAAAAAGGAATCTATGTATTCAAAATGGGGCGGATTTATCGATGATATGGATAAATTCGATCCCTTATTTTTTCAAATCTCTCCAAAAGATGCCGAAGAAATGGACCCGCAGGAACGGTTATTTTTACAAGAAGCCTATGCGAGTATCGAGGATGCTGGATATACGCCTACCACTCTGTGTGAAAGCAGAAAAGTAGGCGTTTTTGTCGGCGTGATGAATGGAAATTATCCGACGGGAGCCACTTATTGGTCGATCGCGAATCGACTCTCCTATCTCTTAAACTTTCAAGGTCCAAGTGTTGCGGTGGATACCGCATGCTCCGCTTCTCTTACAGCGATTCATTTCGCCTTGGAAAGCTTGTACAGCGGTACAAGCGAGTGTGCAATCGCAGGGGGAGTCAATCTCATTGTCGATCCTGTGCACTATATGAAATTGTCAGCTTTGACGATGCTCTCTCCTTCGGATCAATGCAAGTCCTTCGGCGATCAAGCGGACGGTTTTGTGGATGGAGAGGGTGTGGGCGCAATCGTCTTGAAGCCTTTGGATAAGGCGATAGCCGATGGCGACCATATTTACGGAGTCTTCAAAGGAAGTATGATGAATGCCGGTGGGAAAACGAATGGCTATACCGTCCCTAATCCGCAGGCGCAGGCGCAGTTAGTGGCAGATGCCTTACAACGTGCCAAGGTACATGCAAGAACGGTCAGTTATCTGGAAGCACACGGAACAGGGACGGAGCTGGGAGACCCGATCGAGGTTGCTGGACTTACTCGCGCCTTTGAAAAAGACACCCAGGACAAACAGTTTTGTGCATTGGGATCAGCGAAGTCGAATATTGGACATTGTGAAAGTGCGGCAGGGATTGCTGGCGTAACGAAAATATTATTGCAGCTGAAGCACGCGCAATTAGTGCCATCCTTACATTCCAGCACACTCAATCCCAATATTGATTTCACCAAGACTCCGTTTGTGGTTCAGCAAGAGTTGGCGGAATGGAAACGCCCAATCGTTGAAATCAATGGCACAACCAATGAATATCCACGAATTGCAGGGATTTCCTCGTTTGGTGCGGGGGGAAGCAATGCCCATGTGATTATTGAAGAATATATTCCGGAAGAGCAACAGCCATCCAGTATAAAAATCACACCTCAGAACCCGGCTATTCTTGTTTTGTCAGCAAAGAATGCGGAGAGGTTGTATGAGAAAGCTCAGCAGTTGTTAGCCTTTATCCAAGAACACTCCTTATCTGATGCGAACTTAGCCGACATGGCGTACACGCTTCAGGTAGGACGTGTCGCCATGGAAGAGCGTCTTGCTGTCCTTACTGGCTCTGTGAAGGAGTTGCAACAAAAACTAACAGCTTATGTAGAAGGACAAGAGCATATTGCTGATTTGTATCGGGGTCAGGTAAACCGAAATCAGGAAATGCTGGATATTTTGACGTCCGATGATGAATGGGAAGAAACGATTGCGAGATGGATGGAACGAGGCAAATACAGCAAGCTTCTCGACCTGTGGGTGAAGGGCTTACCTATTGATTGGAACAAGCTTTATCAGGAAGAGCAACCGAGTCGTATCAGTTTGCCGACGTATCCTTTTGCCAAGGAAGCATATTGGATCGAAGCCAAGCCTGTTAGCAGTAGCGCAGGGGTAGGTTCGATTCATCCTTTGTTACACAAAAATACATCCGACTTCATGGAGCAGCGGTTTAGCTCCACGTTTACGGGACAGGAGTTTTTCCTGAGTGACCATGTCATCAAGGGTCAACGTGTCTTGCCAAGTGCGGCTTATCTGGAGATGGCACGGGCAGCAATACAATTGGCGACGGGAGGTCTGGGTTCGGAGCAAGAACAGGAAGGACTTCGTTTCAAAAATGTGGTCTGGACTCAACCTTTGGTTGTCGGGTCAGAGCCCGTTCAGGCTCATATCGAACTCTATCCTGAGGCGAATGGTGAGATTGTTTTTGAAATTTACAGCGATAGCAGGCAAGACCAGGAGCAAAGAGCGGAGATTGTACACAGTCAGGGAAGTGCCGTGTTGTGCTCCATTCCAGATATTCTACCTTTCGATCTCACCGCATTGCGGGAACAGTGTAACCTAAGCAAACTCAGCGCGGAACAATGCTATGAAGCTTTCAAAAAGATGGGAGTCGACTATGGGCTTGCACATCGTGGGATAGAGCAAATTTTGATCGGTCAGGGGCAGGTGCTGGCGAAGCTGTCTCTGCCTTCGTCCGTGATGAAGACCCAAGGACAATTTGGTCTGCATCCGAGTTTGCTCGACGCAGCCCTACAGTCGTCGCTTGGCTTGATGATGGCAACCAGTGATTTTTCGCTGATTCTTCCCTTTGCTCTTGAGGAATTGGAGATCGTAGGTACTTGCTCCGCTTCCATGTGGGCACTCATTCGTTATAGTGAGGGCAGTAAAGCTGGAGATATAGTGGAGAAGTTTGATATCGACTTGTGTGACGAGAACGGAAATATCCAGCTGCGGATGAAGGGCTTTTCTACGCGCAAGATCGCAAATGAATCGGTTGGATCAGGAGTAGAAGCGTCAAAAGCTTCAGTTTCTTTCGAAGAGGAGAATGCCTTGGATTCCTCCTCACTAATGGAACAGGCAACCCATTATTTAAAAAAGCTGCTTTCCTCCGTCATCAAATTACCAGCAACGAAAATGGAAGCAGACGCCTCGTTGGAAACATACGGTGTCGATTCCATTGTGGCCATGCAGATGACCAAGGAGTTGGAAAAGCGATTTGGCTCGTTACCAAAAACGCTATTTTTTGAATACCAAACGATTAAAGAATTAACAGGTTATTTCGTTGAAAACTACCGTGAAAATCTGATGCACATCCTGGGGATGGGGGAAAATGCGGAAGCTCCCCTCACGCAAGAGCCAAAAACAACGATTGTGGATGAGAGGACAGCACAGACAGAGCGCAGGAGCAAAAAACGCAAGTCTCAGCGTTTCGCGTCCCTGCGCATGGAAACCCAACGATCAAAAGGAGCGTTGGACATTGCCATTATTGGTATTTCTGGACGCTATCCGCAAGCTTGGAACATACATGACTATTGGAAAAATCTGCGTGACGGCAAAGATTGTATTACCGAAATCCCAAAAGACCGTTGGGATCACAGTCTGTACTTTGATGAAGTAAAGAACAAGGGCGGTAAGTCGTATTCCAAATGGGGCGGCTTTATAGACGGTGTCGATCAATTTGATCCGCTGTTCTTCCATATTTCCCCGCGGGAAGCAGAGCTGATGGACCCACAGGAGCGGTTATTTTTACAGTGTGTCTATGAAACGATAGAGGATGCAGGGTATACGCGCGATGCTCTTGGCAAGCACGATGGCTTGGGAGGCAATGTAGGGGTTTACGTAGGGGTTATGTACGAGGAATATCAGCTCTATGCGTCCGCTGAACAGGCGTTGGGCAGAGCGCTTACGATTGCGGGAAGTCCAGCTTCCATCGCTAACCGCGTCTCCTATTTTTGCAATTTCCACGGTCCGAGCATGGCGGTCGATACGATGTGTTCTTCATCGTTGACGGGAATTCATTTAGCGTGTCACAGCCTACAGCGCGGTGAATGTGAGGTTGCGATCGCAGGTGGTGTGAATGTTTCTATTCATCCAAACAAATATTTGTATTTGTCGCAGGGCAAATTCGCTTCCAGCAAAGGACGATGCGAAAGCTTTGGGGAAGGCGGAGACGGATATGTACCTGGCGAAGGAGTCGGAGCGGTATTGCTCAAACCTCTGGCGAGAGCAATCGCTGATGGAGACCACATCTATGGTGTGATCAAAGGAAGCGCCATTAATCATGGTGGAAAAACGAACGGCTATACGGTTCCCAATCCTCATTCTCAATCAAGAGTGATTCGCCGTGCTTTCGAAGAGGCTGGAATTCACCCGCGAACGGTCAGCTACATAGAGGCACACGGTACAGGGACTTCATTGGGGGACCCGATTGAAATTGCCGGATTGACGAAGACCTTTCAGGAATACACGAAGGAGAATCAGTTCTGCGCGATTGGTTCGGCCAAGTCAAATATCGGGCATGCTGAGAGTGCGGCAGGGATAGCAGGGTTGACCAAGATATTGCTGCAAATGAAATACAAGAGGCTAGTTCCGTCCCTTCACTCCCGCACACTGAATCCGAATATTGATTTCAGCAAGACTCCATTTGTCGTGCAGCAAGAGCTGGCGGAATGGAAGCGACCGGTGATTGAAATCAATGGGGTAACGAGAGAATATGCAAGGATTGCGGGGATATCCTCCTTTGGGGCGGGAGGGGCAAATGCTCATCTCGTCATGGAAGAATACATCGAAGAGGAACACCGCCCACAATTCAGCATCTCGGCAAAAAATCCAGCTGTTATCGTATTGTCAGCCAAGAATAAAGACCGTCTCCTAGAGCAGATGCAGCGGATGTTATCTGCTATTCGGGAGCAAGTGCTGACGGACAACGATCTAGCAGACATTGCTTACACGCTACAGGTAGGACGTGAGGCGATGGAAGAGCGGTTCGCTGTGATCGTCAAGTCGATCTCTGAGCTGGAAGCAAAGCTAACGGGTTATCTGGAAGAGGAGGATGACATACAAGACCTGTTCATGGGTCAGGTAAAGCGGAATAAAGAAACGATGGATGTTTTCGCCGCAGATGAAGATTTACAACAGGCAATCGATACATGGATCGCAAAAGGGAAATACGCAAAGATTTTGCAGATGTGGGTACAGGGACTGATTTTTGACTGGAACAAACTCTACGGGGATACGAAGCCTCGTCGAATCAGCTTACCTGCTTATCCTTTTGCAAGAGAGCACTATTGGCTGCCAAAGGTGGATTCACAAGCAGCTGGTTTTACCGCAGGAGCGCTGGCTACCCTACATCCCATGCTGCATCAAAATACGTCGACACTTTCGGAACAACGGCATAGTTCTACTTTTACAGGGCAGGAGTTTTTCCTTAACGATCATGTCGTGAAGGGGCAAAAGGTCTTACCTGGGGTAGCTTATCTGGAGATGGCACGAGTGGCTGTGGATTTGGCAGCAGGTGTCCGATCTGATAACCAGTCGGCGATTCAATTGAAAAATATCGTGTGGGCGAAACCAGTTATTGTGGAAGATGTACCCATCCAAGTACACACGGGACTATACCCGGAAGAGAATGGTGAAATTACTTTTGAAATCTACAGCCAGCCAAGGGAAGCCGAGGAGAATCTAGTAGTACATAGCCAGGGAAGAGCAGTACTACGATCAGCTATGGAAGCGCCAACGCTCGACCTTTCTGCCATTCAAGCACAGTGCACAAAGAGTAGTTATCGCTTTAGCCAATGCTACGAAACGTTTCATGGGATAGGACTGGCATACGGTCCATCACACCAAGGGATTGAGAAGCTGTTTGTCGGGTCAGACCAAGTGCTGGCGAAGCTGATCTTGCCTTCCTCTGTTACGGATACAGCAGGAAAATTTGTCCTCCATCCGAGTATCATGGACGCCGCATTACAGGCATCGCTTGGTTTCGTAATGGGCACTACCGACCTTCAGCCGTCCTTGCCTTTTGCCTTGGAGCAATTGAATATTTACAGTTCTTCTACAGCTGCGGTATGGGCGTTGGTTCGATACAGTGACGGCAATGCAGCTACCCAAAAAGTGCAAAAGCTCGACATTGATTTGTGTGATGCGCAAGGCAAGGTTTGTGTAAGTATGAAGGGGTTCACAACGAGGAGCCTCGCAGGTGAAAAAGCTGCCGGAGTTGTACAAGGGAGCAAAGGTGCAGGGGAGTCAGATAAAATCACGAGTACGCTGATGCTTCAGCCTGCTTGGATCGAAAAAGCCATTCCTATGGAAGCCAAAGCTCCTGAATATGAACAGCATGTAGTGATGCTCTGCGAACCAGAGAAGATCTCTTGGGAAAGCATGTCCTCTCAGATAAACGGTGTGAGATTCCTTTTGTTGCAATCCAATCAGCAAGGCATGGCGGAACGATTCGAAGCGAATGCTGTTCAGGTTTTCGAAGAAATCAAAGCCCTTCTTCAAGCAAAACCAAAGGGGAAGGTGCTGATTCAGATCGTTGCTCCTCTCCGATCAGAACAACGACTGTTTGCTGGAATTGCTGGCCTATTAAAAACGGCACAGATCGAGAACCCGAAAGTAATCGGACAGTTGATCGAAATCGATTCAACAGAAGATTCAGCGGGATTGGCAGAGAAGCTGAGAGCAAACAGCTTGTGCCCAACAGATAGCCAGATTCGCTATCAATTAGGGAAACGATATATGGCGGGATGGAGTGAAGTGGCAGCTCCACAGCATGAAGCAAGCATGCCGTGGAAAGACAACGGAATTTATCTGATTACGGGCGGAGCAGGTGGTTTGGGACTTATTTTTGCCGAAGAAATGGCGGAGAAAGCCCGTGGCATCACCTTGATTCTGACGGGACGCTCTGCGCTGACTGATGAGAAGCAAGCAAAGCTTCGTATGCTTGCGAACACCGGGACAAAAGTCGAGTATCGCCAAGTGGATGTCACGCAGAAACAGGCAGTAGAGGATTTGGTCCAAAGCATTCGATCAGAGTTTGGCGATCTTCACGGCATCATTCACAGTGCGGGTGTGACTCGCGACAATTTTATCCTGAAGAAAACCAAAGAAGAAGTACAAGCAGTTCTCGCGCCAAAAGTTGCAGGACTCGTTCATTTAGACGAAGCGACTAAGGGGCTGAATCTGGATTTCTTTGTGCTCTTTTCTTCAGCGGCTGGAAGCTTGGGCAATATGGGACAAGCAGATTATGCGACTGCCAACGCCTTTATGGATACCTACTCCGCATACCGTAACGAACAGATCGCGTTAGGTGAACGGCAGGGTCAGACGATCTCCATCAATTGGCCTCTGTGGAAAGAGGGCGGAATGCAGGTAGACGAAGAGACAGAAAAGAGATTGTGGGACGACCTTGGCATGGTTGCTATGCAGACGGCTTCGGGTATCAACTGCTTGTACCGGGGGTTAGCTTCGGGACAAGATCAGTTGATGGTAATGGAAGGCGATCTTGTACGAATGAAGCAAAGGCTGATGGGGGTCTCTGTGACCTCGTCGACACTAACAGCTCATTCGAACAGCTTGCAAAGTGAAGTTCAAGCGTCTTTGCTGAAAATAGTTGCTGATTTGCTCAAGGTTGATAGAGAGGATATTGAAATCCACGCTGAGCTCCATGAGTACGGCTTTGACCAGATGAAGCTGACCGAATTGACAAACAAGCTGAATCAATTCTATGAGCTTGAACTTACGCCAACTGTATTGGTAGAGTACCCGACGCTTTTTGCTGTCTCGCAACACTTGATGGATGCCTACCAGGATCGGTTCATCCAACAGTTCCAACCAATAGAGAGCGCAAATATCTCTGCAAAAACGGATAACGCACATCTTGTTTCTGTTGGGCAACAAGATGTGCTTCGGGCAAAAGTAAGGGAGTATCTGAAAAAGGAAATTTCTGCTGTTATCAAGCTCCCAGCTTATAAAATCGATGAGGATGCTCCGTTGGAGAAATACGGGATCGACTCGGTTATGGCGATGCAATTGACGAATCAATTGGAAAAAGCATTCGGTTCGCTGTCAAAAACGCTGCTCTATGAATACCAAAACATAGAGGATTTGACAGGCTATCTTTTGGCGCATCATGGAGACAAAATCATCGCGATTATGGGAGCCGGGAAAACAGCAGAGACAAGCACAGTAGAGAATATTGCTAACGTGCTTGCCCCTACTGACTCCATAACAGAGCATCGTCGTCGTTTCTCACGGTTTGTTGCGCGTGAGCATGCAAATAATCAAACCACATCTGACCTGGACATTGCCATTATTGGTATTTCGGGTCGCTATCCGCAGGCTGCCAATGTACAAGAGTTCTGGAACAATTTGCGGGATGGCAAGGATTGTATTACAGAGATTCCGCAAGAGCGCTGGGATCACAGCTTGTACTTTGACGAGGCTCGGAACAGACAAGGAAAAGCATACAGCAAATGGGGCGGCTTCATAGACGGTGTCGATCAATTTGATCCGCTGTTCTTCCATATTTCTCCGAGAGAAGCGGAAATGATGGACCCTCAAGAACGCCTTTTCCTGGAAACCGTGTGGAATCTGCTCGAAGACACAGGACACACGCGAGAGGTGTTACAACGTCAATATGATAATAGAGTCGGCGTCTATGTAGGGGCGATGTATCAGCCGTATCACGCATTTGATACGGATATGGAAAAGGGCTCTATCATTTCCCTCTCTTCCTACCATTCGATTGCCAACCGAGTCTCTTACTTCTTTAATCTGCAAGGTCCGAGCATGGCGATTGATACAGCGTGCTCTTCATCTGCCATTGCCATTTATCATGCCTGCGAAAGCTTGATAAAGGGAGAAAGCACGCTTGCTATCGCAGGGGGCGTGAATGTTTCGATCCATCCTAAGAAATACCTAGGATTAAGTCAGGCTCAAATGATTGGAAGCCACGCAGACAGCAGAAGCTTTGGAGATGGAGACGGATATTTACCAGCAGAAGGCGTAGGGGCTGTACTATTGAAGCCTTTAGCCAAAGCGATGGAAGATGGGGATTCCATCTTAGCCGTCATCAAATCAGCTGCGACCAATCATGGCGGACGTACCAATGGATTTTCGGTGCCGAATCCCCATGCACAAGCACAGTTGATGGAAGATAATTTTGCTAGAGCGGGCATAGATCCACGGACGATCAGTTATGTGGAAGCCGCTGCTAATGGTTCGCTGCTGGGAGATCCGATTGAGTTGAAGGCGTTAACAAATGCTTTTTCGAAGCAGACGGATGATGTTCAGTTTTGTGCAATTGGGTCGGTCAAATCGAATATCGGTCACGCCGAAGCAGCTTCAGGTATTTCTCAGCTGACAAAGGTGATCTTGCAGCTACAGCATCAGGAGTTGGTTCCATCTATAAAAGCGGAGCCGTTGAACCCGCATGTCAATTTTGCAGAAACGCCTTTTTATCTGCAAAAAGATCGACAAAAGTGGGAGCGACCACTGGTAAGCATCAATGGAGAAGATCGAGAGGTTCCACGCCGGGCTACGATCAGTTCGTTTGGAGCAGGCGGGTCAAATGCTCATTTGATTCTCGAAGAATATATTGCGCCGCAGACAGAGATGAAATCCATTTCTTCTGCCACTTCACCCCAGATCGTGGTTTTCTCGGCAAAAAATGCAGAGCGATTGCGTGCCGTTGCCCAGCAGATGCTTGCATTTGCCAAGCAGCAAGCGTTTTCCTTGGCGGATTTTGCCTATACGCTTCAAGTGAAACGAGAGGCCATGGAATGCAGGTTGGCTATGCTGGTTCAAAATCGAGAGGAATTGATTCAAGGATTACAGGCGTATTTGGAAGCGGTCGAACAAGGCAGCGAGCCAACGGCATTGATTCCTATCTATACAGGAGATCTCGAAGAAGACCAGGCAGGAGTGCGAAATCTTCTTTCAGGCAAGGTAGGAGATACGGTGTTGCAGGTTCTTTTAGCAGAAAATAATCTGGAAAAGCTTGCCCTTCATTGGACGCAGGGAGGTAAAATTCCTTGGGAATCCTTGTATCCACAAGAGCGGCGCACGCTCTCTCTGCCTACCTATCCTTTTGCCAGAAAACGCTATTGGCTCTCCGCTTCCGAGGGTGAGGGGGAGCAGCTTGGGAATGACACGATTCGTCAACCTATGGAAAAAGCGACGTTCGCGATTGATATCAACCCTGACAGCCCAACAGAGGAAAACATTCAGCGGGATATGGCACAATTTCTCTCTCGGGAGTTACATCTTTCGGAAGGGCAAATTAAGATAAACAAATATTTCTTGGACTATGGCATGGATTCGATCATGGTTACCAAACTGATTCGTCATTTAGAGCAGCGCTGGAATATCAAAATCAAAGGGCGGGAAGTGCTGGAGAACCCGACGATGAAGTCTTTAGCTCATCTACTTGCATTAAAAATAAGAGAGTTGAGTCATAAAGAGATTGCTTCCACTACAGATTTAGAAGCAACGTCTCAGATTCGCAGTGAACGGACAGAGAATCTGTTGCAAAAATTCAAAGAAGGCCTGCTAAGTTTAGAAGAGATCGAACAGGTAATCGACAAAGGAGGGATGATATGATGCGACGGGAAATCCTCATGGCTTACAAAGAAGGTAAGCTGTCTGCTGCGGAAGTACAAGAGAAGCTTCTGGAGCTGGAAAACCCATCGTTTACAAGTCCTCTGTCCGTCGGGCAGCAAGGATTGTGGATGTTGCAAAAAATGTCTCCTACGATGAGTGCTTATAATGTTCCGTTATGCTTTTGCATCCTTCAGAAATGGGACGTTGCCTTATTTAAACAGGCTTGCCACCTTGTTTTCAAACAGCATCCGATTTTACAGAGTTCGATTATGGAAAAGAATGGTGTTCCGTATCTACTTCAACGCCTGGAGCAATCGCTTCCCATTGAGCAGGAGGACATCTCAAGCTTAACGTCTCAGGATGTATTGTCGCATCTCAGGCAAAAAGTAAAAGAGCCCTTTTCATTGGAAAAGGGTTCTTTGCTTCGCATTCATCTATTGTCGCGCTCGGAAGAAGAGCATTTTGTCCTGATTACGATTCATCATATGATATTTGACGGACATTCCTCCTTGTTATTACTACAAGCATTGGTCCATACCTATATCGAGCTGGTTGAAGGAAAGCAGCCAAAAGTAACACCGAATTCAACCAGTTACGCTGACTTCGTAAAGTGGGAACAGGACATGATGGCGAGCGGGGAAGGTAGGGAACATCGTTCTTACTGGCTGGAGCAATTGTCCGGGACGCTTCCACAACTGGAGCTTCCTGCCGATCGCCCGCGTTCTGCTGCACCAAGCTTTGAGGGGCAGGTTTTTACGCACGTATTTTCACGAGAGTTGAGTCAGCAGGTGAAGAAGCTCTCCAAGCATTACCGTATGAACGCATCTGTTCTCTTGTTAGGGATTTTTAAAGCCTTATTATATCGGTATACAGGTCAAACAGATGTGATTGTCGGCATGCCAACGATGGGACGTCCAGAAGAAAGATTCGATTCTCTGATCGGTTATTTTGTCAATATGATCCCCATTCGCAGTCAGGTAACGGGGGAAAAGTCTTTCTCCCAGTTCATTCGGGAATTGCAGCTTACGCTGATTGACGGGATGGATCACGCTGTCTATCCTTTTCCAACGATGGTACGAGAGGCAAATATTCCTCGACTTCACGGGAATTCACCCGTATTCGATATCATCTTTACGTACCAAAATTTTCTACAATCGCAAAACTTGCAGCGATTTTATGATGAATGTCAAAACAAGCTTGCCATCGAATTGATGGAGGGTGTTCATCAAGAGGGTGAGTATGAATTTGAGTTAGAGGTGTTTGAGCAGGAAGCCGAGTTTGTATTGAATCTGAAATACAATCCTCATGTATTTGACCAAGCGACGATACAGCGGATGGCAGAGCATTATCACAATATCGCAAACGAAGTCATCCAAAATCCTGACATCGCTTTGGATGAGATACGCCTTATTTCTGTGGAAGAACGAAACATGCTGCTCGCTGAGTGGAATGCGACTGAAGCGGCATTCCCACAGGCTTTATGCATCCATGATTTGTTCGAGAAGCGAGTCCAACAAACACCAGATGCTGTGGCTGTTGTTTATGACAATCAATCGTTGACCTACCGTGAACTGGATGAACAAATGACCAAGCTGGCTATCTATTTGCAGGCCGAGGGAGCAGGTCCTGAAGCTACAGTGGGGATTTGTGTCGAACGCTCTTTGGAAATGGTCATCGGCATTTTCGGTATTCTGAAAGCTGGCGCAGCTTATGTTCCATTGGACCCAACCTATTCCACAGAGCGGTTGGCATACATGGTGGAAGACAGTAAGAGCCGTTTGGTGCTTACCCAAGCTCGCCTTTTGGACAAAGTATTTTCAGCGGCAGGAGGAAATACGAAATGCATCGTGTTAGACAGGGATTGGGAAGAGGTTGAGCAGACAGCCCAGCGACAAAAAACGCTCAACCGGGTAGTAAACCCAACCAATCTAGCCTATGTGATTTATACATCTGGAAGCACAGGGAAACCCAAAGGGGTCATGGTGAGTCATGAAAGTATCATCAATACCCTCTTTTTCCTTGAATCCCGTTATCCCGTTATGGAGAACGACGTTTATCTGCTCAAAACCAACTATGTGTTTGATGTTTCTTTGTCCGAGCTGTTTGGTTGGTTCATTGGTAGAGGACGTCTGGTCATTCTTCCGCCACATGGGGAGAAGTCTCCAGAAATGTTAGCCGAATCTATCGTGAAGCATCGCGTGACTCATATCAATTTTGTTCCGGCGATGCTGAATGTCTTCGTGAACGGCGTTGGAGAGAATCAGCCATTCCTGCAGCATTGTCCGCTAAAATATGTGATGGTTGCGGGTGAAGCCTTTCCAAAAGAGTTGGTGAAAAAGACGGTTGCCACTTTTCAAAAGGCGAAGATTGAAAACATTTACGGACCAACAGAAGCGTCTATTTATGCGGCATGGTTCTCCTGCTCTGAAAATGAACTGGTTAGCAACAATACACCGATTGGTAGACCTGTCGCAAATACACAACTCTACATCGTTGATCGCCATATGAATCCCGTCCCAGTTGGTGTTCCAGGGGAGCTTTGTATTGCAGGAAAAGGCTTGGCTCGCGGCTATTTGAATCGCCCAGAGCTTACCGCAGAGAAGTTTGTAGATAACCCGTTTACACCGGGAACCAAGTTGTACAAAACAGGGGATTTAACGCGTTGGCTCCCTGATGGAACGATTGAGTATTTAGGCCGAATTGATCATCAAGTAAAAATTCGTGGTTTTCGAATTGAATTGGGTGAGATCGAGAGCCAACTAATGGCTCATCCACAGATTCAAAGCGTTGTGGTGTTGGTGAAAGAAGAGGGAGATCATAAGCGGTTGGTTGCTTATTATGTTCCGAAAGCAGGTGCGAACCATGAACTTCTTGAGCCCTCAAAATTACGGGATTATTTGAGAATGAATTTGCCAGAGTATATGCTTCCGGCATTTTTTGTTTCTATGGATAAAATCCCGTTAACCGCTAATGGAAAAGTGGATCGCACAGAGCTGCTAAATCAAAAGCTTGTGGTAACACAGGCGAAGAAGCAGAGTCTGCCTCAATCTGATATTGAGCAAAGGAATTTGAAAATTTGGCAGGATGTCCTGAATGTAGAGGGGATCAGTACAGAAGATGGCTTTTTCGATGTGGGTGGAGACTCCATTCTCGCTACCATGGTTGTAGCCAAAATGACGGAAGAGTTTCAGTGCGATCTAAATGTGACCACGTTGTTTAAGTACGTCAATATTAGAGAAATTAGCGAATATATCGCAACAAGGAAAGAGAATGAATCAGATGAGCAAGCGGATTTTGTCAATCCGAACCAGGCAATGGCGTATAGCGAAGGACAAGTGGAGGAGACTTATCCTGCATACTATGAGGATAGCATCGCGATTATTGGAATCTCCTGCCACTTCCCGGGAGCGAAAAATCATAGAGAGTTTTGGGAGAATTTACGGAACGGCGTAGAAAGTGTACGTTTCTTCTCTGATGAGGAGATCGATCAATTACACCTGCCTGATGAATACTTACAGAATCCGAACTTTATTCCGGTGCAGTCCACCATCGAAGGAAAAGATCACTTCGATCCAGGATTCTTTCACCTTTCAGCTAGAGACGCAGAATTTATGGACCCGCAGTTTCGTCTGTTATTAACCCATTCATGGAAAGCATTGGAGGATGCAGGGTATACACCTAAACAGGTTCCGCAGACGGGTGTTTTTATGTCGGCGAGCAATAGCTATTATCAAGCACTCTTGCCGCATTTCACCAAGGAATCACCGAATGTCATGAAGGACCCGAATGAATATGTCTCGTGGGTTTTGGCGCAAGGTGGAACCATACCGACGATGATTTCTCATAAAATGGGGCTGAAGGGACCGAGCTTTGCCGTCCATTCCAATTGTTCTTCCTCGCTGGTTGGTTTGCATCTGGCTTATCGCAGCCTGCAAGCGGGAGAATCAAAGGTAGCTTTGGTAGGGGGCGCGACGATTTTCCCTACGACTTATACAGGGTATGTCTATCAAGCGGGATTGAACTTTTCCAGTGATGGTCACTGCAAGACATTCGACGCGTCAGCAGACGGCATGATCGGTGGAGAAGGAGTCGGCTTAGTTGTCCTCAAAAAAGCTTCCGATGCGATCAAGGACGGCGATCATATTTATGCCCTCATGAGAGGAATTCGCATCAACAATGATGGGGCAGATAAAGTCGGATTTTATGCACCAAGTATAAAAGGTCAGGCTGAGGTGATTCAGCAAGTATTAGATGACACCAAGGTTCATCCTGAAACAGTTAGCTATATCGAAGCGCATGGAACGGGCACTTATTTGGGAGATCCGATAGAATTTGCGGCGCTCAATGAAGTGTATACAAAATACACAACCAATAAACAGTACTGCGGACTTGGATCGGTGAAGACCAATATTGGACATCTCGATACAGCCGCAGGGTTAGCGGGTTGCATTAAAGTAGCATTAAGCTTATACCATAATGAAATTCCTCCATCACTAAACTATGAAAAGCCGAATCCGAATATCAATTTGGATCAATCACCTTTTTATGTAGTTGATACGCTCAAAAAATGGGAGGATGCGCCTGTTCCCCATAGAGCGGCGTTAAGTTCATTTGGACTTGGCGGGACGAATGCTCATGCGATTTTTGAACAATGGAAGAATGGGACAGAAACTAAGCGTGTCAGCGTAAGCGATGATAACAACCAGCACGTTTATTTCGTGCCGTTATCCGCCAAAAACGATGATCGTGTTCTCGCGTATGCCCAGCAACTCGTTGATTTCCTTAGCGGGAATCATGAACAAGTCCATATTGCAGATTTGGCCTATACACTCCAAGTGGGAAGAGAAGCGATGGAGAGCAGGGCTATTTTTATTGTCAAAGATACAGCGGAACTCATTCAAAAGCTGAGTGACTTTTTGAGTGGAGAGGAACAAGCAGCAGGTAGCTTTAGCGGAAACGTAAAACAAGCAAACCATGAAGTCTCCCTATTGAAAAAGAATGAGACGAATCGTGAGTTGATTTCCAAGCTGTTTGCAGAAGGCAAAGGAGAAAAAGCAGCCGAATTGTGGAGCAAGGGTCTGGATATCGAGTGGGAAGTCCTGTATAAAGACGCAAAACCTCGTCGCATCAGTCTTCCTACCTATCCTTTTGCGGAGGAGTCCTATGGGGTTCCCGAGATGGATACGAAAACGAACATGAATGTGCGCACGGAGGCGGGACCGGCTTCTGTACAGATTTCGCCAATCTCTTCAGCAACTCCAACGACAGAAACGCTGCTTGTCCAACCGTGCTGGAACGAACAGGAGATCAGCCAAAAAGCTGGTTCGCCTGCTTTTGCAGAGCATCTCGTGATCCTTTGTGAATGGGCAGAGGAATTCAGAGAGCGTATCGAATCCGAAATGAACGGAGTGCGCTGCCTGGTCTTACAACCACAATCACAGCAGGAAAGTATCGCAGAACGGTTCCATGCCTACACCGTCCAGGTATTCACGGAAATCCAGCGAATCCTTGCCAATAAACCAAAGGGAAAAGTTCTAGTTCAGCTTGTTGTACCTGACAAAGAGGAACAGCAATGCTTCTCCGCTCTCTCTGGTTTACTGAAAACGGCTCAATTGGAGAATCCAAAGCTGATTGGACAGCTTATTGAAGTGATGGTAGAGGTGAATCCAGCAGATTTGGTCCAGAAGCTGAAACAAAACAGCAATGATGAGAAAAGTAAGCACATTCGTTATCAGGATGGTAAGCGCTGGGTGAGCGGCTGGACAGAAATGAATTCTTCTGGCCAAGCGGAGCATGTATGGAAAGAAGATGGGGTTTATCTGATTACGGGTGGTGCAGGCGGATTAGGCTTGATTTTTGCCAAGGAAATCGCCGAGCGAACGAAGGGAGCGACTGTGATTATCACGGGTCGTTCTTCCTTGGATGAAGATAAGAAAGCCAAATGCAAGGAATGGAAAGCACTAGGAGCCAATATTCAATATCGTCAGGCTGATATCACACAAAAGCAGGCGGTAGAAGACTTGTTCCAATCTATCAAGCAAGAGTTTGGTAGCCTCACTGGCATCATTCATGGTGCGGGAGTCATTCGTGACAGTTTCATCATTAGAAAAACAACGGATGAACTGGAACAAGTGTTGGCGCCAAAAGTTTCTGGACTTGTGCATCTCGATGAGGCAAGCAAGGATATGGCGCTCGATTTCTTTATTCTCTTCTCCTCTGGGGTGGGGTGCTTCGGGAATGCGGGGCAAGCCGATTATGCAGCTGCCAATGCCTTTATGGATCAATACGCCAAGTATCGTCGTGGATTGATGAAAGCAGGCGAACGACAGGGCCAAACACTCTCTATCAATTGGCCGTTGTGGAAAGATGGCGGTATGCGTGTTGATGAAGCGACAGAGAAGATCATGGAGGCAAGAGGCATGGTAGCGATGCCGACTGCAAGTGGCATTCAGGCACTGTATCAAGGGGTGGCTTCTGGCTCTGTGCAAATGTTGGTTATCGAAGGCAATTTGCCAACACTAAAGGAACACTTGCTAGGTAATCCTGTCGTGTCACAACTCGATTCGACACCGATGCAGGATGCGAAGCTATCGGTCGATGCAGGTGTGTTAAAAGATAAAACGCTCTATCAGCTAAAAGTGATGTTCGGTCAAGAGACGAGGCATGGGGCAGGTAAAATCGCTGTCGACGAACCGTTCGAAACATACGGAATCGATTCGATTATGGTGATCCAGCTGAATAAAAAGCTAGGTGATATCTTTAGCGAATTGTCCAAGACCATCCTGTATGAATATCAGACTCTTAACACCCTTGCAGATTATCTCGTCGCTGATCATCATCAGGAATGCATGAAGTGGACGGGGCTTGATCGTCAGGGTGCGGTCAATCATGGAACTCCAGCACCACGGGCGCATAACGAACGTGATACAGCCAACCATGAACTGACTGGCAGTGTAGCCGTGCAATCAGGAAATCAGATAGCGCGGGAGCCGATTGCCATTATCGGCATGAGCGGACGTTATCCAAAAGCGCGATCGTTGAACGAGTATTGGGAGAATCTGAAATCTGGCAAGGATTGCATTACAGAAATTCCAGAGGAACGCTGGTCATTGGATGGCTTTTTCGAACCTGACCCAGACAAAGCTGTGGCAGAAGGAAAAAGCTATGGCAAATGGGGCGGCTTTGTAGACGGATTCGCTGACTTTGACCCTCTCTTTTTCAATATGTCCCCGTGGGAAGCGATGCATTTCGATCCGCAGGAACGGTTGTTTATGGAGTCGTGCTGGGAAGTGCTGGAGGACGCAGGTTATACGAGACAACTGCTTGCAGAAAAGCACAATCGACGAGTCGGAGTGTTTGGAGGGATCACAAAAACAGGGTACAGCTTGTACGGACCTGATTTATGGAAGCAGGGTGAATTGATTTACCCGCACACTTCGTTTAGCTCACTGACGAATCGTGTTTCTTATTTCCTCAATCTCCAAGGTCCGAGTATGCCGATTGATACGATGTGCTCCGCTTCGCTCACAGCGATTCATGAGGCGTGCGAGCATCTGTATAACGGGGATTGTGAACTGGCGATTGCCGGCGGAGTCAACCTGTATCTGCATCCTTCTAGCTATGTCTTTTTGTCAGCGTTGCATATGCTTTCCGTAGATGGACAATGCAAAAGCTTTGGGCAAGGCGGAAACGGTTTTGTACCGGGAGAAGGCGTAGGTACAGTACTGCTCAAACCACTGTCGAAAGCAATGGCAGATGGCGACCATATTTATGGATTGATTCGTGGAACCAGTGTGAATCACGGTGGAAAAACCAATGGCTATACCGTACCGAATCCAACTGCTCAGGGAGAGCTGATTCGCCAAGCATTGGATAAGGCAGGCGTTCATGCCAAAACCGTAAGCTATATAGAAGCGCACGGAACAGGCACGGAGCTAGGTGATCCAATTGAAATTACGGGTCTCATTCAGGCCTTCCGCAAGGATACGCAGGATACGAGATATTGTGCGATTGGTTCCGTTAAATCCAATATTGGTCACTTGGAAGCGGCGGCTGGAATAGCAGGAGTGGCAAAAATTTTGCTGCAAATGAAGCATCAACAGCTGGTCCCAAGCCTGCATGCGCAAGAGTTGAATCCGAATATTCCTTTTTCGAAAACGCCTTTTGTCGTTCAGCAGGACTTGGCTGAATGGAAACGACCGATCATGGAAGTGGATGGAGAAAGGAGAGAATTCCCGAGAATTGCCGGGATTTCTTCTTTTGGTGCAGGAGGGTCCAATGCACATGTCGTGATTGAGGAATATATTCCTCAGGTCAAGGAACGGCCTTCGATTACGATCAGTCCGCAAAATCCGGCGATCATCGTCCTGTCGGCAAAGAATAAGGAGCGTCTCGTCGAACAGGCTCAAAGACTGTTAGCGTCGATTGAGGAGCAATCCTTTACAGATGTGGATCTAGCAGATATTGCGTATACGCTTCAAGTGGGACGCGAGGCAATGGAAGAACGCCTGGCCCTGATGACTAGCTCGCTTACAGAGTTGGTAGAGAAGTTGCGTAGCTTTCTTGCAGGTAATGAAAGCATTGTCGACCTCTATCGGGGTCAGGTAAAACGCGGTAAAGAAACAGCAGACATCTTCGCAGGCGATGAGGAATTGCAAGAAGCGATTGAAAAATGGATGCAACGCAAAAAATTCTCGAAGCTTCTCGATTTCTGGGTGAAGGGTTTGCATTTCGATTGGAATAAACTTTATGACGATGAAAAGCCTCGTCGGATTAGCTTGCCAGCGTATCCTTTTGCCAGAGAGCATTACTGGCTGCCAGAACCAAAGACACAACCGTCAACTAATACAAAAGGTACGCGTGGTCTGACTGCTTCCCTACATCCTTTGCTGCACCAAAATACTTCGGATCTTAGTGAGCAAAGATTCAGCTCTACTTTTGATGGTCAGGAATTCTTTTTATCGGATCATGTTGTAAAAGGAAAGAGAATCCTGCCAGGGGTCGCTTATCTTGAGATGGCTCGTGCTGCTACGGAGCTGGCAGCGGGAGTGCTGGAAGAAGAGCAATTCACGATAGAGCTTAAAAATGTAGGGTGGGCGCAACCAATTGTGGTGGAAGACAAGCCTGTTCAGGTGCACATCGGCATTTATCCTGGGGATAACGGAGACCTTCGTTATGAAATATACAGCGAACCGAAGAACGAACAGGCTGAATCGGTAGTACACAGTCAAGGAAGTATGGTGTTTGCAGCGATTACTGCTGCTCCGACGCATAATCTCGATGGGATCAAAGCCCAATGCAGCTATCGCACGCTTCATGCAAGTGAGTGTTATGAAGCCTTTCAAACAATGGGACTTGTCTATGGGCAAGCCCAGCAAGGAATCGAGCAAGTGTACGTGGGAGAAGGACAAGTATTGGCCAAGTTAGCCATGCCTACCAAGGTTGCCGAGACGCAAGGAGAATACGTCTTGCATCCGAGCATGCTGGATTCGGCCTTACAATCCTCTATCGGATTATTACTTGGCACAGGCGATACAGCGATTCTGAAGCCACTCCTGCCTTTTGCACTGGAGAAGCTGAGCATTTTTAGCCAGACTACCTCCCAGATGTGGGTATGGATTCGACAGGCTGATGGCAGTAGGACGGGAGACAAGGTACAGAAAGTAGACATTGATTTGTGTGACGACCAAGGAACGGTTTGCGTGCGTATGCAGGGATTCTCCGCACGAGTGCTGGAAGGCGAAGTAGAGACGGTGGATTCCAAAGGGAAACTCGGAACACTGCTGGTTCATCCTGAGTGGAAGGAACAAGCGGTTGTGAGCAACGCCGAAGCCGCTGACTATACACAGCGAGTCGTGATGATGGTTGAACCTGATCGCGTTTCTTGGAACAATCTACAAGCCTACTTGAATGGAGTCCGTTGCATTCCTTTGCGTTCCTCACAAGAAGGCATTTCCGAGCGTTTTATTGATTATACGACGCAGGTATTTGAGGAAATTCAAGAGATTTTCAAGCAAAAAGTACGCGGCAAGGTATTGGTTCAGCTTGTCGTTCCCTTGCGAGCAGAACAGCCGTTTTTCACTGCGTTCTCTGGGTTGCTGAAAACGGCAAAATTGGAGAATCCCAACTTGATTGGACAGGTAATAGAGGTAGAATCGGGCGACAGCGAATTCGAGATTGTTGAAAAAATAAAGGAGAATGTACGCCGCCCATTGGATGTTCAGATTCGATATCAATCTGGAAAGAGATATGTATCTGAGTGGGTAGAACTGGATGCTCCACAAGAGGCGAGTATTCCGTGGAAAGACGGTGGGGTTTATCTCATCACTGGCGGGGCAGGCGGACTGGGTTATCTTTTTGCCAACGAAATTGTACAAAAGGTTCAACATGCGAACCTGATTCTGACTGGACGTTCCCCATTGGATGAAGAGAAGCAAGGGAAACTCCAGACATGGAGAAGATCGGGAGCAAGAGTTGAATACCGCCAAGTTGATGTGACGCACAAACAGGAAATGGCAGAATTGATCCGCACGATTCAACAGGACTATGGGCGTCTTCATGGCATTATTCATAGTGCTGGCGTGCTTCGTGACAGCTATATCCTCAAGAAAAACAGGAAGGAAGTCCAATCGGTTCTGGGTCCGAAGGTTACGGGTCTCATCAATCTGGATGAAGCCACCAAAGAGGTAGAACTGGATTTCCTGGTGCTGTTTTCCTCGGTGGCAGGCAGCTTGGGGAATATCGGACAAGCTGACTATGCTTGCGCCAACGCCTTTATGGACAGATTCGCTCACTATCGCAATGGATTGGTTGTATTACAGCAACGTCATGGACAGACATTGTCCATGAATTGGCCATTGTGGAAAGAGGGCGGAATGCAGGCAGACGTAGAGGCTGGTGACATGTTGAAGCAAAGCATGGGAGTAGTTGCTATGCAGACTTCGACGGGTATTGAAGCGATGTACCAAGGCTTAGCCTCCGGAAAAGCTCAGGTCATGGTGATGGAAGGTGATCTGGCAAAGCTCAAGCAAACACTACTTTTGCAAACACCAGTCAGCAGTTCTCAATCGAAGCATGCTCTTGCCCGATCCGAAGCTTCGGTCACGGTGGATACCAGCAGTCTGTTGCAAAAAGTGGAACTTGCTTTGATGCACATCGTGTCGGAGCTGCTTCAGGTTCAACCCATAGATATCGATGTCAAAGTGGAGCTGTCTGAACTCGGATTTAATCAGGTACTACTGACTGAATTCGCCAACAAGCTAAATCAGCACTATCACATTGGGCTGATTCCGACTGTATTCGTAGAGTGTCCGACGCTACAGCAGCTTGCCTCCTATTTACTTGAAGAATTTGAAGAGATGCTGGTCAAACAGATGCAGCCAGTGGTATCGATCAAACCAACGAAGGTAGAGCCAAATGAAAAACAAACGATCACCACTGTGGAACCAAATGTCCTTCAAGAGAAAGCAACTCATTTTGTTAAAAAGGAATTTGCCGAGGTTCTGCAACTGCCTGTGAATCGAATCGAAGAAGATGTCGCGATGGAGACATACGGAATTGATTCGATTCTATCCATGAAATTAACCAACCAATTAGAGAAAAGCTTTGGCTCGCTGCCGA
Organism: Brevibacillus porteri; assembly: GCF_003013475.1. Classification (GTDB taxonomy): domain Bacteria; phylum Bacillota; class Bacilli; order Brevibacillales; family Brevibacillaceae; genus Brevibacillus; species Brevibacillus porteri. Next base: position 33,688 of record NZ_PXZO01000009.1, read on the forward strand.
AAACGTTATTTTTTGAATATCAAACGATTCAAGAATTGATTGGATATTTCTTGGACACCTATCGAGACAAATTCATGGAAATCTTGGGTCTTACGGAACAGCAGGAAACCGTTGTTATCCAAGAAACAGCATCCGTGACAAAAGAAGAAAACACGTCGAAAAGGCAAAGGAACAGCCATCGCGGGAGAAGTCGCAAAGGCTCGCGGTTCATTACGACACAGAAGGAAACCCAACCAGCCAAAGGAGCTTTGGACATTGCGATCATTGGGGTTTCTGGACGTTATCCGAAAGCTCGGAATACACAAGAGTTCTGGAACAATCTGCGCGATGGCAAGGATTGCATTACGGAGATCCCCAAAGAGCGCTGGAACCACAGCCTGTATTTTGATGAGGATAAGAACAAACGAGGGAAAACCTACAGCAAATGGGGCGGATTCATAGACGGTGTTGACCAATTCGATCCGCTTTTCTTCAACATCTCGCCTCTGGAAGCAGAAATCATGGACCCGCAGGAACGTTTATTCCTGGAGTGTGTGTATGAAACCTTAGAGGATGCAGGTTATACTCGCGAATCTCTTGGCTCGTCTCAAGGCTTCGGACTTGGCGGTAATGTCGGTGTTTATGTAGGCATTATGTATGAAGAGTATCAACTGTATGGTGCACAAGAAACCATGATGGGTAGACCGATGGCCCTTGGCGGAAGCTTCTCATCGGTAGCGAACCGTGTTTCTTATTTCTTTCATTTCCATGGTCCTAGCGTTGCTGTAGACACCATGTGTTCCTCGTCTCTAACCGGCATCCATTTTGCTTGCCAAAGCTTGCAGCGTGGTGAATGCGAGGTTGCGATTGCGGGTGGTGTCAATGTTTCCATTCACCCGAATAAATATTTGATGCTCGGACAGGGGAAATTTGCTTCCAGTAAGGGACGATGCGAAAGCTTTGGGCTTGGCGGTGACGGCTATGTACCTGGTGAGGGTGTCGGAGCGGTACTACTTAAACCTCTGGCGAAAGCAATCGCCGATGGAGATCAAATTTACGGTGTGATAAAAGGAAGTGCCATTAACCATGGCGGCAAAACAAATGGTTATACCGTACCTAATCCGAATGCACAAGCGAGTGTAATTGGACGTGCCTTGAAGGAGGCAGGAATTGATCCACGGACGATTAGTTATTTGGAAGCTCACGGCACAGGTACTTCTTTAGGGGATCCAATTGAGATCGCAGGATTGACAAAAGCCTTCCAAGCGTACACTACAGACAAGCAATTCTGCTCAATCGGATCAGCGAAGTCCAATATCGGGCATTGTGAGAGTGCAGCGGGAATTGCCGGGATAACGAAAATCCTTCTACAGCTCAAACATGGACAACTAGCACCATCCTTGCATGCGGAGGTGCTAAATCCGAATATTGATTTCAGCACGACTCCGTTTGTCGTACAGCAAGAGCTGGCAGAGTGGAAACGTCCTGTTATTGACGGTCAGGAAGTTCCAAGGCGCTCGGGGGTGAGCAGCTTTGGTGCGGGTGGCTCGAATGCTCATATCGTCATCGAAGAATTCATTCCAGAATATGAGCAACGTCCAGCTAGCCAAGTAAGTCACACGAATCCAGCGATCGTTCTCCTGTCAGCGAAGAATGAAAGACAGCTCCACGAACAGGCACAGCGTTTGTTAACTGTGATCCAGGATCAGTCCATTTCTGACCTGGATGTAGCGGATATTGCCTACACGCTTCAAATTGGACGAGAAGCCATGGAAGAGCGCCTGGCTGTGATGGCCAGCTCCATTCAAGAGCTTCAGGAAAAGCTGACCCAATTTGTAGATGGGCAGGAAGGCATCACAGATGTATTCCGGGGACAGGTGAAAGGCAACAAAAAGACGATTGCGGTGTTCGAAGCGGATGAAGATTTGAAACATGCAATCGATGCTTGGATAAGCAAAAGAAAATACGCCAAGCTGCTTGATCTGTGGGTAAGTGGAGGCGTGGTTGATTGGCACAAGCTCTACGGTGAGAAGAAACCTCGTCGCATTAGCATGCCTACGTATCCGTTTGCAAGAGAACGTTATTGGATTCCTCAGATGGATACGCCATTTGTGAGCGAAGTTGCAGCAGTATCAGAAGGGACGCTCTTCCTTCACCCATTGCTCCAGAAAAACACGTCTGAATTGTTGGAACAACGGTATAGTTCTACGTTCCGTGGACAGGAATTTTTCTTGGCCGATCATGTTGTGAATGGTCAGCAGCTCTTACCAGGTGTTGCTTATCTCGAAATGGCACGAGAGGCAATGGATCAATCAGCGGGAGCCTTGAGGGCGGGACAGAATGGCTTGACGCTCAAAAATATGGTGTGGGCCAAGCCGATTGCTGTCGATGATCAGCCTGTCGATGTTCACATTGGTCTTCAGCTGGAAGACAGTGGAGAGATTGGCTATCGAATCTACAGTGAGCATACAGGAAAGGAAGCAGAAGAGATTGTGCACAGTCAGGGAAGTGCCGTATTCCATACGGTTGCCGAGACGCCAACGCTTGATCTCGCTATGTTACAAGCCGCGTGCAGCCATGGCATCTTGAGTGGCAGCCAATGCTATGACGGTTATAAAGCAATGGGAATCCATTATGGTCCGGCGCTGCAAGGAATTGAACAAGTGTATAAGGGCACGGAGCAGGTGTTGGCAAAGCTGTCTTTACCTTTCGCTGTTTTGGGGACAGAAGAACAGTTTGTGCTGCATCCAAGTATGATGGATTCTGCTTTGCAGGCGGCGATTGGTTTATTTATGGAGGCAGATGACAGGGGCTTCTCTCACCAGCCTAATTCGCTAAAGCCAATCTTGCCTTTTGCGCTGGATGAGCTGGAAATCTTCAGTCCATGCACGACGAAGATGTGGGTGTATATTCGCTACAGTGATGGCAGCAACGCTTCTGATCCTGTGCAGAAGCTGGATATTGATTTATGTGACGAGCAAGGAAATGTTTGCGCCAGAATGAAGCGATTTTCATCTCGTAAGCTGGACGGCAAAGTGGAAGACTTCGAAACTACAGGGGCACAAGAGATGCTGATGGTTCATCCTTGCTGGAAGGAACAGGCAGGTGTTCAGGAAACGGAGACTCCTACCTATGCACAGCATATCGTGATGATGGCGGAAGGCTTTGAATCGTCGCTCGCAAGTATAGCAGCACAGATGGACGAAGTGCGCTTGATACCTTTGCAATCCCAACAGGATGGCATTGCGGACAAGTTCGAGACCTATGCTTCCCAAGTATTTTTGGAAATCCAAAGCATCTTTCAACAAAAGATACTTGGCAAAGTGTTATTGCAGGTCGTCGTTCCCGACGAAGCGGAGCAATCGTACGTAAGCGGACTTTCTGGCTTGCTGAAAACAGCTCAGCAGGAGAATCCAAATGTAGTCGGTCAATTCATGGAAATAAACCCAGGTGAACATGCGGCAGTAATCGTAAACAAGCTGCAAGAGAATGCCTGCCACCCTATGGACGACCGAATTCGCTATCAAGCGGGTAACCGCTATGTACTGGGCTGGTGCGAAACCAAGCTATTGCATGATGAAGTCACTATTCCATGGAGAGATCAAGGAACCTATCTGATTACGGGTGGTGCAGGTGGTTTAGGGTTGATTTTCGCAAGGGAAATCGCAAATCAAGCGAAACAGGCAACCTTAATACTCACAGGACGTTCTCCTCTTCTCGAAGATAAACAAGCGATGCTCCATGATTTGCAAAGGTCAGGGGCAAGTGTTATCTATCGTCAAGTTGATGTGACGGACAAGCAGGAAGTCGTCCAGCTCATCCAAAGTATTCAACAGGAATTCGGAGGTCTTCACGGCATTATCCATAGCGCGGGTGTCGTTCGAGATAACTTCATCCTCAAGAAAACGACAGAAGAATGGAACCAAGTAGTAGCCCCAAAAGTTGCCGGCCTTACGAATTTGGATGAGGCAAGTAAAGAGCAGCCTCTCGATTTCTTCGTCCTCTTTTCTTCGATAGCAGGAAGTATAGGAAATGTTGGTCAGGCAGACTATGCTTGCGCGAATGCCTTTATGGATGGCTATGCGAAATATCGGAATGAACGAGTGCAGGCAAAGCAACGTCAAGGTCAAACAGTCTCCATCAACTGGCCGCTCTGGAAAGAGGGCGGGATGCAAGTAGACGAAGCTGTTGAGGAGATGGTGAAACAAAGGGTTGGAATGATCGCTTTGCAGACCGCGACGGGTATTCGTGCATTTTATGAAGCCGTAGCTTCTCGAAAAGATCAGGTGATGGTAATGGAAGGAGACCTGCAACGCCTCCACGCAGCAGTGGTGGGAAGACCGAAGACAACAGAACAAGACGTCAAAGCTTCTACCGTCATACAACCAACAAGTCATCATTTGCCAAAGGAAAAAGCGATTTATTATTTCAAAAAGCTGGTCTCTTCCGTCATCAAGCTGCCAATAGACCGCATCGAAGCAGACGCCTTGTTGGAAAAGTACGGAATTGACTCGATTATGGTCATGCAATTAACCAATGAACTAGAAAAAACGTTTGGTTCGCTGTCGAAAACATTATTTTTCGAATATCAAACCATCGAAGAAATTGCGAAATACTTCCTAGCATCGCATCGAGAGCAAATGATGAGTATCTTTGGTATGGACGAGAAAGAAGCACCAACGGCATCCCCTGTTAAAAAGTCGAGCGTTGCACCAGCGATGGTTGCTGCAACGGCAAAACCGATCATCAACAACCGCAGGAGCAGAGGTAACGCATTGATAGAAATGGCGAGAGAAACCAAACCAGCAAACGACGCCTTAGACATTGCGATTATTGGGGTCTCCGGTCGTTATCCGAAAGCTGGAAACATGAATGAGTTCTGGCGTAACCTGCGTGACGGAAAAGATTGTGTCACAGAAATTCCTGAAGAGCGTTGGGATCACAGCTTGTTTTTTGATGCAGATAAGAAAAAGCAAGGAAAAACCTACAGCAAGTGGGGAGGCTTCCTGGACGGTGTAGATCAATTTGACCCGTTATTTTTCAATATCACACCAAGAGAGGCTGAGATCATGGACCCGCAAGAGCGCTTGTTCTTGGAATGCGTCTATGAAACGTTAGAGGATGCCGGGTATACTCGTGAATCTCTCGGCTCAACACCTGGCATGGGTCTAGGCGGTAATGTCGGGGTTTATGTCGGAGTCATGTACGAAGAATACCAGCTCTACGGAGCCCAGGAAATGATGCTCGGCAGACCGATGGCACTGGCAGGAAGTCCAGCCTCCATTGCGAATCGGGTTTCTTATTTCTGCAACTTCCATGGACCTAGCATGGCGGTAGATACGATGTGTTCCTCTTCCCTGACAACCATTCACTTGGCTTGCCAAAGTCTACAGCAAGGGGAATGTGAGGCTGCTATTGCAGGTGGTGTCAACGTTTCCATTCACCCGAATAAATACTTGATGCTTGGACAAGGAAAATTTGCATCGAGCAAGGGACGATGCGAAAGCTTTGGTATCGGCGGTGACGGGTATGTACCTGGCGAGGGTGTGGGAGCAGTCCTGCTCAAACCTCTGGCGAAAGCGATTGCCGATGGAGATCAAATTTATGGTGTGATAAAAGGAACAGCGGTTAACCATGGAGGAAAAACGAATGGATACAATGTACCTAGCCCGAATGCCCAAGCTCGGGTTATTGGACGTGCTTTCCAAAAAGCCGGAATCGATCCAAGGACGATCAGCTATCTGGAAGCACATGGTACGGGAACCTCTTTAGGCGATCCCATTGAAATTACGGGCTTAACGAAGGCTTTCGAAACGCATACAAATGACAAACAGTTTTGTGCCATTGGATCAGCGAAGTCCAACATCGGGCATTGTGAGAGTGCAGCGGGTATTGCTGGGGTGACAAAGGTCTTATTGCAGCTCAGGAATGGACAATTAGCACCATCTCTGCATGCTGAAGTACTCAATCCGAATATAGATTTCAGCTTGACGCCGTTTGTTGTTCAGCAAGAGCTGGCGGAGTGGAAACGCCCTGTCATTGACGGACGGGAAGTTCCACGACGTGCTGGTGTGAGCAGTTTTGGTGCGGGAGGATCGAATGCTCATGTGGTGATTGAAGAATATCTTCCCAAAATGCAAGAGCAGCCTACTGTACGAGTAAGTCCGCAAAATCCTGCTTTGATTGTCTTATCGGCCAAAAATGAAGAACAGCTTCATCAACGGGTACAACGACTGCTCGGAGCCATTGCGGAACAGGGATTGTCTGATGTGGATTTAGCTGAAATGGCATATACCCTTCAAGTGGGACGAGAAGCGATGGAAGAACGTTTGGCTGTGATCGCGGGCTCGATGATGGAACTTGAAGAGAAATTAAAGCAATTCATAGGAAGACAGAAGGACATTGAAGACCTGTACCACGGACAGGTAAAACGTCATAAAGAGACCTTGGCAATCTTTGCAGCAGATGATGATATGCCGCAAATGATTGATTCATGGATGAACAAAGGCAAATACGGAAAATTGCTGGACGTTTGGGTGAAAGGGCTGAACTTGGACTGGAGCAGCTTGTATGGGGAGAGGAAGCCTCGCCGGATCAGTCTTCCCACCTATCCCTTTAGCAGAGAAGCTTACTGGGTGCCTGGTGGATATTCGTCATTTACAGGTGCAACATCCCTATCCACATATGAGCAACATCCCGTTCACCCAGACATGCGCATTGTGAAAAAGCAATGGAAGGCTTGCCCAGTGATGCCAACCAAGGTAGCTCATCGGACGATATGTATTTTCACAACGGATGAAACGAAGCATTTGGCGATTCAACTGTCCAACCATTTCGCTAAGAGTGAAATCATGGAGCTGAACGAGCTCGAATCACGATTCCATCAGGATGGGATGGAGTGGAAAAACTATGATGGCATCGTAGATTTGATCGGTTGTGGACATCAGCAGCAGACCGATACGCTGGCTTGGATTCCATGGCTGCAACAACTCATTGAGAATGGTCATAAGGAAGGCTTGAAGCTATTGGGTGTGACAAAAGGCTTGGAGTCTTTCCAGAATGACTCGGTCAATTTGGCGGGTGCCTCACGTGTTGGTTTGTACCGCATGCTGCAAAGTGAATATAAGCATCTGCAATCACGCCATGTGGATTTAGATCCATTGGCTGATGGAGAAGAACTGGCGCAACAGATTGTAGCAGAGTTTCTCATCGATGATCAGGAAACAGAGGTTTGCTATCGATCAGGTGAGCGTTATAGCGCTTATCTGCAGGAAGAGATGGTATCAGAAAGTCAGGAGCCAGCGCTTGTTTTCCCTGAGAACCATGTTTTATTGATCACAGGAGGTACACGAGGGCTTGGATATTTATGTGCCAAGCATTTTGTAGAGGGTTATGGTGTCAAAAAACTGGTGCTCACAGGGCGAGAAAGTCTGCCGCCACGCGAGCAATGGGGAGCCTATCAGCAGCAAAGCAATTCTGTAGCAAAGAAAATTCAGGCGATACAAGCTTTGGAAGCACAAGGCGTGCAGGTTCGAGTCTTATCTGTATCTTTAACCGATGAAGAGGCTTGGCAACAGCATTTGCAGGATTTGAAACAGACGATGGGTCCGATTGGCGGGGTGATTCATTGCGCTGGTTTTAGCGATGATCAAAATCCTGCGTTTATTCGGAAATCGACGGAGGGAATTCAGCAGGTATTACAACCGAAAGTGGCTGGGCTGCATACGGTTTTCCATAACTGCAAGGACGAGCCTTTACAGTTCTTCGTTCTCTTTTCATCTGTTTCGGCAATCATTCCGTCCTTGGCTTCGGGCCAGAGTGATTATGCGTTAGCCAATGCCTATATGGATTATTTTGCAGAGGTACATGCAGATTCTTGCCCGATCATGAGCATTCAGTGGCCAAGTTGGAAGGAAACAGGAATCGGTGCAGTCACGACCAAAGCCTATCAACAAACAGGGCTGGAACACATCACTGACGAGCAAGGACTGCGATTGTTGGATCATATTCTATTGAAAAAGATGGGTCCCGTTGTTTTCCCGGCAGTCATTAACCAAGAGCTGTGGGAACCTCATCAGTTGATGCGACACAAAAAGCAAGAAGCTTCTGCTGTGAGCCTGTCTTCTCGTCGTCCAACAGCAGGCAAGCCGACGCAAAGCGTAGTGGATCTTGTGAAGACAGCACAAACAAGACTGATTGACCTGTTTGCGAAGGAACTGAAAATAGAGCCTGCCAGATTGGAGATAGATAAAGAGTTTCCAAACTATGGGATCGATTCAGTGTTACTGGCTCAAGTCATGAATGAGATCAGTAAATGGTTAGGCAAGGAATTGGACCCGACGATTTTATATGAATATCCCACTATAGAAACGCTTGCAGAATGGCTGTCTAGCAATCACGGCGCTTCCATCACTGACGATCAGACGCTGACTTCTCCTGAATGGAACGACGATCCGAAGAGTCAGCCCGTCCAGAGTGAGACTGTGAAAAGCCAGAGGGTGGGTAGTCAGGCTACTCCATATAGGGAGGCAAATCCATCTGACATTGCAGTAGTGGGGCTTTCGTGCCGTTTTCCGGGTGCTCGTAATGTGGAAGAATACTGGAATTTGTTAGCGGAGGGCCGTTCAGCCATTGGTGTTGTACCCAAGGAACGCTGGGGCTATGAAAATTCCTATCATGCAGGACTTCTGGACAACATTACTGCTTTTGATCCTTCTTTCTTCTTGATAGCAAAAGAAGATGCGAAGGCCATGGACCCGCAAGCCTTATTGGTATTGGAGGAAAGTCTTCATCTATGGCATCAGGCTGGATACACAACGAAGGACATCAAGGGAAAATCGGTAGGCGTCTACATCGGGGCAAGAAGTAATCATCGCCCAAGTGAAGATCGTCTTCATCAAACACAAAACCCGATTATGACCGTGGGACAAAACTATTTGGCTACAAATATTTCCCAGTACTTCGATCTTAGAGGTCCGAGTATGGTCATCGATACCGCATGCTCATCGGCGCTGGTCGGGATGAATATGGCGATTCATTCCCTTCGGAGTGGAGAGATTGAGGCTGCTATCGTCGGTGGGGTTAACGTGTTAAGCGGTGATGAAGCACATCGGATGTTCCACCAAAGAGGAATTTTAAGCCAAGAGCCAGCCTTCCATATTTTTGACAAACGTGCGGGCGGACTCGTATTGGGAGAAGGCGTAGGAATGGTTTTATTGAAGACCGTGGAGCAAGCACTGGCAGATGGTGATGAAATACATGCCGTCATCAAGGGAGTAGCGGTCAACAATGATGGACGAACGGCAGGTCCTGCCACCCCGAATTTGCAAGCCCAAAAAGAGGTTATGCAGTTGGCACTGACTAAAGCTGGTGTGGGGCCGGAACAAATCAGCTATATAGAAGCGAATGGCTCGGGTTCAGAGGTGACAGATTTACTTGAACTCAAAGCGATTCAGTCTGTGTACCGCTCATCTCATACGGCTGCTTGCGGATTAGGATCGATCAAGCCCAATATCGGTCATCCATTATGTGCAGAAGGGATTGCCAGTTTGATTAAAGTCGTGCTGATGCTCAAAAACCAACAATTGGTTCCGTTCCTGTCGGGGCAAGAGCCGATGACCCATTTCCATATGGAGTCAACGCCTTTTTATTTTCAGCGACAGCTTTCTGAATGGAACGATTCGCACAGAATAGCAGCGATGAATTGTTTTGCAGATGGGGGAACCAACGCCAACGTCGTTTTACAATCCTGGGAGGAGGCAGTCTCACGTCCGAACAAACGACAGTCGATTGCACCTCCGACGTTAAACCGATTTGACGTCTACCGTGAAGAGGCAGGTCGTTCAACAAAAACACTGACATATCTGAGCCAGAAACCAAACCATACGACCAGTATCTGGAAGCGACAAATAGTGGAGGGATAAAAGTGCATGATCAGTTTCTCATAACGATCAACCATCCAATCCTCAAAAATCATAAAGCGCACGGTCAGGAACTGTTGCCCGGATTAGCCCATATTGATCTGTTGTATCAAATGTTTCGAGAAAATGGTCATGATTACAGCGAGCTTGAGCTTCGTAATCTAACGATCTATCATCCGATCATGGTGGGACAAGATTATGATGTCATGCTGAGCATTTGGTGCACGCAAGGCAAAGCAGGACAGTGGCAGATTCGGATGGAGGGTCAGACACAGCGCAACGGCATGTTAGACTCGGAGAAAAAGCTATATGTCACTGCTGACATGCATCAAAGTGCTCCTGCGCAGTTCGATGAAACACTGGATCTTCCCATCCTAGAGCAAGCTGCAAACAAAAAAGTCAATCTGCATGACGTATATGAACAATGCTGTCGTCAGGAATTAGTGCATACAGGTTTTATGAAGGCAGAAGGAACGATATATGAAACAGATTCAGCGGCGGTAATGGATATATCTCTCGGTAAACATGCCCTTCCCAGTGCGGAAGGGTTCATGTTTCACCCGACGTTGATCGATGGGTCCGCTATCGGCTCGATGGTATTGTTCACCTCGGTAATCCAAGAAGAACAACGGCTATTTTTGCCGCTTTTTTATGAATCTTTTCGGGCCACAGCTCTTTTACAGCAACATTGCTTTGCCAGAGTACAAACTTCATCCATCCAGCGAAAACATGAACTGATGTATATGACGATGGAGTTCTTTGATCGATCAGGCAAAAAAATTGCGCATTTGCAAAATTTTGCGGGCAAGTTAGTTCGTGATCCTGGTCTGATCAATCCCAATAAAAACGAAGTACCTCAGCTTCGAGGGGATATCAAAGAACCCCTTCATGAATCGAATGAGCCACAGTCTGCCTTCGTGAGGAAAGCACAAACTTTTTTACAACAACTGCTGGCAGATCGATTACAAGTTCCAGCCGCGTCGATTGATACGCAGATTGGTTACTATGAAATGGGGCTTAATTCGCCGGGCTTGTTGGAAGTTGTGAAGGCTGTCGAAGCGAAAGTAGGAATGCCGCTGGCTCCTACTTTATTGTTTGAATATACGAATATCGCTGAGTTGGCCGCCTATCTTGCCGAGAATCATGCTTCCGTATTCAGTGGGCTTGATTTGATGAAACAGGAAGGTAGCCAAGAGTTGCCGCAACCTGCAACGGTCGTACATTCAACAGCACCCTCTGAGAATCATGCAGCGAATGCCAATGAAGAAATTGCGATCATCGGGATGGCAGGTCGTTATCCAGAGGCCAAAAATCTCCATGAATTCTGGATAAATTTAAAAGAGGGCAAAGACTGCATCAAAGAAGTCCCGAAATCTCGCTGGGATTGGCAGCAGTTTGGAGAACTCAAATCCCCTTCTGGAAAGCAGATGTCCAAATGGGGAGGGTTTATTGAAGACCATGATTGCTTTGATTCTCCATTTTTCAGAATATCCCCGCGGGAAGCAGAAACGATGGACCCCCAAGAGCGGTTGTTTTTGGAAACATGCTGGGAAGCAATGGAAGACGCGGGTTATACGCCGAAGACGATTGTTCCGCCTCGGGGGAGCAGTAACAGGCGGCAGGTTGGTGTCTTTGTTGGCGTGATGCACAAGGATTATTCCCTAATCGGAGCGGAAGCGATGTCTCGGGGAGAAATGTTCCCGTTATCGTTGAACTATGCACCGATTGCCAATCGCGTTTCCTATTTCTGCAATTTTCATGGTCCGAGCATGGCGATTGACACCGTATGCTCCTCCTCGCTGACGGCTGTTCATTTGGCGCTGGAGAGCATCAAGCGCGGAGAATGTGAGGTAGCATTGGCGGGTGGCGTCAATTTATCCTTGCATCCTGGAAAATACTTGTCCTATGGCATGATGGATATGCACGCTAGTGATGGCTATTGTCATACCTTTGGCAAGGATGGCGATGGATATGTTTCTGGAGAAGGCGTCGGTACCGTCGTGTTAAAGCCATTGCGCCAAGCGATTGAGGATGGAGATCATATTTATGCCGTGGTAAAAGGAAGTAGTGTGAATCACGTCGGATCGGTGAGCGGGCCTTCCGTACCAAGCCCTGTTGCTCAAGCAGAAGTGATTACAGCATGCCTGGAAAAGAGCGGTGTGGACGCGCGAACGATTCGGTATGTGGAAGCGCACGGGACCGGAACTTCTTTAGGTGATCCCATTGAAATTCAAGGATTGGTGAAAGCGTTCCGTCAATATACAGAGGATCAGCAGTTTTGCGCTATTGGCTCTGTGAAATCGAATATCGGACATGCAGAATCTGCTGCGGGTATCAGCGGTCTGCAAAAAGCTGTTCTTCAGCTCCACCATAAAACGCTCGTTGCTTCCTTACATGCCAAGGAAGTGAATCCGTTTATTGATTTTGCGCAATCTCCTTTTTATGTACAGCAACGGACAGAAGAATGGAAATCGGAGAGCATGAAAAACGGTCAAGAAGTCACCGTTCCGAGGCGATCAGGGGTAAGTTCGTTTGGAGCTTCGGGGTCCAATGCCCATATTATTTTGGAAGAATACATTCCAGCGGAAACAAAGCCGAAAGCGCGATCCATTGGCCATAAAAATCACTCAGTGATGATTCCGCTATCTGCCAAGAATAAGGAACGATTGCAAGCCTATGCGCAAAAAGTAGCGGAGTTTCTAAAAGGGGCATCATCAGACAATCACCCTCAACTACGCACGGAAGAGAAGCGAAATCAGCTTCAAGAAATGCTGGAGAAGAAGCTTCGGGGGATTTTATCCAGTATTATTCACGTGGGAGAAAACAGCATTGAGATGGAACAAGAGTGGCATGAATACGGAGTAGACCTCGTTCAAATCACACAGCTAACGCAAAAACTGCAAGAGGAGCTGCATATTCAGCTAGATATCAAGGAGTTCGATCAAAGCAGCTCCATTGCTTCCGTCATCGCTTCTCTCCTAGATAACCATCGAGACGATATAGAGGGAGAAGGTCAGTCTTTTGCTGATCCAGCAGCGCAAATCGATCTGGAAAATGTGGCGTATACTTTGCAAGTTGGACGAGAAGGGATGAGGGAACGAGTAGCCTTTGTTGTCGAGGATATACCTGAGTTGATCGGAAAATTGGAAGCTTATTCGAGAGGCGAGAATACGATCGATACTTGTTGGGAAGGGAGTTTGAAGCCTAACAACGAGTCATCCGGATTCCAAAGCTGGATTGCAGAAGGCAACATCAGAAAAATGGCTGAATGTTGGGTGACAGGCTATGAAGTGGATTGGGAACAGCTTTATCTGAATAACAAACCTAGACGTGTTCCCTTGCCGACGTACCCATTTGCGAAGAATCGTTATTGGATTCCAGAGAGCAAAATGAAATCTGTAAGCGGCAAGACAGCAGCTCCATTCACGAGTGAAACTGTGATTCATCCACTGCTGCAACGGAATACTTCTGATTTTTCTGAACAGAGGTTTAGCTCCACTTTTACAGGTCAGGAGTTTTTCCTATCGGATCATGTCGTGAAGAATCAGAGAATCGTGCCGGGAGTTGCCTATCTGGAGATGGCGAGAGCAGCAGCAGAGCAAGCAACGGCTGCCTTGACCGAAGAACCAGCCAAGATTCAACTCAAAAACGTGGTTTGGACACGACCAATTGTTGTGGGGGACCAACCTGTACAGATCCATATCGGTCTTGTTCCCGAAGAGAATGGTGAAATTAGTTTTGAAATCTATAGCGAGTCGGAGGCTATGGATGCAGAACCAGTCGTACACAGTCAGGGCAGCGTCATACTTCATTCCGTTGTTGAGAAACATGCCTTGAATCTGTCGTCCTTACAAGCGGAGTGCGGTCATCGTGAGTTTTCATCCGATCAATGCTACAGCATTTTTCATTCAATAGGAATGGATTATGGTTCGGCACATCAAGGAATTGACACCTTGTATGTAGGGGAGGGCAAAGTATTAGCCAAGCTAACCTTGCCTGCCTCCGTCTCCGAAATGGAGAACCCTTTTGTCCTGCATCCAAGCTTAATGGATTCTGCCTTGCAGGCATCTATAGGGCTTATGATGGGTGAGGAAGATATCCCATCAGCGGATGGCGATTCCAGTCGCAAGCCCTCCTTGCCTTTTGCCATGGAGGAAGTTGAAATTCACAACAAGTGCACATCCTCAATGTGGGCGTACGTTCGTTACAGTGCTAACAGCAGCGCAGATGACAAGGTACAGAAGCTAGATATTGATTTGTGCGATGACCAAGGAACCGTTTGTGTACGAATAAAGGGATATTCCATGCGAGTGCTGGAGGACGGGAAGCCAGCGAATCACGTTTCTTCGAGCAGCGCTTCTTCTGTACCCTCACTGGAGCCTCCGGTGGGGAATCTCATGCTGTCCGCTGTGTGGGATGTGACTCCCGTTGAGAAGGGGCAGCTTTTCCCTACTGCTGATGAACAGGTTGTCATTGTGGGGGGAAATGAAGAGAATGGGAGCGCGATTCAACCATACTATCCACGAGCAAAAGTGTTGTCCATTAAGGCTGAGAATACGATTGAGGAAATCGTACACCGACTAGAAGAGCTTGGTTCCATTGATCATATGGTGTGGATCGCTCCTTTTGATGCGATAGATTCCTTGGCGGATCATCGATTAATCGCGGGGCAGGATCAGGGAGTGATTCTATGCTTCCGAACGATTAAAGCCTTGCTTCGCTTGGGATACGGAAGTAAGGAGTTAGGGTGGAGTGTCATCACGGTTCAATCCCAGCCCATTCGGAATACAGATGTTGTGAATCCTTGTCACGCCAGTATTCACGGGTTAATTGGTTCGATGGCGAAGGAATATCCAAACTGGAAGATTCGACTCATGGATGTAGAGGCCGAATCTGAATGGCCGTTGGATGATATGTTGAGGCTGCCAAGAGATCGTCAGGGTCGTCCGTGGGTGTATCGTCAGGGAGAATGGTATCGCCAACAGTTGCTTACCATCGACCATCCTCCGATCGATCAGACACGGTTGAGGCAGGGTGGCATTTATTTGGTGATTGGCGGTGCTGGTGGCATCGGCGAAGCATGGACCGAATATATGATTCGTACCTATCAAGCCCAGATCATATGGATGGGTCGTCGTCAAAAAAATGAAGAGATTCAAGCGAAGATGGATAGACTTGCCGCTTTTGGACCAGCACCAGACTATATAACAGCGGATGCAACGCAGCAGAACGCTTTGCAACAAGCTTATGAACAAATAAAGCAAACGTATAGACGGATTGACGGAGTTGTTCATTCTGCCATGGTCTTGGTTGAGGAGAGCTTGGAGACTATGCAAGAGGAAGGTTTCCGAGCAGTGCTTTCATCTAAGGTTGATGTGAGTGTGAACATCGCGTTGGTGTTTGAGAAGGAACCTTTGGATTTCGTATTATTCTTCTCTTCGCTCATGGCAGTTACGAAAGCTCCGAAGCAAAGCAACTACGCTGCCGGATGTACCTTTAAGGATGCATATGCTCATCAATTGACCCAAGCATGGCCATGTGCGGTGAAACTGATCAATTGGGGATATTGGAGCAGTGGGCAAGTGGAAGAGTCTCATCAAGAGATGGTAGAAACCTATCGTCGTTTGGAGCAAATCGGCATTGGTCTTATTCAGCCTCCAGAAGCTATGCAAGCTGTAGAGACACTTCTCGCAGGAGCCATGAATCAAATTGCTTTCATGAAGATAACGAAGCCTATTGTCATTGAAGGGATGAAGGTAGAAGAGTGGGTGGATGTTCACCCTGAACTTTATCCATCCATGCTACAGTTGTCTGCCCATGAAAATGAAGGGCTTGCTGATGTAGCGGCTGCCTTTATCGAGGAGCGGTTGAAGCAGGAGCAATCTGCAAGAATTCGGATTCTCGAGATCGGAGCAGGTGCAGAATCTACCCGTTCCTTGATTTCACAGAAATTACATGCCTATCAAGAGCTTATGAGCTTCCAAGTTTTTGATCCAGAAGCAGCGTTAAGTGAACTAGGAATGCATGCTGGTGAATACGACCTGATTATCACAGCTGATAAACTGCACGCAGCTCAGCATATTCGCCAAGCCATGCGTAACTGCAAGTATCTCTTAAAAAGGAATGGTCTGCTTCTACTAGAACTTTCATTGCCTCTGGAAGCTTGGCAGAAAGTGTTGAAAGATGAGGGCTACCGAGTTGTCTCCTATCCACAGCTGATAATTGCTGAAAGTGACGGCGTTGTCCGCAAGTCCAAACAACAGCAGAAATCAATGGGGACCTCAGCTTCTACTCAGCCAAGTCCTCTAGCTACAGACAGAGGAACAAGCACGGAGGATATGCTTCATGAGAAAAGCATCGCTTATTTCAAGCAATTGGTCGGAGAAACACTGAAAATTCCATTTGACCAGATCGACTCTTCTGCCGCCCTGGAGGAGTATGGCATTGATTCGATTATGATTGTGCAAATGACGAATGTCTTACGGAAAAAATTGCATCAGATCAGCACGACCCTCTTTTTTGAATATCAAACGATTGATGCGCTGGTCGAGCATTTCATGACAACACAAACGGATGAATTACTAGCTTTAGTAGGAATAGATGAACAGCAGCCTGTTCAAAAGCAAGTAACCAACTCAGCAGCTACTGCAAAGCCAACCAGAGAGCAAGCTGGCTCGGTATTTCGAAAGGCAAAGTCTCGCCGTTTCCTGCAAGCTCTTGATACGGAAGCGGAAAAACCAGCAGCGCCATCCAGACAGGATGTGGCGATCATTGGTCTTTCAGGTCGTTATCCGCAAGCGGAAGATGTCTGGGAGTTTTGGTCTCGCCTGAAAGAAGGGAAGAATTGTATCACAGAAGTACCGGAGGATCGTTGGAGCTGGCAAGAATATTTCAGCGAAGAAAAAGGAAAAAGAGGATACATGTACACCAAATGGGGCGGTTTCATCGAGGATATGGATAAATTCGACCCGCTATTTTTCCAAATTTCTCCTAACGAAGCGGAGCAAATGGACCCTCAGGAGCGCTTATTTTTAGAAACGGCATACGCAAGTATGGAGGATGCGGGTTATACTCCTGCGACATTAGGAGAAAGCAGAAAAATTGGTGTGTTTGTTGGTGTCATGAATGGAAATTACCCAGCAGGAACGAGCTATTGGTCGATTGCCAATCGCCTTTCCTACTTGTTCAATTTCCAAGGACCAAGTCTAGCAGTGGATACGGCATGCTCCTCTTCTTTGACGGCGATCCATTTAGCCTTGGAAAGCCTGTACAGTGGTACAAGTGAATGTGCCATCGCAGGCGGGGTCAATTTAATTGTCGATCCGTTCCACTATATTCGACTGTCTGGAGCGACTATGCTTTCTGCTGGTGACTGCTGCAAGTCGTTTGGCGACCAAGCGGATGGCTTCGTAGATGGAGAAGGTGTGGGAGCTATCGTATTGAAGCCTCTGCAAAAGGCGATTGCCGACGGTGACCACATATACGGCGTAATCAAGGGAAGCATGCTCAATGCAGGCGGCAAAACAAATGGATATACGGTTCCCAACCCAATCGCGCAGTCGCAGGTAATCCACGAGGCATTGCAGCGGGCAGGAGTGGACGCTCGTGCCGTCAGCTATATCGAAGCACACGGTACAGGGACCGCTTTGGGAGATCCAATCGAGATTGCGGGACTGACTCGCGCATTTGGACAAGATACGAAAGACAAGCAATTCTGCGCCATCGGCTCGGCCAAGTCGAACATTGGGCATACGGAGAGCGCGGCAGGAATTGCGGGATTGACCAAAATATTGCTTCAGATGAAGTACGGTCAAATAGCACCATCCCTGCACGCTGAGGTAATGAATCCAAACATTGATTTCAGTCAAACGCCATTTATGGTTCAGCAACAGCTGACTGAATGGAAGCGACCCATCATGGAGATCAACGGAGTAACCAAGGAGTATCCGAGAATCGCTGGGCTATCGTCTTTTGGGGCGGGAGGAGCTAATGTCCATATTGTCATCGAAGAGTACCTCGAAAAAGATAGACAGCCCGAGAGTAGCATTCAGCCACAGCAACCAAACATGATCGTTCTCTCAGCGAAGAACGAAGAGAGACTGTTCGCTCAAGTGAATCGATTATTGAAGGCGATCAAAGAAGAAGCATTCACCAATGCCCAATTGACTGACGTCGCTTTTACGCTTCAAGTAGGGCGGGAAGCGCTGGAAGAACGCTTGGCTGTTATCGTCCGATCAGTGGGTGAGCTTGCGGAAAAACTAACGCAGTTTGCAGAAGGAGCAGAGAACATTGCCGAGCTGTATCGTGGGCGAGTGAAGCGCAATCATGACACGGTAGCTCTTTTTGCTGATGAGGATATGAAGCAAACAGTGGAGACATGGATTGCCAAGGGGAAATATGCTAAACTGCTGAATCTTTGGGTCAAGGGCGTCTCTTTTGACTGGAATAAGCTATATAGCGAAGATAAGCCGCGCCGCGTCAGTTTGCCTACCTATCCTTTTGCCAGGGAGCGTTATTGGATAGACGTTCAAAAACCAATGGCAACAAGTAGGACTAAAGCTTCTTCCGTTAACGGGGATATCCTCCATCCATTGCTTCATAAGAACACTTCTGACCTCTATGAGCTGAGATACAGTTCCAGCTTTACAGGGCAGGAGTCGTTCTTGGCAGATCATCTTGGAAACGGGCAGCGCCTCTTTCCACTCACTGCTTATCTGGAAATGGCACGGGCGGCAGTGAAACAGGCAGCAGGAGATCGAGAGGGGACTTTATCTGGAATCCGAATGACTCATGTTGCTACAGATGTTCCGCTATTGGTGGGCGATGATCTGGTTCAGGTACACCTGGTTATCTACCCAGAGGACACTGGAGTGCTTGCTTATGCAATCTACAGCGAATCGAAAGAAGAGGAGACCAGGTCTGTGGTACACAGCCAAGGTATGGTCGAATTCACTTCGCTCGTTGAAGCACCCATGTTGGATATACCTGCCTTGCAAGCCGAGAGCAGTGAGGTGCTTACTGCCCAAAAATGCTACGAGCTGTTTCAAGGGATTGACCAAGTATACAGGACACGAGGACAAGTATTGGTAAAACTCTCCTTGCCTTCGATTGCCATGGAGCCAGCAGGACAATTCGTTCTCCATCCTAGCCAGCTGGAGTCTCTGTTGCAGTCATCTCGTTATCTCATCACGGAGTCTACATCATCTGACAACATCAGCTCCATCCAACCAAATGGTACGTTTACCCTTGAAGAGATGGAGATCTTCGAAAATCATCCTGCTGTCATGTATGCTCTCATTCGATCCAGTGATGAATCGGAGAACAAGAAAATAGATATCGATATATGTGATGAGTCAGGCAGAATTGGCGTGAGGATAAAAGGTTTTGCAGTTGGAAGTGAAAAACGGGATGCGACGGAGAGAGAGACTCAAGAAACAGTGACTTCCGCTCCAGCGCTGATGGGAACCACGATGCTCACGCCAGTATGGAACGCCGTGTCTGTAGAAAAAGGGGAAGTCATTCCAGCAACAAGTGATCAAGTAGTCATCGTTTGCGCCGAAGAAAAGGACAGAAGTCTCCTTCAACGTCATTACCCTCAAGCTACTGTTTTACCGCTTCAGTCAGATGACTCTATTGAGGCTATCGCAAGTAAGCTGCAAGAGCGGGGTGTGATCGATCATATCATGTGGGTGGCTCCTAACAGCCCAGTGGAATCTGTAAAAGAGGAGTCCTTGATGATTGGGCAGGAGCGGGGCGTTATTCAAGTTTTCCGCTTGATCAAGGCTTTGCTTGCGTTGGAGTATCAGACGAGAGACTTGGGCTGGACGATCATTACTGTTCAGGCGCAGGCTATCTACAAAAAAGATACGGTTCATCCAACGCATGCCAGCATCCACGGGTTGATCGGATCGATGGCGAAGGAATATCCGAACTGGAAGGTAAGACTCGTCGATTTGGACGCGCATGCCGATTGGCCGCTACGCGATATTTTTGCTTTACCTGCCGACGCTCATGGAAACGCTTGGGCATATCGTGGACATGCGTGGTTTCGCCAGCAGCTAATGCCCGTGCAGAGTCCTTCCATTAACCAAACCGTCTACAAACAGCATGGAGTCTATGTTGTGATTGGAGGCGCGGGTGGTATTGGAAAAGCGTGGAGCGAATACATGATCCGCACCTATCAAGCACAAATCATTTGGATCGGTCGCCGCAAGAAAGATGAGCCGATTCAGAACAAAATAAATCAACTTGCTGCCCTAGGACCTGCACCGCTCTACATCGAAGCCGATGCTACGAATCGCGAGTCGCTGCAAGCTGCTTACGAAGAGAGCAAGAAACGATTTGGCAAGATTAACGGAGTGATTCATTCCGCTATTGTTCTCCTTGATAGAAGTCTGGCGAATATGGACGAGACAGCCTTCCGAGCCGGACTGGTACCAAAAGTAGAGGTAAGTGTGCGGATGAGTCAAGTATTTGGCGAGGAGCCATTGGATTTTGTCCTGTTTTTCTCCTCGATTAACTCGTTTACCAAATCGCCAGGACAAAGCAATTATGCTTCAGGCTGCGCCTTTAAAGATGCTTTCGCCCATCAGCTTGCCGAGGAATGGACGTGTGCGGTGAAAGTAATGAACTGGGGATACTGGGGCAGTGTTGGAATCGTTGCGTCCAAGGGCTATCAGGAACGAATGGAACAGATCGGCATTGGCTCGATTGAACCTTCAGAGGGGATGGAGGCATTGGAAGCTTTGCTATCAGGTCCGATGAATCAATTGGCGCTGATGAAAACAACCAAGCCACTCGATATGGAAGGAATCCATACAAGCGAATCTGTTACAGTCGTTTCAAACAAAATTTCCTCCAGCATGGCAAGCATTAAAAACAAGTTAAAAGTAAAAGAGATGCCCACAGCTGCCTATTTTGCGTCAGAAACAAATACGGACAGGAACAGCTTGTTTGATAACGTACTAGCAACGCTCATTCAACTCGCCTCTCTAATCCTGAAGGTAGAGAGCGAAGAAATAGATACGGATATTGAACTAAAGGAGTACGGTTTCGATCCAGTCAAGCTCACCGAATTTTCTACCAAAATCAATCAGACGTACATGCTTGAACTGACACCTGCTGTGATGATGGACTACCCAACGCTTAAGCACATCACTGAATTTCTAGTCAATACCACCCTGAAATCTCAATCAGAAAGAGAACAGGACAAACCGGTTCTATACGTGTAAGCCGAAGGAGTGCCTAGAATGAACAAAATGGACGAGCTTCTCTTAAAGTTACTGTGGGGTCAAATGCAGTCGCTTGGCTGCTTTACGGAAAAGAATCAAGCGCTCAGCGATCTCAAAAGAAAAAGCGGTCTGCTTGACTTATATGACCTGTGGCTCGAAGAAACGGCTTCTGTTTTGGCCCGGAATGATTATCTCGTTTACGATCGCGCGACATCTACCGTGATCGATACGGCTCCCATTTCTAGTGCCGCTGTCTGGCAAGAATGGGAGCAAGAAAAAGAAGTCTGGCTAAAAAATTCGGATACGAATGCGCAAGTCAAGCTAGTCGAGGCAACCCTGCGTGCTTTACCGCAAATTCTCACTGGAAAAGTGCGGGCCACAGAAGTCATCTTTCCCAATTCGACGATGGAATTAGTCGAGAAGGTATACAAAAATAACACGGTTTCTGACTACTTCAATGAAGTGCTCGCTGATACAGTGGTTGCTTTTGTTGAGGAACGGCTGAACCAAGATTCTACGGCCCGAATTCGCATTCTCGAGATTGGTGCAGGTACGGGAGGAACAAGTGCTGTTGTTTTCCAAAAACTAAAGGCGTATGAAAAGCATATCCAGGAATATTGCTACACAGACCTGTCCAAAGCCTTTTTCATGCATGCAGAAAAAGAGTATGGCCCAAGCAATCCTTATTTGACCTATCAGATTTTTAACGTAGAAGAGTCGGTGACGGGACAAGGAATGGATCTAGGCGGGTATGATATTGTCATTGCAGCCAATGTCCTGCACGCCACTAAAAATATTCGCCAAACGCTGCGTAATGCGAAAGCTGTTTTAAAAAAGAACGGCTTGCTACTGCTGAATGAAATGAGTAAAAACACCATCTTCCTCCATCTTACCTTTGGTTTGCTGGAGGGATGGTGGCTGTACGAAGACCCAGAGCTGCGCCTTTCAGGCTGCCCTGGGCTATCTTCGTCAAAGTGGCAGAGAGTATTGGAGGAAGAAGGATTTCAGTCGGTCTTTTTCCCAACAGAAGAGGCGCACGTGATGGGGCAGCAGATTATAGTTACCGAAAGCGACGGCGTGATTCGCCAACAGCAAAAACAACAGCCGAAACCTGCAACGAGCATAAATGCGGAACAACCAAAACCAAAGAGAGTGAACATACCTTCCGCTCCTGAAGGAAAGGCAATCGAGGAAGTCCTGCGCGAAAAAAGTACGGAATACATCAAACAGTTGATTGCTGAAACGCTGAAAATGCCGAGTAACCGAATGGATACTTCAGAGTCTTTAGAGGCATATGGGATGGATTCCATTTTATCTGTACAACTGATCAATCCATTTCGGAAAATTTTCGGAGAAACGATCAGCGGTACGTTGTTTTTTGAATATCAGACAGTAGATGACTTAGTCGAGCATTTACTAGAGACACAAAGGGAAGCGCTGATTTCACTCACAGGATTGGATGATCACAAGCAGGAGCCAAATCGAACGGAAGATCATGTTGAGTTTTCTCCATTGCCGAAAATCGAAGGGAAACGAAACCCAAGAAAAGCGAGAGCATTTGCGTCATCTGCTCATTCGCAAATGACGGCGTCCAAGCCTGCGTCCTCCGGTAAAATAGCGATTATTGGCATGAGTGGGCGCTTTGCTCAAGCTAACACCTTGGATGAGTTTTGGGAGAATTTAGTACAGGGTAAAAAGTCTATTTCAGAAATTCCAGCCGAGCGTTGGGATTGGACAGAGTATTATCATCCAAATCGAGAGGAAGCCACTTCCCACGGAAAAAGCTATAGCAAATGGGGGGCCTTCTTAGAAGAATTTGATCAGTTTGATCCGTTATTTTTCAATATGACTCCGCGAGAAGCAGAAAATATAGACCCTCAAGAGCGCCTCTATTTAGAAGAGTGTTGGAAGGCGTTAGAAGATGCAGGCTATGCCTCATCGAAGATGTCTACGGAGCTGCGAAAGCGAACAGGGGTATTTGGTGGCATTACGAAACAAGGATTTCATCTGTATAGCACGGAAACCACTCATCACTTTCCGACAACCTCATATTCATCGATGGTAAATCGGGCATCCTACTATCTAAACTTACAGGGTCCGAGTATGCCGATCGATACGATGTGTTCCTCAGCATTAGTAGCGATTCATGAAGCATGTGAATACATCCGAAATGGGAAGGGAAGCATGGCGATTGCTGGCGGGGTGAATCTGTACACCCATCCGCATACCTACTTTGGTCTGACAGTGGGACAGCTCATCTCCCATACATCTGACAGTGCTGCCTTTGGGAACGGCGGAATAGGTTTTGTGCCTGGTGAGGGAGTGGGTGCTGTTGTTCTCAAGGATTACGATCAGGCTGTACAGGATAGAGACCATATCTATGCCGTGATACGAGGAACCGCCGTCAACCATAAGGGCAAAGCCAATAGCTACATGACACCAAGCCCCAACCCAATTGCAGATGTGATGAAAGAAGCATTGGAAGAAGGCGGACTGGACCCTCGATCCATTAGTTATCTAGAAGCGTCTGCCTATGGATCAGACATCGTCGATGCCGTAGAAATGACAGCGGTGACGAAAGCTTTTCACAACCGTCAAGGAACAGAAGGGGACTATCGACTCGGTTCGGTCAAACCGAATATCGGGCATTGTGAATCAGCTTCCGGTATGTCGCAGCTGATGAAAGTGATTTTGTCGTTACAGCATCAGACGCTAGTTCCAACCCTGGTTCCTGCCGAATTGAATCCAAATATTCCTTTTGATCAACTCCCCTTTCAATTGCAGCGAGAGGTATCGGAATGGAAGCAGGTCACTGTAGATGGGCAGACAGTCCCCCGACGAGCAGGCATTACCAGCTTTGGCGGCGGTGGAGTGAATGCCCATCTTATCGTTGAGGAATACAACCAAAATTCACCAAGCAGAGTAAATGATTCAGAACCTCAACTGTTTGTTTTTTCGGCTAAGACGAAAGAGAGATTGCAAGCGTACATTCATCGCTGGATTGGTTATTTGCAAAAGCACCAACCTATCGATCTAGCGAATACAGCTTATACCCTTCAAATCGGAAGAGAAGAAATGCCTTGCCGTTTAGCTGTCATCACCAATAGTCAAACAGAACTTTACCAGAAATTAGAACGTTGGTTGGAACATCAAGCAGAGACGGATCATTGCTTTTTTGGGGATCTCAAGGAAAACAAAGAATGGATGCCAGACCGAGTTGCTCAGGCAATCGAACTAAGAGATGTAGGGGAACTGGCAAAATGGTGGGTTCTAGGCAATCCCATCCCTTGGCAGAAGCTGCATGAAGGGAAGGAGTTATCCCGAGTAGCTAAGCTCCCAACCTATCCATTTAAGAGGAGAACGTGCTGGATAGAACGCAATCAAACGAATCACTCTAGGAGGGAGACGAGCATGACATCCGCTCATCCAGAATTCGAAAACAAGGCCGTTGAGATTTACACCTATAGCGCCAACAGCAGCGAAGCGGAGTTTTCGGAGGATTACTTGACCGTATGTCCATTTGAAAGGAAGATTCCAGGCTTTTCAATGAGTCGCGTCATTTTGAATCCGGAAAAATATCCGTTGGAAAGAGAAATGGTAAGAGAGAAGCAAGTAGAGATGCGACAAGTACTTTTTTGCAAAGAAAATTTTTCGCGCTTGCAAAAAGTGTTGGACTTTGGATGCGGTCATGGGACAGATGTGATTCAAATAGCAGAGCTCTATCCGCATATGGAAACCCACGGATTTACGATTACCAAGGCGCAAGCAGAGCTTGGCAATCAACGAATCGCGCAGAAAAATCTGGGGGCTCGTGCGAAAATTTTCAACAAAGACAGCTCCAAGGATGCCTTTCCTGATCTCTACGACATGATTGTCGGGATTGAAGTGAGCTTCCATATTCGAAATAAACATGGATTATTTCAAAATATCTCTTCTTCTCTGAACGAAGAGGGAACCGTTCTGTTGATCGATTACATAGCGAATACGCGAGGACCAATCGTAGACCAGAACGTAGAAGTCAGCATTCCCACCGTGCAAGAATGGATTGAGCTTTTAGCGGAGCATCAGTTGGTGATTGATGAAATCATTGACGTATCGCCGCAGATTGCTAACGCCTTGCATGATCCTGATGTGGAACAATACATCAAGCATCTGCCTAAAGCTGTTCAAGATTTGTATATTAATACAGTCAATCAATCCATCTCTCTCGAACGAGGGTGGATCAGCTATTGCTTGTTTAAGCTGAAGAAGGCTCCGTATCTTGCGTACACGAAGCGTTGTGAATGGAATGCCAGCAAAATATCGAAGAAGAGACCTTACCCAGAAGCATTAGCGGAAATGGTAAACAGCGGTTCTATTCCTTATCCGAAAAAGCAAACGCGAACGCTCCCGAATCCAAATCAGCATGGTCACAGCTTTCATTGGAATAGGGAAACCATCAAAGAATCTTTGGTAGAGGCTTTTGCTGCCGTTTTAGGTCATCTACCAGGAGAGCTGGAAGAAGTAGAGACCTTGAAGGATATAGGAATTGGCTCTCTTAACGCCGTTGCCTTATCCGAAATGATTAATAGCAAATTCAATCTGAAACTACCGACCAGCGTTGTGTTCGAACATAATACGCTAGATGCATTGGCAAGCTATATAGCCAGCCATTTGCAGCAAGACGAGCCTAGCCAGCTTCATGCGAGTAAACCATTCGTGTCGGATGCTCAAAATCAATCATTTACATCTGAATATTCTGAACAAAAACGTGATTTTGCGGCAGATCAGTCCATTCCGGATCGGACAAAAATCAAAGCGAGCCTGATCCAGGTCTTTTCGACCGTTTTAGGCTTAAGACAAGAAGAGCTGGAAGAAGTGGAATCCCTAAAGGATTTGGGAATTGGCTCACTCAATGCCGTTCCATTATCCGAAGCCATCAATAGCAAGTTTCATCTGAAACTACCAACGAGTGTTGTGTTTGAGCATAATACGCTAGATGCATTGGCGAGCTACATCGCGACTCATCTACCAGAGCGCCTATCAGCGCAGGCAGAATCGTTTAACCAAAGTCATGGAAATCTTGACGAGAAGCCTGCTTATACAGAGAGAGTCTCGACGCGGAATATTGCCTACGAGCCGCCTAAAGCTGCTTCCGATGATATTGCGATCATCGGGATTTCCTGCCGCACAGCAGGTGCCCGGGGGCAAGATGAATTCTGGGAGCTCGTCAGTCAGGGCAAAGATTGCATCAGAGAAGTGACCAATCCAGACTGGCGTGCCTTTTTCAAAGAAAATGCATTCGTAGATATTCCGATGAAATACGGGGTGATGGAGGACATTGAATATTTTGATCCAGCGTTTTTCAAAATTTCTCCTACCGAAGCCCAATCAATGGATGTCACGCAGCGCATCCTTTTACAAGAGAGCTATAAAGCATTAGAGGACGCAGGTTATACCCCGTCCATGCTGAGAGGACAACCCGTTGGTACCGTCATTGGCGCAATGGCAGGAATGACAGTAGAACAAGATTTCTCTCATTTTGGCATGCTCGGATCGGATACGAGTATACTCGCCTCGCGCATCGCTTATTTCCTTGACCTGAAAGGACCCGCTCTGGCTGTGAACACAGCTTGCTCATCCTCTTTGGTTGCGATCGATATTGCTTGCCAAAAGCTGAAGACGGAAGAGGTCAATCTGGCCATCGCAGGAGGAATTACGATTTATTCCCATCCTGCCCCGTTTATTTCGATGAGTAACGCAAGGATGCTATCTCCTACAGGGGAGTGTCGTCCGTTTGACAATGGAGCCAATGGCATTGTCGTTGGGGATGGCGTTGGCGTTGTGATTTTAAAAAGATTGCAAGATGCATTACGAGATAACGATAGCATCTATGGTGTCATCCGTGGCAGTGGAACGAATCAGGATGGACGGACATTGGGCATTACTGTGCCTAGCTTCCAAGCGCAAAGCGACCTGCAAAAATCCATTTACGCGAAAAAACAGATGGATGTGGAAGACATTCAATATATCGAGGCACACGGAACCGCAACCAAATTAGGGGACCCTGTAGAGATTCATGCGCTGAGTGAATCCTTCCGCCAATTCACACCGAAGAAACGATTCTGCGCCATTGGTTCTTTGAAAGCCAACATCGGCCATACCACAGCGGCGGCTGGGGTGTTGAGTGTCATCAAGGTTTTACTCAGCATGAAAAACAAGAAGATGGCCCCTTCGATCCATTTTGTCAAAGAGAATGAACACATTGATTTTGAAAACAGCCCTGTTTATGTGAATACGAAGCTGCAAGATTGGCAGACCAATTCCAAAGGCTCTCGCTTGGCTGCGGTCAGCTCTTTTGGCTTCAGCGGCACCAATGCTCATCTGGTGATCGAAGAGTTTGATAGAAGCAAGGTAAGAGCCTCTGCTCCTGTTGTGGGTCAAGAGATAGCGACGGGAGTCTTCGTGCTGTCAGCAGAATCACGTGAACAATTGGTGGCTTATGCCATGAAAACAAAGGCATTTGTAGAGAATCATCATGATGTGAAACTGGCAGATTTCCTTTATACCTATCAGACTGCTAGGGAATCGATGTCTCATCGAGTAGCAATCGTGGTAGACAGTAAGGAACAGCTGATTGCGCAGTTAGAGCAATTCATACAAAGTAATGGGGCGAAAACGGCTGATCTGTTTATCGGAGAAATAAACAAAACGGGCGGAATCAAGATCGGCGATACGGAAGAGGGACGGGATTTTATCCGCAATCTCGCTCTGAACAAGAAGATCAAAAAACTGGCTGAGCTATGGGTTCATGGTAACGAAATAGAGTGGGGAGCTCTCTATCCAAAAGGAATGGTAAGCCGTCTATCAGGCCTGCCAAGCTATCCTTTTGCCAAGGAACGATACCGTTTACCCAAAGTTGTCGTAGGCAACCGAACCCATCCAGAAGCAGCCGCCACCTCCGAACGGACAGCAGAAAAACACGAACACAGACCAGCAGACATAGCCAACTCAACTGAGCTACCTCGTGTTCAGGTGGAAGAAGCAGATGTGAGCGAGACAGAAATCCAAAACTCGGTGATCCATCATGATGTCATACATGCTAACGATGATGATACACCACGTAACGAACTCGTGAGAAAAATTGCTGCTGCGTGGGAAGAGGTACTTGGCGTGAAAAAGGTTGACATCCACAAAAACTTCCAAGACCTTGGCGGCGATTCAATCATGGCCACTCAGATTATTTCCAGATTGAAGAATAGCTTCCCGGTTGATTTGGATTTAGACAATCTCTTTTCCGCGCCAACTGTTGCAGGAATGGCGGAGCTGATTGAAGAGGAACTGATTGCTGCTATTGATGAGCTTCCAGAAGAGGCAATTTTGGAGCTATTAAGCTGATGAATTCATCTATAAAAAAGGCAGCAGAATCACCATGTGGGAAGGAGCAATCCGATGATCAATGAGAAGGAATCAGCTAAATCAAGAGATGAGATACTTGCCGAGAGCAGATCGAAGCTTTCCGAGAAGAAACTGGCCTTGCTGGAGAAGCTGAAAGGCTCAAAACTGGAGACGAAAAAGACTGGGATTCCGCGGCGTTCAAGAGAGGGCTTCGTGCCCCTCTCTTTTGCCCAGCAGAGACTATGGTTTTTAGACCAGTTGGTACCTAACAGTCCTGCTTATAATGTGGTTGCCGCCTTCCATCTATCGGGTGAGCTTCACACAAACATCATGGAGCAGTGCGTTAATGAGATAGTGGAACGCCATGAAGCCCTGCGAACTACCTTTCAAGTCGCAAACGGAGAGCCGTATCAGCTAATTGCTCCTGCCTTGCAAATTCCATTTCCCATTGTCGACCTGACAGGACATCCCGAGGCGCAGAGGGAGGATGAGTTTCGCCGACTCGCGAAAGAGGAAAGCATGTATGTTTTCGATCTAACCAAAGGACCCTTGTTGCGTGTTACTTTATTCAAACTCGGCGAAGACTTGAATATTCTACTTTTGAACGTTCACCATATCATCATAGACGGATGGTCAGTCGGAGTTTTCTTCAGAGAAATGGTTCTACTTTATCAGGCATATCTTGCGGACAAGCCTTCACCATTGCCTGAGCTTCCGATCCAGTATGCTGATTTTTCAAGCTGGCAGCGGGAGTGGCTTCAAGGAGAAGTTCTGGAGAAACAGCTTTCTTACTGGAGAGAAACCCTTGGAAAAGAAAGCAGCGCGTTAGAGCTACCAGTAGACCGTACAAGACCTCCTATCCAAACGTTTCAAGGAGGGAGCCTAAAACTACAAATTCCCTCTTCCCTTTCACATGCCATGAAAGCGCTGAGCGAGCAAGAAAATGCCACGCTGTATATGGTTTTGATCACCGCGTTAAAGATATTGTTGCACCGTTACAGCGGGCAAAATGATATCCGGGTGGGAGTGCCCGTAGCGAATCGTAACCGAGTGGAAATGGAGAATCTGGTCGGCTTTTTTGTGAATACGTTGGTTCTCAAAACAGATGTTTCCGGCAATCAAAGCTTTAGAGAACTGTTGTCACGTGTGAGAGAAACAGCGAACAGCGCATACAGACATCAAGACGTACCATTTGAACGATTAGTGGACGAATTGCAGCCTGAGCGTAATATGAGTCAAAATCCACTGTTTGAAGTTTGCTTTGTGTTGCAGAACTTTCCTATGCCGAAAAAATCGGACATGTCTGCATTAGGCTTTTCCTTGGTCAAATTTGAAGAATTCCGTAACAACACATCCAAGTTTGACCTCTGGATTCAGGTTGTAGAAAAAGGCGATATCCTTGACCTGGACGTCGAGTTCAATTCCGATATTTTTAATGAATCGACAATTAGTCGCTTGTTAGAAAGCTTTACAATCGTGCTGGCAGGCATTGTCGCGAATCCGAACCAGCCGATTTCAGATTTGCCGATTTTGACCGCTGCGGAAGAGCAAAAGCTGTTGATTGAATGGAACGATACGAAGACGTACTACCCACAGCAAGATAGGTGCCTTCATGAAATGATCGAAGCGCAGGCTGCCAAAACACCAGATGCCCCAGCCGTTATTTTTGAAGAGGAGCAACTCACTTACCGTGAATTGGATCAACGGGCGAATCAGCTGGCTAACCATCTCGTAAAACAGGGTGTAAGCGCGGAAACGCTTGTGGGCATTTATATGGAGCGCTCATTTGAGATGGTCATTGGGCTGTTAGGTATCCTCAAAGCAGGTGGAGCCTACGTGCCCCTAGATCCAAGCTATCCGCAAGATCGGGTTGCCTTCATGATCACGGATGCGAATCCTTCTTTCCTCTTGACTGCGGAGGAGCTGAAGAACACGCTCCCTGAATACGGTGGACAACTCATTTGCCTCGATTCAGATTGGGAGACAATTAGCATGGAGAGCCATATGGCACCTGCAAGCGGAGTCAACAGCGACAATTTGGCGTACATGATTTACACCTCAGGTTCCACTGGTAAGCCAAAAGGTGCGATGAATGCTCATCGCGGTATCGTCAACCGGCTTTTATGGATGCAGGAACAATATCAACTGAATGAAACCGATCGGGTCATGCAAAAGACGCCTTTCAGCTTTGATGTGTCGGTTTGGGAATTTTTCTGGCCGTTAATGACGGGCGCTTGCATGGTAGTAGCTCGTCCAGAAGGTCATAAAGATACGACTTATTTGGCACGTTTGATCAAAAAAGAGAAAATCACTACCATGCACTTCGTTCCTTCCATGCTTCAGGTGTTCCTGGAGGAGAAAGAAATCAGCGGCTGCGATACGCTACGACAAGTCATTTGCAGTGGCGAAGCCTTATCTTATGCAACGCAGGAGCGCTTTTTCGAGTGTCTCGATGCGGAATTGCACAACCTCTATGGTCCTACAGAAGCGGCGATTGATGTCACGTACTGGGCATGTCAAAAAGGAAGCAAGCTTAGATCCGTGCCGATTGGACGTCCTGTGGCAAACACCCAAATCTACCTGTTAGACGAGCACCTGAATCCTGTTCCCGTGGGTGTTGCCGGCGAGCTGCACATCGGTGGTGTACAGCTGGCTCGCGGATACTATAACCGACCTGAGCTGACAGAAGAGAAATTCATCCCTGATCCATTCAGCAAGAAAGAGGGAGCACGCCTTTATAAAACAGGTGACTTGGCACGTTACATGCCGGATGGAACGATCGAGTATCTGGGCCGAATTGATTTTATGGTCAAATTAAGAGGGTTCCGTATCGAGCTGGGTGAGATTGAAGCTGTATTGGATGAACATCCACATGTACAAAAAGCGGCTGTGATCGTTCATGAATCCGAGCAGAGACCAGGGCAAAAGCAGTTGATATCTTATATCGTGCCAGATTCACAGACCAAGGAAAAACTGAAAAAGGCAACAGAAGAAGCACTTCCTGTGGAACAGGTATCAGAATGGCAGGATGTCTTTGATAAAGCCTATGATGATGTAAATAAATATGAGGCGGATTTCAACATTACCAGCTGGAACAGCAGCTATACGGGTCAACCCCTTTTAGCGGAAGAAATGCGTGAATGGGTCAATTCGACGGTTGATCGTATCCTTGCCTTGCAACCGAAAAGGGTACTCGAAATCGGGTGCGGTACAGGGCTGTTATTATCCCGGATAGCGCCTCATTGTGAGCAGTATTGGGGAACAGATTTTTCGTCAATGGCGTTGGATTATATTACGGCGAATCTGATCAACCAAAGAGAGGATTTATCCAATGTCACACTGCGTAAGAGCTATGCGGATGATTTTCATGGACTAAAGGGACAGAAGTTCGATGTGATCGTGCTCAACTCTGTGGTGCAGTATTTCCCGGATGCGAGCTACCTGTTGGATGTGCTGAAAAAGGCCATACACGCCATGAATGACAAAGGAGCAATCTTTGTCGGTGATGTTCGTAATCTTTCTTTACTGCAAACCTTCCTCACTGAGGTTGAGATGGAAAAGTCACCGGCGACGTTGACCATCGATCAATTGCAGCGCCGCGTGCAGAAGCGAATGAGACAAGAGCAGGAGCTGGTTATCGATCCTGCATTTTTCTATGCGCTTCAAGCGCAGCTGCATCAGATCAGCCATGTAGAAATCAAGTTGAAGCGAGGCAGTCATCATAACGAATTAACTCGCTATCGCTATGATGTGGTTCTTCATCTCGGCAAAAAAGTGCAGCCGATTGAGGACTTTTCCTGGCTGGATTGGCATGAGGAGGGATTCCAAAATATTGATGGACTTCGTCAAATCATGACCAAGTATAAACCGCAAATCTTAGGGCTTACGAATATCCCAAATTTGCGGTTGGACAGGGCGAATCGATACCAGTCATTGCTTGGTGACGGAGATGTTCTCAAAACGGTAGAAGAACTGAGAACAGATCAAAACGATCCTTACAGTGGAATTGACCCAGAGGAGCTTTGGCAGTTGGGCGCTGAGCTTCGATACAGCGTGGATATTGCTTGGATGGGTGATAGAGAGGATGGCAGCTATGAAGCTGTGCTCCGACCTGAGCATTTACTAGAAAAAAGACAGCGTAACACAGTGGTCACCGCTTGGCACCGTCCAGCGAAACACTACCAGCCGATCGAAACGTATGCGAATGATCCTTTGACAGACAGAGTTGCTCGCCAGTTCATTCCAGAGCTGCGCAGTTATTTACGGGATAAGCTGCCAGATTACATGGTTCCGTCTATCTTCGAGTTTATCAAGGAAATGCCAGTGAACATGAATGGAAAATTGGATCGCAAAGCGCTTCCTGCGCCGCTTATGGAAGTGCCAGAGATGGAGGGAGATTTTGTACCACCGACGACCGAGACGGAAAACATTCTTGCCAATGTCTGGGCTGAAATATTGGGCTTGGATAAGGTTGGCATACATAATAACTTCTTCGGATTGGGTGGCGACTCCATTCATACCATTCGAGTGGTTGCGAGAGCAAAACAATTCGGTTTGGAACTGACTCCACAGCAAATTTTCCAATTCCAGACGATAGCTGAACTAGCAGAGGTTGTAGGTGGGGCTTCCACCCAAAGCGCGAAGCGAACTCCAAACGCAGTAGAGCTACCAACACTGGATAAGCATCAGCTGGATCGGATAAAAGTAGATAACCCATACATGGAGGATGTTTATCCGCTGACGATCATGCAAGAAAATATGCTGCATCGATACAAACATCATCCAGAGCCTGGTTTGAATGTGGTTCATCATGCTTTTCGCATAGAGGGTGGCCCTTTCCATGTATCTGCTTTCGAGCAGGCATGGAAGCATCTCATCCAACAATTCCCTGCATTGCGAACCTCCTTCATCTGGGAAGAGCTGGATGAACCGATGCAGATCGTGCATGAGAAAGTGGATATCCACATCAAACAGGAAGATTGGCGTGGCGTTCCGGAAGATAATCAACATGAACAATTGCAATCCTACATTCAGCAGCTTAGACAACAAGGATTTGAGATGGGCCATGCACCACATGCACATCTTGCTCTGCTTCAAGTAGGAGAGGATGTCTACTACTTTATTTATGTCTTCAACCTGATGTTGCAGGATGGCTGGAGCTATACATTGATCGTTAAGAGACTATTCGAATATTATCAAGCGTTTTCCCAAGGGAAGCCGATTGATATTGTGCCTGTCTATCCTTATCGGGATTATGTTGCCCTACAAAAAGGGCAGGACTTAACGGATGCCGAGTTGTTTTGGAAGAAAAATCTGAAAGGAATGACCAGCTCCACTCTTGAATGGGCGCAGGCGAGCAGGAAGAATATCTCTGCCGATGAACCTCCCTATTCTCAAGAAAGGTTCATCGTATCGCCAGAAGTCTCCTCGGCGCTATTATCCGTGTCTAAGAAGTATCATCTGACGCCATATACATTGGTACAGGGGGCTTGGGCATTGCTGCTCCATCATTACAGCGGTAAGGAAGACGTTGTTTTTGGTACGATCTTCTCCGGCCGCAGCATAGCGATGATGGAGGTCGAGCATTCTGTCGGGCTTTTCTTCAATATTCTGCCCATTCGCGTAAGTATTGAGCAAAACATGAGGTTCTTGTCTTGGCTCCAAAACATGCAGTCCAAGGTAGTAGAGACGAGTCAGTACGAATACACGCCGCTGAAAAAAATATACGAGTGGTGCGATATCCCACGAGATCGGCTTTTGTTTGACAGTTATCTGGTAAGCGAACAGCTCCCCGATTTCTCTTCTGTGTTTAGAGGATTTAATGATGTCCTCGGCGCTACCATCTATGATTCTATCGCTCAGACGGAGCATCCGTTACGAGTGGAAATCCTTTTCTATGAACAAGTGCTAGTCCTGCATATCAACTACTATCGACGTTTCTTCAACGATAAGGAGATTAGCAGTATGCTGCAGCATTTGAATACTCTTTTAGAAGGATTGGTAGCGAACCCAGAGCAAAAGGTAAGCGAGTTAGTCCATGCGATAACGTATCATCCCCAACACTAAATTGGCGAACAAGAGGAGAGGTTACTATGTGTGGAATTGTGGGATGGCTTGATTGGGATGACAATTTGTCATCCCAGCATGCTATTTTGCACAAAATGGCTCAAGCGATCCAGCATCGCGGGCCAGACGAAGAGGGATATTGGTTGTCTCCTCGGGCAGCGATTGCGCATCGGCGCCTGATCGTGATCGACCCAGAAGGCGGCAAGCAGCCAATGATCTACCGAGAAGGAGATCAGACGTGTGTCCTATCGTTTAATGGCGAAATCTATAATTATTTGGAACTGCGCCGCCAGTTAGAGCTGCTCGGACACTCCTTTCAAACCAATTCTGACACGGAAGTATTACTGCACGCTTTTTTGGAGTGGAGAGAGGAATGTGTCCGTCATCTCAATGGAATTTTTGCATTCGCCATTTGGGACGAAAAAAATCATCGATTGTTTTTAGCGCGTGACCACTTAGGTGTGAAACCATTGTTTTATTGCCAACGAGGGAGCTCGTTCTTGTTCGGCTCCGAACTGAAAGCTTTGCTTGCCCATCCAAAAGTGAAGCCTGAAGTAGAAGCGGATGGGTTAGCAGATATTATCGGACTCGGTCCGGCGAGAACACCTGGATTTGGAATTTTCCGCAATGTCAATGAGGTTCGAGCTGGACATTGTGTAACAGTCACGAAGGATCAAATCAGAACAAGGGCCTATTGGAAACTGGAAAGTAACGTGCATACTGACGATATGGATACAACGACAGAAAGGATACGCGCTCTGTTACAAGACACGGTTCAACGTCAGTTAATCTCTGACCTGCCATTGGTTAGTATGCTGTCTGGCGGTTTGGACTCGAGTGGCTTAGTAGCTTTAGCCGCTGAAGAGCTTCGTAAAAAAGGGAAGACGTTGCACACCTATTCGGTTGATTTTGTTGACAATGATCAGCATTTTGAAGAAGGTTTGTTGCACATTAGCTTGGATGCACCATGGGCGAAATCAGTTTCAGAGCATGTACAAACGAAGCATCAAGAGATTACCTTCAACGCTCAAGATCTGATTACTCATTTTCATATGCCGTTAAGAGCGCGTGATCTCCCGGGATTAGGGGAGACGGATACGTCGCTCTATTTGTTTTGTCGTGAAATGAAGAAAAACGCGACCGTCTCGCTATCAGGTGAATCGGCAGACGAAGTGTTTAACGGGTATCCTTGGTTTCAGAAGGAGAAATTCTTGAATTCAGGCAAATTCCCTTGGATGGAGCATGACGGGTGGAGTTCATTTTTAAATGAAGAAGCCATCGAAAAAATCCGCCCACAAGAATATCTTCGCAGGCGGTATGAAGAAGGGATTGCAGAGGTACATCCTTTGGAAGGGGAGACAGCATTGGAAGCGCAACAGCGCAAAATGTCGTACCTCTTTATCACACGCTTTCTTCCGCTGCTATTGGATCGCAAGGATCGAATGAGCATGTATACGGGGTTTGAAGTACGTGTTCCTTATTGTGATTACCGTCTGGTTGAATATTTATGGAATGTCCCATGGAAAGTAAAAAATATTGATCAAATCGAAAAAGGCTTGCTTCGCAGAGCGTACAAAGGATATTTGCCGCAAGAAGTATTGTACCGCAACAAAAGCGCATATCCGATGACCTATCATCCAGAGTATTACCATGCGATTTTGGACCATATGAAACAAATTTTAGCGAACCCTAATTCACCTCTATTACCATTGATTAATAAATCTGTGATCCAATTTGTACTGGATGGAAAAGCACCTATGAATCTAGCTCAATCAACGAAGCTGATCGAATACCTCGTTCAAATAAATATGTGGTTAGAGGAATACAAGATTTCCATTCGATAGAAGCCCTTAGATTTGAAGATAAAAAGGACAGTCAGGATTTTTCCTGACTGTTTTTCTTTCCAAAATTTTAGTTTGAAGGGGTGTGTAGGAAATGAATGTCAGCGAGGTAAATCAGAATATGGCAATCCCACAGCGACTGCCTGCAAACGGAAGTGACAGATTTAATTACATGGTCAGCTATCTTTCCGATTGCCAACTTCAAATGGTGCTGGAAATGGACGGACATGTGAATCAGCAGCGATTGCTTCATGCGATGGAGGCAAGCACCATTGCTGAACCTATCATGGGTTGCCGCTTTATAAAAGATTCAGTCCGCCCCTATTGGGAGCGACGCAGCGATTTGGCGTCAAGCGGTTGGTGTTCCTTGCAACTTCTCAGTGAGTCCGATTCCGAAGAGAAAGCCGTACAGGAGTGGCTGTCGAGCCCAATAGACATCGATGCTGATGCGATGGTAAAAGTTCGCATTCTACGGACCTCGACCAAAGAAATCGTGTGCATCAAATTAAATCATCTATGCAGCGATGGTGCAGGGTTGATAGAGTATGTTCACCTGCTAGCTTCGTTATATAGTGAGCTCGCCCAAAAACCTCGCTACGTCCCCAAGTCAAACCCTGAGGGCAGGGATCAGAGCCGTTTGTTCAAGGAGATGGGTATCCCAAATGGCGGGATGCCGCAAGCTCCAGAACCGCAGGGACCAACACTTCCTTTTACGCCTGGAGAACCAGCGAAAAGGAGACAAGCCATTCGCAGAATACCGCGCGAAGAGTGGCTGGAGCTGGCGCAAGGATTTAAACAAAAAGGGTTCACGGTAAATGATGTGTTATTGGCTGCCTACATGCGCGCTTTATCTCAACAGATGGAGAACATTCCGGAAGAGCAAATCAAGGTCATGGTCACTGTTAATGTAAGAAAATTTTTACCCACAGGCAAGGCAGACGCCATTTACAACCTGTCTGGCGTTGTTCACGCCTCCATGAATCAAGCAACAGGGTCATTTGCAGATCAGGTGAAAGAAGTGGCCGAATTCATGAAAAATCAACGCGATAATAAAGAGATTCTGCATGATGCGGTAAACACTTTTGCCTTTGTGGAAAATTTAGAGTTCCATCACACATTGAAGATCATACAGGATGTAAGAAAACAAATTGTAGCAGATGGAAACAGCACACCAATATTATCAAATTTTGGTATGATTAGTACAAGTCAGATATCATTCGATGATGTGAAAGTCGCAGGTGCGTATATCGTCTCGCCAGCCTATTACGCACCAGGGCTGATGCTTGGAGTCAGTACGTATCAAGATTGCATAACCCTCAATATTTCCTTCTTTGAATCGAATACAGACATTGGGGTAATAGAGAAACTCCTGGATACCATGTTAGAGGAAATCAAGTCATATAAAGAGTAGCCGCTTGCAGCAATACCCTACCCATTTAGATAAGGAGTGAATGAAATGAATAAAATAGTATTCCCTAATGAAATATCAGGTGCCGAGAACCTGCAACAACAGTTTGAACCCTACGGCTGGTATGCAGAAATGAGAAAAAATAGCCCGGTACATTACGATGAAAAGCAACAGGTTTGGAACGTATTTCTGTATGCGGATGTAGAGCGTGTGCTGACCGATTATCACCTCTTTTCAAGCGATACAGGCAAACGAATCGCTGGTTCCCTCGCATTGAAAGAAAAGGGGATCACAGAGATGGACCCGCCTGATCATGGAAAAAGGAGAGCTCTCTATACAAAGGCATTTTCAACCAGAACACTCCAGGAGTGGGAACCGCGTATTCAAGAAATTTCACGTCATTTGCTAGAGGAAGTAAAAGAAAAGCAAAGCATCAGAATTTTAGGTGATCTGGCAACTCCGATGCCAGTGATTGTCATTGCCGATTTGCTCGGTGTACCGTCCAGTGATTGGATGCTGTTCAAACAATGGTCCGATGTGCTCATCTCTTCCGGAACCCGCGAAACGTATGAGGATATTAACCTCAAAAAGGAAGAAATCATGAAGGAAATGGCCGTTTATCTCTCTCCGATCATTCAAGAAAAAAGAGAGAATCCGGCAAAAGATTTTCTTTCCGATTTAACGCAAACAGAATACAAAGGACAAAAACTATCTGACCGCGAGATTATTGATATTGCAATCAGCTTGCTGCTTGCCGGAAATGTCACGACAAGTACGCTCTTGTTCAGTGTTTTCTACTGCTTTTTACTAGATCGACCAGGCGTCTATCGTGAATTAAGAGAGAATCCGCAGCTGGTAGATCAAGCGATCGAGGAAGTATTGCGCTTCCGTCCGCCAGCACAGGTATTGATGCGCAAGGTTCAAGAAGATACGGATATGTTCGGAAGTATGATGAAAAAAGGTGAAATCGTCATGGCATGGCTCGGTTCTGCCAATCGTGATGAAAATACCTTTGCGCAGGGAGACCAATTCGATATCCATCGACCTAATAGCAATAAGCATCTATCCTTTGGAAAAGGCTGCCACTTATGCTTGGGCGCACCACTATCCAGACTGGAAGCAAAGGTGATGCTAACAGAAATGATCAAGTGCTATTCTGACATCTCAATCGGTGGATTTGAAAACGATCTGATCCTCAATGTAACGAGAGGCTAATCCTATCGTTTGCCCGTTTTCGTTTCTAAAAAAGCAGTTGAGCAGGAAGGTTATCCCTGTTCAACTGCTTTTTTTATTTGGAGAGAAGGAAAAGAGAATTCCTTATTTTTCAATACTTATCTTTCCGAATCACCAAATAAACAATCAACCCAATAACCGGAAAAAACAAGGATGCAACAAGCCCGATGATAGCGAATTCCTTGCTATTCCCTCGTCTCCTTGCATCGCGGTATACCCAGATACTGATGACAATGTTAAGGATGTTTAAAAATAAGATTATTAGTAACGGGAGGAACACAATAAAGTTAGAGGGAGCATCGCTTACTTGAACCAAAGGATCACCTGCTTTAGAATTTTTTCAAGACTTTCCCAATTATATAAAAGGATATGGGAATTGTGAAATTTATTTATTCTATGAGTAGACTGGGTTATCTCGTAGAAGAATAGCCCAGTCTCTACAGCACCTACCAATCAACCAGTGGAAGAACAACAAAAAGAATCCCTGTCACCCTATCAAGTACTCAATAAAATCCGTGAAATAGAAAAAGTGAAAGGGGGAACATATCAGGGGGAGTGGAAAGAGGATGAATACACATTTCACCTACCCGACAAGGACGGGGATCGCCGAAACGCCCGCTACTTATCCACGGCCAACCTTGGAGACCGAAAGTATACAGGTGAATCCGGAAACATGGCAGCAAAT
The DNA here is from genome assembly GCF_003013475.1 of Brevibacillus porteri. GTDB lineage: Bacteria > Bacillota > Bacilli > Brevibacillales > Brevibacillaceae > Brevibacillus > Brevibacillus porteri. Next base: position 73,428 of record NZ_PXZO01000009.1, read on the forward strand.
GAACAAGATCGAGCAGAAGCTGTATACAAGCGAGGATACATTTCACGCCGAATGGTCGCCGAACTTTCAAGCAGTTGCCTATTATAAGGGGACTACCGAAGATGGTCAGGCATACATGTGGAAGGTTGGCAACGATTTACCCTCCCCAATAAAAGAGGCTGTCATCGACCGCTATTTCTTTACATGGTCTCCCGATTCTGAGTATCTCTTATTGGATACGGGAACGAGCAGACATCGCGGCGGACAAATCTATCAGGTAGCAAACGATAGAATGAGTGAGCCTTTCTCGTATATTTCCCAATTCCGATTCTCACCAGATTCGAAAAGGGCAGCATTTTCTCAATTAAGTGGGATAATCTCGAAAGAAAAATACGGGATGGAAGATGAAGAGACCGAAGACATTTGGTTGTATGAATGATCTACAGGGAAGCAGAAGAAGCTTCTTCAAGCCGATGATCATACAGACTACTTCCTACTCGAATGGAAGAGTGAAACAGAGCTCCTCTACTGGAAGCAAGATTATCAGAAGAATACGGAAGAAGAGTTAACGGTGACGATTCCTTAGAGGTAGTAACCCAATACCCTCTATGTGATGTAGAGGGTATTGGCTATGTTTTGGAAGGAAACTTCCCCCGAACCTCCTCTAAAAAAGCCTGCACCGCCGGGGCCAAATAACGATTTTTCAAATACGCTAAATAAACCGTCCGCTCCAACGCAGGCGAATCAAGCGTTTTCCGAACAAGCGAAGCATCTGTTGATCCAGACAAATAGTTCTCAGGAATGATCGTAACCCCCAAATTCTCCCTCACTAACGTTAACGCGGTTTCAAATCGCTCAATCTCAAATTTGATTTGCGGGTTGACTTGTTCAAACAAAAAGGCCGTTAAAATATCCTCCCGCGTCTGAAATCCCTCTGTACTAATGATGAATGGCTCATTAGCCAAGTCTTTCAATCGAATCAATTCCTTTTCCGCCAGAGGATGATCCTTGTGCAACACCAGCATTAAGCGCTCATCATACAAGGGAAAGGATTCGATATCTTCTTCATCGATGAATTGGTTGGTTATGAGTAAATGCGTATGATACTTCCGCAGTGATTCCTTGACAGCTTTCCCGCTCAGCACCTCGATTAGCTTGATGTTAATAGAGGGAAAACGCCTCTGATATTCGCGAATGACTTTTGGAATCCAATGCTTCACGGACTCAATGCTGCCGATGATGAGATCGCCGCTTCCGGTTAGCTTTACTTCTTCCATCTCTTTTTTCAGCATGTTCATTTGGGAAAGAAGCAGCAACGATTTCTGATACAAAATTTTACCAGCGTCCGTCATTTCCATTTTTCTCGTGTTTCTCTCGAGCAGTGGAGAGCCGACTTCTTGCTCCAGATTTTTGATCGCGTTACTTAAGGAAGGCTGTGAAATATGCAGTTTTTGTGCGGCTTTGGAGTAGCTCAACTGATCGCAAACTGTCACAAAATAGTGCAAATGTTTGATGTCCAACTGGATCGCCTACCCTCATTTATAGCTTTAAGCTATCAATTTATTTAAATTATATATTAGAAATAATAAGTTTGTCATTATATAATCAATAAACAAAAGGTTCAGAAAGGATGAATAGCTTGCCAAAGAATGTATCAGCAGATTTGTGGACCGGCCGGACTGACCATACGGAGAGAAGAAGCAGTTTTCGCTACCATCAGATTGTAGAAATAACGGACTTGGATACATTACAAGCGGCCAAGGATCGCACAGTCGCTATCATTGGGTTTGAATGTGAAGAGGGAGTGAGGCGCAATCAAGGACGATTAGGTGCCGCCAAAGCTCCAAACGCAATTCGGCAAGCGCTTGCAAGTCTTCCTTGGAAAGTGGAGGAAGGGAAACGGATTGTTGATGTGGGGAATGTTGCTTGTCCAAACGAAGAGCTAGAAGCTGCCCAGGAAGAATTGGGGAACGCCGTCTCAGTAATCTTTTCCAAAGCCATGACGCCCATTATTTTAGGTGGAGGCCATGAGACATTATATGGACATTACGTAGGTGTCCGAAAGCATATTGGTAAAGAGGCTTCTCTGGGCATTATCAATATTGACGCTCATTTCGATTTGCGTTCCTATGAAGTTCAGCCTTCATCTGGGACGATGTTTCGGCAAATACTAGAGCATGACAAAAATAGCAGCTATTTTGTGTTAGGGATTCAGCGTTTCGGAAATACGCAGGAGCTATTTGATAAAGCAGATGAGCTCGGTGTTCGTTATGTGTATGAAGAAGAGATGACAGACGCACGAATGGATGAAATTACTTTATCTGTAAGCGAATTCATCGGAAAACACGATCATGTCATGCTGACGCTATGTACAGATGTTTTAAACGCAGCTTTTGCACCGGGGGTAAGTGCTCCATCTCCTTTTGGCTTAACACCAATGGTTGTCCGCACTTTGATCCGTACCGTTGCCACTCATAAGAAAACGCTTTCTTTTGATGTTTGTGAAGTGAATCCGATATTAGATGAAAACGGAAGAACAGTAAAGTTAGGTGCTTACTTGACGAATGAAGCCATCATGGGATTACTAGAGAACAACTAAGGGGAGACAACTATGACGTTAGCACTTAATCAAGTAACGACGATTTTTCTCGCAGTAGCACTTCTTGTATTAGGTACATTCCTCGTAAAAAAGGCTAGTTTCTTGCAAAAGTTTTGTATCCCGGCACCAGTGGTTGGGGGCTTGTTGTTCGCTGTCGTTGCAACTGTTTTGAAAGCGACCGGAATTTTACAAATTACATTGGATACTTCCTTGCAAAGCTTGTTCATGCTCACGTTCTTTACTACCGTTGGATTGGGAGCGAGCTTTAAGCTGATCAAGCTTGGCGGTAAGTTGCTCGTTATTTACTGGATCGCCTGTGGATTTCTGGCTTTGGCACAAAACGTAATTGGCGTGTCTTTGGCTTCCGTGTTCGGCATTCATCCACTGATCGGGATGATGGCCGGAGCTGTTTCCATGGAAGGTGGACATGGAGCGGCTGGAGCTTTTGGACAAACACTTGAGGACATGGGCATTCAATCTGCTTTGGCGGTTGGCATCGCAGCAGCTACCTTTGGTCTCGTAGCAGGGGGCTTGGTTGGTGGACCGACTGTGAAATATTTGATTACGAAACACGATCTGAAGCCGACAGAAACGGAAGAAGTAGTAGAGACAGTAGAAGAAAAAGGACAAGCGATTACGTCGAATACCTTCTTCATCCAAGTGCTATTAATTACATTCTGTATGGCATTGGGAACGTATTTGGGAGAGCTGTTCTCGACTGCAACCGGATTTGTTCTGCCGGGTTATGTGGGAGCGATGTTTGTAGCGGTAATTGTCCGTAACATTGTAGACAAGCTTAATCCAAAGGCAATCGACATGAAGAGCATCAACCTGATCAGTGATGTGACGCTTGGAATCTTCCTGTCCATGGCACTGATGAGCATCAAGCTGTGGGAAGTTGCAGACCTTGCGCTTCCAATGCTCGTGATCGTATTTGTTCAAGTAGTATTCATCGTTTTGTTTGGGATTTTCGTCTTGTTCCGTTTGCTTGGCAAAAACTACGACGCCGCAGTCATGGTCGCAGGCTTTACAGGACATGGTCTGGGCGCTACACCAAACGCAATGGCGAATATGGCGGCAGTAACGGGAAGATTTGGTCCTTCGCGAAAAGCATACCTGGTCGTTCCAATCGTAGGTGCCTTCCTGATTGATGTGTTCGCGATGCCGATCATTATTACCACGATTAATTTGTTTAAATAAAGACGATTCAAAAATCCCTTCATGCTGGAGATAGTCTAGCTGGAGGGATTTTTTGTGCTTATATTCACTTTAGCCAACTCTCTATCGTTTGATTGATTACAAATAATAGAAAGAAAAGGAAATAATTTCTTGACTGTTCGCATCTTGTTTGTGTATATTTAATTAAGAACATATGTTCTTGTTTTTAGAGCCTTTGCAAAGACAATCTCTCCTAAAAACACAAGTTTTAGGGTGGAAAAGTGGAATTCTGGTTTGGTAAAAGACAGCAGGAAGGGGCTGGAAAGGGGCATCAACTCTTAGGCAAATTTGAGGCACTGATGCTGAGTCAAAGTTTGCACAAGCAGAAGCTAAAGGAAAAAATATTTAGTTTTTTCTGCGAAATTTGTAACCTATTGTCATTTTTTGCGTATTAATTGGCAGAAACAACCAAAAAGTAGAAAATGTGGAGGGGAAAAGAATGAGAGAACTTCATGCTGATGTGGTAATCATTGGGGGAGGTACTGGTGGCTGCGCAGCAGCACTGGCAGCAGCGAAATCAGGAAAATCAGTCATTATGACGGAAGAGACCGATTGGATTGGCGGTCAATTTACGAGCCAAGCGGTACCGCCAGACGAGCATCCATGGATTGAACAGTTTGGTTGCACGCGGAGCTATCGCACATTCCGTGACAGCGTGCGTGACTATTACCGCAACCATTATCCAATGACGGCAGAAGCACGCGTCATCCCGAATCTTGACCCTGGTAACGGTTCGGTAAGCCGCCTTTGCCACGAACCGAAAGTAGCACTAGCTGTGTTTTATCAGATGCTTGCTCCTTATATTAATAGTGGTAGACTTACTATTCTGACGAATCATAAGCTGCATGCCGTTCGCATGGCTGGCGATAACGTACTGTCGATCACAGTAGAAGATCAGAAGCATCATGATTTTCATGAACTGGTAGCACCGTATTTCTTGGACGCGACAGAATGTGGAGATGTACTCCCACAGGCTGGCGTAGAATACGTACTTGGCGCTGAATCAGTCGATCAAACGGGAGAGCCAAATGCTGTTGTCGGGCCGCCGCAGCCAAATGATATTCAGGCATTTACGTATTGCTTCGCGATGGATTATTTGGAGGGAGAAAATTATACGATTGCCAAGCCGGAAATGTATGACTTCTGGCGCAACTACAAAGCAGATTTCTGGCCGGACAAGCTGCTTAGCTGGACAGGCTCCAATCCGCGAAATACTGCTGAATCTGTACGATATGAGCTGTTCCCGGGAACTAAATATTTTCCGCTCTTCACGTATCGCCAGATTGCTGACCCGAAAAACTTCCAATCTGGATTGTACAAGAGTGGCGTAACAACCGTTAACTGGCCGCAAAATGATTACTGGCTCGGTTCGATCATTGATGTGCCAGAGGAAGAGCGTCAGCGTCACCTCTACGGCGGTAAACAACTGAGTCTCTCCCTTCTGTATTGGATGCAAACAGAGGCTCCTCGCCCAGATGGTGGACAAGGGTATCCAGGACTGCGATTGCGCAAGGATGTAATGGGAACAGAGGATGGACTAGCGATGTATCCTTATATTCGTGAATCCCGCCGGATCAAAGCCGAATTCACCGTTTTGGAGCAACATGTGAGTGCATTTGTCCGCAATACAGGCAAAGCAGAAGCCTTCCATGATTCCGTTGGGGTCGGCAGCTATCGAATTGACCTGCATCCGAGCACTGCGAACCGCAATTACGTAGATGTGTCTACCTATCCGTTCCAAATTCCGTTGGGCAGCTTAATCCCTGTGCGTGTAAATAACCTGCTGCCAGCGGGCAAAAACCTCGGGGTTACGCATATTACAAATGGTTGCTTCCGTCTCCACCCAGTAGAGTGGAACGTCGGTGAAGTTGCTGGCTATTTGACAGCTTATTGCTTGCAATATGGCCTGACTCCTCGCGCTGTCCGAAATACTCCTGATGAACTGAAAAAGTTCCAAGCGTTCTTGTACGCGGAAGGCGTAGAGTACTTCTGGCCAACGATGTACGCAGTGTGAGCAGTTAGACGATCTGGTTGCCTGAGTTCGGTATTTCATCGGACTTAGGTTTTTTCATGGAGAGCGGGAGATCAACCAACCGCAAGATTTCCTGGACAGTTTCCTGTGGTGTCTGCTCGGAAGAATCGATCCACATGCCGAGCTTTGGTGTTTCGGTCTGCAAGATTTGATTGAGGTGGGGAATCGTCCAAGCACCATACCCTGTTTTGGAACGGGATGCCTCTCTCTCTTCAATCACTTTTTCATTTGGCGTGAGTACGACAACATACAACGGACGGTTCCGAATCATTTCAACAAATTCGCTCAAAAGGGGGCCGATCACAACATCCTGTACAACGACATTAAATCCTTCTTCAAAAAAAGTGTCTGCCGTAGAGGCTGCTATTTTGTAGCGCAACTGCAACTGACGAATGGCTTCTTCTGACGGTTCAGGCATAAATTCCTCTCTGCCATTTACAATCATTCGTCGGAACGAATCACCTCGCAGATGAACGCCTCGATTTAGCTTTTCAGCAAGTAACTGAGCGACTGTTGATTTTCCAGAAGCCATAATCCCTGTGACGAGAAAAATACATCTGTCTGGAGTGTGAAGATTCGCATTCTCGTGCAGCATCATCATCCCACCTTACTCATACGATGTTATGTACGTCTATATATGGTAATCATTGGATAATCCTTATCTTTTAGAATCATAACATGGCGGTCATGAAAACGCGATTGAGGAAATGAGGCACAAATAGGATAATATTTCTACAGGTCCCATTTTTTTGCGTGGGGAATTGATAGAGAGATTTCGGGAGCATCTATTGAACATGCCTTATTATCAGATGATTCATCAAGGAATTAGCTGCGTTGACAACGAAAGGAAGAAGGTAAGCACGGATGATGTAAGTGAGATCATCAAGCATTTTGTACATGCTCGTTTCCCTATTGTTTGTTCTGCTGGGAGTAAAAGCACCATACCATTTTGGGACTATCATCTCGCCTTGCAATATGACGAGGATAAGAGAACAGCTATCATCTGCGAGCTACTCGTGCGTGAACCAAACCAGGATCATTGTAGAAAAGCGTTGCTTATGGCGTATTATTTATTAGTGAATCCGAAGATGGGCGTAGAAAGGATACAAGCCCCTATGAATCTGTCCCATTTGGCTGATTGCAAAGAATTTGAAGCGATCTTCATGGAGTGCGTTCCTCACCAAAACATCACATATTTGTCTTAGAAGAACAATAACAGATGGAGGTGCCAATGTATGGTGAACCTGATTAAAATCAGAGCGAGTGTATTTATCCCCCAGTCATGGACGGAGCCCAGAACGGATCCGCAAACAGGAAAAGTCATTCAATTTGAAGGCGATTCGCGCGAATTTACCCCCTATGCCGTAAATGCCATGCGTTCCAGAGTGGAGCAAGAGGTCGTCGTAGACTTCATGAAAAAAGAAATTTTTTCTTATCAGAACACGGGAATCACAACAGAGAAGATCACGAATCCTGATGGCTCGATTCAGCTGCGAAAAGGAAAAGCGAGTACAGAGGGCATTTTGTGCAGGAATATAGTATGGAAGTCGGATGAAGAAGTGAGCTTTGAAATGAGCGCAAGTGCGAGTAATCCCCTGAATGAGCATGCGCCTCCGGTGGACTACTTATTATTGGTGACTGCGAAAAGGGATGGTCTTGTACAGATCGAAGGAGCACATGATGGCTTCCCTTGCTTTGAATTTTATAAGCAAGCGGATTTTGGGCCGTTTGAAACGATTTATACCCATGATTTCCGCGAAACAGGTGATACTCCGGCAGCATTGGCTGGTGAGATGGACTATCAATTTCGTAAGACTCTGTAGTACGAACGCATGATGTACGTTAAAAAACCTTGGTAAATCAAGGTTTTTTCTTTTTGGTAGGCGTTGATCGAGGATACGGATCAAAAGTGGGAAATTCCTATTCAGATAGAAAAAGAGTAGGCCGCGTCGGTTTGCCTCATTTCCACAGGCAGCAAGAGGGAATGAGGCTTTTCATTGTTCATTTCACTCTGCTTTCCTTCCATCAGTAGAACAATGTTGTCACGACAGGCCAGAATTGACCAGGTATGCTGATGGGACGGAAAGGTTACAAAGAGTACAAACGAATCTATACATTGCTTCTGCTTCTTGTCCTTCCTATAATAAACCATATCATTCACTAGATGATGGAAGGGAGTAGGCATCAAAAATCTTCCATCCTACGTTTACAAGGAGGTTCTTATCATGAGTAACCCGACTATGTCCGATCAATTCCCTGTCATCGAAACAGACAGATTGATCCTTCGACAACCTAATCAACAAGACATTGAAGATATTTTTGAAGTGTTGTCACATGAAGATGTGGCGAGATATGTAGGGATAGCGAGGTTTCAATCAATAGCAGAGGCTGAAAATGAACTTCGATGGTACCGAGACTTATTTGAACAAAAACAGGGACTCAGGTGGGCGGTTACGGATCGTTCCACTGGAAAATTTCTTGGCAGCTGTGGCTACAAACATTATCATGCTGTACATAACAAAGCGGAGATTGGGTATGATCTGAATTTTTCGTGGTGGAATAAGGGGATCATGTCGGAAGCATTGCGGCCCATTATCGCGTACGGGTTTACGCATATGCATCTAAACAGAATAGAAGCAGAAGCAGATACGCGAAATGCGGCATCCGTCCATTTGCTCCAAAAATTTGGCTTTCAAGTAGAAGGAATCCATCGAGAAACGGAATTTGAAAATGGGATGTACATTGATCTTGTGAAACTGGCGTTGCTTCGAAAAGATTATGAATTGAATTCGTAAAAGAATCGATAAGCGGCGGGGGAATGTACGGAATTTTTCATCGTACAGACCCCCGCTCATTTTCTCCCCACTTCTACAGCCACGCGCAAAGCAGACTCAATCGCCCCTTGAATCCAACCGTGATGTTCATTCGAGGTGTGCTCCCCTGCAAAATAAATTCTTCCTTCAGGCGCACCAATGTAAGGAGTTAATTCCGTCTCCTGCAACGGTTTGAACAAGGCAAAGGCACCAGCAGCATGAGGCTGCAACGCCCAATTATGTGTGACCCCCGTAACGAAGGTATTGTACACCTGCTCCCCATGAATGTCAGCCAGATGCTGTACCGCTTGCATCACTTGTTTTTCTTTTGACATGCTGAGCCACGGAAGGTCGTCATCCTCCCATGTGTAACTGGCTAATACGACACCCCCAGGCTGATCAAAACCGTGGTTGGGAAAGTAGGAGAGGCGAATAGGCGAATCTGTTACGGTTTGTCCGCTCCTTATTCCCTGTGCTTCCCAGAATCGCTGCGAAAACTGGATGCCTATTTTTGATGAGGAAACGTAGTGGAGTTGACGAATAGCTTTCCATTTTTGATAGGAAAACAGATCGTACGGTTCAACCCGAACAAACTGCAAAACGGTAAAAGGGATGGTAATAATCGCGATATCACCGGTCATCTGAAACAGTTCGCCTGTGTCGGTACGCACGCCAGAAATCGTAATTTGATTCCCCGTTTCGACGATTCGCGTCATTTTATGCTGGAAGTAGATATTCTCCTGTAATTGGGGGAGAAATGCCTGTGGTAGCTGGTCAAATCCTCCTGCTATTTCGTAAAAGCGTGTAGAGGGATCGAACAGGATAAAGTCTCGTAAAATTTCGGGAAAGGCGAGCTCAGGGAATCCTTCGAAGCCAGTCATGACCTTGATCATATCGATAGCGGGGGCGGATAAGGAAGGGCCAACAGGATTGAAGCGCAAGAACTGATCCATGGAAAAGCGATCGTACTTTTGGACGACGATGGGCCAATTCTTCGCTGGATCGAGGTTGATGAAGTCGATGATAGGCTTAATGGCTTGCCCGGCCAATTCGTCGAACGTACGGCCTTTTTCATGTGGAGATACAGGGAAACGGAGGATGTCCGGATCGCGTTGATAGATCCAACGCCTTGTTTTGATACCATTTACGGAGATGATGTCGTTTGGAGAGCTGTTGATAAACGGATGAAGCGGAAGAGCGAATCTCGTCACGTATGCCAGGGTAAGTTCGTGCGTGTGAGGAATACGCATGGCTCCAGCTTCTAGATAATGACCATGGGTAAAAGGAGAGCGCAATGTAAAAACTCGGCCGCCTATCCGGTCCGCTGCTTCCAAAATCGTTACGTTGTGTCCCGCTGTTTTTAGCAACGAGGCAGAAACAAGACCAGCCATTCCAGCCCCGACGATGATGATATTGCGTGGGGAGTGCGTTCGTGGGAGTCCATTGCGAATAATGGACAGCATGTCAGGTTGTGTTAAGGAGAAGGAGGGATTATCCATCGATTGTCTCCTTTCCATTCTTTTCCGGTACTATGATCCTATTCCATGGATGACTTAGGTATGCGTTGTGTAAGCCGATGCTACAGGACTCTACCATTTTCATCCAAGAAATGATAGGATGGAGAAAAGGGGAACAAATGATCGGAGGAGCTTGAATGTTACCAACGAATGTTATCTGGAAACCAACGACAGGTGTCGGATATGAGCACTTGAGAATACGGGAGGGCTCGAACAGAATCCACGTCAATAGCATAGTGATTGGGAGGCTGGATGACGCCACCCTAACAAGAATCCAGTACGAAATTGTTCTTGATTCAAATTGGGTCACGCGAGAGGTTTCACTAGCAAGCATGGGCGAAGAAGGCGCTTTGCATCTCTCATCGGATGGCGAGGGAAATTGGACAAACGAGGTGGGTGAGCCCATTCCTGAGCTCTTTGGCTGTATCGATATTGATATTTCTTGTACACCTTTCACGAATACACTGCCGATCCGCCGGTTGTCGTATACTCAATTAGAACCTCAGTATATACAAGTAGCCTATTTCTCAGCCCATGAGCTGACGTACAGACAAGTGCAGCAGCAATATACGTTGCTAGAAAGCAAAGGGGACTCTTCTGTCTATCAATACCGGGCAGGAACATTCATGGAGAACATTACAGTAGATTCGAACGGACTTGTTCTGATCTATCCCGAACTGTTTTTGCGTGAGCAGTTGTAACGAGACAAGAAGTGATCGTTATAACTGAATGGGTTCAAGTCGTCTCAGGCAACATTTTGGAAGCAAAGGAAAGGGGTAAGGGTTTTATACCTTTTCCCTCAAAATCAGCGTTCTACTGCGTGACACACCCATAGTAAAAACGGGGTGCGGTTGGTCTATGAATGACCGCCGCGCCCCGTTCTTTTTATTATTACAATTTTATCTTTTTCTGACTAATTGCATGTATATATTTCATTGTAAGTTTCCATAACACTTTCCCCAACAAAAACATCAACACACCACTCACAATAGAAATTGGCAAGTACTGCATTGGGCGGGTTGCTGTAAATGCTCCAAATTCGAATGTTATTCCGGCAATATCATGTCCCATAAGATACCCGATAAATTTAATAATTCCGCCTATTGGTGTAATAACTCCACTACTCATTAAAGCAATGGAAAGAGTACTGATAATCGGCAAAACAAAAATACCACTTACGCCTGCAAAGCTGCTACAAAATGCAAATACAGCGCCGAATTTACGCCAACTAAATGTACTGTTCTTTGAAATGGCTTCACCTAAGTATGCTTTCGCTAATTCTTTTGGGTTTCCTAACCGTTCGATGATTTGCTCAGAAGATACACCATTATGTTGCAATTCAAGCATTACACTTTTGATTTCTTTTACAATGTCAATACGCTCGGGAGTGGACATAGGCTTCAAATGTTTTCCTATTTTTTCAAGATAGTCATTCATAATTTTATCCATAATTTAACTCCCCTTAATTTCTGATATAGCTGTTAATAAATTATCCCATTCTAAGGACATAGCGTTTAAGTATTCGTTTCCTTTTTCTGTAATGGTATAATATTTTCTCGGTGGCAAGCCCTCTGTACTATCTTGCCAAGATGAAGAAATATATTCTTCTTTCAATAATCTTCTAAGTAAGGGATAAATTGTATTTTCTTTTGCAGCAATAATAGGATACTGCTCTAACTTACTTATGATTTCATACCCATAATATGGTCGTTGCTTTATTAGCAATAGAATACAAAAATCGAGTGTTCCTCGCTTAATTTGTGATTTCCAATCTTCTACATTCATGTATTGTACCTCCTGCATGTACATCGTACAACACAGTACTTCGTTAATCAATAGTATATCAGAATTTTTTTATTCAACGTAATAGAGATATTTTGAAAGAAATACAGTACCAACAACCGCCGAACGCAAGCAGAAACAGCGGGCAATGTTACGCATTAGTGGCGCATAAGCCCTTGTATAGCGCGGGTTTTCCGGGCGCGTTTTGAGAGGGGCAAGGTTTAAAAAGTTGCCGACGAAATCCCAAAAATCCCCAAATCCTTTTTTAAAAGTAAGTTGGGGATTTTGAACCAGAAAGGTATATTTTTAACTATAAAAACAATGACAAAATTTCCCTTTTTCCTACTTGCTAAATTCAGCAAGTAAAATATTTGTAAAAGGATTAGGACTGTTATCTCTACCTAAACTGTTCAAACTGACGACCAACGTATGCTTGCCTCCAAGTGTACCTCCAGCAAAAGTAGAAAACCCTAGAATGCCACCTGTGTGTCCCCATATCGAGACACCGTTTGGAAGCTTAAATTCAATGATTCCAAGACCATATCCATCCATTCCTGCTTTTCCTGTAGGAACTGTAGTAAGCATTTCTTTTAGTTGCTGTTCCTTTAGTAATTTGCCACCGAGCAAGGAAGAGAAGAATTTATTTATGTCGTCAGCAGTAGAAATCATATCTCCAGCCGAGCTACCTGCACTTGGGTTATAAAAAGTAACGTCTTTTATCTCACTTGCTTCGTCTGGTTGAGAATATCCCCGAGCATGCTTGGTGCCTGGAATAACGCTTGAATTGCCAGGTAGGAATGTATCCGACAATTCAAGCGGTTCAATAATCCGATTTTCAATCTCTTCCGCGTAGCTGTTTCCGGTTACTTTTTCAATAAGAATCCCCAGTAATACGTATCCTGTGTTTGAATAAGACCATCTCTTTCCTGGGGCAAAGTCTGGGGACAGAGAAATCCCCATCTTCACTATTTCTTCAGCCGTATACGATTTTTTTGTATCCATAAAATCAGCGTCTTTTGACCTTGAGTATTCAGCGATCCCACTTGTATGATTCAATATTTGCCGGATGGTAATCTGTTTACCATTATATCCGTTTCCTTGAATGACACCAGGCAACCATTTTTCGATGGAGTCGTCTAGATTCAAGCGGTTCTCTCCAGCTAATTGAAGTACAACCGTTGCGGTGAACGTCTTCGTCACGCTACCAATGCGAAAGCGAAAATCTGTTTCCATTGGTTTCTTTGTGCTCAGATCCGCTACCCCAGCCGCATAACCCCACGTTTTTCCACCCTCAGAAGTTTTAGCAAGTATCCCCGGGAATCCCAGTAGCAATGTTTCCCGCATTGCTTGCTCGACGGAATTATGATCTCGTTGAGTGCTTGTTTGTAACGAACTAGATACATTTTGGGTGGGCTCTGCTTTTACAATTGAGGTTGGCGATGTGTATAGTAGGGAACTTCCAGTTATTACAAGGGCCATACTTGCAAATATAATTTGACTATGTATTTTCATAAGACATTCCTCTTCTCTATTCATATTGTATAAGTGGTTGCTTGTTGTTCCCTATTAATCACACAGCTATCATCTCCACTAATGCCATTCTGTCCTAACAATCGGTAAATTCCTCTTTTTTCACATGTATGTTCCCCCCTAAATGCCTTCTTTTCCTTGAAACACTCTTGTAAACGGGTTTGTTTTTCATATATACGTCATATCTGTTCCGCCTTTCACGCCTACCTCCTGTATATACATCGTACAACACAGTACATCAATCATCAACAGTATATCAACTTTTATTCAACGTAATAGAGATATTTTGAAAGAAATTCAGTATCAACAACCACCGGGGGACTGGGAGGTGGTAAGCGAACAGCTTGTCAAAATTTTTGAAGGCTATGGTGTAAAGGTGTACAAATTCGAAGCGGATTGACGGCAGGAGATCACATGAGCTATAGTGAAGAGAACCTTATCTAGGGAGAGATGTTGATGTCGGCGGTCGTTCTTAACTAAAGCAATTCCATACAAAAGGTCTTGATTCATCATTCGAAATTTTGCCATGTAGCAAAGTTTCTTTGTGCTGGATGATTATCGGCCTTGGAATTAGTTAAGAACAACGGATATCATACAATGCCTTAGGTGAAAACCCTATCATTGCGCCCAAAATCCGTGCTGTGTTCAGCGCGGTTTTTTATTTGGTTGCGTTTTGTTTAGGTATCCCAAAAAAAGGGCGGAGAATGACATTTGTTCATTCTTCGCCCTTTTTTATTTTTCATAAAAAAGGAGAAATCAGTCATGAATGAAAAAGCATTGCAGCGTCTCGAATACGACAAAATTAAAGAAAAGGTAATGGATTACGCTTTATCGTACGTAGGGAAAAAGCATGTAGAACAAATGATGCCGATGGACTCTGTCAAAGTAGTGCGAAGTAGGTTGGACGAAACAGCAGAAGCAAAGAACATCCTGCAAAATGGAGCAAGTGTACCGATTCCTGCGCTGGAGGGGATGGAGAAGATCCTTTCCCTTCTGGGGACAGGATATGTATTTGGCGTAAATGATTTTACCAATCTGTACCTGTTCCTAACGAGTTGCTCACAACTAATAAAATACATGGCGACAAAAGCACAATTGGCGCCACGCGTAAGTTCTTATGCAGCATCGATGTACGACGCCACCAAATTGAAAAATGAAATCGAACAATGCATCCGACATGGGCAAGTTGTCGATTCCGCCAGCAAAGACTTGTTGAAAGTGCGTAAACGTATCGTCGTATTTGAAGAGCGCTTGAAAAGACAACTGGATTCCATCATGAACAAATATCGTTCGATCATGCAAGAAAATGTCATTAGTACACGCAATGGACGTTATGTCATTCCCATCAAAAAAGAACATCGCAAGCAAGTGGCTGGCAGTGTTTTAGATGAATCGGCGAGCGGTCAAACCGTCTATATGGAACCGACGGAGATCAGCACCGTACAGTTCGAGCTCACCGCACTCAAGGCAGAGGAAGAACGCGAAGTAACAAAAGTACTGATGCAATTGTCCGCAATCGCAGAAGAATATACGTATGAACTCACCGTGAATGTCGAGACTGTTGGCATGTATGACTTTCTTTTCGCAAAAGCGAAGTACGCATTGGCAATCGGAGGCGCGAATGTCGAACTAAATGAAAAAGGGATCATCGATGTCAAGGAAGCACGGCATCCGCTACTCGGTCCGAAAATGGTGCCGCTGCATATGAGGATTGGTCGAGAATACAAATCGCTTATTATTACAGGTCCCAATACAGGTGGGAAAACATTGACGTTAAAAACCATCGGGCTCTTAACCATGATGGTGCAGTCGGGTTTGCTCGTACCTGTACAGGAAGGCAGTCGCTTCGCCATTTTCCGCAACATCGCAGTAGATATTGGGGATGGGCAAAGCATTGAGCAAGCGTTAAGTACGTTTTCCGCGCATATTCATAATGTGCTGGAAATCTTGCAGATTACGGACGCTTCGACCCTCGTTCTGATTGATGAGATGGCTACCGGTACAGATCCAGGAGAAGGTGTCGCCTTGTCGATTGCGATTTTGGAGGAGCTGCACCGAAGAGGTGCGACGGTGATTGTGAATACACATTTTAACGAAATCAAAAATTTTGCCTCCGCAACTGCCGGGTTCCAAAATGCACGAATGGAATTTGACGAGGAGACCTTGCAGCCACTGTATCGCTTGCGAATCGGAGAAGCAGGCCAGAGCTACGCATTTCTGATCGCACTGAAGCTGGGTATCCCGTCTGAGATGATTCAGCGTTCTCGGGAAATTACTCGGAATGGATTCACGACTACGACTACGACTACCACTACAGAAAGGCTGGAACAATACCAAGACATTGAGCAGGAAGAGTATGAGGCTCCCCATTATGTGGAGACACGAATAATAGAAAAGCCAGAAGAAGTGGAAGTAGAGGTGGAAGAGGAAAGACGAGAGCATCTTCCACAGGAGATTTCCGAAAAAGTAGCAGATACACCAGCCAAACCTGAGCGTGACAAGCCATTTGCTGTTGGTGATTGTGTATTCATTTCCTATCTGGGGAGAACTGGCATCGTATTTGCTGCGGAGGACTCCAAAGGCATCGTTGGCGTCATGATTCAAAATCAGAAATATAAAATCAACAAAAAGCGCCTCGTCTTGCATATTGAGGGCAAAGAACTGTATCCGGCCGATTATGACATGGACATCGTGTTCGAGACAAAAGAGAACCGGAAGAAGCGCAAAATGATGAGTCGCAAGCATGTCGAAGGATTATCGATCGAGACGAAACGGGAGGGGTGACGAGTACGGGCAAAAAGCCGATTTTCTCTAAGAGAATCGGCTTTTTGATGTTGACAGGATGAATAGGCTACTTGGATGTATGGCTAACCGTCATTAGTTTACTAACAAGCACCATGATGATCGCCAATAGCAAGAAGTAGATTGGCATGGTGACGAGCGAGCCATTATGAAAATAACTCATGCCGCTGGTGATAAGACTGACGACGATGTAGTAACCCAAACCAAAAATAGCGCCAGCAGTTCCGAGTACATCGCTGTAGTGGACAAGAGCTAAACTCAGGCAGTTTGGAATCATGATCCCAATCCCTAGCAGAAGAGTAAAGATAGAGGCTACCATGATCGCCATCGAGACAACGGACGGACTCACTCCATACAAAGTGAAACTTGTGAGGCATACAGTCCCTAACGTCGTTACCAGTGAGCCGATTTGGATAATATTCTCAGCCGGGTATTTGGTTAGCATTTTTTTCGAGAGCATGGCTCCGATCACAGAAGCCAACGCTACGAAAATACCCAAAAACCCAAACACACCAGGTGTCATATCGAAAAACGCAATGAAAATAAAGGGAGCTTCGGCATAGTAACTGAACAACATGCCATTTGTCGCCCCAATTAAGAAACCAAAAGCCCATATCCTTTTGTCCGAAACAAGTCGTTTGGCTACAGTAAGCGTATTTATGCTTAAAGCTGTAGACGTTTTGGTCTCAGGTAACGAGACAAACGTGTAAGCAAAGATCGCTACGCTCATCGCAATCAGTGTGAAGAAAACCGCCTGATATCCAAACGATTGATCCACCCAACCACCGATTAAGGGGCCAATTGCAGGCGTAAAAGCGAGAGCAGCTGAAATCTGAGCAAAAACAGCATGGCGCTTGGTCGTGTCAGTACTCTCTCGTAAGATGGTTTGGGTTACCACCGATCCTGCACTCGCACCGAAGGCTTGAATGAAGCGGCTCCATAACAACCAATCAGCCGAATCGGAGAGATAGCAACCAAAGCTGCCCAAACCATAAACAAATATTCCCCAGAGCATGGCAGGGCGTCTACCGATAGAGTCAGAGAGTCTTCCCCAGCAAAATACACCAAAGGCAAAACCGAGGAAGTAAATACTGAGTGTCAGTTGGATCGTATTGTTACTGGCATGGAGACTATTGGCGATATCAGGTAACGAAGGTGTATAGATCGTTTCACTAATTTGCGGAAAACCAACCAGGATGATCAACAGTAACAAAGATGGTGTTGAGATTTTTCTATTCACTTGTACATTCCCCCTATATTCCGAAAATCTCAAACAGCGTAGGAGGAGATTACGGAATTGGGGGTTTACATTTAATCAGTCTTGAAAATGATAGCATAATGTCACCTTACTAAAAGGATAGGGGGATAGTTTTCACTATAGTAGCAATCTTTTAGAATCGGTGACAAGTCATTTTCGTCTGGCGGATTACTCACACTTTTCTCTTTTCCCTCGATGTAGGGCTGTACGGAAGCTGCTGCCACAGCCGCAGGTTGCGACTGCATTCGGGTTTTGGATCGTAAATCCACCCATCATCCCTGTTTCTTTGTAATCGATTTCGACGCCATCGACATACGGATAGCTTTCCGGATTGACGACCAGCTTCACGCCATCAATATCGATTGTGGTGTCGCCTTCTTGATAGGTATCATCAAAACCGAGTCCATAGGTCATCCCAGAGCACCCTCCGTCCTTTACGCCAAAACGAATGAAGAGAGTAGAGCTTTCTTGTTCGAGCATATTTTGAAGGCGAGCTACAGCAGTTTCGCTCATTTGAATCATCGTGAGACCTCCTTTTTTATGCTTACTGTTCACCTACGATCACAACTTCAGGAACAAGGTGAATACCTGATTGGCTGTGAACTTTTTCCTGAATCTGCCTCATGAGTGTCCATACATCAAGTGCGGTGGCATTGCCGGTATTCATAATAAAATTGGCATGCTTGCTCGATACTTCCGCGCCTCCGTACCGCATGCCCTTTAGGCCAGCATCTTCAATGAGCTTTGCAGCAAAATGGCCTGGGGGATTTCTGAATACACTACCTGCACAGTCAAAAGGCAGAGGCTGTGTTTTTAAACGTTTTTCTTTATAGTGGTTCCACTGGAGCTTGATGCTTTCGCTGTCGCGCGGGGTCAGCTCAAAAATAGCTTCCGTGATCATGACATCAGTATCTTGCAAGGAAGAGTGGCGATAAGAAAAATCCAAATCTACAGCATGCAAGGAGCGAATGGTTCCCGTTTGTGCGATCACTTCAGCTGAATGGAAAATGTCCGATATATCCGATCCGTTCGCGCCTGCATTCATATACACAGCGCCGCCGACAGACCCGGGTATTCCGCCAGCGAACTCCAATCCACTGAGCCTGTGCTTGTTTGCCAATGCTGCAAGCTTGATCAAGGAGTAGGCAGCCCCTGCGTAAATCCGATTGTCCACGATTCGGGCATAGTCCAAAGCCTTGTTTAATTTTATGACTGCGCCACGATACCCCTTGTCTGTGACTAAAAGGTTGGAGCCCTTTCCCATCACCATCCATGGGACATGATGTTCATTCAGTATTTGCAGGACCATGATCAGTTGGGATTTACTGCTCGGTGTAATCAGTAAATCCGCAGGTCCGCCAATTTTCCAGGTAGTATGTGCCGCCAAAGGCTCTTGATAAGTCACTTCGACCTGTCGTTCACGGAGAAGCGAGAATACAGGTTTCATACGTTTCACCTATCCTTCTTGGAAAAAAACACCTTGCACTGCAATTACAGTATATGCACTATTTTATATATATTCAACTAAAATGTTTAATAAATTGTGGTTGCGTAGATCTCACGATGAGCAAAGAATGTCACTTTATAAACATGTTTGTTGAATTAGTTATACAAAGGACATATACTGTGAGCGTATCGTTCTTTTCCAATAAAGGGGCGAAGAGAAAATGGAGAGATATAGACATCTATCAACACGTGAATACATTTTATTGTTGCTGAAAAGGGAAGGGGAGCTCAGCACAAAGGATTTGCAAAACAGGCTGGAGCTCACAAAGGTAGCTGTCAGCAGGCAAATGATCTACTTGGAAAAAGACGGTTTTGTTGTGTGCAGAGTAGGTCGTCAAAAAGCAGGCAGACCGATGCACTACTATTCGTTAACACAGCAAGGTAACGAACAATTTCCGAATGATTACGGGCAATTAGCCGTGGATTTGATGGAGCATATCGTGCTGGCAGACGGGGAAGACCGAGTGGATCAATTTTTCGCAAGGCAGCAAGAGAAGATTATCCAGAAATACGAGGGACAAATGGAAGGAAAAGAGCTATCTGAAAAGGTGGCAGAGATGGCACGAATCCAAGATGACAACGGATTTATGGCGAGATGGGAGCAGCTAAGTGATGAGGAATTTGTGATCACGCAGTACAATTGTCCATATTTTAAAGTAGCAGATCGATATCAAATGATCTGTGCAAGAGAGCTTAATTGTTACCGAGCGTTACTCCAGACGAGCGTAGAACGGACGGAATGCGTGGCAATCGGCGGAAAGAAATGTGTCTATCAGATCCGTTCTACGTAATCGTAGCTGCAAAGCATCATCACGGCAGATGAAATGACAAATGGGAGGGAACGAAAGCAATGACCAACTCGAATCCATGGGATGCTGACTGGGAAGTATCTGAACCATTGGCACGCGCACTCATCTTCCGTCAGTTTCCGCAGCTATCTTCTATGCCCATCAATCTTATCGGCTGTGGTTGGGATAACGTGGTCTTTCGAGTGGGGGACGAATATGTTTTCCGTTTTCCCAGGCGGAATGTCGCTGTTGAACTGATCAAAAAGGAAGGGGTGCTGCTGCCAATGCTTGCGGCATTCCTGACGATACCATATCCGAAGCCAGTTTTTTATGGGGAACCAAATGACGACTATCCATACCCTTTTTTGGGGTACACGTATGTACAGGGTACGTTTCCAAAAGGCTTGACCGACGAGCAGCGTGCTTCATCAGCAGTGGCACTTGCGACGTTTTTAAAAGAATTGCACGCGTTTCCGCCCCAGCGTGCCCGTGAAAACGGGATCGAACATGATCACAGGAACCTCTTGGACATTGCACAGAGAAAAGAAAAGATGCAGACGTTCTTGTCTACCTTAGCTGTACATATTTCTGCAGAGGATCGGGATGCGATCGCGAATTATTTAGGGCAAGTCGTGATAGACCGAATCAGTCCGCGTGACGTGCTCCTGCATGGAGACTTGCATATGAAAAATATGCTGGTAGATGAAGCTGGGCATATATCAGGCATCATTGACTGGGGAGATCTCAATGTGGGTCACCCGGGAGCGGATTTAAATGTGGCCTACAGCTTTTTACCGCCACAAGCCCGCCAGCCATTTTTTCATGCGTATGGAGAAGTGGATGAAGAGACAAACATATTGGCCAGGATGATGGCGGTGTACATTCCGATGCTGCTCTGGATGCAAGCCATTGATAACCATGACGAAGAAGTGGCAGAGGAAGCAAGAATGACGATAAGGCGAGCACTCGCTGACGAATAGGGCATCGGTAAAATGTTTCGGGGGACAAGCTGCTTACGCTCATCCCCCGAATTTTCTTATCCGATTCCTAACTCTTCCATTTTCCGATACAGGGTGCTTCGCGCAATTCCTAGCTTTTTGGCAGCGGCGCTGATGGACGGAGCTTGTGTGATGGCTTGCTGGATCGTCTGTCGCTCTAATTCGCGCAATAATGGCAAAGGTTCACCGGATGCTTCTTGCCATCCATACTGCTGCTGCCATTCGCTCGGAAGATGGTGAGAGGTGACCCACGAATCACCGTACGCATGTAAAAAGGCTCTCTCCACGATATTGCGCAGCTCACGAATATTTCCGGGCCATGAATGCTGCTGTAAGATCGCCAGGGCAGATTCACAGATACTTGTCGGACCGCCAGCGTATTGGGTATGGAGCTGCTGGAGGAACTCGTCAGCCAAGGTTGCAATGTCTTCCTTGCGTTCGCGCAGGGAAGGGATGCGTATTTGTAAGACATTGAGCCTGTAGTAAAGGTCTGTACGAAACTGTCCATTCCGTACATCTTCTTCAATGGAACGATTGGTGGCAGCGATAATCCGAATGTCCAATGGCTTTTCTTCGTGAGAGCCCAATCTCGTCACTTTGCGTTCTTCGAGGACGCGAAGCAATAGCACTTGAAGCTCCATGCTCATTTCCCCGATTTCATCGAGAAAGAGCGTTCCTCCATTTGCTGCTTCAAATTTTCCCGATTGCCCTCCTTTTTTTGCTCCAGTAAAAGCTCCGTCAGTATATCCAAATAGCTCACTTGCGATCAGTTCACGCGGAAGTGCTGCGATATTGACTGCAAGAAAAGGGCCGTCTTTTCGCGAACTGGAGGAGTGGATGGCACGTGCCAGGACCTCTTTGCCACAGCCTGTTTCTCCGAGCAATAACGTATTGGATAGAGATTGTGCAGCGATACGTGCTGTATGTAGTTGGGCTTGATAGAGGGGACTATTTGTATGAATCTCTGAAAACGAGTAACTGCTAGCAGTCTTTGACAAGGCTGACGTGCATGGGCGAATAAGAAAGAGACGATACCACGTCTTTTCCCCCAGATCGAGTTCCTCTAAGGACCAATTGGTTAAGCGTTCTTGTTCCCAATCCACCTCGAGAACAAGGCCTTCAAATAATGAAAATCGTTCTTGTGCCCGCTTGTTAGCAAAAAGTACGATGCGCTCGTCACTGAGTACGATTAGGCATTCTTGGCTGTTTTCGGCCCATGCGAAAAGCAGACTCTTCCAATTGGGAACAGAATGAGAGGCGTGCCTGAGAGCTGGAATCATAGGATCAGTCTGAAGAGCGGAAGAACGTTGCGTAGTGGCAAGGGATAGCGGGAAAAGTGGCAAAGAGCCATTTTGTAGCAAATGGATAAGCGCAGCCCTAATCAGAGAAAATTCGTAGGATGAAAGATTCGCAGAGGCCTGTAATTGCTGATAGAGAGAATGAAAGAGAGCATGAGAGATCGCACGATGATGGGAACGCTCGATAACGGAGGAAGAATCGAAAGACGAGAGCAGCATGCCGGCTTCAAAAATCGTTCTCGCATCCTTTCTTGGCTATAGTTTGTTTGTTCGATCGTGGGACAGGTGTCCGACAAGGAAGCAGGGAAACAAACGACACACAATGACGAAAGCGATACAAGAGATGAGGGACTTTTCCGGTCAAAGACAGATCAACTGCTTGACCTGTTTTGCGACAAGCTCTTTGTAATAAGTATACAGGAGAAAATAGCTAAAAGAATCGGTATCATCAAATTTTTATCGGGACTTGCAAGCATTGGCATGTCATTTGCTTCTTTTTGTGTATGTACGGCATACGCAATTTTGAACAAGTGAGGGGGAAGCAGCATGCCAGAAGTTTTATTTCGAGTTGACTTGAACAAACCGATGGAGGAGCAGGATACACCTGGTCACAACAGATGGCACCCAGACATTCCAGCTACAGTTTCCGTGAATCCAGGAGCTGTTTTCCGCATGGAATGTAAGGACTGGACGGATGGGCAGGTCGCTAACAACGATGACCCTTCCGACATTCGGGATGTCAATCTCAATCGCGTCCATGTGCTGAGTGGACCTGTCTGGGTGAATGGAGTAGAACCAGGCGACCTCTTGGTTGTCGATATTCTCGATATCGGGGCACTCCCCCAATCGGAATGGGGCTTTAATGGGATTTTTGCCAAAGAAAACGGCGGGAGCTTTCTCGTCGATCATTACTCGCAAGCGGCCAAGTCGATCTGGGACTTCCACGGCATTTACACGACCTCTCGCCATTTGCCAGGAGTCAAATTTGCTGGCATTCTTCATCCAGGCTTGATCGGTACGGCACCTTCCCACCAGCTATTGGATCGCTGGAACCGAAGAGAGAGCGACCTCGTAGCGACAAATCCTGAACGAATGCCGCCACTCGCGAATTTGCCGACCCCGCACAGTGCCGTGTTAGGCAGTCTAAAAGGCGCAGAGTTTGATCGGATTGCCAGAGAAGCGGCTCGAACGGTCCCCCCTCGCGAGCATGGCGGAAACTGCGATATTAAAAACTTGTCCAAAGGCACTCGCATCTACTTCCCGGTTTATGTAAATGGAGCGAAGCTGTCCATGGGCGATTTACATTTTTCGCAAGGAGATGGAGAAGTGACCTTCTGCGGCGGAATTGAAATGGCTGGTTGGCTAGATCTTCATGTGGACGTAATCAAGGGCGGGATGGCGAAGTATAACATCGTGAACAACCCTGTATTCAAGCCCGGTCCAGTAGAGCCTCGCTATACGGAATACCTCGTTTTCGAAGGGATTTCCGTCCATGAGACGACAGGGCAGCAGCTGTACATGGATGCGCATGTCGCTTATCGCAATGCCTGCCTGAATGCCATCGAGTATTTGAAAACAGCGATGGGTTTCACGGGGGAGCAGGCGTACATGCTGCTGGGAACGGCACCGGTGGAGGGAAGAATTGCGGGGATCGTCGATATTCCGAACGCGTGCTGCACCTTGTCTATCCCGACAAGTATTTTTGATCGAGATATTATGCCGAAGTAGCCAAGAAAAAGACCGCGAAGAAGGAGCCAAATACGATGCCGAGATACGATTTCATGTGCGAGGAATGTGGTCCATTTGTTCAGTGGTTGAAGATGAGCGAGTTGACAGAGAGCGTTGCTTGCCCCGATTGCCAGCAACCGTCCAAGCGTTTGTATGCTGCACCAGGATTGATCATGACACCGCAAGCGCTGCGCCAACGGATCGAGCGTGGTGTGGAACCGAAAATGGTACGGAAACAATCGCATTCCCATGAAGGAGCAGGGTGTAGCCACAGCCACGGTAGTCAGGCACATCGGGGACATACCCACAGCCGTGGAGGTAAACGCCCTTGGATGGTAGGGCATTAAACGCCCCTTTGCTATTACCGCAGATTAGTGCTTGCGTCATGTGAATCGCTTTAGTGGAAAGAGAAAACGTCGAGTGGTCATCTTGATGATCGTTAGGCGTTTTTTGCTTTTTCTCACTCAAGTGCAATTGCAGTTTTGTCAGGTCTCTCGTACAATTGGTGAGAATTGTTATCAATAGATTGCTACATCATGATGTAAGAGGAGTTAGTTATGGGAAAAACAGACACCTATCGTGATCCGAATGTCATCACTGTAAACGATGTGCAAGTTTTGTCCATTTCAAAAGAATGGAAGCTTGTAGAAGCGAGAGATAGAAGCGAACAATTCATCATTTTGGTAATAGAGGGCAGGGCGTCGTTTCGGTTGGATCAGACAGGAGGGATGCTTAACCAGGGAGATTTCATGGTCATATCTCCAGAGGATATGCAGGAAGGGCTCGCCCTTTTGCCCATTACGGAGAACATCTATGTTTGTTACGTGGCGCTTTTTGCTGCTCATGCCAGAAAAGAAAGGGATGGCTGGCTCATAAACGAAGTGATGCTTCCGATTCAGGGAAAGCACCATATCGAAACAATCTCCTTGATTCACCATCATATCGAACAATTGCATCTGGCATGGCGAAAAGATCACTTCGATCAGCCAACCATGCAAATTCTTTTTTTGAAGCTATGGCAAGCTATTATGGCTGGAGTCACGCTGCAAGAGAAAAAAACAGATCGTCAGCAACTTCTTCAAGGGATCGCTGAACATATGGAGCAACATTGTGAGGAGACTTTTCAGATCGAGGAGATGGCTCGCTACTCAGGAATGACGCCGACCCTTTTCTATCAGCAGTTTAAGGAGTACACCTCGCTCACTCCCTTGCAATTCATCAATCGGAAACGAATGGAGAAGGCCTGTCAGCTTCTGGTGGCGGAGGACGTGATGATTCCTGAGGTAGCTAATGAAGTGGGCTATCGGGATGTGTACTATTTCAGTCGGATGTTTAAAAAGATAGTTGGCGTTCCTCCTTATCGCTTTAAGAAATCGTTACAAAAGAAAATCGCCGTACTCCATCCAGCAATCATCGGTGATCTGCTCGCATTGGGGGTCTCGATCCAACAACTAATCCCTGTTTGGGAAAAGCATCGGCAAAAGAGGCCATACTCCCAGATGGAAGCAGCCACGCTGGAATTTGACTTGTACCGTCTACACCAGATGGAGCCGGATTTGATTGTGG
Source organism: Brevibacillus porteri (assembly GCF_003013475.1). Classification (GTDB taxonomy): domain Bacteria; phylum Bacillota; class Bacilli; order Brevibacillales; family Brevibacillaceae; genus Brevibacillus; species Brevibacillus porteri. Next base: position 98,842 of record NZ_PXZO01000009.1, read on the forward strand.
GTACAGATCAGGTTGCACCTTGGTTTGAACAATTGGAAGCCATTGCACCGACCTTGCTCATTCCTTTCAAAACAACGACCTGGCGGGATCATTTGCAGCAGGTAGCTGCCATGCTGGGAATTGCAGAAGTGGCGACGAGTTGGCTCTATTATTATGATCAAAAAGCAGTTGCAGCCCGCGAGCGTATCCGCAAAAAAATTGGGAATGAAACCGTTATGGCAGTGAGGGCTTGGGATGGTGGAGCCCGTATCTTTGGTGCCAGAAGGCGGAAAATTTCCGATATTTTGTACGGAGACCTCCAGGTAAGACCCCCAGTAGGAACCGATCATTTTGCCTTTCTGGATATCGTGAGCCTAGATGAGCTTCATGATTTTCAGGCTGATCATATTCTGCTTTTTGATGAAAGGAAAATTCGAACAGATGTACGCAAGCATCGTTTGAAAGGGAATGTACATCGAGCTGGGGTATATCCTTGGCTGCATTATTCGGCACTGGGCCATGAGCAAGCCATATCAGAGGCGCTCACGCATCTTGCAGAGTCACAGGAATGTACAAAAAAGGAATCAGGTTCTTCAATTTTCTTGCGGCCACAAGTTTGTGATAATAATTGAGAATGAGTATCACTATTGTTGGAGGGAACGAGATGAAGTCACCATTGTATCCGATTGCACAAGCGATCCGTGACCGCAGAACCATAAAGAAATTCAAGCCAGACCCGATTCCACTGGAACTGATTCGTGAGTTGCTGGATGTAGCTATCTGGGCACCTAACCACGGACTGCGCGAGCCTTGGCGATTCGTTCTGTATATGGAGGAAGGCAAGCGGATTGTCGTCGATGCCATTCTTCAAAACGCCATGAAAAAAAGAGATCCGGAATTACTCTTACGCGTCCCGGCTTATCTATTCGTTATCGTAAATGAAGACTCTCGGCAAAGAGAACGGGAAGAGGACTATGCGGCAGCCTGCACCTTGATTCAAAACTTTCAACTGGCGGCGTGGGAGCGGGGACTGGGCGTCGTTTGGAAAACGGAACCGTTCACGTATCAAGCAGGATTTTTGCAAGCGGTAGGGGTACGTGCGGAGGAAAAACTCGTAGGAATGCTTCAGCTTGGCTTTCCGGAGGTCATCCCGGAAGCACGAGCGAGAACGGCTGCAAACGACAAGCTGACCGTGATTCATTCGAACGTTGCTCTGGAGGATAAGAAGGGAAATGTCACTGTCACAGCCGATCACTAAAAATGCTTCGCTTCGAACTAGGCCGTGGATGGCGACCGTGTTGATTGTTGCGGGGATTTGCGCCATCTTGTTCGGACTAGGTTCATCCATTATCACGGGAGTGGCTAACATCTCGTTTTCCACCGTTTGGAACTCGATTTTTCACTATGATTCTAGCAACGAGCATCACGTCATTATTCAAACACTGCGAATGCCCCGTGCCTTGGCAGGAGCGCTGGTAGGAGCAGCTTTTGCCGTAGCGGGAGCCATTATGCAAGGAGTCACGAGAAATCCGATTGCCGATACGGGCTTGATGGGCATTAATGCAGGGGCTGGATTCGTGCTCGTACTCGTTTTTGCTTTTGCACCAGGACTCCCTTTTGAGTCTATTATTCTCTTTTCTTTTATGGGAGCGGGTCTTGGGGTAGGGCTTGTTTATGGATTGGCCTATTTTTCCAAAAACGGTTTGACACCTTTACGACTCGCGTTGGCGGGAGCAGTCGTTAGCTCACTCCTATCAGGTATTAGTCAGGCGATTTCCCTCCTCTTTCAGATCAACTACGATCTGGCATTCTGGTCAGCAGGGGGGATCTCAACAGCGGAGTGGTTTCAAGTATCCGTCATGATGCCATGGATTGTGGGAGGAATCATTATTGCAATGATCCTTTCTCGCTCCATTACGATTTTGAGTCTGGGAGAAGAGATCGCAGCGGGTCTCGGACAAAAGACTAAGCTGGTGAAGGGTTTGGCGGCGGTTGTCGTCATGGTGCTGGCAGGTGCTTCGGTCTCAACGGTCGGCGGTGTTGGGTTTGTCGGTCTCGTTGTCCCACATATCGTCCGTTTTTTGGTGGGAGTTGATTACCGTTGGATTATTCCTTGCTCGGCAGTCATGGGAGGCGTTTTGGTTGTTTTTGCAGACATTGGAGCCAAAATGATAGCGATGCCCTACGAGACACCGCTTGGCGCCATTATCGCTGTTATCGGAGTCCCTTTCTTCCTGTACATGGCCCGTAAGGAAAGGAGGGAGTGGTAGTGGACATCGATCTATTTTCCCAAAAAAGAAAAAGCCGTAGTGTCCGACTGATCCTCCTTTTCGCGGTACTTTTGATTGTCGGGTTTGTCTTGAGTTTGAACACGGGACCGTACAGTATTGGGCCGATCGAGGTGTTGCAGACGTTGCTGGGGGAGGGTTCGAAAAAGCAGAATCTCGTGTTGTTTGAGCTGCGGCTTCCTCGCATGGTGATTGCAGTCATGATTGGGGCTGGGCTGGCTGTATCGGGAGCGATTTTGCAAGGAATCTCTCGCAATGGTCTGTCTGACCCCGGCATTCTTGGAATCAGTTCAGGTGCTGGACTGGCCGTCTTGTTGTTCGTCTCTCTTTATCCTGCGACGAACATGGCTCCGCCTTTTTTGATTCCGTTTCTCGCACTCATCGGTGCCACTGCCACAGCAGCCATTATCTATATGCTTGCATACAAGAAGGGGTACGGCATATCTCCTACTCGTCTCTTGCTTACAGGGATTGCAGTAGGGGCGGGACTTAGTGCCATCAGCATAATTTTGACACTTCAGTTGAATCCGCGAAACCTCGAGTTTGTCGTCACTTGGCAAATGGGATCATTGTGGGGTTCCAATTGGAAGTTCGTGCTGGCACTTATGCCATGGATGGTGATCCTGCTGCCGTACGTGTATCGGAAGGCAAAGGTGCTGAACCTGCTCAGTATGAACGAACAAATTGCAGCAAGTCTGGGTGTATCTCTTCAACGGGAGCGACTGGCCTTGATGGCGGGAGCGGTTGGTCTGGCTGCGTCGAGTGTAGCGACAGGCGGAGGCATAGGGTTTATCGGCTTGCTTGGTCCGCATATCGCGCGCAGATTGGTAGGACCCCAGCATCAATACATGCTGCCCATAACGGCGCTCGTCGGTTCATTGCTCGTATTGGCCGGGGATACGATAGGGCGAAGCATCATACCGGCTACGGAAGTACCAGCGGGTATTGTCATTTCCCTCATTGGGGGGCCTTATTTTCTGTATTTGTTGATCCGGACAAAAGGGTAAGACACGTTTGAAATCAGGAGATGAAAAAAGGAGTTCAATCGATATGAAAAAGAAATTATCAGGTATTCTGTCTGTAATCATAGCCACAGCCGTCGTGGCGGGGTGCGGAGCAGGACAGGTGACTACAGACACAAACGCTAATATTAAAGCGCAAACGGCTAAGGCGGGAGCAGCACAGCCCGATACAAAAGGGACAGGGGAGCCTGTATATCCGAGAACCATCAAGCATGCGATGGGGGAAGTCACACTGGAGAAGAAGCCGGAGCGTGTCGCTTCTGTCGATATCATGGGAACAGATTACTTCCTCGTGCTAGATTTTGCTCCGATTGTATCGGAAGGCTTTGAGTCGACGAAAAGTAAGTCACCCATTTTTGCGAAGTATGCAGAAGGGAAAACGGTGAAGGATTTGGGTGGAAAAACGAATTTGGAGACCTTGTTGGAGATGGACCCAGAGGTTATTGTCATGACAAGCACCGGAAAAGGCTCCAGATATGAGGAATTCAACAAAATGGCTGATTCCATCGTCATTGATTTCTCAGTGGATGCACCCACCCGGCTCATGAAAATAGCTAAAGTGATTGGCAAAGAAGAAAAGGCGAAGCAAGTTTTGGCCGATTTTGATAAGCTGAAAAACGAAGCAAAAGCAGCAGCAGACAAGCATAGAGGAGAAACGGCGCTATTCCTCGTTTCCAATGGTAAGGATTTTACAGTGATGCATCCCAAAAACTTTCCGATTTACTATGAGGAAGTGGGACTAACACCGATAACAGGATTGCCCGAGGATGGCAAGATTGGGGGGCGTATTGGAATTGAGGCGTTGAGTGAGCTCGCTCCTGATCATATCTTTATTGCTGAGAACCGTCGTTCGGCGAAAGCAGAGGAGCCGGAAGGGTTGATTCATATCTGGAAGGATCATCCTGTCTGGAAAAACCTCAAAGCAGTGAAAAACAACCATGTTTACACGATGGATACACTCGCGGGCGATACGTTCTTCCTGGGAGAAATCGCTGGATTGGAAGCCATTAAGAACAATCTCGGAAAATAGAAATTTACTACTGCTCATTCTGAGAATCATTCCATACAAGCGCCTTTTGCTCCAGTGCTTTTGCAAGTGAATCTTTCCCTTTTACTCCTTTTTCAATGAATGGTTTATCGTAAACATATATGTTCCGTAAAAATGAAGCAGGAGAACATGCTGATGAGGGTGCAAAATTTTATCAAAACTCTTTTTCTTTAAAGTACACATAAGGCTTACCACCTTCGATAGTAGTAACACCCGCGAACGATCGGCAGCCTTTGCTCACGAGCAGGATAGCTCAATAATTTTGCGAATACTCTACGTATGGAATTATTTTCGAAGTTCGTGAATAAGACGTTATCAGAAATTTCCTGAATGCATGTTCTTGAAGTAATACTCAGAGATAGTCGGACAACCACTACGCCAGTTTGAAAAGTGAAAAAAGGCACGAAACCCCACATAACACTAAGTTCACAATGCAGGCTTGCAGACCTTGGGACTGGCAGAGTTTTTGGCAAAGGTGCGGATCAAGTTGGATATATCTTTTGTACGTCGGACGTCCTGAATAAAAGAACGTTCTACGAAATTGCAAGGAAGCATATTTGCAGGGTGAGTAGTTAAGAAACGCTTTAAGAAAACTTTAACTGAAAAATATAAATAGCATAGAAGGCGGTAATTTATGAACTCGCTAACTAAAGAAACGGTGGATGAATTATTGGTAGCAATGGACGCTTATAAAGTAATTGCGCAAGAACTCATTGACAAATTAATATTGGAAACGAACCAGCCTGAAAAATCAGAGATAATAAAAGGAAGTTACTACTTACTTTCAAATGCGGAATTACTAAACGTTGAAGAACATTTAACCGGTAATTGGTACTTTGATGTTCATGGAGAGCATTGCATGTTTGAAAACTTAGATACTGGACAAAAACTGGAGGTTTCCCTCGGGAATACAGACGATATTGGAAATGTGGATCCCTACTTTTTTTATGACTTCTTGAAAACAACTGAGAATTTTAAACACTTAATTCAATATTTTGAAAATCCATTTGGTGATATGTTGAATTTTTTTGAAGTATTAGAAAAGCGAAAAATACTTATACATATTCACGGTGTTGAATACAGAAAGATTCTTCAGAATGAATAATAATTTTGGTTCGTGAATAAGAGGCCTGAAATGATGTATCAGTCATCAATAAACGATTTATTGTATTTTGGTGGTATTAAAGGTTTGTGATAACGCTTTAAACTAATGGATACGATAGCTCTCTAACACTTTATTTTCTCTGAACAATATAAGAAGCACTCTACAAGATTAGTAGAGTGCTTTTTTTCAGTGCGCCCAGCA
>NZ_PXZO01000090.1 GCF_003013475.1 Brevibacillus porteri
TTAACAAAAGAGAAAAAAGTGATTCCATTCAGAATCACTCAGCAAAAACCAATGGTACATTCTTCTGATTAGCAAGATGCATGAACTTCCCCAATTCAACAGGGTTACGAGAGATTCGCTCAGCACTATGGCAGATTACCTTGTTTACCAATCCAGCCTCTATGTCCGCAATCAACTGAGACAGGCCAGGACGATCCGAGTCAATGGTTTTAACGTTAATTTCCATATACACCTTATGGGCTACATCTTGGACAAGCGGCATACAGGACTCCATTTGTTTTTCGGTCTTTCTAAAATCATCTGATGCAGTTCTGATGAAAACAGCAACCACTATGATCACCTCAAATTGAACTCTTGCGTCAAGTTTACCGCGCAAACAGACAAAAAAATAGCCCCCACTGGGAGCCCGTAAATATGTTCGGCAAAAACATTATAGCACGGGCTGCCACGAGGGGGAATTGGAATGATGAGCGCACAAGAGCAACTGTCATTTCTGGAACCAGTAGATGAAAAAGAAGTCAGAAAGGCTGTTGTCAAAGCATTAAAAGAATATAAAGCCCTTCGTGTTGCTGTACAAAATAAACAGGAGCTACAGGAGAAGG
>NZ_PXZO01000091.1 GCF_003013475.1 Brevibacillus porteri
TTGATTTTCCTTACGTAGCTCCATCAGTTCCGTTTGTTCCGCTGTTCGGTTGTCCTTTTCTTTGAAAGACCCTGTAGTTTTACTCTGTTTGACCCAACGGTCAAACGCAGATGCACCCAGATCATATTCTTTTAAAATATCTGCACGAGGTTTGCCATTCTCATAAAGCTGAACCATCTGCTGTTTGAACTCATCTGTAAATGACCGACGCTCACGTTTCCGCATGACAATCTCTCCGTTCTATTTCGATTTGCTTACAATCTACTAGACCTTAAGAGAATTGTCCAATTCAGTGTAGCCGATCCAATTAGATTATTAAAGGAACTGAAAGGGGATAAGGATGAGAACAGGAAGAAAGGGCAAAAAGAACATAAAAAAGCAATCGAGATAATTGAAAAATATATTTCAGAACATGGTATCGATATTAATGCGGACTTAGATAACCCTGATTTCCAATTGTTTGTTAAATCTCTAGGTACTGCAATGGATGAGTTTTCAAAAGATGATATGAAATATATTGTTGAATTCGTTAAGTTTATGGATCTTTATGAAAACTTCGACCAAAATGAAAAAATAAAAAAACTTGGAAATCAGGTAAACTTGCATGGAGAATTAGATAGTTCTGATTACGAACAACTTATCGAATTGATGCCGGCCGAAGACACTTCTCCCACTAAAAAAATGGGGGTTCCTATTAATGATGAAGATCTCCCAGAAAACGAAGTTAAATCATTAAGTACCAATGGATATGATGGTTTTGCAGCAAGAGAGTATGCAAGAGAATGGGTGAGTAATTCAGAGATATTAAGAAATAATAAGCAGTTCGGGTACTACAGCGATTACAATGGAGGCTGCTACTCATGCTGGAAAGATTGCACAAACTATGTTTCCCAAGCACTTATGGCTGGCGGCATGATTTATTACGAAAATGGTGGTAAACGCGATAGTACTGCTTGGTGGTATAATAGTAGTGCTCCATCTTTTACTTGGGGTGCTGCCCAAAATTTCTATCTACATTGGCGTGACAGGGCCGGGGTTGTAAAGGCTTCAGGAGACCTAGGTAGAGGAGATGTCGTAAGCACTGATTTTTACGGTGATGGTTCTATAGATCACACCGCAATGATTACAGTAGTTAGAAATGCTGAACAATACTTATCCCAGCATTCTATTGATAAAAAAGAAGTATCAACAGTTGGGGATTGGTTTGATGCAGGTTATGATGTTTATGGATACGAGATGGATAAGGCTGATAATTAAACAATAAGAATCATGAGAGGCCCTTACTGTTTTGATTAAGTAAGGGTTATAATTTTTTTAACATTCTTTCAATGATTGGGGTGTAATGATGATCAGAAAAGTTACTATTTTAATGATTATTGCCCTACTTGTTTTCGTTGGAATACATCAATTTTGGCCTGGCTTATTTTATCCAGAACTCCCATTTTCCTCAGTTAAGAAAGAGATAGTTTTTGAGTTAATAAAACAGTCACCCGATCATCTAGTAAAAGTAGCCCAAGAGGACGATTTTTCATGGTATGGGGCACAGTTTGAACAAGGGAAGGCAATCGATCTTTTGTTGGACGTCATGAAAAAAATGGCTGGACTTTGATTGATCAGGATGGTGCTGGATACTTTTTCTCACAAAATAATAATTAAATTGTAGTTACGACGCAAATGTGGACAGGAAAAATAATGTTATTCAAAGTACCCGCTGCTGTTTCACTAATAACCAAATAAATGATGAACGGAATAGAATTTTTAAGACTCGCTCCATTTTGGGAACCATATAACAAAGACATACGTTCACAAGACAACATCCAGGATGAATATTCTCCTTTTCCTCTGAGGAGGAACGTGCAAAATACATTGAATAATTTGTGAAGGCAGAGGTAAAAAGGAAAGCCCTAGAACATAATCTCTAGGACTTCGTCGTGACCATATTTTGACCATATTTCTATCAGAAAGTATCTTAAATAAACGGAACCTAAGTTGTAAATCTTCCTATTAATAAGCGGAAACCTTAACGAATCGAAACCAACAATGAAAGAGCGTAAGAAATACGGCTTGAAAGCAGCTCGTCGCGCACCTCAATTCTCCAAGCGCTAATTGCTGTTCGATACAAACCCCTTGTCTGTTCGCAGGCAGGGGGTTTTTCCGTGCGCCCAGCATGG
>NZ_PXZO01000092.1 GCF_003013475.1 Brevibacillus porteri
CCATGCTGGGCGCACTGACAACGAGACATCCTCAATTAGAAGATGTCTCGCTTTTTTGTTCATACTCTACTGTAAAAATTTCGTTAGTATTACGTAATGAATAGTCCTTAAGAAGTTCTTTTAAAAAATCTGCTTCTTTCGGAAGGCGTTCCTCCAATACTTCCCATCCAATTATAGTTATTTTCATGGGTAGCTTTACCATACCGGTGATTGCGTCCCAAAATGCATTCCAATTCATACCGTACATATCAGGGAAATCAAGTTGACGTTTCAAGATCATGTGAAGATCTGCTGGAGCCACTACACGAGAAACATCAAAAAGTATATGCTCCTTCCTCGGCTTAAACTCTGTAATTAGTGGTTGATTTGGAAGTAAACTCAGATCGAACAATTTGGAATATTTCTCGTGTTCAAGTAAAAACTCTTCTATTTCTTTCCTTGAAGTATCTACATCCCCATATCCATCCAGGGCACGCTCAAGGCTTTCCGTGATCGCATACAGATATCCATTCCATTCATGATCAGAATCAACGTAATTTGATAACCTATAGAGCATTTCACATGTCTCATAAAGAGTATAGTGTTTGTTTTTGTAACTGAGGTTAATCATTCCAACTATTGTTTTTAATGCTTTTTCCTCTTCTGTATTAGTGCAAAGCTCGATAAGTAAGCGAGGAATGTCCTCCTCTTTTTTTACCATTGAAAGCTCAAACACCATATCAGGTATATCTGTTACCTCTAAAAGATCAATTACTTTATCTGCCCACACGATTATATGATCTTTAGAAAAGAACCCTATAGATAATCCAATGTGGTATACTTTGGCTTCAAACCCAATTTCCATTTTCTTCACCACCAAGTTCCAGATAGTTAGTATCATAGTAACATGCTGGAAAAGTCAGGAGTAGTGTGCAAACGGACCTATAATGAATCTTTCCAACGCTTGATAACACCACTGCAGTCGACGGTGATCAGTGGATCTACTCTCCTAGCTTTGGAATCGAAGTGGAGATTTCTCATGACAGAGAGATTCCCCCTACTGTCAATTACAAATGCTTTGAGCATATACGGTAGCTAAGGATTCATGCCAGCAGGGGAATCAGAAATCACAACGAGATGAGCTAGACAATGCGTGTGTCTACTGTTACAAAGGAGGAGAATATCTTAACATGGACCTTTTTGATAAACGCGAGAATGTTGATTCAAAAGATGAACTCATTGAATTTATAAAGGCATTACGCCACGACCTTCAAGTGAACCCTGAGGAATGGGAAAACCTATCGCTGGCTGCCTTTCTGGAGGCAATGGAATCCTGGATGGAAGATACTATAGATATGGGGTATCTGTCAGATCAGCCTGAGTGGAAGTCACTCGCTGCCATCTTATACATGGGGAAGATTTATGAGTAGGTTTTGTAGCATGTGAGGTTTTTGGGATATCTTGCGGAGAAATAACAGCGAGACGAGCTACTTAATAGCCGTCTCATTTTTAGGGTCTGTCAAAAGTTT
>NZ_PXZO01000093.1 GCF_003013475.1 Brevibacillus porteri
CGATATGAGCATTCGAGCCACCCGCACCAAAGCTGCTCACCCCCGAGCGCCTTGGAACTTCCTGACCGTCAATAACAGGACGTTTCCACTCTGCCAGCTCTTGCTGTACGACAAACGGAGTCGTGCTGAAATCAATATTCGGATTTAGCACCTCCGCATGCAAGGATGGTGCTAGTTGTCCATGTTTGAGCTGTAGAAGGATTTTCGTTATCCCGGCAATTCCCGCTGCACTCTCACAATGCCCGATATTGGACTTCGCTGATCCGATTGAGCAGAATTGCTTGTCTGTAGTGTACGCTTGGAAGGCTTTTGTCAATCCTGCGATCTCAATTGGATCCCCTAAAGAAGTACCTGTGCCGTGAGCTTCCAAATAACTAATCGTCCGTGGATCAATTCCTGCCTCCTTCAAGGCACGTCCAATTACACTCGCTTGTGCATTCGGATTAGGTACGGTATAACCATTTGTTTTGCCGCCATGGTTAATGGCACTTCCTTTTATCACACCG